>CAWGWI010000023.1:0-616148 GCA_963826275.1 Terriglobia bacterium | reverse complement strand
CTTGGAGTCGTGGGATGGGTTGATCTGCAATCGCCGGATGTTCGTACACAGTTAGAGCAGTTGGCTGCAAATCCTAAACTGGTGGGAATTCGTCACGTCGTCCAGAGCGAACCCGATGACCGCTTCCTTCTTCAACCAGCATTTCTGCGCGGAGTGGCCGCTTTGGAAGAGTTCGGTCTCGCGTACGACATACTGATTTATCCCCAACATCTACCAGTCGCGTCAGAATTCGTCCAGCGATTTCCTCGGCTGCGTTTTGTGCTGGATCATCTGGCCAAGCCGCTTATCAAGAGCGGAAGCCTGCAGCCATGGGGTTCCGATCTACGCAAGCTGGCTCACTATCCAAATGTTTACTGCAAGCTCTCCGGGATGGTCACAGAAGCGGACTGGCGCAACTGGAAGCCGCAGGACATAACGCCGTATCTCGACGTCGCGATGGAATGCTTCGGACCCGAGAGACTGATGATCGGGTCAGATTGGCCCGTCTGCACGCTTGCCGCGTCTTATACCGACGTCATGAACGTTGTCAGCGACTACTTGAGCGGATACCCGCAAGATGTTCGCAACGCTGTTCTCGGTGGAAATGCCGTAAAGTTCTGGAATTTAGCAATGCGCGACTAGCTGCTAGAATTGCTGCCCCAGAGAAATCAGGAGATGCAGAAGGTCCTACAACTCGATCCCAGGGATAACGTCCTGATCGCTTTGAGTGACCTGCACTCCGGAGAATGTATCGAGTTCGGCGGCAAAGTCCATGAACTCGTTTCTGACGTTCCTGCCAAGCATAAGTTTGCTACCTGCGATCTGGTCGCTGAAGCCGACGTGGTGATGTACGGAGTTCTCGTCGGCAAGGCACTTCATCCGATTCGTCATGGAGAGGTCCTGACCCTCCGCAACATTCGTCATGAGGCAGCCGCCTATCGCGACAAGACGACAGAATTTCGCTGGAGCGCGCCCGATGTATCTCAATGGAAGCAGCGTCATTTTCTTGGATATCACCGGTCGGACGGTCAGGTCGGAACGCGGAATTACTGGCTGATCGTGCCGCTAGTGTTCTGCGAAAACCGAAACATCCTCAATTTGAAACAAGCTCTCGAGGAAGAACTAGGATTTGCCCAGCCATCGCCATATCGCCAGCAGGTCGCGAAATTAGCCGCAGGTTATCGAGAGGGCAAGCCACCTGTGGAGGTTCACAATTTGCAGAGCGGCGCGGCAGTCGAGCGGTCGGCGAGGCTGTTTGAAAACGTGGACGGGATCAGGTTTCTGCTGCATGAGGGAGGCTGTGGAGGCACTCTAGAGGATTCCAAAAACCTCTGTGGATTGATCGCCGGATACATCAATCATCCCAATGTCGCGGGAGCCACGGTGCTCAGTCTCGGATGCCAGCATGCGCAGGTTGAGGTTCTCAAGGAGCAGATTCGAGTTCGCAATCCGAAGTTCGATAAGCCTCTGGTGATTCTCGAACAGCAAAAAAGCGGATCAGAATTCGCGATGCTCTCCGACGCAATTCGAGGCACGTTTGAGGGACTGATCGAGGCCAACAAAGCGACGCGAGTCCCCACGCAACTTTCCAAACTGTGCGTAGGGTTGAAGTGTGGGGGATCGGACGGGTTTTCTGGTTTGTCCGCCAACCCAGCGATCGGACATACCTCTGATTTGCTGGTGACTCTGGGTGCGCGTACGATCCTGTCGGAATTTCCGGAGCTTTGCGGAGTCGAGCAAGACCTGATCGATCGCGCAACGACCAAAGAGGTCGCAGAACGCTTCACTCAACTGATGCAAGACTATGCCAGCCGAGCGCGCGCCGTCAGGGCAAGCTTCGATATGAACCCCTCCCCCGGCAACATGCGCGATGGCTTGCTGACGGATGCAATGAAGTCGGCGGGTGCAGCAAAGAAGGGCGGCACCTCTCCCGTCACGGCGACGCTGGACTATCCTGAATACTCGAGTGTGCCAGGATTGAATCTTCAATGCACGCCTGGCAACGATGTGGAATGCGTCACCGCACAAGTCGGCGCAGGCGCGAATCTCGTGCTCTTTACCACTGGACTCGGCACACCAACTGGTAACCCTATCGCTCCCGTACTGAAGCTCTCGACTAACACTCCGCTGGCCGAGCGGATGCCCGACATCATCGATATCGATACCGGGGCAGTTATTTCTGGAGACTGCGATATAGAAAAGATGGGAGAGAAGATCCTGGATTTTGCAATCGCGGTGGCGAGTGGAGAGGTTCGGACCAAAGCCGAGCAGAAGAATCAGGAAGACTTCATTCCTTGGAAACGAGGAGTGTCCCTCTGACCAACAAAAACAAGGCCAACAACGAATTTCGTCTCGACGGAAAATGCGCCGTAATCACTGGTGCAGGAAGTGGGATTGGGCGCGCAATCGCACTCAGGTTCGCGGCAAGCGGAGCAGTCGTCATCGCTCTCGATGTAAACCATCAGGACGCCGAGGCAGTTTGCCGGGAAATTCAAAGCGCGGCTGGCACTGCCACTGCTCGCACCTGCGATGTGACAAGCGTCGTGGATGTGACAGGAATCTTCGACGATATCTCGCGAGCACAACGGATCGACATCCTGGTAAACAATGCCGGTGTTTCTCATGTCGGCAATGTCGAACACACCACGGAAGAAGACTTTGACCGGGTCATTCGGGTGAACGTGAAGGGCTACTACAACTGCATTCGTGCCTGCATTGGGCAGATGAAAGCGAACGGCGGTGGAGTGATCCTCAATATGGCGTCGATAGCGGCGTCGGCGGGTGTGGCGGATCGCTTCGCCTATGCAACCAGCAAAGGCGCGGTCGTCGCGATGACGTATTCGGTGGCGCGAGACTACTTGTCTCACAACATTCGCTGCAACTGTATTTCACCGGCACGGGTGCACACTCCATTTGTGGATGGATATTTGAAAAGGAATTACCCGGGCCGTGAACAGGAAATGTTCGACAAGCTAGCGAAGACACAGCCCATCGGGCGGATGGGGAAGCCGGACGAGGTTGCGTCTCTCGCGCTTTTTCTGTGTTCGGAGGCAGCGTCGTTCATCACGGGAGCGGACTACCTGCTGGATGGCGGTTTCATGAATTTACACGGATAAGGCGAGCCAATGGATCTGCAACTGAAGGACAAAGTCGTGATCGTCACCGGGGGCGCGAAGGGAATTGGCGCTGCCATCGTGCGCGCCGCCGCCGCTGAAGGCGCCGTGCCTGTAGTCGTCGATCGCGACGAAAAAGCGGGTCAGCAACTAAAGGCAGAAATCGCGAAGAGCGAGTTGATTGTCGCGGAGCTCTCCAAGCCGGAAGAGTGCGAGTTGGTAGTGCAGAAAGTCCTCGCTAGATTCGGACAGATTGACGCGCTGGTGAACAATGCCGGGGTGAACGATAAAGTTGGCCTCGAGCATGGGAGCCCCCGAGATTATGTCGCTTCCCTGGAACGAAACCTGTTGCACTATTACAACCTCGCGCACTATTGTCTTCCGGCGCTCAAAAAGTCCAAGGGCCCGATCGTGAACGTAGCCTCGAAGACCGCGATTACAGGACAGGGCGGCACGTCGGGATACGCATCGTCGAAAGGCGCGATCCTGGCGCTAACTCGCGAATGGGCGGCCGAGCTGCTGCCGTACGGGATACGCGTGAATGCAGTTGTTCCTGCGGAAGTCATGACACCGCTGTATCGCCAGTGGCTGGATACCTTCCCTGATCCCGAGAAAAAGTTGCAATCGATTCTGGCAAGGATTCCTCTTGAGAGACGAATGACGACTCCTGATGAGATTGCTGCGATGGTGGTTTTTCTGCTCTCTGCTCGAGCCGGACACATCACAGCCCAACATTTATTTGTGGACGGCGGATATGTGCATCTCGATCGCGTTCTGACCTAAAGGAAGAGGATGAATATTTCGGACACTTCAACAGTCATCGTGAAATCGCAGGAACCGTCCCTCTTTCCGAAGGGCAATTTCCTGCCATTCTTCCTGGTTACGGCCCTGTTCTTCCTCTGGGGAGTTCCCAATAATCTCAATGACATACTCATACGGCAGTTCATGAAGTCGTTCGAGATCAACCGATTCCAGGCCGGGCTGATTCAGTCCGCTTTCTACGCGGGATATTTCGTGCTGGCCATTCCGGCCGGACTGCTGATGCGGAGGCTCGGATACAAAGTCGGATTCGTGATCGGACTCGTGCTTTTCGGAACAGGTGCATTTCTGTTTTGGCCAGCAGCCTTGATTGGACGTTACGGGTTTTTCTTGTTTGCTCTGTTCGTGATCGCCAGTGGCCTGTCATTTCTGGAGACGGCATCGAATCCATTCATCGCACAGTGCGGTGACCTGAGCACATCCGAGCGCCGCTTGAATTTTTCGCAGGCGTTCAATCCTATCGGCGCGATAACGGGTGTACTGGTGGGTACGGTCTTCATTTTCTCCGGAATTGAGCTCTCTCCTGGGCAGATCCAGAGCATGCGGGCAGCCGGTACTTACCAAGTCTATTTGCAGCACGAGACGCTTAGAGTGATTCGGCCTTATTTCGTGCTTGGGCTGATTGCATTCACGTGGGCGATCTTGATCGCGCTTACGAAGTTTCCCAGCGTCCGTGGTGAAACGCCCTCCTCGAGCAAGACGCATGGGCGTAGCTCGGACCTGCTCCGATACCCGCACTTTATTCTCGCGGTAATCGCCCAGTTTTTTTATGTCGGTGCGCAAGTCGGTACCTGGAGCTATTTCATTCAGTACGTTCAGGAGTACACGCACCGTCCGGAGAAGATCGCGGGATACTTCTTGACGGGTACGCTCGTGGCATTTGCCGTGGGAAGGTTCGTTTCTGCTTACCTGATGAAGTTCTTTGCGCCTAACAAACTCATGGGTATCTACAGCATGATGAACGTTTGTCTTGTTTTCATCGGAGTGTTCTTTCCGGGGGTAGTTGGGCTTTGGGCCATCTTTCTCACCAGCTTCTTCATGTCGCTGATGTTTCCGACGATTTTTGCGTTAGGCCTGAAAGGTCTTGGCGAAAATACGAAAATTGGGGGATCACTACTCGTAATGGCCATCGTCGGAGGAGCAGTGCTTACACCGCTCATGGGCCTGATTTCGCAGAGGACGCAGAGCATTGCACTGGCATATCTTATTCCCCTCGCTGCGTATCTTTTTATCTGTTACTACGGATTCTTTGGGTCGCACTTGCGTGAGACCGCGACCGTGGGAGTGGCACGATGAACCGCAGATTCTGCTTTACGCTCGATCTGAAAAACGACCCGGCTCTCATTGCAGAGTATAAGAAGTATCACGAAAGGGTCTGGCCCGACGTGGCCCAAACTTACCGTGAACATGGTATAGACAGCATGGAAATCTACCTGACGGGCACGCGCATGTTCATGATCATGGAAGTGAACGAGAGCTTTTCATTTGAGAAGAAAGCCAAGCTGGATCGCTCGAACCCGCGGCTGCGTGAGTGGGAACAACTCATGGAGAAGTATCAGGACGTATCTCCGGAAGCTGGGAACGGCGATAAGTGGAAGCAGATGGAGTGCATTTTCAGGTTGCAGGATTCCTAAGGCTCATCTCGTCAAGCTCTGATCGGAGGACGCTTCGATCGCCTAGTTCAGGTGATAAATCGTCGTCACCAGGTTTCGCACATCTTTGATATAGGTCTCCATCTCAGCCCACAATCGATCGGGATTGAGTGACGCGAGCAGTGGACAGTACTGTTTCACGTCGTCGAGTGAAGGTTCGTTCGGCGAATCAAACCAGGCGTCGTCTTTCGCTCCGTATCCAATGCCGCGCGCCCGGCAGAATCGATCGCTCAGATGGACAATTGCGACTAACTCCGGCACCAGAACCATGCTGCTCAGAGAATGATGAGCGCGAATTGTGTCAACAATCGCCGGTGCGAGATTCCAGCTCTCTGCAAGCATTCTTCCGGTGTCGGTGTGAGTGAATCCGAAAACTTTCATCTCTGCCTGGGAAATCGAGATCTGCGAATCCCTGCAGAGTTGCAGGACAGCTTCAAACTCGTGAGGAAACGTACATGCCTGAAACACCATGCCGAGATCATGGAGAAGTCCCGCGATGTAGGCGTTCTCGAGATCGTATCCTACGCGTCGTGCTACTCGCCGGCTAAGCAACGCACAGGCCAGAGAGTGTTCCCAGCAAACGACCGGCCCCTTCGATCCATTATTCATCGGGAAAATGCGCATCATGGAGCAGGAGAGAGCAATATCGCGCATCTTCTGCATGCCTAAAGCGATCACGGCTCCTCGTACGGACGTAATCGCTTGCCATCTTCCGAACAGCGGAGAGTTGGCCATGTGCAAGCATTGTGCCGCCAGTGAGTTGTCACTGGAGATCAGATCGACCACCCTTTGCGTATCGACATTGTCCAGGGGTTGTTGTAGATGCCCGATCAACGGCTGAAGAATCGCCGCTACACTCGGCATTGATTCGACTTGCTGAATATGCTTGGCGAGTTCCTGCGCAGCAATGGCCATGGTTTTGCACGCCGCAATTATCTAATCGGCAGGACGTGCGCCCCCTTGAATGAAATCGATGGTCAACCTTCTATTGCACGCTGCAATTGCCTTCTCTTAGTCATGCTCATCAACTTGGGGAGTCCGTTGCTTATCTCGGCCTTGTCCTTTGGGGAGATCCACATAAGCAGATGCCTTTAACTGAGGCTTCACAACTGGCGCCGATGCACTTACCCGCGGACGAAGATAAAGAACTACGATGTCTACGCGACGATTCACCTGCCTGCCCGCTTCGCTGGAGTTACTTGCGATGGGATGGAACTCGGCGTACCCGGCAGCAGAAAGGCGTGCGGCGGGAAACCTGTACTCGACCAGCAGCGTGCGAATCACCTCCGTCGCACGAGCAGTTGACAGCTCCCAGTTCGAGGCAAACTGTTCGGTGTGGATCGGCACATTGTCGGTGTGTCCTTCGATGCGAATCAGGTTGCTACGATCCGCCAGAACGCGAGCTACTTTTGCGAATGCCCCGAGCGACTTTTGTTTCAGCTTTGGAGATCCGCTGTCAAAAAAACCGACTTCGCGCAGACTGATGACGAGTCCGTCGGGCTCCATACGCAATGAGATCTCGTTCTGGTCAATTTCCTTGGCTAACTGCCGTTCGAGTTCCCGGCGCAGTTTCTCAATGTCAACGATGGGGTCGTCTTCACCGTGGTTCTGCGGGGCAGTCTCCAGCACCTGGTTGGACTGGGTTCGCTGTAGTAATTGGGCTGGGTCCGGCGAGAGTGACTCGCCACTCGTCAACGGTGGGCTGGTTGCCGCTGTCGGGAAAACTCCAAGTTGCTGGAAAGCAGCTTGAATTGCACTGGCTAATTGTGCGGCTTTTTTCTGATCACCCTGCGCGGTCGAATACAGCACTACGAAGAATGCAAACAACAAGGTGATGAAGTCCGCATAGGAAACCAGCCATCGTTCATGGTTGGCGTGCTCGCCATGTCTCTTGCGCGCCATCTAGTCGGATTCCAACATGCTCTTCGCCTTTCCGGCAGCTTCAGGCTGAGCATTGTCGAAGTAGCCGCGCAGCTTCGTCTCCAGCATTCGCGGATTCATGCCCTCGAGGATGGACACAACGCCTTCCAGCGTCATCTCGCGCACGATCTGCTGTTGCCGGATGCGCTGTTTGAGCTTTCCAGCTGAAGGCAGGAAGAAGATATTCGCCGCGCCGACACCGTAAATCGTGGCAACAAATGCAACCGCAATGCCGCGCCCCACTTCGTCGATTTTGTCGAGATGTTGCATCACCTGGATCAACCCGAGTACCGCGCCAATGATTCCGATCGTTGGGGAGAAGCCACCGGCCGACTCGAAGACCTTCGGAATATTCTCCTCACGCTCGGCCTGGTTCTCCGTTTCCAGGTCCATCATCTTGCGGAGTTCCTGGGGTTCCGTACCGTCTACGGCCAGCATCAGTGACTTCTTCAGGAAGGGCTCTTGAATCTTTGGCAGTTCGGAGTCCAACGAGACTATGCCTTCGCGACGAGCTTTGTTGGCATATCCGACCAGCTCCGCGATCAATGCCTCAGGACTCTGCTCGCCATCCATAACGATTTGTCCAAGGTGTTTGGCCGCACAGACGACCACTGGAAGAGGAAATTGAATCAGCACAGCGCCGAGGGTGCCGCCAAAAACGATCATCGCGGCGGTGGGCTGAAGGATTTGTCCGAGATTGCCACCCTCGATCAGTAAGCCCGCTGTGATCCCGCCGACTGCAACCAGAATTCCGCCAATCGTAGCTTTATCCACTTACTCTCCCGGGGCCTGCTACTTGGATACATCCTGGTAACAATTGTTGTTGGAGGGGAACGCACTGTTTGCTGCCGCAGCAGCCAGCACTGCGCGGCGAAAATCCAGGATGCGGCCTAATACCTCCGCAGTGCTTTCTTTCACAACCACCTTTTCGCCAGTAATGAGGGTGATCACCGTGTCGGGCGACTGTTCGACAAACTTGATGAGATCCGAATTCACTGCCATGGAGTGGCCATTCAGTCGAGTTAGTTGAATCATGGTCGTCCGCCTATTCCTAATTGCTATCGGCTATAGCGGGACGAACTAAACAAGGAAGAGCGGCTGCGGGGTATCGAAGGTAATACGACTCGCGGGAGAGGGTGGACAGCTTTAGTGAAGGCAATTCTGCTGCCGAAAATCGATTGCAATCTTAAAGCAATTCTCAGGAGTGCCGATGAGTTCTGCGAACGCAAGTTCAGGTTCCGTCAGCCGGCAACGGGCGGCAGACGAACCGCTCGCCCGCACGTACTGGGATTCGATTGGCGTGTGAGCAGGACGGGACCGAATGCGACATCACCCGCTCGACAGCGGGACTTGAGAGGAGTCAGCAAATGTCACTCGGTATTCTGAACAATATCCCGTCCTTAGCCGCCGAGAATCAACTCACGGTGACCAATTCCAACTTACAAAAGACACTGTTCCGGTTGTCATCCGGATCTCGCATCAACACCGGCGCCGATGATGCTGCTGGCCTGGCAATCGCCAATGGATTGCAGGCAAACATCACGGCACTCACACAGTCAGCCCGCAACGCAACCGACGGAGTTGGAATGTTGCAGGTGGCCGATGGAGCCATGGCGCAGGTTACAACGCTGCTCAATCGCGCCGTAACCCTGGCCACTGAGTCCGCTACCGGCACAGTCAGCGACACGCAAAGACAGGCGCTGGATGCTGAATTCCAGTCCATCAAGTCGGAAATCACACGCATCGGTTCGAATACGACCTACAACGGAACACAGGTTTTCGGTGGCGGCGCAGGCACGACCGATCCCAACAACTGGGTAGGTGCGACCGGTGGCTTGACCTCTGCCAGTACCGTTGCTGCGGCCGAAACCCTGACCATCACCGATACCGACACTGGCAAGAGTTCCACCTTTACTGCGGCAAATGGCAATACCATGCAGACGCTGATGGACTATTTCAACACCGGCGCCGGTTCGAGCAATGTGAACGTGAATGTGAGCCTGGATACAACCGGCCACCTGAAGGTTAACGACAAGACCGGCAACGGCAGCATCGTGATAACGAGCGGAATCACGGAAGCAGGAGCTGTTGCGAAAGCGAGCCTCAGCGGCGGCAGCGCGGTATATCTGAGTGACGGAACCACGGCCGGCAGCAGCCCGATCAATGTGGTGGTCGGAAATCTGTCTGCATCGCACATCGGATTCAGCACCGGTCTCACGGCGGTCGATCTCACGGCCGCAAACGTCGACCTGACTTCAGCCTCCGATGCGCAAGCGACCCTGACGAAGATCACCACCGCCATATCGAATATTGCCGCAGATCGTGGCAATCTGGGTGCTGTGATGAACCGGCTGACGAGCGCGTCAACGGTCATCAACAACCAGGTGCAGAACCTGACTTCGGCCGAAGACGGCATTACGGCAGCCGATATCCCGTCGGAAGTTGCAAACTTGACCAAATTCAACATCCTGAGCCAGACCGGCATTTCTGCCCTGGCCCAGGCTAACCAGATGCAGCAATCGGTGCTGTCTCTTTTGAAGTAGTAGTTACCTGCAGTTAACAGCCCGGGTCCGAAAGGGCCCGGATTTTCCGCAAGCATGCTCCTCCTGGGTTCGGTGCAGGTGGTTAGGAGGCACGTATGCGGATCGAATCAAGTACCGTCACTCCGCTCGTTGAGGAAAAGAATCGAGTTTTCAGTAATAAGGTTCCGCCTGTTCAGATTGCCGCAGACAGCACCTCATTCCGGCACGGGCCGGAAGTCGTCGACGAAGAAAGTTCGCTCAAGATGAAGCGGGAAACTGACGATGATAAGAATACGGTGTATCGCCTGGTGGATAACTCGACGGGCCAGGTTCTTAGCCAGGTACCGTCGCAGCAGGTGCTGAACGTGGAAGACAGCATCCAGCAGTTACTTCAGCAGGAGATGCAAAAACCGAAACTCGACGTGAAGTCCTAAAGGCTGCTATGGCGCTTCAACTCAATGTAGGAAGTCTAACCTCGGGTACCGGCATCGACGTGCAGAGCACAGTGGACCAACTGATGTCGCTGCAAAAGGCGCCACTCACGCAGATGCAGCAGCAACAAACGGACCTCCAGTCGGAAACTACGGCACTGACCGATATCCAGACGAAACTGCAGAGCCTTGAGACTGCCGTTCAGGAACTCGGGAACTACACTGGCAGCCTGGCGTCGCGCAATGTCACTTCCTCTCAATCTAGTGCAATCAGTGCGACCGCTACTTCTTCTGCCGCCATCTCGCAACATCAAATCTCGGTCGATCATCTGGCCAATGCTTCATCCTGGTATTCCAACCCGTCGGGTTCCAGTGCGACCTTTTCCGCCGGTTCCTTCGTGCTGCAAGTGGGATCCAATCAGCCGGTCACGATCAATGTGAATCAAGGCGATACGCTACAAAAGATCGCTAATACGGTGAATAACAAGAACGCCGGGGTTACGGCAAATGTGATCACAGATGCCAAAGGCTCCCGGCTCACTCTAATCGGCAATTCCATGGGAACGGCGAACGAGATCTCGGTCTCCGGGGATACGGCAGGGCTGGGCTTTCAGGAATCTGCGAGTGCCAAAGACGCGTCGTTGACGGTTGATGGAGTACAGATCGACAGCGCCAGCAACACCCTGACCACCGTCATTCCGGGCGTGACTTTGAGCCTGACGAGTTCGACGAATGGCGCCGCGACATTGAACGTTCAGCCGGATACATCGCAGTCCGAGCAAGCTCTAAACACCTTCGTCAATGCCTATAACTCTGCGATTCAAGCGATCAGCGCCCAGTTTACGTACGATCCGACCAGCAAAACTTCGGGCCCTCTTTCCGGAGACAGTTCTCTGCGCACGATTCAAGAGACGCTTCTGGGAAACCTCAGCTACTCGATGAGTAATAACAATGGAATATCCACGTTAGTGTCGCTGGGCATCAACATGCAAGACGACGGTACGTTGAGCGTGGACAGCGGAACTTTGGAATCTGCGCTGGCAGGCAACTATGGCGCTGTGCAGAATTTCTTCCAGTCGACAAGTCCGCAAGGATTCTCGGCAACCTTGAACTCCTCGCTCAGCGCGATGCTCGATTCCACCAATGGCGCGGTGCTCGTGGACTTGAAGGGGATCAGCGACACCAATACAACTCTTCAGAATCAAATGGATGATCTGAGCACCCGGCTGGATACGGAAGAGCAGTCGCTGATGACGCAGTTCGAGCAGGTGGACGCTCTGCTGCGCTCATATCCCACGACTATGGACCAGATCACGGCGGTGCTTGCCGCGCTGCCCTCAACGAGCTCCTCGGGTTCGAAATGATCGACTTCACGCAAAGCTATCGTAAGGCGCAAGCAAACGGAGCCTCGAAGGTCGGGCTGGTGATCGCGCTCTATGAGACGATCATCGCCGATCTAGCTGCGGCGGTAGCCGCCCTTCGCAAGGGAGACATTGAGAAGCGGTCGGCCGAATTACAGCATGCGCTTACAGCGCTGGGCTATCTCCAGGGAAAACTGAACCACGAACAGGGTGGAGGTCCAGCACAGGCCTTGGACAACTTCTACTGCCTGATGCGAGCCAACATCATGGAGGGCCACCTGAAAGCGTCAGTCCCTATTCTGGACTCTGTCATTGGGCATATGACGCAGATTTGCGACGCTTGGCGACAAGTGGACCAGCACATGAATACGGAATTAGTGGCTCGGGCCGAGTCCGAAATTACCTCCGCGAATTGGACCGCATAAACGGCAGGTTTGCCAAAGGGCACCCAGAAACTTTGGTTTTACCATGCCTCTGTTCTAGGGCACAAAACCCAGCTACAATCGAATCAATCGATCAAATGGGGCTGAGAGGCGGCCGTACGGATGCCAATGGATAGGGTCGAGTTCGATAAAGACGCGTTGTCAGTTCGAATCGATATAAGCCTGAAAGCGGATGTAAACAAGATCAGTGCGGTTGTGCAGAGCATCCTCGCTCTGGCGACGGAGATGAAGTGCGCCGAAGGCAAGGAACTGGAGATCGAAACCGCGCTCCGCGAGGCCCTCGCCAACGCCATCAAGCATGGTTGTCACAACGACCCCTGCAAGAACATCGAATGCTGCGTCGGATGCGACGAGCATCATGGCATGCTGATCGTGGTTCGCGATCCCGGCCAGGGATACGATCCCACCAGCATTCCAAATCCCACTATGGGTGAGAACATCTATTCCAACCATGGACGCGGCATTTACCTCATTAACGAACTGATGGACGAAGTTCAGGTCCGCAACGGTGGGACCGAAATCTACATGCGCAAGAAGTGATGTGACTCGAAATCGGTGGCGCCTCGGTGTTCGATTTCGCCTGCGCGTGACTTGTTAGGCGTCGAGAGTACATACCTCACTACTAGTCGTGATCACAATCACACCTGAATGGCCGTCGGCTGATTTCAGATACCTGCGATGGCCTTCCCGGTCGTCGTCGCGGCCTGTCGACGCGATTGGAAAAGCCGTGTCTTTTCCGATATAAAGGTTGGTTCGTGGAGAAATGGGGCTGGGAGCAGCCCGCGCCGGGTGGGGACGGACAACCAGGATACTCACACCGGGTCCAAAGCATCTGTTCTGGTAGGTGATAATTCCGTTCTTGAGAGGAAATATGTCGACGATTGTCTCGGCGCCGAAAGGGCTGGAAGGAATTGTCGCCGCGAATTCGGGAATCTGCTTCATTGACGGTGAACGCGGCGTCCTTTCCTATCGCGGTTACGACATTCATGATCTGGCGGATCATTCCACGTTTGAAGAGGTCTGCTACTTGTTGTGGTTCGGCCGGTTACCTTCCCAGAAGGAGCTGCAGGAACTTTCGATCTCCCTATGGCGGGAGAGCAAGCTCGATGCGGGAATCATCAGTTTGCTTCGGCAGGCGCCAGGTCACGCGCTTCCCATGGATGTGCTGAGGACGGTTGTTTCGGCACTGGCGTTCTTCGATCCAGAAGAGAAGAACAACGATCATGATGCGAATGTGCGTAAGGCGATCCGACTCACTGCGCAAATCTCGATGATCGTGGCCTATTACGATCGCATCCGCAAGGGATTGCCTCTGGTCGAACCCGACCGCTTCCTCAACCACGCCGCCAACTTCCTTTACATGCTGACTGGTGAGCGCCCGTCGAGCACAGCCTCCCGCGCATTCGATGTTGCGCTGATCCTCCACGCCGATCATGAGTTGAATGCCTCCACATTCGCTGCCCGCGTTACCGCGGCAACTTTGTCTGATATGCACTCGGCTGTGACATCGGCCATCGGCGCCCTGAAAGGCCCGTTGCATGGCGGCGCCAATGAAGCCGTGTTCCGCATCCTCGAAGCAATCGATCGATCCGGTGCGGATCCGGTCGAATACGTGCGTGGAATGCTGGCACAGAAGAAGAAGGTTCCAGGCTTCGGACACCGTGTTTACCATACGGAAGACCCGCGCGCGACGCATCTGCGCAAGATGTCGAAGGAACTCGGAGAGTCCAGCGGCGAGCCGAAGTGGTTCCAGATTTCACGCAAGATCGAGCAGTTCATCAACGAGGACAAAAAGCTCAACGCTAATGTTGATTTCTATTCGGCGTCCACCTACCACACGCTGGGCATCGATCTCGATCTGTTTACGCCAATTTTTGCGGTATCGCGCATCTCCGGCTGGACGGCACATGTTATCGAGCAGCTCGACGACAACCGCCTGATTCGTCCCCGCGCAGAATATATTGGCCTGCTCTACCCGCAGAAATACATTGGGATTGGCGAGCGCCATTCCGGCTAGGCAGATAGCCTATTCCGAAAGCCCGGAGCAATCCGGGCTTTTTCTTTTGCTTTAATGGTTTTTGAAGCGCGTGAAGGCTGCGTAGAAGAGGTTGGCGTCGACTCCCGGGTTGCGATCACCGGTGTTGGCATTCGACAGGTGATAGTACCGATATCCCAGCGAGAAAGAGCTGCGTTCTCCTGAGAAGACCTGGACTCCGCCGCCGAAGCTGAAGGTGAAGTTGTATTGCGATGAATCGATCACCGGAACCTGCTGGGAGAAGTAAAGAAAGCCGCCATGGGTGTTCGCGAAGGGCTGCCACTTGTGCCCCCTGCGGAAATTGAACTGGAATCCGATGGGGTTCAGTCCACCGCCGTAGACGGTTTGAGCGTTATGCGAGATCACCGCACCAGAGCTGGTGACGAATGTCTCAGCTGGCTGTGTTATCAACGCAACGGGCACTACATCGAACGTGTATTTGATGGCGACAGTCTTTGTGTTGCCGATCACTCGTGCGTAGGAGCCATTCAGAAGAAAGAGCTTACGGTCCGAACTGATGCCAATGCCGTGCGGAGAGGTGGGCGAGTAGCCAGCCCAAACGCCGAATTCGTTGGTTCCGGTCGCCAGATCGGCAGCCGACGCTGAGACGGTTGGCGTACTGGAAGATGTGGCCTGGGCGAAAGCCGGGGAAACTAGTAAGGTACAGGCGAAAAGCACGGCAAATAGGCGTAACAAAACGTCTCCCTTAACCCTGAGTGAATCCAATCTACAGGGCCAATCGGGGGACCGGCAAGGCTGGAAGGTATTCGCCAGCAGTTACAATAGAACTACGACGCCCGGAATCCCCAAGAGTACATATGCGACGGACTTACCTCGACAATAACGCGACCACGCCGCTGCTTCCAGAGGTTCTGGACGCGATGAAGCCGTATTTCCTGGAGCAGTTCGGGAACGCTTCGTCGATCCATCATCATGGACAGCAGACTCGCGCCGCTGTTGAAAGGGCACGCGAGTCGGTCGCCGAATTGATCGGGGCGCGAACGTCAGAGGTCGTCTTTACCAGCGGCGGCACAGAGGCAGATAATCTCGCGATCTTTGGACTCGCCAAATCGGGTGATCATCTCATCACTTCGGCAATTGAGCATCATGCAGTCCTGAATGCCTGCAAACACCTGGAGACGATTGGTTGTGAGGTCACTTATCTTCGCGTCGATGGGGAAGGGTTGATCGACCCTGATGAGTTGCGGCGAGCGTTGCGTCCGAACACGAAGCTGATCAGCATCATGTGGGCGAACAATGAGACTGGCGTAATTCAACCTGTCGGGGACATCGCCAGGATCGCTGCGGAGGCAGACGTGTACTTCCATACCGATGCGGTCCAGGCAGCGGGCAAGATGCCAATCGACGTAAAGGAAGTGGGATGCGATCTGCTGAGCATTTCCGGGCACAAGATTCATGCGCCGCAAGGCATTGGCGCTCTCTACGTACGGAAGGGAACGCTGCTGCAGCCGATGCTTTACGGTGGACGTCACGAACGCTCGCGTCGCGCAGGAACGGAGAACGTTCCCGGGAATTGTTGGTCTGGGGAAAGCTGCAGAACTGGCGAAACAGGGACTTGAGGACGGAAGCGTGGAGCGTATGCGCGAGCTTCGTGATCACATTCAGAGCACTGTTCTGCAGCAGGTTGACTTGACCGGTGTAAATAGCGGATCCGCGCCGCGCGTGCCCAACACGACCAACATTTACTTCGACTGCATCGAAGGCGAAGCGTTGGTGATCGCTCTCGACCTGAAAGGTATCGCGGTTTCGACCGGCGCCGCGTGTTCTTCTGGAGCGATTGAGCCTTCGCATGTGCTGGTTGCGATGGGCCTAAGTGGAGATCGTGCGCGGGCGAGTATTCGTTTCAGCCTCGGTAAGCAAAACACTGACGAGGACGTCGAACTGCTCTTGAGGACGCTGCCGGCGACAGTTGCGCGGTTGCGTGAGATCAGTCCGGTATACAAGCGCGAAGAAGTGAGGATTGGGTAGTTTTGACTGAAAAAACCATTGCGGTGGCCATGTCGGGTGGTGTGGATTCGTCCACCGTTGCGGCTATGTTGCGCGGCGAGGGCCACAACGTCGTTGGGCTCACGATGCAGCTGTGGAATCAGCGACGGCTCGCCGGTCATGAGGGAATGCCCGAGTCCGTTCAGGGACGCTGCTGCTCGATCGACGATGTTTATGACGCGCGTCGAGTCGCCGAGACGTTAGGGATCCCGTATTACGTCGTTAATCAGGAGCAGCGCTTCGAGAACGACGTAGTTCGTCCGTTCGTGCAGGAGTATCTCTCGGGACGCACGCCGATTCCGTGCAGCCTCTGCAACAATCATCTGAAGTTCGATCAATTGCTCATCACTGCGCGCCAGATTGGGGCCGAGATGCTGGCAACTGGCCACTACGCACGAGTCGAGCATAACCCAATCAGCGGACGCTGGCTCCTGAAGCGACCGGTCGATACCGCCAAGGACCAGACATACTTTCTGTTCGGTCTTACGCAAGAGCAACTGAGCCGCACATTGTTTCCGCTGGGCGGAATGCGCAAGCCCGAAGTTCGCGAGCTGGCGAAGCAACATGGTCTGGCGCTGGCGGCAAAGCCAGACTCGCAGGAAATCTGCTTTGTTCCCGGCGGAGATTACAAAAATTTCATCGACGCCTATCTTGCCGAGCAAAACGAAGCATTGCCCGACACCGCCGGAGAACTGGTTACATCCACGGGCGAGGTGATCGGAACCCACGCTGGTATTCACAACTTCACCGTAGGGCAGCGCAAGGGACTGGGTGTGGCGACCGGATCACCTTTGTACGTTCTGCAAATCCGCGGCGACCATCATCAGGTAGTGGTTGGCAGCGGGGAAGAGCTCTATTCCACAACGATGCGCGTCCATAAGCTGAACTGGATTGCGGTCGAGCGTCTGACCGAACCGATGCGAATTACGACAAAGATTCGCCACCGCCACGAAGCGGCTCCCGGAACGATCCAGCCGGATAGCGAAGATTACGTTCTCGTCACCTTCGATCAGCCTCAACGGGCAATTACGCCCGGGCAAGCCGCGGTTTTCTACGATGGAGATACCGTCGTAGGCGGCGGCTGGATCGCCTGAGTTAAATCGCTGCCAACCGTCTCGCATCGAGCGCATCCAAGTTGCTGGGGTGTTTGCGTTGTCGCGTCGTCGCAGTCGCGTTGTTGGAGTCACTCTTTATTGCTTCGCGTTAATTGCGCTGTTCCTTCTGAGCGCTTGTGGAGGATCTTCAAGCACCTCATCTTCAGGAACGCCAACGAACCCGAGCACAACTCCCGTTCCAACGCCGACACCAACTCCGCCGCCGCCCACGCCAACCCCGCCACCCTCGCCTACGCCGACGCCGACCCCGTCGTTCAGCAATGTGGTCGTTGTGATGCTGGAGAATGCCAGCTACAGCGATGTGATCGACGCAACCAGCATGCCGTATGTGAACAGCCTGGCCCAGAAATATGCGCGGGCGACGAACTACTACGCGAATACACATCCGTCGATCGGCAACTATTTCATGCTGACCACAGGGCAGATCCTGACGAATGACGATGCATTTGCTGGGGTGGTCAGCGATGACAATGTGGTACGCGAGCTAACGGCGGCCAGCAAGACATGGAAATCGTATGCGGAATCGTTGCCGAGCGTTGGGTACCTGGGCGGCGACCAGCCGCCATACTTGCGACATCACAATCCCATGACGTATTTCAGCGACGTGCAGAACAGCGGGACGCAGCAAGCTAATCTCGTGCCGTTCACGCAGTTTGCCTCGGATCTGGCCTCCGGGAATCTACCGAACTATTCGTTCGTGGTGCCCAATATCTACGACGACGCGCACAACTGTCCGGTTGGAATGAGCACTTGTACGCTGGCGCAGAAACTAAGCGCTGCCGATACCTGGTTGCAGACAAACATCGGTCCTCTGATCGTCGATGCGAGTTTTCAGAAATCGGGACTGCTGATCATCGTGTTCGATGAGGCCGAGACGTCGGACACGACCAATGGTGGTGGCCACGTGCCGGCTGTGCTGGTAAGTCCACAGTTAAAGCAGGCGTACCAGTCGACGACCCTTTATCAACACCAGAGCCTGGAGCGGTTCACCATGGAACTGCTGGGCGTGACGACCGTCCCAGGGGCCGGGGCGACGGCGCCGGATATGAGCGAGTTCCTTCCGTAAGTCAGAAGTAAGAAGTCAGAATTCAGAAGCCGGAGTCAAAGCTTGAACTCTGTGACATCCAGTCCGGAGCGCCGGTTTTCCCTAATTGGGAGATCCGGAGACCCCCCTCCCTCTACCCCGTCCCGCATTCTAAAGGACTTACGGGCATGGGATAAGGCTTGTCCCGGCAAACAAAGGAGTTAATCCGAGTGATCCGATAAAACAAAGGAGTTACACCAAGTCAATCAGTCTTTCAGTCGATCAGCTTGTCAGTAAAAGCAAAAGCCGAAGGCTGTCGGCGTTCGGCCGTCAGCGAATCGGCTAGCGGTATTTCAGTACGTCAGTTCTTCAGTAACAGCTATAGAGATCCCGAAGCGCTCGTGGAGAAGGTAGGGATACCTCACTTGCGCTCGGTATGACAGATCCTCGCTAACCGCTCGGATAAATAGCAAGAGCCCGGAAAGATCTTTCTGAGATCAGTTCCGAGCTTCTATATCCAGCATAGCAGATTCTGAGGGGAAACACGCCACAAGGAAGTCCAGTGTTTGTATCGGCTTGCGAGGAAATAGGGCTTGACAAACTTGAGTGGCAGGCGAGCGGTGTGATTTCGTGCACACCGGGATGTGATGTGATGCGCTCGGTGCCGGGGCAAGGAGGTGGGGTGTAGACTCGGTAGGTTTCAAGTTACTTCTACAAGTGCGAGGACAGATGGCCAAGCCGAAGAGTGTTCCTGGATCGAATGGAGCTTTGCCCGCGTCACCGAATGTTACGCCTGATAGCGCCTCCGAGCGCCGAATCGGCATGGACGAATACTTCATGGGAATTGCGATCGCCGTAAGAGAACGAGCAGATTGCAAAGGGCAGAAGGTTGGCGCAGTAATCGTCGTCGAAGATCACATTGTGTCGACCGGCTACAACGGAACCCCGACGAAGATGGTGAACTGCTCGGACGGCGGATGTGTGCGCTGTCTGAATCGTGACAAAAGATATCCTTCCGGAACCGGGTACGATCTCTGCATTTGTGTTCACGCAGAGCAAAACGCAATTCTTGCCGCGGCACGTTTTGGAATCAGCATTCAGGGCTCAACTCTATACACCACAACGCAGCCGTGTTTTGGATGTCTGAAGGAGATGCTTCAGGCGAGGGTAAAAGGCGTTTACTACATTCATCCGTGGACGTCGCCCAGAGATGAGGATCAGGAACGCCAGTATCGCGTGCTGATGGGACAGTTCCCGAACGGTGTGAAGAAATTGAGCATTCAAGATCCCCGCAAGCATTGGGCGATTCCTGCCGCGGGCGCCGCTAGCAGAGGGATCGACGGGCATGGGATGGAGTCCGTCTGAAGCAGGATCCCAGCCCTAATTCGTGCGTGCGACGACGGCAGACTTCGACGGAACCTTCGGCATCCCGGGCATGGGGCGAACTTCGATCGACACCGAGACTGTGCACGCGGTGTGAATCTTCTTAGCCCACTCGAGCGCCTGATCCAGATTCTCGCAATCGAAAATGTAGTATCCGCCCACTTGTTCCTTCGATTCGGCAAAGGGGCCGTCCGTGATCAGCGCTCTGCCGTTTTCGATCTGGAGAGTCGTTGTGCTTGAGGGCGGCGCAAGCGGTTCAGCCGCCACGAAGACACCCGCGCGAGTCGCTTCCTCGATCAACGCCTGGTGAGGCGCGTAGTTACGTTCTGACAGATCGCGTTGTTCTTTCGAATAGATCAGCATCATGTAGCGCATCGATGGACTCCTTCTAAATGATGGCACGGCGAACTGCTTCGGGAACGGTTTCCCCACCCTTCGGTAGAAGAGCGCGAAAGGGTGGGGCCGAATTTTGATCCCATCATCCTACGACGCCGGATAGTTCGGGTCTGCCTTAACTTCGAGAATCTGGCGAACGTGGCGCTCGTCGTGACCTGCAGCAGTAAGTGCCCACTGGTATCCGTCCGAAACCGAGTATGCGCCGTTGGTGACCACCCGGAGCGGCGGCGATTCCAGAACGTGCTCGCGCAGATCCGGCGTTGAAGCAAGGTACTCGGTAAGGCGCTCGTAACTGCGGAAGATGCGATGCAGCGATTCAGACGGGCTGAGGAGGCCGGTAGGTTCGATGAAATCGGGGGCCTTCGCCTTGATCGAGCGGTCGGGAATCTTTTCGAAAATCAGGGCGTCTACCAGACGGCTATCAAAATCAGCCGGAGGCACTGGCGCCGTTGGGAGCTGTTCCTTTATGCGGGCAAACACACGCTCGTGAACGATCGCCAGGTGTTCCAGAATCTCGGCGATCGACCAGCGATCAGGAGACGACTTGAATCGCCATTGAGCGTCGGAGAGTCCATTGGTCACGTCGATGATGTGGCGACGCGTTCGGTCAAAGTATTCATTTGCTTGTTCAAGGTCAGTGGCTTCGAGGGTGATCATGTAGTTCTCCTTCGTGAGAACGACGCCGGAGGGGCCAGATTTCGACAGGGGGGCACGCGTTTTTTTTGAAAGAGGGCAGAGGTAGGGTTCGCAGACAAGCACCAAAGTACCGGTGTCTCGACTATCGGCGAGGGGTATGCTTACGCTCCGATGGCCTTTTGTGTTCAGTGTGGGAAGCCGGTAGACGCGGGTGCCGTATGCGCAGCGTGCGGACGGCTGAGTCTGCCAGACACACTGGAAGCCATGACGGCGGAACTACGGCGTCAGCACAAACAGACGCGGTACATTGTGGCCGCAATGGCCCTGGTCCTGCTGTTGGCTTTGGGGTTAGTCGCCGGATGGATGCTGCATGGAAAACAAAAGGAAAGAGACCACCCAGTCGATTCTGCCCCTAAGGGACAAGTAACTTCGCCCGTCCAAGGTGCCGGCAGTCAGACGGCGCAAGCGGTCGGCACGGCTCCAGAGACGCCGACTCTCCCAGCCTAAACAGCAGCCCTCGGCGGCCATCCCGCCCAGAGAAACCAACCAGGCAGGTGGATCCGCGACGGGCAACATTGATGTGCAGTCGGTGGAGAGCGCCCTCAACGCCATGACGCAACGCGGCGGAGGAAAAGGCGCTACATCACAGTCGTCTGCACATTCCAATGCTCCATCCGTGGCAGACCGCTATCCCGGATCGGAGCCAGTGGATATGAAGGATGCGGCCTTACCTGACATTGGTATGCCCGTTGCCACACAGGTTTATACGACCTCCGACTCGCTTTCAACGGTGATGGCCTACTATGAAAGGCTGTATCCGGATGCGCAGGTCATGGAAGTGAGCGGACAGAACATCATCGCGGTCGATAAACCGGGAATGAGCAAAGTGATTGCGATCGCGACGACCGGATCGGAGACGCGGATTGCGATCGTGCAGCCAGGGAATTAGAAGCAAGTGGTTAGTGGCTAGTGGCTAGTGGTCAGAATGAGTCAGAAGCTAGAAGTCAGAAGCCAGAAGTCAGAAGCTAGAAGTCAGATCTGCTCCTTCAGTGGGACACCGCGACCGTGCTGCTACGCAAATCTAAATGAACATCTCTTCGCTGTGAGAGCCGTTTCCGGCGGCGCGTGAGCGGCGGAAGAAGACTCCCAATCCCGTGCCCACCGCGGAAACGATGCCGGCGATCGAACGCACCGGCGAAATCACAGTGTGGTTGACCACTTCGGTGGTGGTCTCCACCCGATCGAGCGTACGCGTGACGAGTTCATCGGCGCGCACTACCTGCACCTTTGCGCGATCCACAATGTCGTTGACGGCGACGTCGAGCTTCTGAACCTGCTCGCGGACCGTTGCGGATGCCTGGCTGAGATTTTCGACAGCGGTCTCGACGCGTGGGCGAGCGAAGTCGACAAGCTTCTGGATATTTTCGAGCGTGGGAAGCGCTCGCTTTTGCATTTCATCGGCGAGCGTGGTCATGCGCTCGGTGCTCTTGCGGACGGCGATAAGGATGCCGATCAAAACGCAGGCCTGAACCGTGACTGCGATGCCAATCTCTATCAGTAAAATCGTGAAGCGGGTTTCCATGTGTGTCCTGAGGAGAAGCCGGGCACGTGGAATCTTGCCCGGCAACTTGAGTGCTTATAAGTTCGCAGAGCCTTCGCCGGAAGCGGTCGTTTCCTTGTAGGCCTGTCGTCCAGCATCGTAGGCGGAGCGGAACTGCTCTTTCTGCTGCTGAACAAAATCCTTGCCGCGGTCGACCCACTGCTCGGCCTGTTCGCGGGCATCGTGAGCCTGGGTTCGGAGGCGCTCACGACCCTCTTCCGCGCGCTTGCGAATGGCATCACGAGTCTCGGCGCCCGACTGGGGAGCATAGAGGAGACCAATCACGGCGCCGATCCCCAGACCAGCCAAAAACCAACCGAAACCGCTGCCACCATCAGAATCGGACATTGCTTAACCTCCTGGCATTAAGTGGGCCGATGTTAGCACCCGCTCGGCATAAATTCAAACACGCAAAGGGACAATCATGCGCCATCGGCGCTCAGGAAAATGCGCTCAACCGCGCGCCAGGCGCGTCTGCAAACGTTGTTTCACTTCGGGCCATTCGTGTTCGAGAACACTGAAATAAACGGAATCGCGCACGCGTCCCGTGGAGGTGATCATGTTCTGGCGAAGTGTGCCTTCCTCTTTTGCGCCGATACGAAGGATGGCATTGCGCGATTTTTGATTCAGAGCGTCGGTCTTCAGTTCCACGCGGATGCAGCGCCAGGTTTCGAAGGCATGCTGCAACATCAGAAATTTCGCTTCCGTATTGCAGGCGGTGCGCTGCCAAGCAGGAGCGATCCAGGTGGATCCGATCTCCACCTTACGATTCGGGACATCGATATTCATGAAGCGCGTACTGCCGATGACGGTTCCCGAAGAGCGCTCAACAGTGGCGAAGACTATGGATAGTCCAGACTTTTGTTCGGCGAAGGCGCGATCCATGTAGCGGTGGAAGTCATCTGGACACTGCATGGGGTAGGGAATCCAGCGGAAGATGTCGGCAAGGGCATCCTTCGCTGCTGTCCAGAAGAGTGGCTCGTGATCGCGACGCAGCGCCTCAAGGCGAACCACATCGCCCTCTAGCGTAATGGGCACAAAAGGAGAGAAGGACGGTTGGACAGTCGACATGATCTGGAACTGGATGATGACAGGCAGGAACTCCTGTCCCACATGAACATGGTGAGCCAGGAAGGACTCGAACCTTCGACCCACGCCTTAAAAGGGCGTTGCTCTACCACCTGAGCTACTGGCCCATGCCATTTCTAATTTAGCATACGCATGGAATTTCGCCCTGAAGATGCGGGCACTCGTTTCGTGGCCGTCATCAACCGGCAGTCACAACTACGGCGTGGCAGGGATTCTTGTCGTGACGCCGGTAGGAGTGCTGAACGCCAGAGTCAAAGTAGATCGAGTCACCGGCTCCCAGCAGATGCTCTTCGTTGGCGATCTTCAAGCATAATTCACCGGCGATCACGTAGATGAACTCGATTCCAGGATGCTGATGGATGCGCGCCTTCTCGGGTTCGATGGATTCGAACTCGGCGTAGTAGGCATTCATCTTTCTTTCATTGGCAGGAAAATCGAGACTCTCGAAGTAGTAAGAGACGTCCTTCGTCGCCGGCCGGTCAGGAAAGCGCTGGCGTTCCGACTTGCGCACGATGGTTACCAGGTTCTTCCGCTCTTCGCGGAAGAAGAATTCCAGTCCCACGCTGAAGACCATGGCGACGCGAAGCAGCGTCGGCAATGTCGGATAGAGCTTGCCACGTTCCAGCTTGGACAGCAGCGCTGCGGAAAGCCCGGTGTGGTTGCCGAGTTCCACCAATCCCATCTTCTTGCGCAGGCGTAGAGCGCGGATTTTTTCTCCGATGTTGTAAGGCCTCAGGCCGGTGTTCACGACTTCCGAAACAGCCATACGGAACTCCGTAGTTACAGTCACAGTGCGGGAGTGGTTATCCCGTCATGAAAATAGATTTTATCTCAAGTTAATACAATTGCCACACAATTCCAGAGGAGCGGATTGAGTAGAAGACGGCCTTTCACTTTTACGCCTACGAGTTGGCGGCGTGCTCCGGGAAGAAGATGGAGAACACCGTGCCATGGAATTCAGGGGATTGGCTGCTGCGAATGCGGACGCGCGCGGAGTGATTTTGCAGAATCTCAGAACTGACCCAGAGTCCGAGGCCAGTTCCGGTCGCGCTCTTGGTTGTGAAGAACGGCTCAAAAATGTGACGCCGAGTCTCTGGTGACATGCCAGCCCCGGTATCGGCAACCGTCACCCGAACGCCTTCTCTCCCCGAGAGGCTGCGGGCGGCTCGGAGCCGAATCACGATATTGGCGTCACGAGAGGACGCATCCAGAGAGTTGCTGATGAGGTTTGCAAAAACTTGGCGAAGGTCGGCGCCGAAAGCGAGAATCTTGCGGTCGGTACGATATTCGCGCCTGATGGTTACGCCAGCGGCGCTGATCCGCGCCTGAAAGAGCGTAATCACGCTTTCCAGAAGTTCCTGCAACGAGGTTTCACGCGGATTCGTGGACTGCCGGTGAAACCGCAACGTCTGCGTGGCGATGTTGCTGACCCTCGCAAGTTCCTGCTGTGCCGCAGCGAGGTAGCGCCTCGTTTCCTCAAGGGTGTTCGCCTGTTCACCCAGGTAAATGAGATTGGTGACGGCTTCCAGAGGATTGTTGATTTCGTGCGCAATGGAGCTGGCCAATCTTCCTACGGCTGCAAGCTTTTCACTTTGGATGAGCACCGATGCAGCGCGCTTCTGTTCGGTGATGTCGCGAAAGAAAACGATAATGCCATCCTTGGAAGGACGCGCACTTACGTGGAGCCAGAGATTCAGGGGATCCGGATAATAGGTCTCGAAATCTCCGGGGACACCCTGGTTCATGGCGCGGTGATAGTGCTCGACAAAAGGAGAACCGTCATAAAAGGCAGCAGGGAAGGTTTCCCACAGCACCGTTCCGAGAACATCGCCTCGTGGAGAAAGAATCTGTTGCGCGCGGGGATTCAAATAGGTGATGCGCCAATTTTTGTCGAGGCCGAGAACCGCATCGGTCGTCACCTCAAGAACCTGTGCGAGTTGTGCGGAGGCCGAGTCGCGTTCCTGTTCAAGCCGCTTGCGGTCGGAGATGTCCCTCACGAATGCCTGCCAACGTCCATCGGGAAGAATGGTCGCGCTGACTTCGCTGGTGAGAATCGATCCGTCGTGGGCGACCAATTCCCACTCCTCCAGGCTGACGCCGCCCGCGAGCATCTGGTCGCGAGCTTTCCATAAGCGCGGACGTTCGCACTCTGCGACACAGTCTGCATAATTAAGCTTGAGCAGTTGCTCACGTTCGTACCCAAGCAGTCGGCACGCCGCGATGTTGGCCTCGGTTATATTTCCTTCGACATCCGCAATGAAGACCGCTTCTGAAGCCAGATCGCAGAGCGCTTTATAGCGCTCGCGGCTGATGCGTAATTGCTGGTCGGCCAAGACGCGCCCCGTGGTCTCGCTGCAGGTAACCAGCGTGCCGCGGATGCTTCCGTCCGGTTCGCGCACCGGACTGTAACTGTACGTCCAATAGACGTCTTCGAGTTTGCCATCGCGGTAGATAGGAACAAGTTGGTCTTCGTGCCAGGTCGATTCGCCACGCGACATCACGCCCTCAATCTGATGTCCGATGAGGTGCCAGATCTCTGGCCAGCATTCGCGGCCACGCTGACCTACGGCTTTGGGGTGTTTGTCCGCGCGGATGCTGGGACGATAGGCATCGTTATAAAACTGGATGAGATCATCGCCCCACCAGAGAAACATGGGCTGCCGGGATGCAAGGAGAAGATTTACGGTAACCAGCAAGGTCTCGGGCCACTCTTCAATCGGACCCACTGGCGTGGTGCTCCAATCAAAGGAGCGGATGAGATCCGCCATTTCGCCCTCGCCGAAAATGGCACGCGAAGCAGCCTGGTACCTCAAGGCCTTTGATTTTCGAGTTGTTGCTTGCAAGTTCACGACGCCACTTTGTCAGGGGAAATAAAGATAAATCACTGATTGCAAGGACACTTAGCGGATTGAAGGCCGCAAGCGCCAATATTCCATTAGGTTGGATGCGAAGTTCTCGAATTCGTCGCTTACTTCGTGAATTCCTTGATGACTATTGCATTCGGCTGGGCGCCGACCGGAATCATGGTGAAGAGCGCGCGTTCGGCGCTGATCTTTGATCCTTCGGGAAGCTTGGTGGTGCGGACGACGGCAACGTCGCCCGACTTGGAGTTGACCACGAGTAGGAAATTTTCGTTATGCGAGAGCGCCAGTGCATCGGGACCGCTACCGACCGGGATTGCGCCGAGCATCTTGCCGATATCAATCTCGTATATGGAGACCGCGTTCGATCCGAAATCGCTGGTATAGAGCATGATGTTGTCGGAACTGACCACCGAACGAACCGGATGCGTGCCAATCAGGAAAGTGTTTCCGACCTCATTTGCGGTGGTCTCGATAACCGAAACCGCGTCGGAGTCATAGTCGCTTACGAAGATTTCACCTCCATCGGGTTTGAGCGCGAGGTGAATGGGCGTCTTGCCCAGATCAAGGATCGCGAGCACCTTGTCGTTACTAAGATCGATCGCCGCTACCTGGGCCGAACCAGTACAGGCGACAAAGGCCTTGCTGGAATCGGGCAGGATCACGACGTCTTCCGGATTGGTGCAGACCGGAACCGTGGAACGGGTCTTATTCTGCTGCGCGTCAACGATCGAGACGGTGTTGTCTGCACGATTGCTCGCGACCACTGTTTTCCCATCGGGAGCCACCTTTGCGAGTCCTGGAGCCCCGCCAACGGGAATCGTCGCGATCACGCGACGCGAATCGAGATCAATCACCGAAACATTAGCCGAGCCGGAGTTCGCGACATAAGCGCGCTTGCCGTCCGCGGAAACATCGATGAAGTAGGGATGATGGTGGACACCGATCACCGAGACGACCTGGTTCGTTTCTGCGTCGATAATGCTGATGTTGTTGGACTCGGTGTTCACCACGTAGACTTCGTTCCGCTTCGGATTGACGGCGAGCCCAGTGGGATTCTTGCCGACCGGAATGGCTTTTACATTGCGAAACTGAAGCAGGTCGATGACAGAAACCGAATCGCCCTTGCCGTTACTGACATAGGCATACTCGTGATATCCGGGCGGGGGTGGCTGCGCATGACGCTTGCATGCCACAGAGAAGAGCAGTCCCAAGATCGACAGCGCAGTTGCCAGGCGACTTGTAGGTCTCAACGTGGATTCGCCGTCGCCGAAACGCTTCCTGTGATTGCTCCAGGGATAGCTTCAGCCAGGGGGCCGGGAACTTCGCGGCGAAGCACGGCAGCGATCTGGCGAATCTCGTTCATCAACTGGTCGAACTGATCGGGATAAAGCGACTGCATGCCGTCGGAGAGCGCCTGGTCCGGATTGCAATGCACTTCCACCATCAGCCCATTCGCGCCAACAGCAATGGCCGCGCGTGAGAGCGGTGTGACTTTATTGCGCTTTCCGGTGCCATGGCTGGGATCGACGATGATGGGCAAGTGGCTGAGGCGCTGCACCGCGGGAACGATGCTGAGGTCGAGGGTGTTCCGGGTGTGATCGGCGAAGGTGCGCACGCCGCGCTCGCACAGGATCACGTTGTAGTTGCCCTCGCTCATGATGTATTCGGCCGCCATGAGCAGTTCTTCCAAGGTGGCTGCCATGCCGCGCTTGAGTAGAACGGGCTTCTTGGCGCGTCCCGCGCGCTTTAGTAGTGAGAAGTTCTGCATGTTGCGCGCGCCGATCTGGATGATGTCGGCATATTCCTCGACATGGTCCAGAGTCTCGTGGTCAATAGCTTCGGTAGCGATGAGAAGGCCGAACTGTTCGCGGATCTCAGCAAGAATCTTCAGGCCTTCGACGCCCAGTCCCTGGAACGCGTAAGGTGAGGTGCGAGGTTTGTAAGCGCCTCCGCGGAAGAAGCGTGCTCCGGCTTTAGTGACGCGCTCCGCGACCGCGAATGCCTGCTCGCGGCTTTCTATGCCACAAGGCCCGGCCATGACCGCGATCTCATTTCCGCCAATGGTCGCATCGCTGTTGGGAAAACGTATCACGGTGTTGGTGTCTTTTACGTCGCGGCTCACCAGCTTGTAAGGCTTGGAAACCTTGATGACCTCGGCAACGCCGGGCATCTCTTCCAGCGTGGCGATTTCCACCTCACCTTGATTTCCGGTAATACCGATGGCGGTGCGTTGTGCACCTGGGATGGCATGTGCGCGATATCCGAGTTTCTGAATGCGCTCACATACGAGCCGCACGTCTTCTTCGGAAGCATGCGCTTTCATGACGACTAGCATGGCAAACCTCGCAAACCAACCAGTTTACTTGGGCGGGGACGGGGGAGCAACAACGGCGGTTTGAGCACGGTCAAGACGTCAGTCTGCGGCGCTGCTGGCGGCACGCTTAATTTGCCCGACGGAACTCATCCAGCGCTCCGCTTCTTTTAATGCGCAGCCAGCGCCGCAAAGATGCACGACCTCGATGGAACGAGCCATGAGCTCGGACCAGGGCATGATCTGCAGCTTTGGCTTGAATTCTTCCTCGTCGCTGGGTTGAATCTGGTCAACCCACGCCAGCCACCAGTGATCGACTTCGCCTTTGCGCTTACCACAGACGTTGCAACTGAAAGTTTCTGTCCAAGTCATGGATGTACCCGTTGGAAACGACATGCCCAGCCTCCAGGGGTTGGGTTGTGTGCCGTTAGTTTGCCCTGAAAACCGGAGGAGGGCAATCGGGAGTTCCACCCTAGGATGGGCGCAGATTTTCGCATGCTAGACTCGGCGTAACTGCTCATCATGGTCCCAAAGCTCGACAAAGACATACTGAAGCAGACAGCTCCGAAGCATCCGCCAAAGCTGACCTCCCGGCGCATTGGGATACATACATCGAGCGCCGGAGGCGTGGAGAATGCCGCGGAGCGCGCCTATCGATTGGGCTGCAATACGCTGCAGATCTTTTCTTCGAGCCCGCGACAATGGAAGCCCTATGAACTAGGCGCTTCGCAATGCGAGGTGATGAACGGACTTCGTCAGAAGTACGACCTGAATCCGCTGGTGATCCACACCAACTACCTGGTGAACGTCGCTGCCATCAATCCGGGATTTCATGAGAAGTCGATCCTGGCTTTCCGTGCCGAGGTTGATCGGGCGCTAGCGTTATGCGCGGATTACCTCGTTCTGCATCCAGGATCTTATCGGGGCATGAGTCGGGAAGAGGGACTTCAGCGAGCAGCGGCTGCGATCGACGTGGCGACGCAGCGTCTTGACCTGAAGAAGGGCGGCCTCACCATTTTGATCGAGAATACGGCCGGGGCCGAGTTCTCACTCGGTGGCTCGTTCGAGCAAGTCGCGGAGCTGCTGCACTACCTCGGTGGAATTGTTCCGGTGGCAGCGTGCCTGGACACATGCCACACCCACGTTGCGGGATATGACATCGTGAGCGAGAGTGGCTATCGCGAAACCGTAAAACAGATCGAGGGCACCATCGGGATTGCCAATGTGCGCGTCTGGCACTGTAACGACGCCAAGGCGGCACGCGGATCGAAACTCGACCGCCACCAGCACATCGGCCAGGGAACTATCGGACTTGAAGCATTCCGTCGTTTGCTCAACGATCCGCAATTCAAGCACTCGGCATTTATTGCGGAGACACCGATCGATGAGCCCGGAGATGATCTGCGCAACATTGAAACGCTGAAGTCGCTGGTGAAAAAGTAAGCCCGGCCGGCGACCGGGGCTTTTGCGGAACTTCTAATCATGGCTAATGCGCCCAGGGGATCGCTTTTTCCGCCCACACACTATCTGGATAACGCTTCAATTTTTCCACGACGCCGCCTAACGAGGTGTGGTCGTTTGTGCCTTTGTAATGGCTGACCGCTTCCCAGTAGAGAGCTTCCGGAGCGGCCGCCGAGTTCGGATAGTTCCTGGCGATGTCACCGTAGCGCTTCTCGGCCTCGGCCCAGCGCTTATTCGTGAAAGCGGTTCGTGCCAGTCCCATTTCGAGGCTCGCGCGGAACTCGTCCTTCGACAGGTAGCCTTCGAGGCGCTGCCGCTCTTTGCCGTCGGGATCAAGAATGAGCACCGATGGTGTCCAAAGAGCATCAAATCTGTGAAAGCCCGCAGGATTTTCCTTGATATGAACTTCGAGAGGAATGAAGTTGCTGTTGATGAAATTGGCGGTCTCCGGGTCGGAATACGATTCGGCTTCCAGCCGAGCGCATGCCCCTCAGGCGGGAGCGGCGCTGAAGTCCACGAGCAGCGGCGTGCCGCTGGACTTCGCCTCCGCCAGGGCGGCGCCGGCATCTTTGTTCCAGTTCACTAGCACAGGTGTCACCTCCAAAGGGTTCGGCGAAGTAGATGCGCTGGGAAGCCTAGCGGCTTCAAAGGCTTTGGAGCGCATGATCCTGTAAAATCAAGGTTTCTATTACTGTCATCATTCGAAGCGTACACATGGCAAACAAAAAGAACGACGCAGTCGAGCAGACCGAAAAAAAGGCGGAGTACCGGGCGAAGGAGTTTGTCGAGCAAGTGAAGGAAGATTTGCGCGAAGTGCTCTCCGAGTTTGGAGTGAAGGAGCCATCCATCCCAAGCAGCGGCGACGAGGCCCGCGTTTCGGCGTCCGCGGTCGAAATTCGTGATCGCGACGAGATTCGCTACGACGCACAGAAGATCGAAGAAGAATGGGCCGCGCGCTGGCAGGCCGATCCAGACCTGTATCGCGCCGAGCCCGATAAAACCAAGAAAAAGTTTTACGTGCTGGAAATGTTGCCGTATCCCTCAGGCGTGCTGCACATGGGACACGTGCGCAACTACTCTATCGGCGATGCATTGGCGCGGTTCATGTGGATGCAGGGCTACAACGTGCTGCACCCGATGGGCTGGGATTCGTTCGGACTGCCCGCGGAGAATGCGGCAATCAAGAATCAGACGCCGCCGAAGCAGTGGACGCTCTCCAACATCGCCAACATGAAGCGGCAGATGAACCGGTTGGGCTTTGGATACGACTGGTCCAAGGAGGTGACCACCTGTCTGCCCGACTACTACCGGTGGAATCAGTGGTTCTTCTTGAAGCTCTTCGAAAAGGGATTGGCATATCGCAAGAAGAGCAAAGTGAACTGGTGTCCGGAGTGCGCGACGGTTCTCGCGAATGAACAAGTGGTGAATGGCTGCTGCTGGCGCCACGAGACCACCGTGGTCGAGCAGCGCGAATTGGAGCAGTGGTTCTTTCGCACCACGGTTTACGCGCAGGAGTTGCTGGACGATTTGTCGAAGTTGGAAGGCTGGCCGGAGAAGGTTCGGATCATGCAGCGCAACTGGATCGGCCGCAGCGAAGGTGCGCTCGTCGACTTCAAACTCGATACGGCACCGGGTGCGGCAGGCGACAAGATCACCGTGTTCACCACGCGCATCGACACGATCTACGGTGCGACTTCGGTGCAGCTTGCGCCGGAGCATCCGATCGTCAGCGACCTGATTGCGAACAATCCGGAACTTCTAGCGAAGGTTGAAGCGTTGCTGGCGGAGCAGCGCAAAGCCAAAGAAGTCGGCGATGTGGGTGCGATCGAGAAGCACGGCGTATTTACCGGTGCTTACGCCATCAATCCGTTCAACGAGGAGAAGGTGCCCATCTGGGTGGCGAACTACATCCTCATGGACTACGGCACGGGCGCCATCATGTCGGTGCCTGCGCATGACGATCGCGACTACGAATTCGCGAAGAAATACGGGCTGGATATCCGCATCGTGATCATGCCGCGCCGTCAAGGCGAGATTCCGCAAGCCGATCATGACGAGACACCAGTGTTGCCGTACACGGGCACCGAGAGCTTGCTGATTAACTCCGGTCCGTGGAGTGGACTCGCCGTCGACGAGGCTATCGTCAAGATGGCCGAATACGCGCAAGAACATGGGTTTGGCAAGCCAACCATAACGTATCGCTTGAAGGATTGGGGCGTCTCTCGGCAACGCTATTGGGGCACGCCAATTCCGATGGTTTACTGCCCTAAGGACGGCGTGGTGCCGGTGCCCGAAAGTCAGTTGCCGATCCTGTTGCCGGAGAATGTGGACATCACGCTCGAGGGCGGATCGCCCCTGGCGAAGTTGCCGGAATTCGTGAATACCACGTGTCCGAAGTGCGGTGGCCCTGCTCGTCGTGAGACGGACACGATGGATACGTTCGTCGATTCGTCGTGGTACTTCTATCGCTACACCGATCCGAAGAATGATCACGCGCCCTTCGACAAAGCGACAGTCGATTATTGGTTCCCGATCGATCAGTACATTGGCGGCGTGGAGCACGCGATCTTGCACCTGATCTACTCGCGCTTCTGGACGAAGTTCATGCGCGACATGGGATTGGTGTCGAACTCGGAGCCAGCGACGCGCCTGTTCACGCAAGGCATGGTGATCAAAGACGGCGCCAAGATGTCGAAGAGCCTGGGCAATACGGTTTCACCTGACGACATGGTGGCCAGGTATGGTGCCGATAGCGCGCGCATGTACACGCTGTTTGGCGGGCCGCCGGATCGCGATCTCGACTGGCAGGATTCCGGCATCAATGGCGTGTATGGATTTCTGGGACGCGTCTATCGCTTTGTGATGCGCAACGGAGTGGGTATCAGCAAGGTTGCGCTGAGTTCGAACGGAACGGGCGCGATTACGCCCGAAACGCGGCAGCTACAGCGCGTGTTGCACCAGACGATCAAGCGTGTAACTAATGAATTGCAGGGACGCTGGCACTTCAACACCTGCGTGTCGTCGATCATGAGCTACGTGAATGAGCTCTACGCGGCGCAGGGCGCGATCGACAAGGGATCGGTTCCACAGCCGCTGTTGCGCGAATTGCAACGCAGCCTGGTGCTGATGCTGGCGCCGTTCGCTCCGTACCTAGCTCATGAGTTGTGGGAGCAGATGGGCGAGACGTCACAGCTGGTTCGCGAAAGCTGGCCGACCTTCGATCCCGCGCTGGCGAAAGAAGATGAGATCGAATACGCCGTACAGGTGAACGGGAAGGTGCGTTCACACATCACGGTACCCGCGGATACGCCCGAAGACGGCGCGAGAGCGGCAGCGTTGGCGGATCCGAAGATCGTCAGCATCCTGGCAGGAAGAACACCGGTGAAGGTGATTGTGGTGCCGGGAAAGCTGGTCGGAATCGTAGTGAAGTGAAGCATTGAAGATTTCAGATTTCAGACTGAAGATTTCAGACTGAAGATTTCAGACTGAAGATTGAAGACTGAAGATTGAAGACTGAAGATTGAAGACTGAAGATTGAAGATTGAAGACTGAAGATTGAAGACTGAAGATTGAAGACTGAAGATTGAAGATTGAAGGCTCGTGCTATGGACCAGTCGGCTCAACTGAGGCTTAGAACCAAAACGTTCGCGATTGATGTGATCCGATTGGTCAGATCTCTGCCCTACAATCGAGAAAGCAAGGTGATCGGAGATCAGTTGCTGAGGTCTGCGACCTCCGTAGGCGCAAATTATCGTGCTGTGTGCAGAGCGCGTTCAGGGCCTGATTTCATTTCCAAAATGGGTATTCTGCTGGAAGAGGCCGATGAGAGCGCCTTCTGGCTTGAGCTCTTGTGCGATTCCGGAGCACTGAAAGAAGACGCTGTTGAGTCTCTACTTACGGAGGCAAATCAGCTCACCGCAATCTTCGCTGCATCGCGGATCACGGCGCAGAAAAATCTGAAATCTTAAATCTGAAACCTTCAATTTTCCGTGTCTCGATCTCGCACGCCAATTAGATAAAGTATTCCGTCCAAGCCTAATGTTGAGATCGCCTGTTGCGCCGTCTGTCGTACCAGCGGCTTGGCGTGAAACGCGATGCCCAGTCCTGCGATGTTCAACATCGGTAGATCGTTCGCGCCGTCGCCGACGGCAATCACCTGGTCGAGACTGAGACCTTCTTTCGCAGCGATCTCCTGCAGCAGTTCGGCTTTGCGCACGCCGTCGACGATGGCACCGCTTACGCTACCGGTCACCAACCCATCCGCAATTTCCAACTCGTTCGAGTAGAGATAGTCGATGCCCAGTTGTTCCTGCAATCGACGGCCAACAAAGTTAAAGCCTCCGGACAGAATCGCCGTTTTGTAGCCAAGGCTCTTCAGAGTCGTGATCAGCCGTTCGGCGCCATCCGTGAGCGGCACCGAATCGATCACTTCGCGCAGGCGCGATTCCGGCAAGTCCACGCAGCAGCGAAACGCGTTTGGTGAAGCTCTGCTTGAAGTCCAGTTCGCCGCGCATCGCGGATTCGGTAATGGCGCTGACCTGGTCTCCGACGCCAGCCTAGCTTTGCCAATTCATCGATTACTTCTGCCTGGATCAGGGTGGAGTCCATGTCAAACGCGACAAGTCGCCGATTGCGGGTGTGAATGCTCTCGCGCTGGAATGCGACGTCGATGCGGAAGCTCGTGGGTCAGTTCCATCAGATCGGCGCGCATTCGGTCCGGCGAAGCTGCAACGCCGCTGACGCTCAATTGAATGCACGCGCGCGTGTCTGCCTTGGATTGCGCCAACGACTTACGTCCCGAGAGGCGCTCGATGCGATCGATGTTCAACCCGTGCCGCGCGATGATGGCGCTGGCGCGCGAGAGTTGCTCTGCGGTGATCATCCGGCCAAGCAGGGTGATCAGGAATCGATCTTTGCCTTGCTTGCTGACCCACTCGGCGAACGCGCCGTGCGTGATGAGCTGAAAACGAATGGTCAGGTCGAGATCGTGCGCGCGCAGCAGCAGATCTTTCTTGAGCGGCGAAATTTCCGTTCCCGACGGCAGCTCGACCAGCATGCCAAGCGCGAGTGTGTCGTGAATGACAGCCTGGCCGATATCGAGAATGCGCACATTGTAGGTGGACAAAATGCTGGTGAGGGAACTGGTGAGGCCGGGCTTATCCTGGCCAGATATGTTGATCAGGTAGATCTTGGTCATCAGATGTTCGGTGTACTGTTTCATTAGAGTAGCAAAACGACTTGCTTCTTCGCCTCGCTTACCTAATCATTTCACCCGGAAGCGCACGAAGGCTACGCCTCCGACGGGATGCGCTCCGTATGTCGTCGTGAGCAGTTCAGGAACGCCGTACCACATGATCTGGCCGCCGACTGCCATGGACAAGTGCGGAATGTGTCCGACCTCACGATCGTAGCCAGCGGTATACGCCTGCACGCGCGCAAAGTAGCGCTCCGTGAACCCCGGCGACAATGGGTTTTCACCTAACAGAAGTTCGTTGGTGCGATCCGCGTTCTCGATCCGCGTCCAGACACTGTCCCTGTGAAAGGTCAGCGTTGATTCCAGCAAATAACCGTTGCCGACATTCCCATCTGTCAGGCTCTGATTGCGCCCCCAGGCCACCATGGTTGCCCAATTGCCCTGAGTCAGCCGGCGGTTGTAGATCACCGAGGCGGTCATGCGTCGCACGTTTTCTGCGGGCGCCAGTTGTTCCGGGCTATGCAACTGGCCGATGGAGTACTGGGCGCTCCAATTCGGGGCAGGATTGACCGTAAGACGTGTTGACCATGAGTCGACGGCACCCGAGTCGATGTTCCAGCGAAACTCGTCCGGTTCGCGGCCGTGAAAGCCAGAAGCTTCCAAACGAAATATGCTGTGTGCCAGGCCGACAGTGATTACGTCATCCGCGATGTGAGTGGAATCCTGTAGATGATGAGAAATTGGCGCGATCGGATCTTCAGCCGCGGATTCTCGATGCGGATACGCGGGCGGCCCGAGAGCGGGGTCGCCGACTGGAGCCAGGTAGAGCGAGAGCAGTGTCTTCTCGCCCACCGGATAGTCGTAGAGCGCAGCGAGTTCCATGAAGAAGTCGTGCGGGTGCTGACCGTCGACAATAGGCTTGCCGTATGCGGTTTCTCCTTGCTGAAACAGCTCTGGATATTGACGCTGACTGACGGTTGCAGGCTCCAGGCTGAGCATGGTGCGGAGCGTGAGATTGCCGTGACCAAGACGCCGCCGCGCCATGGGCATGAACCAATTGGTTGAGAAAACTTTGTCAGCGCCACGCGGGCCGCTCTGCTGGATGGCGTTCAGAAACACTTCTCCGTGAAACATGAACATCCAGTTGCCCCTGGTGGTCATAAGCATGGTGGAAGGCGTGGAGGCGGGTTCCGCGTCCGTGCCCGAAATCGAGTGTTCCTGCAGGAACTGAATGAACGATTGTGCTCCAGAGCCCATGCCGTGGCCGCTGCGGTCCATGGCGGGCATGTTGGCGTCATTCCCGACAGAGGAAGCGGTGGATTGGGCGAACGACATGGCTCCGAGCTGCAAAAAACAAAACAACAGAAATACGCGCACTGATTCCTCTCGAAAAGCCTGGGGTGAATCACACGAAGGTCGAAAAGCTCGGCGGACGTGGCGAGGGAATCGCTACTAGATGCGCAAAGGAACGGTGTCGGGCAGGTAAAGCGAGGTTGCAAGCGTGGAAGTGCCAGGAACAGCCACTGTCGATCGCAGCACGACACGTTCGGCGGCGACTGGCTCGACCGGGGCAAGGGCAAGATCGCTTGATGCTACCGAGACAGCCTGGTGGCTCATCTCACAGCAGTTGTGGTTTACCGGCGACGGGGAAGGCGACTGACCTTCGTGGTGGTGGCAGGGGGCGGGGTTCGAATTGACCGTTCCGGCCAACAGCCAGGCTGACGAAAAAGCCATCGCGACAATAGCGATGAGCGCGATACTCGTAGTCTGGAGGATTCTCACCCGCATGTAAGAATGATGCACGACTTTGCGCAAGGGTGCAAGCGAGAGGCGGAGATCAGGGGCTCTTCGTGGCGGCGCGCTTGCTGAGATGGGCGTGATAACCGAGGTCGGTGTGGGTGAGTTGCTTAGTGATGTAGATGATCTGCCCGGTGTGTTCGCCGAAGTGCTCGAGCACGGTGTAGATCGCTTCCAGCACCGAGGGGTTCTTCCCTTGAACTGCGATGCGCCGGGTCAGAGTGCCGGGGGATACATGATCGAGAGCAAGGAGTGCCGCGGAAATAGTCCCGTCGAGCAACGCGCGCAACTCGGCAGTGGCGATAACATCGCGGGCCGTGAATTCGGCGTCGCGATCGCGAATGTCAGGCTGACCACCCACGCCGAAAAAAATCCATTGGCGCACATTCCCGCATAGATGCAGCACAAGGTTCGCGACGGAATTTTCTACGTCACTGCCACGCTGCCAGATCTGCTCGTCGGAGAGCCGCGAGAGACAGTCGGTGATGCGCGAGGCCAGCAACTGCAAGCGCTCGCGAGAGAAGGTGAGGAACAGCTCGCCGACTTCAGCAGCTTCGGTCATGAAATGCTTAACGCGTCAGCACCCGCGCTGATTCGATGGCGTAGTCAAGCACCCGACCGGGCAGCACGCCCAGATAGATAGTCGCAAGCAGGCATGCAGCCAGTGAAACGCCGAGGCCAAGCGGCATACGGAGAACCGGCACATCGCGCTGCGGTTCGCGCATGTACATGTAGACGATCACGCGCAGGTAGTAGTAGGCCGCGATCGCGCTGTTGATCACCGCAATGATTACCAATCCGGTAAGGTGTGACTGCATTGCAGCCTGGAAGACGTAGAACTTCGCCAGGAAGCCGCCAGTGACAGGGATACCGATCAGGGACAGCATGAAGATGGTGAGCACGGCTGCTAGTCCAGGTGCACGGCGGCCGAGTCCGGCATAGTCGTCGAGCGTGACGTACTTTTCTCCGACATTGGCCAAGTGACTGGCGACGGCGAATGCTCCAACGTTCATTGCGGCATAAGCTGCGGCGTAGAAGATCACCGCGGAGATGCCAATGTCCTTGGCGGCGGCAACCGCGACGAGAATGTATCCGGCTTGCGCGATCGACGAGTACGCGAGCAGGCGCTTCACATTGTTCTGGACCAGGGCTCCAATGTTTCCGATGGTCATGGAAAGCACGGCGGAGACCCAGATCATCCAGAACCATCCTGGAGCGTCGGTCGCGAAGAGCACCCGCAGCATTACAGCGAACGCAGCGGCCTTCGGTCCGGTAGACATGAACGCGACTACGGGAGCGGGTGCGCCTTCGTAAACGTCCGGCGTCCAGATATGGAAGGGAGCCGAGGCGACTTTGAATCCGAGGCCGACGAACATCAGTGCCACGCCAACATATGCCAGGGGAGTCGCGCCCTGGCGCAGCGTTTCGGCGATCGTATAAATGCTGGTGGATCCAGTCGCCCCGAACATCAGAGCCACGCCATAGAGGAAGAACGCGGTGGCAAAAGAGCCGAGGAGGAAATACTTGATCGACGACTCGATGCTAATGGGCGCATTGCGCCGGAATCCGGCAAGAATATAGGTGCCGATGGACGAAATCTCGAGCGCGATAAAGATGAGCACGAGCTCGACTGCAGATGACATCAGCATCATGCCGACCGCGCTTAGCAGAATCAGTCCGTAATACTCGCCGTAGCGAATTTGCTGCACGTTCAGGTACTCGAATGAAGCGAGGATTACGACTGCTGCGATCAGCCCGATCAGCACGTGAAAGAAGATGCTGAAGGCATCAACGCGGATCATGCCAAAGAAAGCGAGGCCGGTGTGCTGCGATTGATAAAGGCTGGCGAGGATGGAAAGCACAGTGCCGACCAGCGCCAGAACGCCGAGGCCTTTGCGATCGTTATGCTCGCCGAGCGTCGGCTCGATCAGCATTACGAGCAGGCCGAACACGATCAGGATGAGTTCGGGCAAAAGTCGAATGTAGTCAGTTGTCGGAATCATTGTCCGCTCACCTGCGTCTGTAGGGATGCTTGTGCCGTGCGGCCCGGGCTCGCAGGTGCGCTCGGTATGGCATGCGCGGCGGTGTTGTCGTTGGAGATGAATTTCTGCGCGGCACCGTCGATGGCGCGCGTCCAGATCAGAGGAGCCACGCCCATGATCAGAGCTGCGGCAACGAAAGGCCACAGGGTCGCGCGCTCGCGGGCATTCACGTCCGGCAGGGCGCGGTTGTCGTCGTTTCGGAAATTGCCGTAGAACACGCGCTGGTACATCCAGAGCATGTAGCAGGCGCTCCAGATCACGCCCGTCGCGCCCAGAATTCCGTAGATGTGGTTTGCCACGAAGGCGCCGCTCAGCACCAGGAATTCGCCGATGAATCCGTTCAGCAGCGGCAGGCCGATCGAGGCGAGCGTGGCGATCAGGAAAAATGTGGAATACACCGGCATGGAAGTCGCGAGTCCGCCGAATTCGGTAATCTCGTACGTGTGCCGCCGGTCGTAGAGCATCCCGGCCAGGGTGAAGAGAGCGCCGGTGGAGACGCCGTGCGCCAGCATCACGAACTCGGCGCCCACGATGCCGTAGCTGGTGAAGCTGAAAATTCCGAGCACCACAAAGCCCAGGTGGCTGACCGACGAATACGCGATCAGCTTCTTCATGTTGGGCTGCACCATTGCAACCAGCGCGCCATAGATGATGCCGATAATGGCGAGCGCGATGATCCATGGTGCGTTGCGGTGCGACTCCTCGGGGAAGAGCCCGAGGTTGAACCGCAGCATGCCGTAGGTGCCCATCTTCAGCATGACGCCGGCCAGCAAAACTGACCCAGCCGTTGGCGCTTCCACGTGCGCATCAGGCAGCCACGTGTGGAAGGGGAACATCGGGACTTTGACGGCGAAGGCGAGGAAGAAGCCGAGGAAGAGCCATTTTGCGGCGGAGCCCAGTTCAAGTTGTCCGCTCTGAATCTGCTGCTGGATCGTGGTGAAGTCGAAAGTGCCGGTGTGCGCGTAGAGCCACAGGATTCCCGCCAGCATGAACACCGACGCGATCATCGTATACAGGAAAAATTTCACTGCCGCGTAAATGCGCCGGTCGTGTCCGTATACGCCGATCAGCAGGGCCATCGGGATCAGCGTCGCTTCCCAGAAGAAGTAGAAGAGGAAAAGGTCAAGCGAGACGAAGACGCCGATCATCGCTGCTTCCAGGACCAGTAGCAGGATGAAGAACTCCTTTACCGGACCATGCACCGAGCGCCACGACATCATCACGCAGAGCGGCGTGAGGAACGTGGTCAGCAGCACCAGCCACATGGAGAAGCCATCGACACCCATGTGGTAGTGAATGTTCGGCGTGGTGATCCACTGCGCGTTGATCTCGAACTGGAAGCCTGCCTGACCGTTTACGAAGTGGACCGGCAGGTGCAATGAAAGAATGAATGTCAAGATCGATACGACCAGCGCGAAGACTTTGATGTCCCGATCGCGCCGCGGGAAAAAGAGCAACAGCAACGCGCCGCCGAGAGGCACGAAGGTTACCAGGCTGAGGATGAAGGGATGGATCACTTCGGTTTTCATCGCGTCCCTTTCCAGATCATGAAGACCACGACGGCCGCTGCGCCTGCCGCCACCCATCCGGCATAAGAGCGTATGTTGCCGGATTGCATTTGCCGGAAGCCGCGAGACACATCGCGAGCGGCATCAGCACTGTCATTTACGGTGCGGTCAATCACGCCAACATCGATGCCCTTCCAGAGCAGATACGTTGAGCCCAGTATCAGTGGCTTGACGATCGCAGCTCCGTAGAACTCGTCGACAAAGTACTTGTTCTCCAGCAAGACATAGAGTCCGTGCAGGCTGGCTGCGAGTTTCTCCGGCAAGTCGCGGCGCTTGTAATAGAAGAACCAGGCGAGGCCTATACCGGCGAGGGCTGCAAGGGTTGCGTCGATACTTAATTTCAATTCCATTGCGCTGCTCGGCTCGACTTGGGGAGCCAGCGCGGCCGACTCCGGCGCTGCTTCCTCGTGCTCGAAGATCGGGGCAAGGTAATGTTCAAAGTGATTGCTGCCACCCATCGCTTTGGAAACGCCAACCCATCCACCAATTACGGAGAGGATTGCCAGGATCACCAGCGGAAGTAGCATCACCTTCGGACTTTCATGCGGCGCATGTCCATGGTGCTCTTCACGTCCGGCATGCTGATCGTGCCCTGTGCCTCCGCGATATTCACCGAAGAACGTCAGGAACCAGAGGCGGAACATGTAGAACGCGGTCAGGAAGGCTGTGATCAGGCCGATCAGCCAGAGGATCCAGCCATTGGGGCCATGCACGTAGGAACGATAGAGAATCTCGTCTTTCGAGAAGAAGCCCGAGAAGCCAGGGAATCCCGAGATCGCCAGCGTGGCCGCCGTCATCGTCCAGAATGTGACCGGAATGTATTTCCGCAGGCCGCCCATCTTGCGCATGTCCTGCTCGCCGCCGAGAGCGTGGATCACCGAGCCCGCGGCGAGGAAGAGCAGCGCCTTGAAGAATGCGTGCGTCATCAGGTGGAACATGCCCGCCGAGTATGCGGCGACGCCGCAGGCCATCACCATGTATCCAAGCTGCGAAACCGTGGAGTATGCGAGCACGCGCTTGATGTCGTGTTGCACCAGACCGATGGTCGCGGCGAAGAATGCAGTTGCGCATCCGATCACAGCGACGGCGCTCAGTGCGATCGGAGCGTGATTGAAGATCACATTCGAGCGCGAAATCATGTAGACGCCGGCGGTGACCATCGTTGCGGCGTGGATCAGTGCCGAGACCGGCGTGGGACCTTCCATCGCGTCCGGCAGCCAAACATACAGTGGAATCTGTGCCGATTTACCGGTTGCACCGAGCAGGAAAAGCAGACCGATTGCCGTCAGCAGACCCGCGCCTGCGGTTTCGACCGGCATACCGTTTGCCTTCGCGAATACTTCGCTGAAGTTCACGGTGCCGAAGTGTTGGATGATCAGGAACAGCGCGATCAGGAATCCAAAGTCGCCAATGCGATTGACGATGAACGCTTTCTTGCCAGCGGCTGAAGCGGAGTCGCGCAGGAAGTAGAAGCCAATCAGCAGGTACGACGCGAGTCCTACGCCTTCCCAGCCCACGAACATCAGCAGGTAATTGTTGGCCAGAACTAGCGTGAGCATGAAGAACATGAACAGGTTCAGGTACGAGAAGAAGCGGTAATAGCCGCCCTCGTGCGCCATGTACCCGACCGAGTAAACGTGAATCAGGAAGCCGACGCCGGTAACAATCAGCGCCATCAGCATGGAAAGCTGGTCAAGCTGGAATCCGTACTCAACGGTGAAGCTGCCGACCTTGATCCAAGGCAAGCCGTACGTCTGAATGATCGTGCTTGGGTTCGGGAAGAATTGCGCGGCGATCCACCACGTGTACAGCATCGCGAGCCCGGGGAAGAGCAGACCGATCGCCGACACTGTCCGGTTCGAAAAGCGCCGTCCGAGCAGGCCGTTGATGGCTGCGCCGACGAGCGGCAGAATTGGAATAAGCCAGAGAATCATCTTTATCTATATCCCTGCCTACAGCTTCAACAGGTTCACGCGGTCTGGATTCAACGTCTGCCGCGTGCGGAACACTGCAATAATGATGGCCAGTCCCACGGCTGCTTCCGCCGCGGCGACTACCATCACGAAGAAAACGAATACCTGCCCGCTCAGTGCATGCCAGTAAGCTGCGAACGCCACGAACGAAAGATTCACGGCGTTGAGCATCAGCTCGATCGACATGAAGATGGTGATGAGGTTGCGCTTGATAAGAAATCCAAGCACGCCCAGGGCAAACAGGATCGCGCTCAGGACCAAGTAATAGGAGATCGGCACCATTAGCTTTCCCTCCGCGCGAGCACTACGGCGCCCATGATGGCGATCAGGATCAGTACGGATGTGATTTCAAACGGCAGCAGGAAGTCGCGGAAGAGCAAATGTCCGATTCCCTGGGCCGATCCGTAGAGCGATCCCACGGGGACTTCCGCACCGATATGCGCGTGAATGAGCGCCCACGCGACTGTGACCGATCCAATGATCAGGCCGGGCACGCCGATGATCAGCGCAACCTTGCTACCGCGCGTGTGTTCTTCAGCGCCAGCATTCAGCAGCATGATGGTGAAGACGAACAGCACCATAATGGCGCCGGCGTACACGATGACCTGGATCGCCGCCAGGAACTCGGCGCCGAGCAGCAAGTATTCCGCGGCCAGTGCGGCCATCACTACAACCAGCGAGAGCGCGCTATTGATCGGGTGCGTCTGCGCCACCAGGTTGATGGCGCCCGCTACGGCGATTACTCCGAAGATAAGGAACAAAGCCAGATGAAGCATGTTTTTGCGTTTCTTTTCAAGCGCGACTAAGCGCGCGCATTGCGAAATCAGGAACGTAACGCAACTACCAGGGCCGTGATCATGATGTTGGCGATGGCAAGCGGTAGAAGGAATTTCCACGCGAACGCCATCAGCTGATCGTAGCGAAAACGCGGCAGCGTTCCGCGAACCCATATGTAAACGAACATGAAGAACACTACGCGCAGCGCGAACCAGAAGATGGGCAATACTGCTTGCACGATTGGCGGACCGAATACGGGGCCAGACCATCCGCCCAGGAACAAAATAGTTGCAAGGCATCCAACGGTGACCATATTCGAGTACTCAGCCATGAAGAACATCGCAAATTTCATTGCGCTGTACTCGGTGTGATAACCCGCAACCAGTTCGGTTTCTGCTTCCGGCAAGTCAAAGGGAATACGATTGGTTTCGGCGTAGGCCGCCATCAGATAAATAAAGAACGCAACGAACTGCCCTTTAAAAATGTTCCACCTGGGAATCACGTGGAACCACGTCCCAGTTTGTGCGTCGACGATTCCGCGCAGACTGAAGGTCCCGCAAATGATCAGGATTCCGACGAGCGAAAGTCCAAGCGCCACTTCATAGCTGACCATCTGCGCGCTGGCACGAAGTCCGCCGAGCAACGAGTATTTGCTGTTCGAAGACCAACCCGCCAATGCGACCCCATAAACACCGATACCAGTGATGCCGAGAATGATCAGCAGTCCGATATTCGTATCAGTGATTTGCAGCGGAGTGCTCACGCCTGCCACCGTCACCCAGTTGCCGAACGGAATCAATGAAATCGCGATCAGCGAACATGTGAGCGCGAGCATTGGGGCGAGGATGTACAGGAACTTGTGTACGTAGGGCGGCGTCAGGTCTTCTTTGAAGATGAACTTCAGGCCGTCTGCCAGCGGCTGCAGCAGGCCGAACGGGCCGACGCGCGTGGGACCCCAACGATTCTGAATGTGGCCGACAACTTTGCGCTCCAGCCACACGGTGTAGGCCACCGCGGTCAGCAACACAAACAGGACCACCAGGATCTTGATGATCGAGACGATCACAAATGTGGTGACGCTAAGATTTCCAGTTGGCAATGTAGTGAGCCTTCTGCAAGGGGACTATCGCCCCTGTAAAAATTGTGGAACCTGTGTTGCGATCAGTCCGCCGGAATCCCGGCATCTTCCGGGACGGCGCGATCGTTTTCTATTACCGAATTAAGAACAGTCGAATAGCGCCCAAGCGTTCCAGACGTAAACAGCGTGTCGTCCGAGGGCACAATCAGCTCCGGATGGCTTGGCAACCGGCCTTCGCAGATATCCGGAATCTGCGTATGCTGATCGTTGCCCGCCATGAGGTTCAGGCGCGAAACGTCGTAACCGGGCACCAGTCGCTGAATTTCATCCAGCGATGCCATCGGATCAAACGGGCTCAGCTTGGGCTCGATACCCTGGCGCGTCAACCACACTTTGTGGCGATCGGCCTCGCCGGACTCTGCTCCGCGCGTCTGGCCCATGTCGGAGCGCAGTCCGGGACCAAACGGAACCAGGCTGTGGACGTCGTAACCCATGGCGTTCGCAATTCGCACGATGATTTCGAAATCCGACTTCACCGTGGTGATGTCGCCTGCTTTTTGCACGCGCTGTAAGTCGCCGCAGGTGTTGGTGAACGTGCCCGACTTCTCATAGGCATTCGCGGGCGGCAGAACCACATCCGCGAGGATCGCGGTTTCGGTCAGGAACATGTCCTGCACAACCGTGAACGCGCCCTTCAGTGCAAACGGATCCACGTTGTAGCGGGCGATCGGATTCGATCCGACCACGTAGAGCGCTTTCAGCTCTCCGGCGGCGGCGGCGGGGAACATCTCCTGAAGCGCGATGCCGGGCTGCTTCGAGACCTTCGCCATCCATTCTTCATCGGCTGAACCGGTGATTTGTGAGACAGGGAAGTAGCCGGGGAGAAGGTCGGGATACAGTCCCATGTCCGAAGCGCCGCGGGAATTGGCGTAGTCGCCGAGGCAGATCAGCTTGGCACCGATGGTCTTTGCGAATTGAACGAGCGGCTGGATGGCTTCGCCGCGCAGCTCAGATCCAAAGGCAATAACCAGTTCTTTCTCGCCGCGCAACTTGTCGCGAAGGGAAGAGAGGGAATCGCGAGAGCCGAGCGAATCGGCGGCAGCCTCGTTGCCTGCCAGGAAGTGCGTGAACGCGCCTTCAGCGCCTGCCGGAATCAACTGGAACACAGCCGATTGCCGCTGCAACTTGATCTCTTTGGAGTTCACCGTGTACAGACGAGATTTGTTCAGACGAACGTTATTGCGAATCTGCCAGGCGAGCAGCGGATGCTGTTCGGTGGGATCGTTGCCAATCAGCAAGATTGCCGGCGCGGATGCCACTTCACGCATGCTGGCCGTTAGGCCAGTCGTGCCTGCAAGCGCATTGATGAAGCCCGGATAATCCGCTGTCCTGTGGTGATCGATATTGTTGGTTCCCAACACCAGGCGCGCGAACTTCTGTAGCAGATAGTTCTCTTCGTTGGTAGTGCGCGTCGACCCGATCACGCCAATGGCGGAACCGCCATCACGATCGCGGACTTCCTTGAACTTGCTGGCGATCAGCTCGAAAGCCGCTTCCCATGTTGCAGGCTCGAGCTTGCCGTTACGGCGGATATGCGGTTCAGTGATGCGCTCGGGGCTCTTCGTGAAATCGAAAGAATAGCGGCCCTTGATGCAGAGGAAATCGCCGTTGATGCCGCTCTTATCGCGATTATCGCCGCGCATGATCTCCATGCCGGTATCGGAGCGCCGTACACCCAAGGTCGTCTTGCAGCCGTCACCACAGTGTGTGCAGACGGTGGAGACGTGATTCATTTCCCACGGACGTGTCTTGTAGCGATATGAGCCTGATGTAAGCGCACCTACCGGGCAGATGTCGATGCACATACCGCACTCTTCGCACTCGAGGTGATCGTTCTGGTTGGGAGCGATTACCGAGCTGACGCCGCGCTGCTGGATTCCCAGCGCCCACACATCCATGGCCTCGCCGCAGACGCGCACGCAGCGGTAGCAGAGAATGCAACGCGGACGATCGAAGTACACCACCGGCGACCACTGTTGTTCATCGCGATGATTCTTGATGTCGACGAACTTGCTCTCGGCGGCGCCGTAGGTGAACGTCATGTCCTGCAGTTCGCATTGACCACCGGCGTCGCAGACTGGGCAATCGAGCGGATGATTGGCGAGCAGCAACTCCAGCATTGACTTACGCGCCTGGTGGATCTCGTCATTCTCGGTGGTGACGATCATGCCTTCGCCGACCACAGTGGTGCACGAGGTCTGCAGCTTCGGCATCCTCTCGATTTTCACCAGGCACATGCGACATGCGCCCTGCACGGACAAGTTGGGGTAGTAGCAAAAAGACGGAATCTCAACGCCGGCCGACTTGCAGGCTTCAATCAAAAGAGTGCCGGCGGGCGCGGAAATCGCTTTTCCGTCGACCGTAAGGTTTACCAGCTTGGGTGCTTCTGCCATAGTTTCGATATTCGCGAATCTGCTCGTCGAACCATCGGTCCGACTGTGCCGTTTACCCCGCCTGCTTGTACGCGGGATGGTTCTTGATGTCCTCGATCTGCGCAGCATGACGTTCGGCATGGGCTGCCATCAATCGGAAGAGCTGATAGCCATCGATTTCCCCAGCGAGCGGGTGCTGAACAACTTTCCCGCGCAAGTCCTGAACGGACGAGCCCTGCAGCGCCGCAATCGAAGTCGCGCGGTTCGTTCGGAAGTCCGCAATCGCTGCACTCAATTCCGTGTAACGTCCATTCGGGCGCGAACGCTCTGGAGACGTATTCTTCCGTTCGCGATTCAGTGCGATTGCAGGAACCGCCGTGTCTTTCTCCGGAATGCCTTTGCCCGGTACTGCCAGCTTGTTCCACATCGCCAGCATCTGTCGTTCAGCTGTGGCCACGTGCTCGGCACAATGCAGAATCGACCAGCTATTTTCGCCGATCTTCACGTTTGCCGCTGCTTCGGATACGCCCTCGACCGCCCGCAGAAATCTTTCCCGGCTCGCCTCCAGGCAGTTCACCAGGAACTCGATCTCGTTCGCGGGAGATTCGGGTTGTGCAGCTGTCATCATCGCGTGGCCGCCAGCACCGGAAGTTGTTGTGTCACGCTCTCCGGATCGAATGGGCACGGACGCCCTTCCAGGTGGTCTTCAAATTCGTTACGGAACTTCTTCACGATCGAAATAGTGGGCATCGCGGCGGCATCGCCGAGCGCGCAGAACGTGCGTCCCAACATGTTCTCGGCGAGATATTGAATGTTGTCGATGTCCTTCTTCACGCCCGCCCCCGCATGGAATCGCTTGAGCGATTTCATAAGCCAGTCTGTACCTTCACGGCAGGGAATGCACCATCCGCAGCTTTCATGCTGGTAGAACTTGATGGTGCGCAGCGCGTATTTCACCATGCACGTCTGCTCGTCGAGGATCACCACGCCGCCCGAACCGAGCATCGATCCGGCTTTCATCAGCGCGTCGAAGTCCATGGCGATGTCACATTCATCGGCTTTCAGGATTGGACACGACGATCCGCCGGGCGTGACTGCTTTCAGCTTGTGACCCTTCCACACGCCGCCGCCAACTTCGTTGACCAGGCGCAGCAGGTTAAAGCCGAGGGGAAGTTCGTAAACACCCGGATTGTTGAGGTGACCGCTCAGGCAATAGAGGCGGGTACCACCATTCTTGGGCGTGCCGAGGCTCGCGTACCACTCGCCACCCTGCAGAAGGATGGGCGGGACGCTCGCCAGGGTCTCGACGTTGTTGATAACCGTCGGTCCGCCAAACAGTCCGACCACGGCAGGGAACGGCGGCTTGATACGCGGAATGCCGCGCTTGCCTTCCAGCGACTCCATGAGCGCGGATTCTTCGCCGACTTCGTAGGCGCCGGCGCCGCCGTGCCAGTAGACGTCGAAGTCCCGTCCGCTGCCAAAGATGTTTTTGCCGAGGAAACCGCGCGCGTAGGCGTCGGCAATCGCCTTCTCCATGATCACGGAGAGATAGCGATATTCACCGCGTATATAGATGTAGCCAATCTTGGCGCCAATCGCGAGGCCGGCAATGATCACGCCTTCGATGACTGAGTGCGGATCGTGTTCCAGGATCAGGCGATCTTTGCAGGTGCCCGGCTCGCTCTCGTCGCCGTTGCAGAGCACGTACTTCGGCTTGGACGACTGCTTGGGCACGAATGACCACTTCATGCCGGTCGCGAAACCCGCGCCGCCGCGTCCGCGCAAGCTGGAAGCCTTCACTTCGTTGATGATGGCGTCCGCATCCATCCCCAGCGCCTTCTGGACGGCCTTGTATCCGTCGAGTTCCAGGTAGCGATCGATGTTCGCCGCGCCTTTGCCGAAGCGCTTGGAGATGACCTTAACTTCCGCGGGATGTGAAACTAAATCAGCCATTAGAAAATGTTCCGCTCCATCATCAGTGAGATCCCTCCCCTTCGACTTCGCTCAGGGTTCGGGATTTCGGCGCGCGGCTCAGACGCCGCGCAAACGCCTCAACTTCCGCGGGATGTGAAACTAAATCAGCCATTAGAAAATGTTCCGCTCCATCATCAGTGAGATCCCTCCCCTTCGACTTCGCTCAGGGTTCGGGATTTCGGCGCGCGGCTCAGACGCCGCGCAAACGCCTCAACTTATTGCTGCGCCTTACGCCTGTAGTTGTCCAGAATGTCGTCAACTTTTTCCGGCGTTAGATTCTCGTGGAAGTCGTAATTCACCTGCATCGCAGGCGCCCAGCTGCACGCGCCGATGCATTCGACTTCTTCGAGCGAGAACATTCCGTCCGGCGTGGTCATCTTGTGACCAATTCCCAGCTTCTTCTTGCAGTGATCGAAAATCGATTCGCCGCCACGCAACATGCAGCAGATATTCGTGCATACCTGTATGTTGAACTTGCCCTTTGGCTTCAGCGTGAGCATCGAGTAATAGCTGATGACGTTGCGCACTTCGAGCTCCGTCAAGTCGACGCGCTTTGCCACTTCGGCAATCGCTTCATCGCTCAGATAGCCGACTTCGTCCTGGACGAACAAAAGTGTAGGCACGAGGATCGATCGCTTGACGGGATAGTGCGTCAACATTTCGCTAATTCGGTTTTCTAGTTCTTCCGAAAATTGCATATGAAATTAGTAATTCGTCCTAACAGAGCCCCACAACAAGTTCCTACCGGTCGACGTCGCCGAGCACGATATCAATGCTCCCGATCGCTGCGACTACGTCGGCAATCAGGCCTCCTTCGCACATCTTCGGAAGCGCCTGCAGGTTCGCAAACGATGGTGAGCGCATGTGCACCCGATACGGCTTTGCCGTGCCATCACTGACGATGTAGTAGCCCATTTCCCCACGCGGCGACTCAATCGCCTGATAGACCTCGCCCGCCGGAACCGTGAATCCCTCGGTCACAATCTTGAAGTGATAAATGAGTGATTCCATCTGAGTCTTCATGTTCTCGCGGTCGGGAAGAACGACTTTCGGCGCGTCGGCCTTGTAGCGGCCTTCGGGCAATCCCGCGATGGCCTGCTGCACAATGCCAATCGACTCGCGCAGTTCCTGGACGCGGCACAAGTACCGCGCGTAGACATCGCCCTCGGTTCGAACCGGCACTTTGAAACGGAAATTTTCGTAACCGGAATACGGCTCGTCACGACGAAGATCGGTATCTATGCCGCTGGCGCGCAACGTTGGCCCCGTGGTTCCCAACGCGATTGCATCATCAGCAGTAATGAGAGCGACGCCCTTGGTGCGCTCCATCCAGATCGGATTGGAGGTCAGCAGGTTCTCGTACTCATCCACGTTCCCGGGGAAGCGGTCGGCAAATTTCTTCAAGCGATCGAGGAATCCGAGCGGCAGATCCAGCGCGAGGCCGCCGATACGGAAATAAGACGTCATCATGCGCTGTCCGCTCACCATTTCGAACAGGCGCAGCACATCTTCGCGCTCGCGGAAACAATAGAGGAACACTGTCATCGCGCCGAGGTCCAAGGCGTGGGTTCCCAGCCACACCAGGTGCGAATTGATACGCGTCAATTCGTTCAGCATGACGCGGATCCACTGCGCTCGCGGCGGAATTTCCATGCCAAGCAACTTCTCCACTGCCAGGCAGTAGGCGAGGTTGTTGGTCATCGGACAGAGATAATCGATGCGGTCGGTAAGCGGAACAACTTGCTGGTAGAACTTGGCCTCAGTGGTCTTCTCGATACCAGTGTGGAGATAGCCGATGTCGGGCATCATGCGCACGATGGTTTCGCCATCAATTTCGAGCAGCAAGCGCAGCACGCCGTGCGTGGACGGGTGCTGTGGTCCCATATTGAGGACCATCGTGCGATCGGCTGCTGGGTCCATGACTGGCGTGGGCGTCATGTGAGCCATTTAGCGATATCCCTCCACCGGGTAGTCCTTACGCATTGGATGACCTTCCCAATCTTCCGGCATCATGATGCGCCGCAGATACGGATGGCCCTCAAAGTAGATTCCAAAAAGGTCGAAGACTTCTCTCTCGAAGAAATTCGACGACAGCCAAATATTGATAACCGATGGAATCCGCGCATCATCACTGTTCAGCTTCACCTTCACGCGAACGCGCTTGTTTCGCGGAATCGAGCGCAGCTCGTACACAACTTCAAAGCGGGGCTCCGAGGGATACCAGTCAACGCAAGTGACATCGGAAAGAAGGTTGAAGCGCAGCTGTGAGTCGTCGCGCAGAAATGTCATCGCGTCGAGGATATGTTGCCGGTCGATCCAGATCGTCAGTTCATTGCGATCGTACTTTGCGCCGGCTACGGCGGCGGCGTTCCACTCCAGCAACCGCGCCACTTCAAGACGATCTTTCAGCTGATTGATATCGGTTACGGCTGGGACTAAAGGCATGTTTTACTTGCTTCCCTCTGCCATGACGGCGGCACCCACAGGAATTTCGGCGGGAGTTTCGGTTGGAATCCTCGCAAGCCGAAAATCAGGAGTAGAAGGAATCCCCACGGTTCGAATCGCTTCTGGCTTGTTCCAGTCGATGACACCCTTTTTCCAAATATAAAAGAGGCCACCGAGAATGACTACTACATACACCAGCATCTCCCAGAAGCCGAACATCTTCAGGTCGCGCAGAATCACCGCCCAGGGATACAGGAACACGGCTTCCACGTCGAACAGGATGAAGAGCATCGCGACAAGGTAGAACTTCACCGAGAAGCGTCCTTGGGTATCGCCGATCGGTTCCATGCCGCATTCGTACGGCGACATTTTGGCCCGGTTGTACTTGTGCTTTCCGAGGAGCCATGAAAGCGTAACCATGCCGATAGCCATTCCCACGGCCACGAGGACCTGGAACAACAGTGGTAAGTAGCGCGCGAAGTAGTTCTCTGGCATAGATGGGAGCTGCTATATAATTCACGCCCAAGTGCTAGGGTAAACATTTGACTATAGTGAGCGGCGCGCCAAAGTGTCAAGCGCGCAAGCGCTCGGAAACGCCGCGTTTACAAAGGTTTTTCACACGCGGCGCTCAGAGATAGATTGCGGCCATGATCTTCGGGTTTAACACCGATGTGAAGCACGGAGACACGCTCTATCACGTGCAGAGCGAAGCCCGCCAGAGTTCCCATCTTCTGCAAACCATGGTCTTCGTCTCCGGTCGCTGCGTCGGAAAACGTGCAACCTCTTACACCGAATACGCGGCTACGCCAGAATTCTCGGAAGATCGTATGCATGAACTGCTCAAGGAGCAGCATCTTTTCGTTGTCGACGCAATCAAAGAAGGAAAACTCGAAGTAGCTTTGCAGAATAGCCTCACCGAGTTCAGTTAATTCGTCCCAGCTCCTCTCGATCAGCTATCCTATTTCCGACCTCGCGAAAAAAATGAAAATACAGATCAACGGTCGAGAGAAAGAGCTCTCCGCGTCCACGGTTGCGGAGCTCGTCGAACAATTGGGATTGAAAGGTGATCGCGTGGCCATCGAGTTGAATCGCGACATTGTCCCGCGCGCAAAGTGGAGAGAGACTCCGCTTCATGAGGGTGACAAGGTGGAGATGGTGCATTTCGTGGGCGGAGGTTGTCTACACTGAAGTGTCGTAAGCCTCGATGTGATGGTGACGCAGCGATCCATCTCTCTATTTTCATTCTCCGCCACGATTTTTCTTCTAACCCCTATCTGAAATTCTGCTTCTACCAAAACAATCCTTCGTTTGCACGGCAGCGCTGAATTTCTTCCTATTGCCTCTCCCGATTCCCTTGATATTCACAATTGACACGCAACGTTCCGAGCCTAGAATGTTTCAAACATTTTCGATACGAAATGTTTCGGACGCATGACAGGCAAATTCACATCGGCGGAAGTGATCAGGCTGACCGGTATCAGTGCCCGCCAGTTGCAATGGTGGGATGAGCGCAAGGTCGTAGTCCCGGCACGCGAAGGACATCGCCGCCTGTACAGCCTCGACGACGTCACGGAAATTGCCGTGATCTGCGACCTCCGCCGGCGCGGCTTCTCTCTTCAGCGAGTTCGCAAAGTAATCCGCTTGCTCCAGCGTGAGTTCCAGAAGCGGCTGGTGGAAACGGTCAGCGGGCATTCGGAGTATCACCTCCTCACCGATGGCCAGCGCATTTATCTACGTACTTCCGCTGCGCAGGTAGTGGATTTATTAAAGAATTCTCAACAACCGGTACTTACAGTTTGCTTAAGCGATATGGTTCGACAGATCCAAAGCGAGATCGGCAAACACCAATCGGATGTGAGAGCGAATGTCGCAAAGAAGGAGCCAGCCTCAGTCCGGGCTCGCAACAGCACTCGTGCGGCAGGCGCGCGAGCAGCACGGGCTGGAACCTAAACGTCACACCAACGCCGGCGCACGAGGGCCGGAGCCGAGAGGGCCGGAGGTGATATGGTCGGTGAGGTCAACATCCTGAGCGAATGGATCCCGGAGCAAATGGGTCCCGGGTCCGTCTTTGTGCTTGAGAATGCCGGGGACGTGGGCGACACGAACGATCCCTATTGGGCGGTCATGGCATGTCCGGAGTGCGCGACTCTGGGGCTCATCACGCGAAAGCAGGTTGCGGGTCTACTCCCGGTAATGTGCGGTTCGGGCGAGTGCTCGGCACAGTTTTTTATCAACGACAATGACATCGTGGTAAGAAAACCCAGCTAACCAGCAGGGCAGATCACGGTAGCTAGGCGAAAATGCGCACAGCCGAACAAGCTGTGCGTTTTTCTTTTCCGGACCGTTCGGCCGCGGAACAACACCCACCCTCAACATCACATCTAGCTCCTCATCCGAAGCAGATGAAGACTTTGTAGTCCACAGCAGGATCTCTGTTGTGTGCTGCGTGCTCGGGGAGGTCTGCATGGCTCCGCGTACAAACGTGCTCCGCCGTTTCCTTTGCACAACCGCATGCCTGGTGTTCTTAGGCGCATTTGCAACATACTCGTTTGCCACCCTGCAATTCACGCCAACGACGACTTTGCAGGCGGAAACAGCTCCCAACACCAGTGCAGCGAATCCAAATCCTGCGACGTTGAACGGCAACCTCTCCGGCGCGAACGTCAGCAAGCAGCCAGTTCGCTCGCTGCTCTATACGGGCTCGACGACCAAGCTCTATGCAGCCTTTCAGGGATGGTTTGGCCCTGCGAATCACATCAATGTCGGATACAGCTCAACCGATCCTGCGCAGGTACAGCGCCAGGTTACCGACATGATGAGCCGCGGAATACAAGGCGCTGTCGTGGATTGGTTCGGTCCGAATGATCAGACCACCAACGGCACGACTATGTTGCTGAAGCAGCAAGCGGAGGCGAATCCGGGATTCGAATTCGCCATCATGGAAGATGCAGGAGCTTTATTCACCTCTGCACAGCAGAACAACTGTGACGTGACCACGCAGTTGATCAGCGACCTAAACTACATCAATTCTCAGTACGAGAGCTCTCCGGCTTACGCGCATATCGAGGGACGCCCTATTGTTCTCTTCTTCGGAGTCGATACGTGGTACATCGATTGGAATCGAGTAAAGGCAGCCACTCCGGCCAATACGCTTTTTCTGTTTCGCGGACCTGGAGGATTCACCGAGAATCCGGCTTCTAACGGCGCATTCCAGTGGCTGGACCTGGTGAATGGGAATCCCCTAGATCCCCAGTTGGCAGGGCAGACAGCGTTTTATATGACCGCGGGAACATTCCCGGGCACGCCAACTCTCGGTTCAGCGTACAAGGGATTCAACGACACCCTCGCGATCTGGAGCACGAATCGGCTTGTTAACCAGCACTGCGGACAAACCTGGCTCGATACGTTTGGCGCCGTCGACCAGTTTTACAGTGCTTCCAATCAGCTGCCGGCAATACAACTGGTCACATGGAACGATTACGAGGAGGGAACCGCCATCGAGAGCGGAATCGACAGTTGCGTTGTAGTTACGCCGGACGCCAACGCTGGAACGCTCACCTGGACAGCCGTCGGAAATACCAGTGCAGTTGACCACTACAGCGTTTTTATCTCGCTCGATGGACAACAACTGATGAAGCTGGCGGATCTGCCGGTAGGTACGACAGCGCTCGACCTCACGCAGTACGGTCTCACACCGGGCAACTACGTGCTCTATGTGGAAGCCGTGGGGAAGCCGTCGGTCGCGAATAAGATGTCGGCTGGCGTTACCTACCGTCCTGGAGATCAATCGCCCGTCGCACAACTCGCGGTTGATCGCAGCGGTGGACTCACAGTTGCTGCCGACGCTAGTAGTTCAACCGATCCTGACGGGCAGGTCGTGGCGGGGCAAATTGATTTCGGCGATGGGACGGTGATCAACAGCTTGCAGGGCAAGCATACGTATCATACAGTTGGGCAGTACACGGTGACCGCAACGGCGATCGATAACCTCGGCGCGAGTTCAGTGGCAACGGACACGATAACCGCAAAACCGGCAGCCATCGGCGTGACGATTGCCACTCCCAGCAATGGCGCGGTGTTGGGCTTTCCAAATCTGTTCGTCGCATCAGCGAATGCCGGTACTTCAACGCCGATTTCCGCGATGGCTGTCTATCTCGATAACAACTTGGCTTACTTGACGACGCGAGATTACATCACGACACAGTTGAAGGTGTTCGTGGGCCAGCATCGTGTGACGGTGCAGGCGTGGGATGCCGCTGGAGGCATGCAAAGTTCCTCGATTGTAGTGAACGGACCGACCCGCACGAATCCTACCGCAGTGCTTCAGATTCGGCAGATGCCGCAACTCTCGCCGCGTACGGTTCTGGCGTGCGTTGTGAACTCGGTCGTTCCAGACGGATTCGTCCTGGAAGACACAATCCAGTTCTCGGATGGCGCCCTGACTCGCAACTTCTCGCTTTTGCATGAATTCGCGCAGCCGGGAACCTATAGCGCTACCGCTGCGGTGATCGATCAGTTCGGAGCTGGAGGGACAACACAAAAGACGGTGGAGATTCCATCACAATAGCCCGATTGCTCGCAACTATTGCGCGGTTTTGACTCTAGTCGAGGGTATGGGAACCTGCTCGACTATCTCGATGTCGAACCCCTCGAGTCCGGCGACTCTGCGTGGATGGTTGGTGAGCAGGCGAATTTGGCGCAGATTCAAGTCCGACAGGATTTGCGCGCCGATTCCTACTTCGCGCTGGATTTTGCGTTCATGCGCAGGGATGGTCGGCAACCGGCTCTCGCGATGGAAGCTGAGAACCGTCTTGTCACCCAGTTGCTCAACCGCGAAGCTCTTCGAATTCTGGTGCAGATAGATCAGCGCACCGCATCCGGCTTCCACAATCGCCTGCAGCGATCCTTGAATCGCGTCGTGGCAGTTACACCAGGTTGCGCCGAAAACATCACCCACAACGCAATGGGAGTGCATGCGAACCAGCACTGGATCCTTGGCATGCTCGATGTCGCCGCGCACCAGCGCAATATGAGACTCGCCGCCGTCGATCTCGCTGGCATAGGCGATCATGCGGAATTCGCCAAGTGGAGTCGGCAACAGCGCTTCACCCACGCGACGGATGTAGCGCTCGTGTGCCATGCGGTAACGGATCAATTCCGCCACAGTCAACATCCTCAAATCATGCTCGCGGCAGAACTCAATCAGCTGCGGCACCCGCGCCATGGTTCCGTCGTCGTTCATGATCTCGCAGATCACACCGGCCGGTACCAGTCCTGCGAGTCTCGAGAGATCAACAGAGCCTTCCGTTTGTCCAGCGCGAACAAGAACACCGCCGCGCCGCGCGCGAAGGGGGAATACATGTCCCGGACGAGCCAGATCTGCCGGCCGTGTCTTCGGATCGATCGCAACCTGGATGGTGCGCGCACGATCGTATGCCGAAATACCTGTCGTCACTCCGTCGCGCGCATCGATTGCTTCGCAGAATGCGGTTCCAAACTGCGCTGTGTTTTCAGCCGACATGTTGGCGATGCGGAGGTGGTCCAGGCGCTCTTCGGTGAGCGTAAGGCAAACCAGCCCGCGGCCGTACTTCGCCATGAAGTTGATCGCATCGGGCGTTGCGAATTCGGCGGCCATCGTGAGGTCGCCCTCATTTTCGCGATCCTCGTCGTCGACAAGCACAATCATGCGTCCTGCGCGGATCTCTTCCAGCGCAGTTTCAACATCCGTGAATGGTGGCATTGGCGTCATGCTTGTGTTCTCTTCGATTTTAGCAGCGCCATCAAGGAACTCACGTCCCGGGCCAGCAGAATCTACTTAGTTATGACAAGTGCACTCGGGCTAGTGCCAGTAGTTTCCGGGAATTCAGCTTTCAAAACGCCGCTGCTATCCTTCGTGAAGACGGTCAGGTCGTTCGTCGCTTGATTCAGCACAACAACCGTATTGCCGTTCGGATCGACCGCGATGGCCGATTCTCCTCGTCCGCCAGTCGTCCAGGGCGATCCGGCAATCGGCGTGGGCGTTCCGTCGGAGGCCACTTGGAAACCTGAGACGTCGGCCGAGGTCTGATTGGCAACGTAGAGGAAACTGCTGGAAGGATCCCATGCCACTGCAATCGGGGCAGTCCCCGCCGCGAATGGCGAACCGGTCAGAGGGGTAAGGTTTCCGGCTGAATCAATGGCAAACCCGGATATGTTGTTCGATCCGCGATTGGCGATGTATAAGAACGATCCGCTCGGAGAGATGGCTATGCCCACTGGCAACTGACCGACGCCAGTCGTAAACGGAGATCCCGCAAGCGGCACCAGCGCTCCGGAACCGCTCACGCTGTATCCAGAAATCGACGAAGAAGCCTGGTTGGTGACGTAAAGGAAGTTGCCGGAAGGCGTGATGGCAAGCTGCGCCGGACCAGACTGCGCGGCAAACGGCGAACCAGTGATTTCCGAGAGGGCGCCCGCCGAGTACGCGTAAACCGAGATGTTACTGGAACCGGAGTTCGCGACGAAAACGAAATTCCCGCTCGGATGCACCAGCATGGAACTTGGAGTCAGAGCAGTATTCGTAGGGCCAGCGAACGGCGTGAGTAATCCGTCAGAGTCAATCTGGAACTTGCCGATCGTGTTGCCGCCGGCGTTGGTTTCCAGGAGAAAATTCCCCGGCACTACCGCAACCGCAGTGGGAGTAACTCCCGCTGTGTAGGGCGATCCTGTGAGCGTGCCGACGCTCCCATTGGAGTTCAGCGTGAATCCTGATATCGACGACGACCCGGCATTTGCCACGTACATCCGGACGGTGCTGCTACCGCCGCCACCCCCGCAGTTCGCGGCAATTAATATCAGCAGAACGATGGCGACGAATAAAAGCGAACGACTCTTCATAGCGTATGATCCCTTGCCAATCTTTGCGGAACCGAAACGCTGCCCCGTCGCGCTCAGTCCTTTGCAATTCACTCATCCACAATTCAGCGGAAACAATAGTCTACCGAAGGAGAGTGGAATCGAACAGAAAGCCAGAAAACTCATGCATTCGGCACGAACAACCGGATTATCCAGAACGCCGTCGCCGCCACCCCCGCAGAGGCCGGTATGGTTAATACCCAAGCCCAGACAATTCGTCGCGCCACTCCCCAGCGTACGGCCGAAAGTCGATTCGTGGCGCCCACTCCGATGATCGCGCCGGTGATGGTGTGAGTCGTGCTAACTGGGATCCCGGCCAGGGCTGTCCCAAACAGCGTGATGGCACCCGCCGTTTCGGCGCAGAAGCCACCGACCGGCTTCAGCTTGGTGATCTTCGATCCCATGGTGTGAACGATTCGCCAGCCGCCAAAATACGTACCCAATCCAATGGCGGTATGCGCGGCCAAGATTATTGGCCAGTGCAGCCTTCCCCAATCATGAGAAAAGTCCGACTTAGACATCAGCCCGCCCGTATAGAGCGCGCCCGCCACGATGCCCATTGTCTTCTGTGCGTCGTTACCGCCGTGCCCCAGACTGTAGGCGGCAGCCGAGAGCAGTTGTAGTTTCCGGAACAGTCCATCCACTTGCAGAGGTGATTTCCTCTGAAAGATCCAGTACACCGCCACCATCAGTCCAAATCCGAGAACTAATCCCATGACTGGCGCGACCACGATAAAAATCAGGGTCTTTGTCCAACCGGAAGGCAGAATTACTCCGAACCCAGCCTTGGCAATCGCAGCTCCGGCGTAAGCTCCGATTAAAGCGTGTGAAGAGGATGTTGGTAGTCCCAACACCCAGGTCACGACGTCCCACACGATAGCGCCCAGAAGTCCCGCAATAACTACCCACTGGGTTACGACTGGAACGCCGCCAAGATCCAGACGGATCATCCCACTGCCGATCGTTTTCGCAACAGCCGTGCCAAGGAAGAACGCTGCCAGAAAATTGAAGGCCGCAGCCCAGAGCACCGCCAGCTTTGGAGATAGAACGCGAGTGGAAACTACCGTGGCGATGCTGTTGGCAGCATCGTGAAAGCCGTTTAAGAAATCAAAAATTAGTGCGACAACAACCGTGGCTGCGACAAGAATCAGGCCAGTATTCACCGGTCGCTCTTTCTTAAGCCCACCGCGTGGGAGCTAGATTCCATTTCAGGCGCTCTTCAACACAACGCCTTCGAGGACGTTGGCCGCATCTTCTGCCTTGTCCGTGGCTAGTTCCAGAACTTCGAACAGCTCTTTCATTTTTATGAGGGCAATAGGATCTTTTTCGGTTTCGAACAATTTTCCAATGGCTTCCCGTGCGACCCGGTCCGCTTCGTTTTCGAGCCGATTGATCTCCACGCAGTGCTCAAGCACGTGGTGATTCTTCTCCAGCATAGCCACCGCACGCCCCAACTCGACGCTCTGTTGCAGAATCAGTGCGGCCAGCGTGACGGACGCAGGGGGGACAGAATCAATCTTGTACGTTATCAAGCGATCGCCGGCAGCGTTCAGCAGATCGAGTACATCGTCCATTGCCGAAGCCAGCCTATGAATATCCTCGCGATCGAACGGAGTAATGAAGGTCTGGTTCAGCTTGGTGAGGATCGCGTGCGTCATATCGTCCCCGCGATGCTCAATTTCCTTCAGTTTACCCACCCGGTTGGGGACGTCTTGATAGTCCTCCAGAAGGGCCTTCATCAGCCGAGCTCCCTCAGTCACGTTCTCAGCTACTTCAGAAAACATCTGGAAGAACTTAGTCTCACGCGGAATGAGGCGAACCATAGAATTTGGAAGATCCTTTTCCGTTTCCGAAAGGTACGGATACGGCATGCCCATTTGCATCGTGGAGGGCCTATTAATATGACATTAATAATTCAGGGTGGTCAAACTCTGTTCGCTATTCTCAGGTGAGATTCTCGAAAACGGAATCAAATTGCAATATTAGCCGCTGTGGTGGGGTTCCAATACCCGTTCAGCGCCCTTGAACAGATTTCGCAATGCACGTATCACCCAACGGATCGCAAGCAGGATCAGCACCAGCAATACAATCGCGATCGCGGCGCTTGCATAAGGATGCTTGGTCGCGAACCACGTGAGGAAGACCGCGATCACATCTTCACTGGCACTCAGTGCGATATTCGAAACAGGCTCAGGTGACGGCGTGATCGCTGCCCGCACCGCCGTCTTACCTCCATGAGCCGCAAAAGCAATCCCGGCGCCGGCTAAAGCGCTCAGTAGCTGCATCTGCGGGCTGAGGTTCGAGGTTGCGCCAAAGGCCAGCAGCGCGGCAATCGGTATTCGAACGAAAGTATGCAGGGCGTTCCAGACCAGATCGAGCGCTGGCACCTTGTCGGCGAAGAACTCAACGCCGAACAGTGCCAGACTGACTCCAATGACCCACCAGTTCGACACCAGGTGCAGGGAAGAGGGAAGCGCGATGAGGCCGGCGTGGGATAGCAGTCCCAGTGTCGCCAAGGTCGCGTATACGTTCAGGCCGGCCGCGAAGCTGGTCGCGATAATAAGCGCCGCGAGTTCGGTTCCAGAGAAATGCATATCCTTACTTCAGGGCTGAGCCTGCTTGCTCCACTCTGATGCCAGGCTTTGGAATTCCGGTAGCTGACGATAGGGATTGAATTCAGCCGCGTCAAGCGCCGATGCATCGTGGAATCCGCCAGCTTGCGCCTGCTTCAGTTCGGCCAAGCACTTTTTCCCGTCTCCCTGAGCGGCGTAAGCCCGGGCGCGTTCGAAGAGCGCCCCACCCGGCGACTTCGCTCCCGCTGCAACCAGATCGAAGTAGGCCAAAGCAGCTACATAATTCCTGGTTTCCATGCTGCGCTGGCCGGCTTCGTAGGCCTGAACGACCAGTTGTCCCAGCGCCCGTCTCGTGATGATCACATCGGGATTCTTCGAGTCGGCTGTTTTCGAGAGATAAGTCTTCAGGTTGGTAAAGGTTTGCTTAAGCTCTGCGTACGTCGCCAGATCCAATTCATGGTTGGCAATACCTTGTATTTCTTGGGAAGCTCTGGAGGTCAACTTCACCTGCCGGTCTATGTCATCGCGTTCCTGCCTTTCGGCCGCTTTGAAAGCCTTGCTGGCTTTCAGTTCGGAGGCGCGAGCCTTGGGCGAGGCGACGTCGGTCAATCCGTCGAAATCGCGCGCGATCGATTCGTAATCTCGCTCGGCTGCCAACGCGTTACCGCTCGAGTCCAACGCGCGCGCACTTTCCAGTTCTTCTTGAAAGATTCGCTGTATCACCTTGGGATCTTTGGCTAAGACACCCGAGCGCATGGCCTGCAAATTCATCCAACGCAAGGCGTCCTGCCAGGCTGCATCCGGGGCCCATTCATGCGAGCCGTCAAAAACATGGATCCGGTAATTGGCGTGGATCTGTTCCAGTTGGCCCCGTAACTCGACCATCTCTCTGAAGTTGAAGTCGGCATTTCCGACGGCCAAGAAGTACGCGAACCCAAAATTACTCTTCGGCGCCGCGCTTTGCGGGAAACCAGCGCCGTTGGCAATCACCCCTGCAATGCAGGTTTTGCACATTAAAGCGAACTGGGTGGCGACGCGCGCTCCACCCGAAAAGCCCGCGGTATAGATTCGCCGATCGTCGATCGCGAATCGCTGGTGCGTATCCTGAAAGATGGCGTTGGCGGCCTCCGAAGAACCGCCCATCGATCCATTTCGGGAACTATTCGAGGCGGCGACAATGTAGCCGTACTGTTCTGCCGCCGTACGGATTGCCTCAACCGCTACTGCGCCACGCGCCGCAGGATCAAACACATAAATGATCGCCGAAGGGTTCGTCTGGGAATACCCGCTCGGAACGTATAGGGCATAAGTTTGATTAGGATTCCCAGAGCAAACGACCTTAGCGATCGTCTTGCCTTTCTCGATGGGAGGAATCTGAGCGATCGCCGCGGAAGACAGCGTAAGCAGGAGTGCGACAGCAAGCGTCTTCGGCCGCCTCATGCCGATAACTCTACACCCCTTGCCTGCAAGCGATGAATCCAAAAGAAAAGGCCGCCCGAAGGCGGCCTTTTTCAACCTGACGTATAAGAATGACCCGACTTACAAAGCCGATTCGATTTCGAATCCCCAGGCTTCCAGAAGAGGCTCAGGGATATACTTCGAATTGCGGTTCTTCCGCGCCCACTCGCGCAGACGGGTCGAGCGCAGATACTGGTCGGGCGTGAGTTTGAACTCGCGCACTACCTGCTCGAACTCGGTAACAGTTGGAATCACGGGGCCTATCGGCTCAGGCTTGCCCCAGTTAGGGTTTCCGCGTCGCTTCGCCATTATTCAGTCGTCCTGCCTTATTGTGATGAGAACAGAAATTGCTCTTACTAGATTCGATTCTTGGGGACTTCCGTACGATTCACAGGCCTAACTTCGGAAGTAAATCAAGGTGCAGCCTACCTGTTACTTCGAACAACCCCTACCAAACAAGCTAGTTTAGAGGCTAAATGCATAAAGGTCAACCAAAAACTGTAGATTTATCTATTCCATTTTTGGAATTATTCAAAAACTTACTGATTTCTTTAGCCAGTTTTCTTACTCCAGAAGGAAAGAATCTCCGGCGTCGAACCGCGCCGAACGATGACGTATGCCATCACCTCCCCTCGAATGGAATTAACTGATCGCATGTCCCTCGTCCTTCCTGGTTCATTGCTTTCAGCGTTTTGGCTTCGTGGAGCATCTCTTAGGAGAAAGGAGTGCTCTTGAACGGACGACTTCGGTTTCTTCTACCCGCGTTGCTTGTCATGGCTCTAGCGGCATTTTCGGTGGCCGCGGATCAAAATTCCCTCGTGTTCTCCGGGTACAAAGATCAAAAACCCGGCGCGATTCATAAGATCACTGTTTCGGACCTGCCGCAGCCCTATGCAACAAAGTCTGTCGACAACGGCCCTAGTCTCGTGGCTCGCCCGAAAGATGCATGGCCTCAGGCGCCTGCAGGATTCAAGGTTGAACTCTTCGCGGAGAATCTCCACAACCCTCGGCTGCTGCGCACCGCGCCTAATGGCGACGTTTTCGTCGTGGAGAGCGGACCCGGCGACATCAAGGTGTTTCGCGGCATTGACGCCAACGGCAAGCCCCAGCAAGTTCAGGTATTTGCGACCGGACTCAGGCAGCCCTTCGGGTTGACGTTTTATCCATCCGGTCCGAATCCCGAGTGGATCTATGTTGGCAATACCGATTCGGTTGTTCGTTTCCCGTACCGCAACGGTGATCTGAAGGCACGCGGTCCGGCACAGAAGCTTACCGATCTTCCTGGAGGCGGCCACCTGCGTGGTGGAGGCCACTGGACCCGCGACATCGCCTTTTCCTCCGATGACAAGAAGATGTACGTCTCCGTTGGCTCTCACTCCAACGATGACGATACCGACAACAAGCCCGCTGAATTCCACCGAGCCGACGTTCTCGAATTCAACCCCGATGGAACCGGACTGAAAGTTTACGCGTGGGGAATCCGCAACTGCGTTGGACTCGCCCAGAACCCTAAAACGGGCGAACTCTGGTGTTCGGTGAATGAGCGCGACAACTTAGGCGATAATCTCGTGCCCGACTACATCACCCACGTCACGCCCGGCGGCTTTTATGGCTGGCCGTGGTGGTACATGGGTGGACACCAGGATCCAAGGCAGAAGGGGAAGCATCCCGAACTGCAAAGCAAAGTCATCACGCCAGATGTGTTGCTGCAACCGCACAATGCGTCGCTGGAGATGACTTTCTACGAAGGCAATCAATTCCCGCAGGAATATCAGGGAGATATCTTTGCGTCTGAGCATGGGTCGTGGAATCGCAATCCTCGTACCGGATATGAAGTGATCCGCGTTCCGCTCCATGGCGCGGGCAAGGCCACCGGCGAGTACGAAGACTTCCTTACGGGATTTGTTACGGCGGATGGAAATGTCTGGGGACGTCCAGTGGGAGTGACGGTGGCGAAAGACGGCTCGCTGCTGGTGACGGATGACGGATCAAATTCAATTTGGAGGGTCAGCTACCAAGGGAAGTGATTGGTTATGTGGCGCGTACATTCTGTCCGCGATCGGACATTGCAGAAATCCTGCGTAATACGTGGGACAGCCAACCGTCCGATTTTGCTTCACGAGCAGGCCGGCTGCCCGTTCGAAAAAAACAAAAGCGCGGACATTCCTGCGCCACACAACCAAGCGATCACAGCCGATGTGGTCTACGCCGATCCCACCTGCTGGTGTTCCACCACGAACTGTTTTCCACTGCGGTGCAGTTCGATCATCTGCTTTACCTCGGCGACCACGCGGGGAAGCGCGGCCTTTACCTCGCGACTGAGGTCATGTCCCAAATCGCACGAGCGTATACCCACGCCAATGACCGCGGCGCGGGGGCAGCTGCCGTAGAGATCAATCGCAGAGGCGAGCAAGGTCGGCGGATCCAGATCATGACTGAAAGCCGAGGAATGGTCTGCCGGATGAACGCTCTCGCAGGCAATCTTCCCGGCTTCAAGCTTATTAGCAACCGCGTCGATGAAAATTACCATGCCGGCTTCAGCAACCGACTCCGCCATCTCCGGATTCAGCTGGTGACTGGCGAAGACCTCGACCGCTGTGTCGTCTTCATAGACATCCCGCAACGCCTCGGCCGCTCTCCAGCCGATCGCATCATCACCGCGCAGCGGATTTCCGTATCCGATCACCACAATGGGCAGCATGGTCTATCTCTTTACCTCCGACAGCACTTGGCCGTCGACGTCCCTTAGTTCAAGGTGCAGCCGCATCTGTCCCATCGCATGCGTCGAGCAGCTCAAGCATGGATCGTAGCAGCGAATCACGGCTTCGACGCGATTTAACATGCCTTCCGGAATTGTTCTTCCCTTTATGAAATGCTTGGCGACCTGCAGGACTCCCCGGTTCATCGCCAGGTTGTTGTGTCCAGTAGCGATGATCAGGTTCGCGTGCGTGATCAGCCCGCTCTCGTCAATCTTGTAATTGTGGATCAGCGTGCCTCGCGGCGCTTCCGACGCTCCTACGCCGTTGTAGTTGTTCGGTCCCGCATAGGCGCGCACGTGCTTGCCCAGGATCTCCGGCTCTTCGAGGTAGGCTTCGATCTTCTCGACAGCGAATAGCGCCTCGATCAACCGCGCATAGTGGTAATAGAACGAGCTCAGCACGAACCGGCGTTCAAGTTCACGAAATTCCGCCAGCTCCTGATCCGCCAGAGGCGTGCCGCACCGCTTGGCCATGTTCAGGCGCGCCAGCGGTCCCACGCGATACATGCCTTTGGGATAGCCCATCGGCTTGTAATACGGAGACTTCAGGTATGACCACGGCTCTACCGCCTCGCCGATATATTCTTCATAATCCGCAGGATCGATGTGGTCCTGCACAATTTCGCCATCGGCGTCCACCAGACGCAGCCAGCCTTTGTAGAACGCAAGATTGCCGTCGTCTTTAGTGAGCGCCATGAACATGGAGGGGAAATTCGCGAAGGTCCGAATCTCTTCGCGGTAGTTCTCCAACTGCCGCTTGAACCAGGCCAGCGTGCGGACAACGATCTCCTTTGCCTCGGGGATCGACTTCAATATCTGGTCCCGATATTCCACCTTCAGCGGTTCGCTGACGCCACCCGGCACTACCCACGCAGGATGGATTCGTTTTCCACCAAGCAGTTCAATAATCTCCTGCCCGAACTTGCGCAGGCGCACGCCATCGCGCGCCAGTTCCGGACTATGTGCAGCTACTCCAAAAATGTTGCGCTTCGCCGGATCCGAGTCCATGCCCAGCAGGAAGTCCGGCGACGACAGGTGGAAGAAGCTCAGCGCGTGCGATTGCACGATCTGCGCCAGATTCATGATGCGGCGCAGCTTCTCGGCCGTTTCCGGAATACGCACAGCGAGGATGGCATCGCAAGCTTTAGCCGAGGCAATCAGGTGTGACACCGGGCAGATGCCGCAGATGCGTGCCATCAGTGCCGGCATCTCATAGAACGGCCGTCCTTCGCACAGCTTCTCAAAGCCGCGGAACTGGGTGACGTGGAAGTGCGCATCCTGCACCACTCCATGATCATCGAGCTGAATCGTGATCTTGGAATGCCCTTCGATGCGAGTCACAGGATCGATAACGACAGTTTGCATCTTCCTCTCCTAGGCTCCGAAATGGCTTTTCGTACTCAGGTCCGGCATCCGTCCTTGCACGAGCTCCGACAGAGCGTAATGAATCACGTCGCGATGTGGCGGGCATCCCGGAATGAACAGATCCACCTTCACCACTTCATGCAGTGGCAGCGAACGCGGCAGCAATCGTGGGATCACCTGCACCGGGATCTCCTGGTTCAGCGTCGCGTTCTCGATATATCCGCGCTTCAGCACCGACTCCACTGGAAACGAATTCCTCATCCCTGGAACGTTGGCGGTAACCGCACAATCGCCCAGTGAGACCAGCAGCTTCGAATGCGCCCGGACTTTCTCCAGCTTCTCCAGGTCTTCGTCCGAGCTGATCGCGCCTTCAATCAGGGTGACGTCCACTTCCTGCGGAAAATCTTTCAGATCGACCAATGGGCTGTAGACCAGGTCAATATGCTCAGCCAACTCGAGTAGCCGCTCATCCATGTCGAGAAATGACATGTGGCATCCCGAGCAGCCATCCATCCATACGGTTGCGATTCGGACTTTGCTCATTGCCGTCCCTCCCGCATCAAGGTCAGATACGGCAGGAACTGCCGCCGTTTTTTCATTTCTCCCGCAGCGCGTCCTTTTTCGACCAGGGCACCGGTCGGACAGACGTGCACGCACTTGCCGCAACTGGTGCAACTGTCAGAATCGCCCCAAGGCTGATTCAGGTCGGTGATCACGCGGCAATCGATTCCGCGGCCGAAGTTATCCCAGGTGTGCGCGCCTTCGATCTCGTCGCAAACCCGCACACATCGCGAGCACAAGACGCAGCGATTGTGATCCACTACGAACCGGCGGTTGCTGGCGTCCACTTGCAGTTTGGGATTCAGGTAAGGAACTCGCACGTGGGTAATCCCCATGCTCTCGGCCAGTCGCTGCAGCTCGCAGTGGCCGTTCGAAACGCAAACCGAGCACACGTGATTGCGCTCTGAGAAGAGCATCTCCACGATCATCTTCCGCAGAGCTTCCAGTCGCGGCGAGTGCGCGGTGACTTCCATGCCTTCCTGCACGCGCGTGACGCACGCGGGCAGAAGCTTGTTGCTGCCTTTTACTTCTACCAGGCACAGGCGGCAGGCGCCCACGTCTGTGAGACCGTCAAGGTGGCAAAGCGTGGGTATGTTGATCCCGTTCTCGCGTGCGACTTCGAGGATGGTCTGATCGGCGCGCGCACCAATGTCGCGCCCATCAATCTGCAAGGTTTTGATTTCCACCGCTGCGGGGCTCATTTACCCACCTCCGCCGTTTTGGCTGCAGCTTTCGTCTTACACACTCCTGCGGGACACTGTTTGTCGCTGATATGTGCCATGTATTCGTTTCGGAAATAACGCAATGTGCTTATCACTGGATTCGGCGCCGTCTGACCCAGTCCACACAGGCTGGTCTGGCTTACCACCGTGCACAGTTCTTCCAGCAGAGCGAGTTCCTTCTCGCCCGCCACGCCGGAGGTGATCTTCTCCAGCAGGTTGTGCATGTGAGTAGTGCCTACCCGGCAGGGCGCGCACTTGCCGCACGATTCTGTCCGGCAGAAGTCCATGAAGTACTTGGCCACGTCGGGCATGCACGAGGTGTCGTCCATCACGATCAATCCGCCCGACCCCATGATCGAGCCCACCTTCGCCAGCGACTCGTAGTCGACCGACATGTCGAGGTGCTGTTCCGGCACGCATCCACCCGAGGGACCGCCAGTTTGCGCGGCCTTGAAGTTGCGTCCGTCGGGAATGCCTCCGCCCAGTCGGAAAATAATGTCACGCAACTTGATTCCCATCGGTACTTCGATCAGCCCGGTGTTCTGTACTCGACCGGCAAGCGCGAACACCTTCGTGCCTTTACTCTTTTCGGTGCCGATTGCCGCGTACCACGCTCCGCCTTTGCGCACGATGGGAGCGATGTTCGCGTAGGTTTCGACGTTGTTAATCAGTGTCGGCGCGCCCCACAGTCCTTCTTGTGCCGGATACGGTGGCCGAGGACGCGGTGTTCCGCGCTTACCTTCCACGGAGTTGATCAGCGCCGTCTCTTCGCCGCAGACGAACGCGCCTGCGCCCAGGCGGATGTCGATGCGGAAGCTGAATTTTGTTTCGCAGATGTTGTTTCCCAGCAGGCCGAGGTTCTCCGCCTGCTTGATGGCCGTCTTTAACCGCTTAATGGCCAGCGGATATTCTGCACGCACATAGATGTAACCGTGGCTGGCCCCCACCGCGTAAGCGGCAATTGCCATGCCTTCGAGCACGCGTTGCGGATCGCTCTCGAGCACGCTGCGATCCATAAACGCCCCGGGATCGCCTTCATCCGCATTGCAGATCACGAACTTGGTGTTGTTCTGGCTGCGCGCCTTGGCTACGGTGCTCCACTTCAATCCGGTTGGATATCCGGCGCCGCCGCGCCCGCGCAATCCGCTCTTCGTAACCTGTTCGATCACTTCCAGCGGCGTCATCGACGTGAGCGCCGTCAGCAATGCCTCATAGCCGTCCGCCGAGATGTAGTCTTCGATGCGCTCGGGATCGATGTTCCCGGAATTCTCCAGGACTACCTTCACCTGTTCTTTGAAGAAGGGAAGTGTCGGATCGAGTTTCAACCGCTCGACGGCTTTGCCCTTGTTTTCGAGCGAATCGACGATGTCGGCAGTGTCCGAACATTCTTCTGGCGGACGGACTCCCTGGTAGAGCGCGCCGTCAGGTTCCACTGACACGAGTGGTCCAGCTGCGCACAGTCCCATGCAGCCGACGCCCTTCACGTGGCAGCTTTTCTCCAGCCCTTTTTCCTTGATCCGCGCCTCAATGCCTGCTTTCACCTTGTCGCTGCGTTGCGATAGGCAGGCGGCTGCGGTACAGACGTGAATCTTTCGCGGGAACTCCTGTTGCTTCTCCCGCTCGGTGCGCGCAATCTCGCGAAGTTCCTCAAGCGTCATGATGCAGCCACCTCAAAATCCGTTTCGACATCTCTTCCGGACCGATTTTCCCCACCACATCGCCATCAAATACCACGGCTGGCGCCAGGCCACACGATCCCACGCAACGCGCGGTCAGCAGCGAAACCTGGTTGTCGTCACTGGTTTCACCCGGCTGGATGTGCGCCGATTCCTCTACCGCTTTCAGCAGTGCTGGAGATCCCTTGATGTAGCAGGCTGTGCCCGTGCAAACCACGCAGGTATGTTTACCCTTGGGCTTCAGCGTAAAGAAGTGATAGAAGGTCGCCACGCCGAACACTTTGCTGTACGGAAGTCGCAAACTCTGAGCTACGAAGCGAAGCGCGGTGTCGTCGAGATAACCGAAGCTTTCCTGAACGGTGTGTAATACCTCGATCAGGGCATGCGGTTCGCGTCCGTGGCGGCGCATGGTGCCCTCCACGATACGCCAGCGCTTGTCGTCCGAAGGTGGCAAAACTGTCGCTGGATACGCCGGCATCAGGTCTCCTTTCAACCGAAAGGAAGCAGCGGGGCAGTCTTCGACCATGCCCTTCCAGAGGTTGGGTTGATCGGATTTAAGTTGTCATTGGGCCACTGCCGAACTGCGCTCCTCTGGCCCAGCCTCCGCAATTCCTTTGTCAGCAGTGTCGTCTTTTTCAGCAGATTTTGGTGTGCGCCGCATCACGTCCGACGGTGAGAGAATCCACACCAGAACTGGATTCCCGTAAGGGAACCGTTCCCCGGGTTTGCCCGAGAATCTGCTCACCTCTTCTTGCGTCCAGGGCCAATGAGAGTTGCTGAACTCGCGATCGTCGCACCGTCAAGTCTCTGAAAATCCAACAAGGGCTTTCGTGAGTGTCAGCTAGATGAGGACATCTCGCTCTTCTGCCTTGGCGTCAGATTTTTGAACGCCACTGTCTAAAAGAGACTCAGTGTCTGTCCTGAAGGGGCAGAGCACTACGAGCCAACGAAGGAGAGACACTATGAAGAAGCTTAGTATTGCATCCGTGCTGCTGCTCGGGGCAGGAATGGCAGTAGCACAAGCGGGAGGAGCTGGCGGAAGCTCGGGTGCGGGCGCCGGTGCTGGATCGGGAACAGCCGGAACAGGAGCGACGGGCGGCGTCGCTGGCCAGAGTACTGGAACCGCAGGCCAAAGTACTGGAACTGCCGGCTCAGGTTCAGTTGGAACCGGAGCCAGCGCTGGTTCGATGGGCTCGCAAACCGGAAACCCGGGCACCGGTGCATCTGCCGGTACAACTAGCACCGCTCCTGACGCGAGCGGCACAACCGGTGCAACCGGAACAACCACGCCCGGTACGACGACAACCGAACCAGGAACCTCAGCCAGCCCAAGCGGCACCACCGGAACTATGGGGAGCAGCACCGCGACGCCGGATAGCACAACCGGTACCGGAACTTCGGGATCGCCCTCCGGCACAAACCCAACTCCAGGTACGACCGGGACGACCGGGACCACGGGAACCGGATCAACTACCACTCCGCCGCAGATGTCGATGCTGATGGGTGCGCCGCAAAGCGCTTCCGATCAGGCCCAAAGCACGGCTCAAGGGGCAGCTGACCAGACTCAAGGCGCCGCATCCAGCGCGGCTGATCAGACAAAAGGTGCAGCATCCAGTGCAGCCGGTGCCGTAAAACACGGCGCCGAAACTGGCGCCAGCAAAACCGAGGAAGGTGCGAGTGACGCCTATCATGGAACCAAGAACGCCGTGACCGGATCCTCTGATCAGAACGCTCAGGGTCAGGCCGGATCCACGGGTAACGTCGGAGCGCCTGCGCCGCAAGATCAGACTGGTGGAGCGGCGGCGGGCAATGAGGGTAACGCCGGTGGCGCCGCCGCGGGCGGTGGCGGAATGCCGCACACCGCTAGCCCACTTCCGCTGCTCGGATTGCTCGGTCTGGGCGGAATAAGCTTCGGCGTATGGAAGGCACGGTACTTCCACAAGTAAGAAATGAACGAGGTTAGTGGCGCGCGGGCGACACGCTTGCGCATACCACATAGAAAAGGCCTCCCTAATCAGGAGGCCTTCTTCTTATTGTCATCACGAGCGAGCTTCAACTCGCGAGGAATCTGCAGTCTATGTAGACTGAATGACCTCTCTTCGCGCTTCGCCGCCGATCTTATCGTGCAATCCCAAAGCAACATCGATGAGCGCTTGATCCACTTTGCGATTTTGCGACAGTGCTTCCTGGATCGGAATCGCCACAATCTCATTTCCGCGCAGCGCTGCCATCTTTCCGAAATCGCCGCGATGCACCATGTCGATGGCCCCAGATCCGTAGCGCGTGCCCAGCACGCGATCGAACGCCGTTGGCGATCCGCCACGTTGCACGTGACCGAGCACGACCGCACGAGTCTCGAATCCAGTGCGTTTTTCGATCTCTTTTGCCAGCAGGTTTCCAATGCCGCCCAGCCGCACGTGACCGAACTCGTCTTTGGATACATCGAGCGTGACGTTGTCGCTGCTGTGTTCAGCGACCTTCGCGCCTTCCGCGACCACGACGATACTGAAATAACGACCACGGGAGTGCCGTAGCTTGATTGCCTCAGCCACGTCTTCGAGTTCAAAGGGCTTTTCTGGAATCAGAATCACGTCCGCGCCGCCCGCAACTCCGCTGTACATCGCGATCCAGCCCGAGTCACGTCCCATGACTTCGACCACGATCACGCGATTGTGGGCTTCTGCCGTGGTGTGCAGGCGGTCGATGGCTTCCGTCGCAATCTCTACCGCTGTATCGAATCCGAAACAAAAGTCCGTTCCGCTCAGATCGTTGTCAATGGTTTTGGGAACGCTCACCACTTTCACGCCGAGTTCGCTCAACTTATGTGCCACAGACATGGTGTCGTCGCCGCCGATCGCGATCAGCGCCTCGCAACCGTGCCGCTTCAGATTATCCATGCAGCGCTGCAATCCGCCTTCACGCTTGGCAGGATTGGTGCGCGACGTGCGCAGAATAGTTCCACCGCGCGGCAGAATTCCCGAGACCTTGGCCAAGTCGAGAACCTCTGCTTTGTTGTCTTGAACTCCACGCCAGCCTTCCAGGAACCCCACGAACTGATCGCCGTAGTGAAACGTCCCTTTGCGCACGATCGCGCGAATCACCGCGTTCAGGCCGGGACAATCGCCTCCGCCGGTTAACACACCGATCTTCATCCTCGTCCTTCCTCACATCTTGATTGAAGTGCTTATAGAGCGGTGATGCGATTCTATCGATTCAGACGCGAATTTGTCGCGCACATTTGGGTGCTCCACACATCCCGTCTTCGGATGTGTGGGATCGAAGCGTGTTTGGGCAAGCAGCACATGGGCTGCAAACCGGCAAAAATCGTTGTACTATTGCCCGCCGTGGGGACGCGCCGTGTCAACAGACGACAAGCAGCGGTTTTCGAGCTATCACGATTTCTTTGTTTTCTACCTCGGCGAACATAGCAAGCCAGGAACCCGTTACATGCACCTCTGCGGCACGGTGCTGGGTTTGGCAGTGCTGATCTGGGCGATCATCACTGGACACTACTGGTGGATTCTGCTTTGGCCGGTGATCGGCTACGCCTTCGCCTGGATCGGCCATTTCGGCATCGAAGGCAATCGCCCCGCAACGTTTGGGCACCCGTTCTGGTCCTTTATCAGCGACTTCAAGATGGTCTACCTGATGTTGACCGGACAACTATCCAGCTACGTGGCCACTACCGAAGCCGGATCCAAGAAGTAGGTTCAGCTCTCTTTGGGCAAAACGGGAAACGGCCTTACCTTCCAGCCGCCTGTGTCTTGTCTTTTGTGGTGAACTGCGCGACTCCGCTTTCGACTTTTCCGCCCGTCCCCAGTGCCTGGTCCGAAACGACTTCGTAGTAGTAAGTAGTTGCCGGCGACAGCTTCTTGAGCGTAACGCGATGCGTCAGCGCTCCCCACGGCGTCTCCGCAACCTGGTCAAGGCGCGCCTGATCGGTCCCGTATAGCACCTTGGTTCCCGAGGACACATTCGTCGACCACGCCACTATGGCGTCTTCCGCACCGGCGTGCTCCACCGTGGGTCCACTCGTGATACGGATCTTCTCTTGCGCTGTGTTGCTATCGCTCTGCGCTGACCTTGCTGTTGCCGTCAGTAACAGAACTGCGAGCAGGAACGCGATGCAAGCCCGGAGCAGCATGGTCTTGTCCCTCATCAAACCTACAGATGCACATCCGGGTTCTCAGGCTGGCTGGTTCTCACGCCAGAGTTGCTAAAGCTATCCCGTCGCGACCGCAATTCGGTTACACTGCCGACCAATGCGTGTTCTCGGAATCGATTGCGGTGGCGAGTACACCGGATACGGTGTCGTGCAGCAGGGAACTGACACCAGACTGCAGATCGTCTGCTCTGGAACCATCCGTCTTTCTACCCGCGAGCCGTTGCCGGTTCGCCTGAACCGTGTCTTTGAGCGACTTCGCGAGGTGATTTCAGAGGTCCAGCCCGAGATGGTCGCCATCGAAGATGTCTTTTACGCGGTGAACGCCAAATCCGCGTTGAAGCTGGGCCAGGTGCGCGGCGTCGCGATGCTGGCGGCCTCATCCTGCGGATTGCAGGTCGCCGAATATTCGCCGCTGACCATCAAGTCCGCGGTCTGTGGTTACGGAAGGGCAGAGAAGTCGCAGGTTCAGCATATGGTTACCAAGCTCCTGAACTTGACGGAGCCGCCCGAATCGCCCGATGCCGCCGATGCGCTTGCCATCGCCATCTGCCATCTACATACATGGACAACACTGCAACGGCAGCAGCCCGTAAAAGCGGCGTCCTGTCGCGCCTGATCCCGACCCGTGCATCTCATTTCCCGTTACAATGCTTGCCGGAGGACGCCAACTTCGTGCGCACTCGTAGATACAAACTCGGTTTCGCATTACTCGGCATTCTGATCGCTGCCTCTGCCTTTGCCCAAACGCCGACACTCGGCTCGAATACGAACGGCGCGGTTGTTCCCACGGCGACATTCAGCCTCGACTTCCCCAACGCTGATCCTGCGCATTACTCCGTCGCAGTGAGCGCTGATGGGCGCACGGCGTATCAAGCCGATCCCAGTTCCGAAGCCTCGACCGGCGTTCCTTACATCTATCGCTTCACCCTAAGTACCGAGAGCCTCAACAAGATCTTTGCGGCGGCCAAACAGCTCAAATACTTCAATCAGGATTTCGACTACAAAAAGGGAAAGGTCGCTTTTACCGGCAACAAGACGCTCGCCTACAAAGATGGCGATCGCGATTTCCGCAGCAGCTACAACTGGTCCAACAACAACACGGTGGAGCAGCTTACCGATCTTTTTGAGGGAATTGCCGAGACCATGGAATTTGGCCGCCGGCTCGAGTATTTCCACACCCACGACAAGCTTGGGCTGGAGTCGGAATTAAAGCGGTTGCAGGAGATGGAGAAGGATCATCAACTGGCCGAGATTCAGGCGATTGCTCCGATTCTGAAATCGATCGCTGCCGACCAGAGTGTGATGAATATTTCGCGCCGGCGCGCCGAGGCAATTCTCAGCTCGGTTTCTCCGTCAGCTTAGAAAATAGAGGTCCGCGCGGGCTCATCTGGCTATGCAGGGCGGATTGTGGTCCGCCCTGCTCCCAATAAATCTAAAGATGCCAGTGAAAACGTTGGCGTACGAGCGAAGACTTACTTGGAGAACGCCTGAATGGCGGTCGCTTCGTCGTCTTTCACGTCGAACACGGTGTAGAGTTTCGTGATCTGTAGAAGGTCGTGAACTTTCTTTGTCAGGTTGAGCAGTTTCAGCTCTCCGCCTGCATTCCGTACGCTCGTGAACGCGCTCACCAGCTCGCCGATGCCGGAGCTGTCGATATAGGTCACGTCGCCCAGGTTCAGCAGGATCTTCTTGTTTCCCTTGGCGACTGTTTGCCGGACAAGGTCGCGCAACACCGAACTGCCCTCGCCGAGAGTGATACGCCCGCTCAGATCGATGATGGTTACACCATCCACCTGCCGGGTGCTGGATTTCATGCTCACTTGGACTCCTCCTTGCCGTCTGCCGCTTCGCTGCGGACGTGCTTGATCAATGTAATCTCTGTTCCTGGTTCTAAACTTCTGAAACGAACTTCATCCATGAACGAGCGGATCAGAAAGATCCCTCGTCCGGAAGGCTTTAACAGGTTCTCGGGCGCCAGCGGATCGGGCAGCTTCTCCGGATCGAGCCCATGACCCTCATCGGCCACCGTGATAATCAGGGCGTCTTCCGTCTTTTCGAATCCCAAGGTCATCTTCTTATTGGGATCGTAGCCATTGCCGTGATACACGGCGTTCACCGCTGCTTCGCGCACTGCCATTTCGATGCGAAGAACTTCGTCTTCGTCGAAACCCGAACCCGTCGCGAGTTGACTGGCTTTCTGCTCGGCTTCGTTGACGCTTTCGAGCGTGGAATCCAGCTTGTAGACGACCTTCTTTGCCGTCATGCTCAAATGCTTACCGCCACCCTTTTTTCGCTTCGAAGCCCGGGAGAGCGCCAGAAAATAGCGAGCCTCTAAGAAGCAGGTAGTTTGCCTGTCCGAGTGCATCCGTGTCAAACAGCGATTTCTTATGACCGCGATTTTCGGATCTGCACGCCTGGATTGCGGTCTCCCCGCCCGCCAAAATTGAGCTGATTCCCTTCGCAAGAGCGTCGGAAAACCACGAGGTCATGGTGAGCGAAGCGAATCCATCTATAGTATTTGGTTTCGTCCGCAGTATTTGGTTTCGTCCGCGCCGACTGGGTTAACAGTTTGGCCGCCGCACTCCTTGGGGAAGGGTCGGTGGCAGGCGCCTCCTCCACTAGCACTCGTGACACAAAACGAATTAAATTGGCTCGTCAATGGCGAAATCGAAACAGAAAGCCGAAACGTCAGATCTGCTGAAGGGATGGGCCGCTATCGGCAGATTCCTTGGTTTGAGTTCTGCAACGGCGCACAGATGGGCCAAGGCTGGAATGCCGGTGAGGCGCGAAGGCCGGTTCACGGTTGCGGATCGCGCCGAGTTGGAAGCATGGCTCGGTCGAGAGTCGGGCATGCCGAAGCCTGCGCACGTCGTGACGGGTGATGCCGATATATCCGCGGCGTTAAAGGATTCGATCGCGGTGGCGCGGCGTGGGCGTAAGAAGTAGTGCCTGACACCGGCCGTCGGAATCATTTCTTGGCGTCAACCACCCTGGTCAACTGCGTTGCAACCGAGACCCAGTGGCCGTCGCGGTTCTCCCACACGTCGAGCCAGTTATAGGTTCCGCTGTTGTCATGGCCTTTGTAAGAACTCTGTTCGTCGTCGAAGGCCTGGATGTACGCCACGTTGCCGAGTACATGGACGTGAACGTCGTGGATCTTGAAAGTGGTAACGACGAGTGCCCCAGATTTCACGTCGTTGAGGAACGCCGCTTTGGTGCCCATCGTTCCGCTTTCACTTTGGATCGTCCAGTCGTCGGCCACGAGAGTGGAAAGCGTTGCGAGGTCTTTGTGAATCATCGCCTGCCCTAAAGCGACTTCAAGATCGGCGATCTTCTTCTCGGTCGCGCCCGGATCCTTCGCCACAGCCATACCGCTCAGTAGAAGGCTCGCCGCAAGTATCGAAATCCATCGCTTCCTCATGTTCCATTTCCTTTCCTGCGTTGACGCTGAGCGAAGTGGCACATCTGATGACAACAGTTCCCACACTTGTTTGGACGCCGTGGCGGGAAATTGGTCATTGAGCAATTTGTGATTGATGCGAGACGAGTAAAGAAGAATTCACTGCTGAGATTGCGAACCGAGGCGTCGTAGAATGCCAAGACTCGGTGAGGAGAGATTGCTGAATGTACGCTGCCGTATTGCACACGCTGGGCAAGCCGCCTCGTTATGAGCAGTTTGCCGATCCGATGGCGCGCGAGGGCGAGGCGATCGTCGAAGTTCGCGCGGCTTCGCTAAAACCAGTCGATAGGCAACTGGCCGCAGGTTCGCACTTCGCGAGTCCGCGAGAACTGCCGGCGATCTGCGGCACAGATGGAGTGGGGTATCTCGGCGACGGCAAGCGCGTGTTGTTTGGCGGGGCGCGAGCTCCTTATGGCGCAATGGCCGAACGTACGGTGGTGAAAGCATCCTTCTGCTTCCCGGTTCCCGATGAGATGGATGACGAGACGGCGGCCGCGCTGCCGAATCCGGGCGTGTCGGCGTGGCTGTCGCTATCACATGGCGCGAAGGTGAAGGCGGGCGAGAATGTCCTCGTGCTGGGTGCGACGGGAACCACTGGCAAACTAGCAGTGAAGATTGCCAAGCTGATGGGGGCGGGCCGAGTGGTGGCGGCAGGTCGCAATGAAAGAGTGATGACCGACTTGTTGGAACAAGGTGCCGATGCGACGATTCGCCTGGACGCGTCCGAAGACGAACTGCGCGAGCAGTTCACGCGTGAGGCCGGAGAGGCTGGATTCCAGGTGGTGATCGATTACGTGTGGGGGCGTCCGGTGGAAGTGTTGCTTGCGGCGCTGACGCGCAAGGAATTCGCGGTCGCCAAAAGCGAAACCCGCCTGTTGCAGGTGGGAGAAAGCGCCGGCGCAACGATCTCGTTGCCCGCGGCTGTCTTGCGCAGTACCGCGCTGACGATCTCGGGGACAGCCGGAGTTCCGCCGCTCGAGGTGCTGGTCGACGCTCTAAAGAAAGTTATGGAACACGGAGCCCGAGGAGATCTAAGAGTGGACACCGAGGCCGTTCGGCTGGCGCAGATCGAAGAAGCATGGGGACGAGAGCAGCGCGGGCGCAGATTGGTAGTCAAGCCGTGACTGGCAATCGAGGAAGTCGAGGGCATTAACTGACTGAGCGATTGTCTGACGGGCGCAGGACGAATATCATTCGCCGCACGATGAGAATTGCTTCTCTCCTGCTAGCTATCTTGTGGGTCTTACTGCTCTATTCCCAGGCCCCGACCGCACAACCAGAGTCAAAACCTGTGGTCCCTGCATGGGCGCAGCCGGGATCGGCCACGTACCAGCAGGTTGCACCCCCAGCCGACTTTCATCGTCCCAGCAAAAACTTTGATACACCAATTGGCGTCTTCGATGGACAGTCGGACATCGGGAGCGCCGCGGTGCCGGGCAGTGCCAGTTACGACGCGACGGCGAAGACTTACACAGTCGATTCCGCGGGCTATAACGTCTGGTATACGCGCGATGAGTTCCGATATCTGTGGAAGAAGATGTCGGGCGATGCTTCGCTCGCGGCCGATATTACCTTTCCCGATCCGAAAGGTTATGGGGATCGCAAGTCTGTCCTGATCATTCGCCAGGACCTGGATGATGATTCCGAGGAAGTGCTGGCAGCCTTGCATGGAGAGGGCATGATCCAACTGGCGCAGCGGCCAACGAAAGGCGTTCGCGTGAAGGACACGGAGTACCGGATCGGAGGACGGGGACGCCCCGGCGGGAAGAGTCCCGACGACTTGGTCACAGTGATGGCCAAGCGGATTGGTATCGAAAAGCGTGGAGACGACTTCTCGCTCTACGTGAGTTTGGAAGGCGAACCGACTGCATCAGTTCGGTCCACCGATCCATTTGCATATCGAGGGACCGTTCTATGTAGGGATCGGTTTCTGTTCCCACCTTCCCGATAAGTCGGATACGGCGGTGTTCTCGAATGTGGTGATGGACAATGGCGCGGGACAAGTGCGCTAGCTTCGATTTCAAATTGGGCTGCGCGAGCCATGATTCCTGTGGACCAGGTGTGTTCCCTGTTGCCTCCGCATAATGCGTACAACAATAATTTGCGTTGAAGTGACAGGTTGAGCCGGTCTGCGTGAGAAAGGCAAGAAGATGCGGCCTGAATCTGGTGTACGCGTAATTATGGTTCTGTTTTTTGTGTCCTTCCTGGGTGGTTGCGGCGGCACTGGAATCGCGAGTTACACCCCGGTAAAGACCAGCTCCGATCCTCCTGCGCCGGCTGAGTGCTCTACGGCAACAGCGTTTCTCTCGACGGATCCGAACAAACCGGTGCTAACACTGGTGGGAGCATCCGTGATCAACCAGCCGCTCGGAACCGCATATGTGGATGCAGGGGCGACTGCAGAGGATCCCAAAGACGGCGACATCAGCAGCAAAGTAACGGTGAGCGGCCTGGACACATTGGATGTCAACACAGTCGGTGACTATTTCGTTCGCTACAACGTGATCGACAGCGCCCAACTGTCTGCGACTGAGATGGTGCGGATTGTGCGCGTGAATTCGGGCAAGCCTGCGGCACAGAGCGCCAGAAAATGGGGAAGCACGGCTGCGGATATGGGCTACTTCGAACACCTGCCGGTGAACTATGCGGACGATCCCAAGCAGAGGTTTCCGTTGATCATCTACAACAATGGCTGGGGAAGCGAGAGGGCATTCGGCAAACCGGGAGACGAATTGTCGGTCTACGCGAATACCGACATGTTCCAGGTGATTCAAGAGGGACAGTGGGATGATGCGAGGCCGTTCGTCGTGTTGTCTCCGCAGCGGTGCTCAGTGCAACTGGTGGATGTGGAGTTGAACCGGATCAAGTATTTCGTCGACTTTGCGGTGAATACGTACAAGGTCGACTCAACGCGGATCTACATGGCGGGGATGAGCGCCGGCGCATATTACACATGGGAGTACATACGACTGAATCCGACTCAACTTGCAGCGGTAGTACCAATCTCCTGCGGAGGGTCGACGGCCGCCACCGACGGTTGCGTGATGAAGCAGACTCCGGCGTGGGCGTTTCACGCAAAAGACGATCCAATTGTGCCCTACACGGCTTCACTAGCGACGGTGCAGGCTATTAATGCATGTCAGCCGACAGAACGGGTTCGCTACACCCTGTATCCGGCTGGAGGACATGATCCAATGCCGACACTGGACTTGTCGGGGTTGGGTAAGGGGGATCCAGCGTATGACATTTATGATCCGGACATCTATACGTGGTTGCTGGAGCATCAGCGAGAGTAGTTGGTGGATGCGGTTGGGACCGGGCGAACCGCCTTTCCTAATATGTTCGCAACTGACGTCGCTGCCCAGCTAAGTCGGGGGACAGGGAGGAATAGAATAAGACAAAGAGGATGGCATCGTGGGATCACTGCTGGAGCGGAAAATCGAGAAGCGGAATGAAATGGTGCGGCTCAAGGGCCGCATTCTTTTTTTGACGGAAGATCCGGAGCTGATTCGGAAGCAACTGAATGGGTGGGATCTGCCGTGGGATACGAAGAATCCGGCGAATAATCCGAAGCTGCGGGATGACATCTCGACAGACGAGATCACGCCAGCGCATTTGTGCTTCTACTTCGACCAGACTTTGGGCGAGATTCCGTATGCGGGTCTGAAGTGCGGAAACGAGCTTCCGATCGGGCGCGGAGATGTAAAGCGCGGCGGCTTTGTCGCGGCAGTGAGCGGGAAGCGGCGGGGCAAAGGGTCGAGCCGCGAGCAGTCGCCCTATGCGGAGATGTCGGCGGGCATACGTCTGGTGATCGCCGAGAACATCGAGCGCATATACAAGCAGAACTGCCAGAACCTGGGCGTACTGACGTCGACGAACTGTGGGCTGATCGACAAGGTGCGAAGCGGGCAGGAGATTCCGCTGACGGAATTCACGGCTGGCGAGGATGAGATCACGAGGCAGGTCATCGAGTACGGCGGGCTGTTCCCGTTCAATGTGGCGCGCATGCAGAAGAGAGTGTTTCTGCCGCCGATTGAGACGAAGGCGCGTCCGATGACGCTGGCAGAGAAGATTTTTGCGCGGCACATGGTGGATGGCGACGGGAGGGTTGGAGTTCCGGCGGTGAAGCCCGGAGACACCGGATTCACGCGAGTCGATCTGCGGTTTTCGCACGAATACGTGACGCCCATGGCAGCGATCTTCTATGAGCACCTGGTGGGGAAAGACGTTCCGGTGAATGATCGCGAAACGATCAAGTTCTTCCGCGATCACCTGACCTTCCTGGATGAAGTGATGTCAGAAGAGAAGCGCAAGATGGGGCTGCTGGACCTGGCGACGCAACTGAAATTCAAGCAGCAGGATTTCGCGAAGCAGCAGGGGATCCAATTGCATGGCGAGTTGAAGGATCGGAAGGGTTCCGAGGGAATCTGCCACTCGGTGATGCTGGAGACTTATGCGCTGCCGGGACAGGTGAATGTGGGATCGGATTCGCATACGCCACATGTCGGTGCGGTGGGATGCATAGCGTTCGGGATTGGCACGACCGATGTATTCAATTCGTGGATCACGAAGGATGTGCGCGTGAAGGTGCCGGAGTCGGTGAAGGTGATCGTTAGTGGACGGCGGCATGCGAATGTCACGGCGAAGGATTTCATCCTGAAAATACTGGCGCTGGACTACGTGCGGAGCGGCAAGGCGCTGGCGAAGGTGATTGAATACGCGGGCGACGCGATTGAAGCGTTGAGCGTCGACGAACGCGCCACGATGACGAACATGGCGGCGGAGATCGGTGGGTTCACTGGGATTGTCGCGCCAGATGCGAAGGTGGTGGAGTTTCTCGTCGAGAGGCGGGGAATGGAGCGCGCGGAAGCGGAGAAGCTGATCGAGGGGCTGTATAGCGATCCGCAGGCCGAGTATGCCGAGGTCATTGAGTTGGATGCGGCGGAGATCACGCCGATGGTGGCGACGCCGGGCGATCCGGGGAATGGGAAGTATGTGCGGGATCTGAACACGCCGGTTCCGGTGGAGATTGCGTATGGCGGCACGTGCACAGCGGGCAAGAATGAAGATATGGATATGTATGCGCGCGTGCTGGCCGATGCGGTAAAGCATGGCAAGCGCGTGGCGGATTCCGTGAAGTTCTACATACAGTTTGGGTCGCAAGAGACGCGGGAGTATTGCGTTCGCAAAGGATATCTCGACATCTTCGAGGAGGCAGGCGCACGGGTAATCGAGCCGAGTTGCGGAGCGTGCATCAATGCGGGGCCGGGTGTGTCGACGAGGCCAGATCAAATTGTGATCAGTGCGCAGAACCGGAACTTTCCGGGAAGAAGCGGGCCGGGACAGATGTATCTGGCGAGTCCGCTGACGGTAGCGGCGAGCGCGGTAGCGGGACACATCGTGGAGTACGAGCCGATCGAAGAATTGGTGATCGGGTAAGTGGTAATAGGTAATTGAAAAGCGCGCGGGCGAGGGCGCCCGCGCCACCAAATCGAGCGCAAGGATCGGCTTCTGGCAGGCGACGTCGGCTGCCTCGCGCGAGTTGTGGTCAGATAGGGATACCTCGGTGCCCCTCGGTATGACAGATCCTCGCTAACGCTCGGAATGTGAGCACATTCGAATCCCACTCAAGCCAAAGGGCGGTGAGCGGACGAACCTCTTTGGTAGCTTTGGGTCACCCCTCGGGGTGACTAGGGTCACGGCAGTTCCTTCCCATCGGACATTAAATGAGCGCGTTCAGGCCAAACTGTGGGTCTTTTACGGAGCAAAGACCCTGAAGCAGAAACACGCATCAATGAAGTACATGAACAAAGTCATATGAAATAGCACACGCATAGGAGAAAGAGAGGGTTCCATGAGTGCCGGCATATTTTCCGGAATTAAGCTTCCGGCTGATTACACGAAAGAAGTCATGAGCCAGGTGAAAGCAAAGAACCCGGCAGAACCAGAATTCCATCAAGCAGTACAGGAAGTGTTTGATTCGCTGCGGCTGGTGCTGGAGCGGCATCCAGAATTCATTTCGGCGAAGATCCTGGAGCGGATCACGGAGCCGGAGCGAGTACTGATGTTTCGGGTTCCGTGGACAGACGATCGCGGCGAAGTGCAGGTGAATCGTGGATTCCGCATCGAGATGAACAGCGCCATCGGTCCCTATAAAGGTGGGCTGCGATTCCATCCTTCGGTGAATTTGGGAATCCTGAAGTTTCTGGCGTTCGAGCAAGTCTTCAAAAACTCCCTGACCACCCTGCCGATGGGCGGCGGCAAAGGTGGATCGGATTTCGATCCAAAAGGGAAGAGCGACAACGAGGTAATGCGCTTTTGCCAGAGCTTCATGACCGAGTTGAATCGCCACATTGGACCGGATACGGACGTGCCAGCGGGCGATATCGGCGTGGGCGGGCGAGAAATCGGATTCCTGTTCGGTCAATATAAGCGCCTGCGGAATGAGTTCACAGGCGTCCTGACAGGAAAAGGGCTGGCGTGGGGTGGATCGCTGATTCGTCCGGAGGCGACTGGCTACGGCTGCGTGTATTTCGCGGCGGAGATGCTGAAGACGAAGAAAGACTCGCTCGACGGCAAGCTGTGCCTGGTGTCAGGCAGCGGCAACGTTTCGCAATACACCATTGAGAAGCTGCTTGATTTGGGCGCAAAGCCGATCACGGTATCCGATTCAAACGGGGTGGTGTACGACCCGGATGGAATCGACCGCGAGAAGCTGGCGTGGATCATGGACCTGAAGAATATGCGCCGTGGAAGGATTCGCGAATACACGGAGCACTTCAAGAAAGCGATCTTCATGCCAACCGATGTCAAGATGGACCACAACCCGCTGTGGAACATCAAGGCAGATTGCGCGTTCCCGAGCGCGACGCAGAATGAAATCAACGCGAAGGATGCCGCGAACCTGATCAAGAACGGCGTGAAACTGGTGGCGGAAGGCGCGAACATGCCGAGCACGCTGGAAGCCACGAAGATGTTCCTGGATGCGGGAGTCCTGTATGGTCCGGCGAAAGCGGCGAATGCGGGCGGCGTCGCGACCTCGGGCCTAGAGATGGCGCAGAACAGCATGCGGATCAGCTGGACGCGTGAAGAGGTGGATGATCGTCTGCACAAGATCATGATTGCCATTCACAAGAACTGCTACGAAACCGCAGAGATGTACGGCGCGAAAGGAAACCTGGTACATGGCGCGAATATCGCCGGATTCCTGAAAGTGGCGAATTCGATGCTGGATCAGGGACTGGTGTAACGGGGCTAAAGCCCCTCTTGTTAAGTCGGGGACGCGCGGCTAAAGCCGCGCTCTTCCACAGGTGGATGCTTCCGGCCCTGTCCAAAAGAAGGAAAGGATCGGGCACCCAGCCGGGTTCTTCCACAGGTGGATGCTTCCGGCCCTTTCCAACAGAAGGAAAGGACCGGGCACCCAGAACTATGTGAGAAGCGGGAGTGCGCGGGGTGGAGTATCATCCACCCCGCTGCTTTTTAGGAGTGGCATTTCTCAGGAGCAGAGAATGGCGGAGGCAAGATCGGCGCGAGGGTCGGAGATCGATACCCAACGTTTGTTCGAGGGGTTCGAAGACCTGATGCCGTTTCGTGTGCACGACATTCTGCTGGTTTCCAGTTTGTATGACTCGTTCATCCTGCGCGAGGATGGGCGGCTGAATGAGTTGCTGATCGGCGAATCGCTGGAACTCGATCTGCAGCAGATTCCGGGAATCACACACGTTTCGAGTGGCGCTGAGGCGCTGGCCATGGCGCGGTCGGAGCCGCGCTTTAACCTGATCATCGCGAATCTGCAGCTGAGTGACATGGACGCGGCGGAACTGGCGCGGCGAGTGAAAGCTGCAGGACTGAATGTCCCGGTGGTAGTGCTGGCCTACGACTATCGCGAGATCAAGAACTTCAGGGCGCGCAATCCGCAGACTGATATCGAGAGGATCTTTCTTTGGCAAGGGAATGTTCGGATCCTGATCGCGATTGTGAAGTACATCGAAGACAAGCGGAATGTACGTCACGACACGTCGGTGATCGGGGTGCCCGTCATCCTGGTGGTGGAAGACAACATACGTTATTACTCGGCGTTTTTGCCATTGATCTACACGGAGTTGATCACGCAGTCGCGCGGGCTGATCAGCGAAGGGCTTAATGTGGCGCACAAGCTGATGCGCCTGCGAGCGCGGCCGAAAATCCTGTTGTCGACGACATACGAAGACGCCGTGAACAAGGTATTGACCTACCAGGAATATTTGCTGGGCGTGGTATCTGACATTGAGTTTCCAAAGGATGGCGTGCTGAGTCCGGATTCGGGATTCGATCTGGCACACATGGTGCGAAGCGTGGTGCCCGATGCTCCGATCGTGTTGCAGTCGAGCCGGACGCAGTTCATGCCGCGGGCACAAGCGGAAGGAGTCTCCTTTCTTCGGAAGCGCTCGCCGACGCTGTTGCTGGATCTGCGGCGATTTCTGGTCGAGCAGTTTTCGTTTGGCGACTTCGTTTTCCGGCGTCCGGATCGGACAGAGGTCGCGCGCGCGAAAGATTTGAACGCCTTGGAAAAACTGGTGCACGAAGTGCCCGTCGAAAGCATTCTGTATCACAGCGAGCGAAATCATTTTTCGCGATGGTTGCGGGCGCGCACGGAGTTTGCGCTGGCACAGAAGCTGCGTCCGCGCAAGGTGTCGGACTTTGCGGATGGAGAGGCGCTGCGGCGAGATCTGATCGATTCGATTGCCGAGTACAGAGCAGAGCAGAGCGGGGTGCTGATCGGCGATTTTCAGGCGGAGACATACAAGGATTCGGAGGGTGCATTCCTGCGGCTGGGCGGCGGTTCGCTTGGTGGAAAAGCACGCGGGCTCGCGTTCGTAAGGCACTTGCTCTACCAGAATCTGGTGAGCAGCCGATTTCCCGGGGTGCGAATTGCGGTGCCGCCCACGCTGGTTCTGGCGACGGATATTTTCGATCAATTCCTGAACGAGAACGATCTGGCGGACTTCGCGATTCGATGCGAATCCGACGCGGAGATCGTGGATCGCTTTCTGCGCGCATCACTGCCGGGGGCGGTGACGATGGAACTGCTGGCATACCTGGAGCAGGTTCGTTATCCGCTGGCGGTGCGATCGTCGAGTCTACTGGAGGATTCGCAGTATCAGCCGTTCACTGGCGTGTACCAGACACTGATGCTGCCGAATCAGGACGATGATGTTGCGGTGCGGCTGCAGCAGCTGACGGAGGCGATCAAACGGGTGTACGCGTCGACTTTCAGCCAGCATGCGAAGGCGTACATACGAGCAACGCCATATCGGCTGGAAGAAGAGAAGATGGCGGTGCTGGTGCAACGCGTGGTGGGGGGAGTGCATGGGTCGCGGTTCTATCCGAATTTTTCGGGAGTGGTGCGATCACGGAATTTCTATCCGATTGCGCCGGTGACGTCGGAGGATGGAATTGCAGCGGTGGCGCTGGGTTTGGGCAGGGCGGTGGTAGATGGCGGCAAGTGCCTGATGTTTTGTCCGCGGTGTCCGCAGAACCTGGTGCAGTTTTCTTCCGTAGAAGACATGCTGGCGAATTCGCAGTCGGAGTTCTGGGCAGTCGACCTGAACGGCGATGGGTCGAATGCAGCACTCTCAACGCGGGAGAGGAAGTTCGGTCTGGCAGAGGCGGAGAGAGATGGGACGTTGCAATTGCTGGCATCGACGTACTCGCCGGATAATGACGCGATCTACGACGGGACGAGCAGGCTGGGCTCGCGAGTGGTTACTTTTGCGCCGGTGCTAAAGCATGGAAGATTCCCGTTGGCTTCGATACTGGAGACATTGATGGCGGTCGGAGAGCAGGGATTGGCGCGTCCCGTAGAGATCGAGTTTGCGGTGCGAATGCCGCAGGCGAGCGGAGAGGCGGCGGAGTTTGGATTTCTGCAAATGAGACCGCTGGTGATGTCGCGCGAGACGGAAGAATTGAAGCTCGATCAGGTGGATCCGGCGCGCGTGGTGTGCCGCAGTGCGAACGTGCTGGGGAATGGGCGGATCAGCGATATTCGAGATGTGGTGATGGTAGATTTCCATCGCTTTGAGCGAGCGCGAAGTTTTGAAGTGGCGGAGATGGTGGCGTACTTCAATTCAAAATTGAATCAGGAAGGCAAGCCGTACCTGCTGATCGGCGTGGGACGATGGGGATCGAATGATCCGTGGCTGGGGATTCCGGTGGAGTGGGATCAGGTGTCGGGTGCGAGGGTGATTGTAGAGGCAGGATTTCGGGACTTCCGGGTCACGCCGTCGCAGGGCAGTCACTTCTTTCAGAATCTGACGGCATTCCAGGTTGGGTACTTCACGGTGAATCCGGATGCAGGGGAAGGATTCGTGGATTGGGAGTGGCTTAAACGATGCGTGCCGGCAGAAGAGAGAGATTGTGTACGGCATCTGCGCTTCGAGGAGCCGCTGGAAGTGGTGATGAACGGAAGGGCGAACGAGGGAGTGGTGGTGAGAGGGGCCCAGGTCTGAATTGCTCGCAAGGGCGGGGCCGAAGCCTCTTTCTGAGTGTGTCGTAACACAACGCTAAAGAGGCGTTATTCCACAGCGGCGGCAGACAGGAATGTACGAGCACACTTGATTTGTGGAGATACGAGCAGTGCCCGCTCGGGGCGAGCGGGCTCCATCGATTTCCCACGAGCTTGGGACAGCGCGACCCGAGCCCCACGCGGACAGTCGGCCTGCTTCTGAAGCGTGGGGAAGATGCGCACTATTGCAGCGCGTAAGCTGGGTTGTCGGGTTTTCTGCCGTCGACCGATAGGACTTTCATCTCGGTAGTCACATCCGAAAGACGGATCAGCGCGATCGCGCCGGGACGAGCCTTGAGCGCCTCAATGGTCATTCCCTTTGAGGGGAGTCCCGTGACTTTGCACGAGGTTTCACCGCGAATTTGCTTCATGACCCAGAATTGGTTGTAGTCGGCTTCGCTCATCTGGAAGATGGCGCGCAACATTACTTCGTGCTCGAGCGTGTTATCGAAACGCGAGAAGGGCGAGATTCGTTCTCCCGAGGGCCACGATGTACGTTCGCACTGAAATGTTTCGCGTAGCTTCGCCATGGTTATGTTGTTGAGCGGGTTGTTTGGACTCACGACCACGGCGACCGGCTGAGATTGGCCGAACGCTTGAGCGGCGCACAATCCCAGGAGCAGCGTTAAGGTTAGTTTTGTTTTCGTCATTGCGCTCTCCTAGAAAGTGAAGACCAGTTGGCTGCCGCCAAAGTTGATGCTCTTCTGCTCTTCGTGAATCTGCATTCGCCCGTATTCGAACTTGAGGCCGACCCACTCCGAGAAGTTGTAGCGGGCGCCGGTTTCGATGCCGGTTGTCCTGCCGTTTTGATCTGGCAGCATGGGATCGTTCTGGCCCGCATTCAGGTAGCTAAAACGGAAATAGGGACGCCAGGCGGCGGTGAGCCGGTGCGAGATCTGGGTATAAAAGGCAGGCACATTGTAGTTTCGATCGTTCACTACACCGTGGTGGATGAGATATCCCTCGTTGAGGAACTCCCACTTGGTGTTGTGGTAGACCACATAGGCGGAGTAGATGTTCTGTCGGACCAGAGGATCTCCGTTGCCAGTGATGAAGGGGATCTCGCTATCGTGGTAGAACGATGCGCCGAGTTGGAGTCCGTTGATTGCCTGCGGGTGAGCGAATAGAGCGAAGTTGAATCCCGTTCTTGCCTGCAGCGGGAATTCATATCCCAGACCTAGAACATCGGAACGAGTGATGTCTCCGCCGCCTATTTCCGCTACGTAATGTAGCCCGAGCGTATTTGCCCAGGGCAGACGCCCGCTCATAGTCACGCCATTGCGTTGCATGGGCATGAGGCCGCCCTCATCCTGAAAGGCGGCGATAATGGGGCGGCGCATGGTGGTTTGCGCCCAATCGGCGTTGTAGAAAGCTGTATTGTAGTAACCGATGGAGCTGTAATAGCGGCCTGCGGCAATCTTGAGATAGTCGTTGTGCTCGTACTGGAGCAAAGCACGTTCCAGGACAATTCCGAATCTGGAATCGCCGTAACCATCTTCATCGATCGCGATTTCGCTGATTGCCGAAAATCGATCCGACAGTCTTGACGTGAGCAGCAAGGTGAAGTTTCCAGCCTGAAGTGCGGGCCGATCGCCGCGCAGGTCGTCAGCGATATAGGTCAATTGTCCGAAGCCTCTTATCTTGAGACCGCGATCCTGGTCGACGACTTCCGTAACCGCTTCTGCGGGAGGTTGTTGCGATTCGGCTATGCTCTGGGAAACCGTCGCGGTGGCAGACGAGTTCGTGTCGTTGGATCGTCTTTCTAATTCCTGAAGACGTTGTTCGAGCTGTTGAATGCGATCTAACAGAACCTGCGTATCGGCCGCTGAACTGGTGATAGCTGGCTGTTGTGCCAGCAGCATTGGGCTGAATAAGAAAAGTGAGACAAAGAGGAGCAAAAGAATTTTTGTGGGTTCGCGCATGATTTTTCCGGAGCAAAGGAAGACGCGAGAATGATCTGGATGACTCTCGCCAGCTTCGCCTGTCGGTCAATTCATCGGACCGAAAGAGGCGAGCTTTAGGAAGCAGCGCAATAGGTTCTCAGTTGGAGGAAGCTAGATGGCGAGTGGTTCCGCTTTGGGATCGACCGTTCGATGAACTGGATGACACTTCGAAGATCGTCGCAAGGTAGGGATATCTCATGGTTGTGGACGGGCGCTGGGATCAGCTCCGAGCATCGAGTGGAGCGGATCCAGGGCGGCACGCGCTACGTATGCTGTTGCTGCCGAACGCGGCGGGCTGTCCCGCGGACTAATCGGCGGCGGTGCGGCGCAAGCTGACGGCTTCGGCCAAGAAGTGCGTCTGGATAGGGCCGACAGTACCTTCTTTCAGTACGCTCTTGGATTCTTCGGAATCGAAGAAGCGGCGAGCGCGCTCGGCGCTTTCCCACTCGAGCAGCACGGTGACATCACTCGGGTCGGCGAGATCGCGGTAGACATGGCAATCGGCCTCGCCAGCGCCGTGACGACTCCAAAGCTTCTCGTCGAAGGAGGTTTTCCAGTGTGGGAAGTCCTGAACCTTGAGACTCATCAGCACATAGACCATGGGTCACCTGCCACTATTTTCCGCTTTGGGAAAACAGATCCTAGCCGGGGTCATTTAAGTGCGGGCGCCCGGACTTTACCGTGATTGGTGTCACCACGACCGGTGAGATTGCAGCGCGGCGCTGGTGGATGCCTGAGAGTGGCTAGGGAAGGGAACGCAGGCCGGAGATGATCACCGCGCCGACGGCCCAATTCCATGCGACTTCTGCGCGGATTTCGCCTTCGGAGGATGAGACGAGAAGACTCTGGCAGGGCTTGAGATTTGCGAAAGTATGGCGGATGCACATGCCACGCTGGCTGAAATTCACCAGGTCTGCGTGGAATTCGTGGGTGGTTCCTGCTTCGTCAAACAGGACCCTGACTTGACCTTCGGCGGGAAGGCGAGGTTCGCTGCGGCGATCCGCGAATAGCGGTGCGTCGGAGGCGATCAGTTCAATCCAGTCTTGCTCGCTACTCATGGGCTGAAGCAAAATAATGCAGAGGGCGGCACAAGGGCAAAGCACGATCGTAACGATGGAGAACTGGACTGAAGTAACATGGGATCGCGAGATGCTGCTGGAAGGCGCTATCTCGTTGCCTTTGCAGAGGCTTGCAGGCTACGGCTGAGCGACCTAAGGCGGGTGGTATGTTTCCGAGCACATCTCAGCTGCATATCGAGACGATCCCACGCCCTCAAATCCCAGGATTGGTGCCCGTGCTGTATTCGATTTTCGCACTGGCCTGAAGATTTTGACTTGGGACGAGCGACAGAAAGAGCCTGTCCCACAGACCACCGAAGTAAATCCGTCCGCTAGTTAGTGTCCTGCAGACACCGCCCCAACGGCTTGCATCGAGGGTAGATCCTTTACATCCCATCCACCGCCGAGGGCTTTGATCAGCTGAACGCTGGCGGTCATACGGCGTCCCAGAATCTGGACGGCGGCGCGTTCATTGGAAAGCGCGATACTCTGCGCAGTGAGAACTTCCAGGTAAGTCGTCACGCCGCCTCGGTAGCGATTGTTGGAAAGCGCGAGGGATTGCTCAGCGGAAGTAACGGCCGCTTGCTGGGTTTGGGCCTCGTTGTCGAGAATTCGTTGCGCAGCAAGATTGTCTTCGACTTCCTGGAAAGCGGTAAGGACCGTCTGGCGGTAATTGGCGACGGTCTGATCGTATGCAGACTGAGCTTGTTGCGTTACGGCGCGGCGGCGGCCCGCGTCGAAAACAGTTTGGACTGCCGATGCACCGACAGACCAGAATCCGCTGGAGCCGTTCAGCAATAATCCCCAGGTGGCGCTCTCAAATCCGCCGCTGGCGCCAAGATTCAGGATCGGATAATAGGCTGCCTTGGCGATGCCAATGCCTGCGTTCGCGGAGGCCATCTGGCGTTCGAAAGAGGCAATGTCGGGGCGACGTTCCAGAAGGCCCGAGGGAAGTCCCGGAGGAATGATCGGCGGAGGAGCATTCAGCGGATTTGCCGGAAGACTGAAAGTCGCCGGAGGTTTGCCGACCAGAACGGCGATGGCATGTTCGAACTGCGCGCGCGAAAGTTCGTCATCGATAGCAAGAGCGCGGGTAGTCTCCAGTTGCGTTTGCGCCTGTGCGACATCGACCTGCGACGCGACTCCACCCTTATAGCGGTTCTGCGTCAACTCCAAAGCTTTCTGAAACGCCGTGACGGTGGAGTTCAGGAGTTGCTGCTCGGCATCGAGGCTGCGCATGAGGAAGTAATCGACAGCTAATTCGGCGTGAAGGCTGAGGCTGACGTTCTCAAGATCGGCGGCGCTAGCCTGCGCGTTCTCGCGACTCTGCTCGACGGTGTGGCGGATGCGTCCCCAGAGGTCGACTTCGTAGGAGACGTCCATGGGGAGGATGAGATCGTTATAGCTGGTCCCGTTGGTGTTGGATCCTAACGGGCGGTGCTGGGAAAGATGAACTCGGTTGAGGTTGGGATTAGCAGTGACGGTCGGGAAGTAGCTTGCGCGAGTGAAACGAACGAGCGCGCGAGCTTGCGCATACTGAGCCTGTGACGCTTTCAGCGTCTGGTTGGAAACGCTGATTTGTTCTTCGAGCGCGTTGAGCTGCGGGTCCTGATAGATCTCCCACCACTTGCCTTTGGCAATCTGATCGCTCGGTTGAGCGGTCTTCCACTGGCCGGTTTCCTTGTACTCAGGAGGGGCGGCCACGGGCGGTCGCTGGTATTTAGGGCCGACGGTGCATGCAGCCATCAGCAAAATGAATGGAAGCAGAGATGCGATGCGAAGGGGATTGGGAGATGCAGCGGGCGCAGGTCTCACCGAGCGGCCCCTGCGGCGTTTTGAGAAATGCGGACCTGCTGGCCGGGCAGCAGAGAGTCCAGGGGATTCACGATGATTGATTCGTTTCCGGTGAGACCGGAGATGATTTCGACTTCGGTACCAAAATCGCGACCGATGGTAACCGGAAGCAGAGCAGCTTTGTTGTCGTTCACCGTCGCGAGGCGCAGACCCTCTGAGCGAAACATCAGCGATGTTGCGGGAACGATATAACTTGAGCTTCCGGCGGGCAGCTTCAGATGCAGAGCCGCATAGGCTCCGGGTAACAGTTCGCCATTGGAATTGTCGACTTCGAATTGCACCAGCAAAGTGCGTGAGGAAGGATCGATGGCGTCCGAGGTCGAGACAAGTTTGGCCGGGATGCGCTTGCCGGGAAGATCGGGGAAGGTAAGATCGGCGACGAGGCCGGGCTTGGCGGTGCGCGAATAATCCTGAGGAACGTTCACGTATGCACGAAGTTTTTTCACGGAAGCAATGTGGAAGAGCTCTCGGCCGGGACCACCGCTGCTGCCGGAATCAATCAGCTGTCCGATATCGGTGTTACGAGCGGTGATCACGCCGTCGAAGGGTGCATAGATTCTCTGAAATGACAGGAGCTCGGTAAGCCGTTGAACATTGGCTTCGCCGGACTTTACGATGGCTTTCTTGGCTTCGTAATCGCCTGCGGCGTTGTCTGCGTCTTGTTTGGAAACCGAATCGGTTTTCAGAAGTCCGGCATAACGGTCGGCAGTTATCTGCGATAAATGCAGGTTGGCTTCTGCCGTGTTGAGATCGGCGCGTGCCTGGCGCAATTGCTGATCGACTTCAGGTGTATCAATTTCCGCAAGCAACTGACCGGCTTTAACGCGCGTGCCAATATCGGCATACCACTTTTTCAAGTAGCCGTTGGTGCGGGCGTAAATCGGAGCATCAGTGAATGCCAGAACGTTTGCAGGCAGGACGATCTCCTCGGCTGCCGGCGCGCGTTTCAGGGGCACTACGCGCACGATGGGTATCGCCATCGCATCGGTTTCCTGACGAAGTGCAGCGCGAGCACGCTGGCGAGGGATGATACCGGCGGCGACGATCACCGCTACAGCGACAAGGAAAGCCACTGCAAACAGCACGAGCCGGCCACGTCCGCTCGGCGGTTGCTGCGGTAGTGGATCCATAACTCGCGTTCTAGATTGTTCTTCCAACTTCATATTTATTCCAATCGACTCAAATAGAAACTGGTTCAACCGCCTGCTTCTCTTCGGTGTGCTTTCGTTGCGCGAGGAAAGTGTGAATCAATCCGAAGAGAATAGGAACAAAGAACAGAGTGGAGACGGTAGCGAGCAAAAGACCGCCGATGACGGCGCGGCCAAGAGGCGCATTCTGTTCGCCGCCTTCTCCCATGCCGACGGCCATGGGCAGCATGCCGATGATCATCGCCAGGGCAGTCATCAGCACCGGACGGAAACGAGTGAAGCCGGCTTTGAGCGCGGCTTCCATTGCGGTGGCGCCTTCCGCCAACTGTTCTTTCGCAAAACTCACTACCAGAATGCTGTTCGCGGTCGCCACGCCCATACACATGATCGATCCGGTGAGAGCCGGAACGCTGATCGTTGTGTGCGTGATGAAGAGAAACCAAACGATTCCGGCCAGCGCAGCTGGTAAGGCAGAGATGATGATGAACGGATCGAGCCAGGACTGGAAGTTGACCACGATCAAAAAGTAGACCAGCACGATCGAAAGGATCAGACCGAAGATCAGACCGGAAAACGAAGAGCGCATAGTTTCGATCTGACCACGAACGACGAGTTCACTCCCGCGAGGCAGATCCTTCTTGCTGGCTTCCAGGATTCGATTCATATCGGAGGCGACACCTCCGAGATCGCGGCCCTGAACCGTGCCATAGATGTCGATCACTGGCGCAACATCGCGGTGTGAAATGACCGCCGCGCCTTCTCCGCGATCGACCGAGGCTAACGTTCCGAGAATCTGCGGTTTTGTCGAGCCCTCGCCTGAAATCGGGATATTCGAGATGTCCTGGAGCGAATCCAGGCGGTACTGCGGCGTCTGCGTGGTGATCGAATAACTGACACCGTTCTTTGGATCGAGCCAGAAACTCGGAGATGTCTGGAAGCTTCCGCTCAGGGAGACGAGCAAGTTACTGGCGATGTCGCGTTGGGTGAAGCCGGCGCCCTCGGCTCGGGTTCGATCGACTACGAGATGTAGCTTCGGTTGATTGAAGGCCTGCTGAATTCGCAGGTCGGCGGCCCCGGGCACGTACTTAAGCTTCTGCAGGAGGTTATCGGCGAACTGACGATTGCCCTCGATGTTGCGGCCCACTACCTGAATGTCAATCGGCGACGGAAGACCGAAATTCAAAATCTGGCTGACAATATCCGCCGGCAAGAACGAAAAGCTGATTCCCGGAAATTCCTGCGCAAGCCGAATCCGCAGGTCATGGATGTAATCGTCAGTGGAGTGATGCTTTTCGTTGAGGCTGACGAGGATGTCGGCATCGGCTGGGCCGATCGGAGCAGAAGTGCTGTAGGAAAGATTGATGCCGCTATACGGGAGTCCGATGTTGTCGATGATGCTGTCGATCTCCTGCTGCGGGATCTCCTGCCGGATGCTGGTTTCGATGTTGTCGCAAAGTCGCGCAGTCTCTTCGATACGAGTTCCAGTGCGGCCGCGCAAATGAAGTCGGAACTGACCGCTGTCCACTGAGGGGAAGAAATCCTGACCCAGCCAAGGTAAGAGCAGGAAAGAGAGCAGGCAGAACACCATGAACAAAGAGGGCAAATGCGCCGCGATGATGCAAGCAGCGTTCAAGCAAACCGTGATACGCGGTGCGCAACCGCTCAAACTGATTCTCGAAACTGGCCTGCACGCGCAAGAAGGGATTGCGGCTGCCAGCCTTACGTTCTCGATGATCGTCGTGGTGCACCTTGAGCAGATACTTCGCCATGGTCGGAACCAGGGTTCGCGACAGGAAATAGGAGGCGAGCATGGCGAAGACGACGGCTTCGGCAAGAGGCACGAAGAGGAAGCGGGCGACTCCGGTGAGAAAGAACATCGGAACGAACACGATGCAGATGCAAAGCGTGGAAACGAAGGCGGGAACGGCGATCTGCGATGCGCCGGTCAGGATGGCGTCTTCAATGTCCTTGTTGCCGGCTTCGAGATTGCGATTAATGTTCTCGATTTCAACGGTCGCATCGTCGACGAGAATGCCGACCGCGAGCGCCAATCCGCCGAGCGTCATGATGTTGATGGTCTCGCCCAGGGCGCTCATGATGATGATCGACGTCAGAATGGAGAGCGGAATTGAGACCGCAATGATGATGGTGCTGCGCCAGCTACCCAGGAAGATCAGGATCATCAAGCCGGTGAGGCAAGCGGCGATGACCGCTTCACGAATCACGCCGTTGATCGAGGCGCGAACGAAGATCGACTGATCAGCCAGTGGAGTAATGACAAGCTCCGGCGGCAATGAGCCTTTGATCTTCCGCAGCGTTGCCTTTACCTGGGAGATGATGTCGAGCGTGGAGGCCCCGCCGGTTTTCAAAACGGAAAGCAGAGCCGAGCGCTGGCCGTCGACACGAACGATATTGGTCTGCGGAGGGGAACCATCGCGAACGTGGGCAACGTCGCGTATATAAACGATCGCGCCATTCACGGTGCGGATCGGAAGATCGTTCAACTCCTGAACGCTCCGCGGACTGCCATTGAGATCGACGTCATATTCCAGCGGGCCAATTTTGGAAGTACCTGCCGGCAGAATCAGATTCTGAGCGCTGATGGCATTTACTACGTCTACGGGCGTCAGGCCCTTTGACTGAAGGGCAGTGGTGTTCAGATCGACTTGCACCTGACGCTGCTTGCCGCCGTACGGATAAGGCATGGCAGCGCCGGGAACCGTGACCAGGCGAATGCGCACTCCGTTGAGTGCCAGATCGTTGAGTTGAGCTTCCGAAAGTCCCTTGCCGGAAAAGCCAAGTTGCAAAATTGGAACGCTGGAAGCGCTGTAGGTGATCACCAGCGGAGGCGTGGTGCCAGGTGGCAACTGACGCAACTGGGTCTGCGAAATTGCGGTGATCTGGGCAATCGCTGCTTCAATCTTGACATTCGGCTGGAAGAACACTTTCACGACAGCGATGCCGTTGAGGGACTGCGACTCGGTGTGCTCGATGTCGTTGACCGTGGTGGTCAGAGATCGCTCGGTGAGCGTTACGATGCGATCCGACATCTCCTGCGCGTTCAGACCGCCGTAATTCCAGATGATGCTGACGACAGGGATGTTGATGTTGGGGAAGATATCCGTCGGAGTGCGCAGAATTACGATGGGCCCCAGGATGAGGAGCAGAATCGCGAGCACTACAAAGGTGTAAGGCCGCCGTAAAGCGACTCGAACAATCCACATCTATGCTTGGGTCCTTAACCGCCGGTCACATTCACGGCCGAACTGACGCAACCAGTACTCATGCTAGCTTGCGGCATGTAAGTGTTCACTTACTATTAAAGCGTAAATCACGGGTCGGGCGCTAACCTTTACATATTTTTACACTTGTCGAATCAACAGCGCGCGGAAGTCCCGTATTTGGAACGACAGCAGCACAGCACAAAGCTGCTGCTCTTTTGGATGACGGAGGGTATCGGTTGATCCACGGATTTGGACAGAGTTGAGCGTGAAACCAGTGCTCGCTCAGATCTATTTCGGATACCAATCGATGAGCCGTACCTCGATGCCAGTCCCTTCAAGTTTCTTCTGGAAAATGGCGAGGTCCGATCCACGGTAGTGGTAGGGAATCACAACTTTCGGATGGAAGGCCTTCACCGCGTCGGCCGCTTCTTCCGGCGGCATGGTGTAGGGCAGGTTCATACATACGAAAGCCACGTCGATGTTCTTGAGTGCGCGCATCTCGGGAACGCCCTCGGTGTCGCCGGAAAAATAAAAGCGAACGCCACCATAGGTGAGAACGTAACCGTTGCCGCGTCCCTTGTCGTGAAAGAGCTTACCGGGTGCAGGGCCACGAGTGAGGTTGTAGGCGGGAATCGCTTCGATGGTCCAGCCTTGCCACTTCTTGCTCTCGCCATTTGCGATTGGTTTGGCTGTCGTTACGGTGCTGACGACGGCAGGTGCGGCGAGAATCTCGGTTCCGGGCTTGCTGACGGTGGCCAAAGAAGCGGGATCCATGTGATCGCCGTGAATGTCCGTGATCAGAACGAGGTCGGCTTTGGGCTGTCCAGCGAAGTTCGCGGGCTTGGCGGGGTCCAGGTAGATCACCTTGCCGCCGGCTTCAATCAGAGTGCTGGCATGATACAGCGGAGTGATTTTGACTGGCCCGGCTGAGGTGGGGAACACTTGCGTCCTGTTGTCCGCTTGCGCAGAAGAGCTAATTGCGAGAAACAGGCAGATGAGAAGAAGAGAAAGTTTCATTTCGTCCTCGATCGGTGAGCCCCGGAATTGACGGCGGCTGAGAGCCGTCGCAAACGGTGACAATGATACCGTGTCGTGGCGCCGCCGTAGGGACAATCCTTTTGAGTGATGACGATCTAGGACTGTTTGCTGCGATAGCGGCGAATGGTGAGATTGTGTCGATCGGAGCGATAGAGGCCGAGCATGTAGATGATGGGCAATCCTTTGCCCGAGTAAATCACCTGACGTACGCGCAACAATGGCGCGCCCTTGGGTACGGAGAACAGCTTGGCCATGCGCGTGTCAGCTGCGGTCGCGTCGATTTCTTCATCTGCGTAGGCTAGTTCAACGCCGAACTCATGTTCGAGGATCATGAAGAGCGATCCGCGTTCGAGCGCAGCGCGATTCAAGCCTGGGAACGATTCTGCGGACATGTAACAGATCTCGAGAGCGAATGGATCTTCGCCGCCCTGGCGAAGACGCTCGAGACGCAGCAGGCGTCCACCATTGGGAAGTGCGAGGCGAGCGGCGATCTCCTGTTCGTCTTCCACTGTCTGCAAGGAAATGAGTTTGGAGCGCGAAGTAAGACTGCGACCGGCCATCAACTCGGTGTAGCTCATCAACCGATTGAAATGAATTTTCGGAGGCGCAACAAAAGTGCCGGCACCACGGCGGCGCTCCACCATGCCTTCGCGTTCGAGTTCGGCGAGTGCGTGGCGGGCGGTCATCAAACTGACGCGATGAATGCGAGCCAACTCACGCTCGGAGCTGACTTCATCTCCGGGCTTGAGCTGTCCGCTCTCAATACGTTTCAGGATGATTCCCTGGATCCGCTTGTAGGCGGGTATTCCATTCTGGCGAGTGCGCAACATGGATTGGACCTGTGCTGAGTATAGCGTAGCGCGTGCGGGAGTTTCGGTGATGTGGGGACTTAGTCTTTTTCTATTCTTCCAAGCATGTTTGAGCAAACATCTTTCCATCCCGAGTCTTTAATTGCCGAAACGCGCAACCGAAGCGTGTTCATGAGAGGGAGATTCGATTTGACCTCATACGATTTTGTGGAACTCATCGTCTCAAAGATCAAGAGTACATCTCGAACGGTCATGTCGTCGGGAGTTGAGTTCAACCTTTCTAGAAGGAAAGGAACGGCGGCACCCCCTCGTTCTGCTATTGGTCGTGCGAGGCCCAATGATGGAGGTTCAAGTTTGTCGTTTCCGTATCGAAATATCCTGTACTGATCCTCCAGCGAGTATTGGCGCAGCCTTTCTATCCGCGTCGACGCCGGACCAGCAAAGAACTCTTTTTCAAGGGTTTGTCTTTGACAACTACCGACGCTGACGCAACACATAAAGCATATGACAACCGCTGAAACAGTCATTAAGGGTTTTGGCATGCTCAACTGAGTGCGAATCCTCATTTCACGCATATTGCACGGCTTAAGTGAGATTGGTCAGCGATAACTTCGCATCGCCGTAGAGCATAGTGGTCACGGGCTCGACTACGTTACCCATGATTTGAAAGCTCTTTCACAATATTCGTGACAAAGCCTTCGCGTCGCCGAACAGCATCAACGTGTTGTCCAGGTAATAAAGCGGGTTATCGATGCCGGCAAAGCCCGGATTCATGCTGCGCTTGATCACCATCGTGATGGATTGGACCTGTGCTGAGTATAGCGTAGCGTGTTGGGGCGGACGTCACCCATATCGTCATTGTCATTGTCGGTGTTAGCGGCAAACGGGCCCTTAGTAGTAGTAGGAAAGAGGGATGGGATCGCGAATGAGCAGTGAAAACAGTCCGGCTACTTGACGTTGGCGGCGACGCCCAGAATCTGCTTTCCGATTGAATCCTTTAGGTCCTTAGGCAAGGCATCTGCCTGTTCAAGACTTTTCCAAGATTCGGCGGCACGCTCAGCCGTTTCAACCGCGATTTTCCAGAGCGGGCTCGCCGGAATGCGAGCGGTGTCGGCAAAACGGCGCATCTGGTCGCGCGTAATTTCGGAAAGGCTTCGGCTGTCGCCGAAGTTCAAAGCCAACGTATCGCCAGGAATATATGGGAGTGTTGCCACGAAGTCATAACCTGGTGAGAGCGCGGGCGTGCGGCGGTCGGGATAGAGAAGGGACCAGTTCTTGAGGTGCATGTCGGCGTTACCGATGACGACGGAAAATACGAGGCGCCGGACGAATTCGACCACGGCATCCTCGCCGATCTCAGCCCAGAGCACATTGGCGATGTTCGCATAGCTGTGAAACTTGTATTTGTTATTGGGGAATTCCCCGAAGACTTGCGCGAAATCCTCCATGTGGACTGGCGCGCCGTCCGCCAGGCGATCGAACCGCTTCACGGCAAGAGCCTTACCTCCGACCGTATGAGCCTGTTCGGGCAGCCCTCTGATGCTGGCGATATCGACGAGCCTGTTTTCAGGCACGGAGATGCCGGTGCGTCGAGCGAGTTCCAACATGGCGAATTCGTTTTCGGGTACGGCAGAGAACCGGGCAGAAGGCAACTTGACGATCCATGTGCCGCCCATACCGCCCGCCGGGATGGTCAGTCCTCCGCTAGCCTCCATCACGGCCGAGAATTTCAGCTGCACACCTGCGAGGGAAAAGCGTAGCGGCTCTTCGTCGCTGCGACCGTCGGCATGACGGTCATTATCGTGGGCGCGGTGAGAATCGGATAGTCGTTGGTTGTCCTCAAGGGGAGCGACAACAAGTGCGCCTGGTAGGTCGGCGCCGAGGGTCGCGAGCAGAAAGAATTCGCGTTCGGGATTAACGTCCGCGCGCTTGGCAAGATAGTCACGCAAATGGCCTTCGGGAAGAAGGTTGGAGAAGAAGACGGGAACGCGCCGTCCCACAGGATGGAAATTTGTTACGAGCCCACCTGTGCTGCCCTTAAATGAGAGACTCAGGGTTGCGCGCTGAGGATCGTCGATATAGTCCTGCTCGAACGCAAAGAGCTGTCGGTCGCCCGCGAGGCGAGTTATGACTCCAATCCGTTTTCCATACAGGCGCACCGAAAGCGAATTAAGTTTCTTTGGGTCAAACCTCATCGCGCGGCTCCTGGGAATTGCCTTCGTCGCGGTCAGCGGCATAGAGAGGCCGTTCTTCTCCTTCTCCCGGCTGATCCTTCAGGTGGTCCCGGACGAGCGACTGTACGATTGGCACCAGCGCGCGGGGAACCATGATGAGGTCCCGGTCGAGTGTGCGGACGATCTCAAGAAGCGTGTCGTAGCGCGGCACGATCTTGCCGGATTCGATGCCCGAGATGTGCCTCTGGCCGATGCCGAGCCGACCTGCCAAGTCCCGCTGACTCCAGCCACGCATCCGGCGCGCCTCGATTAGGGCGCGGCGCATCTCGGCGGGAAGTGCCTTCTGTCGTAGAGGTTTATTGATACCCTTTAGTGAATCATTTATCACGTTTGATACATTATTATGTATCAAGACAAATGTCAACTGATACCTTAATTAGCATCAGATATTAATATTGATGTAATATATTGCATCACTTGGTGATGGCCACATTCCTGACCCCTCGGAAGAATGGGTCACTAGCAGCCCTCAGCTGTGAGTTTGAAAGTTCTTTCACAATGTTCGTGACGAAAGCTTTCGCGTCACCGAACAGCATCAACGTGTTGTCCAGGTAATACAGCGGGTTATCGATGCCGGCAAAGCCCGGGTTCATGCTGCGCTTGATCACCATCGTGGTGTGCGCCTTCTCGACGTCGAGCACGGGCATTCCGTAAATCGGGCTTGATTTGTCGGTCTTGGCCGCCGGATTAGTCACGTCGTTCGCGCCGATGACCAGCGCCACATCCGTTTGCGGGAAGTCGCCGTTGATTTCATCCATCTCTTTCAGGTGATCGTAAGGCACGTTGGCTTCGGCGAGGAGCACGTTCATGTGGCCGGGCATGCGGCCGGCGACAGGATGAATGGCGAACTCCACATCGATTCCGCGCTTGGTGAGCACGTCGTAGAGCTCGCGGACTTTGTGCTGTGCCTGGGCGACGGCCATGCCATATCCAGGGACGATGACGACCTTACTCGCGGCCCCCAAAATCCCTGCGGCATCTTCAGGCGAAGCGCTGCGCACGGGCCGTTCTTCCTTCACAGCCGCGGCCGACGTTGTGACCTGGCCGAAGGCTCCGAACAGAACGTTGGTGAACGAACGGTTCATGGCTTTACACATGATGACGGACAGAATAAAACCGGAAGAGCCGTCAAGCGCGCCCGCGACGATCAGGACTTTGCTGTTCAGAACGAATCCGAGCAGAGCGGCAGAAAATCCGGCGTACGAGTTCAACAGCGAAATCACCGTGGGCATGTCGGCGCCGCCGATCGGAGTGACCAGCAGGATTCCAAAGATCAGCGCAACGATGACCATCACGGGAAATAGCCATATCTGAGCCGGATTGATGACCATCAAGATTGCGAGCAACAATGCCGAGCCAAGCACGGCGAGGCTCACAATATTTTGTCCTCTATAGACGATGGGGCGCTGCGGCAAGATCTCCTGCAGCTTGCCGGCGGCGATCAGGCTGCCGGTAAAGGTGAGCGAGCCGATGATGACTTCAAGGCCGATCTCACCCATCTGAAAGCGGTTGACATGCGGAGCGCTGGCGTAATATTCGGCGATTCCTATCATGGCGGCCGAAGCCGCGCCGAAGGAGTGGCTCAGGGCGGTTCGCTGGGGAACCGCGGTCATCTTCACCATGCCCAGAGGAATGCCGACCGCCGCGCCGATGATGAGCGGGATGATGATCCACTTGTACTCGGTGAGCTCGGGATTCAATAAGGTTGCGGCGACCGCGAGTGCCGCACCGATTTCCCCGGCGAGTACACCCCACCGTGCTGTCTTCGGCGAGCTCAGCCACTTAAGCGAAAGAATGAAAAGAACAATGGCTGCGACGTAGGCGAAGTCGAGATACTGCTGAATAGCGGCGACGTTCATGATTGCTTCGCCTTGCCTGACTTGAACATGCGCAGCATGCGGTCGGTGATAAAGAACCCGCCGACCATGTTGCTGAACGAAGCGGCGATGGCGATGGCGCCCAGTACGGTTGTCAGCGGCGTCTCATGCCGCCCGGTGATGATGATAGCGGCGACCACTACGATGGCATCGAGCGCGTTGGTCAGTGACATCAGCGGCGTGTGCAGAAGCGGCGATACACGTTTGATGAGCTCGACGCCGCAAAATCCCGCGAGAATGAAAACGTAAACGTTAGAGATGAAATCAGGTGGCATTCGCACTCCTTCTCGTTGAACTGCACAGGAACTGTTAGCGCGCGGTTGCTGCCTGAAGGACAGCCGCAACGCGCTCGTTCACAACCTCACCTTGATAGGCGACGCACGAACCTTTTACGATCTCGTCGTTCATGTCTATCGTGAGCTGACCTTTTTTCACCAGCACCTGCAAGAAGTTCGTCATGTTCTTGGAATAGAGCTGGCTGGCGTGAACAGGAATCGTAGCCGGTAAGTTCATCGGCGCGAAAATGGTGACACCATTGTGGTCGATGGTTTCGCCGGGCTGCGTGAGTTCGCAATTTCCGCCGCCGGGAGCCGCCAGGTCGATGATCACCGAGCCGCGGCGCATGTTCTCGACGGCATCGCGTCGCACGAGCAACGGGGCGCGGCGGCCGGGGACTTGCGCGGTGGTGATGATCACGTCGGAGGTTGTTGCGGTTTTGGCAATCAGATCGCGCCCTCGGTTTAGAGCTTCTTCGGTGAGTTCCTTGGCGTAGCCGCCTTTGTCTTCGGTTTGAATGCCTCCAAGATCGACTTCGAGGAAGATCGCACCAAGAGACTTAACTTGCTCACCTGCGGCAGCGCGCACGTCGTAGGCGCTGACAACAGCTCCGAGGCGGCGAGCGGTGGCAATGGCTTGCAAGCCAGCCACACCGGCGCCAATGACGAATACCTTAGCGGGAGGAACCGTTCCCGCAGCGGTCATCAGCAGAGGGAACATGCGCGGGAGATTATCGGCAGCCATAAGCGCAGCTTTGTACCCGGCGACAGTAGCCATGGAGGAGAGCGCGTCCATTGCTTGGGCGCGGGTGATGCGAGGAACCAGTTCCATGGAGAACAGAGTTGCACCGCGCTGAATGGCTGGGCGCAGGGCCGCAGGATCGTCAAGCGGGCGAAGGAAGCCAGTGACTACTGCGCCTTTCTTCAGCAGATCAAGATCGGCAGCAGGCGGACAGTTCACCACGGGGATCACGTCAGCAGAGGAGAGTAGAGAGCCACGGTCGGTGGAGACGGTTGCGCCGATCTTGGCGTAGTCATCGTTGGAGGCGCCAGCATGAAGCCCGCAATCGCTTTCGACCGTGACGTCGACACCTTGCGATTTAAGGTTCTTGACCGCGTCGGGCAAGAGTGCGACGCGAGTCTCGCCGGCGTTACTTTCCCTGAGGATTCCGATCAGCAAAACTACCTCCCAGTGGACCTGCCGGTCCTAGGTTGCGCGCGCGAAATCGATGTAACCGCGATGTGCATCGGTACGCACCAGCTTAACTCTTAGACGATCCCCCACATCGAGTCCCTGCTTGCCCTGCACCAGCATGCCTTCAACGTGCGGTTGCAACACACGGACGAAACTGCCGTGCTCATTCACTCCGGTGACAATCGCGTCGAAAGTCTGGCCGATCTTATCGCTCATGGCGACGGCGGCGATGCGCTTGCGCATCTCGCGCTCGACTTTTCGCGCTGCGTCTTCCTTTAAAGTGCAAACGCGCGCGACGTCTGCAAGTTCCGCATCGGAATAAGCGGGCGAGTTCGCGGCCAGCGTGGCCTTGATGATCCGTTGTGTCACCAAATCGGCATAACGACGATTGGGAGCAGTGGAATGAGTGTAATCCTGTACGGCGAGTCCGAAGTGGCCCTGATCAGGATCGCCCGGACGCTCCAAAACGTACTCTCCCGGGCCCATCAGCTTGATGACGGTGAGCGACACGTCGGGGAAATGGTCCGGATCGACGGCTTTTCGCTTCAGAAGAAAGTCATTGAGAGCCTTGGGGTCTGGTTGTGCCGGCAGATTGCCGCCGTGAGCAGCGGCAAGCGCCACAATGCGGTCCCAGCGCTCGGGGGTCTTCACGATGCGGCGGATGGAAGACACTGAATCGAGTTTCTTGGCCACAGTCTCGTTGGCGGCGATCATAAAGTCTTCGATCAGATCGGTGGCGCGATTCTTGGCGTCCTGAACGAGGTTGACGATCTTCTGATCGACGAGCAGCGGCCGGACTTCGATGGTGTCGATGTTCAAGGCGCCGCGACGCTCGCGAGCTTTCTTCAATAGCTGGGCGCATTCGTCCTGCAGTCGCAGTTGGGCTTGCAATTCAGTGGAAGCCGCGACCTTGGGAGGAGCGGCACCGCCATTTCCAAGCCAGGCGCCTACCGCGTTGTAGGTGAGCTGAGCGCGATTGTGAAGCAAGGCGGGATACAGTTCGAATGCCGAGAGGCCGCCGTCGGCGTCGACGACGAATTCGATGACGATCGCGCGACGATCTTCGTTTTCCAGAAGTGAAGTGAGCCCGGTGGAAAGCTGCTCGGGCAGCATGGAAAAATTCTCGACGCCGGTATAGACCGTCGTGCCTTCCGCGGCCGCGTGCAGGTCGATGGGCGTGGCCTTGGGCACGAGCCAGTCGACATCAGCAATTCCCACCAGCACCTTGATGCCGCCCCCAGGAAGACGCTCGGCGACTTCGACCTGATCGAGATCGCGAGAAGTGTCGTTGTCGATGGAAGACCAGAGAAGAGAGCGGAGGTCCCGAAACCCGGGGTCAGGATGAACGTTGGAATTGCTAAGGATTTGTGAAAGCTGGTCGTTGACTTGGGGAGGAAAGTCCGGTTGAAAACCGTGTTCCTCCATTACCTGCCGAGCTGCCGATTGAAGATCAACCTGCGAAGCGATGTTGTGCATGAAGGATTTAGGGTCGAAGCTCGATTCCGGAAGAGCCTAACACGATCAGGATGCAGGCTCCAACAGGGGCTGAGTTCGCGCGGGAAAATGCCGGGTTATCCACTCAAAATTACCGATGCAGGAGATCAAAAATCTCGATTGTACTTTGCATTCATAACACAGTACTTATTGAGTACTAGTGCGCTGGTCGAAGTGTCCCTTTCTGTGCCTCTCTGCGCAGATCAGGGTGGGTCTATCGCGGGAATGGTTTCCGCGTGCTTAAAACAACTCTCAGATCTTCGATTTTCCGCACTGGACCTAGTTTCTGGAAAAGAGAGTAAGGATGCCAAGGGCCACTACATATTCTGGTTTGCCGCCGGCTCAGGGACTGTACGATCCCCGCAATGAGCACGACGCTTGCGGAATGGGATTCGTCGCGAGCGTGCGTGGAGAAAAGAGCCACGAGATCATCCGCAAAGGGATTGAGGTGCTGATGAACCTCACCCATCGCGGAGCGTGTGGCTGCGATCCGGAAACCGGCGACGGCGCCGGTGTGCTGATACAGATTCCGCATAAGTTTTTTGCGCGTGAATGCGCCGCGCTGGGTTTCGAACTACCGCAACCGGGCAAGTACGCTGTGGGGATGGTCTTCCTTCCGGTTGAGAAGCACCAGCGGTTGCAGTGCGAAGGCATCCTGGAACGAATTGCCGCGGAAGAAGGTCTGAAGGTTCTGGGCTGGCGGGATACGCCGGTCAACGGTGATGCGATTGGCCGCGAGGCGCGCCGTTCGCAGCCCTACATCGAGCAGATTTTTATTTCCTGTCCGGAAGAGATGGGAGAGGACGAGTTCGAGCGCAAGCTGTACATCGTGCGCAAGCGGACGGAGACTGAGGCGGCCGAGTCCGATGTGGAAGACAAGGACATGTTCTATCTTCCGTCGCTCTCGTGTCGCACCATCATCTACAAAGGCCTGCTGCTAGCGCCGCAGATCTGTAACTTCTACGGCGATCTCTCCGATCCTGACGCGACCAGCGCTCTCTGCCTGGTTCACCAGCGTTTCTCGACAAATACATTTCCGAGCTGGAAGCTGGCGCATCCCTATCGCTACATTGCGCACAACGGTGAAATCAACACGGTTCGCGGCAACGTGAACTGGATGAATGCGCGCCAGTCGATCCTGTCGTCGCCGCTGTTTGGCGAGGACATCCGACAAGCTGTTTCCGATCGTGACGCCGGGCGGGAGCGATTCCGCCAGCTTCGACAATGCTGTGGAGTTGCTGGTGCAGTCTGGGCGCAGCTTGCCGCACGTGATGGCCATGCTGATTCCGGAGGCATGGGCGGGCAATCCGCATATCAAGCCGGAGAAGCGGGCGTTCTACGAGTATCACGCTTCGCTGATGGAGCCGTGGGATGGTCCGGCGGCGATTGCGTTCACCGATGGACGCGTGATCGGCGCGACGCTCGATCGCAACGGACTGCGGCCGGGACGTTACATCGTCACGCATGATGACATCGTGGTGGCGGCATCCGAGGCGGGAGTGCTCGATGTTCCCGCCGACCAGGTGAAAAGGAAAGGGCGTCTTCAGCCCGGGCAAGATGTTCCTGGTCGACACCGTCGAAGGGCGGATCATCTCCGACAAGGAGATCAAGCAGCGGCTGTCTTCGCGGCAGCCGTATGCGGAGTGGCTCGCGGAAAATCAGATCACGATGGATCAGTTGCCGGAGCCGAACCGCGTACACGGTTCGGATCAGCACACGATTCTGAGCCGGCAGCGCGCGTTCGGATACACGGAAGAGGATCTGAAGATGATCCTCGAGCCGATGGCGAAGAATGGCGAAGAGCCGATTGGTTCGATGGGCACGGATACGCCGCTGGCATGCCTGTCTGATCGGCCGCAGTTGCTCTTCAACTACTTCAAGCAGTTGTTCGCGCAGGTTACGAATCCGCCGATCGATCCGATTCGCGAAGAGATGGTGATGTCGCTCATCAGCTATATCGGAACCGAGCGCAACATCCTGGAAGAGACGCCGCGAGAATTGCCACACGCTGAAGCTGCCGCAGCCGATTCTGTCGAATCGCGACCTGGAGAAGCTGCGCCGCGTGTCGGCGGGCGATTTGCTCGCCACGACATTGCCAGCGCTGTTCCGCGCGCAGGAAGGCGAAGAAGGGCTGAAGCGCGCGCTGGAAGAGCTGTGCCAGAGGGCGTCGCTGGCGGTGAAGTCCGGCTATACGTTGTTGATTCTTTCCGATCGCGGGGTGGATAAGCAGTACGCTCCGATTCCTAGCCTGCTGGCGCTGGCAGCGGTGCACAACCTGCTGGTCCGCGAAGAGACGCGCACGCAGGTGGCGCTGATCATCGAGTCCGGCGAACCGCGTGAGGTGATGCACTTCGCGCTGCTGATCGGATATGGCGCGAGCGCGGTGAATCCGTACCTGGCGATCGAGACGCTCGAAGAGCGCGCGTGGCGCGGATATCTGCCGAGCGGCGTGAATCCCGAGAAGGCGGTCAAGAACTTCGTCAAGGCGATCAACAAGGGATTGCTTAAGACCTTCTCGAAGATGGGCATCTCGACGCTGCAGAGCTATCGCGGCGCGCAGGTGTTCGAGGCGATTGGCCTGAACAAGGATCTGGTGGATGCGTACTTTGCTGGAACGACGTCGCGCATTGAAGGCGTGACGCTGGGAGTGCTGGCGCGCGAGGCGCAGTTGCGGCACGAGCATGCGTATCAGAGCAAGACGGATTATGAGACCGATCTCGCGGTCGGCGGTGCGTATCACTACCGCAGGGATGGCGAGTATCACCTGCTGAATCCGGAGACGATCAGCAAGCTGCAACATGCGGTGCGGCAGTCGAATCCGAAGACCTTCAAGGAATACACGGACCTGATCGATAACCAGAACCGCAATCTGTGTACGCTGCGCGGGCTGATGAAGATCAAGAAGTCCGATAAGCCGGTGCCTATCGATGAAGTCGAGCCAGCGAAGGAGATCGTGAAGCGCTTCACCACGGGCGCGATGTCGTTTCGGGTCGATCAGCAAGGAGGCGCACGAGACGTCTGGCGATCGCGATGAACCGCATTGGCGGCAAGTCCAATACCGGTGAGGGCGGCGAAGACGAAGCGCGCTTTAAGCCTGATGCGAATGGCGATCTTCGGCGTAGCGCAGTTAAGCAAGTTGCATCGGCGCGCTTTGGCGTGACAACAAATTATCTGATCAATGCAGACGAGTTGCAGATCAAGATGGCGCAAGGAGCGAAGCCCGGCGAGGGCGGACAGCTGCCCGGGCACAAAGTGGACGACGTGATTGCGCGCCTGCGGCATTCGATCCCAGGCGTGGGATTGGTTTCGCCCCCTCCGCACCATGACATCTACTCGATTGAAGATCTGGCGCAGCTGATCTACGACCTGAAGAATGTGAATTCGCGGGCGCGGATTGCCGTGAAGCTGGTTGCCGAAGTCGGAGTGGGAACGGTCGCTGCCGGAGTATCGAAGGCGCATGCGGACGTGGTGCTGATCAGCGGCGACAGCGGCGGCACAGGAGCATCGCCGCTGAGTTCGATCAAGCACGCGGGAATTCCATGGGAACTCGGACTGGCGGAGACGCAGCAGGTGCTGTTGCTGAACGATCTGCGAAGTCGAATCAGAGTTCAGACAGACGGCAAGCTGCAGACCGGGCGTGACGTGACGATCGCGGCTTTGCTCGGCGCAGAGGAATTCGGCTTTGCGACGACGCCGCTGATCGCGATGGGGTGCATCATGATGCGCAAGTGCCACCTGAACACGTGTCCGGTGGGAATTGCGACGCAGGATCCGGAGTTGCGCAAACGCTTTCAGGGCCAGCCCGAGCACGTGATCAATTTCTTCTTCTTCATTGCCGAGCAGGTGCGCGAATACATGGCGCAGATGGGCTTCCGCAAGTTCGACGAGATGGTTGGACGCGTGGAGATGCTCGACGCGCAAGCTGCGGCGGATCACTGGAAGGCCAGCGGACTGGATTTTTCCGCGATCCTATATAGCCCGGTGCTGCCGGCGCGTGTTGCACGGCATTGCGTGACCAAACAGGATCACGGCCTGGAGCAGGCACTGGATCATCAACTGATTCAGACTGGCAAGGGCGCGCTGGAGTACCGGACGCCGGTCGAAGCGACGTTCCCGATCCGCAACGTACATCGGACTGTAGGAGCGATGCTGAGCGGCGAGATTGCGCGGCGCTATGGATCGCCGGGGCTGCCGGACGACAGCATTCGGTTCAAGTTCGATGGCTCCGCGGGGCAGAGCTTTGGAGCGTTTCTGGCGAAGGGCGTCACGCTGACGCTCGAGGGCGATGCCAACGATTACGTCGGCAAGGGATTGTCGGGCGGCAAGATCGTTGTGTATCCGCCGAAGAGTTCGACGTTCAAGCCGGAAGAAAACATTCTGATCGGAAACGTTGTTCTGTACGGCGCTACCAGCGGCGAGGCGTTCTTCAACGGCGTTGCCGGTGAGCGCTTCGCGGTGCGCAATTCGGGCGCGACGGCGGTGGTCGAGGGAGTCGGTGATCACGGTTGCGAATACATGACGAACGGCCTGGTGGTTGTGCTCGGCTCGTGCGGACGTAACTTCGCCGCCGGCATGAGCGGCGGTATTGCCTACGTCTTCGACGAAAAGGGCGACTTCACCGAGAAGCGCTGCAACCTGGCGTCGGTGGACCTGGAACCGATTATCGAGACGAAGGATGCAGACATCATTCGCGATCTCGTGAAGAGACATTACGAATTCACCGACAGCCCGCGGGCGAAGTGGATTCTGGAGAACTGGGACGACATGCTTCCACGCTTCATCAAGATATTCCCGCACGAGTACAAGCGAGTGCTGGGAGTAGGCCGCGCCGAGAGCGCTTACGTTCCTGGGGCCGCCACGGTCACGATGGCCATGGCAGTTGGGCAGGTGCACCATGGGTAAGCCGACCGGCTTCATGGAGTTTGATCGCGAGTTGCCGCAGCGCCGCCCCGTAGCCCAGCGCGTGAACGACTGGTTCGAGATTTACCAGGACTTTCCGGAAGACAAGCTGAAGGCGCAGGGCGCACGTTGCATGGATTGCGGCGTGCCGTTCTGCCACAACGGATGTCCGGTGAACAACATCATTCCTGACTGGAATGATCTGGTGTATCAGGGCCGCTGGAAGGACGCGGTGCGTCGGTTGCACGCCACGAATAACTTCCCGGACTTCACTGGACGAATCTGTCCGGCGCCTTGCGAGGCCGCTTGCGTGCTGGGCATCAATGCGCCTCCGGTGACGATCAAGAACATTGAAAAGAACATAGTGGATCGTGGCTTCGATGAAGGCTGGATCAAGCCCGAACCGCCGAAGTTCCGCACGGGGAAAAAGGTTGCGGTGGTGGGCTCGGGTCCTGCGGGATTGGCGGCTGCTCAGCAACTGAATCGCGCCGGCCATTGGGTCACCGTGTACGAGAAAGCCGATCGCATCGGCGGACTGCTGCGCTATGGGATTCCGAATTTCAAGCTCGACAAAGGTGTTCTGGATCGGCGCCTGAAGCAGTTGTCGGCAGAGGGCATTCGGTTCGTGACCAAGGCTCATGTCGGAAAGACGCTGCCAGTGGAAGATTTGCAGCACGAGTATGACGCGATCCTGCTGGCGGGTGGATCGGAGCAGCCGCGCGATCTGCCGGTGCCGGGACGCGAGTTGAAGGGCATTCACTTCGCGATGGAATTCCTGCCGCAACAGAATCGGCGCTGCGAAGGCGATTCGGTTCCTGATGCATTGGGCATTCTTGCCACGGGCAAGCACGTAGTGATCATCGGCGGTGGCGACACGGGTGCAGATTGCCTGGGGACGAGCCATCGACAGAAGGCGCTCTCGATTCATCAGTTCGAGATTATGCCGATGCCGCCGCAGGATCGTGCTGCGCAGACGCCGTGGCCGCTGTGGCCGATGCAGCTGCGCGTGGAAAGTTCGCATGAAGAAGGTGGAGTGCGCGACTGGAGCATCGCCACGCAGAAGTTTACCGGCGACGAGCACGGCAATGTGAAACAGCTGCACGGAATTCGCGTGGGACCACCTCCGAAGTTCGAACCGATTCCGGGAACCGAGTTCACGCTGGCTGCGGATCTCGTGCTGCTGGCGATGGGATTCACGGGTCCGGTGCGTAACGGCATGCTCGAACAGTTCGGTGTGGTGGTCGATCCACGCGGGAACGTGGCGACCGACGATCAGTACGCGACTTCTGTTCCGGGCGTGTTCGCTGCGGGGGATATGCGCCGCGGACAGTCGCTCGTGGTATGGGCCATCGCCGAGGGCCGTAAGGCCGCCGCAAGTGTCGACACTTATCTGAAGAACGCCCACATACAGCCGGTGATCGCGGCTGCCAGAAGAGGCGCGAGAGTGTCGTTGTAAAACAGACGTCAGTCTGCTTTGGCACAGCCCCCGTTCGCAAGAGCGGGGGTTTTCAGTTTCAGGCGGGTCATTTCAGGCACTACCCAAGACATTCCCGTCCAAATCATTTACACTCGCCGCCGAGCCAGCAATCATCTTCGGAGCGCGTTTGGATCAGTCGATACAGCACGTGCTGAGCCAGTACAACGATCAGCTTCCGCTGGAGGAGGCGTCGACGATACCGGCGCCCTGGTATACGGATCAGCGAATTGCGGAGTTGGAGCGACGCGCTGTTCTCGGCGCAAATTGGCAGTGCGTGGGGCGCGCTGAACAGGTTGCGCAGCCCGGGCAGTACGTCGCGGTGCGGGTTGCAGGCGAACCGGTGGTGGTAGTGCGTGGGGCTGATGGAAAGCTCAGGGCATTCTTTAATGTTTGCCGGCATCATGCGGCGGCGGTTGTGGCGCAGCCTTGCGGGACGGCGCAATTGTTCCGCTGTCCGTATCACGGCTGGAGTTATGGATTGGATGGCAGCCTGAAGGGAACTCCGGATTTTGCCGGCGTGTGCAATTTCGATCGCGCAGAGAATGGATTGGTTCCGATTGCCGTCGATAGCTGGGAGCAATTCGTCTTCGTGTCGCTCGATCCGCGACGGAATTTGCACGAGTCCCTGGGGAACGTGGTCTCGCAAGTTGCGCCGCTCGACATCGGCTCGCTCCACTTTTTTGAAACGCGTGCGTACACCCTGAACTGCAACTGGAAGGTGTTCGTCGACAACTATCTCGACGGCGGATATCACGTACCGTACCTGCATAAGGGTCTGAACAGCGTTCTCGACTACGCGGAGTACACGATCGAGAACGGGAAAGCGCTTCTGTTTGCAGTCGAGCCCGATGAGTGCGTCAGACGAAGACGCGCAGGTCTCGGCGACGCGCACCGGAGATCGAGCTTACTATTACTGGATCTATCCCAATTTCATGATCAATCTTTACCACGGCGTAATGGATACGAATCTGGTGATCCCGATGGCCGTCGATAAGACAAAGGTTATCTTTGATTTCTACTTCACGGATGTTTCGGCGGGGAAGCAAAAACAGAACGCGGAGAGTGTCGCCGTCAGCGATCGCATACAGATGGAAGATCTCGATATCTGCGAGGCAGTACAGAGAGGGCTGAGTTCGCGCGCGTACCGAGCTGGGCGGCTTTCAGTTCGTCGAGAGGCGGGAGAACATCTTTTTCATCGATTGCTGGCGAGAGACCTAAAATCCGGACTGGAAGCATTTGCGGCAAACGGGGGCAATCCGAAATGAGCACGACAGAGCAAATGAGCGGCGCGCCGGCGGCTGCGCGAAAAGTAGCGAGATACGATGCGATCGTAGTGGGCGGCGGACACAACGGGCTGGTCACGGCGGCTTACCTGGCGAAAGCCGGCAAGCGTGTGCTGGTGCTGGAGCGGCGCTATCAACCCGGTGGGGCGTGCGTCACAGAAGAGGTCTGGCCTGGATATCGCGTATCCGTCGCGTCGTACCTGAGCAGCCTGCTCTCGCCCAAAGTTACGGCTGATCTGGAGTTGGAAAAGTACGGGTACCAGGTCGACGCGAAGGATCCCGCGTTCTTCTCCCCATTCCCTGATAACCGGTACCTCTTTATGTGGCAGGACCGGAACAAGACTTTAGGAGAGATCGCGAAATTTTCCCGACACGATGCTGAGGTCTATCCAGCCTATGAAGAGCATCTGGAACGGCTGTCGATTGTGGTGGAGAGTTTGCTGCATGTGACGCCGCCAGTATTCCCGCCGAAGGGAGTTTTGGATCTTCCCGAATACCTGAAATTGCTGGGAAAGATGCGGGGGCTCAGCGCGAAGGAAATCGTTGGACTGGTAAAGATCTTTACGCAGAGTGCCGCGGACTTTCTGGATGAGTGGTTCGAGAATGAAGAGATCAAAGTTACACTGGCTACTGACGGCGTAATTGGCGCGAATGGCGGACCACGCTCGCCGGGCACCGCGTACATTCTCCTGCATCACTGCATGGGCGGAGTGGCAGGTCATCGCGGGCTATGGGGATTTGTACGCGGCGGGATGGGAGCGATCTCCAATGCGATTGCCGCGTCGGCCAAAGCTGCGGGTGCGGAGATTCGGACCGACGCAGAGGTCCAGACGATCAAGATCGAAAATGGACGCGCCAGGGGAGTGGTGTTGCGGTCTGGCGAGGAATTCGATGCATCTCTGATCGCCAGCAATCTTGATCCTAAGAGGACGTTTCTGAGCCTGGTCGACCAGCGCCATCTCGACGCAGAATTCCTCGATCAGATTCACAAATACCGGTGCGAAGGAACTTCGATCAAGATCAACCTGGCAGTTTCCGCGCTTCCCAATTTCCGCGCGCTGCCGGGTGCGCTGGGGCCGCAACATCGGGCGACCATGCATATTTGTCCGGACATCGACTATGTCGAGAAGGCATGGGACGACGCGAAGTATGGCCGGCCATCCAAGTCACCCTTGTTGGAACTGACGTCGCCAACGCAGTACGATCCCTTGCTGGCGCCCGCGGGTAAGCACATCATCGGCATCTTCCTGCAGTATGCGCCCTACCGGCTGCGGGAAGGCACGTGGGACGAACTTCGCGAGCCATTCACGCGACGGGTGCTGGAGATCATCGACGACTACGCGCCCGGGTTTTCGAGCGGAGTTGAGCATGTGCAGACGCTGACTCCACTCGATCTGGAGAGGGAATACGGCCTGACCGGCGGCAACATCTTTCATGGAGAGATGAGTATCGACCAGATGTTCATGCTGCGGCCCGTGTCCGGTTGGGCACGATATCGGACACCCATTCGCGGGCTATTCATGTGCGGCTCGGGAACCCATCCGGGAGGCGGGGTGATGGGCACGCCCGGGCACAATGCCGCGCGCGAGATGTTGAAGTTCCATTAAGCTGAGCAACTCGGTAGCGTGGAATGGCTTCTCACCCTTTTCCGCGTGCGAAATACAGTGCTGCCAGTGTGGGGCTTACTTCAACCAGTTCTTCTGTTATCGTTCTTAAGGCATTGCAGTGGTTCGACGTAGAATCGAGTGCGCTCGAAAATGAAGAGTCGCCTTCCTAAGTTCGAATTTCACGTCTCTCGCGTTGTCCGCGATCAATATCAGTTCGAAGAAGAATTCTTCTCCTGGAACGGCAACGTGCTGTTTGCAAATCCGGCTGCCAGCCGAAGATTTGCCGAGAAGATGAACCGCCTGCGGGATGTACAGAAGCATCCGGAACTGGCGGTTCGACCGGGCGCACTGAACGCCATGGGGCTGATCGACGAGGCGCTGCACGCTATCCTCGCGCTCTACCGGCAGCAACGAGATCCGCGTGCCATGGAAGATGCGGTCACGTGGTATGAGTCCCGGTTAGGAACTGAGGCTGTCGATACTGCGCTACTGGCCTTCACAGAGCAGTTTCCTCCCATTGAGGTTTATCGCGGCAAGCAGAGTGCGCAAGAGTGGCTTGCGCACTCGAGCGGCGGGCTGTCACATCGGGCAATCGCGCTGGAAGAGCTGACCATGCTGTGGCTGGCCAATGCAAACCCAGCGTTTCGCCAATACCGTGAGTTATTCGACGATACGGCTCTATCGGAGAAAACGGCTTATAAGTCGATCACAACGGGTCTGAAGGACTACTTCGAAACTCGCCCGCGCTTCGGTCCTGAGAATCAGAACCTGATTGAAATGCTGCGCGCGCCGGCATTGGCTGCGCCCGACTCGCTGGAAGGCCAACTGGCTTTCATGCGCGAAAAGTGGGCTGCTGTGCTGGGCGACTTCCTGGAACGAATACTGATTGCTCTCGATATCTTCAAAGAAGAAGAGATTGCCACGTGGATGCGTTTTCATCCGCACGGCGCGAAGGGTGCGATGGGCGGTTTGGAAGGCGATTCCAGTGTCGCCGCGATTCCGCATTTCAACACAAAAGAACCCGAGTACGAGCGCTTCAGCGCCGACACCGAGTGGATGCCGCGCACGGTGATGATGGCGAAGAGTGTGTATGTATGGCTCGACCAGTTATCGAAGAAGTACCGACGCCACATACATAGCTTGAGCCAGGTTCCCGACGAAGAACTTGATTTGATGGCGCGGCGCGGCTTCAACTCGCTGTGGCTGATTGGATTGTGGGAACGGAGCCGGGCATCGCAGCGCATCAAGCAGTTGACGGGGAATCCTGAGGCAGCGGCTTCCGCATATTCGCTCGACGATTACGTTGTGGCAAGTGATCTCGGAGGCGAGAGCGCGTTCCTCAACCTGCGCGATCGCGCCATGCTGCGCGGAATTCGCATGGGCAGCGACATGGTGCCGAATCACATGGGCATCGATTCGCGCTGGGTGGTCGAGCATCCCGACTGGTTCATTCAACTCCCATATAGTCCATTTCCGTCTTATCGGTTTGATGGACCGGATGTTTCCAGCGATGGGCGAGTTGAAATCAAGATTGAAGATCATTACTACGACCGGACGGATGCGGCGGTTGTGTTCCGTCGCGTCGATCGCTGGTCGGGCGACACGCGCTATGTCTATCACGGGAACGATGGCACGAGCTTTCCGTGGAACGATACGGCTCAGCTGAATTATCTGAAGCCGGAAGTGCGCGAAGCGGTGATTCAGAACATTCTTCACGTGGCGCGGCTCTCGCCGATTATCCGGTTTGACGCTGCGATGACGCTGACCAAGCAGCACTACCAGCGACTATGGTTCCCGGTTCCGGGAACAGGTGGCGCGATTCCGTCCCGCGCGGAACATGGACTGACGAAACCTGATTTCGATCGCGCGATGCCCAATGAATTTTGGCGCGAAGTAGTCGACCGCGTAGCAAATGAAGTCCCAGGCACGCTTTTGCTCGCCGAGGCGTTCTGGCTGCTCGAAGGCTATTTCGTGCGCACGCTGGGCATGCATCGCGTGTACAACAGCGCGTTCATGAACATGCTGCGCGACGAGGAGAACAAGAACTACCGGAGCGTGATCAAGAACACGATCGAGTTCGATCCGGAGATCCTGAAGCGCTACGTCAATTTCATGAATAATCCTGACGAGCGAACGGCTGTCGATCAATTCGGCAAAGGCGACAAGTATTTTGGCGTATGTACGCTGATGTCGACCTTGCCGGGACTGCCGATGTTCGGGCATGGACAGATCGAGGGATTTACCGAGCGCTATGGCATGGAGTATCGCCGGGCCTATCACGATGAACAGCCTGATTCGTGGTTGGTGGCCCGACACGAGCGTGAGATCACGCCGTTACTCCATCGGCGTGCCTTGTTCGCAGAGGTGCGTGACTTCCTGCTGTATGACTTCTTCACCGATTCCGGCCAGGTAAACGAAGACGTGTTTGCCTATTCGAATCAGTTGGGCGATCAGCGTGCGCTGGTGGTTTACAACAATCGGTACTCGAATACGCAAGGTTGGATTCGTATCTCGAGTGCGTATGCGGAAAAGCGGCCGGATGGGAATAAACATCTGCGTCAACGCACGATCGGAGACGCGTTAGGAGCCTCGTGGGACGCGGCGAACTTTGTCGCCGCCCGCGATTCTGTGACTGGCCTCGAGTATTTGCACCGGGCGCGCGATCTCGCGGAAAAAGGTATGCGGCTGGAGTTGGGCGCCTATAAGTGCCACGTATTTCTGGACTGGCGCCATTTGCAGGAAGACCTGAATCATCCGTGGGGCGCGCTATGCGACATGCTGGGTGGTCGAGGTGTTTCGAGCTTGGCCGATGCAATCCATGAGCTGCAGTTGAAACCTGTGCATGACTCGCTGCGCTGGGTGCTGGATCCGTCGATAGCAGAATCGCTGGCGAAACCGGCGGAGAAACCAACTACCGTGACTGCTAACTCGGATGTGAAGGCTGACTCCGATCACCTATCGCAGCTAACCGACCGAGTACGTGCATTCCTGGAGCAGGCGCGCCATTTCGTGGAAGCTGACGGTGGCGAGATTACCGGACTTTCTCCGGCCCCGAAGTGGAAGGGCGATGTTGAGAGTGCATTGAGGCTGTTCAACGACCAGATGGAAGGGGCGCAGCGAATCCCGAAGCTGTCCGAAGCGTTCCCAGAGGACCTGGTGGGCGAGGCAAATAAAGTCCTGCCATTCGCGAGTGACAATGAGAAGAACGCGGCGATCTGGGAAACGATTGTCGGCTGGGCAGCGATGTATGCACTGGGCGCATATCTCGATCCGGCAAATCCGGATCGTTCGGGCGCGATGTTAATGGATGCGCTACGGCTACGAGTTCCGATGGCGGAGATATTTGAATCGCTCGGCCTGGAAGGCGATGATCGCTGGCGTGCCGCAGCACGCATCAAAGCGCTGCTGGCGCATCGTGCATGGGCTCCGGGAGAGAAACCGAAGACCACCATAGCTCCGTTCAGTTGGCTGCACGATCCTGATGTCGCGTGGCTAATTGGCGTGCATTCCTACGAGAGTGTTCGCTACTTCAACAAAGAGCTTTTCGAACAACTGCTCTGGTGGATGGCATTGCCCGCACTGGTGCGATTGGGCCAGCAGCCGAAGACGGATCCGAAACGCATCGAGGCACTGGAGAAGCAAATCGAAGTTCGTATAAGAGCCGCGGCGGAATCGAAGTTCCAGGTTGAAAGTCTGTTTGAGACAGGCGGCGCGCTGGTGATGAGCGAATCTTAGGGAACGAAGCTTTTTATTACCTTACGTGCCGTCTCCTTGGTGCAGTTGCGACAGTGTACGTCTGCCGCATGGTCGTATCCCAACGGGCACTTTTGGCGAATCAGTGGAGGGACTATGGTTGAAAGGGCCAGGAGAATCCCCACCCTGGAGCAGCAAGGTAGCTTTTGAACCGGCGTTATACATCGGTACTTTTTCATCTGTTCGTACCAAGCGGGTGCGTTTTTCTTGTCGCACTCCTGCTGCTGCAAACGCGGCTGTTGCCGGTCGTCGCAACTTCCACACTTCGCTTCTTTTCCATCTTTGTTCTTGCCGCTGCAGTTGCGCTGGCACTGCGCTTTCGCCTTTATCGAGTCCTGCTTGCCGCTATTCTCGTGTTGCTTGCTGAACAGGTTCTGCTGGGATGGGGCACGAAAGGCGCAAGCACGGCAAGCGACCTGGCCCGCTGTGTGTCGCTGCTGATTCCGCTGAATTTTGGATTCCTGCTGCTGGTCGATAATCCGACGTTCGACCGCTCGGCCTTTGCGTGGTGGAGCGGCCTGGTACTGGCGCAAGCAGCGATTATTTCCGTGGCGTGTCGTCCTGGACCATCGGTCTTCACCTGGATGGAGAGCGCCGCCGCTCATCGGTTCACCAGCCGTATGCCGGAGATCAGCATCGCGCTCTTTGTGATCGCCGCAGGAACGATCCTAGCGCGCTGGTGGTTTACGGAAGCTCCGGAAGATATTTCGCTGTTCTGGTCCCTTTGGGCAGTTTTCGCGGCGATTGTGAACCACAGTCCGGGAAGAACTACTGCCTATTGCATTCTCGCCGGATTGTTTCTCTCCATCGCTGTGGTAGAGACTTCTTATCAAATTTCCTATCAGGATGAGCTGACGAAGTTGCCGGGACGGCGCGCGTTCAACCAGATGATTTCTGGAATGTCGGGACAATACGCCGTCGCGATTGTTGATATCGATCATTTCAAGAAGTTCAACGATACATTTGGACACGACGTTGGCGATCAGGTCTTGCGGATGGTAGCAGCGAAGTTGAAGGACGCAGGCGCCGATGGGCGCGCTTTTCGCTTTGGTGGAGAAGAGTTTGTGCTGCTGTATCCGGGAATTCGCGCCGAAGAGGCGATCATGGAAGCTGAGCGACTGCGCCGCGTGATTGCCGAAAGCAGCTTCGTCGTTCGCGGCCCAGAGCGCAGCAAGCGAGAGCGGCCGGAGCGCCGGTCACCTCAGCGAAAGATTATCAAGTTCCGGAATCGAACAGATACGACGGTGACGATCAGCATTGGCGTGGCCGAGCCGCCGTCAGAAGAAGCAACTGTTCAGGAAGTTATAGTAGCGGCGGATAAGGCTCTTTATCTGGCGAAAGAGCACGGACGTAATCGAGTGGAACTCTACCAGAAGCCGAAATCGAGGCGACAGCACGCGCGCAACCAGGGAACTCTGTTCAGCTAAAGGTTACTGTATCCGCTCCAAAATGTAGTTCTCGGCCTCGAGCGCCGCCAGCAATTCTTCCACATGGTCTGATCCGCGCGTTTCCATGGTGAGATCGATCGCTGTATCGCCAAGGTTCACGCCGAAGTAAGTACGGTCGTAGGAAGTCTCGACGATATTCGCACGATGCTCTGCGAGACACGCCGGTAAGGCGGTGCAGGGCACCGGGATAGTCGGGAAGATGAATGCGAAGGCGAATGCGACGGCCGTCCTTAGCCAAGCCGCGTTCGATGATGCGCGAAAGAATCTGCACGTCGATATTTCCGCCAGAGACAATTGCGGCGACCTTTTTGTTCTTGCCGGAAACCTTCCCGTGAGCGAGGGCCGCGACGGCGACTGCCCCGGCACCTTCAGCGAGAGTCTTCTCGCGCTCCAGCAGCAATAGAATCGCGCTGGCGATTTCTTCTTCTTCGACGGTAACGATTTCGTCGACATATTTCTGGACGATCGGGAGCGTGTGATCACCTGCGCGACGAACGGCGATGCCATCCGCGAGCGTTGAGGCGACGGGCAAGACCACGTGCTGATTCGAATCGACCGCAGCTTTCATGGAAGGAAGGCGCGCAGTCTGCACGCCGATGACGCGAATTTTGGGATTAATCTCTTTCAACGCGCAAGCCATGCCGCTGATTAAGCCGCCGCCGCCGATAGGAGTGACGACTATCTCTATATCCGGCACCTGTTCGAGTAGTTCGAGCGCGACCGTGCCCTGTCCGGCAATTACGGCTTCGTCGTCGAAGGGATGGATGAAGGTCAGGCCTTGCTGCGAACAAAGGCGCAGAGCTTCGTCGCACGCCTCATCGTAATTGGCGCCATAGAGCACCACTTCGGCGCCGAAACGGCGCGTCGACATGACTTTGTTCAGGGGGGTCGCCAAGGGCATGCATATCTGCGCACAGATGTGACGCTTGGTGGCGTGGTAGGAAACGGCCTGCGCGTGATTGCCGGCCGAGGCAGCAATGAGTCCGCGAGAGCGCTCTTCGGGACTGAGGGTGAGAATCTTATTTAAAGCCCCGCGCTCTTTGTAAGAACCGGTCATCTGCGTATTTTCGAGCTTCAGGAAAACCGCGTTGCCGGTGAGTTGCGAGAACGTCTCCGAATGCGAGCACGGCGATACGAAAACGGAATCATGAATCCGTTCGCGCGCCGCTTTCACCTGTTCCAATGTGACCATGGTCTTGAAGTTTCCAAATACGTCGCGATAGGGAAGGACCGTCGGCTTCAAATCACAAAGACAATCTGGATCGGATTCCCTGTCGGCGCAGAATGGGCTCAGCAGATGGGCCGCTGGCAATTTCTGTGTAGTTTTCATGATACCTGTCCAGCAGCCTGATTTCCCGGAAAAACTGGGGAAGTCATCCTTTTGCGTACCATCTGGATGCACATCCGCGTACATTGGAGTGCGATTTCGCATCCCTCAGTACGGAGGCATTCTCTAAGTAGCTTGCGACTTATGACTGATCGCCCTGTCAATGCCAATGATCGCTGTTCCGACGCAGTGATTGAGTTCCGCGACGTGAGCTATCGACCGTCGAATGGCGAAGCAGTGTTGCGAGACATGAACCTGATGGTCGAGCGAGGCGAGACGCTGGTACTGCTGGGACGAAGCGGGTCGGGCAAAACGACTTCGCTCAAGCTGATCAATCGACTGATCCAGCAGAGTGGCGGCGACGTGCGCGTGGAAGGGAAGTCGACTACCGAGTGGGATCTGATTCAGCTGCGGCGAGGGATTGGGTATGTGATCCAGGAGGCTGGGTTGTTTCCGCACCATACAGTCGCCAAGAACGTTGGCCTGTTATTGAAGATCGAAAAAAAGAGCAAGGCGGAGATACGCGAGCGGACGGAAGAGATGCTGCGTATGGTGGATCTCGATCCGGCACAATTCGCGGATCGTTATCCGTATCAACTCTCGGGCGGACAACGGCAACGAGTTGGAGTCGCGCGGGCGCTGGCGGCTGATCCGCCGATACTTTTAATGGACGAGCCGTTCGGCGCTCTCGATCCGCTCAGTCGAAGCGAACTGCAGCAACATTTCCTGCGCATGCGCGAGCAGCTGCACAAGACCATCATCCTTGTGACGCACGACGTCCGTGAGGCGCTTCTGCTGGGAACTCGCATTGGGCTGATGGAATCCGGGAAGCTGCTTGGAACGTATACACCAGACCAATTCAGGAGCAGCGATGAGCCGAAGGTGCGGGCTTACCTGGAGGCGTTTGGGCTGTTCGAGCGTGAGGGTGAAACGGGGAAGAAGACGCAATGAACTACATACTCGCTCATCCCGCGGAGATTGCGAACTCTGCGCTCTTGCACATGTGGATGGTCGGAATCGCGATGCTGCTGGCGATCGTGATCGGAGTCCCGCTCGGCATTTTGATGACGCGGCATCGGAGGCTGCGGCCGGGAATTCTGGGCAGCGCGAATATTATCCAGACCATTCCGAGCCTGGCGCTGTTTGGATTTTTGCTGCCTGCTCCGTGGCTGGGCGAACGCGCCTACCGGATCGCGATTGTTACGCTCGCGCTCTACGCGCTGCTGCCGATCGTGCGAAATACTTTCCAGGGAATTACGGGAGTCGATCCCGCAGTGCGCGAGGCAGCCGAGGGAATGGGGCTGACTCGTCGGCAATTGTTGTTTCAGGTGGAACTACCGCTGGCCGCTGGCGTGATCATGGCAGGAGTTCGAACCGCGACGGTGATCTCCGTTGGAGTTGCAACCATTGCAGCCGCGATCGGCGCCGGCGGCCTGGGTGAGTTCATTTTTCGCGGGCTGGCTATGGTGAACAATCAACTGATACTCGCGGGCGCACTTCCCGCGGCAGTGCTGGCTCTAGGCAGCGATCTGATTCTCGGATGGATACAGGGTCGGCTGACTCCTCCCCACGCATGAACTTCAAGACTGTGTTATCGGCTATTTGCTGCGTGCTGATGGTGTGCGCCGGCTGCATGCCCGACCATCACAGCGGAATTGTGGTGGCGTCCAAGAATTTCACCGAGCAGGCGGTGCTTGGCGAGATCATGGCGCAGTATGTCGAATACCGGGCTCGAATTCCGGTGGAGAGACGCTTCTATCTTGCGGGGACGTTTGTTTGCCAGCAGGCGATGCTGGCCGGGCGCGCCGATCTTTATCCCGAGTACACGGGGACGGCGCTAACCGCCGTCCTGAAGGAAAAGCCGAGCGGCGATGAAGCCGAAGTTTTCCAGCGGGTGAAGAGTGGATATACGCAACGCTTCCAGTTTGTCGTCATGCCATCGCTCGGTTTCAACAATACGTTCGCGGTGATTATTCGTGGCGAAGATGCGCGCAGGCTGAAGATCCACACACTGTCGGAAGCGGCGAAGTATTCGTCGCAGTGGAGGGCCGCTTTTGGATACGAATTCATGGAGCGGCCGGACGGGTATCCTGGCCTGGCGCGTACTTACAATCTTCATTTTGCACAGCAGCCGTTGGCGATGGATCTGGGGCTGCTGTATCGCGCGATCAAGAATCATCAAGTCGATCTGATTGTGGGCAGCAGCACAGATGGTCTGATCCAGGCGCTCGACTTAGTTGTCCTTGAAGATGACCGCCACTACTTTCCGCCTTACGATGCGGTGCCCATTGTTCGTGCGCAGACGCTTCAGCAATATCCGATGGTAAAGACGGCTCTGGAAGAGCTTGCGGGAAAAATCAGCGAAGAAGAAATGCGAAAGATGAATTATGCGGTCGACGGCGAACATCGGGATGCTGCAGCGGTGGCTGCGGATTTCTTGAAGTCTAAGAGCTTGATCCCCAAGTGATGCCGTATGATGCTGATCGCCCACTTCAGCGAGAGTTGCAAATCTCTATGGCAGATTTCGTCGGTGCAATCGACCAGGGAACTACGAGCACCCGGTTCATCATCTTCGACCGGGGTGCGAGGATTGTTGCCCAGGTTCAAAAAGAGCACGAGCAGATTTATCCACGTCCAGGGTGGGTTGAGCATGATCCGCAGGAGATATGGTTTCGCACCCAGCAGGTGATCGGCGAAGCGATGCAGCAGGCAGGTTTGAGGCCGCGCGACCTCGCCGGGATAGGCATCACGAATCAGCGCGAGACGACGATTGTTTGGGATCGAAAAACTGGGCAGCCGGTCAGTAACGCATTGGTCTGGCAAGACACGCGCGTCGCCGAATGTGTGGAAGAACTTGCCGCGAAGGGCGGCGCAGATCGCTTTCGCGCAAAAACCGGACTGCCGCTGGCGACCTATTTCAGCGCACTGAAGCTCCGGTGGATTCTCAACAACGTGGCTGGCGTTCGCGAGCGGGCAGCAAGTGGTGATCTGCTCTTCGGTACTGTCGATTCATTCCTGGTGTGGCATCTCACGGGCGGCGTTATGGGCGGCATTCATATCACCGACGTGACTAACGCCAGCCGCACACAGTTGATGAACTTGCGGTCGCTTGCATGGGATCAGGAATTGCTGGACGTCTTCGAGATTCCCCGGTTGATGTTGCCGGAGATTCGATCTAGTAGCGAGATCTATGGCACGGCCAAGTTGGATGCCATTGCAAGTGTTGCGATCGGCGGCATTTTGGGTGATCAGCAGGCGGCGCTGGTTGGTCAGACATGCTTTGAAGCGGGCGAAGCGAAGAACACGTACGGCACGGGCTGCTTCCTGTTGATGAATACCGGTACCAAACCTGTCCAGTCGCGCTGTGGGCTGATCACAACCCTCGGTTATAAATTCGGCGAGGAAGCCGCTATTTATGCTCTCGAGGGAAGTGTTGCCATCACGGGGGCACTCGTTCAGTGGATGCGCGACAACTTCGGAATTATCCGAACGAGCGCGGAAATCGAGTCGCTCGCACGGACTGTCGAAGATAACGGCGGCGTGTATATCGTTCCCGCTTTCTCAGGCCTGTTCGCGCCGCATTGGAAGACGAGTGCGCGAGGCGTGATTACCGGACTGACGACGGTACGCGAACAAAGCGCATCTGGCGCGCGCGATTCTGGAAGCGACGGCGTTCCAGACGCGCGAGGTCGTGGAAGCAATGGAGCGTGATTCGGGAATCCCGATTAGCGTTCTGCGTACCGATGGCGGCATGGTGGAGAACGATCTGCTGATGCAGTTCCAGGCGGATATCCTGGCTCGCGATGTGGTGCGGCCGCGAGTGAAAGAGACGACTGCTCTTGGAGCCGCGTACGCCGCCGGACTTGCGACCGGATTTTTCAGCGACAAGGCAGAATTGACAGCGCAGTGGGCGATTGACCGAACGTGGAATTCGCAAATGGGGCGAAGCGAACGTGATGAGAAGTACCGGCTTTGGAAGAAAGCCGTGGAGCGTTCGTTCGACTGGGTGGACTGAGCTGTGCGGGCGCGACAAATAGGAAGGGCTTCGGGAGGCTGATATGCGATCACCAATTTTTGGTGAGTTCATGGGCACGCTCGTTCTGATTCTTCTAGGCAATGGAGTGGTGGCAAATGTTCTCCTGAAGAAGTCGAAGGCCGAGGGATCTGGCTGGATCGTCGTCACGAGCGGATGGGCGTTCGCTGTGATGGCCGGAGTGTTTACGGCAATCGCGTGCGGCAGCACGGATGCATATCTGAATCCGGCGGTCACCGTCGGAATGGCAGTGACGTCCGGCAACTTTACAGAAACTTCCAAGCTATTTCGCCGCGGAGTTGGCGGGCGCGTTGGTCGGCGCCACGCTAGTGTGGCTGCACTTCTTTCCGCACTGGAAGGAAACGGCGGACGTTGATTTGAAACGAGCGTGCTTCTGTACGGCGCCTGCGATTCGCAGCGTAGGTGCAAATCTGCTGAGTGAGATCATTGGAACGTTTGCGCTGGTGCTGGTTGTGGGCGCAATCTTTTCCAGAGCGGTCGCGGAAGCCGGTCCAGCGGCGGGCCTGGGTCCATACCTTGTTTCAAGCCTGGTTTGGGGCATTGGTCTTTCGCTGGGCGGGACCACTGGTTACGCGATCAATCCTGCGCGGGATTTGGGGCCGCGAATCGCACATACCTTTCTACCGATTGCAGGAAAGGGCGATTCCGACTGGAGATACGCCGCAATCCCCGTGCTCGGACCGCTGACCGGAGGACTACTTGCCGGGCTGTTCATCCGCCTGGTGCATTTCTGAGGAGACAAGCGATGCAGCATTCAGAACGATTCTTGAAGATTGTGGAAGACGCGAAGAAGCGCGTTCGTGAGACTACGGTCGACGATGTCAAGACGAAGCTGGATAGTGGTGAGAAGTTCACGCTGATCGACGTACGCGAGGAGAGCGAGTTCGCGAAGGACCATCTGCCGGGCGCGATTCATCTGGGCAAAGGCGTGATCGAGCGCGATATCGAAAAACAGGTGCCGGATACCAAGTCGCCGCTGGTCCTCTATTGCGGCGGGGGATTTCGATCGGCGCTTGCGGCGGACAATCTGCAGAAGATGGGTTACAGCAATGTGATCTCGATGGATGGCGGCGTACGTGAGTGGCGGGAGAAAGGGTATGAGATGGTGAAGGGATGAGTGCTCGTCAGCGTGATCTGAAACGCAAGGTTCCTCGACTCCTGGCCGCGCAATCCGAAGGCGGGATCGCGAAAACCGCTGCGGCCAGTCGCTCGGAATGACAGGCGGTAGGCTCGCGGGCGAGGGCGCCCGCGCCACTAACGGCCACTAAAAAGAGAAGCCGGGGCTTGTGGCCCCGGCGGGGAGGGTACAGCAAACCATATTCTAGCGCGTCCGCTGAACTGTTGGTCCGGGTGTCAGTGTATATGAGCTGAGGACCTTCATGTAGTTGGCGCGTTGGAATGCGGAAGGATTGCTCACCTTTTGCATGCTCATGCTGCCTTGCATTAGCTTCACGGACTCGTATTCATGTTCTTCCATCCAGCGTTCCAGATCTTTCTGAACCACACCAAAATATTGCGGGCCGTATTCTAGAATGGCTGAAGTCATCATGGACACTTTAGCGCCGGCCATCATGCACTTCACCACGTCTTCAGCGGTGTGAACGCCTCCGGTGATCGCGATGTCGGCCTTGATCTGGTCGTAGAGGATTGCCGTCCAGTGCAGCCGCAGCTTTACTTCGTTGGAACGGCTGAGAATGAGCGATGGAACCACTTCCAGGCGCTCCAGGTCGAAGTCAGGCTGGTAGAAGCGGTTGAAGAGGACCAGAGCGTTCGCGCCGGATTCGTCCAGTTGCTTGGCCATATTCGCCATAGAGCTGAAGTACGGAGCAAGCTTCACCGCGATCGGGATGCTGATGCTGTCCTTGATCGCCGTTACCAGCTCGCAATGAGCTTTCTCCACTGTAGAGCCAGTCAATTCGACATCGGTGGGCAAGTAGTAGATGTTCAGTTCGAGAGCATCCGCACCCGCCTGCTGAATCTCTTTCGCATAGCGGATCCAGCCGCCGGTGGAAATACCATTCAGGCTGGCGATGATCGGAACCTTCACGGCTGCCTTAGCTTTGCGAATGTGCTCGAGGTAGTCGTCCGGTCCGATGTTGTAGGCGGTCATGTCGGGGAACATCTCCAGCGCTTCGGCGGAGACGTCGGAGCCGACAGACAGGAAATAATCCAGCTCGTTGCTTTCGAGATTGATCTGCTCCTCGAAGAGTGAGTGAAGAACGATGGCGGAAGCGCCACCATCTTCAAGCTGACGGATCGTCGAAATCTCTTTACAGAGAGGGGACGACGAGGCCACGAGAGGAGTCTTCAGTTTCAGTCCGAGATATCTGGTTGTGAGATCCATTTAGTTTTCGGCTCCTTTCGACGCTGCCAATTCAGGTTCTGCTTTCGCGTCGTCAGCGTTGGCGTGACCATTGGCGAACATGGTCACCATGTTTTCGTAAATCTTCCAACGCTGCTCCACATCGTGCTGCGCTTCAATCAGCAATTGTTTCGCAACTTCCGGATTGCTGTGCGTGAGCATGGTGTAACGAGTTTCGTTGTAGATGTATTTTTCCAGCGGAATCGTCGGCGCTTTGGAATCGAGCGTGAACGGATTCTTGCCTTGTGCCGCCAGCACCGGGTTAAAGCGGAACAGAGGCCAGTGTCCGGACTGGACGGCGAGTTTCTGCTGATCGAGTCCATGGACCAGGTCATATCCGTGAGCGATGCAGTGGCTGTAGGCAATGATGAGCGACGGACCATCGTAGGCTTCCGCCTCATTGAATGCCTTCAGTGTTTGCATGTCGCTGGAGCCCATGGCGATGCGAGCTACGTAGACATTGCCGTAGTTCACAGCCATCAGCGCCAGGTCTTTCTTCGGGCGCGGCTTGCCGCCGGCGGCGAACTTCGCGACTGCGCCACGAGGAGTGGACTTCGACATCTGCCCACCCGTGTTGGAGTAGACCTCGGTATCGAGGACGAGGATGTTCACGTTGCGGCCTGAGGCCAGGACGTGATCGAGTCCACCGTAACCGATGTCGTAGGCCCAGCCGTCGCCGCCCAGGATCCAGACGGATTTGTTGACCAGCACATCGGCCAGACTGAGCAGGTCTTTGCCTTCCGGAGTCTTGATTCCAGCGAGTTTGTCTTTCAGAGCAGCAACGCGCTTGCGCTGTTCGCGGATACCGACTTCACCAGTCTGATCGGCGGTCAGGATCGAACTAGCGAGATCGTCGCCGATCTGAGCGGCAAGGCGTTTTACCAGTTCGCGGGCATACTCGGTCTGTTTGTCGACAGCTAGACGCAGACCAAGTCCGAACTCGGCGTTGTCTTCGAACAAAGAGTTCGACCACGTTACGCCGCGTCCGTCCTTATTGAACGTGTAGGGCGTAGTGGGTAAGTTGCCGCCGTAGATCGAAGAGCAACCTGTGGCGTTGCCGACGAGAGTACGGTCGCCGAAGAGTTGCGTCATCAGCTTGATGTATGGAGTTTCGCCGCAACCGGAGCAGGCGCCGCTGAACTCGAACAACGGTTGCAGCAGCTGTACGTCTTTGATCTGGCCGAGATTGAGGGCGGTACGATCGGTCTCGGGGAGTTCGAGGAAGAAATCCCAGTTTGCGGCTTCGCGCTCGCGAATCGGGCTTTGCGGGACCATGTTGATGGCCTTGTGCTTCGGTTCCGTCTTGCTCTTCGCGGGGCAGGCTTCAATGCAGAGTGCGCATCCGGTGCAATCTTCCGGCGCGACTTGCAGTGAGTACTTCTGGTTCTTGAAGTTGACCCACTTGGCGGCTGTCGATTTGAATGACTCGGGGGCGCCCTTTAGCTTATCGGACTCGTACACTTTGGCGCGAATCACGGCGTGGGGGCAAACCAGCACGCACTTGCCGCACTGGATGCAGAGCTGCTCGTCCCAGTCGGGAATTTCGAGAGCGATGTTGCGCTTTTCCCACTGCGCGGTACCGGTGGGGAAGGTGCCGTCGATGGGAAGCTTGCTGACCGGAAGCAGATCGCCGTCGCCCTGGATGATGGGAGCGAGCACGTTCTGTACGAATTCTGGCGCTTGCACAGGAACCGGCGGACGAACATCAAAGGTGCTGGAGACGGCTGCCGGAACCTTCACTTCTGAGAGATGAGCGAGGGTGCTGTCAACGGCTGCAAAGTTCTTTTGCACCACCGACTCGCCACGACGTCCATAGGTCTTCTTAATCGACTTCTTAATGGCGTCGATAGCTTCTTCGCGTGGAAGCACGCCGCTTATAGCGAAGAAACAGGTCTGCATGATCGTGTTGATGCGTCCACCCATGCCTGTTTTCTTGGCAACTTCGTAGGCGTCGATCACATAGAACTTCAACTGCTTTTCGATGATCTGTTTCTGAACCGCTCGTGGCAGGTGATCCCAAACTGTGTTTGCGTCGAACGGACTGTTAAGCAGGAACGTGGCGCCTGGCTTCGCGTTCTTGAGTACGTCGATGCGCTCCAGGAACGTGAACTGGTGGCAGGCCACGAAACTGGCGCGGCTGATGAGATAGCTCGATCGGATCGGCTTGGGACCAAAGCGCAGGTGCGAAGTCGTCAGCGAGCCAGACTTCTTCGAGTCGTATACGAAGTAGCCCTGCGCATAATTTTCGGTGTCTTCGCCGATGATCTTGATGGAATTCTTATTGGCGCCTACGGTTCCATCCGCGCCCAGACCGTAGAACAAGGCGCGAACCGTCTTCGCATCTTCGGTCGAGAACGTCGGATCGTAGTCGATGCTAGTGAGGGTCACATCATCGACGATGCCGAGCGTGAAGTGATTCTTGCTGCGGCCCTTCGCCAGTTCGTCGAATACGCCTTTGACCATCGCGGGTGTGAATTCTTTTGACGACAGGCCATAGCGGCCGCCGATGACCTTGGGGAACGACTTCAGCGGCAAGCTGTTGTTCGCGCTGCATTCGCTGAGCGCGGTGACGACGTCCATGTACAGCGGTTCGCCGGTCGAGCCGGGCTCTTTGGTGCGGTCAAGAACGGCGATCGCTTTGGTGCTGGTGGGCAGCGCCTGAATGAAGTGCTCGACCGAGAACGGCCGGTACAAGCGAACTTTGAGCAGGCCGACCTTCTCGCCTTTGGCGACGAGATATTCAACCGCTTCCTGCGCAACTTCAGCGCCCGATCCCATGACGATGATGACGCGCTCGGCATCAGGCGCGCCGACATAATCGAACAACTTGTATTGACGTCCGGCGATCTTCGCGAACTTGTCCATCGCGTTCTGCACGATGGTGGGGATAGCCAGATAGAAGGGGTTCACGGTTTCGCGAGCCTGGAAGTACACATCAGGATTCTGCGCGGTTCCGCGGAGTACCGGGCGATCGGGCGAGAGCGCGCGTGCGCGATGCTGCTGCACCAGTTCGTCGGAGATCATCGCCTTCAAGTCTTCTTTGGTGAGCTGCTCAACCTTAGCCACTTCGTGCGAAGTACGGAAGCCATCGAAGAAGTGTACGAACGGAATGCGCGATTCAAGCGAAGCTGCCTGCGCGATTAGGGCCGTGTCCATCACTTCTTGCACGGAGTTCGAGGCGAGCATGGCCCATCCGGTCTGGCGCACGGCCATCACATCCTGGTGATCGCCGAAAATCGAGAGAGCTTGAGCCGCGAGGGAGCGCGCCGCAACGTGCATGACCGTGGGCGTAAGTTCGCCGGCGATCTTGTACATATTGGGGATCATCAACAGCAGTCCCTGCGCAGAGGTGAACGTCGTGGCGAGCGAGCCGGATTGCAAAGCGCCGTGAAGCGCTCCGGAAGCTCCGCCCTCGCTCTGCATTTCGATTACGAGGGGAATCGTGTCCCAGATGTTGGGCTTGTTTTCAGATGACCACTGGTCGGACCATTCGCCCATCGGCGAGGACGGGGTGATCGGATAGATTGCGATGACTTCGTTAACCTTATGCGCGACGTATGCGGCCGCTTCGTTTCCATCAATCGTTACTTTTGACCTTTTCATCATGAATCCATTTCGTCCGTTGGACTGCTATGAAATTTGTTGTGAGAACTGAGTCCGGGTGCTCGTAAAGCCCTCCGGCGAAAGCGGAGCCACGTGGCGGCAATGAGGTCGACCGCGTGGTCTGAGCCTGTATTGAAGATAGAAGCCGCATGTCCGGACAGTCTGTGACGTGTAAACATTTTCGGCAGTGTGAGTTGCGCAGAAGAGCACGCGCAAGAAGCGCGCTGATTCTTACTGAGCAGAAGGTGTTTAAGCAGGGATGTTTGCAGGGGTGTTTTAGATGGTCACATGGGAGTGTGACTGACATCACACCGTTAGATTTCAGGTTGCCCGATACTCATGCAACTGCCATGCTCGCTGTGAGCTCCGAAACACCGTTTTCTGCACCGCCGCATCTTTGCGACGTGCTCGAAGCCATCGGCGCCGAGAGTACCGTCGACCCAGGATCGTTTCTTTTTCATCGCGGAGACATTTGTCAGGGAGTCTTCGTAATCAAGAGCGGCCGCGTGCGCTTGTCCATGGAGACACATAAATCTGCATTGGAGAGGACGGCGGGGCCGGGCTCGGTGCTCGGACTGCCGGCAACCATGTCCGGGAAGCCCTACAGCCTCACCGCTGAGGTCATCGAGATAACAAACTACATTTTCGTCGATGCCTACAAGGTTCGCGATACGCTGGCACGCAATCCGGAATTGTGTTTCGAGGTTCTCGGACTGCTCAGCCGCGAAGTGCAGCAATTACGAGAGCGGCTGTAGGGGCGAGAACTTTCCCTCAACCGCGAGGTCTCTCGACTCGGGCGCGTATCCGCGCCCTCGCTCGAAATGACAGTTTTAGATTGGAAGCCCGTGGGGCTAGAACAGTAGAGCGATGTGGTACGCGGCAAATGCTGATGCGTAAGCGACGAGAGTCATGTAGGCAAACTGCACGGCGGGCCACTTCCAGCCATTGGTTTCGCGACGCACTACGGCCAGCGTTGACATACATTGCATCGCAAATGCAAAGAAGACTAGCAGCGCGACGGCAGCCGCCGGAGTTAGTTCGTGACGCAGAGCTGTCTGCAGATCGAAGGCGTGTGATTGAGGATCGACACCATGCAATGTTCCCATCGTTGCGATGATGACTTCGCGCGCGGCGAAGGATGTCACCAGGCCGACGCCGATCTTCCAATCAAACCCAAGCGGACGGATTACCGGTTCAATTACATGGCCCATGGCGGCGACGGCGCTGTCCTGGATCGCGGGCGGTTGTCCGTTATGCATGGGGAACGTCGTGAGCAGCCAAAGAACGATGGTGACCCCAAGAATCACCGTGCCTGCGCGGTAGAGGAATGCCTTGCTGCGATCGAATAAGCGCAGAAGAAGCGACCGTAGCGTGGGCCAGCGGTAGGGTGGCATTTCCATGATGAAGGGCGAATCTTTGCTCTTCAGGACCGACGACTTCAGGATACGTGCGGTGAAGACCGCCATCAGGAATCCGAGAATATAAAGGCCCAGCATCGCCAGCGCACGTGTTCCGAAGAATCGCCCTAGCAACGGACGATTGGGAAGGAATGCGGCGATGATCATGGTGTAGACCGGCAAGCGTGCCGAGCACGTCATGAATGGGGCTATCAGGATGGTGGCGATGCGATCGCGCTTGTTCTCGATGGTGCGCGTTGCCATGATTGCTGGTACCGCGCAGGCATAAGCCGAGAGCAGGGGAATGAAAGCTTTGCCATTTAATCCCACGCGCGACATGGTTTTATCGGCGATCACCGCGGCACGCGCCAGGTAGCCGGAATCTTCGAGGATGCCGATCACGAGGAAGAGCAGCAGAATTTGTGGCAAGAATACCAGCACCGATCCGGTACCCTTCCAGATTCCATCTACGATCAGCGAGCGCAGCAAACCCGCGGGCAACAGCGCTCCGACTTGTCTGCCGGTGACGTCCAGCAGAGCTTGCAGCGCATTCGAGAGCGGCTGTCCGAGAGAAAAGATCGTCTGGAAGACTCCCATGACGACGACGGCAAAGATGATGGGACCCCAGACGCGGTTCAGAAACAGGGAATCGAGGCGTTGGGTCCAGACCGGCGACACTGGCTTGTGGTAAGAAGCGGCGTGCCCGACCTGATAAGCCCATTCGCGGCACTTCTTGGCGTCTTGAACCAGGGGCAAGGCGAGCGGGCTAGGCACATCAAAGTGAGAGGAGACAAACGCGGAGGTCGCCTCAATACCATCGCCGGTAGTCGCGCTGACCAGCGCGACAGGAGTGCCGAGCTGCTTGGCCAAGGCAAGAACATCGAGATGACCGCCTTGTTTTTTCAACTCGTCGGCCATGTTCAACAGGACGAGCGTAGGCAAGCCGAGGGCGATGATGCGGGCCGCCAGCACGAGGTGGCGTTCCAGATGAGTCGAGTCGAGGATCAGAAAGACCGCATCGGGTTGACCCAGGCCGGGCATTTCGCCGTTCAGCACCTTCAAGGCGACAACTTCGTCTTCGGAACGAGGGGAGAGACTGTAGATGCCCGGCAAGTCGACTAACTCGATCTCGCGCCCCGATTGGTCCCGGATGAATCCCAGATGGTGTTCGACAGTAACGCCAGGGAAATTGGCCACTTTCTGGCGCAAGCCAGTAAGGCGATTGAAAAGGGTGGTCTTTCCGGAGTTTGGCGGTCCTACCACGGCGATCGTCCGGAATCCCTTTTTGGGTGGTTGCGTTTCAGAAACTGCGGGGACCGGCGCTATCGTGGACAGAGCCATCGTTACTGTACCGAATGAGTGAGGGCTCGAACGACGATCCGGCTGGAAACGTCACGGCGAAGAGCAACCTCAATACCGTCGACACGGTAAACGCGAGGATCTCCGCCGGGACCGCTGCGCGCTGCGACGACTTCCGCTCCGGGGATGAAACCGAGATTCATGAGGTGATCGGCGACACGAGGCGCAAGGTCAAGTTGCTCCAGGACGGCTCGCTGACCTTCTTTCAGGTCGGCGAGAGCAGCTACCCCGATGTCGGCGAAGTTGAAAATCATTTTCAATTCCATTTGAGATTGTAACTCTTCCGCGCGATTCAGCAATGTTGTTTCATCACGTAACTTTGTGATGTGTGAACTGGCCAGGGAAGCTGTTTCAGAACAGGAAGATGAGCCGGAAAGCATGTAACGAGTTGAGAACAGACCGCTTATCGTGAAGGTCAGCGGGTCTGGCAGCTGGCAGAGAGAACTCTCGCGGCCCAGATGGGGACTCAAACCTCACATGGCGTAAATGGGGTAGCAAGACTGCGGACAGCGCGAAGACGGCATCGGAATGGTTTTCATTGATGGCGCGTTTCATCGCGCAGAGGAGATGCATCCGGTGTTTTTTGCGCTGAGGTCCTGAATCCCTTAGACTCTGAATCGTTTTCCTATGTCTACATCTACCGAAGTTCCGTCAACCGTTGCACATCGCTTGCGTGGGCTCAACAACCTTATTGGCAATACGCCACTGTTAGCGATCGAGTATCAATTTCGCGGGCACACTCGCGTTCTTTATGCAAAGTCCGAGCAGTTGAATATGACTGGCAGCATCAAGGATCGCATGGCGCTGCACATTCTGCGGACTGCGTATCAGAACGGTTCGATTCGTCCGGGTGACACGATTGTGGAGGCGACCAGCGGGAATACGGGCATCAGTTTTGCGGCGATTGGGCGAGCTTTGGGACATCCGGTGACAATTTTCATGCCGGAGTGGATGAGTCGCGAGCGTAAGGAACTGATTCGATCGCTGGGAGCACAGATCCGCCCGGTAGCGCGTGAAGAAGGCGGTTTTAGCGGAAGCATCGGCATGGCAGAGGATCTTGCAGCGGAACGCAAAGATGTATTCCTGCCGCAGCAGTTCTCCAGTGAGGCGAATGTCAGTGCTCATGAAACGACAACCGGACCGGAAATCTGGGGACAGCTGAAATCGGCGTCGCTGAAACCCGATGCCTTTGTGGCAGGGGTAGGCACGGGTGGCACGATTATGGGCGTCGCGAGATTTCTAAAGACGATGAACCCGGTGATTCGCGTGCATCCGTTGCAACCCGCAGAATCGCCAACGCTGTCCACGGGCTGCAAAGTTGGGCATCATCGGATACAAGGCATCTCCGACGAATTCATTCCCCCGATCGTAAATCTGGAGAGCTTAGACGAAGTCGTGAGCGTGAATGATGGTGACGCCATCCTGATGGCGCAAAAGCTCGCGAGTCAATTAGGACTTGCCGTGGGCATCTCGTCGGGCGCGAATTTTATTGGAGCCGTGAAAGTGCAGAACGAGCTTGGGAATGAAGCGGTGGTGGCGACGGTTTTTCCCGATGACAACAAGAAATATCTCAGCACCGATTTGTTGGCCGCGGAATGCTGCAAGGATGGATATCTTTCGCAAGACATCACGCTCACTGGGTTCGATTCAATGCGCCGCGTTTGCGAGTTCTGCGACCCACGGAACTAGTACGAAGTGCTTTCGATGCGCGCATGCGCATGCGACGCCGGGAGTTGTGAGGGGCACAAGACTGAAACAGTTTTGAGGATTTGGGCGGCACTCGAGTCGACTTATCTATAATGGGCAAGGAGCACAAAAAAAGAAGTTCGTAAGTGTCAAAGTAGCCGAAACTTGCATCCAATTGAGCGCTGAGCATGGAACAAACGCAAGTCAAACCCAAGGTGCTAGTTGTCGACGATGAGCGAGTCATCGCCGATACCCTCGCAATCATTTTGAACCAGCACGGATTCGATGCGGCGGCTGTGTACACGGGAACAGGCGCGGTGGAACGCGCACGCGCCGTTAAACCGGACCTGGTAATCAGCGATGTCATCATGCCCGACATGAACGGCATCGAAGCCGCAATTCATATACGGAAGTTTCTTCCATCCTGCAAAATCCTGCTGTTCTCAGGGCAGGCGGCCACTGCTGACCTGTTGGAGAGCGCGCGCGCCCAGGGACATGAGTTTGAGATCCTGGCCAAGCCGGTTCATCCCCAAGATCTGTTGGCCAAACTAAAGGGATAAGCCGAGGCAATAGCAAAAGAATTTAAGCTTGCATAGGTTCCGAATACAATCGAAGCGCCTGTTGTAGGCGCTCCGGATGAATTGGGAAGCCATTGCACTGACCGCACGTTTAGCTCTGATCGTGGCAGCCTCGCTGCTGATCATCGGGCTGCCCATAGCTTATTGGATCACCTTCAGCCGCCGACAATGGAAGTTCCTGGTTGAAGCGCTGGTATCGATGCCGCTCGTGCTTCCGCCAACGGTGCTCGGTTTCTATCTGCTGGTGGCGTTCGGGGGGAATAGCTGGTTTGGGCGCTGGTGGCAATCCGTCACAGGGCACACACTGGCCTTCTCGTTCCAAGGCCTGGTAATCGCTTCCATTCTGTACAGCCTGCCATTCGCCGTACAGCCATTTGCAGCGTCATTCGCTGCGGTCGATCCTGCACTGCTGTCGGCTTCGGCGACATTGGGGGCCTCGCGCTGGAGCACATTCTGGCGCGTGATTCTGCCGCTCTCCGTCCCCGGCGTGATCACAGGAATGGTGCTGAGCTTTGCGCACACCGTCGGCGAATTCGGAGTGGTATTGATGATCGGCGGAAATATCCCGGGCGTGACGCGCACGGTCTCCATCGACATCTACGATCGCGTGCAGGCGTTGGAGTACGCGGGCGCAAATCAAACCGCGCTGGTGTTGCTTATCTTCTCGTTCGTGGTGCTCTCAGTGGTGTACGCACTAAACCGGCGAGTCTGGGCGGTGTATCCATTCAAATGAGACCAGGCAGTGCGTTAGCACAAGATCAAGAGGTTTTGCGCGCCGGGATACGAAAGGCATTTTCGCGCGGCGCGAAGAGTGGGTCCGCATCTGAATTCACGCTTGACGTGCAATTCGCAGTCCCGCCGGGAATCACGATGCTGTTCGGGCCTTCCGGCTCCGGCAAGACGACGGTACTCGATTGCCTGGCGGGCATCAGCAAGCCTGATCGCGGCAAAATCGAACTCAGCGAGACGGTGATATTTGAATCGAACAGCCGAACGAATATTCCTGCGTCGCAGCGCGGATTTGGATACGTGTTCCAGAGTCTTGCGCTGTTTCCTCATCTCACGGTCGGGCAGAACGTCGAGTACGGACTATACAAACTTGGTGGGGCCGAGAAGCGGCAGCGGGTGACAGCGATTCTTGAAAGCTTCCGCATAGCAAGCCTGGCGAGTCGCAGACCGCGGAACATTTCCGGTGGCGAGCGGCAGCGAGTGGCGTTGGCACGTGCGCTGGTAATCAATCCCAAAGCATTGCTGCTGGATGAACCACTTTCGGCGCTTGATCCAGCGACCAAGGCTGGGATCATCGAGGATTTGCGCGGTTGGAATGCGGAGCATCGTATCCCGATTCTCTACGTCACGCACAGTCGCGACGAAGTGTTTGCGCTCGGCGAGCGGGTCATCGCCCTGGAACAGGGAAGCGTGGTCGCCGAAGGGGATCCGTTGAAAGTTCTTCGCGCACCCCAAACGGAAACGATCGCCGCATGGATGGGACTGGAGAACATTCTCGATGCTCGCGTCGTCGCACTACACGAGAAGCAAGGCACGATGTTGTGCTGCGTCGAATCTGATTCGGAGCCGGGCCCTGAGTTGGAGGCGCCGCTTGGGCGGTCCCTGGTCGGGGATTTGGTGCGGATCGGCATTGGCGCCGGCGAGATCCTGATCGCTACCAAAGCTCCTGAAGGCCTCAGCGCGCGCAATGTTCTGAAAGGGCGATTGAGTTCCATTGCGCGTAAAGATGTGATGCTGGTGGCAAGAGTCGATTGTGGCGTGATGTTCGAAGTTCACCTTACTCCGGGTGCACAACAGTCGTTAGCGCTGACCCCAGGGGACACTGTCTGGCTGGTCATCAAGACTTACTCGTGCCATTTGCTGCGGAGAACTGGTCGAGATCTACTCTGAGTCCGGAAGGGGAGCACGCGATCTGGGAAGGCTGACAGCGTTGAGGCGCGTCTTGATTAGGTCTCGAAGCCGACGAATACAGGTTCGGGCCTCAGTTCAATACCGAAGAGATCGAAGACAGCGCGCTGGATCTGGTTTTTCAGCAGGACAATGTCGGCTGCGGTTGCGCCCCCGCGATTGACGATCGCGAGCGAATGACGGCGGGAGATGCCAACCGCTCCGGCGGTGAATCCTTTTGCGAATCCAGACTGTTCGACCAACCAGGCGGCCGGGAGTTTCACCAGTCCGTCGGCCGCCGGGTAGGTGGTCAGGCTTAGACTACGCTGTTCAGCGAACTGCAAAACAGAGTCGGCGGTTGCGCGGTCTACGATCGGATTCTTGAAAAAGGATCCAGCGCTGCGACAATCGTCCTCTCCCGAAACGATGAGCATGGCCTTGGAATGGCGGATCTCTCGCACGGCGTTGCGTGTTTCCAATAATGACGGCGCGGGCCGTTCTGCAAAGAAAGCAGCCAGATCGCGATACGAGACGGTCGGTGCTCCTGCAGGACGAAGACGATAACGCACTCCGAGCACGATGTGGCGCCCGTAGGCGCGGGTGTTGAAGATGCTGGTGCGATAGGCAAACTCACAATCTGAGTTCGAGAAGAATCGCTTCTTGCCGGATTCGATCTCGATGGCGGCAACACACTCGACGGTCTGCGAGACATCTTGTCCGTAGGCGCCGACGTTCTGCACTGGCGTTCCGCCAACGGTGCCAGGGATGCCGCTCAGGCACTCGAGCCCGGCGCAGTTGCGGTCAACTGTATACGCGACGAAGCTGTCCCAGTCGTCACCCGCACCCGCTTCGAATAAGCGGCTCTCGCCCGCCGCTTCCGAAGTGATCCCGCGGAGCTCGATTTTCAAGACCAAGCCCGGAAACCCGTGATCGGAGATGACCAGATTGCTTCCACCGCCGAGCACGAAAAGGGGGAGATGATGGGAGGCGACAAACTCCAATGCCTGCAGGACATCCGATTCGGCCACTGCAGGGGCGAAGAATCGAGCCGGACCCCCGACGTTGAAGGTCGTAAATTGGGCAAGTGGAACGTGTTCCTGCACGAGCATCAGTCAGCGACATCTTATCAGCAGGAGCCCCGGCGGGAGGAGGCTGCGGATGGGGCTTTCCGTCGACGGTGCTTTTAGTGTATTAATGATGGACATTCCCCCAACACAAACAGGAGTGGGAAACAGAATGTATCCAGAACTGATGGTGATCCCCATGCGTGAAGAACTCACGGGTCTGGGGATTGAAGAATTGCGTCTTCCCGAGGATGTGGACCGGTTCCTAAAGCGGCCTGGCGTCAACATGATCGTGGTGAATTCGATTTGCGGGTGTGCGGCGGGAAGGATGCGGCCAGCAGTGCGGGCAGCCCTACAGCACAGCAATCTGCCGGACGCGATTGGCACGGTCTTCGCCGGGCAGGATCGTGATGCAACCGATCACGCGCGTTCATACTTCACTGGTTATCCGCCCTCATCGCCATGCATCGCCCTTCTACAGGATGGCAAACTCGTCTACGTGATGCAGCGCAGCGACATCGAACATCGTGACAGTGGGGATCTGAGTGCTGAACTGACCCGAACCTTTGACCGTTTCTGCGGGCAAAAGTCGGCGATGCAAGCCTAAATACTGCCGGGCCGCCCGCCAGTGGCGGCCTTTTTCTTCCTCGTCCGGCGTGGTTTCCCAAGGGGCTCACCAAAGGTCCACCTACCGAAGGTAATCTTGTCTGGTTACTCCGCTATTGGTATGTTTCGCGGGCCGCTGACACAGAAGTAGTGTCGCCAAGGAGTGTCCTCATGGCCCGTGCGAAGTGCCTGGCCTTAACTGTTTTCCTGCTCGCTGCAATGTGCGGGTTCGCGCAATCGCAGACTCCACCGAAAAGCTCTGCCAACAGCGGTCTTAAACTTGGATTGCTCATCGCTGATCTCCGCCATGAGCGCTGGCAAACGGATGTGGAACAGTTCACGATCCGCGCCGGAGAGTTGAACGCCACTGTGAGTACGCGAGATGCGCAGAGCGATCCGGAAGTCCAATTGGCCCAAGCCAAAGAGCTGATCACCAAGGGTGTGAAGGTCCTCGTTGTGAACGCAGTGGATGGGGACAAGGCAGCTGAGCTGGTCGCTTTCGCCCACAAACACAATGTTTCTGTAGTTTGCTATGACCGCATGATCCTGGGCGGACACCCAGATTTCTTTGTGTCGTATGACAACGAGCGTATCGGTGAACTGCAGGCCGAATACCTGCTGAAACTGGCGCCACAAGGAAACTACGTTCTGATGGAAGGCTCGAGCGCGGACGACAACGCGACGCTATTCTACCAGGGACACATCAAGGTTCTGAAAGCGGCGGCCGACAGCGGAAAGATCAAGATCGTATCGGAACAGTGGGTGAAGGACTGGAGCGAAACCGAAGCGTACATGCAGATGATGAAGGCGCTGGCGGTCACCAAGGACATCCAGGCAGTTGTGGCTGCGAACGACGATACCGCTTCGGGTGCTGCGCAGGCACTACTCGACAACAATGTGAAACCCTTCCCGGTGATCTCGGGGCAGGATTCTGACCTTTCAGCCGTAGTCCGGATCATCAAGGGAACACAGTCGATGTCGATCTACAAGCCGATGAAGCCGCTGGCGAGACTGGGTGCCGAGGTTGCAGTGGATCTTGCGAATGGGAGAAAGCCGGCCTCACAGATGGTGTTGAGCAATGGAGATTCGAACGTCCCTTCCGTGCTGTTGACGCCGCGAGCAGTTGATCGTTCCAACCTTATGCAGACGGTATTCGCCGATAAATTCCAGAGCCCCGCGATTGTTCAGAAAGAACTTACTGAGCAAGAGTGGCGGGCATTCTCAGCCCAGGCAGACAACAGCGGCGGCAGCAAGTAAATAAAGTCGGGTCGCAATATTGAAACCCAGGATGGGAGGGCTACGGCTCTCCCTTTTCCTTTTATGGCCACTTAGGCGACGGCGACGTTGAAGTAGGACGGGTAGCGTCGCTGATACAGCTTCTTCTCGCTATAAGAGCGAACCAGTTCCATGTAGATGCCGAGGTCGCGATCGAGGTCGGACTGGGTGCCGTCGAAATAGAAATTGCGGATGGGAATGCCGCCGAAGTCCTTACTCAGCTTTGGATAGATGGCTTCGCTGACGATGCCATTCATGCAGGTGAAGGGGCTGATATCGATGACGCCATCTGCTCCGTGCTTGGCGAGGTAAGCGGCTTTCCCGACGCTGAGCACCATCTCGCCTAGAGCGCCGGAGTCGGGGAGGTATGGGCGCGCGAGTTCGAGGATCTCTTCCACCGGAGGCTCTTCGCAACCGATGAAGTCTTCGGCGAAGGGTTCCTGCAAGGCGTGTTCGTCGGAGTGCTGGATGTGGTCGCGGATCTTGGATTTCAGCATTTCGAACGAGATGCCATTACCGAGCAGACGCAGCCGGCGTTTCTGTTCACTATTGGTGTAGCTGATCCATTCGGCGATGTCGCTGAGCCACGAGGCAGCACCGTAACCTTCCAGTTTGCGGATCAGGTCTTCGTTGCTGAAGTTGTTGAGACGGCAGAAAATCTCGCCCACAACTCCGATCAGAGGGATGGAAGAATCGTAGGAGGCCGAGACGCGACGGAAACGCTCGCGGCTGCGCCTCATTGATTCAACGAGAGCATCGAGCTGGCAACCGGCATCGGCGCAGCTGGTTTCCATGGTGTCGCAGAAATCGCTGAGGCAGAGATTGTAAGCAGCGTCAGCCCAGCCAGCGTTGTTCTCGTATGGGCGGACGCGGTGGAGCGCCTTGCGCAGGGTGTCGCCCGCGACGAGAGCTCGCCATCCGGCGCGAATGAAGGGAGTGGCCACTTCACCCATCTCCGTCATAGCCGCTGCGGCTGGTGGGGGAAAGGATGCGAATGTCGGCGTAGCCGAGCGAATCGAGAACACGGCGGAGATAGGGCGCGTACTGGCCAAAACGGCACGGACCTTCCGCGGTGGGCATGAAGAAGGCGGTGCGCTTGGGATCGAAGCCTGGTTGTTCCATGATGCGGAGAAAGTCACCGATGGTGACTTTTGCCGGGTAACATTCATCGCCATTGGTGTGCTTGGCGCCGAGCTCGCGAGTGCGTTCATCGGAGGGAGGAGTGGAGTAAGCCTCAACGCCAAGCCATCGGAAAACAGATGCGAACGCCTCAGAGCTTCCCTGAGCCATGGCGGGAATATAGACGATGGTGTTCGCCAGCGGGTTACCAGGGCTGATCTTCTTAGTTACGCAGTGGTGGCCGAAGGCACGCATCGGAGGAATCCTTTACTGTCGAGGTAAGCTTCGCAGCGGGTGATGAAACCAGCATCGTTGGCGTGGCCGTCGAATTGAAGCACGAGGCCAGGCTTTCCGGCGGCTTCGTCAACGAACGACTTGATGTAGGAGTCGGGGCCGCACTTGAAATTCGAGATATAGACGAGATGCAGATTGGGATGACGCTTGGTGATCTGCGCGGCGGCGAGGATGCGGCGCCCGGAGTTCCAGTACATGTTGGAATTGATAGTGGAGATGTCTTCGCTGTCGAGCGGCAGGAAGTCGAGCGGAAGCACATTCACGCCGTATTGCGAACGTAGCTTGCGCGGAATGTCGCAATTGATGCTGCGATCGTAAATATTGTAAGGGCGGCCGATGAGAACGAGCGCTGGCTCGTTGGTGCGAGTGAGTTCGTCGAGCGCCTGGGATCCGGTTTCCAGAATGGCCTGGTTGAAGGCGGTTTGCGCAGCATAGGCTGCGGTGACGGCGCGTTCATTCTGACGGCGTGAGATGTTGAGTCGCTTTGCGGCGAACTCGGCGAGAGACTTTTCCACGTGCTTGCGTCCGTACTGGAAATAGACAGTGGGCGCAAGAAGCTTGTCGCTATCGGCCTGGAGTTGGGGAAGCGCGCGGATGACAAACGGCAATGTCTGGTTCCACGGGCAGAGATGCGAATCCTGCACGCTCTCCGGCGCTTCCATGTTGAGCACGTTGGGGAGGAGGACGTAGTCGACACCCTTCTTGATGAGGTGATCGACGTGACCGTGTGCGACCTTCACCGGGTAGCACGGCTGCGCGATTGCCAGTTCATCGCCAGCGACCGAGATGGCGCGATCGGTCTGCGGCGAGATGACGATGTTGAAACCGAGCTCCTGGAAGTAGGCGCACCAGAACGGAAAACGATCGTAGAAGAACATGGTGCGAGGAACACCGACGACGGGACGGCCGTCGACTGGCGGCTTCAAGACCTGTTCGAGTAGTTGGTCGCGATAGGTGATGAGGTCGTTGATGACCGGCTTGCGATCGGCGCGTGCGCGTTTGCGGAACTTGTCGGAGCACTTATCGCCCCAGTAGCTCTTCTGACCCTCGATGTTGAATTCCTTGATGTCGCAATAGTTCGAGCAGGCCTGGCAGACGAATTCGCGCGTGGTGAAGTTGACGCGCTGCATGTCGTAGCCGCGGAACTTGCTGGGCTGGTGCGCGTGCTGCATGCGTTCCTGCGCGATGAGCGCCATGCCGATGGCGCCGATGACGCCATTGTGCGGGGGAACGATGATGCGCTTGCCGAGGATCTGGGAGAAGGCGGCGGCGACGGCGTCGTTGTAGGCGGTGCCTCCCTGGAAGAAGATGACGTTGCCGATCTTGCGGCCTCGAACGACGCGATTCAGATAGTTCAGTGCGACGGAGTAGGCGAGACCGGCGGAAAGATCGCCAACTTCAGCGCCCTTGAGCATGAGAGCGGTGACGTCGCGCTCCATGAAGACGGTGCAGCGTTCGCCGAGGCGTGCGGGCTGCTTCGAGGCGAGCGCTTTTTCGGCAAATTCATCTTTGATGGCGATTCCCAGCTTTTCGGCCTGCTCTTCGAGGAAGGATCCGGTGCCGGCGGCGCAGGCCTCGTTCATGGTGAAGTCGACAACAACGCCTTTGTCGAGGCGGATAAACTTCGAATCCTGACCTCCGATTTCGAAGATAGTGTCGACCGGTTCCATTCCCAGCATGTTGGAGACGTGCATGGCGCCGGTTTTGTGCGCAGTGATCTCGTCATTGACGGTGTCGGCGCCAATGAGTTCGCCAATCAGTTCACGTCCCGAGCCGGTGGTTCCTACGCCGAGGATTTCGAGGCGGTCGCCGAGTTCGGCTTCGATCTCCGCAAGGCCGCGTTGCACGACTTCGACAGGACGGCCCTGGGTGCGGAGGTAGATTTCATGCAGCAGACTGCCAGAAGTGTCGATGACGACGAGATTCGTGGAGACAGAGCCGATGTCGATGCCCAGATACGCGGGGATACGGCTGCCGTTGACGGGGAGCGAAACGTCTTTGACGCGGTCACGGAGAAGGGTGACCTGCTCCATGCTGAGTGGCTCGCTGCACGCGAATGATTGCTTGCCGGTGTGCTGCTTGAGCTGGTGAATGCGCTTAAAGGAACGCTTGCGCGTTTCGGCGGATTCGAACATCGCAGCACCGAGCGCGCCGAGCCAGGCGTGGAACTCGGGCACGAAGAGCTCGTCTTCTTTCAGCTTGAATGCCTGCTGCATCGCAATGCGAACTGCCTGGTTTTGCGAGACGCCACCGATGAAGGCGACGGGTGGAATCACGTGGCGACCTTTGACGATCGATGATTTGAAATTGCGTGCAACGGCATCGCAGAGTCCGCGGAGAATCTGGCCGGTGGAGTAGCCCTTCTGCTGGGCATGGATCATGTCGGACTTGGCGAAGACGGAGCAGCGTCCGGCGATGCGTGCGGCACAACTCGCTTCGCAAGCGGTCGGTCCAACTTGTTCGACGGAGTAGCAGAGGCGGGTCGCCTGTTGATCGATGAAGGAACCGGTGCCGGCGGCACAATCGCCGCTGGTGGAGTAGTCAACGATGCCGAGGTACTTGGACTCACTGGACGTATCGTCGAGGTGGATGTACTTGGACGATTCGCCGCCCATTTCGAAGACGGTGCGCACGCCGGGTAGAAGACGCGCATCCCCTTGGCGACAGCGCGGAATTCGTTTTCAAAATAGATGCCGAGGATCTTGGCGATGAGCTGGCTGCCGGATCCGGTGACGCGAATGCCTTCTACGCTCTCTTCGGGAACTTTCTCGTAGAACTCGCGGAGCAGATCGAAAGTAGATTGAATGGGACTTCCGTGAATGCGGCGGTAATGCGAAAGGACGAGCGGGTGGCCGGCCATCTCGCTGCCGGAAGGGAACTGCGCGGCGAAGAATGTATCGTTGTGGGAGGTGAGCGAAGACAGCATTTCCTGGTCGCCGGAATCTCCCATGGCGGCCAGTTTGAGGCTGACGGCACCGATGTCCAAACCGATATTTATGCTCATGCGCGTTCGTTACGCTTGTACGGGTTACATGCCGTAAGGGTCTGTGACCGAGCGCACGAGCGGATGTGAGGTGCCCGAAACGGCACATTGTTAAACGGCGATAAACAAAGGGGAAATGCGGGTCCGGGTCAGCAAACGGCGGAGAATCGCATTAGGCCGAATTGGACTCAGGCTGAAGAATTTTCTGCGACGCGGCGACGAGCGCGTCTTCAAGCGCATGCAAATGGCGCTCTTCGGTGAGATAGCTGATGACCATCATGCGCAGGACGCTGCGGCCACCGGCGACAGTGCTGGAGATCCAGCGCTGACCATCGCGCGTGATTTCTTCGAAGAGGCGCGCGTGGGCGACGGCGAGTTCGGGCTCAGAGAGGCTCGAGCCCTTAAGTCGGAAGTTGACGATGGTGAGCTGAGGATCGAGCGCGAGCTCGAATTGATCGGAGCGGCGGATCCATTCGGCGAAGGCGCGCGAGAGATGGAGCTGTCGATCTATCAGTTCTTCGTAAGAGCGGCGACCGTGGATTTTTAGCGTGAGCCACAGCTTGAGGGAATTCATGCGACGCGACCACTGAGCGCTGACCTTGAAGTTGTCGATCATGGTGGCGCCGGCGATCTTGGGCATATAGGGCGTCGAGACGCCGAAGGTATTTTGCAGACTGGCGGGCTCGCGGGTGAGAACGATGCCGGCAGCGAAGGGCATGGCGAGCCACTTGTGCGGATCGATGGTGATGGAGTCGGAAAGTTCGATGCCGCGAACGAGGTCGCGATACTGATCGGAGAGGATGGCGGCGGCGCCGTAGGCTCCGTCCACGTGAAACCAGAGCCGGTGACGGCGGGCGATTTCGGCGAGAGCGACGAGGTCGTCGACGGCGCCAGAGTTCGTGGTGCCGGCGGTGCCGACGATGCAGAAGGGCTTGAGGCCAGCGGCGAGATCTGCGCGGACTGCGGATTCGAGCGCGACGGGATCGAGCTGCATGCGGGCGTTCACCGGGATACGGCGGAGGGCACGGCGCCCGAGTCCAAGCAGGCCGACGGATTTGTCGAGCGAATGATGGCTTTCAGCTGAAGCGTAGAGAACGGGCTGCGCGCCGATGGAAGCGACACCTTCTTCGACAGAGGAAGGGAAGTGGGTGGCGAGAGCCATTGCCAGTGCAGAGAAGTTGGCTTCGTTGCCACCACTGGTGAAAGTGCCGTCAAAGTCCGGAGGTCCAGCCGACACGCTCGCCAATCCAGCGAACGGTCTCGGCTTCGATCTTCGAGGCGAGCTGGGAGCGGGCGAGGCTGGCGAGCTGAGGATTGAGCGCGGCAACCAGGGCCTCGGCGAGAACGGCAATATAGGTCGGCGTAGGATTCATCAGGCCGAAGTAGTTGGCGGCGGGAACGTGGAATCCCTTGTCGATGAGCTCGGTGGTGATGTCGTCGAGAATGCGTGAGGCATCGGCGCCGAGTTCGGGCATGGAGTCGCCGAGTTGATCGAAGGTACGCTTCCCGGCCGGCAGCTGAACGGCGCGGTCCGGGAGCGAATCGAAGTAGGCGTTAATGCGGTCGATGAGCTGGTAACCGAGCTGGCGGCGTGTTTCGTGGTCGAGAGCGAAATTCATTGGGTGGTTCGTCCTTCTTATTGGTCGATTCCGCCGATTGGGATTCGCGAGCGAGGAGTGCATCCTTGCGCTCGATGCCCCAGCGGTAACCGCCGTGGTTGCCATTCCTTTGGATGACACGATGACACGGAATGGCTAAACAAACTGGATTGCGGGCGCAAGCATTCGCGACGGCGCGAACGGCGCGCGGCTTGCGAATTGACTTGGCGACATCAGAATAACTGGCGGTCGAGCCGTAGGGAATCTGCTGGAGCGCCTGCCAAACCTGACGCTGGAAAGCGGTGGAACGAATGTGAAGTGGAAGGCGCAGGTCGGGCTCGCGTCCGGCGAGATGACTGAGTACGAGCGAGAGCCAGGAGCGGAGATCTCGGTCGTCACGAGTGATGTCGGCGTTAGGGAATTCGCGGTGGAGATCGGAGATGAGTTGGGTGGAGTCGCCGAGCTTGATGGCGCAGACGCCCTTGTCGGTGGCCGCGAGAAGGACGTGGCCGAGGTCGCTCTCGCCGATCGTGTAGCGGATGGCGAGTCCTTCGCCGCCATTGCGATAGGTGAGCGGGGTCATGCCCAACTGTGGTGAGGCTTTTTCGTAAACGCGGCTCGATGACGAGTACCCCGCAGCGTACAGAGCATGAGTCACATTCGCGCTTTCCTTCAACTCATGCTTGAAGGTCTTGAGGCGCAGAGAGTCGGCGTATTCGCGTGGGGTGACGCCCAGAAGTCTTTGAAAGCTGCGTAAGAGATGCGCCGCGCTGAGCGAGACGGAGCTTGCGAGATCGGAGAGTGAGGGCTGCTCTTCGGCGGACTCGATGAGCCTGCAGGCGGCGATGACTTTGGCGGTGGCCGGATCGGCTTCGTTCGTCTCAGGACGGCAGCGCTGACAGGCACGGAATCCAGCGCGCTCGGCGGTGGTGGGGTCGGCGAAGAACTCGACGCGGTTGCGTTGGGGGCGACGGCTCGGGCACGAAGGACGGCAGTAAATACCGGTAGAGCGCACGGCGTAGACAAAAGCGCCATCGAAACGCGAGTCACGTGCCAGGACAGATTGCCATTGGAGATTCTGCAACATTGTTTGTTTCCTCCGATGGCTCATGGTAGGCGGTGGGTCTGGGCTGATCTATCCGAGTATTGATTTCAAAACAACGTTTCGAGTTTCACGTTTCGCGAAACGGTCCTCAAGGCAGCAATACGATTTAGTTCACGATCGAGTCATGTTTGTATCCCAGCTTTCTCCAGATGATCGTGAGAAGTGCCCAAAAGACTATCCAATAGCAAAATGAATCCACAATTGGGGCAATCCACCAAAATGCCGCGACCTGAGAACCATCGGCCAGTCTGTGGAGGAGTGTTAGTAGATAAAAACCCGGCGTAAGGATGAAAGGCCGGTGTGTCCTAGATAACAGGGAGCCCTCTGTACGGAATGACAACAAAAAACACAGCGGAACTACCAAGATAAGAAGTGCGATCTTCGTAACTCTGGCGAGCTTCACCCGCTCCACCTCGCATTGATGTCGCCATTCTGCACAAGATGTTTCGCTATGTTCGGCATGATCTCAGAAAAAGCGTGAAACGCGAAACCTGAAGCGGCTCCTAAGACTCCGCGATCTCGGTGTCCTCTGCGGTGGATTGCTTTTCCGGGACGCAAGAGCGGGAACAGGATGACGTCGCGGATCGACTCGGAGCCGGTCAGAAGCATCGCGAGGCGATCGATGCCGATGCCTTCGCCTCCGGTGGGCGGCATGCCGTAACTGAGGGCACGGATGTAATCCTCGTCCATCTGATGGGCTTCGCTGTCGCCGCGGGCGCGCTCGGTAAGCTGCTGCTCGAAGCGACGGCGCTGCTCCTCGGGATCGTTCAATTCGGAGAAGGCGTTCGCTACTTCCATGCCACCAATGTAGAGTTCGAAGCGCTCGACCCACTCGGCGCGCTCTTCGGGTTCGCGCTTGTTTTTCGAAAGCGGCGAGACGGCGAGCGGGAAGTCATAGATGAAGGTCGGCTGTATGAGGTGCTCTTCGGCGAGCGTCTCAAACATCGAGGCGATCGTCTTGCCGACGGAATCCTGCGGATCGTAAGGCATATGCGGATGATGGTGCGCATTGAGGCGCTTCACCAGAGCATCCATTGATTGCGCGCTGGAGAAGTCGGACATTTCGGGCTTTGCGCCTGCGGCTTCGGGCCAGAATTTGATGATGGCCTCGCGCATGGAAAGGCGCGTCCAGCTGCTCCAGTCGATTTCGTGCTCGCCGAACTTGATTTTGACACCGCCAGTGACTTCGCGCGCGACGGAGGAGAGCATCTCCTGGGTGAGGTCCATCAGGTCCTTGTAGTCGGCGTAGGCCTGGTAGAACTCGAGCATGGTGAATTCGGGATTGTGGCGCGTGGAAATGCCTTCGTTGCGGAAGTTGCGATTGATCTCGTAAACGCGCTCGAGGCCACCGACGATGAGGCGCTTGAGGTAAAGCTCGGGCGCGATGCGCAGGTAAAGGTCGATGTCGAGCGTGTTGTGATGCGTGACGAACGGCTTGGCAACGGCGCCGCCGGCGATGGGCTGCATCATCGGCGTTTCAACTTCGATGTAGCCGCGCGCGTCGAGGAAGGCGCGGATGGATTTCACGATCTGGCTGCGCTTGACGAAGACGTCACGCACCTCTGGGTTCACGAAGAGGTCGACGTAGCGCTGGCGATAGCGGAGTTCGACGTCGGTGAGCCCGTGCCATTTTTCGGGGAGCGGCAGCAGGTCCTTGGAGAGGAACGTCAGCTCTTCAACGTGGATGCTGAGCTCTCCGGTGCGTGTGCGGAAGAGATAGCCACGCGCGCCGATGTGATCGCCGAGATCGAGCAGCTTGTAGAGATCGAATCCCTTTTCGCCGACCGCGTCTTTTTTGACGTAGATCTGGAGGCGCTGGCCCTGCTGCTGGATGTGCGCGAATCCAGCCTTGCCCATGAGGCGGATGGCCATGATGCGTCCAGCGACGCGGACGTCGACGCGATTAGCTTCGAGCTCCTCGGCAGTCTTCTGGCTGTAGTCGGCGAGGATTTGCGAGACGGAGTGCGTGGGCTCGTAATGATAAGGATAGGCCTGCTGACCGAGCGCTTCGATCTGGCGCAGCTTGTCTTTGCGAAGGTTATAAATGTTCTCGTCGAGTGCCATTTTGCTCATGGTCGCCCAGAGGGGCGCGGGATGATGAGTGTAAGAGGCGATTATAGCGAAGAGAGGGGAGCCCCTGCGGAAATGCAGAGATGTTTCGCTGCGCTCATGAGACTGAGAGAACTGCCCCACTCAAGCCAACTGATGGCTTGAATGGGCCACCAAGCAAATGCCGAGATGTTTCGCTGCGCTCAACATGACTTCAGTAGTCGGTATGCTTTAGTGGATCGATGTTTCAGCGCATCGACGCTCGGATCGCCAGGTTCACTGCAACCATCAGGACTGAGAATGCCGGAATCACCAGCAGCGCTTTCTTAAGGCGTGAGGCGTCGGTGCCGGCGATGGCGCCGATGATGCGCGAGCTGACGGCGAGTCCGATCCAGCCACAGGTAATGACAAGGCCTATTGCGGTGCCGGACATGCGCGGGAAGGCGTCGCCGACGATGGCCAGCGTGGTGGGGAAGACTGGGGCCATGGAAATTCCGGCGAGGAAGACGAGCACAGCTGCCGGCATTGGCTTGTTCACGCGCAACATGAGGAATGTCGTAATCGCCATGGCAACCGATGCCCATAGGGTGACGGTGATGGCGGGCACACGGATGAGGATGGGAGAGACGGCGACGCGTCCGATGAGGAGGCCGAGCGCGAATCCGAGCGAAAGGATATTGAGCGCGCGGGATTCCGGAATGCCCTGGGCGATCAGGTGGCGGGGCAGCCAGTTCCAGATGCCGACTTCGCACGACACATAAAGGAAGAGAAAAAAGCCCAAGAGAAAGAGCAGCGGGCGTCCTAGGACCGGGCCCGCGTCGGCCAAGATGAAGCGTCCGGCGCCGGTAGCCGGTGGCATCTTGGTCGCGGCCTGAATGACCAGCGTGACTACTGTGAGGGTTGCGACGGTGTAGCAGAGGCGCACCCAGTTGCGTCCGAGAAGGTTGGCGGAGACGAAGGGAGTGAACAGGCCGCCGAGTCCGAAGAAGAGGTTGACGAGATTGAGCGCGGTGGCGCGGTGCGCTTCGCTCACGTCGCTGACGAGGGCATTGGCTCCGGTGACGACGATGCCGCCACCGACTCCGAGCATGAAAAGAAGCACGATGATGGCGCGATAGCCCGGCGAGCGCGGCAGAGCATAGAGCGCAATGGCAATGAGCGCGAGTCCGAGGATGAGTCCGGCTTTCTTGCCTTCGTTGTCGAGCAGGGGGCCGACGGCGAGGGAGGCGAGAATGAGTCCGTGGGCCTGGGCGAAGGCGATGGTGCCGTTCTGCCTGGGCGTGAGGTGGAAGCGCTCGGACAGCTCGGGCAGGATAGTGCCCAGCATGGCGGCGATCATGCCGTAGACGAAGATGGCGACAATGGCGGAGAGGATCAGCAATTTGTTGTTTTCCCTTCCAGGAGAAATGGTGAGTCGATTGTGCCGCCCCTCCGGGGCTAGTTAGTCATTTTTGTGCCTTACCCACCGCTTACGCGGTGGGCTAACGAATTTCGCCGCTCCGCGGCTGGTTCGCTGCAGAGACGTGCACTAGAGTCTACGCAGCCAAAAATCAAAACAAACTTAGCACCGACAGAAGGCGCGGAACCCTTCGGCTTCGCCAGGCTCTCGACTCCTGGCCGCGCAATCCTCGTCTGTGACACTCCCACTCGTTGCTTCGCACGAGTGGGGCACCCGCCGGTCACTCGGATTGCTACACCCACCATGCCGCCGTGGGCTGTTCTTTAATCACAAGATCGTTCAAGAAACTGGCTGCCTTGGCCAAACCCTCTTCGGGCGAGAGCAGGCTGTCTTCGTGTTCGATGGAGAGTACGTAATCGTATCCGAACATGCGCAGGGTGGAGACGAATTCCTTCCACCACTCGGCGCCGTGACCGTAGCCACAGGTACGGAAGATCCAGCCGCGGTTGGCTTCGTCGGTGTAGGGCTTGGTGTCGAGCACGCCGGTGCGCGGCAGGTTGGCCGGGTAAATCTGCGTGTCCTTGGCGTGGACGTAGAAGATGGCGTCCTTGAGCACGCGGACGGCGGCGATGGGGTCGATGTTCTGCCAGAACATGTGGCTCGGGTCGAGGTTGCAGCCGACGCTAGGCCCGGCGATCGCGCGCAGCTTGAGCATCGTCTCCGGGCTGTAGACGACGAATCCGGGATGCATTTCGATTGCGATTTTCACGTCGTGATCGGCGGCAAATTTGCCGTGCTCGCGCCAATAGGGAGTTACGACTTCGTTCCACTGCCAGTCGAGGACCTTGAGGTAGTCGGGCGGCCAGGGACAGGTGACCCAGTTGGGTGCGGTCGCGTGCGGTGAGTCGCCGGGGCATCCGGAAAAGTCGACGACAACGGGGATGCCGAGCTTTTCGGCGAGCAGGATCGTTTTGCGACTGACTTCGCTGTCTTTCCTGGCTCGCGCCGGGTCGGGATGGAGGGCGTTGCCGTGGCAACTGAGGGCGCTGATGGTGACGCCGTGGTCTTTCAGGATCTTCTGGAACTCGGCGAGGGCGGAGTGGTCGTCGAGCATGGTGAGCTTGCAATGCGCGTCGCCGGGATAATTGCCGGTACCGAGTTCGATGGTCTCGATGCTGTAGGTCTTTAGTTTCTTAAGAACAGCGGGGAGCGGAAGCTGGGACAGAAGAGGAGTAAAGACTCCAACGCGCATGAGGATCGGATCTCCTGAATTTTGGCCGCAACAGGATAGAGCATTAGGAAGGGAAATGTAATCTTAAGGATTGTGAAGGGGGCGCTTTATGGCACGACGTGAGCGCAGCAGGGGGATTAAGTTGTCCCGGTGTGAGCTCTTCGCAAGCGACAGGGCTGAATCTCCTTTCAGGTCAATCGCATTCACATTTGCCCCGGCTTTGACTAACGCTCGAACTGCTTCTTCATGTCCAGAGAGGACCGCAAACATAAGTGGAGTCGTGCCAATTTGATTGGTCAAATTGGCGTCGGCTCCAAGCGCGAGTAGTACTCGCAAACTTTGAAACTTTCCCCCGGCTGCGGCAATTGCGAGAGCTGTGTCTTGCGATGGGATCTCCTTTTCATTCACATTTCTATATCTGACGACTAATGCCCGGATTTGACCGATATCTTCCTTTTCGACCGCGGCACTTAATTCTGAAAAGTCCGGTTCGGTAATTGATAGTTGATCGATGCGAACGAAATACGGCGGCGAGCCCGATATCAGCATTCGAATGTGGCCTTTAGCGCGGTTCAAATTTGCCATTCGGACTGCATCCTCGACGTACGGCTCCGCAACCCGCACTATCTGCCTTGCGACGGCTGGTGAGATCGACTCTGAGCGTATAGGAACGACAGTAGCTGTCTCTAGCTTTCCATCGGCAAAGGTGAATGAGACTTGGAACTGTCCATTTATAATGCGCCCTGGACCGCATCCCGAGAGAACTATGAGCACAGTAGGCAGAAGTGTGTGAGCGAGGATTGCCTTGAGCCAGCTATGCTGCATGCTCAAACGGACACCGCCGGGCTCCGAAAGTTCCCTCAAAGAGGTAAGTGGTAGAGAAGAATGAGGCTACGTTATCGAGTGATTTACCTCACAGACAGTCGTGACAGCCCCGTTGCATCGTTGAAGCGTATGAGTTTGCGGCAGTAGTCTGCAGGTCGGTTCGCAAGCTCATCCGCGAGGTCAGGATGCCCGCAAATTACGTTCCGATATTCATCTTTATTGCCATCATAGGGATTGCGCTGCCGATTACGCTGATCGCGGCGAAGATCATTCGTCCGAGTAATCCGGAGAAGGTCAAGCTAATGCCGTACGAGTGCGGCGTCGATCCGGTGGGCGATGCGCGCGCGCGGTATACCGTCCGCTTCTACATCATTGCGATTCTGTTCGTGGTGTTCGATGTCGAGACGATCTTCCTGTTCCCATGGGCCGTGCAGTACAAGACGCTGGGGCTGTTTGGACTGGCGGAGATGCTGGTGTTCCTCGCGATCCTGATCGTTGGGTACGTGTGGGTGTGGAAGAAGGGCGCGCTGGAGTGGATTTGAGAGTTCTTTAAATCCCACCCTCGCCAAAAGAGGGCCTGGGTTGATTGGATAAGGGCGAAGGCTCGATCCGTTCCAGTATTCTGTTTTTGAGGAAAGCAGGATGCTGGGAGGAAGGAGCCTTCGATGGTTATTGTAGGCTGTGATTTCCATCCGAGTTGGCAGCAAGTAAGTTTTTTTGACAGTGAGACCGGAGAGATTGCCGAGCGCAAGCTGGTAAACGGGGACGGAGAGGCGGAAGGGTTCTATCGTTCTTTGCCGTCGCCGGTGCTGGTGGGCATGGAATCGACCGGGAACTGCCAGTGGTTCGTGCGCTTGCTGGAGCAGTTGGGCCACGAGGTGTGGATTGGAGATGCGGCGCAGATCCGTGCCAGCTATGTGCGGCGGCAGAAGACCGACAAGCGGGATGCGGCGCACCTGCTGAAGCTGCTGATGGAGGGCCGGTTTCCGAGACTGTGGACGCCGACAGCGGAGCAACGCGACGGCCGGCAGTTGCTGATTCATCGGCACAAGCTGGTAGAGATCCGTTCGCGGGTGAAGAACGGGTTGCAACACCTGATGCTGAACCAGGGAGTACAGAAGAAGCACCGGTTGTGGTCGGAGGCTGGACAGCGTGCGCTGCGCGAGTTGCCGCTGGAAGGTTGGGCACGATGCCGGCGCGAAGACCTGCTCGCGTTGCTGGCCAAGCTCGACGAGCAGATCGGGGAGCTGGACCGGGCCGTAGCGGCAACGGCGCAGGGAGACGAAGTGGCTCGATTGTTGATGACGCAGCCGGGAGTCGGTCCGATCACGTCGTTGGCGTTCGTGCTGACCATCGGCGATGCTTCGCGCTTCCGTCGTGGCAAGCAGGTCGCAAGCTACTTGGGACTGATTCCGCGCGAGCGTACCTCGGGCGGTCAGCAGCGACTGGGTGCGATCAGCAAGCAGGGCAACCGGTTCATGCGCATGCTGTTGGTCGAGGCCGCCCACACGGCAACCCGCTACGACGAAGGATTTCGCAAGCAGTATCTGCACCGCTGCCATCGCATGGACAAGAACATTGCGAAGGTGGCAGCGGCACGCAAGTTGGCGGTACGACTCTACTGGATGATGCGCACCCACACCGCATATCCGGCGATCGTTCGCATCGAGAGCAGCCCGCGGGTGCCCCTGGTCGGCGGAAGCTAGACCGATGGACTGATTGGGCGCTCTCGCATCCCGTACAGACGGGATGTTCGCATAGAAGAATCATGGTCGTGGTTCAGGCCGAATCGATGGTTGGTGGAACGGTTTCAAGACTCCACCGAATAGGTGATTCAGCGTGAGAGTTCCAGCATCTTGCTCCTCACCCTCTCTCGCAGAAACACAAAACAAGCAGTGCTCACGCACCGCTCAGGATAACTTTACCTTGACAACGCCTTCGCCCCTATCGACGGGCACCCGAGTTGTGCTGCTTTCAAAACCAGATTTGTGGAACCGGTAGGGTTCCCTCGCTGGCTGGCGGAACGGGCAGCGGGGATCGCTCGTCACGCGGCTTCTTACGATGAGAACATCTTCCGACGAGAAAATCAGCGCAAACTGCCCGCTCGGGGGCAAGCGGGTCCATCACTCATGGTGAGCGGGGTCGATCACTCATGGTGAGGGGACCCCATCACTGATGGGCGAGCTGGCTCCGTCGTTCATTCCACACGTTCGCTGCGCGCGGTGTGAGGAACCTTAATTTAATTCCACATTGCTTTGAGTTTTTTGAGAGCTATGAGGGCGACCTGGTAGCCAGGATTTTGCTCGAGGGATTTCTCATAGCAGGTGCGAGCTTTCTTCCAGTCGCGTTTCTTTTCCCAGATGCGGCCCATGTTGAACCAGGGATAGCAGTAGGCTTCGTAGCGGGGAGCGCGCAAGGCTTTCTCGAACCACGGCAGCGCCTCGTCGAACTTGCCCTGCTCAATCAGATAAGCCCCGATGTCGTTATAGGGATTGCCAAAGTCGGGATCGATGTCGATGGCTTTTAGGCATTCCTTGATGGCTCTGTCCCAGACGCCCATGAAGGAGTAGGTCCAACCGCGGAACGTGTAGGCCTCGGCAGTGGGGAAGGCTTCGATGGAGCGCGCGTAGAGGCGAAGCGCTTCTTCGTATTCGCCCTGCATCTGGCGAGCATAGGCCTGTCGAAACAGGTCAATGGCGTAGTCGCGTTGATCGGAGCCCTGCACGGCGAAAAATATATCCGAAAATCGGGACTGGCGGGCAATCCGATGGTAACCATTCACAAACGGCAGTTCACGGGGGAGATGTACCTCTGGGGCGGTGGGCGATACATTGTCTTAGACTGTGGGTTACAGTAGTTACCAGGCATTTCCTTGAAGAGAATTTCATTAGTTTTAGTTATTGTGATGTCCCTGTTGGGCTGGGGACAGACGTCGCCGCCTGCGCAAACGCAGCCGCCCACACAGCCACCTCCAACGGTCCAACAACCAACGCCGCAGAAAACGCCGGATGCGAAGACTGCAACCGACGAGCAGGTTCAGCCGGAACACCGGATTTCAAAGGCCGAGGAAAAGGAGCTTCTCGATTCGGTCAATGCGATTCTGAAGATCCAGAGCGAAGACACCGCGTTGCCAGTAAAACATGAGGTAAAACGGCAGCTCACCAGCCGTGATGATGTGGAGAAGTTCTTCGTCGAGCGCTTCCAGAAGGATGAAGCCGCGCAAAAGCTGAAGCGGTCGGAAGTGGTGCTGAAGAAATTTGGGCTGATCCCGCGCGATTTCTACCTGGAAGGATTCATGCTTGAACTTCTGCGCGAGCAGGTAGCGGGGTACTACAACGCCGACAATAAGACGGTGTACCTGCTGGACTGGATCGATCCGGACCAGCAAAAGCCAGTGCTCGCGCATGAGTTGACGCACGCGCTGCAAGACCAGAATTTCAAGCTGGAGAAGTGGTCGAAGACGGGATTGGCTGGAGAAAAGAAGGTTCAGGACGAGATCCAGTCGGATGAACAACTGGCGGCCCGCGACGCCGTTCTGGAAGGCCAGGCGATGACGGCGATGCTTGATTACATGCTGGCTCCTACTGGGCAGTCAGTACTGACGTCGCCGCTACTGGTGAAGGCCACCGAGGTGGGGATGACGTCAGGCGGCGGCTCGCCCGTCTATGACAAGGCGCCTCTCTATCTACAGCAAGCGCTGATCTTTCCTTACACATACGGGATGGACTTTACGGTCACGCTACTGAAAAAAGGCGGGAAGGAAAAAGCCTATGCGGATGTATTCCGCAATCCGCCAGAGAATACGCGAGAGATCATGGAGCCGGATACATACCTGGCCGGCGAGAAACTGCCGCCGCTCACGATTCCTGATTTCAAGAATGTACTGGGTCACGATTGGGATCGCTACGATGTGGGCTCGATCGGCGAGTTCGATGTGTCCATCATGGGGCAGCAATACGGGATGAAACATGACGAATCGGAGAAACTGGCCAGCGGATGGCGTGGTGGTTATTACTACGCCGCAGTGAAGCGTGGCACAAAAGATCCGAAGACCGCAGATACAAGCGTGGTGTTTGTAACGAAGTGGGCGACTCCCGAACAGGCTGAACAGTTTGAAAAGGCGTACCTGGGCTATCTGCCGAAGCGATATGCAGCAGTAACGTCATCGCACGATCCTGGGCAGACGTTCCGAAAATATGGCACGACGGAGGGAGCCGTCTTTGCCAACCAGAAGGACGGGCTCCTCACGATTACGGAGAGCTTTGACGATGAGACGGCGCAGAAGCTGATGCAGGCGGTTGCGGGGACGGAGGCGAAGCCGTAGCTCCGGTCGCATTCGCTGGACTCACCTTGTCCATGACTTCGAACATTCCTTTGAGCGCCTGATCCCAATAGCGCCAGTTGTGGGCACCAGGGCTCTCGCGGTAAACGTGATCGATGTGCGAGGCCGCGAGCGCACGATCGAGCAAGCGATTGACGCCTACAAGGCTGTCTTTACTTCCACACGACTGGTAGATGTAGGGAAGCCCCTTGGGATTCTGGACGGCCTTGACCAGGTAAAACGGGTCATAACTGCTACGAACACTGCCGCCAGGCGGTCCGAAGATTTTGCGCAATCTCCAGTATTGACCGAAACGCTCGAAGGCGAATTTGCGGGTCGGGGCGTCGGCCGCATTGCTCATGGAGCCAACGAACCAGTAGCGATCGGGATGCTTCAGCCCAAGGTAGAAAGCTCCGTATCCGCCCATGGAAAGGCCGGCGATGGCTCGCGCTTCGCGTTTCTTCGCAACCGGGTAATGAGACTCGACGTCGTCGGGAATGTCGCGCACGATGTAGTCGGCGTAGTGGTCCTCGGGGATTTCGGCGGCGTTGACGTAATAGGAGTTGTCTCCCTCGGGAAGCACGGCAATCATCTTGCGATTGCGCAGGTAGTCGTAGAGGTGGGACCAGCGGACCCAGTCGGCGGGCTCGCCGCCGAATCCGTGGAGGAGGTAGATAACACTGAAGCCGTTCAACGGGCCGGAGTTTTCTGGCCGCACGACAAGGTACTGTTTTCTGCGTCCCAAAGAGGGGCTATAGAACGAGACGCGTTCGGCGTGAATTCCCTTGATAGTGACAGGGCGAACTTCGCGGTCGGTGCGCGGCAGTTCGGATCGGTGGCAAGAGGCGAGACAGAGCAAAACAGCCACACTGGCCAATGTTCGGCAGGTGAAATTCACGCTGTTTTGATGCTAAATCAGTTTCACGTTTCGTGAGGACGTTTCACGTGGTGAGGGTAACAAGGACAGAATCAAGCTGCAGATCCCTCGCGGACTGACGTCCGCTCGTGATGACAGCAAGCTACTGTGCTGGAAGTGCCTAAAAGCTCTTGATTAGGCGCAAGCACGGTAGGGGCCCTTCGACTCGGCCGTGCGGCCTCGCTCAAGGTGACAGTGGTGGAGGGGGTGAGCGGTGGAGAGTGACAGCGGGTCTAATCACACACTTTTGTATAATCGCGAGTTCACCTTGAGATCGCAGGAGATACCGTTTGTCGCAGGCAGAGATTGGCATTATTGGCGGCAGTGGGTTGTACAGCATGCCGGGAATTACCGATGTCCATGAAGTGAAAGTGGACACGCCGTTTGGCGAACCTTCTGATCCCTATGTGTTGGGAACGCTGGAAGGGCACAAGGTCGCGTTTCTTGCGCGGCATGGGAAAGGGCATCGCATCCTACCGAGCGAGCTGAATTTTCGCGCGAACATTTTCGGATTCAAACTGCTGGGCGTGGAGCGGATTCTGTCGCTGTCAGCGGTGGGATCGTTGAAGCAGGAACATAAGCCGACGGATTTTGTGATCCCGGACCAATTCGTGGATCGGACGACGAAGCGTGTGTCGACATTCTTTGGCGATGGCATCGTAGGTCACGTCGCATTTGGTGATCCGGTGTGCGGCGAAGTGGCGGCGGTGCTGCACGGCGCATGTAAGTCGGCGGCTGTGATTGGGAAGATGGGCGGGACATACGTCTGCATGGAAGGGCCGCAGTTCTCGACTAAGGCCGAGTCGAATCTTTATCGCAGCTGGGGCATGGACGTGATCGGCATGACCAACCTGCAGGAAGCCAAGCTGGCGCGTGAGGCGGAGATCTGCTACGCGACGGTGGCGATGGTGACCGACTACGACTGCTGGCATCCGGAGCACGACAGCGTGACGGTGGAGCAGATCGTGAAGGTGCTGAATCAGAACTCGTCGAATGCGTGCAACGTGGTGCGTGAAGCCGTGAAGGCGATGCCCACGCGACGCGGATGCAAGTGCGAGTCGGCGCTGCAGTTTGCGATCCTGACAGATAAGAGCAAGATTCCGGCGGCGACGAAAGAGAAGTTGAAGCCGATTCTGGGGAAGTACCTGAGCTGAAGTTGTGGTGCTGATTACTAGCAGGAGAGAAATCATTGTCGATACTGGTAGTGGGTTCGGTAGCGTTTGACACCATCAAGAGTCTGTCAGGGAGTGTAGAGAAAGAGCTGGGCGGAGCGGCGACGTATTTTGGTCTGTCCGCGAGCTACTTCACGGATGTGCGCGTAGTCGCTGTCGTGGGTGAAGACTTCGGTCCAGAGCAAGAGGCGGTTTTCAAGAAGCGCAACATCGATCTGCGCGGACTGCAGCGCTCGGCCGGGAAGACGTTTCACTGGGGCGGCGAATACGGCGAGAACCTGAACGAAGCGAAGACGAACTTCACGCATCTGAACGTGTTCGAGAGCTTCAAGCCGGAGTTGCCGGCGGACTATCGTGAAACTCCGTTTCTGTTCCTGGCGAATATCGATCCGACATTGCAGGCCACAGTTCGGCGTCAGATGAACGGCGCGAAGTTGGTCGGCGGCGACACCATGAATTATTGGATCACAGGCCACCGCGAGAAGCTGCTGGAGACCCTGAAGCTGATCGACGTGCTGCTGATCAACGACACGGAAGCGAAGATGTTGGGCGGAGAGAGCAATCTGCCACGCGCGGCGAATAAAGTTCTGGCGCTCGGGCCGAAAGCGCTGGTGATCAAGCACGGCGAATATGGTGCGACGGTTTTCTTCCGCGAAGGAGCGTTCGGAATCGGGCGGCATCCATTTCGCGCGCCGACGCTGCCGCTGGATGAAGTCAAAGATCCGACGGGGGCGGGCGATTCGTTTGCGGGTGGGTTCATGGGATATCTGGCGTCGCAGGGCGAGATCAACCGCGAGACTCTGAAACGCGCTATGTTTTATGGAGGCGTGATGGGTTCGTTCGCGGTGGAGCGATTTGGAACGCGACGATTGCAGGAACTCACGCGCGATGAGATCGACGAGCGGTTCCAGATTTTCCGCGAACTGACTCACCTGGAGTAGGTGTCCGCTGATTCATGCCAATCAAAGCGGGACTGTAAGCAGTCCACAATCCACAACTGTGCGTTCGGCTTCTGAATTTCGAGGGAAGCCGGATGCCGATCTCTGGATACTGGGCGCGATCGCGGCTGTCATTTCCCTCGCGGCCTTTTTCTACTACTTTCACAACGGATCGTTGCTCCTGTACGGCGATGCCGTCGCGCACATGAACATTGCCCGGCGCACCATCGACTCGCGCACTCCGGGGCCGCTGCAACTGGGGACGGTGTGGCTGCCGCTGCCGCATATCGTGCTGCTGCCGCTAGTGGCGTTTACATGGATGTGGCGAACCGGAGTCGGCGGCGCGATTCCGTCGATGATCGCCTATGTGGCGAGCGTGCTGGGCATGTTCCGCCTGGTAAGAAGCGGATTGCAGCGCGGCTTTGGAATGGAACGGGAGTCGCGAGGTGGCTGCGTGGTTTGCGGCGCTGACGCTGGCGGCGAATCCGAATCTGATCTATCTGCAGACCACAGCAATGACCGAGGCACTGTACCTGGCGTTCTTCATTTGGGCAACGGTCTATTTCTCGGACTTCGTGTTTGGGCTGCGATACGGTAAAGATGAAGCAGCGCAAAGAGCGTTGGTGCGATCAGGCTTCTTTCTATTTCTGGGGATGTTGACGCGCTACGACGGATGGTTTGCGGGTGCGACGTATGGATTGGCAGCGACGCTGGTGATTGCTTTCGCAATGCACGGTCGCGGGGAACGCTGGATGAACCTGCTGCGCGATCCGAAGTGGAGACGCGCGTTTGCGGGATTCGCACTCTGGCTCATCATCACTCCCGCGATATGGTTTCCGTGGAACTGGCTGGGATTTCGAAGATCCGATGGCGTTTGCGACGGGTCCGTATTCGGCGCGTGGGATCGAGCAGAGGACACGCAAGCCGGACCAGCCGCATCATCCTGGATGGAATAATCCGCGGGTGGCGACGCTCTACTTCGTGAAGTCGGCGAAGCTGAACATGGCAGGCGGCAACGGCGAGCAGCGCGCGTGGATTTGGTTCGCTGTGCTCGGGTCAGTGCTGTGCCTGTTGTGGGCGCGGCGGCGGTTGTGGATGTGGCTGCTGTTGTGGGTGCCGGTGCCGTTTTATGCGTTGTCGATTGCGCACGGCGGAGTGCCGATCTTTTTGCCGGAGTGGTATCCGTTCTCGTACTACAACACGAGCTACGGGACGCAGCTATTCCCCGCGATAATCGTGTTTTCCGCGCTGCTGCTGTTTTTCCTGATGGTGAAAGTGGAAGAACGGCGCTGGCAGGTGCGGCTGACGATCCTGGCGTTTGCCTTCGTGGCTTCGAGTTACATCTTCGTCTGTAGGCAGACGCCGGTAGTGCTGCGCGAAGCGATCGTGAATGCGAGAACACGAGTGGCCTTCGAGACAAAACTGGCGGCGGAACTGGCGAAACTCCCCCCGGACGCAAGCATCCTGATGTATAGCGGCGAACATGGTGGAGCGCTGCAACAACTGGGTATGCCGTTGAAGCGCACGCTGAACGAGGGGAACCGCAAGGCGTGGAAGAAGGCGCTACCTGATCCGGCAGCGGCAGCGGACTACGTGGTCGCGACCCAAGGAGATGATGTGGCCGCGGCGGTGGCGAAGCATCCCGAAGACCTGGAGAAGATTGCAGAGGTCGAGTCTGAAGGGCAAAATCCGGCGACGATTTATCGGTCGCTGCGCACCATGCATCCGGCGAGTAACCGGTGATCACACGCAGCCGCTAACGTTGCGTTGTACAATCCTCCCGAAACCGTGGACTTCTTAAAACACATCTGGCAGCTGAGCGGATCGAGCTCGTTCATTGCGAATAGCATGGTGCAGCTGCTGTTGGCAGCCGTGCTAGGGGGCGCAATCGGATTAGAGCGCGAGTTGCGGCATCGCCCGTCCGGCCTGCGCACGAACCTGTTCATCTGCTTTCGGCTCGGCGATGTTCACGATTCTTTCAGCGAAATTGGCGGGTGAGTTCACGGGAGATCACACGCGCATCGCTGCACAGATTATTCCTGGTATCGGCTTCATCGGCGCGGGTTCGATCATTCATGCACGTTCCGGGATCACCGGTTTGACCTCGGCGGCAACGCTGTTCGTCGTTGCGTCGATCGGAATGGCGTGCGGTGGCGGACTCTATTTCCCAGCGATCTTTGCGACTGTCATGATTCTGCTGTGCCTGGTGGTGCTCGGAGGCGTAGAAGAGCGCTTCAGCCTGAAGACATTTGTCACCGGATATGAAGTGACAGGCCAGGACGCAGAAAGAGTGATCGGCGCAATCAATACAGTGCTGGAAGACGAGCACAAGTTGATGCAGACGGTAAGCATCGGCAAAGTGAATGACAAAAGCAAAGTGCAATTCACGGTGGAGGGCACACGCAGAGAACATGAGTCTTTGCAGGCGCGGCTTCGACTGCTTCCTGAAGCAGAACACCTGCACACCTTCCTTGTTTCCGAGTACGAATAATGTCCAAATCGGTTCCATTTGTGAAGGCCACGGCCTGTGGCAATGACTTCCTGTTGATTGAGCAAAAGCACGCACGTGCTGAAGACCTAGTCTCGTGGACGAAGCAGATTTGCAACCGTCACTATGGCGTCGGCGCCGACGGCGTGGAATGGCTTTCGCCGGATGCCGGAGTCGGATATCGCAATTCATCTGCTGAATGCGGACGGCTCGGAGGCGGAGATATCGGGAAACGGTACGCGTTGCGTTGCTGCGTGGCTAGCGGATCAGAGTGGGCAGCGGGAACTCAAAATTCGAACCGGTGCGGGTGTGAAGACGTGCAGCCTGATCTCAAGCGCTGAGAAGACCTTCGAGTTCAGGACGGCGATGGGAAAGCCGGAGGTCGGGGGAGAAACTTCGGTTCGGCTGCCGCAGTCGGAAGTAGCCGGCATAACCGTTTCCATGGGGAATCCGCATTTCGTGATGTTTGTGGATGGATTTGCCGAAGGATGGCAGACCCAAGCGGCAGATTTAGGAGCGCACCGTCAGTTTCAGCACGGGACAAACGTCGAATTGGTTAAGGTTAGAAGCCCGCATGAGATCGAGATTCGAATATTTGAACGGGGTGCCGGAGAAACGGAGTCTTCAGGGACGGGATCGTGCGCGGCGGCGGTGGCGTCGATCTTCAGTAGTCGCGTAAGTTCGCCCGTAAAGGTTGTAAGTCCGGGTGGACCTCAGACCGTGGAGTGGGCGGACGAAGTCCTGCTGACCGGACCGGCGACGGTCCTTTGCCGCGGGGAGTTCTACTTCTAAATCAGGCGGCTCTCTTGTCCTCGGAGACTACCTTCATTTGGGCCCAGTCGTAGGGGAGGTCCTTGCCACATTGGAGGCAGACGACATAAGTTCGCGGCTTAGATGGAATACCCTTGCTGTTCCGATTCGGTTTGGTTGTGATGGGAAAGCTGTATTTGGTGTGCAGGCAGCCAAACAATGCGTCGACAACCTTGGAGAGCATGGGAGACTCCCGTGGTACTCAGGAACTTAGATTCCGAAATGCTGCACCTGGTTTTCTGGAACATACGTGACTTTTCACGAGTCGTCGGTTTCTGCAAGACGTACTCGCTTGCTGAGATACCTCTTTCCGCTGGCGGCCGCCAGAATGGCAGGGAGAAGTTCGAGAGCAGCGTCTGATTTAACGACGTAGCCCATCCCTCCGCAAGTGAACGTGTTCCTTACGATTTCACTTGAAGTGTGTTGACTCAAGAACAGGATCGCACAGCGGGGTGCTGTTTCTGCCAGGCGTTGGGCGACTTCAAGGCCGTTGAGGTCTGGAAGTCCGATATCGAGAACGATCAAGTCCGGCTGTAGCTCTCGAGCGAGTTCAAGCGCCTCGGCGCCGTTGGCGGCTTCGCTAACCACCTCGAGACGAGGGTCCGTCATGAGTATCGACAGAATGGCGGCGCGGACCTGAGAGTTATCGTCCACGATTAAGATACGCATCTTGAACCACAGCAACCCACCTGGTGGGTCTCAGTATTGCGCCACAATACAGCGCTGATTTGCCGGTTGAGGGTGTCAAAGATCCGACGTAGCGCGGGAGAGCCATTCGGATAGGCCAGATATAGTCTCAGGAACCCGGGAGAGTGTAAAGGAAGATTGCGCGGGGTGCGCAAAGACCCGGCATGCACGAGACGTATAAGCGGTAGGTTACGGCGACCTCCCGTGCTATAATCCCCGTTTGTCCCAAGCAGTTAGAGGGATTTTGGGTGCACGTCTGCGAGGCACCGTAAGTGACTGTTCTGTGGCAAATTCCTCATATCTCTGACGAGGTCGCACTATGTCCGGCCACTCAAAATGGGCCACAATCAAGCATAAAAAGGGCGCGCTGGATGCGAAGCGCGGCAAAATTTTCACGCGTCTGATCAAGGAAATCACGATTGCTGCCAAAAGTGGTGGCGATCCGGACAAAAATCCCCGGTTGCGCACGGCGGTTCAGGCTGCGAAGGCCGAGAACATGCCTGCCGACAATATCAAACGTGCAATCCAGCGCGGTACGGGTGAGTTGCCGGGCGTGAACTATGAAGAGTTCGCGCTGGAAGGCTACGGACCGGGTGGAGTTGCCGTGCTGGTCGAGATTTCCAGCGACAATCGTAATCGTACTGTCAGCGAGATTCGGCACGTTTTCGGTAAAAACGGCGGCAACATGGCGGAAGCCGGTGCGGTTTCCTGGATGTTTCACAAGAAGGGCGACATCGTGGTTCCCAAGGCGGCTGCCAAGGAAGACGACCTGATGAACCTGGTGCTGGAAAACGGCGGCGAGGATTTGACCGACGATGGCGAAAACTGGGAGATCCTGACCGAGCCCTCTGCCTATGAAACCGTACTAGAGGCGATCAAGAAGGCGGGGATTACTCCGGTAAGTTCGGAAGTCGCGATGATTCCCCAGAACTACATCAAGCTGGAAGGTCAGGCCGCCAATACCATGATCCGTCTGCTGGAAGCGATGGACGATAACGATGATGTCGAGCACGTCTGGTCGAACTTCGATGTCGATATCAAGCAACTGGAAGAAGTGGCCAGTTAGCAGACTAACTATTGGGAGATGAGGCCGCCTGCGGGCGGCCTTTTTCCTTTGCGATCAAAATCGCACGTAGATTGGTAGGGAGTGCGGCTTCCAGGTCATAGCGCGATTTTTTCTCGCCGCGGATCGGGTCTGTCCGATTAGAGTGAGATGTTTCAGCATGGAGCACTCTGGATTCTGCATGAAGCGTCTGCTCGTGATTCTGCTGCTTGCTCGCGTCCACCTGCATTGCGCAGCAAAACTCAAATCCGAACATACAAGACGGCGCGGTGGAGATCACCCCGTGGGTTGGAGGAGGAAGCGGCGTTGGTGCAAGTTCGGATTTCAAGTTCTTCGAGACCGGCGTTCGCGTCGGCAAAGTGATTACGTCGGAGATTGGCACGGGACGATTTCGCTGGCGCTTCGAGTATGCGGGCGACATCATGCCGGTGTACCTGGTGGACATCAGGCAGGGCGGATGGGTCTATGGCGGGGGATTCAATCCCGTAGTGTTGAAGTTCGCGTTTACAGCGAACAAGAAAATTGTTCCGTTTCTCGAAGCGAACGGCGGCGTGCTGTTCTCGGCCCAACAGGTTCCGCAACCGGACACATCGCAGGTAAATTTCATGTCGGGCGTGCAGGGTGGGTTTCATTATTTCGTGAAAGAGAAGCGGGCGATTACGTTTTCGACGCAAGTGATCCATATCTCAAATGCGAGCCTTGGGAATCACAATCCAGGCATCAATGCGTCCGTACATTTCCGACTGGGATTTACGATTTTTAAATAGCTCGGCACAGTCGCCGACCTAATTCTTATGAGCACTCTTGTTGAATGCGTACCGAATTTTTCTGAAGGCCGCGACAAAGCAAAGGTGGATGCGATTGTCGAGGCGATGAAAGTGGAAGGCGTGTATCTGCTCGATCGCGAGATGGACGCCGATCATAACCGTTGCGTGATCACATTGGTCGGGAACCGCGAGGCGATCGCCGAGGCCGCGATTCGAGGCGTAGGCAAAGCTGCGGAGCTGATCGACCTGACGAAACATCAGGGTGCGCACCCGCGAATGGGCGCGTCGGACGTGGTGCCGTTCATCCCGATTGAAGGAGTGTCGCTCGAAGATTGCGTACAGATTGCGCGGCAGGTAGGGCAGGAGATCTGGCAGCGATATCAGATTCCAATCTATTTTTACGAAGCAGCGGCGATGATGCCGGAGCGGCAGAACCTGGAGAACGATCCGGCGTGGACAGTTTGAGGGAATTCGCGCCGACATTGAAACCAATCCCGCGCGTAAGCCTGATGTCGGAGAGGCACGTGTGCATCCGACTGCGGGAGCGACGGTAGTAGGAGCGCGCAAGGCGCTGATCGCGTACAACGTGTTCCTGAATACGACGGATGTTGATATCGCGAAGAAAATTGCGAAGGCAGTGCGATTTTCGTCGGGCGGGCTGCGCTATGTGAAGGGCGCCGGATTCCCGGTACGCGGGCAGGCGCAGGTCTCGATGAACCTGACAGACTTTGAGCAGACGCCGATCGCACGCGTGTTCGAATTCGTGAAGCGCGAGGCCGCTCGCTACGGAGTGATGCCGACCAGCAGCGAGATCGTAGGGCTGATTCCAAAGAAGGCACTGGAAGATGCGGCGGAGTGGTTTCTGCAGGTGGAGAATTTCGATTCGTCGCTGATCCTGGAGAACCGGCTGAGCGCGGTGATGAGCGGCAAGATGGCCGTGGGTGGATTGCGAGCCGGAGTCGAGCCATTCATCGAGCAACTGGCGGCGCCGACGTCGGCACCCGGTGGGGGAAGCGCTTCGGCGGCGGCTGCGGCGATGGCGGCGGGACTGGCGAATATGGTCGCGACGATGTCACGCGGCAAGAAAGCGTACGTGCAATACGAATCGCAACTGAGTGAGGCGATTGCGCGGCTAAGCGTGCTGCGAGAAGAGCTGAAGGCCGCGATTGAGGCCGATACCGAAGCTTTCAACATTGTGATGAAGGCCTACAAGGCTGCGAAGGACGCGGCTGATGGTCAGCAGGGAATCAATGGCGCTCTGAAGCAAGCGACGCTGGTTCCGATGGGAGTGGCCGAACGCGCGAAAGAAGTTGGGAAGATTGCCGAGAAGCTGGGTCCGATTACGAATCCAAATATGGCGTCGGACCTGACGGTGAGCAAAGCGCTGGCGGATGCAGCCGTGACTGGGGCACTGGCGAATGTGGAGATCAATCTGGGGTCGATTACGGATGAGGCGTTTGTGGAAGAGGTGAGAAAGAGGTTGACTGGTTTGTTGTCATGAGCACCGAAAAGGAAAACGTATCATAAGAATTAGGCGCGACGTTTTGAGGAAGATTAAGCTGGACGAACTTGTCTCACGGCTCTTGCAGTCGGCGCTGCCAAAGGATGAAGAGTTATGCGGCAGAAAAACGGGCACGACAGCTTAGCATCCGGGTTCCACTTGCGGACGACGCTGATCTCAGAGAAGCCTCCAGACCTACGCGCTTCTGAACTGACTGGCCCCGCGCAACTTTCTTTCCTTACCGTGGTTTGCAAGTAATGGCTTGAATGACGTTCTGGTGTTAAGACACCCCTCCTGTGGGACAGGCACCATTGGTATTGATCTAAGGGGAACGCCTGCGTCTCGGGCGAGGGATTTGCAATAGAATTGTAGGAATTGCTGATCCCACCTCGACGTGGGTTTAGGTCATCTGAATCAGCAGGAACATTCAAGAGGTCTCATGAAGCGTTACTTTGCAGCAGTTTGTATTCTCGTGCTTGGAAGCAGCCTGGCGTTTGGCGCCGCGCTCGGGACGTCCGCGCGTACGGTGATTCCCAGTCAGATTCAGCAGGTGATTTCGGTCGACTATCGTGCATTACGGAATTCGCCGACGGCGATGGCACTGAAGGATCGAGTGCTTCCCGATAGCCTGAAGCAATTCGAGACGCAGCTGCACCAGTTTGGATTGACCGATGACGAGATCGAACAGCTGACTTTCGCCGCCTTCCGCGTGAAGGACAATTCGGTGCGAACGGTCGGAATTGCGCAGGGGCAGTTTCCTACGAAGAAGATCTACGCCAAGATGAAGTTGAAGAAGATCACCGGCACGAAGTACCACCAGTCGGTGATTTATCCGATGAACAACGGCATGCAGATGTCGTTTATCGACGATTACACGCTGTTGTTTGGCGATGGCGGCGCCGTGAAATCGGCGCTGGACGCTCGCGATGGATATTCCGAGAGCCTGAATACGAACAGCCAGATGACCGACATGGTGAATGCCGTGCAGGAAGGCGCCGTGTGGAGCGTGCTGGATCAACTGGGTACGCAGAACATGATGCGTTCTACGCTGGGAGATGCGGCGCGGCTGGGCGATTTCGAGACGGTGAAGAAGCGGCTGATCGGATCGCGCTACATCATGGACTTCAACGATGGCGTGAACTTCAATCTGGACGTGGTGACTTCGGATGGGATTACGGCGTCGACGCTGTCGTCGCTGATCAAGGCCGGAGTGCTTTTCCGGAAGATGAACGCAAGCCCGACAGAGAAACTCGCGCTGGACAGCGTGACAGTCGATTCGAACAGCTCACTGCTGCAACTGAAGTTTAAGACCGACGACAGCAAGTTCCAATCGCTGTTGCATTCGGATCTGTTCGCTTCAGTATCCAAGTAAAACCGAAAAACTGACTCCCAAGAGGGCGGCCTGTTCGAGGCTGCCCTTTTTCTTTTGTGCAGAACGGCCAATTGGCCCTATCTGCGACAAGAACTCCAAAGCTGAAAATCGGAAGACATGCGCCGCTTTGCTGCCGATTCCTGCACTGAATAAAGTGCATTTCCTATGCAGGTACTTAAGTGCATGAAAAATTTGGGTGCCATCACTTTTTTCTTGCATAATTATGCGTCGTATTCGATAGTTATGCATCTGGTATGCATGTATGAAAACAGCACGGCAAAACCTGGTTCGCGACATGATCTCGATGGCTCCCATTTACACCCAGGAAGAGTTGCGTAAGGGATTGGCGCAGAAGGGGATACAGGTAAATCAGGCGACTTTATCACGCGACCTGCGGGAGATCGGCGTAGTGAAGACGGCGAATGGATATTCGCTGCCGACACCGGACGACACCGGTGGATCGCCATTGCCGTCGTTGAGCCACTTACTGAACGAGTTCGTCGTGGATGTCCGCGAGGCTGAGAACCAACTGGTGCTGAAGACCACTCCGGGAAGCGCGCAGCCTGTTGCCGCCGGGCTGGATTCTTCAGGGTGGAAAGAAATTGTGGGCACGATCGCCGGCGACGACACGATCCTGGTGATTACGGAGAGCAGAACGATCTGTCACAAGATGGCAGAGCGGATCCGGGAGATTGTGGAAGGTTGAACGAAAAACTTCAGGTTGGAGTGATAGGCCCCACGGGTTACAGCGGCTTCGAGTTGCTGAAGATTCTCTTTCGTCACCCGCGAGTGAAGAGTCCGGTGTTGTTCGTGCGCGAGAAAGCGGAAGGCGGTCCGCGCAATCTGAGCGATGTATATCCGCAGATCTCCGGTAATGGCACACATTCGTCTGGAGCCGTTTTCGTGGGCGCGAGCGGAGCAGGCTGGAATCGATTTGCTGTTTCTGGCGACGCCGCACGAGTTTTCGCGTGAGTTTGTGCCGGAGGCGATAGCGCGCGGAGTGCGCGTGATCGATCTAAGCGGTGCGTGGCGTTTGAAGGCGGCGGAGAACCGCAGCGTTTACGGATTCAAGAACGAAGCTGCCGTCGCGAAGTTGGATGAGGAAGCAGTCTACGGGCTGCCGGAGCTGAACTCGGACAATCTGGCGAATGCGCAACTGGTGGCGAATCCGGGATGCTATCCGACGTCGATCATCCTGGCACTGGCTCCATTCGTACAAGCGGGTTGCGTGGATAAAGAGCGCGGCGTGATTTGCGATTCGAAGTCAGGAGTATCGGGTGCAGGGAAAGCGCCGACACAGGACACGCACTTCGTCGAGGTCGCGGACAATTTTCGCGCGTACAAACCGATAACGCACCGGCACCGCGGAGAAATTCTGGAGCAACTGGAGTTGTCGGCAGATGAGTTGGTATTTACGCCACACCTGTTGCCGATTCCGCGCGGAATGTTTTCGACGATTTACGTGCACTTGAAGAAGAAAGCGACTGCGGCGCAGGTGGAAGACCGATTGAAGACGTTTTATTCGGGATCGCCATTTGTGCGCATTTTTGCTCCGCCGCGTTTGCCGGAGCTGGCGTATTCGCTGCACACGAATTATTGCGACATCGGATTCGCGCTCTCGCCCGATGGCCAGCGGCTGACGCTGTTCAGCTGCATCGACAACCTGGTGAAGGGCGCGTCGGGACAGGCAGTGCAGAACATGAATGTGATGTACGGGTGGTGCGAGAAAGAAGGATTGTCATGAAGCTGGTGCTGAAGATCGGTGGAGCTGCGCTGGAGAATCCGGCGACTCTGCAGAGCTGCGTTCGGGCCATCAAGAGCCTGGTGCAGGACGGCCACCAGCTGGTGGTGGTGCATGGCGGCGGATCGGCTCTGACGCGCACGTTGAAGATGCTCGGCAAACAGAGCCAGTTCATCAACGGCCTGCGCGTGACGGATGCCGAGACACGCGATGTCGCTCTGATGGTTTTGGCGGGATTCATGAACAAAGGCCTGGTGGCCGCGCTCACGCGCATTGGTGTCAGCGCAATTGGATTGTCGGGCGGCGACGGTCCGGTGTTCCTCGCGCGCAAGCGCAACAACGGCGGACCGGATCTTGGATTTGTCGGCGATATCTGCCAGGTGGAGACACGCTGGCTGGAAGCGATCTGGAGTGCTGGTGGCGTCCCGGTGATTGCCAGCGTAGCGCTCGGAACGGATGGCGAGTACTACAACGTGAATGCGGATCAGATGGCAGCGGCCTGCGCGGTTGCGTGCAAGGCGCAGACCTTGATCTTCCTCACGGAAGTTGCAGGCGTACTCAATGCAGAGGGATTGCCGATTCAGCGGCTGGAGACGACGAAGGTTCCGTTCCTGGTGAGTTCGTCGGTGATCAGCGGCGGCATGTTGCCGAAGATGGATGCCTGCCTGAAGGCGTTGAGCGGCGGTGTTGGACGAGTTCGAGTATTTCCCTCAGAGAAGGCGGACGTATTGGCGGATTTTTATCAGAAGAAGATCGATCTCGGAACAGAAGTGGTAGTGGCATGACGCTGGCAACTGTGCAGAAGGCCGAAGCGGCCCACCTGATTCCGACGTATGAGCGTTATCCCGTGCTGCTTACGCACGGACGCGGCGTGTACCTGTGGGACGCGAATGGGAAGCGCTATCTCGATTTGCTGAGCGGGATCGGCGTTAACGGCTTGGGCCATACGCATCCGGCGGTGAAGAAGGCGATCGTGAAGCAGGCAGGGAAGATGCTGCACACGTCGAACCTTTTCTTTCACGAATACCAGGCCGAACTGGCGGCGAAGCTGACGAAGATTTCAGGACTCGATCGCGCGTTCTTCACTAACAGTGGCACCGAGGCGATTGAAGGCGCACTGAAAATCGCGCGCGCGTATGCGCAAGTCCACAACAAGAATGGTTCGGGTCCGAAGTGGAGAATCATCGCGCTGGACAATTCGTTTCATGGCCGGACATATGGCGCGCTATCCGTTACCGGGCAGAAGAAGTATCGTGCGCCGTTCGAGCCGGTGGTTCCGGGCGTGAAGTTCGTGAAGCTGAACGATGTGGCCGATCTGGAAAAGAAGTTTGACCACACTGTGTGTGCAGTACTGGTGGAACCCATTCAGGGTGAGGGCGGAATTCGGCCACTTACCCAGGAGTTTCTTCAGCGGGCGCGCGAATTAACGAAGAAGAGCGGCGCGCTGCTGATTGCTGACGAAATCCAGAGCGGCCTCGGCCGTACCGGGAAATGGTTCGCCTACCAGCACGTGGGCATTCAGCCCGATGTAGTCGCACTGGCCAAGCCGATTGCCGGGGGATTGCCACTGGGTGCGATCCTCGCGTCTTCGGAGGCTGCCACCGCTTTTCATCCTGGAATGCACGGGACGACATTCGGCGGCGGTCCATTGACGTCAGCGGTTGCAGTTGCGGTGCTGAACACGATCGAAAGAGACGGGTTGATGAAGAATGCCGTCGTAGTAGGCGGCTATTTTCGGAGCCGGCTGGAAGAACTCGCAGCACGACATACATTTGTCAAAGAAATTCGCAGCAAGGGCCTGATGATCGGCGTGGAACTGGATTCCCCCGAGAAGGCCAAGGCAGTGGTGAAGGAGGCGCTCTCGAAGGGCGTGATCCTGAACCGGACGAACGGCACAGTTTTGCGATTCCTACCGCCGTTCATTCTTCAGAAGAAGCACGTGGATGAAGCGATGAAAGTGATCGCACCGATATTCAGCAGTCTGGAGGCGAAATGAGCACGTTAAGCAAACCTCTAGTTTCAAAGCCCGCTTTCGGTCGAGCCGGAGTGAAGAAGATGCGGGCAACGTTCGGGCTGTCGAAGCCCGATTTGATCTCGATCCAGGACCTGACGCCAACGGAAGTCGAAGGCATCATGGAACTGACGGGGCTGGTGAAGACCTATCCGAACGAGTTTGCGCGCGCACTCGATGGCAAGCAGATCGTGCTGATCTTCGAGAAGCCATCGCTCCGCACGCGGCTGACGTTTGAGGTTGGCATCCGCAGCCTGGGTGGCAGTTCGCTGTTTGTGGATCAGCGCGGAGCGCGAATTGACGAACGCGAGGCGCTGTCGGATGTGGCGCACAACCTCGAGCGCTGGGTCGATGGCATTGTCCTGCGCACGTTCGCGCACCAGACAGTGACGGGAATGGCGGATTACGCGGGGATCCCGGTAATCAACGGATTGAGCGATCTGGAGCATCCATGCCAGGCGCTGGCCGACTACTTCACAGTACGTGAAAAGTTTGGCGATCTGCGCAAGGTGAAGCTGGCTTATGTGGGCGACGGTAACAACGTTGCGCATTCGCTGATGCTGGCGGCGGCAGCGCTGGGAAGTCATATTGCAGTGGCGACGCCGCTCGGCTTCGAACCGGACGAAGAAATCGTGAACGCCGCTTGCGAGTTGGCAATGGAGACGGGCGCGAAAATCGATGTCAGCACGGATGTGTTGTCAGCGGTAACGGGTGCGCATGCTGTCTATACCGACGTGTGGGCGAGCATGGGTCAGGAAGATCAAGCGGACATGCGCAAGAGCGTCTTCTCGCCCTACCAGGTAAACGAGAAGCTGATGAAGGCCGCTCGCAAGGATGCGATCTTCATGCATTGCCTTCCGGCCCATCGTGGCGATGAAGTGACCGATAAGGTGATCGATTCGCCGCAGTCCGTGGTGTTCGATGAGGCAGAGAATCGTCTGCACGTACAGAAGGCGATCATGCTGCTGTTGATGGGAAATGGCGGATTCGCGCCGCAAGCGTGAGAGCAAGTAACGCAAGGTTCTTCGACTCGGCCTGCGGCCTCGCTCAGAATGACAGTTGTTGAAAGCAAGTTTTTATAACGAAGAAGAGAGAAGCGAATGTCTGAAAAAGTAGTGCTTGCATATTCGGGTGGCTTGGATACCTCGATCATCATTCCATGGCTGATCGAGAACTATGGCTGCGAAGTGATCGCCATGGTCGGCGATGTTGGACAGGGCGACGACATGCAGGAAGTCGCCGAAAAGGCAACGAAGACTGGCGCCACCAAGGTCGTGGTACAAGACCTCCGCGAAGAATTCGTGCGCGAGTATGTATTTCCGGCCGTAAAGGCGGGCGCGGTGTATGAGCACAAGTATCTGCTTGGTACGTCGCTCGCGCGTCCAGTGATCGCGAAAGCGCAGGTAGAAGTAGCGCTGCGCGAGGGCGCGACTGCAGTTGCACATGGATGCACTGGCAAGGGCAACGATCAGGTGCGTTTCGAGCACGCGTTCCAGGCGCTGGCGCCGCAGTTGAAGATTATCGCTCCGTGGCGCGAGTGGACGATCAAGTCGCGTGAGGATGCCATCGACTACGCCGAGGCGCGCAATATCCCGATCACCGCGAGCCGCGAGAAGATTCATAGCCGCGATCGCAACCTGTGGCACTTGAGCCATGAGGGCGGGGAATTAGAAGATCCTGCGAACGCGCCGCTGGAGTCGACGTGGCAATGGACGACTTCGCCGAAAGCTGCTCCGGACAAAGAAGAAGTAGTCGAGATTGAGTTTGACGGTGGAGCGCCGATAGCAGTGAATGGCAAGAAGTTGGCTCCGGCCGCACTGTTGGGCGAACTGAATGACATCGGTGCGCGCAACGGCGTTGGACGAGTGGATCTCGTTGAGAACAGGTTCGTTGGAATTAAGTCACGCGGATGCTATGAGACGCCGGGCGGCACGCTGATTCTTACGGCGCAGCGCGAACTGGAATCGCTGTGCCTGGATCGCGACCTGCTTCACTACAAACAGGAAGTTAGTCTGAAATACGCCGAGCTGGTTTATTACGGGCTGTGGTTCACGCCGCTGCGCGAGTCGCTGGATGCGTTCATCAACAGCACGCAGCAAAACGTGACCGGGACGGTGAAGCTCGGCCTGTACAAAGGCAACGTGAATACGCTTTCGAGGAAGTCACCTTTCTCGCTATACCGCACGGACATTGCTTCGTTCACCATGGGCGACAGCTACGATCAGAAAGATGCGGAAGGTTTCATCCGCATCCTTGGTTTGCCGGCGCGTTCGCAGGCATGGTTGCGTCAGCAGCTTGAGAAGAAGGGCGAGACTGTGGGGGTCCGTTCGTGAAAATGTGGTCGGGACGGTTCCGGGAACCGCTCGATCCGGAGTTCGATCAGTGGCAGCGCTCTTTCAGTTTTGACCGCCGACTGCTTGGCGATGAACTGGCGGCCAGCGCTGCTTGGGCCCGGGCCCTGGAAAAAGCAGGCATCCTCGATTCCGCAGAGCTGGCGCGGATTGTCGATGGCATGGAGAAGATTGGGAAAGCGTGCCAAGCGAATCCCAAGGTGATGGACGAAGCCGATGCTGAGGACGTCCATCACTTCGTTGAATTGCAGCTCGTAAAAGAGATTGGCGAGACGGCGTACAAGCTCCACACGGGACGCAGCCGCAATGAGCAGATTGCAACCGATCTGCGGTTGTTTGCGCGCCGCAACGTGGATGCAATTCGAGGGCAGTTGGCGCAGTTGGTTGCTGCGTTGATTGCGCGTGCTGAGGAGTTGGGTTCGACGGCGATGCCTTCGTACACGCATTTGCAGAAGGCGGAGCCGGTGTTGTCGGCGCATTGGTTATTGGCGTACGCGGAGATGTTCTTTCGCGATGCGGAGCGGCTGGCTGATTGTCGCAAGCGAGTAAATGTGCTGCCGCTGGGATCGGGCGCGGTGGCGGGAAGTGGATTGAAGCTGGATCGCGCCGGTATGGCGAAGGAACTTAGATTCGCCGGCATCACGGCGAACAGTATGGATGCAACCAGCGATCGCGATTTCGAGATCGAGTTGCTGAGTGTGCTGTCGATGATTGCGGTTCACATGAGCCGGTTAGCGGAGGAGATCACGATCTTTTCGACGCACGAATTTGGGTTCATTACGCTGCCTGACAGTTTGAGTACGGGCAGCAGCGCAATGCCGCAGAAGAAGAATCCGGATGCGACTGAGCTGTTTCGTGCGAAAGCTGGCCGCGTGGCAGGGGATTTGCTGCAAGCGACGATGACTGTGAAAGGTCTGCCGCTTGCGTACAACAAGGACATGCAAGAGCTACAATTGCCGCTCTTCGATGCGGTGGATGCGATTACGGGGACCTTGGAAGTGGCAGCGAAGTTGATTTCGAGACTCGGATTCAATACGGATGCGATGAACCTGGCGGCAACGACGGGCTTCATGAATGCGATGGAAGCCGCGAACTACTTGGTGCGCAAAGGCGTGCCATTCCGGCGCGCGCATGAGGCGATCGGGAACGCGGTACACGTGTGTATCGAGCGCGGCTGCGAACTGGATGGACTGACCATCGACGAGCTGCGCACGATTCGTCCTGAGTTCGGCGATGACTTCTACGCTTGCCTGAAGTTGGAGTCGGTACTCGCGCACCATGATGTTCCGGGTGGAACCGCTCCGCAACACGTGAGCGCAGCGATCCAGAATGCAAAGACGCGGCTGCAGGCCCTGAAGGGAGAGCACATTGCAAACGCGTAGAGCGATTCTCCCGGATGCGCCGAGAATCTACGAACTCATTTCGCAATATTCCGACGACGGCACGCTGCTGCCGCGCACGCAACAGGACATCTTCGAGAATGTCCGCGACTTTGTGGTAGTCGAAGATAAAGGCAGAGTTGTTGGTTGTGCTGCTCTGCACTTCTACGGGCTCAGCCTGGCGGAAGTTCGGTCAGTTGCTGTCGACGTGGAGTACCACGGACGACATGCAGGGAGCACGCTGATCAAGGGACTGATGGCCGAAGCGAAATTCCACAAGGTCCAGCGCGTGTTCCTGTTTACGCGCGTGCCTGAATTCTTCGGACGCATGGGATTCACTGTGGTTCCACACGATCTGCTGCCCGAGAAAGTGCATAAGGACTGCATCGTGTGTCCGCGGCGGCATTGCTGCGACGAGATTGCCATGGTGCATGGCCGAGTACCGCTGCATGAGTTGACGCGGCGGAGCGGTAATCGAAACCTGGTGACCATTCAGGGCTGATGACATTTCCAACAGAACAATTCAAAGTCCCGGCCGGATTCCGGCTGGGCGCAGCCACGTGCGGCATCAAGCAGAGCGGTTCGCCTGATCTGGCCCTGATTCATGCGCAAGAAGGCGCTTCAGTCGCAGCGGTGTTTACGACCAATCGCTTGTGCGCGGCGCCGGTGATCGTGGGGCGCGAGCATCTGGCGCAGTCACAAGGGCAAATTCATGCGGTGATCGTGAACGCTGGGAACGCGAACTGTGCAACTGGAGATCCGGGACTTGAAGCGGCGCGCAAGAGCTGCGAGGCCGTGGCGGAAGCGCTCGGTATTCAGGCTGCGCAGGTGGTTCCAAGTTCGACTGGCGTTATCGGCGTGCCGTTTCCGACAGAGAAGTTGATTGCGGGAGTTGGTTGCGTGGTCGAGGCGGCCGGAGATTCTCCCGCGCATGCCGAGAGCTTCGCGCGCGCCATCATGACGACCGATACGCGTCCGAAGCTGGCAATATCGACAATCGACTTACGCGGGCAAGACAGCGACTGTGCTTGGAGTTTCCAAGGGCGCTGGAATGATTCATCCGCAGATGGCGACGATGCTGGCGTATGTGATGACGGACGTTGAAGCGACGCCGGAGCAGTTGTCGCGGATTCTGGGCGGAGTTGCGAATCGTACCTTCAACCGAATCAGCATCGACGGAGATACTTCCACCAACGACACGCTGATACTGCTGGCGAGCGGTAAATCTGGCATCAAGCTCGAAGGACGAGCGGCGCAGGCGAAATTCGCAACTGCCGTCGAGCAGGTTTGCGCGTCACTGTCGGAGCAGATGGTTCGCGATGGCGAAGGCGCGAAGCATCTGGTGAAGCTGAAGATCCAGGGTGCGCGCAGCGAGAAGGAAGCGGAGCAGATTGCGAGCGTGGTTGCGACGTCGGCGCTGGTGAAGACTGCGTGGGCTGGCGCTGATCCCAACTGGGGGCGACTTCTGGCAGCGATCGGTCGAAGCGGAGTGGCTGTCGATATCCGTAAAGTGGATATCAACTTTGGCGAGTTGCCGATTTGTCGCGGTGGAATGGCAGTGCCGTTCGAAGAATCGGCGGCACATGCGTATCTTTCCCATGCGGAGTTTGAAATCAGCATTCAGTTACATCGAGGATCTCGTGAAATCCTTTACCTAACGTGCGATTTGACGGCGGATTATGTAAGGATCAATGCTGATTACCGGACTTGATTCTGCTCGATTGAAAACCCCTTCGATTCGGATTAGGCTGTATATCCAACAAAAGGTGGGAGTTGTCGGCGGTGTGCCTGGGTGAACCGAGAAGATTTTCTTTACTGGGCACTGAGTATGCAAACCGCGATGACGTAGACTGCCAAAAGGGGCTCCATACAGAGAATGGCAACGGCAATTGGGCAGACAATTTCCGGAGTAGCTTTTCCGTCACTCGTCTTCGTGAACGGCAACGAGCAGCGCAAACTGGTGCTCGACCACATGCCATTTTCCATCGGTCGACGGACGGAAAAGGACCTGGTGATCTCGGATCCGCGGGTCTCGCGCGACCACGCGTTGCTGATCTGGGAAGGCGATGGGTTCTATATACAGGACCTGAACAGCAAGCACGGCACTTACGTAAACGGCGAAAAGATCGACAAGAAGCGCTTGCAGAAGAACGACCGCATGGAGTTCGGTGTGCGGGGCGAAGCGTGCGTCATCTTCGATCCTGATAAACAGCAACAGAGCCGATCGCGCGAGTTCCTGAGCCAGGTTTCGATGTGGAAGCCACCCAGTTCGGGTGGCGCTCCCAGCGCAGCGGCGGAACTAGAAACGCTCACTCTTTTCCTGGAAGCCGCGCGCAAGCTGAATACCAGCACGGTGCTGGAAGAAGTGTTGCTGACGCTGATTGATTCTACCCTGCAACTGACCAAAGCCGAGCGTGGATACGTTTTTCTGAAAGAAGAGAATGGTGATTTGCGGTTAGTGGCTGGGCGCAACAATCGCGGAGAAGTGCTGATGGATGACAGCACGATTTCGCGATCGATTCTACGCGACGCGGTCAGCAGTGCGTCGGAGTTTCTGGTTACGGACAACGAAGATTTCAGCAAGATGGCGGGTCGCGAGAGTGTGGTCGCGCATAGCCTGCGAACGGTGATTTGCATTCCGCTGCGCAAGACGCAGATACAGGGCAAGGCCAGCACGGATTCGAATCCTGGCGGGGATCTGCGCGGGGTTTTGTATCTGGACAGTAAGTTCATGTTCGGCAAGATGTCGCAGGTAAACCACGACATCCTGCGGGCGATTGCGACGGAAGCAGCCAGCCTGGTGGAAAATGCGTTCCTCGTACAGGTGGAAGAAGCGGCACGGAGGAACCAGCAAGAATTAAACATCGCGGCCGATATTCAGAAGCGACTGATGCAGGTGACGATCCCGGATGTGCCGTTTGCCAAGATTCAGGCGAAGAATATTTCGTCGAAAGAAATCGGCGGAGATTTCTTTGACGTGATCCGCACGCAGGAATCGTTGACGGTGGTGGTGACGGATGTAAGCGGGAAGGGAATCTCCGCTGCGCTGCTGGCTTCGATTCTGCAAGGATTGCTGTACGCACAACTCACGCAGCAGAACATTCCGCTGCGACAAGTGGTGACGACGGCGAACCGGTTCCTTTGCGAAAAAGTAATGGGCGAAAAGTACGCGACCATGCTGATCGCGCGACTGCATGCATCGGGGCGGCTGGAATACATCAATTGCGGACATGTGCCACCGGTGCTCGTTGGGCCCGACGTGCAAGTGCTGAATAATTCGAATTTTCCTGTCGGCCTGCTGGAAGAGGCGACCTTCGAGGATGCTGAGATTAACCTGAACTGCGACTGCCGGCTGCTGGTGGTAACGGATGGTGTTACCGAAGCCGAGGACCCGCAAGGGGAGTTCTTTGGAATGCAGCGGCTGAAAGAAGTTGTGCCACATGTTGCCGGCATCGAAGAGCTGTTGAATGAGATAAGCAAATTCTGCGCGGGTACAGCGCTCAATGACGACTGTACCGCAGTGCAATTGGAGTATCTGGCGGGAAGGTAAGAATTTACCGCAGAGAACGCCGATGCGCAGAAGTAGCTCTTCGCATTATCGCGGGCGCGCCAGGGATAACTGCAGGTCCCTCGCGCTCGGGATGACGGAGTCAAGATCAAAATCAACATCCCCACTCAAGCCAAAAGAGGGCTTGAATGGGGCACCCGTAAACCAGACCTGGACCGGCGAGTTCGTTTTCACAAACATAAACGCGGGCGAGGGCGCCCGCGCCACCAAAAACTAAACTCTCTGACTCCTGCCGTTACTGTTTATCGCTGGGTTTGAAGAAGGTCCAGGGACCGGCTTTCATGTCGGTGAGTACAGGTTTCTGCCAGTCGAATTCGGGATGCTTATTCAGGAATTCGCTGGCGATGAAATCGTCCCCGCAGGGATGGCCACGACGCGCGTAGAAGCTCATCGACGCTGCCAGAGAACTATCTGTTGCTTTGCCCTGTACAGCGCCATCAGGTGAGTAAGGCGGGCGCTCCCATACAGGGACGCCGCGAGGCGAATTCTCGACGTGGCCGCAAAGGGTGCGTTCGTCGGCGTCTTCTTTCTTCTCGAAAGTGTCGAAGTGGTCGCCGAGAAATTGTTCGGCGAGTTTCACGTCGATGCGACCTTTGTATTCCGCCATCAGTTGCTCCCAGCGAACGCGACGGGCGTTGGGAGAACTGGACAGATCGGCGGAATCGAAGTCGGTCTCCTCTTTCAACAGCTGCGGATCACGTCCCCAATTGGATCCGACAAAGTAGCCGTCTTTGGTGCGCCAGACCTTGGAGTGCTTCAGACCTAATTCGAACTGGGCAATCTCTCCGGTTTTGCGATCAGCGAGAAGCCAGTCGTTGGCATAGCCGCCGTTGTTTCCGTCGAGCATAATAGCGACGTAGTCATCTATCGAGGCGGCATACTGCATGGCTTTGCGGGCGCGCATGAACTCGGGCTTGCCATTGGTATCGAAGCCCTTGAAACCGCTGATGGTGGTTTCGGTAATCATAATCCCGGCATCGTTCACGCCGAAATCGTCGTCACTGGCGATGACTCCGGGGAAGCCGTCCATGATGAAGCGATGGCCGTGAGTGGGAACGATGTCGAAAATAATGCGCCAACGCGCGCCTGGGATGAAGCCGGTCCAATTGTTGTGTGCGATGACGATCTGATGATCTTTCGTATAGCTGCCGGTAGCGACAAAGGCGCTACAGTTGCCTGGACTGACGAGGTGAGGCGCCTCGGGGCGGGTTTGTTGCTTATCGAGTAGAGGGACGTAGTAGTCGGGCACCTCTTCAAAGGCGTTGAGGGCAACGACGTCATATAGATCGAGTTTCACACCATGGGCGTTGAGACCATCGGTGATGCCCTGAAGTTCCTGCTGATACTCTGGGTCGATGTGAGGCCAAAGAACTTCACGCGCGGTCTTGCGGAAGAAATCCCAGTCGCGCTTGGTGCGATGGGTGTCTTCGTAGCGGACGGCATTGAATGCGTCAGCAATCTCGGGAGCGAGGAGATATCCGTGCTGGTAGCCAACTTCTGAAGGTGAACCCTCGAGATGAATGTAGATCCATTGATCGCGTTCAAAGCGGTAGGACTTCTTGAGGGAGTCGGTCTGGGGAGAGGCGAAGGCAAGGGAAGAAAGGAGAAGAAGAGCGAGAAGTTTATGCATCGGCGATGTGGTTCTCCTGTGCTGAGAATCGTGGGTGCGATAGGGTTTCCTCGCCTGCGGCTCGGAATGACAGATCCTCTCAAAGTCAAAATCACAGAGCAAAGTCAAAAACTCACTCAAGCAAAAAGAAGGCTTCAATCGGGCACCCGTAAACCAGTCCTGAACCCGCGAGTTTGCTTGCCAAAAAAACGCGGGCGAGGGCGCCCGCGCCACTCCCGTAAACCAGCCGTAACCCCGCGAGCGACGATGCCCGTAAACCAGTCCTGGGACAACCGAGGAACGTGAGTGGTGGCAGTTTAGTGAGTTCTCGCAATTCGCACAATTCCCGAATTCCGAATAAAACCGACATCGCCAGCTATTTGCTGGGAGTGAGTGTAAGTTTGTGAGACTTGAAGCGGTCGACAGCCTCGTCTGAGAAGGGAAGACGGACGGTGGTGCCGTGATACCAGTTATCCCACTGATCATTGAAGTAAGGACTGAGCAGGTTGCCGGCTTGCCCGTTCACGATGTTGAGAGTGCTGTTGTCGAGGTCGGAGAAATCGACGGTCAGGCGCTCCGAGGGTCCGAGATTGCCGCCAGCCTGTTTCACTGTGGTGCCGTCACCGGGAAGTGGCTGTATGCCCGTCCCAGCCCAACGACGGACGAACGGAATGCGACCGAAGAGCGGATGTTCAATATCTAGTGTGTGAGCTTTGCCCCACTCCCAGGTGGAAAGATCGGGCGGCGCATCCTTGACGTTCACCGCACTGTCAAGTGCAGCGGTCAGCAACTCGTCGTAGTTAGGGAATTTCGCAGGCAGCCATTTCTGGGGCTGATGCGTAAGGGTACTCTCGATCCAGGCAGAAGAGACAAACCAATGGTATTCACGCCATCCGTCACGCGTGTGAGGATCGTCAGAGGCTGCGCCGAGCTTCGGCTCCAGCAAAAGACGTTGGATTTGCTGACGAGCGCGCGAAACGATGGTTGCCGCCGACGAGTTTGTTGCGAGAAGTCCATTCCAGTTGCGAAGAATGTCGGCGGCCTGGTGATCGCGAGGTGTGGCCGATTGGCTGTGGTCAACAGCATAAGCTAGGCGTTGCGCGAGGAAGCGATCGAAGTCGCTGTAGACATCGGTTTGCAAAGCGAGCATGTCGGCCGGCGCAAGTTTCTTGTCGGTCTGAAGATAGCGGTAGATGCGCTGCGTACGCACGGATGCATCCCATTCGAAGCTGACGATGTGCGGGTAACCATCGGGCGTGATGCGGCCATTGGCGGTTGCGAGTATCCCAGAGGGAGGGTCGTAAACACTCGGCAACTGATCGAAAGGAATGTAGCCAGTCCACTCGTGGGCATTGTCATTGCCCGGGACGGGAGCCACGGCGTCGGAGTTGGTACGGATGGGAATCTTGCCGTTGGCGAAGTAGCCGATGTGTCCGTCGACGTCGCCATAAACAACGTTTTGCGAGGGTGCACCGTAACTGGAGAAGGCCTTGCGGAATTGGTCCCAATTCTGGGCGGAGTTGATATCGAGGAACGGGATCTGGATCATGCCGGGATCGTAGATGTTCCACTTCAGCGCGAGCTTCCGAGTTTCACCGGGGAAGAGTTCCGAGATGATGGGCCCGTGGCGAGTGAGGACTACATCCAGCGGCACATCCGAGTCGCCCTTTACGTGGATCACCTCGTGGCGGTGTTCGGGCTTTTTCCAGCCATCAGGCGCCTGGTATTCGTTGTTCTCATTGAAGGTTTCGACGTAGAGATCGGTAACGGCCGGACCAACGTTGGTAAAGCCCCAGGCGATGCGCTGGTTGTGCCCGACGATGACGAAGGGAAGACCGGGAAGAGTGACTCCGGCGACATTAAAACCGGGAGCTTCGAGCTGCGCTTCGTACCAGATGTTGGGTATCTGGTTTTCGAGGTGCATGTCGTTCGAAAGGAGCGGCTTTCCCGAAATTGTGTGAGCCCCGGATACGACCCAATTGTTCGATCCGGCGCGAGCTTCAGGAGGTGGGGGGAGGAGAACTGCAGATCCCTCGCGGACTGCGTCCGCTCGTGATGACAAAAAGTCAGATTCCATCCTGCGCTGCGCAGAACGGCGGACCACTTCATTTTGCTGTTGCTCCAAAACGCGGGCGAGGGCGCCCGCGCCACCAAAGCCAGCGTTGCCAAAGTGCGAGTCAGCGAGGCCGGCGCCATCCGGTTGAGTATCCGTGGTAGGCGGATGGTCGCGCCAGGTCACGTTAGGAAAAAGTTCGGCGGCGAGTTCTGGTCCAACCTTGTTGGCGACCTTTTCGCGCGCAAGCATCTCAGAGACCCAGTAGTAGTTCAACATCTGGGCCATATTGATTCCGATGAGAAGGGAGTCGGATACCTTCCAGGGCTTCGGCTGATAGCGCAAAATGCGAAATTCCAGCGGAAGAGTCTTCTTCTGCTGCTGTTGCGCAATATAGGAGTTCACGCCACGAGCGTAGTCTTCGAGATATTGCTTGTCGGTGCTGCTTAAATACTGAACGGAGTTTTCGGCGAGATTGCGAAATCCGAGGATACGTTGCTCACGGTCGTGCGGAAGGGCGACCGAGCCGAAGACTTCACTGAGTTCACCAGACGCATAACGGCGGGCGAGATCCATCTGCCAAAGACGGTCCTGAGCTGTGACATAGCCTTGTGCGAAGAACAGGTCGTCGAGACTATGAGCGCGGATGTGTGGAACGCCCTCCTGATCGCGGATCACCTGGACGGGGGTACTGAGCCCGGAGACAGAGACCGTACCGTCGAGCTGGGGAAGAGCGGCACGGGCCGCGCCAAAGAACCAGAGGCTCACGCCGAGCACTGCCAGCAGAATAACCGCGCAAACAATCAGGACGAGACGGAGCAATGGAAACGCGGTACGGCGTGGGGGCGTTACAACGGTCGTAGCCATGGAATGTCCAATTGTATGTGGGCCAGGAGCAGGGGACAATCAGACCTTTACCGGATATTCGCCCCCGGTCGGACAGGGCTAAAGGGCCATGGCTGCGCCGTGGCGGTGTTATCCTGAAGCGAATACATCGAAAGAGTTGCCGCGCATAGCACATTGAGGGGCCGCGGATTCAGATGGGAATGCTGCCAAAACGAATTGATGATCATGCCACCGTCTCGCGGGAGATGATGCGGGAGGCAATGGATATCCTTCATCAGCATCTGCGAAAGGTGGGGCTGAAGCACACGGAACAGCGTGACACGATTCTGCACACCTTTCTTGAAACCCACGATCATCTTTCCACCGATGAATTGTTCCGATTAGTCAGGAAGAAAGATCCGAAGATTGGGTTCACCACGGTGTACCGGACGTTGAAGTTGCTGGCGGAATGCGGACTGGCAAGCGAAGTGGCTTTCCACGACGGGATTGCGCGCTACGAGCATCAATACAACCGCCGGAGTCACCATCACATGGTTTGTACGGAGTGTGGCGGATCGGTGGAGTTCTTCTCGCCAGAACTAGAGCAGTTGGAAAAAGCGATTGGGAAGAAGCATCGCTACATTACCGCCAGACATACTTTCCAAATCTACGGCGTCTGCGAAGAGTGCCAGAAGAAGATCGACCGTAGGCGTTCCGTCTAGCCAATCCATCGGAATTGGCTGCCACCGTTTTCAAAGATTGTTTTCCTGCTAGCTTTCTGATACCTTGCGCCGATTCTCAAAAGGGCTGGCGTGACGCCAGTCGCTGCGAACTTCTCAGGGTGGAGGCAATATGGCGCGTTTCTGCGTTTCCTGTGGTGCCGAAGTTCCGGATAACGGCAGCGTTTGTGGCAAGTGTGGACAACCTGCCTATCAGGCCGCGGCTGGCGGCACAGTGGCAGTGAGCAGCAGCACGGCAGGATTGACTGACAATATTGCCGGGATGCTGGCGTATGTGACGATCATTCCTGCGATCGTTTTCCTGTTACTGGAACCTTACAATCGGAACCGGTTCATCCGTTTCCACGCGTTCCAGTGCGTTTTTCTGTGCATCGTGCTGGTGGTCATTCACGTGGTGCTCCTCGCGGTGCCAATCATCGGGTGGGCGATTTCAATTTTCGTGAATCTTGGCGCGTTGGTGTTGTGGATTGTCCTGCTGCTGAAGGCTTATCAGGGGCAGATGTTTAAGCTTCCGATCATAGGCGATTTGGCCGAGAAGCAGGCGAACACTGTGCAATAACTGGCTCCTGACCTATTTGAAAGGGACGGGTTCGAGTGCGAAGCGCCTGTCCCATTTCCTCCGTTGTTGGAATCTCTATGCGCCGGGTTTCGACCCCCGGGTTGACCCTGCAAGCCTCTTAGGTGCGATCAAGCGCCAAGCTCGCCGGTCGCCTTGACAAGGTGCCATCCCACTCGCCATTCTAGTTAGCTTTGTCCGGGCCTCGGCAAGTTCCTGAAAGGGGCGGCGGGAAAGGAAATCGGTGAAGGTTCGAGTCCTGTATCACGACAAGTGCTTTGACGGGGCATGCTCGGCCGCGTTGTTCTCAAGGTTTTACCAGGAGCGGATCCACCCGGAAGTGGAACTCGCGTACACCGGACTGGTACATCGAGCGGGGGCGCTTTTCAATGAAGAGCAGTTCGATGGAGACGAAAACGCGGTGGTCGACTTCAAGTATTGCTCATCGCCAAAGGTGACGTGGTGGTTCGATCATCATCTGAGCGCATTTTTGACGCCGGAAGATAAGGAACATTACGAACAGCAGCAAAGCAATACAAAGTTCTACGATCCCGATTTTCGCTCCTGCACGAAGTTCATCGCACACGTAGCAGAACGACGGTTTGGGTTCAATGCCGCGCCGGTCAAAGAAGTAGTGGAATGGGCTGACGTCATTGATGGGGCGCTTTATCCGGATGCCAAGACCGCAGTGGAGATGCGTGAGCCGGCGATGAAGCTGACCATGGCAATTGAGGCAACGCAGGATCCGGCGTTCATTCCAAGATTGATTCCTTTCCTAGCGCATATGCCTCTGGAGGAGATCCTGCAGCAGCCGTTCGTGGCGGAGTTGATTCCGCCATTGCTGGAGAGACACAAGCAATCGATCGAGATACTGCGAGAACGGTCGACAGAAGAACAGGGCACCATTTATTTCGATGTGACCGAATACGACCTGGAAGGCTACAACAAGTTTATTCCGTACTATCTTCATCCGAACGCAATCTATAGTGTGGGATTGAGCCGAAGCACCTTTCGGACGAAAGTATCGGTGGGATCGAATCCGTGGGCTTCGACAGAAAACTTTGTGAACCTGGCGAAAATCTGCGAGCGGTATGGAGGCGGCGGCCATGCCAGGGTGGGCGCTATCTCGTTCCCTCCCAACCGGTTCGATGAGGCGCGAGCTGCGGCGAAGGAAATCGTGCACGAGCTGCGGGAGAGCGTTTCGAGTTCAGAATCCTAAACCGATTCGGGATTTCATCACACCCAGGCCTGCACTGTGTCACACCTATTTGTTCACACATTCAATAGAGTGAGAGATGTTCTTCGCACGGGAATGGCACGTGGCAAGCTGCGGGTGGGCAGCGCTCTTGTTGAATGACAAAGAAAAGGAAACCGGTCCGCGACACGGAAGCGTTAAAACATTAGCGGAAAGTGTACTGCAGACGATCAACACGATTGTGCTGGTCGCGAATGACAAGGGAGAAATCCTTTACGCCAGCCCGTCGATACAGCGCATCCTGGGCTATGAACCCGGCGATGTGCTGGGCATGAAGTATTGGGTGACGCCATCTCCCGACCCTGAAGCACGCCAAAAACACTTCGATAAAATCAGGTCTGCTGCGAGAGGCGAGCGGCCGATATCCGATGCCCCCTATGCCGTGAAAATGCTGACGCGCTCGGGGGAAGAGCGCTGGATCCTGTGGCGCGACGCCAGAGCCGGCGGCAATCTGATCGTTGGGGCCGGGCAAGATATCACCGAACTGCGGCGCACGCAGGAAGAGTTGAAGCGACGAGAGGAGGAGATCGGCGCGGTTTTCGAGTGCGCAAATGAGGGGATGCTGGTGGTTGACGAGAATTTCCGCTACGTGGACGCCAATCCCGCCGCCTGCGAAATGTTCGGTTTGCGCAAGGAAGAGATCCTGGGCAGAGAGGTAGGTTCGATAACCAAGAGCAAAGTCGGCCTGGAAACTCTGCGGACGCAGATGCAACACGGTGGAGAGGCGACAGAGGAGATCGATTACGAAGCTCCGAATGGCACGAAGCGGACTTTGGACTGTCGATTAACAGCGAATATACGGCCGGGTTATCACCTTGTCATCATCCGTGACAACACGACGAGGAAGGCGCTAGAGAGACAGATCGCTGAGTCGCAGCGGTTGGATGCGGTTGGGCGGCTGGCGGGCGGCGTCGCTCACGAATTCAACAACCTGCTGACGGCAATCAATGGATACGCCGAGCTGATCGTAAAAAACTCTCCGCCGGAAGGCCCAATTCACAAGCACGCGCAAAGCATCGTGGCCGCAGCAACCCGGGCAGCACAAACGACACTGCAGTTGCTGGCATTCTCACGACGGCAAGTGGTCCAGCCAAAGCTGGTGGAGATCAACGATGCGGTTCGGGAATCGAGTGCGTTGCTGCAGCAGATGCTCGGGGAAGAGATTCAGCTGATTCTGCGCCTGAACGAGAGCTGTGGCCTGGTGCGAGTGGATCCGAGTCAGGTGACCCAGATGTTGATCAACCTGGGCTTGAACGCCAGGGAATCGATGAGTCGTGGAGGCAAGCTTATCGTTGAGACTAGTCCCGCCAAACTAGATCAGGCTTACAGTACGGCTCATGTACAGGTGGAAGCGGGCTCCTACGTGCTCCTGGCAGTGAGCGATACGGGAGTTGGAATCGAACCGGAGCTCCAGCCGCATATTTTCGAGCCCTTCTTTACGACGAAGGAAGAAGGACAGGGGGCCGGATTAGGGCTGGCGACGGTGTATGGAATCGTCAGGCAGAACGGGGGCCATATCTGGGTTTACAGCGAGCCCGGGGCAGGCAGCACGTTCAAAGTCTATCTTCCAGCGGTCGTTGATGAGGCTGGTGGTCAGTCGTCGGATTGGCGGACGGTGGTGTCGACGATTCTGGTCGTCGAAGACGACTTGCTGACCCGGCGAGTGATTGCAAACTCGCTCCGTGAGGAAGGGCACAGGGTATTGCAAGCCGCGGATGGCGGCGAAGCTTTGGCGTTGTGCGAAGCGTTCGATGGAGACCTGGACCTGGTGATCACTGACCTGGGGGCTCCTGCAATGAGCGGCGAAGATCTGCGAGCCTACTTCGCCATGAGATATCCAAAGGTGAAGCTACTGCACATGTCGGGTTACTCAGAAGAAAAGTTGAAAGCCACGAGGGAACTGCCGCGGGAGATCGAGTTTTTGCAAAAGCCGTTCACGGTCGCGGAACTGCATCGGAAGGTCTCTATAGTTCTTCAGCGGACTTAACGTGCAGAGCTTTCGCGTTGTTGGGATGGAACGGGTTGAGACTGTTGGCCTGTTCGTCGGCCTGATTCCGGAGATGCACCCAAACGTCATCTGGTATCGATTGAAAATGCTGAACAAGAGCGGGATCGAACTGGGTTGACGAACAGCGCGCTACCTCTGCACGGGCTTGACCCAGGGTAAGAGCAGAACGATAGCAACGATCTGAAGTCATGGCATCGAGGGTGTCAGCCAGGGCGAAGAGACGAGCTCCGAGTGGAATTTGGGTTCCGGCAAGACGGTCGGGATACCCTGTGCCGTCCCAACGCTCGTGATGATGTCGGATGATTGGCGCACATCCTCGCAACATGGCAGAGCGGCGGACGATTTGTTCTCCAATGATGGAATGCTGCCTTAACAGGAGCGTCTCATTGGAATCGAGCCGACCGGGCTTGAGCAGGATCTGATCGGGGACGGCGATTTTCCCGATGTCGTGAAGAAGCGCGGCCGTGGATAACAGGGACAAACGGTCCGTAGGGTAGTCAGTTTTTTGTGCCAGGTGCATGGCGTAAGTGCGCACACGGAACGAGTGAGCGCAGGTTTCATGCTCACGTAAGTCGAGAATCACAACCATCGATTCGATGATTTCGCGATAGTTGTCGCGAAGTTGTTTTTTCGTGCTCTCGAGCTGTAGCCCCCGGTAGCGAAGGTTATTGTGTAATTCGGTGCGATGGATGCGATCGCGGCGCGCACGGAAGAGGCGCGCGTACGTTTTCTGAACAGCCGCCTGCAGGGACTGGAGAGAAAACGGCTTCAGAAGAATATCTGCGGCATGGAGACGGCAAGCAGCCACGATGTCATCCACCTGCGGCTTGCCAGTCATCAGTACAAAGCCAACATCCCATTGCGATTGAGAAGCTCGTTCTAGCAGTTCGAGGCCGCCGCCCCCGGGCATGTAGAAGTCGCAAACGACTACGTCGAACGGATCGGACGCGAGGACGGATACGGCCCGAGCGGCGCTATTGGCCATGGCGATCTTGTCTGCAACGTCCGGGAGAGCCTCCGCGATGGCCTCGCAGATCGAGGCTTCGTCGTCGACCACGAGCACATTGGGACGCGGAACTGCCATGGGCGAGAGCATGCGATACAAGTACCTTCGTCCAATGGGCGTTTCCTGCTCAGAACAAAACTGTTTGCCTCCCTATTCCGGTTCTTGTTTTGGAACCGGCATTCATTCCGGGACCGGCGATTCTTAGTAGGCGTTAATTCCCACTGAACGGCTCGCATTCGCGAGTAGGTTAGCTGGCAGAGTTGATTTATGAGAATTCTGATCGCAGAAGACGACGCGCCGCTCGCGGGATTCTTGAGGAAAGGCTTTGAAAGCGAGAGCTACGCGGTGGACGTTGCAGCCAATGGACAAGAGGCCGAAGAGCTGGCCGGAGTCTATCCATACGACGCTCTGATCATGGATTGGAACCTTCCGAAGCGAGATGGAATTTCTGCACTCAGAGGGATTCGCGAGCACAAATCCGGGGTACCAGTCCTGATGCTGACAGCGCGTAATCGAATAGAGGACCGAGTGCAGGCATTGGATTGCGGGGCCGATGATTATCTGATGAAGCCGTTCTCGTTTGCGGAGCTGTCGGCGAGAGTAAGGGCGCTGATGCGACGTGGCAGGACCCCAGTAGAGACGAGGTTACAGGTGGACGACCTGGTTCTGGATCGCCTCGAACATCGAGTGGAACGCAACGGCAGAGCGATTGAGTTGACGTCGAAAGAATTCAGCCTGCTGGAGTATCTGATGCGGAATGCTGGGCGGCGAATTACGCGCGCGATGATTATCGAACACGTGTGGAGCATTACGTTCGACACGAGCACGAATGTAGTGGACGTGTACATCAACTACTTGCGCAAGAAGGTCGATGAGGGAGCGCAACGCAAGCTGATCCACACGGTCCGTGGCATTGGATATGAATTGAGCGCGAGGACGGAGGCGGCATGTTGAGCAAGGCGGACCGAAGACAGTACTTGTCAGAGGCTTTCCATACGATGAGCCAACCGCTGACGGGATTGCAGTGCGGACTGGAACTGGCGGTCGCGATTCCGCGTGGCCCGGAAGAGTACAGGAGACGAATCGGCGAAGCGCTTGAGATCACATCAAGATTACGGGGCCTAACAGCGGCATTGCGAGAACTGGTGGAGGCCGATGATATCGGCGAAGATGCGAGGGTTGTGGAACTAGACGGCATGTTTGCCGCCCTGCGTGAGAGGGTGATCAACCTGGCGGCATTGCACAAGGCCTCCGTCAAAGTACAGAGTTCTGGCGATCTCAATCTATTTGCGAGCGAATCGAAAGTCTTGCGGATGCTGTTGTTCCTTGCAGAACAAGTGCTCACCGAAAACAGCGACCTCTCGTGCAGAGCGCAACGCGTCAATCAGAATGTAGAGATCGTTATTGAAGACCTGAATCCGACGACACAGAAGTGCGATCAGGCGAAGAGATGGCAGGACCAGGTCGACGCAATTCGTTTGAGTGCAGCGGAAAGCTATATCCGGACACTGGGTGGGGTACTGCGGATATCGGAATCGCGGTGCTTTATTGAGCTGCCGCTGTTCCGACAGAACCATCCCGTCTAGATGAATCGCAAAAGTTCAGGCTCGGGCTGACTGCTCAGACGATCTTTCCGTCAGCGAGATCGCGGACCAATTCCTTGTCGGCGTCGAGGAAGTCGAATTCCGGAAGCTTGTCGCGGTGTACCCAGCGAACGTCGCGGAAAATTCGGTTATCTAACTCACCCTGAAAATCGTGAACGACATAGAAGCGGAGTTCAACCGCGCCGCCATTCTTATAGTTGTGACGAATCCTTGAAACTTCGTCGCCGATTACGGGATCGATGCCCAATTCCTCGAGAAGTTCGCGGCGCAGGGCGTCTCGCGGCTGTTCGCCGGGTTCGATTTTGCCGCCGGGAAACTCCCATTTGAGCGGCATCGGCTGGTGCTTGGTGCGCTGACAGATGAGGATTTCGTCAGCGCGTTTCATGATGGCTGCGACGACTTGCTTCATGCGTTCTATCCCGAGTATATAACCCGGCCCGCCGGTGCTTTCCACAGACTGCCGGACTTGAAGTCAGTCCGAATGCGCCGCCAGGTAGGAGCCGACGAGGGAGGCGCAGTACTCAACGAGAGAACGGTCGTCAGAGCCAAACGCAGCGGGGAAGTGACTGTCGATATCGATCTCACCGACAACTTTTCCATTCACAAAAATGGGCACCACAATCTCCGACTTGGTCTCCAGCGAGCATGCCAGGTAACGGGAGTCAGAACGCACGTCGTCGACGACAACCGTCTGGCCGGTAGAGGCTGCCGCGCCGCAGATGCCCTGGTGGAGAGGAATGCGGACGTGGGGCGTCATTGCGCCAACAAACGGACCGAGGACCAGGGTGGTGGGATCCTGCTCGTCAAGCATGTAGAAGCCAACCCAGTTGTACTTGAGGAAATGCCGGTTCAGAAGCTCACAGACATTTTGCATCAGAACTTCGGCGGAAGGCGCAGAGGAAGGCAGTGATCTAACTTCGTCCTTTATCGCTTTGTGGTCGATCGTGGTCATGAGCAGCATTCTACTAAGTAGAAGGAACGCGTGCAGGTTGACTAGTAATGCGCCGTAGGCGAGAGGGCGCGGGGAAAAGATCGGGATGAATGACGGAGGCGAGCGCACGGAGACCGTGGATAAGAGTCGGGGCAGGCGTGTTCAGCCATTCGTCGGGGATGCAAAAGACGCGTCCGCCTAGCGCGGCGGTTGTGTGTTCCCACGAACGATCATGAATGATCTTCTCGAGCGGAACGCGGTCACCGGCTCCGCACCAGGCAGCGATGATGACCTCGGGATTGGCAACGAGAATGGCGTCGGATGTGGTGTGCGAGCCAGGTTCGCCGATGAACTCGCCGCCAGCGGCATCGATCAGTTCGGCTACCCACCTTTGGGAGTGAATGATGGGTTTGCCCCACTCTTCACAGTAGACGCGAACACGCGGTCCGGCGGGAACGCGGTCGCGAACTCCGGCAATTTCGCTCTGCATGCGATCGATCACACGAGCGGCGCGCTGAGGTTCACTAAGGACGCCGGCGATGAGCGCAATATCGGAATAAACATCAGCCAGGGCGCGCGGAGAGAGGAGCAAGACAGGGATCGCGGACTTGAGAATCTCGATGACGGCTTTTTCCTGGTAAGGGACGGAGGCAATGACGAGGTCCGGGCGTGCCGAGCGGATCTGCTCAGCCTGCGCGGTCCAGGAGTCGGCGAGGATGATGCGGTCCGCCACGTCGGGACAGATATCGCGGCAGTACTTCGTGCAGGCGACGATGCGATCGAGAAGTCCCAGCTCCTGCATGATGGCGGTGGCGCTGGGTTGGAGGGAAGCGATACGTTGGGGATGGTAGGTGGACATGGGATCAACTGGCGAGGGGCGCATCCTTCACGCGGTAGGATTCGAGATCGCTTGCCGATTGGTTGGGCAGGCGCTTCCAGCGATGTTTCAGATAGGACCAGGGGATGTGGAAGAGAAGAACCTTTGGGCTGAACTTGGAGGAACCATGGATGAAGCAGGAGTGCGTGCACCAGCATTTGGCTCCGGGAATATCGGCGACTTCCTTCTTCATTGCGGAGGATTGCATCGCGGCGGTGAGATTGTAGTCGTAGTCCTTCAGATCACCGAGCTTGGAGCGCAATTCACAGGAGCGAAAGTGGCCATCGTGGTCAATCACGAATGTGGTCTGTCCGGCGGTGCAGGGCATGGGCCAGGCCCTATCACTGTAATGATTCTGTTCGTGCAGATCAAAATGAAGCTTGATGTTTCCAAGGTAGTACGCGCGAGCGAAGACGCGGGCCGCGGGTGAGAGATGCGCGAAGAGCTTATCGGCGTATCGCTCGTGAAACCACATGAGCTGCCGGTGGAGCGTAGATAGGTCGTTTTTGGGAATGCGCTTCAGGGCCGGATCCAGGGGATTGCCGCGCACGATCTCAAAATAGTGACCATCGGGATCGGTCTCGCGCATCATCCTGTGGCCGAGTTCCACCAGTTCGCGATAATTCTCGGTGGTGACGCAGCTGACGACGTTACGCCGCACGCGACGGGTGTCGTGCCACTTCTTTTCGGCAAGGCGAATGGTGGCGAGGGTCTTCTCAAAATTGTTAGGCACTCCGCGAATAGCGTCGTGAGTGTTGGCGAGGCCGTCGAGCGAAAAGTTGAGATCAATGACGAGGTCGGGGCAGCTGTCGAGAAGCTTCGAGACGACCGATTCCATCTTCGCAGGTAAGAGGCCATTGGTTGGAAGGTTCACATGACGCATGCCATTGTTGGCGTAGAAGAGTTCGATGATTTCGCCGAGATCTTTGCGGAGGAATGGTTCGCCGCCCGAGATCCAAAGCTTGTGAAAGGCAGGAGAGGTCTGGCTAATGCGTTGAAGTTTGTCAAAGCTGAGATCGCGACCCTGGTTCAGCTCGTCCCAGTAAAAGCAGGTGCGACAGAGCGAGTTGCAAGTGGAGGTGACAAACAGGAAGACAGATTCCAGGGCCTTAGGGCGAAAAACGCCGCGAGCGTAATGAAAATATTGGAACCCCACGAGTGCTCCTGCGCTGGAGCAATTGTAGACGACGATGGCATAGCTGAAGCTCGCGAAGTTGACTGAGACTCGAGCGAACAGGCCGTGAACCAACCGTGGTGCGAACGGCAGTTACAATCGTTAGTGATGTATTCGAAACAAGTTCTCGATCATTTTGAGCATCCGAGATTCGCCGGAGAGTTGCCGGAAGCGACCGTCCGTGTAGACGTGGAAAATCCGGCTTGCGGAGATCGGCTTCAACTGACGTTGAGAATTGAGGGCGAGCAGATTGTCGAAATACGATTCAAAGCGAAGGGGTGTGTTCCCTCGATGGCGTGCGCTTCGCGACTGGCGGAGATGGTGAACGGCATGCGCGTACGCGATGCGCAGGCGCTTACAAGAGAAGAACTGGTGGAGAGCCTGGGTGGATTACCGGAGGCGTCGACGCACGCCGGCTTTCTGGCAATGGATGCGCTCGCAGAAGCGCTGCGGCGCTGAACCCCATCTCTGGCGAAAGATTGCAAGCGGAGTCGACATCACGTCAGTTTTCCGTCTGGGTGATAGATGGTCCAGTTGTTAGTCCGGGCGATGACTTCCAGATCGGCGTTGGGATTCACCGCAAAGGCGCTGCGGGCCAGAGTGAGCATGGCTTCGTCGAAAATAGAATTGCCAAAGGCGGCGTCGGGAACAGTCCCCACCACTTCATTGATCGCCAAAGCTTTCCCGACTCCCGAAGGCACACGGAGTAGCCGGTCGGTGGCAACGCCATCTTCGCAGTGAACACAGGCAGCGAGCACGTGATCGGCGGGAATGCCGAATTCTTTTACCCCTTCGCGAACAACCCAATCATTCGTCGAGGAAACAGCCCAGAGGTCGCAACCCTGGTCGGCAAGGGCGCGAGTGAGGACGAGCATCTCGGGAAAGATGGTCGGGGCTACGGCCTGAGGAAAATACCGGGCGACGGCGCTTTCGAGATCAGAGACGGAGAGGCCCGCATGAACCGTCACCATTTCCCCACACATGTCATCTTCGCTGACATCGCCGCGTTTGTAGCTGGCGTAGCGATCACGAAGCCATTGCGCGGTGCGCTCGTCTAAAAGGTTGTTGTCCAGTTCCCAGCGATAAAAGAGTTCGCCCGAGTCGCTATCCCAAAGGGTTCCGTCACAATCGAAAACAGCGATACGCGGTCGAAGTTCCAGAACCGAGTCAATGAATTTGCGAGCTGCGGATGAGATCGGGGATTCGGTATGAGTGCTCATGATGAGGCGTATTTCAGTGTGTAGCAGAAGTGGCGGCAGAGCCGACCAGTTTTTGGTAGTCCTCGGGAGTATCAATGTTCACGGATACAAGCGGATCATTGACCTCTACATAGGCGAGATGTTCCTGATGCCGGTGCTGCACATCGCGCGCATTCGAAGTTGCCGGAGCGTCCAGGAAGGCGCCGATCAGTTCTCGCGTCAGAAAGACGGGATGCCCGTGTTTGTCCTGGAACGAGGGGATGACTGCCCAGGCATTCTCATTGATCCGACGTAGAAATTGATCGCGCAAATAGGAAATCGTAGCCAGTTCCGGAGCTGGCCGGTCGACGAGGGTGAGGATCGCGGAATCACGTCCACGATTCAGGACGTCCTGAAGTCCGACCTGGAGAGAGCTGAATTGTCCGCGCTCAGGCTCAGGGTTGACGACGAGGAATGCACCCATGGAATCGACGGTGCGTCGGAGTTCCTCGGCATTCTCTCCGGCTACGACGATTACCAGATCAGAAAAGGGAGAAAGCGCCTGGATCGCAGAACTCAGAAACGTGCCTTCGCCCCAGGGTAGCAGGGCTTTGGGCCGTCCCATGCGCGAGGACTGACCGGCGGCAAGAATCACGCCGCAAAGGCTAGGAGCGCGAGTCATATAAAAACTGTAACAGAACCGGCAGCCCTCGGGTATCCGGCGGCTACAAAGACAAGCTGGTGGTTAACAACTCTGACCGGGACGGGTATGAAGAAAAAGCTGAACGCAAATCGAAAATGTTAGATCTAAGTTAAGCACTGAGAGTGTGGGGCTCCAGCCGGCCATGAGTACGAGTACCTGGAATTTCGAGATAGAAAGCCAAAGGTTTCTTCTATGGCTGCAAATCGTGATTGTCTTTCTGCTGATCGAATGCGCACTGTGGAGCGCAGGTCCGATGCAGAAGAGGTTTTCGCTGATGGCGATGGTTGCCATTGTCGGTTTTACGATTCTTAATCGGAGTGGTCTTCGGGAGCTGGGGCTAGGTAGAACCGGATTTTGGAGCGCAATGGTGGTCGTGCCAATTGCGCTGCTCGTCGCCATCAGTTTCGTGGGGCTGGGAGTCTGGGCGGGCACGGCACGCGGGCTCTTTGGGCCAGGTTCAGTGTATTTACATGCATTTGGATACGGAATCTGGTCCCTCGAACAGGAGTTTATCCTCAATTCATTCTTCTACTTACTTCTGGAAAGGCTGCTGGGAAACAACCATCGAACTGCACTATGCGCGGCGATGTTGTTTTCATTCGTGCACATACCGAATCCGGTTCTTGTACCTGCGACGCTGATCGGAGGGATGCTCTTTGTGGAGGCCTTCCGGAGGTGGCGAAACATTTACCCACTCGGAATCGCGCATGCCGCACTGGGGCTTTCGTTGGCGATCACGATGCCGGATTCGTGGATGCATCACATGCGGGTGGGACTGTCGTTCCTGCGATTTCACGCACATCTAAGCTGAGCATGTGGTTGACCGAGCTATGAGGTCGAGCGTAAAAATGAAGTAAGTAAGTACTTACCTATGGGACATCAGGCTCGACTCTCCTCGGTGGACCGCCGACAACAGATTCTCGACGTGGCCACGCAATTGTTTGCGCGGCAGGGGTACGAAGGTACAACTACGCGTCAGATTGCGGAGTCGGCGGGGGTGAATGAAGCGATCATTTTTCGGCATTTCTCGACGAAAGAAGATCTGTATTGGGCGGTGATCGAAGATCAGTGCCGAATTCGGGCCGGAAGAGAGAAGCTGGAACAGGCGATTGCATCAGGTCTGGATGATGAGCAGATATTTACCTCAATTGCCACCGAATTTCTGACGCGTGATGCGACTTTGCCGAGACTGTTGTTGTTCAGCGCGCTCGAAAGACGCGAGGTGTCGCAACGCTTCTTCAAGGTGCATGTGGCGTCCTACTACGAGATCCTGGGGGACTATATTCGCCGAAAGATCGAGGCGGGCGACTTTCGCGACGTGGATCCGATATTAGCAGCGCGCTCGTTTTTCGGAATGCTGGTGTATCACTTCCAAGTACAGGAACTATTTGGCGCCAAGCACCTGCATGACATCGACTTGGAACATGCAGTGAGAACGTTCGTGGGGATATGGCTCAAGGGGATGAAGCCCTGAGCGATTTGGTAAATGAGTCATTTGGTAATTGGGTAATTGAAAAGCGATCATGCCCTAGTCGCGGGCACGGTCGTATTGAGGCGGCCAGGCGATCTTTTGATGGAGCGCGCGGGCTGCGTGCAGAGGCCAGTATGGGTCCCTCAGGAACTCCCGTGCGAGCAGAACAGCATCAGCCTGACCGGTGCGAATAATGGTATCGGCCTGCTGGGGTGAGGTGATCATGCCGACACTGCCGGTAGCGATCTCGGCGAGGCGGCGAATGCGTTCGGCAAACTGCGTTTGATATCCAGGGCCGACCGGAATCACCGCATCCGGAACCAGACCTCCAGAGGAACAATCCACGAATCAACGCCGATGGGCTTGAGTTTGCGCGCGAGTTCGACCGACTGATCAAGGTCCCACCCGCCTTCGACCCAGTCGGTACAGGAAATGCGGATTGCAAGCGGAAGAGCTTCCGGCCAGATCTCCCGGATCGAAGCCGCGACTTCACAGACCAGACGAGTGCGATTTTCAAAGCTGCCACCGTATTGATCGGTACGGTGATTACTGAGCGGCGAGAGGAATTCGTGAAGCAGGTAACCGTGGGCGGCGTGGATCTCTACAATCTGGAAGCCAGCGGCGAGTGCGCGCTGAGCCGCATCCTTGAAAGCCGCGACAGTTTGCTGGATTTGCGAAACGCTGAGTTCCTGCGGAACCGGATAGCCGGGAGCGAAAGGGACTGGGCTGGGCGCGTAGACCGGCGACCAGCCGCCTTCAGACGGGCTCAGGGGAGCGCCGCTTTTCCAGGGAAGGTCGGTGCTGGCCTTACGACCTGCATGCGCAAGCTGCATTCCCGCGATTGCGCCTTGTGATTGAACAAACTGGACAATTCGGGACAGAAAATCTACATGCGCGTCCTTCCAGATGCCAAGGTCAGCTGCGGTGATGCGCCCTGTTGGCGTGACGGCCGTAGCTTCGGTGAACACAAGGCCGGCATGCGCCACGGCACGGGTGCCGAGGTGAACCAGATGCCAGTCGTTGGCAAAGCCATCTTTGCTGGAGTACTGGCACATCGGCGAAACGAAAACACGATTGGAGAACTGAACGGAACGAAGGGAGAGCGGTTCAAGCAAGCTTGCCATGTGATAGTCGCCTTACGGGCGATTTCATTCTAAGGCAGGGATGTCGACGCTGAGGAATATGAAAACGCGTGGAAATCGTGGTCAGAGCTGCTGGAGTTTGGTGACGTTCAGCTGTATTTTGATGAGCTTTTTCAATCGTTTGGAAATTTCTTGTGATTTCGGTGACTGCGCCCGATTGCCGCATCCGATAAACTGGGGTAACTTAATGAAGGCTTGCGTGACTGGGGTGCGCTATGCCCGTACTATTTCTAACTCTCGCTGCGTTGATTTTCTTCATCCTGGTGGTTACGGCCCTCGCCATTGCCCAGATGGCGGAAAGACGAGAGTCGCGTCGCCTCTCGTTGTATATACCTGGCCGCCCGTTTTGCGTAATCTGTGTAGCCCAGGCGTTTGAAGAGGACTCTGCCATTTTGTGGGAGACACAGGTCCCGGCGTTGCAGGCGATCTGTTCGGGCGGTGGGCGTGGTGTGACCGTGGATCGAGTTCGCCGTGCCTATAACGAATCGTCCCGGCGCTATCCCGAACTCTACGATGGGACCAGCTTCGAACACTGGCTGCGGTTCCTGGCGGATGCGGAATTGATTGGCATCACGGATGACAAGATCTCGATCACACCGCAAGGAAGACAGTTCCTCAAGTACCGGATTATTCCGAAACCGGCCGTGGCAGCGTAGCCGTTAGTCGGGCTGTCTCACGAGAACAACGCGCACGCGAGTTCCCCTCTTCATAACAAGCGATAAAATCTTGAGGTGACGAGCCCAGCGATCACCGCGGCATTGTTGCGTCGGGAACTGAGCGCACGTAGCGAAGCGTATGCCCGGGAACGCGAGCTTCGTTATGAACTCAGCTATGGCGAAGCGCCGGTTGTGGTGTTTCTGCCGGTTGCAGGCGTCCACGGCAATTTCCTTCCAGAAACCTTCGAAGAGATCCAGAACAATCCCTTGTGGGCAGGGCGTCTAAAGAAAGTTCACACGCAGGCGAAGACCCGGTTGCCGAAGCTTTGGGATCACAGCTGGTGCGAATTGGATACGTGCAACAGTTCCGATGCGCTATTGATGAATGTGTTTTGTCATCCCGAAACTTTCGCGGATGGAAGCGTGGCGGCGATGTTGGGGGCCGGAGCGGAGGGGCGGCCGGAATTTGGAGTGCGCGCGCGAGTACCGATGAACGAGGGACGCAGCGATCGCACGGAAGTCGACATGGTGATTGGAGACCTGCTGGTTGAGGCCAAACTGACGGAGACGGATTTCCAGACGGCTTCGAAGGAACTAATCGAACAATATCGAGATTTCACCGCGGTGTTTACGCGTAAAGAACTTCCGCGGCGGAATGGACGATACGTTGGATATCAGCTGATCCGTAATGTTCTGGCTGCGCACGCTACTGAGGCTTCGTTTTGTTTGCTGGCGGATGCCAGACGTCCTGATTTGCAGGAACAGTGGTTTGCGGTAATGAGGTGTGTGCGCGATGCGGAGTTGCGAACGCGCTGTAAGATGCTGACCTGGCAAGAACTCGCAGAAGCTCTGCCGGAGCGCGGCTGCAATGCTTTCTGGCGGAGAAGTACGGGATCGGGGCGGAGGCGTCACTGGCCGCCGAAGCTGGAGACTGAAAGAACAACAGAATGCATGATCAATCCAGGCATTCCTTGCTGCTGACCGATTTGTACGAACTGACCATGTCAGCGGCATTCTTCGAAAACGGATTCAATCCAGTCGCAAGCTTCGAACTGTTCGTGAGGAGCTTGCCGGAGGAACGTAAATATCTGTTAGTGGCGGGCCTCGAGCAGGCGCTGGAATTCATCCAGGGCGCGCGATTCTCGAGCGATGATATCGACGCAATACGGGCGAATCCGGTGTTCCAGACGGTGAAGCCTGCATTCTTCGAGTATCTTCGGGATTTGCGCTTTAGCGGCGATGTCTGGGCGATGCCGGAAGGGACCGTTGCATTTGGTGAAGAACCGCTGCTGCGGGTGACTGCACCCATCATTGAAGCACAACTGCTGGAAACGTACCTGATTGCGGAGATCACCTACCAGACTATGGTCGCCAGCAAGGCGGCGAGAATTGTGCATGCGGCCCAGGGCAGATCGGTGGTGGAATTTGGCACACGCCGGGCGCACGGTCCCGAGGCAGGGACGCTCGCCGCACGTGCTGCTTATATCGCGGGATGCACCGGAACCTCGAACGTGGAAGCGGGAGTACGCTTTGGTATTCCGATGGTTGGAACGATCGCGCATTCCTTCGTGATGGCGATGCCCGATGAGGAAGAAGCATTTCGCGCTTATTCGCGGGTATTTCCGGATAGTTCAGTTCTGTTGCTGGATACCTATGACACTTTGGCAGCTGTGGATAAGATCGTGGCCTCGAAACTCCGGCCGCGAGGGGTACGCCTGGACAGCGGCGACCTGGCGGAACTTTCGAAGCAGGTTCGGCGGAAACTCGATGCCGCTGGATTGCAGCAGACGCAGGTGCTGGCGAGCGGCGACTTAGATGAGTATCGAATTGCGGAGTTGCTTTCGCAGGGATCTCCCATTGACGGATTCGGTGTAGGGACTGCGCTGGTGACCTCGAAGGATGCCCCGTCGCTGGGCGGCGTCTACAAGATTGTCGAAGTGAAAGAAGAACATGGCAAAAGCTATGTTGCGAAATTCAGTGAAGACAAGGTCACGTATCCGGGCACGAAACAAGTGTTTCGCTTCAGTGACGAGAAGGGAACATTTCAGCGCGATCTGATCGCCTGCGCAGGTGAAAGCTATCCAACGGCGGAACCACTGATGGAATTGGTGATGAAGGCAGGGAAGCCGATGGTGCCGCGATCGCTGCCGGAAATTCAGGCCCATGCCAAGCGGCAATTGAACCGGCTTCCCTTGGAATTGCTGGAGATTACTGCGGGGGGCACCTACGATGTGCGGTTCAGCGCGGAACTGGAGCGCTTGCTACAGATAGCGCGAGTGCGATCAGGATCACTCACGCATTCGTCATTGCGTCCGAGTTGAGAAATACGGCGGCTGTTTGCGGCAGCGGAACAGGCGCGCGGGCAGAATGTTGAGCGGTTCGAAGTCGAGATCGACGGAAGGGAAGGTCTTTCGTAGATCGGGCAGAACAGCGCGGGTGTACTGATAGACGACGAGGAGGCCGTCGCGGGACAACAGTTGGCGCGTTTCAAGAAGGATGCGCTGACGGGTTTCGTGTGGCAGCACAGTGTAGGGGATACCGGAGAGTATGCAATCCGCCTGGCGTACCTGCATCGGGAGCAGGAGACTGCGGGCGTCGGCAGCGGACCCATGCACGATGCGAAAACGAGGATCAAGTATTGAGTTTTTGAGGAAACGCACGAAGTCGACGTTCAGTTCGATGACGACGAGTTCGGCGTCGCGACGGAGCCGGCGGAGAATTTCTCGCGTGAAAGTCCCCACTCCTGGCCCATATTCGATCATAAGCCGGATTCGAGGCCAGTCGAGTGAATCGAGGACACGATTGATTAGGAATCGAGAACTCGGAATCGCCGATCCAAGCATCACCGGGTGCTTGAGGAAGTTCTGAAAGAAGAGCCCGGCTTTTCGAACGGACCCGTCGGTTGACCTGGCGGTAAGTTGCTGAACGACTTCTCTTGCTGACAAACGAATCGCTCCCATCGAAGCGGCATTGGGTTCCAACGGAACCGAGTTGATTAGATGCGTACGGTTATCAGGGGTGGGACTCTGGTTTGATAGTGTGAGCTGCTGTGTTACTCTTCCGCCACACTTCCCAAAAATCATCGGACCGGTACGAATGGAAACACAAGAGATCGAAGAGAAGATACAGGAAGCACGGGAGTCCGCGGACAAGCGAATTGGATTGACCATGGCTATTGTGGCAGTGCTGCTGGCGCTGGCCACGATGCTGGGACACCGGACGCACACCGAAGAAGTGTTGATCCAGACGAAGGCTGCGGATCAGTGGGCATACTTCCAGGCGAAGAATACGCGCTCGTCGATGCACGCCGATTTTGCTGAACTGCTGGCGGCAATTCCAGGCAATGAGAAGCTGCAAGAGAAGTTCCGCGCCCACTCGGAAGAACAGAAGGGCAGTGCCGAGGAAATCAAGACAAAAGCAGAGGAACTTGAGACAGAAGTCGCAACGACTTCGAGACGTGCGGGCCAGTACGACACGGCGGAAATCTTTCTGGAGATCGCAATCGTGTTGAGTTCGATTTGCCTGCTGACGGGACTGCGCGTGTTCTGGGCGGTGTCGTTTGTGAGCAGCGTAGTGGGAGTGGGATTCCTGGCGTTTGGATTGATGATGCGGTAGCGAATTCAATGCCCACTCGGCAGCGAGTGGACTCCATGACATCAGACCGAGACAGGTTTGGGGAGACTGAGGCAGAGAGAGGCTCCGCCCGCGACTCCTGCGTCGTGACCGTATTTAGCGTGAACAATGGGAATTTCCGCTGCGCGCTGGTTGATCGCCCATTTGGGAAATTCCTTCTCAATGTGCGGGAACCAATCTTTCATCAGATCAGTGAGGCCGCCTCCAAAAACCATGACTTCAGGCTCGAGGATGTCGACAATGTTGCCAATCCAGGCGGCCAGCATGTCGGCAGTTTCTTCCAGGATTTCTGTGGCTAGTGCGTCTCCTTGTTTCCAGGCCTGGCCAACAATCTCAGCGGTGATGTTGTCGACTTTGCCCTCAGCTAATTCCAGAATGCGGCAGCCTGCCGATCCGGCGGCTACCGCTTTCTCACGCGCCCGACGAGCGACTGCTCGACCGGAAGCAAGGACTTCGATGCATCCGGGCTTGCCGCAGCCACAAACATAACGACTACGATAGTCGATGGTCATGTGACCGCCTTCGGCGGCGGCACCGGTACGGCCATGGAAAATCTTGCCATCAAGAACAATTCCTGTGCCGATGCCAGTACCCAGAGTGGCGTAGAAGACGTTGGAATACGCGCGTCCGGCGCCCCAGATGGCTTCGGCCAGGGCCGCGCCATTAGCATCGTTGTCGAGAACAACTTGAGGTCCATAGTGCTTCTGGACTTCTTCGACGAGTGGATAGTTGCGCCAGCAAGGATTATTCGGGGGATTGATGATGAGGCCGCGCTTCGGATCGAGAGGGCCAGGCGCGATGAGGCCGATACCCTGGATGTTTGCATCGCGCTGGAATGCGAGCGCGTCGTCGATGGCCCGGCGAACAGCAGAGAGGCCTTCTTCGGCGCTGCCTTTCGAATTCATGGGATTACGAGTCTTGAATATGATTTCGCCTTGAGAATCCACGAGGCCGGCGGCGACCTTGGTGCCGCCGATGTCCACACCCATCAAGAAGCTGTCCGACATACGATCTCCCTGAAGCACGCAACTCTGAAGCAGACGCTACTTACGTATATCGAGGACTATAAGAGTTTGCACCCTCATGTGGCAACTAAATTTAAACGTTTAAATAGGGCTATGGGGTCTGAATTCCATATTCCGGACAGGGTTCGAATCCGGGATGCGCGGGCCGGAATCTGATACTTGCGAATGGAGTTGAGGAGAATGTTATTCGAGGGGAATGAGCGCAAAGAACTGGAAGAAAAGATGAGGCAGGAGGGGCGTCTTCCTCCGAGACAGGTGGCAACACTGAAATGGCCGGTGCTGCACTACGGCTCGGTTCCGCGCTTCGATCCAGAGAGGTGGGACTTCCGTGTGTATGGAGCCGTCGACAAGGCTGCTCGATGGAGTTGGATCGAGTTCAACAAACTGCCGCAGTCGAGGATGACCAGCGATTTTCATTGTGTGACACGCTGGAGCCGCTTCGATAACAACTGGCAGGGTGTGCGAGTGCTCGATCTGCTGAAACTCGTGGGAGTCAAGACAGATGCCAGATTTGTGCTGGTGCATGCGGAACAGGGATACACGGCGAACCTGCCGCTGGAAGATCTGACCCGCGACAACGTGATGCTGGCGACACATCACGAAGGGGAGCCATTGACGGCGGATCATGGGTATCCGGTGCGGCTGGTGGTTCCACACCTGTACGGATGGAAGTCGGTGAAATGGGTGCGCGGGTTCGAAATGCTGGAGAGAAATGTGGCCGGATTCTGGGAACAGAACGGGTACAACATGTATGGGGATCCGTGGAAAGAGCAGAGGTTTTCGGAGTAAGCGCTTAGACGCGGGCGAGGGCGCCCGCGCCACTTTGAAGATTAGCGCTTCAGGATTGGATTGTATCCGTCGGCGGTTAGGCGAGCGCGCATGGCTTCGGCGTCTTTTATGTCACCGAATGGTCCAATCTGCACGTGAAACAATTTGTCGGTCGTCGCGTCGGCTACGAAAACAGGGTAGCCCTTCTTCTTGAGCGCTCCCACGAGGGCGTCCGCATCTTCCTGCTTGCTCACGGCGGCGATCTGGACTACGTAGCCGGCGGCGGCCGACTCGGTATGCGTTGTTTCGGAGGCAGGTGTCACTTGTGCCGCAGGCGTTGCAGGGGAGGTATCTGGTTTTTCTGCCGCCTTGCTATCGTCCGTCGCCGGGGCTTCCTTCTGTTCCGTGGACAATGGTGAAGGACGCAGGATGGTGGTTGGGGCGGTCTTGGTAACGGCGGGCGAAGCGGGATCGGAATCTGGGGCTTCGGTAAGGGTCAGTCCAGCTTTGACCGAATTCCGCCCCATCGAAAAACCGAAGGCGAAGAATACCGCGCAAAGCACCACCAGGGCGACAAAGATGCCGACCAGTTTGCCGGTGCCCAGGGTTATTTCAGTATCTTGGGTTTCGGTCACTTCTTGTTCGGAGATCACTTTTCACCGGCCTCCGGTTTGGTAAGTTTCGCGGCCATTCCATGGAATGCTTCCAGCAGATCCAGCGGGAGCGGGAAGACGATTGTGGTGTTTTTCTCTACACCGATTTCGGTCAAGGTCTGCAGATAACGTAACTGGATAGTCATTGGCTCGGTTGCGAGCTGATGAGCTGCGTCACTGAGTCGTTGCGAAGCGGCGAATTCGCCTTCGGCGTGGATGATCTTGGCGCGCTTTTCGCGCTCGGCTTCCGCCTGCTTGGCCATGGCGCGAAGCATGGTTTCCGGCATGTCGACTTGTTTGACTTCGACATTAGTCACCTTCACGCCCCAGGGATCGGTGTGCTGATCCAGAATGGTCTGGAGGCGCAGGTTGATCTTGTCGCGGTGCGCCAGCAGTTCGTCCAAATCAACCTCGCCGAGGACAGAGCGGAGGGTGGTCTGGGCAAATTGTGAGGTCTGGTACATGTAGTTCGAGACCTCATTCACGGCACGCCGCGGATCGATAACGCGCAGGAAGATAACGGCATTCACCTTCAACGTGACATTGTCACGGGTGATGATGTCTTGCGGGGGAACTTCCATCGCTTCCTGGCGGAGGGAGACGCGGACGATCCGATCAATGGGGGCAAAGACGAGAATAATCCCGGGGCCCTTAGCTTGAGGGAGGAGCCTGCCCAACCGGAAGATCACACCGCGTTCGTATTCAGCAAGGATCTTGATGGAACTGAGGATGTAGAGAACGACGATGGCCGCAGCGATGAAACCAAAGCTAAAAGGCATGATGGCGCGCTCCGATCTTACTTAAGGCGGATTGTAGCTCAGGAACTCCGCCGAGGGATGTATCAAGGGTACGAGGAACCGCAGAAATTAATGGCAGCAACGATGCTAGGACCTGAGTGGCTGCGGTTCTGCCGAGACCTCCGAAGTTACTGGCTGGACGTGCAAAGTCAGTCCGTCTACGGCGTTGACCCTGACGCGCTGGCCGATCTTGAGGTTTGGGTCGCCGACGGCATTCCATATCTCGCCGCGAATCATGATCTTTCCTTCCGGCGCGAAGGGCGTGTGAACGACGCCGATCTCGCTAATCAGACCTTCCTGCCCGGTGGTGACTTTGTTGCTCCGGGCGCGCAAAGCGATGGTCATGAGGAAGCTGGTGATAACGCCTAGAGGAATGCTGACCGCCAGTGCCGTCCAGATGTGTACGCGCATCTGCGGAATCGGCGAGTCGACGAGCAAGAGGGCGCCAAACGTTAAAGAAACGATGCCAGCAATGGTGAGAATGCCGTGGCTGGCGAACTTTGCCTCAAGGGCAAAGAAGACGAAAGCAACAAGGATCAAAGCCAATGCGGTGTAGCGGACCGGCAAGATGTTCAGCGCGAAGATGGCGAGTACAACGAAAAAGAAGCCGACAACGCCGGGAACGATAGCGCCGGGATGGTTGAATTCGACGTAGAGAGCGAGCAGTCCTACGGCCAGAAGTACGAAGGACATGTTGGGGTCCATGAGGAAGCCGAGGATCTGCTCTTTAAGCGTCATATCAAAGGACTGAAGAGGTTTATCGGACGTATGGAGCACCACTTTGGTGCCGTCGAAACGAGTGATCTCATGGCCGTTCAGTTTTTGCAGGAGGTCCTGATCGCTGTTGGCGACCATGTCGATCAGGTGGTCTTGCAGAGCCTCCTGATCGGTGAATGACTTGGATTCACGCACGGCGCTTTCGGCGACCTGAGCGTTATGGCCACGCTTGGAAGCATAAGAGCGCATGAAGGCGGCGGCATCATTGGTGACTTTTTCCTGCATCACGTCGTCCATTTTGCCGCCACCCATCATTACGGGGTGAGCCGCTCCGGTGTTAGTTCCAGGAGCCATGGCAGCAATGTCGGCAGCTTCCAGGATGAAAAAGCCGGCAGAGGCGGCGCGCGCGCCGCTCGGCGATACATAGATGATCACGGGAATCGGTGAGGCGAGAATCTTCTGCACGATTTCGCGCATAGAGGTCTCAAGACCGCCAGGAGTGCGCAGGTCGATGAGTACAGCGTCGGCATGGCGTGCAACGGCGGCGTCAATGCCGCGAGAGATGTATTCGGCGCTGATGGGCTGAATGGTGTCGTCGACGACCAGATGGACGATCTGGGCTTCGGCGAACTGGGCGACTGCGAGGAGTACCAGCGCGATTGCGAAACAACGAACTGTGGCTCGCATTTGAGCCTCCTTCGAGAGAAGGACCGGCTTTCGGGATCAACTGTCCACAATTGGGGCATGGGCTGGAGCCCATGCTCGCCGGCGAGACTGCTCGACTAGTTCTTTACTGTAGACCTTTCGTCAATAGTCCGCTTGAGTTCGAGGGCCACAGAGTTGGCCGGTTCCAGACCGAGCGCTCCGGTGACCTCGGAAGAGGCTGCATCCAGCTTATTTTGCTGCAGATGAATGCGCGCTAAAACTAAATAAGCATCGACCGATGGCTTCAGCTCTAAAGCGGTGCGGGCCTCGGAGACAGCTCTTTCCGGGTTGCTGGTCTCAACAGAGACAGCGAGCCCGGCGTGACCAGTTGCGTCGGAGGGATCGGCCTTAACGGCTTCGGCGTATTCCTTCTCGGCTTCGCCTGGAAAGCCGCGTTTCAAAAAGTCGTTAGCGCGTTCGACATGAAATTCTGCACGAGTATGGGGATCACTCTGGGCGAGACGGGTCTCAGCGGCTTTCTGGATCTCCATGGCCAGTTGCTTGTAAGAAGTTTCGTCGAAGTTGAGTTTGATCCGTTGCAGAGGAACGCGAGCTGCTGACGAAGCGGTGGATTGGGTTGAGATGGAATCGAGGAGAGATTTGGCTTCCGCATCAGAAGGCCGCAGATTCAGCACTTCTTTTAACTGTCGTGCGGCAGTGGTCGTTTGTCCCGCGCGGTAGTAAGCAACTGCAAGATTGAAGTGATAATCGGGATCGCTGGGATCGGCTGTGACCGCTTTTTGCAGATACTCGATCTCGGCACGTTTTCCCCGATGCCCGGCAGCCACCGCGAAGTTGTTGTAAACCTCGGTGAGAGGAAGAACGCCCGCCAGGTACTGAAATGCCTCTTCCGACTTGGCGTAATCGCCTTGGTAGTACTCCGAGAGCCCGAAGAAGAAAGTGGCTTCATTTCCGTAGGCGCTGGAGCGGGGTAGACGCGAAAACCAGGAAGACGCGGAGTCGTACTCGCGATTGTCGTAGTAGGTGTGACCAAGCTGCAACATGGCCTCGTAGTACGCCGGATCCAAACGAATGGCCTCGCGGAAACGCTTAATCTTTTCCTGGCGCGAGGTTGCGATCATGCCCCGAATGTAATTCTCGAAAGCATCGAGTCGCACGGGCGTCGACGAGGCGATGAAAGCTGCTTTCTGAGGAAGATCAGCGGTCTGCAACTGGCTTAGTAAATCCCAGGCGAGTGCATCCTGAATCTCGACCATATTCGGCAAGGGCCCGGATTCGGTGAACTCCGGAGAGAGATGCAGGGCTTTCATATCCAACAGCTGGGCATGTGCTCGAAAAAGCTGGCCGTCGTAGTCGTATCGGCCCAGCACGACATAATCGACGTCCATTTGCTCGGCAATCTGATAAAGGCTGATGCGAGTGAGATGAGCGGTCAGGGGAATACCAGCGCGATCGAAGGCGTAGGCGCGATCTTCACGAGGCACCAGGTAAAAACGGCCGCTTGCCATGCGGGGTCCCAGTACCTCGGGGAATGATTCGGAAATCCATTCCAGCCCGGGCGCTTTGGACGCGTTCTCAAACGGCAGCACGAGCAGAGTGTCGGAAGAAGTACTGGCGCTTCCTGCGTCGGCGGATTGGGCGAGCAGGGCGCAACTAAGAATGAGAACCAGGAGCAGAAGAACAGAGTTTCTCAAGACAAGATGATTATAGCGATTTCAGGGTAGAGGGATTTGTAGTCCACAAGGAGCGTATCGCAGCGGTTACGGGAGTGTGATAGGTTAGCCGGTTTCGCTGGAGGCGGGCGATGAAAGCGGTTCGATTCCACGAGTTTGGCGGACCAGAAGTGTTGAAGTATGAAGACGTCCCCGACCCGGAGTTGCGAAAAGACCAGGTCCTGGTGCGGGTGAGGGCGTGCGCATTGAACCACCTGGATTTGTTTGTTCGCGGAGGATTGCGTGGTGTGAGTCTGCCGCATATCAATGGTAGCGATGTGGCGGGAGAGATCGCTGAAGTCGGCGAGTTTGTTACCTGGCTGCAAAAAGGCCAAAGGGTCTTATTGGCACCCATGACGTTCTGCGGTCATTGCGCGGCGTGCGTGGCGGGACAGCAGAACTTCTGTCCGGAGTTTTCTGTCCTTGGCTACCGGAACGATGGAGGGAATCGGGAGCTGATCGCGATTCCGGCGGTGAACGTGATTCCAATTCCGGACAGCTTGAGTTTTGAGCAGGCGGCGAGCGTTCCGCTGGTATTTCTGACCGCGTGGCACATGCTCGTAAGCCGTGCGCAGATTCGTCCGGGACAGACGGTGCTGGTGCTGGGCGCGGGTTCGGGCGTGGGCACGGCGGCAATTCAGATTGCGAAGAAGCTCTTTAGTACCACGGTGATCACAACGGCGGGGGATGAAAAGAAACTAGAACTGGCGCGGCAGCTTGGGGCGGATTACGCCATCGATCATTACAAGCAGAAGATCTCGGAAGAAGTGAAGAAGATCACCGAGAAGCGCGGAGTCGATATCGTGTTCGAACATGTGGGGCAGGCCACGTGGGAAGAGAGCATGAAGGCACTGAAGCCTGGCGGGACGATTGTCACCTGCGGAGCGACGACCGGGCCTGACGTCAATCTGGACCTGAGATTCCTGTACTCGCGGCAGCTGTCATACCTCGGATCGTTCATGGGAACGATGGGAGACCTGAACAGTGTTCTGCGTGAGGTATTCTGCGGGAAGCTGAAACCCGTGGTGGATCGCACGTTCCCGTTGAAAGATACGGCAGAAGCGCATCGGTATCTGGAGAGCAGCCAGATGTTCGGGAAAGTGGTGCTGGTGGTTTAGTGGGGATAACGGGATGGGATTGTTTGCCCGTTCCATGGGGAAGATTGCCTGTCCCCCACAACGTCTATAGAATGGAAAATGAGATGGCATCCCAAGGACAAGATCGTCTGAACAACTTAGTGGGCGCGAATGATGGCATTCACCGTGCGGATTCGGTGACCTTCGGCGACCCTGTACCCCAGGGCGTGATCCTAACGTCGCTGGATTGGGTCGTGAACTGGGTTCGGAAGAGCTCGATTTGGCCCATGACGTTTGGTCTGGCGTGCTGCGCGATCGAGATGATGTCGATGGGCGCTTCGCGATTTGATATTGCGCGTTTCGGAGCCGAGGTATTCCGTCCGTCCCCGAGACAGTCGGACCTGATGATTATTGCCGGACGCGTGTCGCAGAAGATGGCGCCAGTGATCCGCCAGCTCTGGGAACAGATGCCCGAGCCGAAGTGGGTGATCTCGATGGGAGCGTGCGCCACGTCGGGCGGGGTATTCAACAATTATGCCCTGGTGCAAGGCGTGAATCAGGTGATTCCGGTGGATATTTACGTTCCCGGATGTCCGCCTCGTCCCGAACAGTTGATCTACGCGATCACGCTGTTGCAGGAAAAGATCATGAATGAGCGGGGATCCTTCAAGCAAACGTTGAACTTGGCTTAACAATCAGGAAAAGTTATGCACAGACGAGTGGCTCAGGCCACTCGTTTTTCCTTGTCGGCGAACTTAAAAGGCAGCAGAACTGCCGCTTTGTTGCATCTTAGTAGCGAGACCATACTTCTCTGCACGGGGTGGAAGTGGTTTCCCTAAAAGAAGATTGCGTGCGAAGACTGATCTCAGTTCCGGTTACGATTCTGTTTCTCTGCTGTGCGCTCTGGGGTGGAGATTTGCGTCGCATCGCGATGGTAGATCTTCCGGGAGAGCCGGGATTCGAAGCCATGGCCGTCGCCAATGGCAATCTGGTAATTGCTCATCCGGCTACGAATAGCGTGGACATCTTCAACATGCCGCGCCGGAAGTTGATTGCGCAGATCAAGAATATCCCAGGTGCGAGCGGTGTGGCGGTGGATGTGGGCAGTCGCAGAGTTTATATCAGCAGTAAGACAGCCGCGAAAGTTTTCATAGTGTCGACTGCCGACTGGAGCGTGGAGAACACCATCACGACTGAGACTCCAGTGGACCATATGTTGTTCTCGCCGGATGCCGACAAACTTTTCCTGAGCAGCGAAGTTCCGCAGACCATTACAGCGATCGATCCGGCCAATCCTGATTCCCGGCAAAGCTTGAATGTGGAGGGCCTGCCACTGGGGATGGCTTTCGATCCGCAACAGAAGCTGTTGTTTGTGGCGTTGCAAGATCAGGCGCAGGTGGTTGGGATCGATCAGGGAATGCGGATAGCCAGGCGCTATCCGGTAAGTGGTTCGCAGCCGGCAGGGCTTGCGCTGGACGGCGTGGAGGGACACTTGTATGTGGCCGTGCGCTCTGCTGTGATTCAGTTGGATTCTCGAAGCGGGGCAGAGACGGCGCGGGTAGCCGCGGCTCCGGGAGTGGACCGCTTGTGGTTCGATCAAAACAGTAGAACCCTCTACGCCGGCGCGGGAAACCTGGTACAGGTGATGCGAGTCTCGGGTGCGCGCTTCGTGGATACCTCCGATAACACCATCGAACTTCGAGGACAGGGACTTGTATTCGACTCCAGCACAAACCTGGTTTACGTACCCGGAGGCCGCGAGGGAAGGTCGAAGCTACTCATCTTGAAACAGGTCAGTCCGAGAACACAGGCCGTGGCAGAGGAAAACCGAGGCGCCTCTCAGGTGGCCGCGCGTTAAGCCTGTAGATTTTCTCTCAAGTACCTTTCTATTTCTGCGAAAAATTGCAGTTCGTGGTAGAAAAGTTCCATGCACTCGAACTTGGGCCCCGGCCCGGCAACCGAGGGGCGGGCGATCGTGGCGCAAGCGCCGTGCCGTGTCGACTTGGCCGGCAGCACTCTCGATTTGTGGCCGCTCTATCTGTTTCATCCCGGCGCTGTTACCGTGAATTTCGCGGTGCCGATCATGACGACCTGCAAGATCACACCTCAAGCAGGCAAAGCCATCCAGATCCGGTCAGTCGACCACAAGCGAGAAGAGCGATTCAGCGATTTGCAAGCTCTTTGCAAAGCTAGAAAGTACAAGCATGGGCTGGCATTGCAGCTGATCAAACACTTTCGTCCGGAAGGCGGATTTCTACTCGAAACCAATTCTGAGTCTCCTGCGGGCGCCGGTATTGCAGCCTCCTCGGCACTGATGATTTCAACCGCGGCAGCGCTGGCAAAACTGACCGGCAAAAAGCTTTCACCGGAACAGATGCGAGTGCTTGCGCAGAACGTGGAAGCGCAACTGATCAAGGTGCCCACTGGCTGCCAGGACTACTATCCCGCGCTGTACGGGGGAGTGAACTCAATCCATCTGACCATGGAAGGCATTCAACGCGAAGCTTTGCCGGTTCCGAAGGAGATGATCGATTCCCAGTTTCTGCTGGTATATACGGGGATGCCGCGACACTCAGGAATCAACAACTGGGAAGTATTTAAGGCGCACATTGCCGGTGACAAAAAAGTCGTCAAGAATTTCGCGCATATCTCCGCGCTCTCAAGCGCAATGCACAAAGCATTCCTGAAACTAGACTGGGACGAAGTCGCGAGATTGATTCGCGAAGACTGGAAACTGCGCCGCAGTAATTACGAAAAAATCTCCACGCCACTGATCGACAAGTTAATCGCCGTTGCCGCGAAGAGTGGGGGGCGCGCGGCGAAGGTCTGCGGCGCCGGCGGTGGTGGTTGCGTGATCTTTATGGTGAAAGATGGCGCCAAGGAACGCGTGATCGAAGCGCTGCGGATGAATGGCGGCCAGGTGCTGCCCTCGAATCTTTGCGCTCAGGGCCTGGTGGTTTCGGCAGCGCGCGCTGCCGGAGCTTAATCCAGCAGAAAACTCATGGACCTGTTTTGGGCGGACGATGGCCGGCTGCGGGCTGGGTGGCGTTTCCTGCTCGCGGTGTTGTTGTTCGTCTTTGTCAACGCCTTTGCCGGAGATCTCGCCAATTCGTGGGCGGGTCCGAGTGACCGCAAGTTTGAACTTCTGTTTCGTCCTCTCTTCTTAGTCCTCCTGCTTGTGATGTTCAGCACTCTGCTGAAGATATTCGATCGAGTGGAGGGAAATCCGCTGGTCGCGATGGGACTGGGAAGAACTCATCTGTTCCATGATGCCGCGATTGGATTCATCACAGGCGCGGTGATGGTGGCATTAGCAGTACTGCCGATTGCAATCGGGTTTCACCTTGGATTCCGCCTGATACTCTCTCGACATTCCCTAAAACTGGCATTGGCAGTGGTGTTCATTCTGGCTACCGGTGCAATGGCTGAGGAGGTTGCGTTCCGCGGGTATCCCTTTCAAAGGCTGGTAGAAGCGACAGGTTCCATCGCAGCAATTCTGCTGTCCTCGGTGCTGTTTGGCTCCCTGCACCTGCGCAATCCGCATGCTTCAGCGCTTTGGGCTGATTAACACAGTTTTGATCGGAATCGTTCTGGCTGTCGCTTACCTGCGCACAAGAGCTTTGTGGCTGCCATGGGGTCTCCATTTCGGCTGGAATCTGACTTTGGGATTACTTTTCGGTCTTCCGGTAAGCGGAATTCAGCAATTTGCTGTAGTGGTCCGGGGAACCGCGAGCGGACCAGTGTGGCTGACCGGCGGAGCGTACGGGATCGAAGCAGGAATGGCTGGAACCTGGGCTATCGGTGCAGGCTTCATTTTTGTCTTTTTCGGCATAAAGAACCGTCCCGGAACTTTGCTCCAGGCGCGGAAGGAGGAAAAGAGCCTGATCGGCTCCGATTCAGGAGGCATCCAAGTGAACCAGGGAAGCGGTACGCCTGGGGCGGGTTAACCCCGAGCGTTCATTTGGACGTATAATTCACCCCAGCAGCCGAGAAAAGTCATGACCCAGCGGCGTCTGTTTGCTCTCGTAGTTGCCCCTATTGCCTTCCTGCTTGCGTCACTGTGTGCCTTCGGCGACGATGCCTCACAGAACAAAACTGCGTCGACGGCCCAAGCCAACACAGCGTCGACATCAAGCAGCGAAAAACTCAGTTCCCAGAACCGCATGCTGATAATCCGTGGATTGCAAGCGGAACTTGGTTACGCGCGCCGTCCGTTTCCGATGGGGCGGGCAGGGGTCACCTTAAAGAACGGAGCGATTGCCGACGAATCGAAGCTGACCACGGCGGTTGCGGCTTATGGCCCTGCCCTGAAACCGGGAGATCAGGCTCGGATCACGCAGATTATTTTTAGGCAGAAAAGCATCATCTTCGAAATCAACGGCGGCCCGATTCGCAAGAAGAAATGGTACGAACATGTCGAGATCGACGCCATGGGCGGTGGATACACACCGGGACAGAACCAGCAGTCGACGGAAAATATGAATATGCACGGCACATTCGTGCAGCTGGCGTTCGACAACTACGTTCCGAATCTCGATGGCGATCAGGTAAAGAAGATGCTGGACCCGGTGCTGGACTTCCACGCCAAGTCAGCGGCCGAGGCGTACCTCGATACGGTTCCACCCAAAGTGAAAGCGGCGATCAAGAACCATCAGATCCTGGTAGGCATGGACCACGATATGGTGATCGACGCGAAGGGACGTCCGGGACAGAAGATCCGGGAGAAGGACCCAATCACAGGGAACGAGTTCGAAGAGTGGATTTATGGCAATCCACCACAAGAAGTGCAGTTCGTCCGCTTCAACGGCGACGAAGTGGTTCGTCTGGAAGTCATGCAGGTGAACGGGCAGAAGGTCATCAAGACTGAGAAAGAGATCGATGCACCCAAGAAGCCCACGGTGGATGTGGCGCAGCAGGGTGGCCAGCCGCAAGTGGTGCCAGTGAATCGACCTTCACTGCGCAGGCCTGGAGAAGACGGGCCAGATGACAATGGGAATACGCCTGCATCTTCGCGAACCTCGCCGAGCCCGCAGCAGATTCCGCCGACCACAACTCCGGGCGGTCCTGACGATCCGAATCAAGGCGGAAACAGACCATCACCTACGCCCGGTGGACCGGGAGTAGACATTCCACAGGCTGGTCCGCAGACGGGGCCCACTACCCAGACACAGCCCATGTCGTTGCCAATTCCGACAACGACTCGAACCACGATCCCTGACAACAATGGTCCGCCACAGAACGGACCTAATCCGAACGGTACGGGACCGAACTAAGACGGTGCCTTGTTGGGAAGTTGGCGCGTTTGAGCAGCGACCTTTACACTTAAGAAGTGAAGATTGCGCTCGGACAAATTGATACTACTATTGGCGACTTCCAGCGGAATACCGACAAAATCATTGAATATTCTCGGCGAGCCCAATCCGGCGCGGCCGAGCTCGTCATCTTTCCCGAACTCAGCGTGTGTGGGTACCCTCCCCGAGATCTCGTTGAGCGGCCTTCCTTTGTAGCTAAGAATCTGAAAGCACTGGAACGGATACAGAAAGAGACCTCGGGAATCACGGTCGTCTGCGGCGCAGTCACGCCGGCGAGATCGGAGACGGGGAAGTCGGTCTTGAATTCTGCTGCGGTGATTCGCGACGGCGAGATCGAGATGTTGCAGTCCAAGGTCCTGCTGCCGACCTATGACGTTTTTGATGAATCGCGAAACTTCGCTTCCGCGGCGGAGCAGCGCCTGTTTCAGTTGGACGGTCAACCAGTGGCTCTCACCATCTGTGAAGATGCCTGGAATGACAAAAACTTCTGGCGCAAACGGTTGTATCCCTTAGATCCAGTGGAAAAGCTGGTACACGAAGGTGGCAAACTGCTGCTTAATATATCGGCATCGCCGTTTTACGTGGGCAAGCAGAAGCTTCGGGAGCAGATGCTGGCTGCCATTGCGGTCCGTCACCGCGTGCCCGTGGCGATGGTGAACCTGGTCGGCGGAAATGACAGCCTCATTTTCGACGGATCGAGCGTAGTCATCGGTCCCGACGGGACGGTGGTCGCGAGAGGGAAGTCGTTCGAGGAAGACCTGCTGTGCTTCGATACCGAGAATCTGCAAGGAGACGTGCACGAACAGATTAGCGGCCCCGAGGCCAGCGCTTTCGCCGCTCTGGTATTGGGAACACGAGACTACGTGCGAAAATGCGGGTTTCAGCGGGTGCTGGTGGGACTCAGCGGAGGCATCGATTCGGCGCTGACGGCGTGCATCGCCACGGAAGCTCTGGGCAAAGAAAATGTGATCGGCGTGGGAATGCCGAGTCCGTATTCATCACGCGGCAGTATCGACGATGCGAAAGCACTCGCGAGCAATCTGGGGATTCAGTTTGAGCTGTTACGGATCACGGATATCTTCGATTCTTATCTGAATACACTGCGGCCCGTATTTGCCGGGCGCGACGAGGACGTGACCGAGGAGAATATTCAATCGCGCATCCGCGGCGCCCTATTGATGGCACTCTCCAATAAATTGGGCGCCATGGTACTGAGCACGGGTAATAAATCTGAGCTGGCGGTCGGGTACTGTACGCTTTATGGGGACATGGTCGGCGGTCTGGCGGTTATTTCCGACGTGCCAAAAACGATGGTGTACCGACTGACCGAATATGTGAATTCGCAAAGGCCGGTGATTCCGCGCTCAACGATGGAGAAACCTCCATCGGCGGAACTTCGTCCGAACCAGAAAGATCTGGACAGCTTGCCTCCTTATGATGTGCTCGATCAGATACTGGAGGCATACATCGAAGGGAATGACTCGGCGGAGCGGATCGCCGAGGAGCACAATTTCGATCTGCAACTGGTGAAGAGCGTGATTCGCATGGTGGATCGGGCAGAATATAAGCGGCAGCAAGCGGCGGTAGGATTGAAGATCTCCGAAAAAGCGTTTGGAGTGGGAAGACGGTTGCCAATCGCAGCTAAGTCCGAAATCTGAACGGTAAGGAAAAGGTGAACATTGCGAAAGTTTCTGTTGGCGATACTGACAGTGTTGGTCCTGGGCACATTTGCATCGACACAGACGGCGAGCCCCGCGAAGGCCGAGACGGGATCGCAGCCTAATCGGCCCACCCGTGAAGTGGTGGACTCGTTTCTGCGTCACACGTTTGGATACGATCCGAATATCAAGTGGGAAGTCGCTGACATTAAACCTGCGAATGATCCAGCCCTTTCGGTGGTGACCGTCGTCTTGCGGACGCCGCAGGGAGCACAGGAGATGAAGATCTTCGTGACTCCAGATCAGCGGTACGCAATTGCCGGAGATATGCTCCCGTTTGGAACGAACCCATATGCGCGAGTTGCGAATGATCTGAAGGCGAAGATCACAGGGCCATCGCGTGGACCGGCAGACTCGAAAATTACGATCGTTGAGTTTGGCGATCTGCAATGTCCGGCCTGCAAGGCAGCGCAGCCGACGATCGATAAATTGTTGGGCGACGTTCCGCAGGCACGGCTCGTATTCCAGCAGTTTCCGCTGGTGACGCTGCACAAGTGGGCGTTTGCCGCAGCGAAGTACGGGGAGTGCACGAGAGTTCAGAATCCGGATGCTTTCTGGAAATTCCAATCTCTTGTTTACGAGAACCAGCCTGCGATGGAGTCTCTCGATGAGGACCAGGCGATTCCCAAGTTGAAGGATTATGCCCTGCAGGCAGGAGCGGAGGCAGCAAAGTTGGACGCCTGCGTAGCCGATCCGCTAACGGCAGCGAAGATCTACAAATCGATGGAGTTGGGCAAATCGGTTGAAGTAACGTCGACGCCGACACTGTTTATCAACGGCCGCAAACTGCAGAATGTGTCAGGCATGCCGTATGACGTACTGAAAGATCTGACGGAGTTTCAGGCACAACAGGAACCCTGATGTCGTGCGCAGCGTCTTGCTATTTACCGCTGGCGCGCGGCGAGCCAGATTTCGTTGTTACTGTGGTTAGGCGGGTTCAGAACATATGGCGTGACGACAATCAACAAGTCGTCATCTTGTTCGTCTTTTTCTTGCGTGGAGGCCGCGTAATTGACCCCGGGTATAAGAGCAAGGCCCGGGATTCCAGTGAGTGTGTGCACTTCCTGCTTCGAGATGAAGCCTGCTACCAGGCCCGCTTCTCCATCCTTTAACGTCAGATTACCGCTGTACTCCCGATTAGCGATGACCGGGACTCCATTGAAACTCTGCGCAGTCAGCGTACGAATCTGAAGCTCGAATTTCAAACTCACAGAGGAGTCGCTCTGGATCTGGGGAGTTGCTTTTAGGCTGATGCCCAAGTCCTCGTAACTGAACGAAGGAAACGGCGCGACGAAGCTCTGGTTAGCGATGGCCTTCGTGAGGGCACTGCTGTTGAAGATTGGGGAATAGCTGGCGTTCAAAATCGGGTAGCGGCTGCCGATCCGCATGGTGGCTGGCAGCGACTGTCCGGCTCGGAGGCTGAGATGATCAAGTTGGCGGATGTCGGACTGTTTGAGCGAGAAGCTGAGAGTGGCAGGAGCAACAGGGACGGCAAAGAGAGTCTTCCCGCCGCCAAACGTTGCGAACGGCGTGTTGAGCAGTTGAGAGAGCGAAGAATTCTGCGCCTGCGCTAATAACGCGGAAATCGCCGTGGTGTTGGCCTGGTTGATTCCGCCATTGGCAAAGAGCTGATTGATAAGGGTGGTGAGATTCGTTCCGCTGCCCAAAGCGGCGAGGGCGGCCTCACCGACGTTGATCGCCTGGAACTGAAGGGGCCAGCTCACTCCCATGGCGCGCGCGAAGGTGCGACTGACGTCGAACACCTGCATGTCGAGCATTACCTGAGGCCGCTTCATTTCAAAAGAATCAAGGAAGCGAGTAGCTGCTTCGACAGATGAATTCTCCCCGCGCACGGTGATGGTTCCGCTGCCCTGTTGCGAGGTGATGAACTTGATGTTGAAGATGGTGCGCAGCGCATTCACCATGTCCTGAAGCTCTTGCTGCGTAGTTGCGTCGGAAAGGTAAAAGGTCCGCATCTGCATCTGGTCGAAGCTGCGATGCTGTTCCGGCGAGTCCTGCAGGATGATGATCTGATCGGGGGAGAAAGCCACCCAGAAAGTCTTAGTGGCGTCGCCGAGCGCGCGCATGGCGGTGAAGAAGTCGGCGTCTTCCATGTCGAAGCGGACGGGCCTCGACTGGACAGAGTCGTCAAACGTGACCTTGATGCCGAATTTCTGCGCAACCTGCTCAATCGCATCGCGCGAGGTTCCGCGAACGTGGAAGTCGAAGCGTCCGGGAGCAGGCGCGAGCACGATCGGACGGGACTCGTCCGTGAAGGTGATGTTGGCGAACGACGAACGTGGGATATGGGGCAGCGATTCCCCGAGCTGCTGAACGGCTATTTTGCTCTCTGGATCCAGCGCCAGCGCCGAGCGATATTCATTGGCGGCGTCCTCGCGTTTGCCGGCTGCGAGCAATGCATTCCCGCGACGGACGTGCTGGGTGACTAGCGCCTGACGCAAGATCTCGGCTTCCGTGGCGTATGCGGCGTCATTCGGAACCAGATGGCTGGCCTGATGGGCCGCGTCCAAAGCCTCTTCCAACTGGCCCTTGCGTTCCAGTTCTTGTGACTTCTTGTACAGCTCGCGAGCCTGCTTCTGGTCGGACTTCGAGACTTCCACGGGACAGTTCGGATCGACGCACTTCGGCGGCGAGCCCTCCTGGGAGAAGCAAGCGAGTGAACACAAGAAGATCGCGCTAAGTACGACAGCTCGCATCACAGCCATTCTAAACTGCTGGCCAGCTCTGGAGTCACTTTCAGGCCTTTACCCGAGACAGCGCTAAGAGGTCGGTACAGCAGGGAACGCAAAGGTCCGGGCGAAGCGCGGCCAGTTCGTCGAGGGGATAGATTCCAGTGGCTACGGAGATAATGGGCAGTCCCGCTTGACGGGCGGCGGCGATGTCGGAGGGGGTGTCGCCGAAAACATAGGTCGTCGCACCAGAGCCAAGACGCCTCTGGGCTTCTCTCTGAGCAGCTACGAAGATGTCTGTACGTAGCTCGTTCTGATTGCTAAACGAACCAAAGCTGAAGTATTGCTTTAAGTTTGTGGCGATGAGCTTGGCCCACCCGATGCGCTCGAAATTTCCGGTCACAATGCCCATCAGTTTGCCCGAAGTACGCAGAGACTCGAGCAGTTCCGGGATAGAGGGGCAAACATCGGCGCGAATGTCCGCGCGCTTGCTCTCGACTTCATCCGACATTTGCTGAACGATCAAAGGAAGCTTCTCTTCAAACGAGGCGTCGGAGATTCCCGCGCGACGAATGACAGCGCGGAGAATCCCGACGTCCGTATTCCCATGAACGGGCACTCCGTCGAGACTTGCATCGATACCGAAGATATTTTTGAGCACGTTGCGGAAGGAGTAGTAGTGCACGCCGTCACGTGTGTTGAGAAGGGTGCCATCGATGTCGAAGAGATAGGCATCGGCGGCGCGCCAGTCAAAGTTGTTTGCGGGCTGCATGATTCGGGAACTTAGATGCGAAATCGAGACACGTCAGTTTTCGTAGATCATGATGCGCTCGACAGAGGACGCTTTGCCGGTGTTCTCGTCGCATTCAATCACGACACCGCAGAAGCGAGGATCGCCAGTCGCTGGCTCCCATCGCGCAGGGAGGTTGGTCAGAAAGCGCTGGATCACGAGTTCTTTCTGCACGCCGATGATGCTGTCGTAGGGACCGGTCATGCCGACGTCCGTCTGGAAGGCAGTGCCTTTCGGAAGCACGCGGGTATCGGCGGTGGGAATGTGGGTATGAGTTCCGAGGACGGCGGTAACGCGTCCGTCGAGATACCAGCCCATGGCGACTTTTTCGGAAGTGGCTTCGGCGTGCACATCGACAAGAATGACTTTCGCGGTGATCTGCTGCAGTAGTTGATCGGCGACGCGGAAGGGATCGTCGTTGCTGGGAAGAAAGACGCGGCCTTGCAGATTCATGACCGCATAGGGAACTCCGTCGCGCGTTTTGCCCTGGTAGAAACCATGACCAGGCGTGCCTTCAGGATAATTTGCAGGCCGGATGAGGCGTCGCGCGGGCTGGCCGTTGGTCGCCTGCTGCATATACTCCATGATCTCGCGCTTGTCCCAGACGTGATTGCCGGTGGTAATGACGCTGATCCCTTGCTCGAAGAGTTCCTCGGCGATCTGTGGCGTGATGCCAAATCCGCCAGCGGCATTTTCGCCATTGGCAATGATGAGATCGATGCGATGCTGGTCGACAACTTCGGTGAGGTGCTGCTTGACCATGGTGCGGCCCGGTCTGCCAAAGATGTCGCCGATAAACAGAATGCGCAAGGACGCCCCTTGCAAAACTACGATGGTATCACGCGCTTAACGAGCTACCGGAGCTGAGCAGAGATCAGGAAATCGTAGTTACCTGAGGGATTCAGTGGGAGATTGCTGACGCGAGCAGTGTGCACGAGAACGTTGTCGAGATACCAGAGATTGATGTAGGGAAGATCTTCGGCAAGGATCTGCTGAACCTGTGCGTAGATTTCCTTGCGCTTCTGCTGATCGGTTTCTCTGCGACCTGCGGCGATAAGGGCATCGAGCTTGGGATTGGAATAGAAGCCGCGATTCTGACCCTCGGGTGGCGTGTGGTCTGAATCGAAAAGCAACTCGAAAATATCGGGATCATTGTTTCCGCCCACCCAGCGCAACGTATAGAGCTGGAACGCTCCCTTAGTCACATCGGCAAAGAAGGTGGCGAATTCATAGGTACGGATGTCGAGCGCAATTCCCACCTCACGCAGTTGCTGCTGCACGGCAGCGGCAATCAGCCGGGGGTTTTCCTCGGTTGAGGTTTTGAAGGTGATGTGAAAGCGGATGCCATTGATGGGCTTGTATCCGGCCTCATCGAGAAGCTGGCGAGCTCGCTCAGGATCATGAGGATACTTGTGCGACATTGCCGTCTAGGCCCAAGAATTCGGGAGGCAATATGCTTCCGGCCGGGTCGAGCGAGATCGCGCCAGAGGTATTGGATCAGAGGGCCGCGATCGATGGCGTACGCGATTGCCTGGCGCACACGAACGTCCTTGAGGATCGGATCGCGAGTATTGAATGCCAGATACCCGAGAATGGTTCCCGGAGCCTGCTCGACCTTCAGATTCGACGAGTCGCGTCGGATAGCAACAATCGATGTCGGCCGTGAGCGCGTTCGTCGCAATATCGGCACTGCCTTTGCGAAGTTCGAGCGCTCGAGTAGTCGGGATCGGGTATGACATTGAATAACACGCGCTGAACGTGTGCCTGCGGATCCCCAGTAGTCGGGATTGCGTTCGATGACGACATCTTTGTCCTGCGCGGCGCTGACGAAGCGAAACGGGCCGGAACCGATGGGATGAGTAGTTACTTCACCCTTTCGATCCGATCGGCACGATGCCGATGGCGCCGTCGGAGACGTTCCAAAGCAGACTCGCCCACGGCTCCTTCAAGTGGAAGATGACGGTGTAATCGTCAGGCGCGTCGATGTGATCCACGAAGCGATAGGAGCTTGCTTTCGCGGTGCGAATCGTGCCGTTGGTGATGGAGTCGAAGGTCCACTTAACGTCACGCGAAGTTAGGGGCTGGCCGTCGTGGAAATGGACTCCGCTGCGTAGATGGAAAATGTAGGTCAATGGATCGGGAATGTCCCAACTGGTGGCGATTGAAGGCTGCAGGTTGAAGTGTTCATCGCGTTTAACCAGCGCATCGAAGAGGAGTTCGTCGATACGTTCGGACTGGGCGTCGATACCGATGCGCGGATCGAGACTGTTGGGGCTGCTTTCGATGATCACGACCAGTGTGTTGGGATCGGGCTTGCGTGAACAGACGCAGCAGCACTAGCAGGAACGCGGCGGTCAGCAGCAGATGGAGAAGTTTGCGCAAAGAGAATCATTACCACAGAGGACACAGAGGACGCAGAGAAAACTGATGTCGGTCTAGGGGAAGGTGACCTTGCCGAGGATGGCTGGATGTTGGGCACCAGTCGCGGCGGGAATGTTGCCGGGAAGACGGAACCAGGTTTCGTAGGCGAGCAGGGCAAAGGCCACAGCCTCTTTTGCTTGTGAAGGCATGCCGTGATCGTCGCTGGAGGTGATCTTCAGGCCGGGAAGGCTTTCAGTAAGCATCTCGATGAGCGTGGCGTTTCTGGCGCCACCGCCGGAGACGATGAAATCGCGAAAGGGAAGCTTGCGCTGCTTCTGCGCGGCGGTTTTCATTCCGGGGAGCAGATTGCGGATGGAGTAGGCAATCGACTGAGCGGTGAGGGCGCTGGCAGTGGCAACGATATCTTCTTTGGCAACACGACCACAGGATCGGATGAATGCGTCCACGAATTCGCGACCGAAATCTTCGCGGCCGGCGGTCTTCGGAGCTTTGCGACGGAAGAAGGGGCGGGCAAGAACTTCGTCGACCACACGTTCGAGGACGCGCCCGCGGGCAGCGATGCGACCATCGCGATCGTACGCCTTCTGAAAGAGGCGCTCGGTGACGGCGTCGATAACCATGTTGCCGGGGCCGGTATCGAAAGCGATGACGTTTTCAGGGCGAGCAGCGGCAGGAATCGCGGTGAGATTGGCGATACCTCCGATGTTCTGCACGATGCGTCCACGACGGTAATGGCGATAGAGGATGTAGTCGAGAAACGGAACCAGCGGTGCGCCTTTGCCGCCAGCGGCCATGTCGGCTGGGCGAAAGTCGGAGACGACGGGGATTGCGGTGCGCTGCGCGAGAACCGCGCTCTCTCCCGTTTGCCATGTGCAAGCGATCTTGCGTCCCAGGAACGGAGCGGGCTCTCCCTGATGATAGAGAGTCTGGCCGTGGCACCCGATGAGGCTGATTTCAATTCTGTGCTTCTCGCAGGTCCGAGTGACGGCCTCGGCATAGAGTTCGCCGAGGAGAAAATTCAAGCGTGCAAGGTCGGCGACCGGCACTTTGGCATTCATGAACGACAAGACGGTGCGGCGAACCGCGGCGGGAAACGAATACTCCTCGTGGGCAAGCAGTTCGAGGCGAGTGCGAAAGCGGCGGCCACGAAGGCGAACGATGGCGACGTTGATGCCATCGGCAGAGGTGCCGCTCATCACGCCGGCGACGATCACGCGGTCCTCACGGCGTCGGCGTCGAGCCGGATTTCTTCGGTGAACTCCCAGATTTTTCGACGGAGAGCGTCAATGCCCTTCGTGGAAGGCGGCTTTGGGCGCTTCTTCAGTTCACCAGCTCTTTTCTTTACCGACGTTACGTGCTTGGCAGCTTTGCGGACGAGGTCGGCGAAGCGTTTGTCTTTCTCGGCCTGGCGCAGGACCGTTTCATAGGTTTTCCAGACGAGTTCTTCCTGGCGACTGACGATGAACAGATCGCATCCGGCGCGGATAGCTTCGACAGCGGCTTGTTCGACAGGAAGTGCTTCCTGAACGCCACCCATTTCCAGATCGTCGGTGACGATGAGCCCCTTATAGCCGATCTTCTTGCGAAGGATATCGGTGACCCATTTACGCGAAATGGAGGCCGGTGTGCGGTCTCCAGTCACTGAGGGATAAGAGGCGTGGCAGACCATCACGAATGGCAACTGACGCTTGAGTTCGCGGTAGGGGTAGAGATCTTCCTCCCAGAGACGCTTCAAGGGCTTGACGATTTCCGGCATGCCTTTGTGGCTGTCGAGACGGCCCTCGCCGAGACCGGGAAAATGCTTTCCGCAGCTCAGAATGTAGCAATCATGAAGGCCGCGTAGGATTTCGCGCGCACCCGCCACCGTTTGTTTCGGGTCAGGGGAGATGGTGCGTGACGTCATCACGGCGAGCGCCTGCGGCAGACGCAAGTCAAGACACGGAGTGAAGTCGGTATTGAAGCCGAGGGTGCGGCATTCGGCGCCGAGCAGAAGCCCATGTTTACGCAGGAGCTTTTTCTGGCCAGCAGCAGCGACATTGGCGACCGAGGGCATTGGCGCGATGAGGTCGCGAAACCGATCGACAGTGCCACCCTCGAGATCGACTGACAGAAACGGCGGCGTGCGCAAGTAACTATGACACTCGCGGTTGAGAGCGTAGGTCTGGTCGGCCGCTTCGATGTTGCGACGAAACAGAATAATGCCGCCGGGCTGTAGCGTCGAAAGAGTAGTGCGCAGATGCGAAGAGACTTCGACCCCGTCGAAACCCATGATCAGGAGTTGTCCGACTTGGAGGCGAAGCTCGGTGGCGGATTTGAGAGCCATGGTGCGAAGTCGAGTGTAACGCGAGTGGCGGACGAATGTCGTGGGTTCAATCCCACACATCGCAACATCGGCGATGCCCTGGGCACCCAAACCTTGTCTAGTCGAGTTGCTTTTTGAGCGTACTCAGCAGGTTCAGGGCCTCGATCGGAGTTAGACGATCGACGTCGGCCTGGCGGAGTTGGTCAACGATCTTTTGCGAAAGCGGCGTGAAGATAGTGAGTTGCAGAGGTTGATCGGGCGCTTCGTCGTGGGAGAGCTTGTCAGAGGCGCGGCGCTCGGCCGATTCGTGTTCGGCGAGAACCTCGCGCGCGCGGCGGACTACTTCATTCGGCAATCCTGCCAACTTGGCGACTTCGATGCCGTAGCTCTTATCCGCAGAACCGGGTTCGACCTTGCGCAGAAAGACAATTCCGCCGCCGGTCTCTTTCACGGAAACGTGAAAGTTCTTTACGCCGGAGAGGCGGTCAGCGAGTTCGGTCAACTCGTGATAGTGGGTGGCAAAGAGCGTCTTAGCGCGAGTCTGGGCGTGGATATATTCGATCGCGGCCCATGCGATTGCCAGGCCGTCGTAGGTGGCGGTGCCGCGGCCGATTTCATCGAGGAGAACCAACGAGCGCGGAGTCGCTGTGTTGAGAATGCTGGCCGTCTCCGTCATCTCGACCATAAAGGTGGAGCGGCCACGCGCGAGATTATCGCTGGCGCCGATGCGGGTGAAGATGCGGTCAACGACGCCCAACCGTGTCTTGGTGGCCGGAACGAAGGATCCCATCTGCGCCATGACGACGATAAGCGCGGTCTGCCGAAGATAAGTAGACTTGCCTCCCATGTTTGGACCCGTCAGAACAAGAATTGCCTGCGAAGTCGAGTTCAGATAGAGGTCATTGGGAACAAAGCGCTCGGCTCCCGCAAGTTCCTGAACTTCGACGACCGGGTGACGTCCCTCGACGATCTCCAAATCAGCTGAGTCGTCCAGTTCTGGGCGGCAGTAATTCCGAACCGAAGCTAGATGAGCGAACGAGGCGAGCAGATCAACCTCCGCGATCGCGAGTGCGGTCTGCCGGATGCGCTTGGCCTCCGAGGCAACGGCAGCACGCAGTTCGGCGAAAATACGGCGCTCGATTTCAACGATCTTGTCCTGGGCGTCGAGGATTTTCGCTTCGTACTCCTTCAGTTCGGGAGTGGTGAAGCGCTCGGCGTTGACGAGGGTCTGTTTGCGCTCGTAATCCTCGGGCGCGTGATGAAGATTAGCTTTTGAGATTTCGATGTAGTAGCCAAAGACAGAATTGAACTTGACCTTGAGCGATCCGATGCCGGTGCGCTGGCGTTCGCGTTCCTCCATTTGGGCGAGGTACAGCTTGCTGTTGCGCGACAGGGTGCGCAATTCATCGAGGTCAGGATCAATCCCAGACGCGATTACGCCCCCGTCGTTGAGGGCGAGCGGAGGTTCGGGGACGATCGTCTTATGTACCCGGTCCCTCAGATCGGCCAGATCGTCCATCAGGGCGAGGCGATGCTGAAGACGCTCAGCTGGAAACTTCGCCAGGGCGGACTTCAGGGCTGGAATCTTAGCGAGAGAGCCAGCAAGTCCGAGGACGTCGCGCGGATTGGCAGTCTCCAGAGTTACGCGACTAAGCAAGCGCTCGATGTCGAAGATTCCATCGAGACTTCGGCGCAGTTCCTCGCGTTGAATAAGATCGTCTGCGGAGACCGCTTACGGCGTCGAGCCGCGATTCTATTTCCGAGCGATCGAGAGCAGGACGAAGCAACCATGCACGCAGGAGGCGCTTGCCCATGGGAGTGAGCGTCGCGTCGAGACAGCGGCAGAGAGTAACCGAATCCCCGGAGGCAGCAAAAAGAGGTTCGACCAGTTCGAGATTGCGAACGGTGACGGCGTCGAGAACCAGGCAATCCTGGCGCTCGTAGTAGCCAATGCGATCGACGTGATCGAGCGAACCACGCTGAGTGGAACGGACGTAGTGCAACACGGCTCCGGCGGCGGCAGCGGCAGAGGATCGGCCAGCGAGTCCGAAGCCTTCGAGCGAAAGAACGCCGAAATGGTTTTCCACCAGGGGAATGGCGTAGTCGGTGGCAAATACCCAATCTTCCAGCGGGGTCAACGCCCATTTTGTGTTTCCGGTTCCCGCAACACGGGGAACGCTGGCGGGCAAAGTAGCCTGTGCCGCATTGATTTCAAAAAGAGGCAAGCCGCTGGCGTATAGAACTTCCCGCGGACGCAATTGTTCGAGTTCATCCCAAATGCGGCGCTCAGCATCTGCTCCGGAAAATTCGGTGGCGCGAAATTCACCGGTAGAGAGATCCAGTGCGGCGAAACCGACTACACCCGAGCTAATCGAGCCGTTTCGGCCGGGCATGCGCGCGATGGCAGCGAGAAAGTTATTCTCGTCTGAGCCGAGGGTCGAATCCGTGGCGGTGCCGGGCGTTAGAACACGGGTAACTTCGCGACGGACGATCTTCTTCGCGACTTTCGGGTCTTCCATCTGCTCGCAGATGGCGACCTTGAAGCCCTTGCGGATTAACTTGGAGATGTAGCCTTCGGCGGCGTGGTAGGGCACGCCACACATGGGGATGGCGATCCCTTTTTCTTTATTGCGGGAGGTCAGCGTGATCTGAAGCTCGCGTGAGGCAACGAGGGCGTCTTCGAAGAAGAGCTCGTAAAAATCCCCAAGGCGAAAAAAGAGCAGTGCGTTGGGATGCTCCTTCTTGATGGCAGTGTACTGCCGCATCAGGGGAGTGCCGGGTTCGGTCTGCTGCGGATGCGGCAAGTCGGTCATGACGGAAGCTGCGCGGATTATAGCAATCGGAGGCGTGTGGAGATTACCTAGCCTCGGACTTCGGAGTCTTAGGCGGCTCCCAGAGTTCGATGCGATTGCCCTCTGGATCGGTGATCCAGGCGAAGCGGCCATAGTCGTAGTCTTCGCGATGAGGGTCAATTGCCACGCCCTCCACTTTCAACGTCGCAAGCAATTCGTCGAGGTCGTGGACGCGATAGTTGAGCATTACCGGCGAGACGCTGTCCTTGAAGTAGCTCGTGTCACGAGGGAAGAGAGACCAGACGGTCATTCCAAGCTGCTCAGGTTCTTGCGGATCGCGCCATTGGAAGACGACGCCTTCCCCCGTCTCCATGCGGTTAAGGCCGAGGTGTTGAGAATACCAGTCGTACATTTTCTGGGGATCGTCGCACTTGAGGAATACACCACCCAGTCCAGTCACTCGTTTCATGCGAACCTCGGCGAGCCAGCATTGTAGCGCACCAGAAACAGGCAAGATTGACGCCAAGCCCGCTGTCTGCTTTCCTTGTAGCGCGATGCAGCTAAGAAAAGATCCGATTACGCGCTCCTGGGTCATTACGGGCGACGATCCTGTGGGGCAAGTGCATGAAAACCGTGTTTGCCCATTCTGCCCCGACTCGCCTGCCCAACCACACGTGGTCTCATCGCAGGCGCCGGTGGGGGGTTGGCCGTGGTCGGCGCGAGCGGTGGTGCATCCCAATCCGATTTTCCGCGTCGAAGGAGAAGCTTCGCGCAGGGGAGAGGGGTTGTACGACCAGATGCGCACCGTAGGCGCGCACGAAGTACTCATCGAAAATCCGAATCATAATCGGCAGCTTTGGGAAGCCAGCGACGCCGAGGTGGAGCAGTTTCTGTTGCTAGCGGCAGGACGCATACAGGATCTGAAGCAGGACCAGCGTTTCAAGTATGTGACCATTTACAAGAATTTCGGCGCAGCCGCAGGGCAAGACTTTGAGCATCCCACGAGCGAGTTGACGGCGACGACCTTTGTTCCGCGACGAATCCTCTACGAGTTGCGCGCGGGAAAGGACTACTACCAGCAAAAAGAGCGCTGCGTGTTCTGTGACATCCTGGATCAGGAAGAGGTGCAGGCTACGCGGATTGTCGAGAATCGCGGAGACTACGTGGCATTGTGCCCTTACGCACCGCGGGTTCCATATGAGACATGGATCATGCAGCGCAGTCATGAAGCGTTCTTCGAGAAAGAGGTAACGTCTCGAAACTCGGACGTAAAGGAGTTGGCAGCGCTCCTACGACGAACGTTGAAGCGTATACGCACGCTGACGGACGCCTTTCACCTCGTATTGCATACGGCGCCGAATACTCTGCATCGGTCGGAGGTGCTGGGGTACTGGAAGACGATCGAGGATGACTACCACTGGCACATTGAGATCATGCCGGTACTGCCGGGAAAGGCGAAGTCTTATACCTACAAAGAGGTTTACTTCACGCCGGTAAGCCCGGAAAAGGCGGCGGAGCGCCTGCGGGAAACGCCTCCTGAGTGATCTATGCCGGTTGATCGGATCGGCAGAGCAAAGGAATACGGCCGGGTAGTTTCTACCCAAAACTTTGCTCCCGATAGGCTCGTTCCTTCTACATGAAGAGCTTGGGCAGGATGGACTGCCGGTCTAGTCGAAGTTCGTTGTTTCTCGCGATCAGAGTCGCTGTCTTTCTGGCTCCTAAGGTTGTTTACTCGCTTGCGACTCCTGTAATCTCAATAGTTCTGACGGGAGTCGTCGATGCCTACCGCTACTGCTGCCAAGCCTGCCTTTCCGTTCCTGGACCTTAAAGCCCAATACGCCGGTATTCGAGAAGAGGTGACCGCGGCGGTCGATCGCGTGCTTGAGTCGCAAATCTTCATCATGGGACCGGAGGTGAGTGCTTTTGAGGAAGAGATCAAGGCGCAAGTCGGCTGCGAACATGTTTTTGGATGCGCATCGGGATCAGACGCCTTGCTGCTGGCGCTGATGGCACTGGGAGTTGGTCCGGGCGATGAAGTGATCACGGTGCCCTTCACCTTTGTGGCGACCGTAGGTGCAATTGCCCGCCTGCACGCGCGCACCGTGTTCGTGGACGTCGATCCGGTGACGTTTAATCTCGACCCCAATAACTTGGAAAGGGCAATTACCCCGAAGACAAAGGCGATCATCCCAGTGCACCTGTTTGGCTTGTGCGCGGACATGGATGCGATCCTCGAAGTCGCCCACCGGCGAGGAATTCCGGTGGTCGAGGATGCGGCGCAGGCTATCGGCGCGAAGTTCAGAGGAAGAGTTGCTGGAAGCATGGGAACTTTTGGGTGCTTTAGTTTCTTCCCATCAAAAAATCTGGGCGGCGCTGGAGATGGCGGCCTGATCACGACCAACGATGCGGAACTTGCAGCCAAGCTGAAGCTACTGCGGAATCATGGCAGCAAGACGAAATATGACTACGTGCTGCTGGGGATCAATAGTCGCCTAGACGCCTTGCAGGCTGCCATACTACGGGTGAAGTTGAAACACCTTGAACGGTGGGCTGAGGGACGACGCAGAAATGCGGCGAGATATCGGGAATTGATTCGCGAGTTCGGACTGTCGGGAAGTGTGACGCTGCCGAGTGAGCCGGAGGGATCTTTCCATGTCTATAACCAGTTCACCATCCGCTCCGCCCAGCGTGATGGATTGAAGGAATATCTCCAGGGCAGAGGTATTCCCAGCGAGATCTATTATCCGCATGCACTTCATCGGCAACCGGCGTTTGCGGAACTGGGCTACACCACCGGTGCGTTTCCGGAGTCGGAAAGATGCAGCGGAGAAGTCCTGTCGCTCCCTATTTATCCAGAATTAAAAGACGAACATCTGCTGGCCGTCGTGCAGGGGATTCGCGATTTCCAATCAGGGCAGGCGCGCCGATGAAGTCGGAACGCGACCTGTTGTTTCGGAGTCTCCTGGCCAGGGAGCTATTTCGTCTGCCGCAAGTGGCTGCGCGAAACGTAGCAGGGAAAACAATCCTGATCACGGGTGGCGCTGGCTCCATCGGCTCGGAACTCTTGCGAAGGCTGAGGGAATTGGATCCTGCGACAATCGTGGTATTCGACAATGCCGAAGATCGGCTCTATCGGCTGCATTGTGAGCTTCAGCGAACTGAGAGCGATGGTGTTGAACTTGTCCTCGGGGATATCAACTCCCCAAGTGAACTGGAGCGGGTGCTCGAGAAGTATTCTCCGCAGTTGGTGTTCCACGCGGCTGCTTACAAGCACGTAGATTTTCTGGAGACGCAAGTTCTGGCGGCAGTTCGGACGAACATTTTCGGAACAAAGAATGTACTGAGTGCGAGCCTGACCAGCGGAGTCGAATCAGTGGTGGTGTTGTCGTCTGACAAGGCGACAGAACCGGTAAGCGTGTTGGGCGCGACCAAACGAGTTACCGAACTGCTGGTACTGTCGAGTGGCGGAAGAGCAAACGTGTGTGCAGTACGTTTATGCAATGTGCTGGGAAGTACCGGCAGCCTGGTGCCGCTGGTACTGGATCAGGCGAAGGACGGCGTAGTGCGAATCACGGATAATGCGGCCGAGCGCCACTTCATCGCACCAAGCGAGGCGGCCGATTTACTGCTATCGGCAGCGAGCGCCGCCGAACGTGGGATCCTGATTCCGACATACACTTCCCGATTGAATATAAGGGAACTGGCGAGCCGAATTGTGGAAGAGCTGGGGCCAGGCGTCGCGAATGTCGAAATGGAAATTGCGGGGTTAAGGGCCGGTGAGAGGCTGACCGAAGAGTTATACCTGAACTCGGAGTTGGTGAAGCCCTCCGCTGCGGAAGGACTGCAAAAAGTAACAGCAACGAGTTTCGACCTTGTCGACGATGGCATCGCTGAACTGGAAGATGTGCTTTCCACAGGCGACGAGAGTCTGGTCATCGAGAGTTTGATGAAGCTGGTTCCGGACTACAAACCCTCCCAAAAAGTGAGTACTCCTGTATCGCAATGAAGCGAAAGATTGCCATCGTGACCAGTTCGCGGGCCGAGTATGGCCATTTGTACTGGCTACTCAGGGATCTCGCAGCTGATTCAGATTTCGACCTGAAGCTGATCGTCATGGGCGCACACCTCTCACCAGAATTCGGAACGACGGTGGATGAGATTCGACGCGATGGTTTTGAGATCGAGGCGGAGATCGAGTGCCTGCTGAGTTCGGATTCCGATGTAGGGATGGCAAAAACCATCGGACTGGCTACGCTGGGCTGCGCAGATACCTTGGCGCGGTTGCGTCCCGACATCCTGTTGCTGATTGCCGACCGCTACGAAATGCTTGCGCCAGCCTCGGTAGCGCTCGCATTGCGTATCCCGATCGCACATATTGAGGGCGGCGAGGTGAGCCAGGGAGCCATCGACGATGCTGTGCGGAATGCGCTCAGTAAGTTAAGCCACCTTCACTTTGCATGTACGGAAAAGGCGGCTCGACGCCTGATCGCCATGGGAGAAGAGGAGTGGCGAGTGCAGTTCACCGGGAGTCCATCACTGGATGCCTTGACACGCTACCCGGTGATGACGCGCGAGCAAGTGGAAGAGAAGCTAGGTTGCAAGCTGCATTCGCCGATTATCGTGGCATACCATCCGGTGACGTTGCTGGAAGATACGACTGCGGAGTTTGAGCATCTGCTCGCTGCATTGAACTGCTTTTCTCAGCAGCTGATTTTCGTTCATCCCAACGCAGACGCCGGCAGCCGCGCGCTGGTGGCTCGCAGCAGGGAATTCGTGGCGAGGCGAAGTGACGCCATGGTGCTCGTTAATCTGGATCACCACACGTTTTTGAGTTTGCTCGCACAGGCAAGCGCCATGGTCGGAAACTCGAGTAGCGGCATCATGGAATCGACGTCGCTGGATCTGCCAACCGTGAATATTGGATTGCGCCAGCAGGGACGCGAGCATGCAGACAATGTTCTGGACGCCACGGTCGATGCCGAGGACATAGCGGCGAAGATCCGCCTGGCGCTCCATCCGGAATTCAGAAAGCGAGTGAGGGGAATCGCGAATCCATATGGCACTGGCCATGCTTCGCAGCGAATCATGGAAGCGCTGAGAGCAATTCGATTAGGACCATCGTTGCTGATGAAGGCTCCCACTGAGGTAAAGTGAATCAACCACGCGTGCCGATTCCACTTGCTAAGCCGGAGATAACCGAAGCTGATATCGCGGCAGTGACAGCCGTATTACGAACGCCCTTTCTTAGCGGCGGACCGCAATTGAGCGCCTTTGAAGAAGCGGTCGCCCGGTGTGCCGGAGTCGGAAATGCCGTTGCCGTCAATTCGGGGACGAGCGCTCTTCATCTGGCGGTGCGCGCTCTTGGGCTGAAACCTGGTGACGAAGTGATTGTGCCGTCGTTCACGTTTGCCGCGGTCGGCAATGTTCTGCTGCAAGAAAACCTGGTTCCGGTTTTTGCCGATGTCGAACCAGAGACTTTCAATCTCGATCCGGGTTCTGTAGTCGGTGCAATCAGTTCGCGAACCAGAGCGATCCTTTTCGTTCACACCTTCGGCATTCCGGCCAGAGCGAACGAGCTTCGAGCACTATCCAGAGAGCGAGGCCTGGTATTGATCGAGGACGCCTCGGAAGCTCTCGGAAGCAGTATCCATGGGAAGAGAGTGGGTGGTTTTGGAGATGTTGGAGTATTTGCCTTCTATCCCAACAAGACCATCACGACCGGCGAAGGTGGCACGGTGGTTACAGCAGACCGGGAATTGGCTGATAGGTGCCGCCGATTGAGAAATCAGGGGCGCGCGGTGTCGAACGACTGGTTCCAGCAGTGCGAGGTAGGCTTCAGTTATCGGCTCTCGGACATAAACTGCGCTCTTGGCTTGTCGCAGATTAAACGGATCGATGAGATTCTCCGGAGAAGGAAGCAGATAGCACGGTCCTATAGCGAAAGGCTTTCGCGGTTGGAGCAGGTAGAGCTCGTTTATGAGAAGCCGGGCGAGGAGATCAGCTGGTTCACATATACGGTGCGGCTGACAAAAGAATACTCGCAACGAGAGCGAGACCATGTCTGGTCGGATTTGAATCGAGCAGGAATCGGCTGCGCGCGATATTTCGCGCCGCTGCACCGGCAGCCGGTCATGATGGGTAAAAGTAGAGCGCAAGCTCTGCCAGTAACGGATGCGGTCGCCGGCAGGGTGTTTCAGCTGCCATTCTTCAATCAGATAACCGGGCAGGAGATCGAATCAGTCTGCGAGGAACTGGAGAAGGCGCTTGCCGGGATTGACTGAGACTGGCTAAATGCTCGAGGCAAGTTGCCGAAAACTTCGGCTGTCTCTAAACTGGTGGTTTCGATTCATTTATCTGAAGGCTTCCGTCTGGAAGTAAGTATCCGGACGGGGAGGGTTCATGCGGCGGTTCGGTAAAACGGGAACATTTCTGTTGGTTCTACTCGTACTTGCAATGATTGGCTGCGGCAGCAGCAGTCCAAACGAACCGTCGAGTGTATTCATCTCTCCGCCTGACGATATAACGACGTCGCCGTTCACCGTGACGGACGCCAAGGATTCCTCCGGAAACTCGGTACACCTGGCTGGATCACTCAATTACGGTGATGTGCTGCTTTTGTCAGCTACGGTATTCGGAACCAAAGGGACCAACGTTACCAGTTCCACCGTTGCCTGGAATAGCAGCAACAATTCTCTGTTAACCGTTTCCACGACTTTGCCGAGCGGCTTCGCCTGCTCGACGACCTTTCAAGGCTGTACTGTTTTATGCGCCGGCACGTGGGATAGCGCGAACATCGATTGCATACCGCCCGCTTCAGGTACCGCAGGTGGACCGATCACCGTGACTGCGCAGGCGGGTTCGGTGTCGTCGACAGTAACGGTTTATGTCCACCCGAAGATAGATAGAGTGCTCGTCAATTCGGCACCGGGCGGATGTGTGTCGCTGGGAGGCACAACTCAGCTTTCGGCGACAGTCTACAGCGGGACCACCGTCCTGCCGAGTTCCGGTCCGGGCGATGTGGTCGGACCGATCTTTTGGCAGGTCGCGAATGGGGGTGTTGCGAGTTTTGCCAAGGCCGGTGCAAACGGTGTTCTCACGACGACTGCGCCCGGCACTACGACGCTTGTCGCGAGCGTAGCCTCGCAAGTTGCCAGCACCGCTTCAGGCACTCCGACGATTTCGATCTCAAGTTCCCCGAGTCCGTTCGTGACATGCCCGGTTTCCAGTATCCATCTTTATGTTTCGGGTGGAAGTGCCACCTCTACGACAATAGCTCCTGCCGGCACGACGCAGTTGGCCGCAGACGTATTCGATTCCAACGGTACGCTCTTGGCGAGCGCGCCGATTTCATACTTCAGCAGCCAACCGGCGGCAGCAACGGTGGGCGCAGGTTTGGTTACGGGTGTCGCCGCGGGAACCAGTTCCGTGACTGCAGCGTGCAGCGGGCTCGGGTGCAACATCGGATTGTCTCCGGTGTATAGCAACGTCGTGACCACGACCGTGACCGGCACTACATCGACGACGATCTACGCCGCGGCGAGTGGAGGCAGCACGCTCGTTCCTATTACAACGGGTAGCAATACCGCCGGAACAGCGATTGCGCTTCCCAATGCCGCGAATTCGATCCTGTTCAATCGGTCGGGAACAAAAGCGTATATCGGAAGCGCTTCGGGCGTAATGGTTTTTGACCCTGTCGCGAACGGTGTTGCGGTACTTGGCGGGACGCCAGTTGGGCAGGTGATCGGAATCTCTCCAAACGGTAACCTGCTGGTGACCTTTAACAGTTCAACCAATATCGTACAAATCCTTGACGTTAGCAGCACTGCGACAATTGTGGATTCGTCCTTCTCAGTTGGAGCAACGCCTCGGGTAGATTTCTCGGCGGATAGTCAAAAAGCGTACATCGTGGCGGGTACGACGCTGTATTCGTTTACTTCAGCCACCAGTCCACTGGTGCCGATCGCTCTGTCGGCAGCAGCCAACGACGTCAGTTTCCTTCCGCAAGGATCGTTCGCATTCCTGGCCGGCGGGGCTCCGTCGGCGATCACGGCGCGAGCAACGTGCGACGATTCGCAAGCGGATTCGAAGGCTGTTTCTTCAACACCTCAATTAATTGCTGCCGTTCCGAATGGTGGAACGGTTGTGGCGGCCAATCCGCCGGGGATCAATGTGGTGGGGGTGAGCACGACGAATGTGAGCTGTCCGCCACCGCTAGTGGATACTGCTCCGACAGCAGTCGACTTCGGCCTGGGAACTTTCACGGCGCAGCAGCTACTGGTTTCTCCTGATAGTTCAAAGGCGTTCCTGGTCACAAATCTTGCGCCAGTACTGGCATATGATCTGGCGGCAAATACACCGTCCGCGATCGCTTTAGCGAATGGAGCGCAGCCGCTGAATGCAGGCGTTACCCTGGATAGCGCGCTACTTTACGTAGGCGGAAGTGACAGCGCCGTGCACGTGATCAATACTGCCACGGGCGCTGACATTGTCCAGGTGCCCGTGTCCCTGACACCGAACCTGCTGGCAGTTCGGCCATAGGGAACGAGCTCAGCATGAACAAGGGAGCCTTTGGGAGGGCGTGCTAGAATCGTTTTTCGCCGTTAGCCAGAGCTCCGTTTTTCATGCGAGACTCGCCCATCTTCCAGTGCGTTCAGCCAGACTCCGACGCCGCTCCCGCGGCCAATTCTGGAGATCCCGTTCTTCCTGCTAAGTACCTGGAAACTCGATGGTATGCCGCGCGCACGAAATCGCGGCACGAGAAGAAAGTGGCGGAGCACCTGGCAGGCAAGGGAATTGCCAACTTCCTGCCCTTATATAAGGCGCAGCACCGCTGGAAAGATCGCGTAGCGCGCGTGGATTTGCCCTTGTTTCCAGGGTACATCTTTGTACAGTTTCCGTTGAAAGAACGGCTGAAAGTGCTGGAGGTTCCGGGTGTGGCTAACCTGGTGTCGTTCAAGGGCGAACCAGCACCACTTCCTGACCTGGACATCGAGAGATTAAGACAGGGCTTGTCCGCGAATGTCTACGCCGAACCGCATCCTTATTTGAAAGTTGGGCGAAAAGTTAGAATCAAGGGTGGCCCACTGCGGGGGTTGGAAGGCATACTGGAGAGGAAGAAAGAAGACTCGTTCCGGGTCGTAATCTCGATTGATCTGATCATGCGATCAGTACTGGTCGAAGTTGAGATGGGGGACGTGGAACTGGTTTGACTCTGAAGCGAAGTTGAATCGAACTCACCTGACAGATACATGCAGAATAAAGTTCTTGTTACCGGCGGAGCCGGATTCATCGGTTCGAATTTCGTCAGACACTGTGTCGCGACCTGCGGATTGGAGGTCTGCAACGTCGACAAGCTGACGTACGCGGGAAATCTCGGAAATCTAAACGATCTGGAAGGCGAGGACGGGCACACATTTGTCCGCGTAGACATCAATGATGTCCCAGCGATTCGGCAACTGTTAAGAGAATTCCGCCCCTATGCCATCGTCCACTTCGCCGCGGAGAGCCATGTCGATCGGTCGATACTCGCTCCCGACGAATTCATCCAGACAAACATCCACGGAACGTTCGCGCTGCTCGAGGAGGCAAAGGCGTACTGGAATGGACTAGCCGCCGGTAGTGAGAAAGAGCAGTTTCGGTTTCTGCACGTGTCGACGGATGAAGTTTACGGTTCGCTGATGCCGGCCGATCCCGCATTTACAGAGGACACCCCGTACGCGCCGAATAGTCCATACTCGGCGTCCAAGGCTGCCTCAGACCATCTGGTTCGCGCCTATCACCATACGTACGGTCTACCGACACTCACCACGAATTGTTCGAATAACTACGGTCCGTTCCAATTTCCGGAAAAGCTAATACCACTGACGATTTCCAATGCGATCAGTGGCAAAAGTCTGCCAGTTTATGGCGATGGTTTGAACGTGCGCGACTGGTTGTATGTGACGGATCACTGCCAAGCAATTCTTGAAGTGCTGAAGAAGGGAAGAGTCGGCGAGACGTATAACATTGGCGGATGTGCCGAGATGACGAATCTCGACGTCGTGAACACGATTTGCCGCACGCTAGACGAGCTCCGTCCACGACCCGATGGCAGTTCTCATTCGTCGCTGATCAGTTTTGTGAAGGACCGGCCGGGTCACGACCGCAGGTATGCGATGGACATTCGTAAGATCAAAGCGGAGCTGGGATGGTCGCCGAAGGACAGTTTCGATAGTGGCATTCGGAAGACCGTGCGCTGGTATCTCGACAACAGTGCCTGGGTTGAGTCGGTGACCAGCGGGGCTTACCGCGAATGGATCAAGACCCAGTATGCTGGGCGCTAGGCGCTAAATAGTTCAGGAGAGTTGATTGAAAGGAATAATCCTCGCCGGAGGAGCAGGTACCCGGCTGTATCCAATAACCCGGTGTCTTTCGAAGCAACTACTTCCTATCTACGACAAGCCGATGATTTACTACCCGCTGAGCGTGTTGATGCTCGCGGGGATTCGCGAAATCCTGATCATCTCCACGCCGGAAGACACGCCGCGATTTGAGCAATTGCTAGGGAGCGGCGAGCAATGGGGTATCAGCTTCAGCTATGCGGTGCAGCCTGCACCCGAGGGACTCGCTCAGGCTTTTGTCATCGGCAAGTCGTTCATATCGGGTTCTCATTCTGCCCTTGTTCTTGGCGACAACATTTTTTACGGTCATGACTTGTTGACCAGATTGCGCGTCGCCAGGGACCGTGGGCAGGGCGCGACGGTGTTCGCTTATCCGGTGAAGGATCCTGAACGGTATGGCGTAGTTGAATTCGACAGCAACGGAAAAGCCAAGAGCCTTGAAGAGAAACCGCAGCAGCCGAAGTCCCGGTATGCCGTGACTGGTCTTTATTTCTACGACGAACAGGTCGTTGAAGTTGCGTCCGCGATCAAACCATCGTGGCGGAACGAGCTTGAAATCACCGATGTGAATAAGTGGTACCTGGAGCGCAATCAGCTCAATGTCGAGGTTCTAGGCCGCGGGTACGCATGGCTCGATACCGGTACGCATGAGTCATTGCTGGACGCGAGCTCTTTTATTCGGACGATCGAGGAGCGCCAGGGGCTGAAAGTTGCGTGTCCGGAAGAGATCGCTTATCGCGCGGGTTTTATCACTGCTGCGCAACTGGAGAAACTGGCGGCGCCGATGGCAAAAAATGGTTACGGACAGTACCTGCTGCAGGTTCTTCAATCACAGGTTTTTTAGCAACCTTCCGAATGAACATACGATCGACTTCCATTCCAGACCTCTTAATCCTCGAGCCTAGAGTATTTGAAGACGCACGCGGCTTCTTCTTTGAGAGTTTCAATAGAAGGGAACTGAAAAAGGCCGGGATTGATTACGACTTTGTGCAGGACAATCAATCGCGCTCGACGCGAGGTGTCCTGCGAGGCTTGCATTATCAGATCCGGCAGCCGCAAGGAAAACTCGTTCGCGTCGTTCGAGGAGAAGTGTTCGATGTCGCTGTCGATATTCGGCGAAGCTCCCCGACTCTCGGCAAATGGGTTGGAGTAACTCTAAGCGAACAGAATAAGCATATGTTCTGGATACCTCCGGGATTTGCCCACGGATTTCTAGTCCTTTCGGAGACCGCTGATTTTCTCTATAAGACGACCGATTTCTATTCCCCCGCGGACGAACGGACGATCGTGTGGAATGATCCGCAGCTCTCGATCAATTGGCCGTTCGATGGAGAGCCAGTCGTTTCAACGAAAGACGCCGCCGGAAGACTTTTGAGCGAAGCCGAGATATTTGGCTGAGCGTTGTGCCATGCCAGCCTGAAACGTTTTCGATGAAATCTGGGATGAAATGAATTACTCGGTAACCGGTCCCAGTTTCCGTTCTCCATAGATGAGGACAGCGGAAGCTCTGCGATTTGGAATAGTGGTCCGGTTTCCGTATTGCGCGGCTGACGCATGGTTATCTTCAACTCGTCCCCGAATTCAAACTGACAGTCACTCCAGAAAACCCGCACTTCCCGATTTTCAATCAAGAGCAACAAACACGCACTCTGCTGGTTCAGGACGTGCAACTTAGCTTCTGAATCTGCAAGTGTCGGGGATGAGACAAAGGCGATCAGGTCAATTCGTCCCTATTGCATCGAGGGATTTCTTCTTCTCCGGCACCGATCGGCAGCATTTCGTTTTGAGCGTTTCATTCGAGCTCAAACGTACTCCCGCTCCGCAGACATAGGAGAAGAAAAATGACACCGTTTCTTAAAAGACTGGCCGGATCACGACGTATTGCCTGGGTGCTCATGATCCTGGCATCGCTGTCGCTTCTGTTGCCTACTGCATTCGGCCAATCCGAAAAGGGATCGCTCGCCGGAATCGTTACGGACGCCACCGGCGCAGTGGTGCCCAATGCGACCGTGGCCTCCACCGACGTCGGTACAAACGCGACCCGAACGATCCAAACCGACGCTTCCGGAAACTACACCATCAGCAATCTGGCGCCCGGTACCTACTCGGTGAAAGTGACCGCCAGCGGGTTCGGCGACGTTGTGCAAAGGGCCCAGGTCGCGCCTGGTGGCCGCATCACCTTGGATGTGCAGTTAAAGACCGCCGGCACAGAAACCACGGTCGAAGTAAACGCACAGCCTGAAACCGAGGTCGAAACCCAGAGTTCCTCGCTGACGCAAGTGGTGAGTGCGAAGCGCGTGTCTGAACTTCCATCGTTGACCAGAGATCCCTATGACTTCGTTCAGACTCTCGGAAACGTGGCCCAAGATTCTTCCTCCGGAACAGGCGGAAGTGATCAGGTTACGCGCGGAGCCGGCGTTTCGATCAACGGACAACGTTCGGCTAGCACAGACAGCCTGTTGGACGGCGGTGAGAACGTGGACCTGTATACCAGTAAAGTTGGTCAGTCGGTTCCGCTGGATGCAGTGCAGGAATTCAGCGTGGTCAGCAACAATTTCTCGGCGGAATACGGCCGTGCTTCGGGCGGCGTCATTAATGTCGTCACAAAATCGGGCACGAACCAATTCCACGGTTCACTGTATGAGTTCAATCGGATTTCAGCGTTAACATCCAACGATTATGACTCCAACGCGAACGGGATTCCGCGACAGACGTATACCCGAAACCAGTTTGGATATGCCTTCGGCGGGCCGGTGATCAAGAACAAGCTGTTCTTCTTCAGCAGCACAGAATGGACGCGAGTTCGTAGCGCTGCGACTGCCATAACACTGGTGATGGATCCCGCTTTCCTGGCAGCCTCCTCTCCGGCGACGCAGTCCTTCTTCACCAATCAGAAGTTGCGTCCCGGGCTGAACTTTATCGGAACCGAAAATGCCACCGACGCGGGGCTTGCCGTAGATCCAACACTGCAACCCTCTTTGAACAGCTATGGCCCCACTGCGCCCATCTTCGATAAGGTTAGCTACAGCGTTCCCGCTGATTCTGGTGGTGGTCCTCCCCAGAATACTTACAGCACGCTGAATCGAGTGGACTATCACCTGTCGGATTCCACCCAGATGTTTTTCCGCTATGCGCTGTTCAGCCAAAACGAATTCGCCGGATTTCTGAACAACAGTCCATACGCGGGATACGACACGGGTCAAACCAACTTCAACAACAACTTCATGTATTCGTTGACGCACGTTTGGAATCCGCGACTGGTCACGGAGACGAAGCTGTTGTTCAACCGGCTCAACAACTCGCAGCCACTGGCTTCGACGCAGCCGGTCCAGCCTACTTTGTATTTCAGCTCGAGCGTCCCCGTTGGAATCAACAGCGACCTGATCAGTTTGCCTGGATACTCGCAGTTAACGCCAGGAAACAGCATTCCATTCGGCGGCCCCCAAAACGTCGCCGAGATCTCGCAGGCGGTGAGCTGGAGCAAAGGCGCGCATGACCTGCGTTTCGGAGGTGCGTACGTGTATACGCGGGACAACCGTACCTTCGGAGCCTACGAGAATGCAGTCGAGGCTCTGAATGGCACCGGTGGAGTACCGGGCGACCTGGAAAATTTCCTGACGGGCACCGCTGGATGGTTCCAGGTAGTTGTAGATTCCCAGGGGAAGTTCCCTTGCTCGAAGGATGCCTTGGGAAATGTTGTCCAGACACCATCCTGCACGATTAATCTGCCGACCGGGCAGCCGAGTTTCAGCCGGAGCAATCGATTTAACGACATGTCGCTCTATGGACAGGATACGTGGAAGGTTACACCGCGGTTGACGTTGAATCTCGGTCTGCGTTGGGAGTACTACGGCGTGCAGCACAATAAGAATCCGCAGCTGGATTCGAATTTTGTATTCAAGCAGGGTGGCAACTATTTCGACAATTTCCGAAATGGTCAGGTGTATACGATAGCGGCGACACCAAACAGCCCTGCAAGCCCTGTGGGCGGATTATGGCAACCTCAGTATCACAACTTCGCTCCGCGAGTTGGCTTTGCCCTTGATGTTTTTGGTGACGGCAAAACTTCGCTACGCGGCGGTTACGGAATTGCCTACGAGAGGAATTTCGGAAACGTTACCTTCAACGTGATCCAGAATCCTCCCGGACAATTCAATTCCATCTTCAACACTGGCGTTCCGATCACTGCCGACAATCTCGGACCGTTTGCTGGAACGGGGACGAAGGCTCTTCCACCCGCAAGCTTGCGGTATGTCCGTCAGAACCTTCCAACCGCGTATTCGAACATGTGGAACCTATCTCTCGAGCGCCAGGTCCTGCGGAATTCGCTCGTGGCCCTGGAATACAGCGGGTCTCATGGGGTCCACCTGTATTCGATCGAGAACACAAACCAGGCCGGAACGGCCATCGTTTACATGGGTGAAGATCCGAACGTGGACAATCCTCTGGATCGCATCAATCGGCAGTATGGAAACATGAACACGCGCGGTTCGAACGGGTTCTCATACTACAACTCGTTGAACACTCGCTTTGTTTCGAGCAATCTCTTCCACCAGGGAATCGACCTCACCGTCAACTACACGTATTCGCACGCGATCGACAACATCAGCTCAACCTTTAGCGAGACCCCCCAGGCACAAGGGTGGCTGGGACTGCTGGATCCCTTCAATCCGGCTCTCGACAAGGGCAATGCCGATTTTGATGCGCGACATCGGATTGCGTTGAGCGCCGTTTGGGCCTTCCCGTATGCGAAGAGTACTCACGGTGTAATGAAGCAGGTGTTGGATGGATGGTCGTTGTCGCCGATTGTTACGGCAAGGACCGGAAACCCATTCACGGTATTCGACAGCAATGGATTCGTAGGTACGGATACGATTGCATCGCGATACGTGCCTTCGGCACCGTTCCAGTTGACGGGAAGCAGCAACACGGCAATGCTACTGAACGGCGTTCCGAATACGTTCGCCTACATCAATCTGCCGGGTTCGAATACCTACATAGACCCTCTGGTTGGATCAGGCGAACTGCCGACTTGCGATATGGTCACGAATGCTGCGGGAGACTCGGTTTCGACCGGAAAGAACTGCCACTTCCCGTCGAACATGACGCACCGCAACGCCTTCCGTGGACCGGGTGTGTACAACATCAACATGTCGGCTGGGAAGGAATTCCCGATCACGGAGCGCTATCGTCTGCAGTTGCGTGGGGAGTTCTACAACCTGCTGAATCACTCTAACTACTACGTTCAGTCGAATGTGGCCGACGCAGGATACTTCGGAAGCGCAACACCGTTCGCAATTGCGGGCAAGAAGGGAGTTAACCCAGCCGCCGGCGTGCCGAATGAGCGACGCTTCGTGCAGTTTGCTCTCAAGCTGAACTTCTAGTGAAAAGCTGACTCTCCTCGGGGATGGGCGCGACAAGCTCATCCCCTTTTTTGTTCGCGAATGCGTTTTCGGTTATCGAAGACCAAGCACTTGATTGCGAATTGATGCGTCGAGGAATTACACGCTTGCGGCAGTGGGCTCACTTCACGAATCTTGCAATTAGGATGACTCGAAAACAGGAGAGGAATTCGAAGCGATTGACCGCTCGCTCCCACAGAAGTGCGAAAGGGTACAAAACTGCCAGCAGGCCTTGACGCGCATACTCGGGGCGTCCCTCGATCGGCTCGACAGAGACAGAGCCGAAGCCGCGTCCTAGTTCTTCAAGAACACGTTTCGAATTGGCACGATAGTAGGTGGGAAATGTGTCCGATTCCGCACGGCCCCGCCAGTTGTTGACGGCGACATGAATGCGAAGGGGAAGCAAGGTCGAAAGGACTGCAACGTAGTGGAAGCGATTAGGAGTCTTGACTAGAAAGGTGCCGCCCGGCTTGAGCACCCGCAGAACTTCATTGAAGACTTCCCTCGGTTTGTGCAGGTGTTCCAACACATTAGCGGAGAAGACAAGATCGAAAGTCGCGTCAGGCCAGGGGACTGACTCCGCAGTGCCTACCTTGGCCAGATCGAGATAGCGATTCTCGAGCACCGATTCCTCCGGATCGAGACCACAAACCTGCCGGCAGAGCCCGCGAAAATTCATTTGGGGCACGCGTCCGGAGCCAGCACCAAGATCGAGGATCATGGCATCCGAAGTGAGGCCAGCCTGGATGCGCTCGCGGAAGAGTGCGTTATCCCAGCCTTCTGAGTACTCAGGGTAGAAAAGACGATCGATCGTGGCGGAGAAGGACATGATCACTACCACTAGGCATCTACTAGCGAGAATCTACTGCAACACTGAAAAGAAAATACGCGACTTCGTTTCGAACTGGAGCGATCTGAGCGGCGTCAGTCATTCTGTCAGATTCGTCACCTAAATCAACGACCCGGCCTTGACCCTGCCGAAGCACGAACGGCTGCTATTGGGGGACGGATCTCTTCTGTGTGGGATGCTGATGTCATAAGCCCTCCCTAGCGTTAATACGCTAAAGGATACTGCTCAAGATCCCCGTCAACCTTGATTGAGGGTCGCCCTGTGGTTTCTGAGATGTACGGCACTCCGTTCGCCATAACGGCATCAGGAAACATCCAACCCGTTGCCAATACGCCTGTGCCAGAGACACCCCCGACGTTAGAAAATCCGTCCGCTTCGACCGGTGCTTCAGTATTGGCGGGATCAAGTGAATTTAGAACCAGCTCCCCCACAAGACCACCGGCGACGTTCAGAAGTGAGGGTATTGAAGGGTATGATCCCGCGTCCTGTACGGCAAACCCATCGAATTCGAGGTTGTCAATAGAAGACTGGTTCCCGAGGACGACGGCCGCAACGTTCAGGTTGCGAGTTCGATAGATTCGGCAATTCTTGAAACAGAGGCTCGATCCCCTGAAAGCCACAGTGCCGTAGAGTGGGGAAGGACGTAAAAGAGCGGGGGTCTTATTCACTTGTGGAGGAACCCAGACGGCACTTGCCTGAGAGGGCACAAAGGCAACATTCTGGAGAATAATCGTCCCGAAGTTCTCCGCAATTGCGAGTATCGCGGGTGCGGTCAAGTTGCAATTCGAAACAGTCAGCGATGCCACAGAATTCTTAGCGCTTCTGGGGTCGACACCACCACCAATAAGAAAAGCCGACTCCGCCAGTGTGCCTGTACAGTTGTCTACGATTACAGAGTCGATCCTGAATTTTGCCGGACTTCCATTCGTCGTATACATCCGCATGAGGGACCAGCTATTGAATGTGCACCCGGTAACGGTAACTCTAGAAATGTCTCCCGAGTACCCTTCAGGACAGTTCAGCGCAATAGAATCGTCATCCGTTCTAAAATGACAGTTGGCGATCGTGATGTCGTTAGCCGGCCCGTCGAAATGCAGCCCATCAGTACTTAGCCCTTTGCTCTGTAGCACGCATCCTGATACCGATACATCTCCAACATTGGATAATCGTATGTGGTAGGCGGGGGTATTCACTACGACGACATTCTCGACATTGATGTTGTCTAGATTCATCAGGTTGATGCCGCAAAACCAGACACCCTTGCCCCCCTGCTTTTTCCCCAGAGTCGAAACCCTGTATTGGTTTCCATTGATCGCAAAATTGCTCAGGGACACATTCGCTCCTCGCGTTGGCGCTGGAGGTCCCGGATCGAACGGTATGTCGGCATTGGGACCGTTGTGGATGCCATCGTTGTTGGCGCCATCCTTGATAAAGAATCCGGTGCCACAACCCAATCCTGCGATCGACCAGTGCCCACCTGCGGGGAGAAACAGTCCCGAGATGAGTGCGCTTCCGTCGATAATTAGCGTGATCGGATTCGTCGCGCTTGCCGCGGCCATCGCCGCATTGATTTTCGGGCCGTCGTCAGTTGCAGTGCCCCCTGTGTCCTTGTTCCGTCCCGTTTTCAGGTCGCAATCCAGCGCGCAGCCAATTTCCGATGCTCGGATATAGGTCACGCCCGGAACGGGTACGGGCGGAGCGGCCGGTCCAAGACAGGGGATGTCTATCCCTTCATCAGCGCAGCTTGTCATCGCCCCGCAGAACATGCAGCCGACCGCAAATAAGCCTGCCTTTTTCAGAAAAGAACGCCGGTCGATGGCGTTCAGGATGCCGACATGATCATCCGTCACGTTACTTGGTTCGTCCTTTGGAGTTGGTTTTGCACGATGCTTGAAGCCAAGGTGTGCAGCTCCGAAAGCGGTGCGAGGACAGCGGCAGCCCTTCAGCCTGCATGGAAGATGTTGCGCTGGCAATCATGGCTGATACCGCCAGATGTCGTTGAGGCCACCGATGTAGCCTGTTGAATCGACACCGCCTCCGCCGAACAGCCATACGTTACCGTTGCTATCGACCCAAGTTATCGACGATGCTCGGCCGCCGGGAACATTGTTGGCTGAGGGCGTGCCCTGATTTCCGTAGACGCCAGGAGCACGCGCCTTGTCATTTCCACCAACCCATGTCCAGCTGTTCGAGGCGGCGTTATATTTCCAAAGATCGTTAAGAGCGTCCAGAGCAGCGGCCGCGTCAAAACCAGTTCCGCCGAACAGCCAAAGATTGCCACTATTGTCGGTCCAACTGCTAGCTCCACTGCGAGCGCCAGGAGTGTTACTGCTCGAGGCAACCCCCTTCGTGCCATAGACGCCTGGAACGTTCGTGCTGGTACTGCCTCCTACCCACGTCCACAGGTTTGTTGTAGGGGAGTACTTCCAAAGATCATTGCGGAAAGCCGTCAAGAAGGAATTCGAGGCAATAAAACCGCCAAAGAACCAGAGATTGCCAGCGCTGTCAGTCCAACCGCTGGAACCGGACCTGGCGCCCGGAATATTGGTGGCAGCGGCGACTCCTTGTGTTCCGTAAACCGGTTGGGTGTTAGTTGAAGTGCTCCCACCCATCCAGGTCCACGTTTTGTTTGTTGGATCAAACTTCCAAAGATCCTCGAGCATAAAGCTACCTTGGACAGGGAGTGGAACGTATGCGTTCCCTCCCAGGAGCCAGAAGGTGCCAACGCTATCAGTCCAGGTAACCACATCGTTTCGAGACGAGGGAAAGTTACTACTTGAAGCGACACCCAGTGTGCCGTAAACACCTGGGTCGTTCACGGTATTACTGCCAGCAATCCAGGTCCACATCCCAGACGTCGGATTATATTGCCAAAGGTCGTTCAGATAACCTTGTATCCACGTCGTCGCATGTCCGTAACCACCGAAGAGCCACAGGCTTCCATTCCTGTCTATCCAACTAGCAGCTCCGCTCCGAGCACCTGGGACGTTGTCTGCCGAAGGTACGCCTTGGGTGCCGTACACTCCTGGCGATTCAGCAACATTGGGACCGCCAACCCACTTCCATGTGTCGGCGATGGGGTTGTACTGCCAGAGGTCGTTGAAGAAGCCGCCTAATCCGGTTGAATCCGCTCCTTGGCCTCCAAACAACCAGACGTTCCCTGAACTATCCCGCCATGAGGCGGCACTGATTCGGGCGCCGGGATTGCTGCTCGACGACGCAACGCCCAGGGTTCCGTAAACTGCCAGGGCATAGGCTGTATTGCTCCCGCTTACCCAAGTCCACGTACCACTCGTGCTCGGCGTGGGCGTAGGCGTCGGGGTGGGCGTTGAGGATCCGCTCGTGCTCCCACCCCCACAAGATACAAACGACGAAGCCAGCAACACCGCAGCTATTGAGGCTGCTCTAGAAAAGCGCGAGTTCAGTCTACTGAAGCAATCAGTCATAGTGCGTCCTCACTAAGAGTGAAAGGGTGCTTTCTGCGGCACATAAGATGAGGGCCTATCTCCATGTAACACGATATAACGGCTGACGATAGATCGACATACGACCCTCTCGGGCATAGCTATTCCAGTCTGGATTTAAGCACAGAACTCGAATCGGATTGGAAGAATCTTAGGACTGTCATGATTTCCGGAAATCTTTTTTCCGAAAGCGGGAACCGCGTCCCGAACCCTCCACCGAGATCGAGGACACCAGGAATCGGTTAGGTATCCTCCTTGGCAATCCCCAGGGCGATCGGAACCGCCTAAACTGCAGAACAGCAAAGAGTTCCATAAATCAGGTCGAGGGATTGCTATTCCATGCGAAGGGCGCTGATCACAGGGATTACGGGGCAAGACGGCTCCTATCTTTCGGAGTTGCTACTTCGAAAGGACTACAAGGTTTATGGATTGGTACGCCGCAGCAGTTCGACCAACTATGACCGGATTGGAAGTCTTCGCGATCGCGTGGAGCTAATCCCCGGAGATCTCCTCGATTCAAGTTCACTGATCAGCGCTATCCAGATCTCCGAGCCAGACGAAGTGTACAACCTGGCGGCGCAATCGTTCGTGCCAACATCGTGGAACCAACCGGTATTAACTGGAGAGTTCACCGCACTCGGTGTAACCAGAATGCTGGAAGCGATTCGGACCGTGAATCCGAAAATCCGGTTCTACCAGGCTTCTTCGAGTGAGATGTTCGGGATGGTAGACGAATCTCCGCAGCGGGAGAGCACGAGATTCTACCCGCGAAGTCCATATGGTGTAGCCAAACTGTACGGCCATTGGATGACGGTGAACTGTCGCGAGAGCTACGGACTGTACGCCGTGTCTGGAATTCTCTTCAACCACGAGTCGCCGCGGAGAGGGTTGGAGTTCGTCAGCCGAAAGGTGAGCTTCGCGGCAGCGCGCATCCGATTAGGCCTTCAACAGAAGTTGAAGATGGGCAATCTGGACGCCAAACGGGATTGGGGTTATGCGGCCGACTACGTAGAAGCGATGTGGTTGATGTTGCAACAGCGGTTGCCGGAAGACTTCGTGATTGCAACTGGGGAGAGCCACTCCGTACGTGAATTGGTCGAGATTGCGTTTGACCACGTCGGTCTGGATTATAGGGACTTTGTCGAAATTGACCCTGTGCTGTATCGCCCCGCCGAGGTGGATCATCTCCGAGGAGATTGCACGAAGGCGAGAAACGTTTTAGGTTGGGAACCGAAGATGCCCTTTGCAAACTTGGTCCGATTGATGGTCGACTGCGATATGGCGCTCCTGCGAAACGATTCGCGGATCATGAATGACGAGGTGATGATGCTGACTCCGCCTATGGAGCATTCTTCACTGCGCTCCCTATCAGAGCCGAAAATGTAGCGCGTTGAACAGACTAGCGGTGTACCGCGGCAATCAGAGGAATTGATGATCCAAATTGCTCCATGAGCGTGACCTGATACCCACTCTCCCTCAAGATCCCGCAGCATTTTTCGGTGGATAGCTCTCCGCCCACGTAGTGAGGTTCTACGACAATTTTCGGCGTATACCGGAGCAGTACGTCTTTCGAGCTTTCGAGGACCTCAATCTCTCCGCCCTCGATGTCGATCTTGATGAAATCGATCTTCTCGAGTGCGTATGCTTTGCAGAAGTCGCGAATGCTAATACTGGGGACTTTGGTTACCAACCCTCTGCCGCGACCCGTAATTGCCACTGCACTGGACCCCATGGCTCCTTCAGTCGAGAATTCAATCCCATTGCTATGCGACCACACAGCTTTCTGAATCAGATCGATATTGTTGTACCCCCACGCACGTTCGGCCAATGCGATATTTCGAACCGCGCAGGCCTGATTTTGTGCGTCCGCTTCGAACGCAAATACCACGCCGTTTTTGCCTACCAGTTTTGAGAAGATTATGGAGGTGACAGCCGCATAAGCACCGATGTCCAACACCGTATCACCATCATGAAGTTTGGCGAAATCGAGGTATTGGGTTGTGGTCACGCAGGGTTCGATATGCGAGGGAAACATGAGCGGAAAATCATCGAAGCCAATCAATTCGTGAAAATGGGGCGTGCTCATATCCACGATCGATTGCCCGCCTAGAGTTATTGGAACCACTGAGTCATAGTAGTAGTCGAACGACTCAATCATGTGCGGCAGATAAATCCAATGGTCGGTACTCACGCGAAGCGACTTACCGCCTCTTTTGAGATCGAAGAAGCGGGGATTTATCACGAGATCCAGGCCAGCGTTGGCCGCGATTTTTCTGCGCTCAGAATTTCGTCTCATCTCCAGAAGACGTTCCGGAACAAATTTCTTAATAAGAGATCTAAGATTCAAGGATTGGCTCCGGATCAACTCTCGAGTTCGTCAGATAAAAATAGCGGCTCTGTCGACAAAAACGTGAAGCGCAGTGTTAGGTGACGGCCAGTTTCGATCATTCAAGCTTTGGCACCTGTAAAATCACTACACTCTACTCGACTTATGGACGGGAGTAAAAGAGCAACTATGGATAGTTGTAGAAACTGCGGCTTGACTCACCTCCGCGATCTGGGATTCGGCGGGGAGGTAGCCCCCTTTTTCCTGAAAAGAGTGTTCAACCTGGAACTGCGTCTTGACCTCGCTGGAAACCCGATCAAAAGATGGCTCAGAACTGCCAAAATTTTCCCCCACCGTTTCTTTAAGAGGCTATATAGAACCGGAGCGTTCATCGAGTTACAAGTCTGCCTCGACTGCCAGTTCGTACAAACCAAAGAGGCCTTCTCCGAGGACGCACTAGCTCGACTCTATCTCGATTATCGTTCCAAGACCTACAACGCAGAACGGATAAGGTACGAGCCCGAATACAGACAAATTGCAGAGGATGTCGGCAGCAGTTTGCAAGAAACTGAGACGCGCGTTGCGACGTTAACTAATTGGCTAAAGGAGAGAATTGAGTTCGACGATAACTTCTCAATGCTGGACTATGGGGGGGCTGATGGAAGATTCCTGCCCAAGCTTGCGGCTAAGAAATATGTTTATGAGATCTCCGACACCCCGCCTCTGAAGGACATAACGCGCATTGCGACAGAAAGAGAGCTAAGGAGCTATTCTTATGTGCAACTCGCGCATGTTCTGGAGCATGTCCCAAACCCGCTGCTGACAATTCGGAGATTGCTACCGACAATAAACGTTGGTGGATACCTCTTCATTGAGGTACCTCAAGACCTCGAAGACAGGAGAGTAGACAGGTTGATGAGTGGCACTACGGGCGATTTCGTGTCAATCCATGAGCACATCAATTTTTACACGGTACGCTCGGTAACTGAGGCTATTCGGGCCGCCGGGTTGACGCTGATAGATGTTCAAGCGCAAATCCTGGATCTCGGCTGGAGCAAACCAACCGTCGTTAGAGGTCTCGGAAGGAAGTTGTAGAGCGGAAGTTAAGGCACCGACCAGCTTGGCAATTGCACTCTGAACATCCAAAGCGTCTATTCACGCATCGAATATCGGCCATGATGCACCATGTTCGTCCCTATAGGCTCTTTAGTCTTACCGATGGAAGTGTCGACGATGACATGGTTAGAATTCCGATTCCCAGACGACGTGGAATCGGGGGGCTATCGCTGCTCGAAACTTTCTCATTGGTGGCTGCGGCGAAACTGGTGGGTGCGGAACGAGTTTTTGAAATTGGGACCTTCTTGGGCACAACTACTCTGCACCTGGCGCTCAACGTCGGTGAAGATACTGAGATTCTGACTCTGGATATGGATGAGGAGACTGCGTCAGCGGCAGAACAGCATCCTGCAGACAGTGAGCTAACAAGAAAGCATCTGGCGTCACAGAAAGTGCTTGATTTCCTGCAGAGTCCGGTTTCGCGAAAAGTGAAACCGCTGATAGGAGATTCGACGAAGTTTGATTTTTCACCTTGGAAAGCTTCCGTAGACATGGTTTTCATTGATGGCGGTCACGACTTCGCGACGGTCAAATCAGATACGGAAAATGCCTTTCAGTTGGTTCGAACGGATCGGCAGTCATGCATACTGTGGCACGACTACCAGAATCCAATGTACAGTGAGTTGACTTGTTATTTAGACGAGCTCTCTCAAGGCTTGGAAATGTTTCATATCGAAGATACGATGTTATGCGCTTGGTTCAACGATCCCGATTTTGGAATCGTGTTGCGAATGATCGAGGCGGCGTAATTTCTCAATTACTGGCGGGAGCTTTCAGAGAATTCGCGTTGCAGAGGAAGCGAACCCGCGTTAGTGTGCCACAGTTTTCTCTTTTGTCGAAAAATAGCGGTGGCGATAACTGGGCTGAGAATTCCCAGGGCGATGAAGTACCACACGACCACAGCGCTCACAGTACTATATTTCGCTAAGAAATACGTACCCGTTCCCATAAGTATCGAAAGAATGAGTCCTGAGATCAGAAAGGGTTCGGCTTTGTGTGCTCTTAAATAGACGGCTTCGCAAAAACCAATGTGATTCATCACCGAAGTGATCAATAGGAGTGCTAGCGCCCATGGAGGGAGAACGCGGCTGGCAAGCTTCGGGGCTAAGTAACCAGAAGCCAAAAATACTCCGAAAACCGCACAGGAACTTATCACGAGCAATCCAACCGATTGCTTCATCGTACGGAAAAAGACCCGATCTAATTCGCCAAATCTGCGTTGTGCGATCAAGGTCCCGAACGGAGACGCTTTGGTGTTCATCCACGCTAACGCCACAGTTCCCAAGGCATTCGCCACCGTCAGAGACATCCCCATCTTGCCGGCTATCACCGGACCCTGAAACATGAAGAGGACAGGATTGAGGATCTGGAAGATAAAGTATCCTCCCAGCCAACTCACGGCGATGCGCCACTGAAATGGCCAGATCTCCCGCCCCCAACTCACCGTGTGGGAACCGACGTCGAAGCGTGCGAGGTGCAATAAGAGCTTGCGTTTCCGGAATAGCCAGAAGGAACCAAAAATGACCATTCCGCACAGAGTTCCTGGCGGACCAAACAATGGATGATGGCTGAGAATCGCGCACCAAGCCAGTGTCGTGCCCAACATCCCTTGTCCGAGGCGCATTCTCGCGACCTGGGCTATCAATCCGCATCCTTCCAGGAAGGAAAAGATGGGGTCGACCATCAAGTTCAAGGAAGCGGCGATGACTAACACGCACCAGGGGAGACGCCAGCCCGACACAACCTGCGAATGATGCTGGCTGGTCAGAAAGAATCGAAACCCGGCAGGAATCAGCGTGCAAGCCATTATCAGGGAAACGACGGAATACCATCGCAGCGCGGTTTGGAAAACTGAAGCGAGCCTCGCGTGCGCTACGCTGTCGCCCTGAATGTCACCGCCTTCCGTAATCGTGAGCAGTGCACGTTCATGGCTTGCCATCTGCAGAATTACGAGGCAGAAACCAAGTTCGAAAAATATCTGTAAAGCAACAAGGCTTAAGAAGGTGTAGTAATACCCCTGCTCGATCGGGGAAACGTATCGTGCAATAAGAAGCAGGGTTACGACACCTGCCGACATCGACCATGCCCGCGCAAGAACCGTAAATGCAATCGCACGATCCACGCCCAGGATGTGTTTGATTTTCCAGAGCAGGGAGCTCGGGTCTCGTCCCTTAGTCAGGTTTTGTCCGGTTACCAAGTCCGACATTCTGCTTTCTTAAGAGCACATCGTGCGGGCCAATAGTTTCTCGTAGGCACTGATTTGACGAGAGGTGAATTCGCGCATGTCACAGCTCTTGTGAAATGCCTGAAACCAGTCGACCACCCAGTTCAAAGTGTTCTCTAGTCTCAATCTGGGCACCCAGCCCAGCTCTGCGCGCGCTTTGCTTGCGTCGAGTTTGAGATAGGTGGCCTCGTGCTGAGAAGGTGTTCCATCTGTTTCCCATCTGGCACCATTACCCCATCTGGCAGCCATCGCATCGGCGACCTGCCCTACGGTCCATGTTTCCTCGTCGGATGGGCCGAAATTCCAGGCACTGGCGAACCTCAAATCGTTGTTCAGTAGCTGTTGTCCTAATGCCAAGTAGCCAGCCAGCGGATCAAGGACGTGCTGCCATGGACGGATTGCCCCTGGGTATCGGATGCGAACCGGCTTACCTCCCAGAAAACCTCGAATCAAGTCCGGAATGAGGCGATCTTCAGACCAGTCGCCACCTCCGACGACGTTACCTGCTCTAGCAGTCGCAATGGCCACGGCTTGATTGCTGCCATTGTGAGAAGAGAAGAAAGACTGTCGGTATGAAGCCGTGAGGATTTCTACGCATGCCTTGCTACTGCTGTAGGGGTCATATCCCCCTAAAGGGTCCTGCTCTCTGTAGCCCCAGACCCACTCGCGATTCTCATAACATTTATCGGTAGTGATCACGACGACAGCCTTTACGGACGGCGTGACCCTGACAGCCTCAAGCAAGTGAGCCGTTCCAAGAACGTTGGTTACGTATGTTCCGACCGGGTCTGTGTACGAGCGCCGAACAAGGGGCTGCGCCGCCAGGTGGAAGACTATCTCGGGGGAAAACTCCTGTAGCGCAGAGGTGAGTTTCGCGCTGTCGGCGAGATCTCCGCGAATATCGTCTATAAGTTCCGTCAGACGCAGTTCGGTGAACAGATTAGGAGTGGTTGGCGGATCCAGTGAATATCCCCGAATGGAGGCTCCGAGTTGCTGGAGCCAAAGTGCTAGCCATCCTCCTTTGAATCCAGTATGGCCAGTCAGGCAAACTCTGCGACCTCTCCAAGCCGATGGCGTTACCAGGTTTTCCAAGGCGCCCTTCCAGACTTCCAGAGATCTTCAAGGTTTTGCTTGTCTCGCAATGTATCCATTGGCTGCCAGAAACCGCGGTGAAGGTAAGATTGCAATTGGCCTTCTCGCGCGAGACGTTCCACCGGTTCCTGTTCCCACATCGTGCCTGGTCCGTCAACGTAAGAAAGTACCTTGCTCGACAGAACAAAGAACCCTCCGTTGATCCACCCGCCCTCGCCGACCGGCTTCTCGTTGAAAGATCTTACGGCAGTTCCGTCAATCTCCAACCGGCCGAACCTTGCCTTTGGCTGAACGGCTGTCACCGTCGCAAGACATCCGTGAGAACGGTGGAAAGCGATAGAATTCGCGACGTTTACGTCTGCGACCCCATCGCCATATGTGAGGCAAAAGGTTTCAGAGCCGGCCAGGTATTTGCCCACCGCTTTGAGCCGTCCCCCGGTGCCGGTCTCATCGCCAGTATCGACAAGGGTCACATGCCACGGTTCAGTGTTGTTCCCGTGCACCTCGATCCGGTTTTCCGCCATGTGGAACGTGGCGTCGGAAGTGTGCAGGAAGTAGTTAGCGAAAAACTCTTTAATTATGTAGCCCTTATAACCGAGGCAAATAATGAAGTCGTTGATGCCGTACGACGAGTAGATCTTCAGGATGTGCCAGAGAATAGGTTTTCCACCGATCTCGACCATTGGTTTGGGCTTGATGGAGGTTTCTTCACTCAAACGGGTCCCCAGCCCACCAGCTAAGATGACGGTTTTCATTCGCTCCATTGTGGACTTTCAGTAGCCTCACACGTGATTCTAGGCTTAGAAATCAACTTTGGTACTACACCGCTACAGGGAGTTCGATAAGATGATATAGCCCGAACTCCATAGATCGATTTGTTCTTTAAGCTTACCAGACAAGCGATCCAGCCGAAGTGCTGCCTTGGATTCCGGATGGTGCGAGGGCAATGGGTATGATGGCTTGTCTGCTTCAATATACGGGTGGTTTTGAATGAGTGAAAAAGCCGAGCAGCTTCGGCAACAGCTCTTGGAATTGACTGCTGAATACTTCAAAGAGGCTTTTCCTGCCAATGAATTCCAGCCGGGAGTTTCTCCTGTTCCGGTGTCGGGCAAGCTTATTGGGGAAGATGACCTGAAGTCGGTCGTCGATTCGGCGCTCGATGGTTGGTTTACTACGGGCCGTTTCGCGCGCCAATTCGAACGCGACCTCGCGCGGTTTCTTGGGCTGCGCTCAGTTTCACTCGTCAACTCAGGTTCGTCGGCGAACCTCGTAGCTGTTTCTTGTCTTACCTCGCCAAAACTTGGGGAACGAAGACTACGTCCGGGTGACGAAGTCATAACCGTGGCTGCCGGTTTCCCAACTACCGTAAATCCGATCATTCAAAACCGCTTGGTACCGGTTTTCGTCGATGTCGTTGTCCCAACCTACCAAATCGATGTCGCCCAATTGGATCTGGCGCTGAGCGATCGTACTCGGGCGATCATCGTTGCGCATACGCTCGGGAATCCGTTTGATCTGGATGTCGTGGTGCAATTCGCCAAGCGACACAATCTCTGGCTGATTGAGGATTGCTGCGACGCGCTCGGGTCGACCTACAAAGGGCAGTACGTTGGGACTTTCGGGGATTTAGCGACTCTCAGTTTCTATCCTGCGCACCATATCACCATGGGTGAAGGAGGCGCGGTTCTCACAAATTCGCCCTTGTTGCAGACCCTCGCGGATTCGTTTCGCGATTGGGGTCGCGATTGCTGGTGCGAACCGGGTAAAGACAATACCTGCGGAAAACGATTCGACTGGCAACTGGGGCAGCTACCGTGTGGCTATGATCACAAGTACACCTATTCTCACATCGGCTACAACCTGAAGCCTACGGACATGCAAGCCGCTCTCGGAGTCTCGCAGATAAAGAAGCTGCCGGCTTTCATTGAGGCTAGACGCCGAAATTTCCGATACTTATTCGAGAAACTTGAGCCGCTTGCTGATGTTCTGATCTTGCCGGAAGCGACTTCAAACTCGGATCCTAGCTGGTTTGGGTTTCCGATTGGCGTTCGCGAGCGCAGCGGTCTGACTCGCGACGCTCTTACACATGAGCTGGAAATCCAAAAGGTCGGCACAAGATTACTGTTTGCTGGAAACCTCGCACGACAGCCCGCTTACTCGGAGGCCCAGTTTCGCCAGATAGGCGATCTCGCCAACACCGATTTCGTGATGAACAACGTTTTTTGGATCGGAGTGTATCCGGGTCTGACCAGGCCGATGCTCGACCATATCGTTAGGGTTATTTTCGGTGCCGTAGAGCAAGTGAGAAGTAACTCGCCGCGAGCGACCGGAGTTTCGAGCATATGAAGGTTAAAGTCTCCGATTACATAGTCAGCAGACTCGAAGATTGGGGTGCTCGGCACGTATTCCTTGTAACAGGCGGTGGCGCCATGCACCTAAACGATTCCTTCGGCAAGGCTCCGATCATCAAGTACGTGTGCACTCACCACGAACAGGGTGCTGCGATTGCCGCCGAAGGTTATGCGCGTATCGCCGGGGCTCCTGGCGTATTGAATGTGACCACGGGACCGGGCGGGATCAATGCTCTGAATGGGGTCTTTGGAGCCTGGACGGATTCAATTCCGATGCTGGTCGTTTCCGGGCAAGTCAAACGGGAAACGTGCATGGCCACCTACGGCAGGTCTGATCTGCGTCAATTGGGGGATCAGGAAGTTGACATCATTCGAATGGTGAAGGGAATCACGAAGTACAGCGCTCTTATCAGTGATCCCAATTCGATTGCCTACCATCTCGAGCGTGCGTGGCATTTGGCCAAAAGCGGACGCCCAGGACCGTGTTGGCTCGACATCCCCATCGACGTGCAATCGTCTCTTGTGGACCCCGAAGAATTGGCGCATTACGATCCGGCGGAAGACGACGTTCGTTGGGATTCGAACTCAATCTCGGCGCAAGTCGATGACGTTCTGAAAAGAATCAGCCAGGCGGAGCGGCCGGTGATTATGGCGGGGACGGGTGTCCGGCTTGCCGGGGCTCTCACGGAGTTCGAAGACGCGATCCGAAAACTTCGGATTCCGGTGACGACAGCATGGACGCACGATCTGATCGCCTCTGACGATGAGCTCTTTTGTGGTCGGCCGGGGACGATTGGCGAGCGAGCAGGAAATTTCACGGTACAGAATGCTGATCTTGTTCTCGTTCTGGGTTCGCGTCTTAACATCCGGCAGATCAGCTACAACTGGGCATCCTTCGCTCGCGATGCCTTTAAGATTCAGGTTGACATAGATCCTGCCGAACTGAACAAGCCGACCGTGAAGCCAGATCTTCCGATTCATTGCGACCTGAAGATCTTCCTCAGTACCATGGCTAGACAGTTGGAGTCCACGTCCGCAGCCGGCCGCTGTCACAAGGACTGGCTTTCCTGGTGTCAAGAGCGCCGCCGCCGTTACCCGGTAGTTCGACCAGAGCAGCGTGAGGGCGGAGGCAAGATCAATCCGTACGGCTTTATCGACAGCTTATTCTCGAGGCTTCGCGAAGATGACGTGGTCGTGTGTGGAAACGCGACCGCTTGTATCGTTCCGTTCCAGGCTGGTCGACTCAAGAGAGGTCAGCGCCTAATCTCCAATTCGGGATCGGCATCCATGGGATACGATCTTCCAGCTGCCATCGGCGCGGCTGTTGCCCGCGAGGGTGGCCGAGTGATTTGCCTGGCGGGCGATGGTAGCCTTCAGATGAATGTCCAGGAACTGCAGACTCTGGTCCATCATCACCTGCCCGTAAAGCTGTTCGTGCTCAACAACGGAGGGTATCTTTCGATACGGGCAACGCAAACGGGTTTCTTCGGAAGACTGGTTGGCGAGAGCGCAGCCAGCGGAGTTTCCTTTCCGTCGGCGGTAAAACTTGGTGCGGCCTACGGTATACCCAGCATGGAGGCGAAGACGGCGGCCGACTTGGACTCGGTCTGGCCTGAGCTTGATCGGCCCGGTCCCTCGATTATCGAAGTTCACCTCGATCCGAAGCAGGAATTTGAACCGCGCATCCGCTCCCGACAACTGCCTGATGGGAAGATCGTTTCTCCGAATCTCGAGGATATGTATCCGTTCTTGTCACCAGAAGAATTGGCATCGAACATGATCACGGGAGCGAAGTAAATCGGAACGACATGAATCATGATGGGCGGTTGACCCGATGCCTGTTTTTCGATGTAGACGGGACGCTTGTTGATTCGTTGCCAGGCATAGAGTTCTCAATCCGCGAAGCCTTGGGGAGTCTCGGCAGGGAATGCAACGGGAACATACGCCAACTTATTGGTCCTCCGATACGGGAGGTATTGCAGAAGATACTTGGGGATGAATCAGAATCGGAACTAGATAGGGTAGAAGCGCAGTTCCGAAAATACTATGATTCGGAAGGCTGGAAGAAGGCCAGTCTGTATCCCGGCGTAGAAGGGACCCTACGGGAACTAAAAGCGAACGGCAACCGCTTGTTTGTCTTTACCAACAAGCCTGCTCATGTGACAACAGCGATACTAAAGGATCTCAACCTCGATTGGTGTTTTGAAGCAACCTTGAGCAGGGATTCGCGAGTTCCTCATTTTGAAGACAAAGGCGCGATGCTCAGCAAGTTGGTCAGCGACTTTGACGTCGATAAGGATTCAGCGCTAGTGACGGGAGACAGCGGCGAAGATTTTCGGGCCGCGCTTTTAATCGGGATACGATTTTGTTTTGTAACATACGGCTATGGCCGTTTGCCGGAGGGGCAGGCTTCTGCGTGCGTTCGGCAGATAGATAACTTTAGTTCGTTGCTCTCAATACTGATGTGAGGAATGTAGATGATTTCTAGAGACATATTCGAAGACCTTTTTGTGCTGGAGATGGCCAACAACCATTGGGGAAAACTGGACCGGGGGCTTCGAATCATCTCCGAGTTTTCGAAGATCGTGCGCTTCAACAACATGCGCGCTGCCATCAAGCTCCAGCTGCGAGATGTCGATCACTTCGTTCATCGCGATTACCGAGACCGCACCGACATTCGTTACATAAAGAAGACGCTCGATACTCAGATGTCGAACGAGGATCTGGGGACCTTGGCCAAGGCGATCCGGGAATCGGGGTGCATCACGATGGCTACCCCTTTCGACGAAAAGTCTGTAGACCTCTGTGTTGAGCTCGGGATCCAGATCATAAAGATCGCCAGCTCCGACCTGAACGACTGGGTGTTGATCGAAAAGATCGCAAAAACCCGGCGCCCTTGCATCGTGTCGACGGGCGGATCGTCCCTCAAGGATCTGGATGACTTGGTAACCTTCTTTGGAAATCGAAACTTGCCGTTGGCGATCAACCACTGCGTTTCGATTTACCCGTCTGAAGACTCCGAACTGGAGATGAACCAAATCGACTTTCTCAGGGCCCGCTATCCTGATCACACGATCGGGTTTTCTACCCACGAATACAACGATTGGACTTCCTCAATACTGATCGCATATGCGAAAGGCGCGCGAACCTTCGAGCGCCATATCGACATCGATGATGACGGCATTCCTGTTTCCCCTTACTGCTCGGTACCTGAGCAGGTTGATCGCTGGTTCAAGGCGTTCCTGAAGGCGAAGGAGATGTGCGGCGCTCCCGGAACGCAGAAGCGAAACCCACCTCGAAAGGAGATCGAGTATCTGGATGCTCTGGTCAGAGGTGTTTACGCGGCTCGCGACCTTCCCGAAGGACACGCTTTGGGGGATGATGATGTCTATCTGGCCATTCCGCTTCAGCGTGGTCAGATATCGTGTAGAGAGTTGATGCGCGGTGAAGTTCTGTTACGTTCGATAGCCAAAGATCAGCCGGTCTTGATCGACGACGTAGACAGTCCTTATGCTTACAATCCTTCGCTAAAAAAGCTTATCTACAATCGCGGTCTGGAGGTCGATCGCAGTCGCAAAACGGGCTCCGACAAATCAAGTGGAACCATTGCAAAGCAATCGTGACAGTGCGGCAGGACACCTGAATGTCTGAGCTTCCTTCTCAGGATCTCGATCATATTTGTCGCAACACTGAACATCTCTGGGAGGAGGCTCGGGGACGCCGGTTCTTTTTTACCGGGGGCACCGGTTTCTTCGGAGTGTGGCTGCTGGAAAGTTTCCTCGAGGCGAATCGCAGATTCTCTCTTGATGCACAAGCTTTAGTGTTAACTCGCGATCCGGGAAAGTTCCTTGCTCGGTGTCCTCATCTTGGGGGGCTTTCTTGCCTTGGTTTTGAAAAGGGCGATGTTCGTGCGTTTGAGTTACCCCAAGGGCAATTTGATTATGTAGTCCACGCCGCTACTGAGGCGAGCGCCAAACAGTCGAAAGAAGAACCTCTCGAGATGCTGTCCACCATCCTTGAGGGCACCAGCCGAACCTTGGCGTTCGCCAAGAACTGTGGTGCACGGAAGTTCCTTCTTGCCAGCTCAGGAGCAGTTTATGGCCCACAGCCTCCGGATATCTCTCATCTGGACGAGGACTTCAAAGGAGCGCCTGATTGTCTCGATCCCGCCTCCGTGTATGCGGAAGGGAAGCGAGCTGCCGAATTGATGTGTGCTCTCTATTCGGATGTTTTTGAGGTAAAGATTGCCCGATGTTTCGCTTTCGTCGGTCCATGTCTGCCCTTAGACGCACATTTTGCGATTGGAAATTTCATTCGGGATGCTATGGCCGGGGGGCCGATTCTTGTGAATGGAGACGGAACGCCGAAGCGATCGTACCTATACGCTTCAGATCTCGCGATATGGCTCTGGACGATTCTTTTCGCCGGTGCCTCCGCGCGTCCGTACAACGTGGGATCTGGGAATGCGGTGAGCATCCAAGAATTAGCCGAGGTAGTTCGGTCAGTTGTACGGCCAAGCGCAGAAATCAAGGTTTCACGCGAAAGGAATCCGAAAGAGCCAATTCGGCAATATGTTCCTTCGGTCCGGCGGGTGCAAGGCGAACTCGGACTTCAGGAACATGTGTTGCTGGTGGATGCAATCGAGCGAACATCCGGCTGGTATCTTAGTAGAATTGAACAACGGCGCGGGTGCCGGGAGTCTACGACAAAGAGTCTAGGGAAAAATCCGTCTTTTTAGGAACTTTGTGACGAAAACGCTTGGTTGGAGCTTTTTTGTTAAAGTGGTGGCTAGCAGTTTAAGTGTTTAACTGACATTGTTGTTTCTTACGCGACAGAAGTACCGTGGAAGCCCTCGCTTCTAGAGTGGGGGTGATAGAAGACTAAGGGAATGACAATCAATAATGTCTGGAATCGACATTCATGAGGAACGAGAAGAGTCGCTGAACGTGGAGAGGGCAGAGTCGTCCTCCAATATCGGTCTTCTTGACCTACTCATCGTTCTTGCACAGCACAAGAAGCTAATAGCAGTAGTCACATGTGTCGCTGCGGTAATGGCTATTGTGGTCTCGTTATTGATGCCGGATCAGTTCACAGCGACCACAAAGATCATGCCTCCGCAGCAAAACCAGTCGCTCGCAAATGCTCTGATGGGCCAACTCGGGGCCTTGGGGGCTCTAGGATCGTTGGCCGGCGGCGCCTCCAAGGATCTGGGCCTGAAGAATCCGAACGAAATGTATGTCGGAATGCTCAACAGCAGGACCGTTGAGGACGACATTATTAGGCGCTTTAGCCTGACGCAGGCTTTTCACACGAAGCGCTTCTCGGATGCACGAAAAACTTTAGATAAGCGCTCTGACATCGCCCTTGGAAAAGACGGGATGATTACGATTTCCTATGAAGATAAAGACAAGGATAGAGCCGCTGCGGTGGCTAACGCTTATGTAGACGAATTAAAGCTGTTGATGCAGCGCCTTGCCGTCACCGAAGCTTCCCAGCGCAGGTTGTTCTTCGAGCAGCAACTGGAGGAAGCTAAAGACAAACTCGCCGACGCCGAAGTAGCGTTGCAATTGACTCAACAGAAGACCGGACTTATTGACCTCAGCAGTCAAGCACGTGCCGTGATTCAAGGTATCGCGACTCTCCGAGGGCAGATCGCGGCCAAAGAAGTCGAGTTACAAGCCATGAACGCGTATGCGACGCCCGAAAACCCAAAGGTAATTCTCGGTGAACAACAACTAGCAGCTTGGCGTGACCAGCTCGCAAAAGCGGAAACTAAGCAAGGGTCGCTGGGGGCGGGGAACGTAGAGATACCTACGTCGCGAGTGCCGGAGGCGGGTGTCGAATACATCCGTCGTATACGGGACGTTAAATACTATGAAACCATTTTCGAACTCTTGGCTCGTCAATACGAGGCGGCGAAGCTTGATGAAGCCAAAAATTCCGGCATTGTGCAAGTTGTGGATCCGGCAATCACTCCTGACCGCAAGTCATTCCCGCCGCGTTCATTGATTGTAGTAATTTCGACCATGCTGGGTTTTCTATGCGGAGTGATCTTCGCTTTGGTGAAGGAAGCATACGGCCGTCTTCAGCACGACTCCATCCAGGGACATAAAATCGCCAAGATCGAGTCGCTTCTACTAAGCCGTTCTCGATCATTGAAAGTTTCACGCTAGACGCGGAGCTAGCGAAATGGAATACATGAATGAGAAAAGAGATCGAGGGTCTAGCGCTGTTGAAATTGGCGAACCAGATCGTCCGCTCGATGTCCTTTACTCAACGCGATTGAAAGAAGAGCCCAGATCTGAAGATGTGAGCGTGCGGCCGGTGCTCACAATTGCGATTCCGACCTACAATCGTTGCGAATATTTGCAGAAACTATTGTCGGTACTCCACGAGCAGATCGCGTGCGAACCGAGAGTGGAGTTGGTAATCTCGGACAATGCTTCGACCGACGAGACCGAAACGATCATAAGCGATTTTGTTGGACGCGGATTGAAACTCCGTTACATCCGCAATACGACAAACATCGGACCCGACGCCAATATTCTCCAGTGTTTTCAGCTAGCCGTGTCGAAATACGTCTGGGTATTTGGAGATGACGATGTAATAAGACCCGGCGGGGTCAGGCGGGTCTTGGACTTCCTCGGAAACAGCGAAAGGGAGTATGACCTGACTTATATCGTTCCTTACGGTTACCACGATGACTATGTAAGAGAGCGTAAGCGTCGCATCCGGCAGCGCCCCCCTCGAGAGATTTCGGATCCACTACAGTTTGTTCGCTATGCTAACCGACATGGTGATCTTATTTTTATTAGTGCGGTCATAATTAACAAGGACAGAGTTGATTCTGCTTCTCATTTGGCTTTCGAGCAGTTCATTGGGACCAATCTCATTCAGCTTGCATGGGTGTTCACATTGCTCCGATCGTTTCGCTCGGGCCTCTTCCTTGACGAACAGCTAATCGCCGCTAAGATCGGAAGCAGCGGTGGATTCGATGCGATTCGTGTTTTCGGAATCAATTACGGGCAGATTGTGAATACCTGCCTCGGACAAGGAACCCGGCTCTCCAATCTGCTACTTAATGAATTATTGGAACTGTGGTTTTCTTGGAACTGGGTATCTATCAGGAAATCTGACGTACATGTTTCCGCCAGCGACCCGGACAAAAGACTGCGGCCTATATTCGGATCGAATCCCCGATATTGGATATTTGTGTATCCTCTGCTAAAGGCACCTTTGCCTTTAGCGACGGCATGGTGCAAGATCGTTTGCTTTCCTAAGCGACTAAAGCGGGTCTTAGGTCGCTATTTAAGCGCCGTGGTCGCGGCAAGGTAGCCCGCCTGTGTACCCTCACGTATACGTAGTGATCTTGAATTGGAATGGATGGCGCGACACCATCGAGTGCCTGGAGTCGGTGTTTCGGCTTAAATATCCGCGCTTCAAAGTAGTGGTCTGCGACAATGGCTCTTCGGATCGATCTTGGGAAGAAATAAAGGCTTGGGCTGAAGGACAGCGCCTAGCTGTCTCTGATAATCCCGCACTATCACATCTCATCGAGCCTCCTGTTCGGAAACCGGTTGAATGTCTCACTTACGATTCTCCGCCAACAACTGAAGGCGCGCTTCCAGATTCGCCATTGGTCCTCATCCAAACCGGGCGAAACCTCGGTTTCGCCGGCGGAAACAACGTGGGATTGCGTTACGCCCTCTCAAAACCTGATTGTGATTACGTATGGATGCTGAACAACGATACCGTCGTGGATCCCGCAGCTCTTGCGGAATTGGTGCGGCGCATGCAAGGACGGCATACCGCTGGACTCTGTGGGTCCACATTGCTGTACTACAACGAACCGTCAAAAATTCAAGCTCTCGGGAGGGTCGATCTACAACCGCTGGTTCGCCAGGGGAGGCCACATTGGCCAGTGCTGCAGTGCGAGTAGGATACCGCGCCCGGAAGAGATTGAGAAACGTATGGCTTACATTGTCGGCGCTTCTATCTTGGTGTCCAGACCATTTCTCGACCGCATCGGACTATTGAATGAAGATTACTTTCTGTTTTTTGAAGAGATAGACTGGGCGACTAGAGCAAAAGGAAAGTTCGATCTAACCTACAGTTCCGCGAGCTTTGTCTTTCACAGAGAAGGTGCGTCAATAGGTTCAGGGAAGTCATCGCTCGACCAAAGTGAGCTGTCGGAATACTATGCGACGAGAAATCGGATTATATTTACGCGGCGCTACTATCCTTATGCGCTGACTACTCTGTACCCAGCTCTGCTGGCAAGTTTGATGCATAGGATTCTGAATCGGAAGTGGCGGAACGCAGTTTCTGTTCTGCGCGGGTTATTAGGGGGGACAGAGAGAATTGTGCACACGCGGCAATCAGCGCAATTCGATAGACCTGTAGCCTCCTCCATGCTGGTGCCCCATGACAAGTAGACGAAGCCTATCATCTGCGTGCCAGGTAATATCACCCCATGTTTTCCTGTTCGTCTTATACAACCTGACGTATTTCACACCGCTGTTTCTCGTCTATTTGTTTGGATATACACAAGGCGGCGCCGGGGAGGCAGCAAGCGGTTCGTCAGCCACGATGACAAAAATTGCCTTACTCTATGCAATCGGGGTTACAGCATTTGTTTTGGGAGCACAAGCGCGACATATCCTTCGCGCATTATTAGGGGGAAGCAAAGCGCATCACAGCGTCTTGAAGAGAGTAAACCTCGACTTATCGGGCAAACTAGGCATCATATTCGTGGTAGTCTCGTTTCTCATTTCGAAGGTTGTCATCATTCCCCTGGGTGTCTACTCACAGGGTAACTACTTTCGAGGGATCGATACCGGGTTCGGCCTGGGCGATTACTATCATCTGCTCCGACCTAATGGTATTCATCGCTGCTGCGGCACTTTTTTCACGTTCACGCCATAACGTTCGACTCTTCGCTTTACTTTCCGTGTTGAACGGAATTTGTCTTCTGCACGGAACGAGAATGTTTTTTATCTCGGGAATATTGACTGCAGTCCTGTACGCATACGTCACCGGTCGTTTGAACTTGAAACGCGTAATATGGCTTGCGCCTTTGTCGCTCATCTGTGTACTTCTTTTAACTTACGGAATATTTCTTCGACGTTCAAATCTTAGTTCACAGCAAGAATTATCGACCGCGTCGGCCTTAAGTCCGCTGGTATACGAAAGCGTCTTCTCCCAGATCTCCTTAATGAATACTCTGACTCGCCCCGACGTGTGGACCAGAGAAGGAAACGTACCCCATTTCTTTCTGGACGTTGTGCTGTTCAACATGCCACGGGCGCTAGTCGATAAGGACGAATATCTATTATTATCGCGTCCCAACTATCGCGATCTTTCCCCTTTAGGGGGATTCAGCGGATATGCGGACGGGTTAATCTATTTCGGTATCTTCTTCCCGGCGTTCTACTTTGTGGTTGGCTGGATCGGAAGTTTTCTCTACAACAAATCGGCTGGGCATCCTTTCTGGACGGTTTTATACGTTTACTATACGGCAGATTTTCTCTTTCGGATCATGCGCGATGGATACTTCATTCCAATCAAACTGTTACTGAACACAGTCGAGATCGCTTTGCTGTTTCTCTTGTGTCGTGAGATATTGCGGTGGGCCGCGGGGGCGAGGAATTATCCCGAGTCCGGCATGTCGTCGACGTAAGTTATAGTTGTGCTCTTGTTTAGAGATCTCAAAGAAAAACGTGTCACTTAAATAGAGGAAAGTAGTCCCGCGGAGGTCAAATGAAAGCTGAGGAAGCGCAAATGGAGCCCGACACTAAGGTTTATGTGTGCCCAAAATGTAAGGCTGAGCTACGCATTTCGAACGAGGCTTGCGCTTCTTGTGGTTTATCCATGAAGGTGAATAGTTCGGGTTCCCTTTGGATAGACGGAGCGATCTTCCCTGACCATGACCACCAAGAAGCCCTGAAGGCGTTTGGAGTTGGAGATTTTGACTACTACAACCGAGACGAACAGATCAACAAGAGGTTCATCGACGATTTCTCGGTTCCGCTTCTTGAGCGTCTGTACGGCAGTTCAGACAAACGCCAACTTAGAATACTGTCGGTCGGATGCGGCGTAGGCATAGACGTGGACATGCTCAGAGAGTTGGGGTACGACGCATGGGGTAGTGACTGCGGAAGTCGCTGCTTGTTCTGGCCAAAGAGACGATTTCCAGAATACTTGGTTCAGTGTACTGATGAGACTCTTCCGTTCCGCGATAATTTCTTTGACTTTGTAATGTGCCACCAAGTCTTGGAACACGTCGGAGTTATCGGGGACACTATAACGACACATCCCGATTGCAGGAAGATTCGGCAGAGCTTCCTGAATAACCTGTTGCGAGTAACAAAACCAGGTGGCTACATTAACGTGGCCACCCCGAATCGGACCTTCCCCATAGATCCCGGGCACGCCGCCAATTTCCGTGGTGTTCGTATCCATGGACCATTTGACTACTTCCTGACGTCCTATTCGGATATGAGGAGGTATTTTGACGGGCAGGAGGTTAAGGCCCTATCTCCGGATAAATACTATGCGGGGACCTGTACCGGTAACAGGGGAAGACTCGGCGTCTACTTCAAGAGGTATCTCAGATTCTTGGATCGTTTCCCGTCGCTTCAGGGGACGTGCCTCAATCCGCTGACGAATGTTTTGGTTAGGAAGACCGACCGCGTTAATTGAAAACAGAATCGCGATTGCTTAGCCTGACAACCCGGGTTCGTTGCAAATTCAGGTTGAATTTCAGCTATCTCCTCGAGTTTGTTGTTCAAGACCTGGCAAGACTAAGCGCGTAATTGAGTTTGATCGTCCGCCATGGTAATTCGGCGGGTAGGCGACATTTTTGCAAACAATCCTCCGAGAAACGCTCATCCATCAATGAACATCATCTACGTTAACGGCAAGTTTCTTGCCCAGCCCATAACCGGCGTACAGCGCTTTGCGATGGAGGTTGTGAAAGCCTGGGATAACGCGCTCGAAAGTGGGTGCATCGACCGCACGCGCTATCGCATCAGGATATTGGCACCGAGAACAAATCTGCCATTACCGCAGTATCGTCACCTTGAGATCGTCAGTTCCAGACTTTCGGGCAAAGTCTGGGAACAGCTGTACCTGCCATATCGGACCGTTGGCCGGTTGCTGTTCAGTCCGTATGCGACCGCTCCCATCTTCAAGAGACGCCACATTGTTACGATCCACGATGCAGGAGTCGCAGCTACTCCGGAACAGTACTCATTTGCGTTCCGAACCTACAATAAACTCGTATATTGGGCGTTGGGAATAGCGGCGGCAAAAGTGATCACCGTTTCGGAGTTTTCCAAAAATGAGCTCCACAGGTACTTTGCAATTCCTCTCGAGAAGATGCAGGTTGCGCGGCAGGGATATGAACAGATCTTGTCGGTTCAGCCTGATTCCAGCATTTTGACTAAAAATGGACTTCGAAACGCGGGTTTTGTGTTGGCGGTGAGTTCTCGAAGCCCTATCAAGAACTTTGATACCTTGGCGGCAGCTTGGAAGCTGATTAAACGTCCGGATATGAAACTAGTGGTAGCGGGTGGCTACAATCGTAGGATCTTCGGTAAAGAAATAGTGCATAACTATGGCGACAACGTGACATTTCTGGGGTATGTGTCAGATGCTGAATTGCGATGTCTCTATGAAAATGCCGCATGTTTCGTCTACCCGTCGTCGTATGAGGGATTCGGATTGCCTCCCTTGGAAGCGATGGCGTGTGGGTGCCCTGTGATCGTTTCAGACACATCGGCTCTCCCCGAAACGTGTAGCTACGGTGCCCTTTACTGTAACCCTTTAGATATCCAAGACATTGCGCTAAAAATCGTGAAGGTGCTGGACGATCCGGAGTTGTCACTGGAATTGCGAGCAAAAGGAAGAAAGCGGGCTCAGGAATTCTCTTACCGCAGTTGTGCTGAGACGATTTGGTCGATAGTTAGTCCACTTGTCTGACCTCCTGCTCATCCAGCATCGGATTTTCTTGTTCAGGCAGATTCGACAGTCGGGACCTTGAGCTGCTGCAGACGTACCGATAGTCAATCCTTTATCGTGTTCTTCCATTTGATGCGTTAAACTAATGCCTCATTTTATTGGTTAAGGTATTGAGCGTGGTCACCGCTTCTGTTGTTCTATACAACACTCCGAAAGATCAACTTAACCGTCTTATTGATTGCACCGCTGGGTCTTCTCAAAAGGTTCATCTCTATCTTGTAGATAACTCGCCTCGATCTGTCGACTCGACCTTGTTTCATCGTCCGGGAGTCACTTACATCAAAGCAAAGGCCAATAAGGGATATGGCGCCGGCCACAATATCGCTCTCAGAAGGACGATCGATTCCGCTGACTTCCACTTTGTGCTCAATCCAGACATCTCTTTCGGTCCCGAAGAGCTGGGGAAGATGGTTCGGTTCATGGAGAACAATCCCTCAGTAGGGCAGTTGATGCCGAAGGTTGTTTATCCGGGCGGTCGGACGCAGTATTTGTGCAAGCTTATTCCAACGCCGGCCGACCTTTTTCTGAGACGATTTGCTTTGGGCCCTCTGAAAGCGTTGGCATCCAAGAAAATTGAACAATTCGAGCTGCGATTCACGGGGTATGAGCGAGAGATGGATGTCCCTTATCTCTCGGGTTGTTTCATGCTATTTCGCACGTCGGCCCTGAAACATATCGGTCTATTCGACGAACGATTCTTCATGTATCCGGAAGATATTGACATCACTCGGCGCATGCACGCTGAGTTTCGGACAGTCTTCTTTCCGAAAGCGATTGTGGTTCACGATCATGCGCAAGAGTCTTACAAAAGCAAACGCGCGCTCCTGGTACACATGATCAACCTGATTAAGTACTTCAATAAATGGGGGTGGATCTGGGATGAGCAGAGAACAAAGATTAATCGGAAAGTCATTCAGCAATTCGAAGACCGCAACTCGCGCGACTCCCAAACCATCTCGGCTCAGCGGTACTAATAAGTGTCAGCGAGAAGTCATACTAGGTTTCGGATGATGACATTGCAATTTCCGAGGGGCGCGGATCGTGTCCGTCGGCAAGAAATTCGAATTTTATCGTACGATCCAGACCTTCATTTAGCGAGAACCGCGGTTTGAATCCAGTGAAGGCCGCACGGTCAGCTTTGAACTGGGTGCTTTCGCAGAATTTCCTAATACGAATTGCACTTATGGGAAGTGTGCAATTTACAAGACGTGATACGCCATCCAGACAGTGTCCCGCTCCCAATGCCAGCCATTTCGGAAGTCGAAGGTTAGTTCTGCTTTCTCTGTGCAAACAGCTCTGGACATGGTTGACAAGGGACTTCATATTCATGTCAGGTCCGTCCACGTAGTTAAATGTGTGTGTGCCAGGTCCGAATGTCAGCGAATAGGCCAGAAAATCTGCAACGTTCTCAACGTAAGCCATCGATTTGAAATTCATACCGGATCCCACCATAAAGAAACGTCCGACCGCAATCTGGCGCAGAAGGTTGTAGACGTTTCCCCGGTTTCCCTCACCGAAAACCACTGTCGGTCGCACAATTACGAGGCTCCGCGACGAGTCTTCGTCAGCCCAAGCTCGGTAGACTTGCTCTGCTTGCAGCTTAGTCTCTCCGTATGGGTTGAATGGCGCGAATTGGCCGTCTTCATCCACTGGTTCAGCATGGAATCCGTACACGGCGACGCTGCTTGTAAAGACAATTCGCGAAACGCCATGATCGCGTGCCGCCCGACATACGTGGTGTGCACCCTGGACATTCGTTTCGTAATATCGTGTGAGTGGCCGGACGTCATCTCGATGTTCTGCAGCCAAATTAATTATCGTCTTCGTACCTTGGACTGCTTCACAGAGCGTGGCATCGGTTCGGACGTCGCAGAGAACGGAGAGCTCGGGAAAGTTGCTACTCTTGATTAGATCCCCAATTCGGACGCTGTACTCTTCTTGTATAAGGCGGCCCACCAAACGGGAGCCAATAAATCCCGACCCGCCCAGAACCAACACGGGCGATATCAACTCTTTTCGCTGCTCCATAGAACTACTATCTTATCCCAGTACATGACTCCGGGAGAGGGGAGCCCGACAACTCGCCTTGCGAGTGGTGCCGAGAGATGTACCCGGGGATTCGACTAATTGGCCTTTTCGATATCCGACAATTAAGATGACTGCAAGTACTTGCATAGAAGATCTTTGGTCGCCGCTCAGCAGTTTGGCCACGGTTTGTGTGAGTGACCGTCTTCTGATCTGGAGATTAGGAAGTGAGTGGCACATCCCTGTGAGATTCCCTAGGTTCTGTTTGTGGTCGAACCCTCGAGGTCTGCTGATATCTGCAGTAGTGCTTTTACTACTGCCTTGCGTACATGCAGAGGACAAGCAGCCAGAGGAAAAAACAAACCTAACCACTGATCCTGCGGTTAGCGGAACAAACACGAATACTCTTGGAACCAACTACCTAAAGCATCTAGCTCAGGACCAAAAGACGTTCTGGCTATTTCCGGCGCGTATCGACCGGAAGCAGATGAAGACGATCATTCCGATCGCTGCGATTAGTGCGGGTTTGTTCGCCTCAGATGCAGATTTTTCCAGCCAGCTTAGTCGTAGTCCATCGCGGATCAACACCAGCAACAACATCTGCCAATTTCGGAGTAGCCGCTATGGTGGCGGGCGGCGGCGGCATGTATCTTGTTCGGACGCTTTGGAGGGAACGAGCATGCCAGAGAGTCCGGTCGTTTTATCGTCGGAAGCTGCGATCGACGCTGTCATTATTTCCGAAGTGATGAAACTGGCTACCCAACGGCAACGGCCCAACGAAGGCAACGGCCAGGGGCACTTCTGGGTGGGCGGTTTTCTTTCCCATCGCAGCACGCAGCAGTTGCATGGTCGCTGGCAGCGGTATTTGCTAACGAGTACCCCACTCCCTTAGTCAAGTTTCTGTCCTACGGTGCGGCGTCGGCGATTTCCATTGTCTCGCATCACGAGTCTAAATCATTTTCCCTCCGACGTATTCGTCGGAAGCACGTTAGGTTACTTTGTCGGCCGGCAGGTTTATCGGACGCGCCACGATACGAACTTGCCGGGTAGCGTCCTATGGTACGTTTGTGAAAGGGTATACGGGACCGCGCAGTCCTTCGGTTACAGGGACAACTTTTGTTCCAATGGATAGTTGGGTGTATCCCTTGATGGATCGGCTTGCGGCATTAGGGTTACATCGATAGTGCTTTCGAAGGACAGCGGCCGTGGACTCGGCAGGAATGCGCGCGACTAGTCAGAGAAGCCTCCTTTCTGGTTGAGCGCCAGGCGGACACTAAGAACTCCGCTTACGGCGCATACAAGGAACTCTCATTAGAGTTTTCCCCTGAGTTGCACGTCGAGATCAACACCGACTTTGACGCGAGAGTTGGAGTCAGCATACGCAGGAGTTTTGGGGATTGGCGGTCCGCCTCTGACGGATGGATTTGATTTTGGCGAGACGATCGTCAATAACTTCGGCAGGCCGTTCGGCGAGGGTTTCAACAGCACGACCGGGGCTTCTACTCGCTTTGTCGCTGGCCCATTCGGAGGTTACATCAGAGGCGAGTACCAGCACGGGGCAGCGCCAATGAACTTGAGCCCAGCTGTACAGCAAGCGATTCTAAGCTACGATGTGACAGGTTCGCTGCCTCCGGGATCACCGTGGATGGTGCCCCCTGCGGTGACAGTGAATCGTTTCCGGTTCTTGGAAGCTTATCTTTCGCTGAATGTGCAGAACAATTTGCTAACGTTTGGTGAACAATCGCTCTGGTGGGGGCCGGACCAGATGGGCCCTGCGTTATTTAGCACAAATGCTCAGCCAATTCCGATGTTCCGAATAAGCCGCAACGTGCCTTACGTCATTCCGTTGGTATCGAAGATATTGGGACCGCTAGATATACAGGCGTTCTTGGGCCAGCTAAATGGTTATCAATACGTCTCATTACTTCAACCAGAATGGACAGTTCATCGCTTCGGGCCCACCAGTGCAGCCTCATCCCTGGATCCACGGCGAGAAGTTCTCATTCAAACCGACCCCCAATTTTGAATTCGGGTTCGCTGAAACAACAGTATTTGCGGGCCCTGGGTTTAAGTTTAACGGTCATACATTCCTTACAAGCTACTCCATCGGCAATGTCACGATTCCAGGGCAGCCCAACACTCCGGGCGATCGTCGCTCGGCACTGGACTTCACGTATCGCATTCCAGGAGTGCGGGACTGGCTCAGCTTTTACGCGGATTCATTTACGGAGGATGAATTTTCCCCGGTGGCATATCCGCGTCGTTCTGCTTGGTGGCTTGGCTTCTATTTGCCAAAGATTCCCAAGTTAAACAAATTACAATTTCGTGCCGAGGGCGGCTACACCGATCTACCTGGGTTAAGGGCTGGCGCTGGTTCTTTTTACGCGAACTTCTCCTGGAATAGCGGATATACGAACTTTGGACAGATTATGGGAGATTGGGTAGGCAGACAGGGACGTGGCATCCAGGCGTTTGGCACCTATTGGTTGTCACCTCGCAATAACGTGGAAGTGAGTGTCCGAAAACAAGCGGCCAAGTCCTGATCACCTTGGGGGTGGCACGCTGTATGACGGTCGTGCAGCAGGAACGTTCGTCTTAAAGAAAAGCCTAGAGTTTTCCGGGTATTTGCAATATGAAAGTTGGAATTTCCCCTTACTCGCTACACGTACTCAGTCGAATCTGGCAGTTGGCATTCAACTGAATTTTGCTGCCGCTTGGAGGCTTGACCGCTTCGAATCTGGCTCACGCGTTCAAACATTGATTCCTAGCCAGCGTAAGCTACAGTTTCTTGAACTGCAGCTGTTCATCGTAGAATGCTCGAATTGACCCAAATGTGGAATACTATTTGCCTTGTTCGACGCCCCCTGACCGCCGCATTTCTACTGTTGTTGCAGGTGTTCGCTTCTACCCAGTTTATTGCTGCGGCCGCTCAGACTCCTCGGATCCGCGGCTAAGCGGGTATAACCAGTCTCAAACTCAGTCTCAAGAGGGTGAATTCGGAGCGATTACCCTCAACAACAGAACACACTGGATATGCTCCGCCACGCGTGTCAGGTCCTGACGCAGGTCCTGAATGTGCGGCCAGATGGGTGCGACCGGGTTTCCGTTCATCCGCAGGAGGCGGCCCGCAACAGATCTACAGCGACGACCGAACTGGAGCAGATTATCTCCAGAATTGAGGCGCTACCGTATCCTTTTCCATACGTCTATGAGCCCCAACCCCCGACGGAGTTTCAGAAATTCGTATACGCGTCTGTCGGACAGCGGCTCCCAATCTTCGGCTCCGACCTGTTCGTAAATGCTCCCAGCACGTTTGCTCCCTGTCGATCGAGCGCCCGTCCCCTCCGACTACGTTGTCGGACCCGGCGATCAGTTGCTGATCCGTGGATGGGGACAAGTTGACATCAATGTACGGGCCACAGTCGATCGCGGCGGGAATATCTACATTCCAAAAGTTGGGGTAGTCAGATCTGACCGGCATTAAATATAGCGACCTGGTGCCTTACCTGAAGGGCGTGATCAGTCACAACTTTCGGAATTTTGATTTAAGCGTCTCGATGGGACAACTACGGTCCATCCAGATATTTGTCGTCGGCCAGGCGCGACGGCCTGGCAGTTACACGGTTAGTTCTCTCAGCACGTTGGTGAATGCAGTCTTTTATTCGGGCGGACCTCTCAATACCGGTTCGATGCGCAGAATTCAGCTGCGCCGAGGCGATTCAGTCGTTGTGGAGTTCGACCTTTACGACCTCCTCTTAAAAGGTGACAAATCTAAGGACGTCACCCTTCTACCCGGGGATGTCATCTTTATTCCTCCGGTCGGCCCACAGGTTGCGATGGTTGGGAGTGTAAATACACCAGCTATCTACGAACTAAAAGGCAAAGACCACCCTGGCGGACGCGGTAAAACTGGCCGGCGGCTTCACTGCGCTTACGGATAACAATAAGGCCACGGTAGAGAGAGTTGAACAGGGAGATCATCAAACGTTTCGCAGAGTCGAGGATTTCGCGTTGAACGATACGGGTCTTAATCGGGATCTGCGCGCCGGTGATATCGTCCGAATTGCTCCGATGCTTCCCCGTTTCGAAGACACAGTAACGCTGCGGGGGAATGTCGCATGGCCCGGGACGGTATCCCTGGCATGAAGGCATGCGGATTCGTGACCTCATCCCTAGTAAGGAAGCTTTGCTCACCCGAGATTTTTGGCGACAGCAGAATCCTGTGTATTCAGCCGCCGGTGAGGTTCGCTTGAGTCCCAATGCTGGATACGAACCGCGCGCAGCAAACGGAAGTACGACTGGGGATTCGGTCAACGGGTCAGGAATGCGGCGCACGCAAGCCAACGATCAGCAATCATCAGAACAGAAAGCTACCACGAATTCCGATCAGGAGAATTCAAATAGCCAAGCGGGAGCGGAGAGTTCCTCCAGGACAAACAATCCAGCCGCAGCCGAGACTACTGTTCGCCAGGGTACCTATGCCGCTTCAACGCTAAGCGTGGGCGAGGCTAGGCTTCGGAATGACATCAAGGCGACAGCACCAGAAATTAATTGGGACTACGCGGTAATTCAACGAATAAACAAAGACGACCTTTCGACGACTCTGATTCCGTTTAATCTGGGGAAAGCGATCCTTGACAACGATCAGTCACAGAACTTGGTCCTGTATCCAGGCGATGTGGTGACTGTCTTTTCGCAACAAGACATTAAAGTTCCAATCGAGAAACAAGTGAAATTTGTCCGTCTAGAGGGTGAGTTTGTCGCTTCCGGCGTATACAAAGTGCAACCCGGCGAGACGCTTCGAGATCTTGTTCAGCGCGTCGGCGGTCTTACGTCAAACGCATACCTGTTTGGATCGGAATTCACCCGTGAATCAACCCGGGAGCGACAGCAACAAGAACTGAATCGAATAGTTGGCGATTTGGAAGTGCAAGTCGAACGAAATGCAACCACCGGTGCTAGCAATGTCGCGAGCCCCGAAGAGGCTGCTCTTTTGGGTCCGTCATTGGAGGGACAAAGACGACTTGTGGAGAAGCTTCGACAGTTGCGTCCAACTGGAAGAATAGTGCTGGAACTTCCCGGCCTCAACGCAACGCTTCAAGATATACCCAAAATCCCGCTCGAGGATGGAGACCGCTTTGTCGTGCCTTTTCGGCCTGCGTCGGTCGAAGTACTCGGATCCGTTTACAACGCCAATGCGTTCATTTGGAAGTCGGACAAACGGATGAGTGACTATCTGCGAGATTCCGGTGGTCCAAACCGCAATGCGGATAAGAAACACATCTTTATACTGCGTGCCGATGGGGCGGTGATCAGTAGTAGTAACTCCGGCAGCGGTTTCTGGGGAGGAGGAATTGAAAGTTACCGTCTTGATCCCGGAGACGCCGTCGTGGTGCCCGAGATCCTCTGGAAGGGCAATGTCCAGAGGCAACTGAGGGATTGGACGCAAATATTCTCACAGCTAGCTTTGGGAGCAGCATCAATCGCTGTCTTGAGCGGCCTCTAAACAACGGAGTCGTCTCACTAACATAATCAACCCTTAAAGTTTGCCAAATCGGGTCCCGTGCCTACCATTTCGGGCATGATTATGAACATTTTGTTATTGCAATCAGAACAAAACAAAGAAGAACGCTTCAGAGTCTCACTTTTATGGTATGTTCGGATTCTTGAAGTAGGGTAAATAGCTGTGGATTGTTGATGCTGAGTAAATAACTGATTAAGTGAATGATTAAGTAGATGATTAAGTAGGAACTTCGGCACAATATTCGTTTTCATATGCAAACGATATCGATCGACGACTCTCTAATCATTCCTAGTGTGACTCAGCCCCGTGTTGGATTATCTGAGGAGTAGCCAGGGATGAACACTTGGTCTGCAGGCGCTTTGATAGCTGGTTTGACACTAGCGAGCGCATTGACTCTTGCAGTGAAGCGAACCGCGTTGCATCGGAATTGGGTTGGGCAGGCCATGCCCCACCATTTCCACGATGGTCCGATACCCAGGCTAGGTGGAATTTCAATATTTCTTACCGTTCTCATCCTCGTATTCGGGTCGATGATGTTTCTTAGCGGATGGGCCAACTACGCGAGAGAGATTCTAGCAGCTTCCCTTGCGGGGACTGTGGTTTTTGGCGTCGGACTCTGGGACGACTTCAGTCCAATCCCTCCATTTCTAAAGGCTGCGATTGGAAGTACTGGCCGGCGTAATCCTGTACGTAGGACGTATTCGTCTCGATGCGCTTCCTCCGGTATTCAGCGGTCCTCTTCCTCCGGCTCTGTCCCTACTTTTGACCGTGACATGGGTGGTTGGAATAACGAACTCTTTCAACCTGATCGATGGATTGGATGGCTTAGCAACTGGGTCAGCCCTAATATCTTCAGCCACCTTAGCGTTGTTGTTTACAATTGGCGGGCATACCGAACTTGCTCTTGTCAGTTTGATCCTTGCGGGAGCGCTTCTGGGTTTTCTGAAATTCAATTTCAGCCCGGCAGTTATCTTCCTGGGAGACTGCGGAAGTCTGTTTATCGGCTTTCTGATGAGCACTCTGGGGCTGGCTCTTCTGAAATCCACGTCTTCGCCGGCCGGGATTCTCATACCCCTGCTGGTATTTGGACTTCCTGTCTTGGATACGATTCTGGCGATTGTTCGTAGAGTCCTGAAGAAGCAGCCGATCTATATGCCCGACTGCGAGCACATGCACCACAAACTGGTTGCCAGTGGCTGGTCAGCCCCGAGTTCGGCGGTTGCGTTGTATATCATCAGCGCTTTCTTCGGAGTGATCAGTGTATTGTTTGTGATAATGCCAGCACATCTTATGGTTCTTTCAACGTTGCCATTGTGCTGTGTTGCTGGATGCTTCGTCGGTTTTGGGTATCACAAGTACGTGCCAGAGCTACAACAGCTGACTAGATCAGTTGACTCGAGCACCGACGCTCCGTCGGCTCAGCGCGATAATGGCGGAGAATCAAGGCGTCGCGTGCCGCCTAAAAGGAATGCCAACATCAGGACTAATGTTCCTGAACTCGACGAGGTATTGGTCGGACGTCACGACAATCGGACGGGCGTGGCATTCTCGGACGACTAGCGCGGACCGACCAGATGGTCCCGTTCGACTTTTCCTCTAACTTCGATACGTATTTCGATCCTCTACCGGGCGAGTGTTTTTCCAGTTTCGCCCAGCAAGGATACCCTCGTTTGGACCCTGCCCCTTTTTTAATCAGTTTGTTCGCTGATATAGCATCCACTCGGGCTGCAATAGATTGTCAATATTGCGCCTCAACCATGCGTTCTTCCGTTCTCCGACCATCACTTCACCGTCAGGGTGAAGTTTGCGCTCTGGATGATGTTGCCCGAAGTGCCCGATACAACCACTGTAAAGATCCCCGAGGGCGTTCCTGGCGTGGGCTGAACTGGAGGTCCACTGGAAGTTCCTCCCGATCCACCGCAGGCCACCATTGCGGCCACGAGCAATAGGATTAGCAAGGCCGTCGCTGCGCCTCTTCTCACGCTTTTCCTTTTAGCACAGGTTCCCAGTTGAACCAGGCAGGCGGGCAGTGCCAGCAACACGGCGAGGAATCGCAAGCCGGGAAAGCTCCGGCGTATCTGTGCCGTGCTAACCGCGGTCGTGGAAATTCGCAGTGTCGCCTGGGTCGCCCCATTAATGCTCACGGGGATCGGGCTAAAGATGCAACTCGATGACGAAGGAAGGGAAGCGCAGCTCAAACTAACCGGCCCTGTGAATCCTTGTTGCGGCGTGATGGTGACGATCACATCTGAAGTCGTCTGGCCCGCAGACAGGCTCGTCGATGCTGGATTGACCGCAATTTGAAAGGTCGGAGAGCCCAATACCATAAGCGTTACGTTCTGCGTGGCGCTAAGCGCGGAGTAGTTGCTATCCGCGGCAGAAAGCTTGATCGCGTAATCGCCTGGCGCTTGGCCTTGCGGCACCACAATTTGACCTTGAATAACCGTTGTACCATTTGCATTCAACGTTGGACTCGGGGGAGAGAGCGTACACGTCTGACTTTGCGAAAGTGAAGATGCGTCGCAGGTCGTCTGGACCTTACCGGTGTAACCATTCTCTGAGACCAACTGAAAACTGAAAGTCGCTGTATTACTTGCGCTGGTGGCTTGCGGCGCCGTTACTCCGCTCAGTGCAAATGCCACCACAGGTAATGTAAGTGAGACCACATGGGCGTTTCCTCCCGCTGCGCTCCCTGTGATCGATACGCCGACATCGCCCGCATTCGCTCCGGTTGTGTCAATCTGAACGGTCACCGCTGTTGGGAAGCTGCTTACGGACGCCGGAGTTGTTGAGCAATTCCTGGTGGTCGGCGAAGTTGCGCAGGTTAACGCAACGGTTCCGCTGAATCCATTCTGCGATTGGACAGTCAGAGTTGTTTCCGCTGATTGGCCTGGTTTCACGGCTGGAAGATTCTGGCTAGTAGCCTGCAATGTGAAGTCGGGCACTGGAGACTGGATTTGTACCGTCAAGTTCACTGTCTTGCTTTCCAACCCATCCGCGGATGTCGCCACCAGCGCGACCGTATTGTTCCCGAGCGGCACACTAGACGAAGCCGTGACAGCCACAGGAATTGTCTGCGCAGATCCTGCGGCAAACACCGAGCTGCTGCCATTACAGGAGATGCCCGTCGGCGCAGTCGGACATGAGATCGTTACCCTCTCGCTAAAAGGTCCTAAAGAGCTGCCGAGTACGTTAACCGTGGTATTCCCGCCTGGTGACAGGTTTACGGATGCAGGACTCGGTGATCCGACCGTGAAGTCCATAACATGGAAGGTCACCGACTGCTCATGCATGAGTCCCGAAGCGTCGTGGGCCTGTATTCGCAGTGAAAAGTCCGCGACAGCAGCATTACTGACAGGAACAGCGAAGCTCGTCCCCTCAGACGCGGGGATGTAGCTGCTGTTGTTTCCACAGTGTTGTGGCAGTTGACTGGCACCAGCGTAGCAGGAGAGTGATACAGCCTTGGCATAGCCATTGAGAGATGTCAGAAGGCCTTGGAACTGTACGGCTACATTCGGATAGGTTGTCAGGTCAGCATTCGTGACTTGTAGCGTGAAGTCGGGAACGGAGCTTTCCGGCAGTGGCATCTCCCATGCACCTCTGCCGTATGTCGCCGCCCGCAAGCGTGGTGGCTGATTCGAGGGGCGGAACAGGAGTAGTTGAGTAACAGGCGCGGCAGGGAGCAGCCCCAAGCCCGTGGGCGGGCCCACGGCGCTCCATGAAGTGGAACTGCCGTTGGGTTGCGCGGCGAATACACCAGCATCGGTGCCAACATATATGAAACCGCTGGACGGATCTACCAGTACGGAATTGGCGGGTACATCAGGCAAATCTCCGCTTATGTCGCTCCAACTCGCACCGGCTGAAGTCGTCTGCCAGATGTGTCCGATCCCAAACCCCAGCACCCCGGCGTATGCAGTATCTCCGGTTGCGTCCGTCGAATCCAGAGCGATCGCCGAGATCGGGTAAGGACACGGTATGTTTCCGCATCCTGGGTCCTGAAATCCGCCGGAAACGGGCGACACGTCTTGCCAAGAACTGAGCCCAGAAGCCGCATGGGTCGTAACCCAGATCCTTCCATCTTCAGTACCGGCATAGATCACCTGAGATCCAGTTCCGCTCGAAGGGCCGCCTGCGGCTAAAGTGCGCACGAATCCAGTAGAGTCGGAAGCGCACGCCGTATTGCCGCCGGTTCCGTCGAGCTTTCCACTGAGTGCGTTTCCCGACGTCCAGCCTCCACTGCTGTCGCCGCGCCAGACGCGACAAGTCCCGGCGATGATCAGCGATGTGTTCTGTGGATCAAGAATGAAAGGGGAGTGAAATCCCGCCGCATCGCCTTCGACCTGAGTCGGGTCTACCATGAACTGCCAGTCGGCAAGCGTACAGCTGGCACCTTTTGTGCAACGCTGAATGCCAAACATTCCAGAGGCAGACGCGAACCAACCTGTGGGATCGATCGCTGTTGTTCCGAGCGCGCCATCCTCGAGCGTTATCCAGGTTGTTCCATTGGCGCCCGAAGTGCCTGACGAGGTCCCCGTCGCGCCCACGGCATTAACCGCGGCCAGCATTGTGTTTGCGTCGTTGCCGTCCTCCGCAAGCGAAGCCAGTTGCGCCATCGAGCCAAGAGTGCCGTTCAGGTTGTCGAAAGGAAAAGAAGTGGTTCCACACTGACCGGTAATGCCCGCTGCGAAGCTGTTTGTGCTTCGATACAGTCCGCCGTCGTTTGCAATGAACAAGAGAGAGGGGCTCGATTGCGAGAACGCGACGCCATGTTGTTCAGGATGAACGTGCGAGTATGACCCGATGGGCCTACACCCGTAGACGTGCGTCAGATTCATAAAGCCACCATTCGCAGCCGAACACGTCGGATTCGTTGCGGGATCGATCCGGCACTTGTAAAGATTTGTGGAACCCGCGTAGAGATCAGTCGCAGTGCTGCCGTTGGGCACCGCTGTGATCGTAAGCGCATAGCTTCCATCGTCGGTACCGCAACCCTCCGCATCACCACAATTTGCGATTCCCGACGTGTTGATTGTGATCCAGGTGTTTCCCCCATCACGCGTTACATGGATTCCTTCGTTAGTCGGCGTGTCCAGGCTGTCCACATACCAGACGTACATTTCGTTGCGTCCGGGGACTTGCACGATCTCCGCTCGGTAAAGCGGGCAGTTGTTCGGGAGTACCGCCGGTTGTGTGGGACAGTCACTTGTGGAGAGGCTGAAGGTCGCGGACGTGGGTTGATTGGGAAGTCGCAACCAATTGATGCCATCGCTAGAGCTATAGAAACCGTGAAAACGCAGTGCAGCGTAGAACTTATGCTGGCTGGAGTTAAAGATGACCGATGTCGCCGATGCACTCGTCGGACTGCTTCCGCCTGGATCGACTATCGAGGCTAAATGCCAGTTCAATCCACCGTCAGGCGTGTAGTAGAGGCCACGTGTGGCAGCGTAATTCGGAGATTCGGCTCCAACCGCCAACCCTTCACTCGAAGAAGAAGCGGCAGCAACGGCCAGGCTGGTGTTATCAGTGCTGAAAGCGATTTTTGCGAAGGCCAGCCCGTGAAACAGCGATGCACCGTTGTCTCCGGCGTTGATGAGTCTCCAGTGGGCGCCGGCGTCAATGCTGCGTAAAATTCCGAGCCCGTAATATGCATCCAGCGAGCTGTTTGGGTCTCCGGTCCCGACCAGAATCAGGCCGGTATGGCCGGGTTGGATAGCAATCGATCCCACTGACAGCGTGGGTTGATCATCAATCAGAGGTTCCCAAGCAACCTTCGTTGCATCGGTTGCCGCGGCATTTGTCGATCGCCACAGGCCACCTGTCGCGCCTCCCACATAAACCGTGTTTCCGCTGATGTCACCTTGATCCACTGCAACGACGTTTGCACGGCCTGCTACAAATCCGTAGTCCTGGTCAGTACCAGGTTTTGCGGAAACAATGGGAGCCGGTCCCAACGGTGTCCATTGCGTGCCGAGGTAGGAAGAGTTCGAACCCTGCGTGCCAGACTGCGTCTGCGCTTGCGACCGGTCCACACGGTGGGCGAGGTTCAGTGACGCAATGCCTTGTTTCATGCTGCTCGATGTGACAGCTCTGCCCTTCAGAAACCATTTCGACTCTTGTTGCCGCCACAGACGTTCTTGCGATGCTTGCTCTTGCAGCGTTTTAGCGTTCTGACCAAAGCAGATCGCAAACGCGGGCAACAGGGTGAACAGAGCGCTGACTACACAGCGAGACGAGTATCGAATGGGAGTCATTCCTGGTCCGTGGCAGCACTACGACGTGCAGACCAGTATGTTTGCTGGGGAAGATAACTGTCAGTGGAATAGAACCAGTAATGCAGACACGCTGATACTCAATTTGGGAACTGCTGCAACTCAAAGACCGAATTGCCGACTACAGCTCACGGCGGCCTTCTATCGCTTTCAGGATCGTCACTTCGTCCGCGTATTCAATATCGCTCCCGGCAGGAATCCCAGTGGCGATGCGCGTAATGCGGACGCCCGGCCGTCGTACCAGTTCGGAGACATAGACAGCAGTGGCTTCGCCTTCAACCGTTGGATTGGTAGCGAGAATTACCTCATCAACCTCATCTGCTTCGATCCGCTTGATCAGGTTCGACGTGCGTAGCTGCTCCGGCCCCACTCCGTGCAGAGGAGAAATCGATCCGTGCAACACATGATAGACGCCGTTGAAGTTCTTCGATTTTTCGATCGCGCCGATGTTTGTCGGTTCCTCTACCACGCAAACCAGGCGCTGGTTTCGCGTAGCGCTCGTGCAGTACACACATGGGTCGACGTCGGTGATGTTGTTGCAGATCGAGCACAGGTGCAAGTTGGCTTTTACCTCGCGAATCGCCGTCGCCAGTTCTTCCGCGTCCTCGTCACTGGCACGCAATACATGGAACGCCAGCCGCTGCGCGCTCTTGCTGCCGATTCCAGGTAACTTCTTGAATTCCTCAATCAGGCGAGCCATGGGCTCCGCGAACCGGCTCATTAGAAACCCATCCCCGGGATCTGAAATCCTCCCAGCATTCCACCCATTGTCGACTTCAGCTCTTCATCCACTTTTTGACTGGCCGCATTTACCGCCGCGGTTACCAGGTCTTGCAGCATCTCAAGGTCGCCAGACTTCGCAATTTCCGGATCGATGGTGGTCGATAGCAGCTGCTTGGTGCCATTCATCCGCACTGTCACACTACCGCCGCCCGATGACCCTTCGACGACCGTGGCCTGCATCTTCTGTTGCATCTCCTCATATTTCTGGCGAGCTTGTGACACTAGTTCCTGAAGTTGTCGCGGATTAAATCCACCCATTTTGATTCCCCCACAAACTACTTCTTATCGCGATAATCGATTACCGTCCGGATCTCGGCCCCGAACTTTTCCTGCATGCGTTTCACGATCGGATCTTCGGACGCTCTAGCGCGCGCGCCCAATCCACCGCTCGCCCGTGAGATCGGCGCTTTTATGACATGCCCGTCGCCATTGCCGGCTCCGGTGCTGTGCAGTGTGACTTTCACAGGCCGCGCTGCAACCGTCGCCGCCGCAGTGTTAATGACCTTCCGCACCTCGGGGCTGAAGACCATCCCCAGCAGCTTTTCTCCGACGGGCACCTCAATCAGGAGCTCATTGCCCTGGATCTTCCACTCGCCCTCTTCCAAACGCTCCGCCGGAGTCCGATGATTCGTTTCTTCCAGCGCCGTCAATATTCCCGCCTGGAGCTTGGGAAGCGAAAGCTCGCCGTCACTCGTGGGCTCTGATTCGATGGCTGGCGCGGCTGCCATTACCGTACCCACGGCCAGTGCAGAGCTGCCGGAAACCGTCTTCGTTGGAACGGAACTGCTGGGCTCATTTCGCTTGCGCGAGAGATCGGCCTCAAAAGGCGACGGTCGCGCCGGACGGTTTGCGACTGATTCCGGCCGCTGCGAATAACCACCAGAAGCAGGAAGGGAACTGCGCTGTCCAGTAGAAGACGCTCGCTGCGGCACCGGCGTGGAATCCTTCGGTAGGTCGCTGAGCAATTGCTCCAGCGGTAAAAGCCGTTGCGCGTGCACCATCTTCAACAATCCGAGCTCGAGATGAAAGCGTTGCTCCTGCTTATAGCCGAGTTCGTTATGCGTCCGCAGCATGATCTGCAGGAAACGAGTCAGATCTTCTTCGGTGAACTTTTCGGCAACGCGTCCAACTCGTTCCGCTTCGTCGCGGGAGATCTGCAGCAGTGTGGTATCTGCTCCCGCTACCTTCGCGACCACCGCGTTGCGCAGGAATCGCACCAGCTGCTTTGCGAAATAGGTTGGATTCTGGCCCTCGACCATCAAGCGGTCCACCAGCTTCAGGACATCCTGGCTGGAGTTCTGCTCGACGGCGGTCATCAGGTGTTCCAACATCTCCGAAGGAACTGTGCCGATCAACTGGCGAACCGTTTCCGTGGTCAGCCTGGTTCCGCAACAAGCGATCGCCTGATCCATGATCGATAGCGCGTCGCGCATCGAACCGTCTCCGGCTTCTGCCAGAAGCGCGAGCGCATTGTGCTCCGCCTCGATCCCTTCTGCCTTGCCGATTGAATCCAATTGGCCGACGATCTCCTCAAACCTGACCGCGTGAAAGCTGAAGTGCTGGCAGCGCGACCGTATGGTCTGCGGAATGTCTTCCGGTTGGGTCGTCGCCATCATGAAGATCACGTGCCCTGGCGGTTCTTCCAGAGTCTTCAGAAGGGCGTTGAAGGCCGCATCGGTGATCTGGTGGGCCTCGTCCAGAATCCAGATCTTGTAGCGATCACGCGCCGGACGATAACGCGCTGCATCACGCAACTCACGAATCTCGTCGATGCCGCGGTTCGTCGCCGCGTCGATTTCAATCACGTCCACCGCGTTTCCCGCGCGAATCTCCGTACACGATTCGCAAACCCCGCAAGGCTCGGGCACCGGATGATCCTTCGAGCGGCAGTTCAGCGCCATCGCTAGAATGCGCGCAATCGTCGTCTTACCTATGCCACGATGTCCGCTGAAGATGTACCCGTGAGCGATCCTTTGTTGTTCGATCGCATTCTTCAGGGTGCGGGTAACGTGGTCCTGCCCAATCACATCGGAGAACTTCTGAGGACGGTATTTTCTGGCAAGGACCTGGTAGCTCATCGGAGAACTCGATTATAAATGCTGGCGAGCACAGAAGCTTCGATACCTGTTTTAAGACTCGCTTAATGAAGACCTTCTAATCAAAAGGCACCGAGTTCGTAGCCATCGGACGTGCTCTCACCAGTTACTCATTCTCCTGAACAACTTAGCGGCCTTCGCGCGCACTTCTCCTCGAACCAATGCGGCATGGTGATTGCTTTCTGTATCTCCGAGCGACTCACTGAAGGAGAACAGCTACTTGCGGAGGCAGTCTGTACTGTCGGCAGTTTCTCTGGCGCTTTGTTTTGCACTGCTGTCCATGGGCGCAGCCTGCCGTTCCCAGAACAACTGTGCAGTCGAGAAGGCGAAGGTCAACGCCGTCGTGCACATGGAAACCTTCGTTCTGAACGTCGGCGATCCCGAGTCTCATTCCTTTCTTCGAGTGGGCCTGGATCTGGGCGTGAAACAGAATAGCGGCGCAGAGTCAGCAAATGCAGCGCTGGTTCCTATTGCGCGAGATGTTGTTATCGGAGTTCTCGCTTCCGCAAAAATTGACGAGTTGCTCTTGCCGGCAGGCAAAACGAAGCTCAAGGCGGAATTGCTGAAGGCGCTCCAGGAGCGACTGCCAGAGGCCGGCATTCAGGAAGTTTATTTCACGGAATTTCTGATTCAGCGATGAGAGTTATGTCGGAAACAGAACCGGCACGGTTGCAGGCCGTGAGTTCACAACCCGAAGTGGATGAATGGGGAGATCTGGTCCACTTGCCCTGCACTCTGACCCTGGACCTCCCGATACCCGAGATTCGGGTGCGCGAATTGATCGAACTCGACGCCGACTCCGTCCTCGATACCAAGTGGGTGCAGAGCAAAGACGTGCCGGTACGGGTGAATGGAAGGTTCATCGGATGGGCAGAGTTCGAGGTGGTTGGCGACCGGCTTGCCGTCCGCATTACCGAATTAGCTGGAGTGGAACATGAACTTGGCTGAGAATCCCTTGCCGTCGCCATCGTGGCACTGGCTGCGACGCATCGTCGACACGTTGTTCCGCGCCGCGCGCCCGCGCCATCGCCAGCTTCGTCTGGCCGAGGTTCTAACCCTTGGGGAGAGGCGATTTGTAGCGCTGGTCGAATGCGATCAGCGGCGTTTCCTGATTGGGAGTACACCCCAGTCGATCCGTTTGCTCACAGAAATTCGCGGTCGCGACTCTCTCCATCGGCTTATCGGCGGGTCTCGACGTGAACATGAGCGGACGCAATGAACACACTCTCCCGAGCCTTCCGCAGGTTTTCCCCAGCTCTATTCCTGCTGGTGAGCAACCCCGTCTTCGCAGCCGCGCGCCACGAAGATTCTCTGCAGTGGGCGGGGTTAGGTGCGAAGGGTTCGCTGCCGTGGGGGATCGTTGTCCTGCTTACGCTGCTGACCCTGATTCCAGCGCTCCTCCTGTGCATGACACCGTTTGTGCGGCTGCTGGTCATCTTTCATTTTCTGCGACAGGCGCTTGGCACCCAAACCACTCCGACGAATCAGACGCTGATCGGGCTGGCATTGATCTTGACCTGGTTCTTGATGCAACCCGTGGGAGTAGCGATCTATCAGCAGGCGGTCATTCCGTATCAGGAAGGAAAGATCGGACCCTTTGAAGCGCTTGATCGAGGCTCCGATCCGGTGCGGTATTTTATGTTGCGCTACGCGCGTGAGAAGGACCTGTCGCTGTTTATCGAGTTGGCGCACGAACCCACACCTGCCAATTCGGAGGCGCTTCCGATGCGTATCGTGGCTCCTGCCTACATCATTTCGGAACTCAAAGCCGGCTTCCAGATTGGCGCTGCGCTGTTCCTTCCATTCCTGGTGATTGACATGGTGGTGGCGGCGATCACGACCTCGGTCGGCATTTCACGTCAACAGCCCGTGATGGTCGAGACCGATCCCACGTACACCGGAAATGTCCGTGTCGGATCTGGGGTCGAACTGACCGGCTTTCAAAGCATTCGCGACGATGTTCTGGAACTGCGGCTTCAGGAAGAACAGCAACAGCAGGGACAATTAGGAAGCACCCTGGACGCCATGAATCAGGTTCAAACGCTGTTTCCTGCCGATGGAACCGGACTCGACCAGCAACTCTCGCAGTTCTTCGACAGCCTGTCCTCACTCTCGGTTGACCCTGCCAACGTTTCTCTGCGCCAGAGTGTCCTCACTGCCGCTCAGAACCTGACAAACACTTTTCAAGTCACTACTGGGAAGCTGCAGAAACAGCAATCCGATCTGGATACTCAGGTCTCACAAGCGGTTGGTCAGGTGAATCAACTGACTTCGCAAATCGCCGAGCTGAATGGCAAGATAGCTTCCGTCCCCGGCGATTCCTCGGAAGCTGGCACCTTCACCGACCAGCGCAATCAGCTTGTCCAGCAACTGGCCAACATCATTGATGTGACTTCCATTCGTACCGAAAGCAGTATCAGCCTGACCACAGCAAATGGCGTGTCTCTCGTAGTCGGTAACCAGAGCTACCAGCTCGGCACGCAGCCGGACTCAAACGGTCGAGTCGAGGTGATGTCGGGTTCTGAGAACATGACTTCGCAAATTCAGTCTGGCGAACTCGCTGGCCTTGTCCAAGTGCGTGATACCAGCATCCCCGGCATTCTCTCCGATCTCGATACCCTGGCCTATAACCTGGCTACGCAATTCAACACCGTTCACAGTGCCGGTTTCGACCTCAACGGACAGCCAGGAACCGACTTCTTCGTGCAGCCCGCTGTGTCAACCGGAGCGGCAGCCTCCTTAACTGTGAACATTACCGACGCCTCGCAGATCGCAGCCAGTTCCGACGCTGCCGCCGGTGGGAACGGCAACTTGCAGTCCCTGATCAATCTTCAAAAGCAACCTATTGTCGGCGGAAATACACCCATAGCTTTCTACAGCAACCTGGTCTTTCGGATTGGTTCCGACATATCGAATGCTGAATCCGAGCAAAATGCCTCGGACCTTATCAGCCAGCAGCTTACCGACCAGCGCGGTGCCATCTCGGGTGTCTCTCTCGACGAGGAAGCCAGCAATCTGTTGCGCTATCAACGCGCATTCGAAGCAGCCGCACGGGTTGTCGACGTGATCAGCACACTTACTGAAACTGCCGTAAATCTGGGGAAGACCTAACCATGAGAGTGAACCCGAACAGCACCCCTGACCTCATCGCATCCCTGTCACAGCTGCAGCAAGAGGAAAACACCATGCTCGCGCAGATGGCATCAGGAAAGCGCGTCGCCAAACCCTCCGACGATCCAGCGGCCGCCGGATCCCTCGTGCAGGTTCTTTCCGACAGTGATCGTGTCGATACGTACACGCAAAATGGAACAACCTTGCAATCGAACCTGCAGCTCGCGGATTCGACTCTGGGTTCCGTGGACACAGCCCTGAACCGCGCGGCCACCCTCGGAATCAGTGCCGCTAACAGCACCCTTTCCGACTCCGACAGGTCTGCCATCGCTCAGGAACTTCAGGGGATCCAGAGCCAGGTTTTGTCGCTTGCAAATACTTCTTCTCAGGGAGCCTTTCTGTTCGCAGGCACGGCCTCAACCGCGAAGCCCTTTGTCGCCGATGGCACCTCTGCAAGCGGAGTATCGTATAGCGGGAATGCCGAGACCAACTCAGTTGAGATCGGCGATGGCTACCAGGTCCAGACCAACGTCGCTGGCAACGACCTGTTTTTGAATTCCTCTGGAAACGTGTTTCAGAGTTTGCAAGACCTCATTACCGCAGTGCAAACGAACACTGGCATCGACACAGCATCGAATGCCGTCGGTCAGGCTCGCTCTGCACTCGCGGCGCAACGAGTGTTCTACGGCAATGCCATGAACCAGTTAACCGACAACAATGCTGTCTTGCAAAACGAGAGCACTCAATTGAGCGAGCGGGAGAATACTCTCTCGGCTGCCGACCTCGCACAGGCAGCCACCCAGCTCGTAAGTCTGCAAACCAGCGTAAACGCGGTTATGACGGCTGCTTCCAGGACAATGGGAACCAGTCTCTTCGACTATCTTAATAATCTCTAATTCCGTATCGGGTAACTTTTGGGACCCTGCCCTGAAGCCGCGTCTAGCGGTTCTTTGCCCTGGTACGCTACCATCGATGATTCTCCATCGTCGTTACTGAAGGACTGGGTTTCTGGGAATGGGCATAAGTCATTTTCTTGCATCAAGCTTCGCGTGCGCACATCCAAGTTCCGTGGGCACAATCCTGAACAGGGGCTGTCGAAGCCTGAATCGCGCGTCACTCAAGACGGAGGTTTGCTAGTGCGCGCGGACTGCATACCGTTTTCCGAAATCCCGCATACGTCTCATTTTTTTCTCGATTTTCTCGCGGACTCTCCAAACATCAAGCAGTTCTATCCACGCGGCCCGCATTTTCGGGAATGGATCGCCGCGGAAGCGAGCTCCATTTCGCATGATCCCGCGCGCGGAAAAGCGGTAGCTGATGTGCTCGAACGCCAGAATCGCAGTTTTGGATCGTCGCAGAAAACGCTCGCCAATCTGGATCGCCTCCGCAATGGCGCTTACACGGTTGTCACCGGCCAGCAGGTAGGATTGTTTGGCGGGCCACTCTTTGCCATCCTGAAGGCCATTTCAGCCGTAAAAATTGCCGCCGAAGTCACCCAGATGGGCATCGATTGTGTCCCAGTGTTCTGGCTCGCCACCGAGGATCATGATCTGGCAGAAATCAACCATACCTCGGTCATCGGTTCAGACGGCGCGCTTCACGAACTGAGGACGCAAGCCAGTGGTCAGGAAGATGCGCCGGTCGGAAATATTAACTTTGTCGACGAAATCACCTCGGTTACCGACGAGTATTTGAGCATCCTTGGTCCGTCACCAGTCGGCGAGATCCTGAAAGAAAGTTATCGTCCCGGCGAGAATTTCGGATCGGCTTTCGGCAAACTCTTTGCCCGTGTCTTTGCGGAGTGGGGAGTCATCCTTCTGGATCCGAAAGATGACGAACTTCATCGCATCGCGAAGCCTGTTTTCGTCGCCGCCGTGGAAGGTGCAGATCGGATCAATCGGGAACTGCTGGAACGTGGCAAGGCGATCGAGGCCGCTGGCTATGAGGAGCAGGTAAAAGTCACCCCAGCCTCCACATTGTTATTTGCCTTTGAAGATGGCCAGCGCCTGCCTATCCGAGACTCCGGCGGCAAGTTCCATTTTGCCGGTCACGAACTTTCGCTCGATGAGTTGAAAGCCCGCGTTGACGAGCATCCGGAGCGTTTCAGCGCCAACGTGTTGCTTCGTCCAGTGATGGAAGACTTCCTTCTGCCCAATCTTGCTTATATCGGCGGCCCCGCCGAGGTCGCCTATTTTGCGCAAGTGGCGGTTGTCTACAACAGCATTCTGGGTCGGGTTACTCCGGTGCTTCCTCGCTATAGTGCGACTGTCGTGGAACCGCGCCAGGCAAATCTGTTGCGCAAGTATCAATTGTCTTTCGCTGATCTGGTGCGCGGAAGCGATCGGCTATCGGAGCTGCTGGCAGCTCACACCCTGGACCCGCACATGGTTCGTAAATTTGAAGATGCTGCGGCGCAAGTCAATTCGGCAATGCAGTCGGTGATCTCCACTTTGCAGCAACTCGATCCCACCCTCGTCGACGCCGCTGAAAAAGCACAGGCAAAAATGCAGTACCAGATCGAACAGCTGCAGGGCCGCGCCGCTCGTGCCCAGGCACGGCGAACGGAAGAGATCACGCGTCACGCCGAATTACTCTCTTCTTCTTTGTACCCCAACAAAACATTGCAGGAAAGGGAAGTGGCGGGCATCTATTTTGTCGCGCGGCATGGCCTGGATTTCCTGCACGTCCTCTACAACGCCGTACAGACAGACTGCACCGGACATCATGTGCTCTACTTAGAGCCGTAGTCGATTTAGCAAATGTCCGAAGACTCGCCATCCTCGAGTCCAAGCCGCTGGCGCACCACATTTCGTGCGTTGCGCCACCGCAATTTCCAGCTCTTCTTCAGTGGTCAGCTGATCTCACTGGTCGGCACCTGGATGCAGAACATCGCTCAAATGTGGCTGGTCTACAGCATGACCCATTCCTCGATTCTGCTGGGTGCCATTGGATTCGCCAGCCAGATTCCAGCCTTTCTCGCCGCTCCCTTCGGAGGCGCCGTTGCCGACCGTTGGAGCCGGCATAAGCTGGTCATTGCCACGCAAGTCTCGTCGATGATCCTGGCTTTCATCCTTGCCGGGCTGACGCTCACGCATGTCATCCAGGTCTGGCATGTCTTCGTCCTCGCAATTCTGCTCGGGATCGTGAACGCATTCGATATACCCGGACGTCAGGCCTTCATGGTCGAGATGGTCGGCAAAGAAGATCTGATGAATGCCATCGCCCTAAATTCCTCCATGTTCAACGGCGCGCGCATTGTTGGGCCTGCCGTCGCTGGCATCCTCGTTGCCAAGATTGGCGAAGGCTGGTGTTTCTTCGCGAATGCCGTAAGCTACATCGCCGTGATCGCAGGCCTCTCGCTGATGAAGGTCGACTCGCCTCCACGCATCGCGATTGGCTCCGCATTCGACAACATCATTGAAGGCTTCCGATTTGTGCGCCGGGCTATTCCCATTCGAGATCTGATGCTCTTGCTTGGTTTGGTCAGTCTGGTTGCGATGCCTTACGCGGTTCTCATGCCCATCTTCGCCGACCAGATTCTCCACCGCGGCGCCAACGGCCTTGGCATTCTCATGGGCGCGACCGGCGTTGGAGCTCTGCTTAGGTGCTCTCAGTCTGGCTATGCGTTCCGGTCTGCGCGGCGTGGGCCGCCAGATCGGTATCTCTGCCCTGGGTTTTGGCATATTCCTGATCGCGTTTTCCTGGGCGCGCACTTTCTGGCTGTCAGCCGCAGTCCTCGTACCGGTCGGATTCTTCATGATGTCGCAAATGACATCGTCGAATACCCTGATTCAGGCCATGGTTCCGGACCACCTACGCGGCCGCGTCATGGCCGTCTATACCATGATGTTCATGGGAATGGCACCGTTCGGCTCGCTGTTCGCGGGTGCGCTGGCAAACCCTCTCGGCGCTCCGTTGACCATCACCATCGGCGCGATCGCTTGTCTGGGCGGCGGCGTTGTGGTTCCTGCTCGCGACTCTCGGAGTTCCGGGTTGTCGCTCGCCAGATGGTGTTGTCGCAAGGTCTCGCTGGAGGCGATCCAGTGCAGGAGATTGCGATGACCGGAGATGCTCAGCGAACCGTTTTCCCGCGCAGACGTCGAGCAGGAATGACGACTTTGAGCCCTTCAGCGGCTCGCTGGCATCCGATTTAGGCAGAGTTGATTGTGTCGGACCAAGGTCGGCACTAGCTCGTTAACAGCAGCGCTCCCCCAGTGAGATTCCTCACAGCTTCATCTGTTAACATTCTTGTATCACCCGAATTGTGGACCAAAGGCGATAAGCGAACATGGCAATAGAGGTTGAAAACGACGGACTTGAGGTCGTAGAAAGCCGCGAGTGGTTGGACTCGATGGATTATGTCCTCCGCTACCGCGGGAAGGATCAGGCGGTCAGCTTGCTCCGCCAATTGGAGCTTCACTGTAAGCAGGCCGGTGTCGATATTCCGTTCACGGCCACAACCCCATACATCAATAGCATCCCGGCAGATGAGCAGGCGCCCTTTCCTGGAAGCCAGGAAATTGAGCGCCGCATCAAGAGTCTCGTCCGTTGGAACGCGCTGGCCATGGTGGTTCGTGCCAATCGCGAGAGCGAAGGCATCGGCGGTCATATTTCTACGTACGCGTCGTCCGCCACGTTATATGAAATTGGGTTCAACCACTTCTTCCGCGGAAAAGGTGAAGGTACTGAAGGCGACCAGATTTACTTCCAGGGTCACGGCGCTCCGGGCGTGTATTCACGCGCGTTTCTTATTGGACGGCTGCCGGTTCAGAAGCTGGAGAACTTCCGTCGCGAACTGAAGCCTGGCGGCGGTTTGTCTTCTTATCCGCATCCGTGGCTGATGCCCGATTTCTGGGAGTTTCCGACGGTTTCGATGGGCCTCGGTCCGATCATGTCGATCTACCAGGCGCGCTTCAACCGTTACCTTGAAGATCGCGGCCTGAAAGCTCCTTCCGACCGCAAAGTCTGGGCGTTCCTCGGCGACGGCGAGACCGACGAACCCGAAACGCTCGGCGCCATCACGCTCGCCTCGCGCGAGAAGCTCGACAACCTGATCTTCGTCATCAACTGCAACCTGCAGCGCCTTGATGGTCCGGTTCGCGGCAACGGCAACATCATCCAGGAACTCGAAGCTGCTTTCCGTGGCGCCGGATGGAACGTTATCAAGGTCATCTGGGGTTCCGATTGGGATCCTCTCATCGAGAAGGATCGCGACGGTCTTCTCGTGCGCCGCATGAACGAGCTGGTGGACGGCGAACTGCAGAAGCTCTCCATCGAATCCGGCTCCTACATTCGTCAGCACTTCTTCGGGAAGTATCCGCAGTTGCTGGAACTGGTGAAGCACCTCAGCGACGACCAGATTCGGCGTCTTCGCCTCGGCGGGCACGATCCTCTCAAGGTCTACGCTGCGTACAAAGCCGCAACGGAGCACAAAGGTCAGCCGACTGTCATCCTCGCTCGCACGATCAAGGGCTACGGACTTGGTGAAGGCGGCGAGGGCAAGAACATCACGCACCAGCAGAAGAAGCTCAACGAAGAAGAGCTTCGTGCCTTCCGTTCGCGGTTTGGCATTCCGATCTCAGACGACGAAATCTCAAGCCTGCCGTTCTATCGTCCGCCTGAGGACAGTCCGGAGATGCAGTATCTGAAAGCACGACGCGCGGAACTCGGCGGATTCTTGCCGAAACGTGTCGTAAAGAGCCGGCCAATCAGCGTTCCGCGCTGAGGTCTTCGAAGAGTTCTCCAAGGGCACTGAAGGCCGCAAGGCTTCGACCACGATGGTCTTCGTTCGCATGCTCGCGAAGATGCTGCGCGACGAAACCATCGGACATCTGATCGTTCCCATCGTTCCCGACGAAGCTCGCACCTTCGGCATGGAAGCGCTGTTCCGCCAAGTGGGAATCTACTCGCACATCGGACAGCTCTATCAGCCAGTCGATATCGACACGCTGCTCTATTACAAGGAAGCGAAGAACGGCCAGATCCTCGAAGAGGGAATCACCGAAGCCGGTTCGATGTCGTCGTTCATTGCAGCAGGCACTGCCTACGCGACGCACGGGATCAACACGATCCCAATGTTCATCTACTACTCGATGTTTGGCTTCCAGCGCGTTGGCGACCTCATCTGGGCCGCAGGCGATCTTCGCGCAAAAGGCTTCCTGCTCGGTGGAACCGCGGGTCGCACAACACTTGCAGGCGAAGGCTTGCAGCATCAGGACGGCAACAGCCAGCTGTTTGCTTATGCGTATCCGACGGTGATGGCCTACGATCCAGCATTTGCCTACGAGCTTTCTGTCATTGTTCAAGAAGGTCTGCGGAGGATGTACGAGAAAGAAGAGAACATCTTCTATTACCTGACCGTGATGAACGAGAACTACGAGCATCCCGCCATGCCCGGAGACGTTCGCGAGGGCATTCTGAAAGGCATGTATCGCTTCAACCAGTCACCGCTGAAGAACGCGACCGCACAAGCGCAGCTCTTTGGCAGCGGAGCGATTCTGCCGGAAGTGATCAAGGCGCAACAGATTCTCGGCGAGAAGTACGGTGTAGCTGCCGATGTCTGGAGCATCACCAGTTACAAAGAGTTGTACAAAGACGCGATCTCGACCGAGCGCTGGAACATGTTGCACCCAACGCAAGCGCAACGCGTGCCTTATGTCGCGCAGGCCTTGCAGAATGCACCGGGCGTGTTGGTTGCAGCATCCGATTACGTGAAGACGCTGCCGCTCTCCATCGCGCGCTGGATGCCGCGTACGCTAAATGCGCTTGGAACCGACGGCTTCGGCCGCAGTGAAAACCGTGCCTCGCTGCGTGACTTTTTCGAAGTGGATGCTCGCTTCGTCACGCTGCGCACGCTTTCGGCGCTTGCCAAAGAAGGCAAGATCAAACCGGAAGTCGTGCAGCAGGCCATCAAGGATCTGGAAATCAACCCTGAAAAACCCGATCCGCTTCATGCCTAGGAGAAGGAAGAATCAATGAGCATTGAAGTGAAACTCCCGGAACTGGGGGAGAACATCAGCTCTGGCGATCTGCTCAAGGTCCTCGTCAAAGTCGGCGAGAAGATCAACAAAGACCAGGCGCTGCTCGAACTCGAAACCGATAAGGCCGCTATCGAAGTTCCATCGCCGACCAGCGGAGTCGTGCGCCAGATTCACGTCAAAGAAGGCCAGAAGCTGAAAGTCGGCCAGGTAATCATTTCTCTCGACGAGAATGGCGCGAAGCCGCCAGAGCCGCAGCGCGCTCCCGAAACCTTCGCCGCCGGAATCGGACAAGGCGGACGTCCGCCGATTGAGCAGCCGCTCGGGAAGGGAATTGAGACCCGAACAGCGACCGCGACAGTTCCGTCGCCAGGTAATGGACAACAGGCGAAACCTGCTGCCGCGACAACTGTCGGAACGCGAACCACTGAAGTGAAGCTGCCTGAGTTGGGCGAAAACGTCGACTGGCGGCGACCTGCTGAAGGTCCTCGTCAAAGCTGGCGATCAAATCAATAAAGAACAAGCGCTGCTCGAAATCGAAACCGACAAAGCTGCGATCGAAGTTCCATCTCCGATTGCAGGACTTGTAAAGCAAGTGCACGTGCAGCCTGGCCAAAAAATCAAAGTCGGCCAGCTGATCTTCACGGTTGAAGAATCTGGAGCCGCGGCTCCTGCGCAGCCGCAAGCATCTACGCCAGCGCCTGCTCCTGCCGCACAGCCGCCTTCGACGCAACAAGCCGCTCCTGCTGCTGCACCGCTGCCGAGCATTCCGCCGGGTTCGACCGAAGCGCCATTCATTCCGTCTACGACTGGTCGTTCGCTTGCCGATGTTCCAGCGTCGCCTTCGGTTCGTCGCCTCGCACGTGAGATCGGCGTCGACATCACCGAAGTCCACGGAAGTGGCGACAACGGCCGCATCACCATGGACGACGTGAAGGCGCATTCGCGCCGGCGTCACATGGAATCGCGAACGGCGCCTGCCGGATTTGCTCCTGTGCCGCTGCCCGACTTCTCCAAGTGGGGGGCGGTGGAACACAAGCCGATGACGGGCATCCGCCGCAAAACTGCCGAGCACATGCAGCATGCGTGGATGATTCCGCACGTCACCAACAACGACAAGGCGGACATCACCGAGCTCGAACAGTTGCGCAAGCAGTATTCCGAGAGCGTGGCGAAGGCCGGTGGCAAGCTGACCATGACGGCGATCGCCCTGAAGATCGTCGGTTCGGCGCTCAAGAAGTTCCCGCAGTTCGCGTCGAGCATCGATCTCGCGAAAGAAGAAATCGTCTACAAGCAGTACATACACGTTGGCATCGCCGTCGATACCGAGCGCGGCCTGCTCGTCCCCGTGATTCGCGATGTCGATCAAAAGAACATCGTCGAACTCGCCGTCGAGCTGTCGCAGATCGGCGCGAAGACTCGCGATCGCAAGCTGAAGCCCGAAGACATGGAAGGTGGTGTCTTCACCATCACCAACCTGGGCGGCATCGGAGGAACTTCATTTACTCCGATCATCAATTCGCCGGAAGTGGCAATTCTCGGCATGATGCGCGCGGCCTGGGAGCCGGTGTACTCGGTCGGCAAGTTCGAGCCGCGGCTGATGCTGCCGCTCTCGCTCTCGTACGACCATCGCATGATCGACGGCGCCGACGCGGCACGCTTCCTGCGCTGGCTTTGCGAAGCCTTCGAGCAGCCCTTCCTGCTATCGCTGCAGGGCTGATGATGACGGCGATGTGGGCACCGTGAGGCCTAAGTGATCTGCAGTTGAGTGTAGGGCAGGCCTTCAGGCCTGCCATCTAGTCATCAACCCGAGCGGCTTTAGCCGCTGAGGTGCGCTAATAGAAAGGCAATCATCTCCTTGAGCAAAAATATTGCAGTGATTGGCGGCGGTCCCGGTGGATACGCCGCCGCATTTCTTGCCGCCGATCTCGGCATGCAAGTGACTCTGATTGATGAGCGCGAGAACCCCGGCGGCGTCTGCCTCTACGTTGGCTGCATTCCGTCAAAGGCCCTGTTGCACGTGGCTGCATTGGTGAACGAGGCCGAGCACGCCAAAGCGTGGGGCATCGACTACGGCCAGCCGAAGATCGATCTCGACCGCCTGCGCGGCTTCAAAGAGAGCGTGGTGAAGAAGCTCACTGGCGGCCTCGGCCAACTGGCGAAGCAGCGCAAAGTCACGTATCTGCGCGGTCGCGCTGAGTTCGTCAACTCGAACACGCTGAAGGTTGCGCTCGTTGCTGGCGGCGAGCAGACGCTTTCGTTCGACAATATCGTGATCGCCACGGGCTCGCGCCCGGCGACAGTTCCGGCGTTCCAGATCAATAGCCCGCGCATCCTCGACTCGACGGGCGCGCTTGCCCTGCAAAATATTCCGAAGAGCCTGCTCGTTGTCGGCGGCGGCTACATCGGGCTGGAACTTGGAACTGTTTATGCTTCGCTCGGGACCAAAGTGTCCGTCGTCGAGATGCTGCCGGGATTGTTGCCGGGCGCCGATCGCGACCTGGTGAATCCGCTCGCGAAGCGGATTGAAAAGATCTTCGCGTCCATCATGCTGAACACCACGGTCGCCGGGCTGAAAGAAGAAGCGGACGGCATTCGTGTTCAATTCAAGCCCAAGGAAGGCGAGCCCTCCGAACAGGTCTTTGAAAAAGTTCTGGTTTCCGTTGGACGCCGTCCGAACTCCGAAGTCCCCGGACTGGAGAAGACGCAAAGTTACGAAAACTCCTAAGGGCTTCATCGAAGTCGACGCGCAACGCCGAACCAAAGATCCGGTGATCTATGCCATCGGTGATGTCGCCGGCGAACCGATGCTGGCGCACAAGGCGACGCACGAGGGCCGGCTGGCGATCGAGCACATTGCCGGACACAAAGTCGCCTGGGAGCCGAAGGCCATTCCCGCTGTCGTCTTCACCGATCCTGAAATCGCGTGGTGCGGACTCACCGAAGCCGATGCGCAGGCGCAAGGCCGCGAAATCAAAGTGGCGCGCTATCCGTGGGCTGCTTCCGGGCGAGCCATGGCGATCGACCGTACAGAAGGCGTGACGAAAATCATCGTCGATCCTCAGACTGAACGTGTTCTAGGCGTCGGCATCTGCGGACCGAATGCCGGGGACATGATCTCCGAAGGGGTGCTGGCTATCGAGATGGGCGCCAATGCCACCGATCTCGCGCTGACGATCCATCCGCATCCGACCTTGTCGGAGACGATGATGGGCGCAGCCGAAGTTCTGCACGGTACCGCTACGGATATCTTTCGCCCGCTGCGGGCGAGTACCGCCGCGAGATAGTTTTTCCACCCCTTGCATTGCAGAGACTGATCGACGCGCCCGAAGGGCTCACGGCGGCGAAGATGCCGTACGTCGCGAACAAGGAACCGTTCAAATCTCGAGAGTCAGATCAAGAAACAGGGCTCGAATCGGTTCCGGTATGTATCTCAGGTGAGATAGATGGTGGTAACGATCGCCAACAACCGGCGATCAACCTACCGCAAATCTGTCTGGCTGCTGCCTTTTTCCATCACTGGTTCCAGCTGGACTTCGAGCTTCTTTTGTTCGCCCGCTTTGAGCCTCAGCACGGGGCGTGATGGAGTGGCCGGGTCCGTGTAGACCCAACCGCGATAACCATTTGCTGTAACTATGACGACGACATCACAATCTGGAGGGACCGTTCTGAACGGGCCGGTGTCGAGGAGGAACGATCCAGATACACATCCGTCCGGTGATACGTATTCGACTATAGCCTCGCGTATCGGCTTACCGGTCATCTTGTCTGTAACAAACGCAGCTATTACACCCCATTTGTTACGCAGGTGGATTGTAACGTCCTGCCAGAGCTGGTCAGGGCTAATGGTTACAGCTTGTGGTACTTGATTGTTAATTGAATATCCCTCGGCGTCTTTGACAGCAAACAGTTCCAACGTTCCGGGCTTTATGTGGTCGATCGTAAACCGCGCCGCATCGTTGGTAGCTACGTTGCAAGTAATGCTAGTCGTATTCCCTTGTCGAGTCGCGATACACACCTTACTTCCTATAGCGAGCTGACTATCTTCCGTCAGAACGACTCCTGTGATCGACCCTTCTTTTACCGGCGTTGCGCCTTGTGCATAGGACCAAAGGGGAGTAGCAAGAGATAACGCAAGAGCGGCTATTACTTTCCAGCACATCGACGTATACCCCAGAGTTTTGGATTGTAGCGCTTTGGAGTCGGCAATGACTGTCGTAAACGGCATATACCACGTATGAAACAAGACCCGCGAATGTGAGCGCGAAGAATTAGAGACGTGGCTTCTCTTTAACCAAGGGGTCTCCCCGAGGTCTTCCCCAGTTCCTCGGCAAAAACTGTGTCAAGTCCCCTCACATCCCGATTTTCCGCGTAACCTTCTCATTCGCAGACAGTAATAAATTTCGGAAAAATGTCTAGTAGGTCCCCCTCACTCTGTCACAATTGAAGTAAGGGTCTTAAAACGACAGATTTCCGCCGGAGAGACTGACAGACCGATGGACTTCCGATGCTAAGTCCTTTGTTATGCGGGACGATCGGACTAAGTCCTTTGTTTGCCGGGACGAGCCTCGTCCCATGCCCGTAAGTCCTTTAGAATGCGGGACAAGGGGTAAGGGGGTACCCATCGGATCTCCCGAATCGGGAAATTCCTGTGGTCGCGCCCGCGCCACCCAAACCTACGCACATTAGTTCTGCAGTCCCAGCGCTCGCAGCGTAACCGGGTCAGGCACAGATTTGCCTTTGTCGTCTTTGGTGACGACGCCGAAGCCGCCGCGGTAATCCCACATCGTCCACCCGATGCCGTACTTCTCAAGAACCGTGCGCACATCATGCAGCCAGGCGGCGCGATCGTTCGCATCAGCATAAGGGCGGTATACGCCGAACTCGTTGCAGGACAGGACCAGACCCCGATTCTTCGCCCACTCGGAGGCAATCGAAATCTCCGACTCGATACGTGCGGCGTTCCACTGATCGTAGGCATAGCGACTGATCCACAGCTTGTCCAACTCCGTGGGAACCTGCTGCTGGAGCGCGGCAGCGTCCGCGGGCTTCGAAGGATAGGGCACGCGCTGCGTCAAATAGTGCTGCAGATTGCCGGACCAGGTTGCGCCCTGATGCGTGAAATTGTGGGGCGTGTAGAAATGAAAGTTGTAGATGATGTTTGGATCCGAAAGTGGCTGGATTTGCAGAAGTTCATCGACGGATGACCAGCGCCCTCCGGCGACGATAATGGTGTGCTGCGGTGCGCCCTGACGGATCGCAGCGGCGAACTTCGCTTGCAATCCTTGCCACTTGAAGGTGTCCTCGACCTCGGGCTCATTCATCACCTCGAAGAACACAAGGTTCGGATCGAGATTCGAGTAGTGCTTGGCCAGCGAGCGCCAGAAGTCAGCGAACTCGTCGGGGAACGCAGGATCGTTGGTGAGGCGACGCTTGAAGTCGCTGTCGGGATGCAGGTCGATGATGACCGCCATTCCGTTCTGCAAGATGTTGTTCACGGCTTTGTCGAGGTACGCGAGGTAATTCTCGGGAAGATGATCGGCATTGCCGTTTTGAAACATGGGCGCCGGATTGATGCTCAGGCGCACGTGGTCGAAGCCCATCTGCTTCATGAGGGCGATGTCGTCGGGCGTGATGTAAGTATCGAAATGCGAGGGATCGTACTTGCCCGAATAGACTTGCGCGAACCACTCACTGGCGTTGATCCCGTGGCGCAGGTGCGCGGCGCGACGGGCGGGCAGTGGATTTGCATTTTGTGCAGCGAGAGAAACGGCGGCGAGCAGTAAAACTGCGAGACGACGAGAGCGATGGCGCATCCGGTATTACTCCATTGAGAGTTGATGAAACAGGTGACTATACCGAAAGCGAGACGAGTTCGCGAATGCGTGCCCTAAGCTCTCCTGATCCGACCACGCCGAAAGAAGGCTTGTAAGAGGCACCCGCAGTTTCCTCCATGCGAAAATAGAAGGGAAATGATTCAACTCTCAGCGGCCGGCAAGCGGTTCGGCCACAAGCTTTTATTCGAAGATCTGAACTGGCTGATTACGCCGCAAGACCGCGTCGGCCTGGTGGGCGCGAACGGCACGGGGAAATCCACGCTGCTGAAGATTCTTTCCGGCCTGGAAACTCTGGACTATGGTGGGCTAAGCGTCACGCGCGGCGTGAGCGCCGGATATCTGCCGCAGGATGGGTTAACGCTTTCCGGGCGCAGCGTTTTCGCCGAGTGCATGAGCGTATTTGATGATCTCCGCGCGATGGAGACGGAGATGGAAGCGCTCACGCATCGCATGGGGGATGTTGATCCGGCGAGCCAGGAGTATTCCGATATCGCCGACCGGTTTCATCATCTGGAAAACGAATTCCGCACGCGCGATGGATATGCCGTCGATGCGCAGGTTGGGGCAGTGCTTACCGGCCTGGGATTCCGCAAGGAAGACTGGGCGCGGCAGACGGAAGAGTTTTCGGGCGGCTGGCAAATGCGCATTTCGCTGGCGAAGCTGCTGCTGCAAAAGCCGAACCTGCTGTTGCTTGATGAGCCGACGAACCATCTTGATCTGGAAACGCGTAATTGGCTCGAGGACTATCTCAACAATTATCCGTATGCGTTTGTGCTGATCTCGCACGACCGGTACTTTCTCGACGTGACGGTGAAGAAGATCGTCGAGATATGGAACAAGAAAGTCTTCTTCTATCCGGGCAATTACGACAAGTACATCGCGCAGAAGCAGCAGCGCCAGGAGCTATTGGAGAGCTCGTATCGGACGCAGCGCGAACGCATCGACCAACTGGAGGCATTCATCAATCGCTTCCGGTACCAGGCGACCAAGGCGAAACAAGTGCAGAGCCGGATCAAGGAACTGGAGAAGATCGAGCGCATCGAAATTCCGGAAGAAGAGAAGACGATCCACTTCAAGTTTGCGCAGCCTAAGCCGAGCGGGCGCATCGTGGCGGAAGTGAAGGGACTCTCGAAGAGTTACGGCGAAAAACGGGTACTCAACGACGTGGAGTTCCTGATCGAGCGCGGCGACCGCATCGCGCTGGTTGGTGTGAATGGCGCAGGGAAGTCGACGCTGATCAAGTTGCTGGCCGGGGAAGAGAAGCCGACGTCGGGCGAATATCGCCTGGGACACAACGCCGAGGCGGATTACTTCGCGCAGGATCAGTATAAGGAGCTGAATCCCGACAGTCGAGTGCTCGACGATCTGGAGCGACTGGCTCCGACGGCGACGCAGACGGAATTACGCAGCCTGCTGGGATGCTTCCTGTTCTCGGGCGACGACGCGTACAAGCGCATAGGCGTGCTCTCGGGTGGCGAGCGCAATCGTTATGCGCTGGCACGTATGCTGCAACAGCCGTCGAACTTCCTGCTACTCGATGAGCCTACGAATCACTTGGACATCCGTGCGAAAGACGTGCTGCTGCAGGCGCTGCAGGATTACACCGGCACGGTCGTGTTCGTCTCGCACGACCGCTATTTCATCGACAAGCTGGCGACGCGGATCTTCGAGATTGCCGATGGAAACGTGAACGTCTATCCGGGGAACTACGAAGACTATCTATGGCGCAAGCAGGGAGGCCAGGCGGCGCTCGACGCCAGCCTGCAACAGCAGTTCGCGGCAGCAGCGCCGAAGAATGGCAATCACAAAGACGGAGCGCAGGCGGCGACGGTAGCTCCTCCTGAAGCCAAGCAGAAGCGGATCAATCCGATCAAGCTGCGGCAGATGCAGGAGAGATGCCAGATGCTGGAGAGCGAAATCCAGCAACTGGAGCAGAGCATCTCGGAGTGCGAAACGGCGCTGGGGAATTTTGTGAGCGCAGAGGAGACGATGCGCGTAACTGAAGCCTTGGCAGGGCACAGAAGAGATCTGGAATCGCGGGTCGCAGAGTGGAGCGAGCTGTCGGAGACGATGGAAACGAGCGCGTAGAGGCGGTCGAGTACGGTGAGCACCGGTTTGGGGTAGAATCTGCCCATGGCGAAGAATAGCCAGCCTTTCGAAGTAACTTGCCCTTGCTGCAATGCGCTGCTGAAGATTGATCCCGAGACGCGGGCGGTGATTGGTCATACGGCAGCCGTGGTTCCTAAAATGTTCAACGATCTGGAGGCAGCAGCCCGGGCGATGAAGGAACAGGATTCGCGGCGAGATTCGATCTTCCGGCAATCGGTCGAGGCGGAGAAGAACCGGTCCGATCTGCTGGAGAAGAAATTCCAGGAAGCCGTCAAGAAGGCGAAAGACGCTCCGGACACGCCTCGTATCCGCGACTTCGACCTGGATTAGTTGTGGCGTCAAACCTCGGCTCCGATCTCTACTCTCAGTATCCCAAGCCGCTGCTGCTCGGCCATCGCGGAGCCAAGAGCTACGCTCCCGAGAACACAATCGAGGCATTCGAACTTGCGCTCCAGCATGGGTGCGATGGGCTCGAGTTTGACGTGAGGTTGACCGCCGATCAGCAGGCGGTGATCTGCCACGATCCGAGGTTTAATCGAGTTGAAATCGAACGAGCGGAGCGCCGGAGCCTACCGGAGTTGCCGACGCTGGAAGCGGTGCTTTGAGAGCTTCGCGGATCGCGCTTTTCTCGATATCGAACTAAAGGTCACGGGGTTGGAGCACATCACCCTGGAGCTGCTCAACCGCTTTCCGTGCGGGCGAGGATGCATCGTTACTTCTTTCCTGCCGGAAGTACTTCAGCGGATTCATGCGATCGACGTGGATGTCCCTATCGGTCTGATTTGCCGCAACCGTAAGCAGCTTGCGCCGGCATCCTCTTTGCCGCTTGCGTCCATCGTGCTGCATGCGTCCCTGGTCACCAGGGAACTCACCAGCAGCTTCCGTGGTCGTGGGATTCCGGTATTGGTGTGGGGCGCCAATCGCGCGAAGGAAATGCGATCGCTCGTAGATGCTGGAGCGGACGCCCTGATCATCGACGACACTCGGCTCGCCGTCGAAACATTTCGCACCAAAGCTCGGGCTGCTGGCAATCCGTAATCTCCTGCATTACAGTAAAAGTAATGGCGAACACCGGCGATCGATTCGAACGTGCCGTGTCCATCATGGCGCGATTGCGCGCTCCCGGCGGCTGCCCATGGGACCGCGAACAAACCTTCGACACTATCAAGCCATTCACCCTGGAAGAGACTTACGAGGTCATCGAGGCGATCGACAATCGCGACTGGGATGAACTCAAGGGTGAGCTTGGCGACCTGCTCCTGCAGATACTTTTCTATTCGGAGATGGCGCAGGAGGAAGGCCATTTCTCGATCGATGACGTGCTTGACCGTCTTTCGGCCAAGCTCATTAATCGGCATCCGCATGTCTTCGGCGATGTGAAGGCCGACACGTCTTCGGAAGTCGTAAAGAACTGGGAAGCAATCAAGGCGGAAGAGAAAAGACTCCGGCAGAGCACCAATGGAGAAGCGGGTAAGGAAGCGCCGAAGTCGATTCTAGGCGGAGTGTCGCGTAACATGCCTGCCCTGATGGAGGCGTTGAAGATCAGCTCCAAAGTCGCGCAAGTCGGATTCGAGTGGCCAGAGATCGGCGGTTTGTTCGAGAAGCTCACCGAAGAGACTAACGAACTGCGCGAGAACTTGGCCGAGATCCCTCCTCCAGGTCCGCAGCCGCCGAACCGTGGGGTAGCCAGTTCAGGCAAGCAAGCCGATCCCAGAAGCGCTGCGAGAGAAACTCGAAGATGAGGTCGGAGATCTCTTCTTCGTGGTGGTGAATCTTGCGCGCTACTTATCCATTGATCCCGAGTCCGCGCTGCGCAAGACCAATGCAAAGTTCCGGCGACGTTTCCAGCGGCTTGAAGAACGTCTTCGTGATCAAGGAAAAGAGCTGAGCCAGTCGAATCTGGAAGAGATGGAAACGCTCTGGCAGGCTGCGAAGCAGGAGGAGCGCCGGTGAGCGTCGACGCCTCCGAGTGTCTCTCCCGAGATCGTGATTCGCGACTGCGACGGGCTCGAAGAACTCGAGGCCTGTGTTCAGTTGCAGAAAGAAGTGTGGGGATTCAACGACATCGACATCGTTCCTGCGCGTGTTTTCCTGGTGGCGTCGAAGATTGGGGGCCAGGTAATTGGCGCCTTCCGGGGCGATGAAATCATCGGCTACGCGCTATCGATCCCAGGAAATCGCAACGGGCACGTGTACCTGCACTCCCACATGCTGGCGGTGAAGGAAAGCTGTCGCAATCTCGGGCTCGGACGGAAGCTGAAACTCGCGCAACGCGATGATGCGCTGGAAAAGGGAATTGAACTAATCGAATGGACGTTCGATCCGTTGGAGATCAAGAACGCGTATCTCAACATTGTGAAGTTGGGGGCAATCGCGCGGCGCTACAACATCAACCAGTATGGCAGCTTCTCCAGCCCGCTTCAGGGAGGACTGCCGACGGACCGCCTGGTTGCGGAATGGTGGCTGCGATCGGACCGGGTAGAGGCGGTTCTGGCGGATCAGGGTCCACGACCATTTACGACGGAAGAGACCATCGCAGTTCCCGCCGAGATCTATGCCTGGAAAAAGGACGCGGATGGTCGTACGAAAGCCGCGGAATTACAAATTTGTAATCGAGAGAAATTCCTAGGGGCCTTCAACAAGGGACTGGTAATCTTGGATTATCAGCGGGACGAGCGCGGCAATGGCGCTTTCCTGCTCGGCCATTGGGACGAGACGTGGTCGTACGCAAGAACTTGAGCTCCCCCGCGCGCCAGGGATAGGCTTGAAGATAGAAAGCGTTACTCTCCGCGAGATTCGCATGCCGCTCGTCCATTTCTTCGAGACGAGCTTTGGACGTACCACCGAACGCCGTATTCTCCTTGTCAGCTTAGAACTGGATGGAATTACCGCCTGGGGCGAGTGCGTCGCCGGGGAAGGTCCGTTCTACAGTGAAGAATCGATCGACACTGCCTGGTATGCGCTCAACGCTTACCTGGCGCCCTCGGTCGCGGGCCTGCAGTTTGAACGCGCGAGCGACTGCGTGCGTAGTTTCAGTCCCATCCGTGGTCACAGAATGGCGAGAGCCGCGCTGGAGAATGCCCTGTGGGACGCAGAGGCTCAGGCCAAGTCCGTCCCATTGTGGAAGCTACTGGGCGGCTCGCGTACAGAGATCCCGTGTGGCGTTTCTATCGGAATACAGGACACTGCCGACCAACTACTCGAAAAGATCGAAACCGAACTCGCGGCCGGGTACCAGCGAATCAAAGTAAAGGTCAAACCGGGTTGGGATCTGAATGTACTGGAGAGAATTCGTGGCCGCTGGCCAGTCATAACCCTCAGCTGTGATGCCAATTCAGCCTATCGTCTCGCAGACCTCGATCGCCTGCGCAACTTCGATCAGTTCAAGCTACTGATGATTGAGCAACCGCTTTGGTACGACGATTTCTATTTTCACGCGCAACTGCAGAAGGCGATTAAGACTTCTATCTGCCTCGACGAAGCGATCCATAACGCGCGCGACGCCGAGGCTGCCATTCAGCTGGGCGCCTGCCGCATCGTGAATGTCAAGGTTGGACGCGTGGCAGGATTTTCGGAGGCAATCCGAGTTCACGATGTTTGCCAGCAGCGCGGAATACCGGTCTGGTGTGGCGGCATGCTGGAAACCGGGATTGGCCGCTCGCACAACATCGCGCTGTCTACGCTCCCGAACTTTACGCTTCCGGGTGACGTCTCGGCTTCCAAGCGTTATTGGAAGGACGACATCATTGAGCCGCCGGTCGAGGTTTCGGTGCAAGGCACCATCCGCGTGCCAGAGACAGCCGGCCGCGGATTCAAAGTTCGCGAAGATTTGATTGAGAAGGTCACCGTGCGCAAAGAAGTAATTCGCGCCCGGAACCAGGCTCGCTGATCTTAGTGCTGGCTATGCGCGCCACCGTTCGCTGCAATTTGCGGATCGGCTTGCTTCAGTTGCTGGATGGCTTGCGCGATGCTGAGTGCAGGAACTTCCCGGTAATCGCTGGTCCACTCGTCTTCCTGAATATTGATGGTTTTGAAGAAGAGCGCTTTCCCTGTGAAGTTCAACTTCATATGAGTAAGATCCCAATGCTCTGGGGTGATCTCCGATTGCTCAATAATGAATTGGCCCCCCGGGTTCAAGTGGCCCAGAATGCCCCAGCCGAAGTTCACCTGACGGAATAATTTCGCTTCCAGCAGCACAATGTGGTTCTGAGGGACGGCGACTTTCATCATTCCTTCCATCCCCTGATAAACCTGTAGCTCACGTGTGGGAGGGTCGTAGTTAGGATTCGGGCGGAACTTCAGGATCTTGATCTCGCCAGTTTTGCCCTGTTCGCTCCCGGCATACTCAAAGATGAATGCATCTGGAAGGGCACCCACCATTTTTCGTACCCGCTCATCGTCCTCAGCCTGCTCTTTTTTCTTCGCGGTGAGCTGGCTTGGATCGTCCAGAAGTCGCTGTAGCCGCTGATCTTCCTTCTGTCGCTGTTGCGGGTCGAGAGGCTTGCCGTCGATCGCGATAATTCGGCTCAGCATTACGCCCTGGCTGGTGGAGATCATCTGCTTGGTTTCCCGGCTTCCGTTCTCTTTTAGCTTTTGATCGCGATACGTGAAATGCTGGGTATTACTCTCCGGCTTCAGCTCGTTCTCCACAGCTCTGCGTACCAGATCATTGGCGGACAGGTTTTGCGGAGGGGCCGCTGAGGGCTGCTGACCTGCAAACGCAAATATGGAAAGCAGGCACAAAATCCCCGTCAGCAGCCGGATTGGTATGGATTTGCTCGGGTACGGTAGAGATCTACTCATCTGCTATGACAATCAGAATATACGACTATCTATTGGAATGAGCAGAACTCCTCGGAAGTTGCTCGTCGATAGACCGCCGGTAGCTCCCGCTCACCCCGGTAGATACCATTCTACTATTCGGGACATTTTCCCGGTGTCGGAAGCAGAGTAGGCGCCGCAATCGAGGGATATGGAATCGATTGCCTGACATGGTTGATGTCTTTGAGACTACCTGTGAAAAAGCGGGGTTGCCGCCTGCCCCAATGCTTCAGTATATTCGGTGTAACCCACTGGTTTTGGGAAACTTGCCGACGCTCCGTAAATGTTGCGTCGAGCTCAGTTTCGCTCCGATCCATGGCCGTCGGGACGGCAGACCCGATATGATGGTACCTCGCAGCTGAGTCAACTCTGCAAGGATAGGACGCAGACCCAAGGAGGTCGGTACTATGTCGGAAACACCGAAGGTTGTCGATCGCCGCTCCGATATGGCGAGTATTGGCAAGTCGGTTGTGATTAAGGGAGAGTTGTCGGGCAGCGAAGATCTGTACCTCGACGGCGAAGTAGAGGGCAGTATTGTTCTGAACGGCAACAGTCTAACCGTAGGTCCAAACGGGCGTGTTCGTGCTCATATCAAGGCCCGCGAAGTCATCGTGCATGGTAAGGTCGACGGCAATATTTCAGGTGCCCAAAGGGTGGAGTTACGCCGCTCGGCAGCCGTGCTGGGAGACATCGCCAGCCAGCGTCTTATGATTGAAGACGGCGCATATGTAAAGGGAAAGATCGACGTCGAAAAGGACACCAAGGCGACGCCGGCAGCGCCGCAAACGGCAGACGCCACAAAATGAATCGGCAAGCACCGCAGCGGTAGCGAATCATTCACCGGCTGCGGGAGATTCTGGATCGGAAAGCAATGTTCAAGTGGTTGCGCGGCAGTTCAGGCCAGGGGACGGCCGAAACTGGCCGCGACATACGTTCTCGTTCGAAGCGCCACTCTAGCGCCCTGAAAGAGCTGAATCGCAACCTTGCGCGCGAGGAGAATATTTCTATCCTCGATCTGGGCGCAACTTCGGCCGCCAACATATCGCTTTTCACCGGCAGGGGCATGAAGGTCTGCACAGAGGACCTGATTGTTGCTTCGACTGATCCCGACCTCCAGATTAAGGACTTCGACGGGAATCCTACCTACGATGTAGATCGTTTTTTAAAGGATAACCTTGCGTTCGAAATGCGCTCATTTGAGGCCGTGTTGTTCTGGGACATTGCGGACTATCTTCCTGAGCCTCTGGTGAAGCCAGTCATCGAACGAATCTGCTCGTTGATGAAGCCCGGCGGATATCTGCTCGCTTTCTTCCACACAAAAGACGCTGGTCCCGATTCGCCGTATTCCCGCTATCACATTGCCGGAGAAGACACGCTGGATGTCCAGGCAATTCCGCGCAAAGGTGCCGGTGGATACTACAAGCTCCTGCGCGTCTTCAATAACCGGCACATCGAAAATCTCTTCCGCGATTTCGCTTCTCTGAAGTTTTTTCTGGCGCGCGATAACATGCGGGAAGTGTTGATCATCCGCTGAAATCCTGTTCCGAAAACACCCAAAAATGCACGAAGGGAAAGCCCTGGATGGCCGGGAGTACATCTACCTTAGTGTGGAATATCCAGATAATTACCAATTCCGTCCCGCGACTAGTCGCCCTCATACTGGGTTTGTATGTGCATGAGGTTCCCAGTGGTGAGGCTATGTGTGCGCGTCGGTCTGCTCCTGTGCCTGCTGGTTGGCGGCGTGGCACAGTCGCGTGCAGATATTGCGCTGTTTCTTGAAGAGCCGCACGGGGAATTCGGGGCCTTTAATCCGACTGGCCATGCTGCCGTATATCTAAGCAACGTCTGCGCGGAGACCCCGACCAAATTGCGGGATTGTTTCCCGGGCGAGCATGGTGTCGTGATCAGCCGCTATCATCACGTAGCAGGATACGATTGGATTGCTATTCCGCTTGTACCGTATCTCTACGCGGTATCACGGCTCGACGACGTTCCATCCTTCGCGGACGAAAAAAAAGTTGCGCAGCTCAGAGATGAATACAGACGAAGCCACCTTGAAGAACTCGTTCCGGATGGGCCTGATGGAACTACGCCGCGAGGAGACTGGATTCAGTTGGTGGGCGCAGCTTATGACCGGAAGATGTATGTTTTTCAGATCGAATCCAGCCGCAAGCAGGATCACAAACTAATCGAAAACCTGAATGCAGCCCCGAATTACGAACAGTTCAATTTGTTTTATCGCAACTGCTCTGATTTCGCTAAGAAGGTTTTCAGTATTTACTACCCCGGCATCATGCGCCGCAATTTCATCGCTGATGCGGGTATTACGACCCCGAAGCAGAACGCTAAGTCGCTGGTCAAGTACTCCAAGCGTCATTCCGATTTGGAATTCACTGCTTCCTATATTTCGCAAGTGCCGGGAACGCCGGCGAGTAAACCAGTGCATGGGGTCCTGGAATCAATCGTTCGATCGAAGAAGTATCTGGTTCCGCTCGCGGTGTTCCACCCAATCATCGCAGGCACAATTGCAGTAGGGTATGTAGCGCAAGGCCGATTTAACCCGGATCGCTACGCCAAGCAGGCTTTCTTCATTCCACCCGACAAGGTTGCGGATCTCCAAATGGAGCTGCGTACGGTCAGCGACAATCACACGACGATGGCTAGCCGGCAAACGTACGCGGCGCGGTAACCGTCATTCACCGCCATTTATTACTCGGGCGCCTCAATCAAACGAGGCTATCCGACGGTCTCGAGTTCTTCTTCCAGCAGTTGCTTGTTGTAGAGTTCGGCGTAATAACCGTTCAGCGCAAGCAGGTCTTCGTGCTTGCCGAGTTCGACGATGCGGCCACCGGAGAGAACGGCAATCTGGTCGGCATTGCGCACGGTGGAGACACGGTGTGAGATGAAGATCGTGGTGCGACCTTCCATGACTCTCTTCAGATGCTCGAGGATTCGCTCTTCTGTGTAGGTATCGACGCTGGAGAGAGCGTCGTCGAGGATCAGGATTCGCGGATTCCGGATCAGCGCGCGCGCAATGGCGGTTCGCTGTTTCTGCCCTCCGGAAAGGGTGATTCCACGCTCGCCGACAAGCGTGTTGTAACTCTCAGGAAAGCCTTCAATATCCTGCGCGATACTGGATCCTTGTGCAGCCTGCCGGATAGCGTCGTCGGTTGCGCTCTCAACGCCAAACGCAATGTTTTCGCGAATCGTATCGCTAAATAGGAAAGTCTCCTGAGGAACGAATCCGATGCTGTGGCGCAGATTGCTGAGTGGATAGTCCTGAATAGGATGGCCATCCAGCAGGACCGACCCGCGCGGAGCTTCGTAGATCCTGGGTATCAGGTTCACAAGTGTGGTTTTGCCGGAGCCGGTTGGTCCAACGATCGCAAGACTGGTGCCCTCGGGTACTTTCAGATTGATGTCCTTCAGCACCGTCGATCCGTCGGAATATTTGAAGGTCAGGTTGCGGAACTCAATTTCACCGAGGATTGGTGTGAGGGCGAGCTCTTCTGATTGTGGCGAGTCAACGATTTCCGGCTTCTCAGTCAGTATCTGATTGATGCGGCCCATGGAAGCCGTTCCGCGCTGAAAGATGTTGATCACCCAGCCGAGGGCAATGATCGGCCAGGTAAGTTGCACCATGTACGTCAAATAGGCGACGAAATCGCCCGCCTTCATGTGGCCTTCGATTACCTGGCGGCCACCCAGCCAGAGCACCAGCACGACCGCCACGCCCAGCATTGCTTCGAGCGTCGGCCAGAGCATTCCCATGAGGCGGACCAGGAGCAGGCTGCGTGCGATGTATTCCTGGTTATCCTTCTCGAACAGCCGAATCTCCGCATCTTCCTGCGCGAAGGCTCGAATGATTCGAGCTCCCGAAAAGTTCTCTTGTGCGCGCGCCGAAATGTCGGAGAATTGCGCCTGGATCCTCTCAAAACGCTCGTGAATGCGCGACCCGAAGTACTGCACGACAATGCTGGCAACGGGAAGCGGCAAAAACGTCAGCAGCGTCAGCCGCGGACTCATCTTGATCATGAACGCCAACGCGCCGGCCGTATAGACAATCGTATTCGCCGAATACATGATTGCCGGACCCAGCAGCATGCGGACGGCATTCAGGTCATTGGTCGCTTTGGCCATGATGTCGCCTGTGCGCGTTCGCTGGTAATACGAATACGAGAGCGTTTCAAGGTGAGAGAACAGATCGTTTCGAAGGTCGAACTCAATGTCGCGAGAGATGCCGATCACGATCCATCGCGTCAGAAATTGAAAGATGCCTTTGCCAAGCGCAATTACGACCAGCAGCAGGGAATAGACGACCAGCTTGTGATGGGTGATTCCCGCTGTCAGGTCATTAAGGGCAATACGTATGACCTGCGGGAACAGAATCCATATGCCGTTCGTCATCAGCACCGACACGGTTCCCCAGAAGAGCCCGGAGCGATATCTCTTCAAGTAGGGAAAAAGTGGGCGCAGTTGTTTGAGCATTGCCTGTATTTAGATTCTATCTCACGCTCATGGACGCTTTTTCGGCGGGATGCGCTTAGGTGGGCACCTTCAGAAGCAAATAGCCACCGGCGAGCCCGAACAGCAGATCAGGCGACCATGCGGCTAGTGCTGCCGGCAATTGATTCGCATTCCCCATGGCTTCGAAGAATCCCATGCCCACCCAATAGAGCACGGCGATTCCGACGGCCATTGCCACTCCGGCAAGCGCGCCACGCTTTCCCCCGCGCAATGCAAAAGGAACGGCGAGCACTGCCATCACGAAGGTCATCAGCGGGAATGCGAACTTCTTCTGCAATTGCACGCGCAGGCGCACCACGTCGAAACCACTTTGCTTCAGGTCGTTAATGTACCGCCGAAGCTCCTCGTAGCTCATCTCCGAGGACTGTTTCACTTCCTTCTTGAAGTAGTTCGGCGGCTCCGGCAGTTCAGCGAATGTCGCCACGTCGAAGGTGTGATAATCGTCGATCGCCATACCGTTAAAAGTTCGTGTCCATCCCTGCTCAAAGATCCACTTATTGAGCGTGTCCGACCAATGTGCTCGCGAAGCGTAGATTCTCTTCGTTAGTTCAAATGTCTTGGGATTGAACTCGAAAGATGGAGATACCGCCAAATCGGTTTTGGTCCGGATCGAAAAACTCGTAATACCAGATGCTGGAATTCTGCCCAAAAATCCACTTCTGATCGGGTCGCAAATACGTCTGCGGCGGCTTGCCCTTGATCTCATTACGTAGTGCGTCCTGCTTCTTGTTGAGCTGCGGCAGATACAGTTGATCGAAGAAGAACAGCCCGGCGGCCACCATCGCAGCCACCACGAGCACTGGGATGATGATCCGATAGATGCTGACCCCGGTGGCCTTCATCGCGGTGATCTCGTTGGTCTTTTCCAGAAGTCCGAACGTGATCAGCACGGCCAGCAGCATGCTCATCGGCGTGCTGTTGTAGAGGAAGTAAGGAGTCACCGTAAGCAGATATTCGCCGATGACCGTGATGGGGACGCGCCCCAGATCCTTCAACAATTCAAAAAACGTGAAGATGACCAACAGCATCAAGAACGTTCCGACGATCATCGTCAGGTACACGACGAAGTCCTTCAGGACGTAGTCGTCTAGCAGCAAAGGGAATTGCGCGCTGAAAACTCTTTTTCGCGACACCGCCCGAGCGAAGGCGTCCGACGACGTGCGCTGCGAAACGACCAGCGGTGTACCTTGCTGGATCCGTCCGCGCAATCGATTCCAGGCACCCTTGAGTGTTCCGATCTCGATCGGCATCCGGTCTACTCGCCACAGCAACACCAGCCCGGTAAAGAAGAAGACGATATTTCCCATCCACACGGCAGGACCGACCGGCAATTTGCCGGACTTCGCAAATGACATCCCCGCGAGTGACAGGAAGTAGTAGAGAAACACCAGGCCGATGGTCAGGACGAATCCCGTGGACTTACCGCCCTTCTTCGCCGACAGTCCCAGCGGGATTCCTACCAGCGCGAGCACCAGGCACGCCGTGGGCAGTGCGAGCCGCCGGTGGAACTCGATCAGATAGAGCCGCCGATGGGCTTCGTCGGCCGTTTTCGATTTCTCCAGGAGTGCCGGAGTCGAGAGCTCTGCCACCGGCAAAGTTACCTGGTTCTGAGAATTTGAAGTCGGCAGCTGGATCGGAATATCGGACTGGGAAAATGTCGAGATCGAATACTGTTCCGGTTGTTTGGGAACTGTCTCCTGCGATGAACCATTCTCCAGATGCAGCCGTAGCTTGTCTGGTCCTTCGCTAACTACCACTCCACGCTCCGCTAGCGTGATCTTGGGCGTCGCTGGATTCGAGATGTCTGCCAGGAACACGCCTTTCCACTGAGCGGCACCGGTCCCGCTGCGTGAATCCTGCACATAAAGAACGTAGTCCTTGAAATCTTCATAGAAGACACGCGGCTGGATTTCGAAGGACGCTTGGGAGGTCTTTAGCTTGTCCTGCAAGTCGCTGAGAGCCGCTGCGGAGCGTGGCGCGATGTAGAGGTTGTTCGCGAGCGCGATCATCCACGCTATTACCGCGAAGATCGAAATAATCTTCAAGAACGTGGACGAGCCCATGCCCATCGCGCGCATCGCGGTGACTTCGCTGTCGGCGGCCAGCCGGCTCAGGCCGATCAGAATCCCAACCAGGACGGCCATTGGCAGCGTGACCGTAAGTGCCGTTGGAATCGTAAACAGGAAGAGCTGGGCGACACTGGGAAGCGGAGCGCTGTTTCTGACCACCAGTTCCAGGATCCGAGCCAGATCGCGCATGAAGATCACGAAAGTGAAGATCAGTGCGCCGATCAGCGCGTGCGAGGTCACCTCGCGCAGAATATAGCGGGTCAGAATGCGCATGGCTCAGATAGCCTGTAGTTCGAGTCTAGCAGAAGGGAATGGCTCGCTAAAACGAGAGATGCTTCGGTAGGCGCGTCTGCCTCTGCCGTGCCGCGGATGAGGTATTTCGCTGGGGAGAGGCCGTTCCCTCACACTAGAACTTGCCACTTGAGGAACAAACCTGCAAAACTAAAAACAATGCCCGTTATTCGCGTCGCTTTTCTCTGGCACATGCACCAGCCGTTCTACAAGGATCTGGCCACAGGTACCTATCGCCTGCCCTGGGTGCGAATGCACGCCCTCAAGGATTACTACGGAATGGTGAAGTTGCTGAGTGAATTCTCCGAGGTTCACCAGACCTTCAATCTTGTCCCATCGCTGCTGACACAGATCGAGGAATACGTCTCGGGTACTGCGCGGGATCCGTTCCTCGACGTGGCCATGAAGCCGGCGGCCGATCTTACGCCCCCGGAGAAGCGATTCGCTCTCACATATCTCTTCCAGGCAAACACGAATCACCTGATTGGCCGCTATCCACGGTATCAGGAACTGTGGGGACGATTTCAGAGTGCCGGCCAGAATGTGGATCGCGCGGTGGCGTCGTTCCGCGCGCAAGATTTCACCGACCTGCAGGTGCTCTCCCAGATCGCCTGGTTCGACGAGTATTACTTGCTGAACCCGGACGTACGGGCGTTGATTCACAAAGGCCGCGATTTCTCCTACGAGGATCAGCAGTTCGTTGGCAAGTTCGAGCAAAAAATACAGGCGTCCGTTCTCCCTGCATACCGCGAGGCTGCGCAGAAGGGGCGGATTGAGATCTCGACATCGCCCTTCTATCACCCCATTCTTCCGCTGCTGTGCGATTCGGATCAGGGCAGGGTCTCGTCCCCCAATCTTCCGCTGCCGCAGAAGCAGTTTGAGCATCCCGAAGATGCGCGCGAGCAGCTAAAACGTGGACTCGACCTGCACGAGAAGCTGTTTGGGGTTCGCCCGCGCGGCGTATGGCCATCGGAAGGAAGCGTCTCTGAGCAAGTCATCACTATCGCTCATGAACTGGGTGTTCAGTGGATGGCCACCGATGAGGGCGTCCTCGGACGCTCATTGGGGGTCGCATTTGATCGCAGCAGTACCGGACACCTCTCGGCCAGCAATGCCGATGAACTCTATCAGGGCTACCTATACCGCCAGGGCAGCACGCAAATGCGGCTGGTCTTCCGCGACCACAGTCTTTCCGACCTGATCGGATTTGTTTATTCCGGCATGCCCGCGAAAGAAGCCTGCGATCATTTCATCAAGAACATCAAAGAAGCTGCACAGCCAGTGCTTACGGCGGGCAAAGACGCGCTTGTTCCGATCATCCTCGACGGCGAAAACGCCTGGGAGTTCTATCCGGCATCGGGTCGCGAGTTCCTGCGCCGCGTCTACGACGCTTTTCAGCAGGATCCGCAAATCGAGGCGCTCAGCATAGGCGAAGCGCTGGATCGGCAGGAGGAATATCCGCAGCTTAAGTCACTGGTTCCGGGTTCGTGGATCAATGCCAATTTCAATGTCTGGATCGGCGCTCCGGAAGATAATCGCGCATGGGACTACCTGACGGCCGCACGCGAGTTTTATGAGCACCGTTCACCAGCGGTTTCGGACACCCAGCGTGAACTTGCCTTCGAAGAACTGATGATTGCCGAAGGAAGCGATTGGAACTGGTGGTACGGTCCTGAGCATCATTCGGCAAATGATCGCGAGTTCGATGAACTGTATCGTAAGCATCTTTCCAACGTGTACCAGGCGCTGGGAGCCGAGGCCCCGTCGTATCTTGCGCAACCCATCGCAGTCAGCGCCGTGCGTCCGGAAGCGATCTTGCAGACTGCCTTCATTCATCCCCGCATTGGCAGCGAGTCTCCGCGTTACTTCGACTGGCTTGGCGCAGCCATGTACACAGCCGACCGGCATTCCGGGGCGATGCACGGCAAACAGTTTCTCCTCGACGCGATTTATGCGGGTGTGGATGAAGAACATCTATACGGACGCCTGGACTTCGCGGGCGCCATGCCGGCAGAGCCTTTCTTCATCGCGGTCGACATCGAGGTAGTTGCGCCCGATGCCATTCGGGCCGAGGAGCCAGTCCGATTTCAACTCAAGGCCGAGGTTGCCGGAAGTCTAAAAGGCTGGTCCCTTCGCAATGGCCACGAACGCCACGTTCTGCGCTCTGAGCCCGGTACTGTGGTCGCGTTGGCCGAGCAGCGACGCGCATTTGAATTTGGATTGCCGTTGAAAGAACTGGGAATCGCTCCGGGAGCGCACCTCGGCCTGCGATTCAGTCTGTGGACGGACGGACTTCCCTTGGACGCGCTGCCGCTGGAAGGTGTTCTCGCTCTGAAAGTAGTTGAAGAAGAAGACGAACTGGCGCGAAATATCTATCGATGAAGTGAAGTTAAGAATGCCCATCCAATGCGTCCTTGCGTTGGATGGGGGTGAACTTCGATGCGAGACCAGATGACACTATTTCGCCGCGCCCTGACTCGTATCCATCGGACGGTTTAACTCCAAAATCAACTCTGTTCCGGCGGGAATCGTCATTTCGTTCCGGTTTACCAGCCAGCGAACCGTCCCAGCCGTCGCACCAATCCCAGCTCCGATCAACGCACCTTCTGGTCCGGCGGCGAGCGCACCAATGCCTGCGCCAAATCCTGTCCCAATTCCTCCGATTACAAAATCGCTGCGCGAGTGTCCAGATCCTCGAATCTGGCCTTCTTCATTTACGTCGAGAGCCTTCGGATCACCAGTATCCACGACGGTAGCTGAGATCAGATAAGACTCACCCGATGGCAATGTTACGAGCTCCGGATGCAGGTCAATCATCGGCTTTCCCTTGAACCGCCGGGGAGAGCTGGTTCGCAGCACATCGCCCTGCACGGTTGAACCCACCGGAATCATCACTCTGCCCTCGTACGACACCGCTTCCGTAACCCTTCCAGAGAAGCGATCGCCACGCCGGTTCAATGTCGAGATGGAGTTGTCGATCTTCATGCGGATTGCGGTTCCGGCTGGCAGCGAAAGAGCGCCTGCGGCGGCGGGCGGAATATCCGTAACCGTCAGTTTGTCCGCCGACGGTTTTGCAGTGGCAATCTCGGTGACTGCTGGTTGCTGCGCAATCGCGAACGCTGCGGAGAGTAGAAACGCTGTGACCAGGGAGATCTTCTTCATCTTCATGCTGTACTCCATGAGCGGAGCGTAAAACACCTCCTGAAACCCAAACAACAATGGAAACCATCGGAGAATCAGGCTCAACAATGTCATTCGAGGGGCGCACTGCAATTTGCAGGACTCTCAGTTGAGATGTGCTGCTCATCACGCGTTCTCGGAAAGTCATCACGTATAATCGATAGTTTCGAGTCCCACGCGGACGAGAACCAGCTGGCTCCGGTCCATCTGACGGCGCACTCATTTCAATTCTTATCTGGCCGCTCAAACGATGCGGCACACGAGGACAGGCATGACACTCATTGCAGATATTCGCGGCCGCGAAATCCTGGATTCGCGCGGCAACCCCACGGTAGAAGCAGAAGTTTTCCTGACCAGCGGTGCGGTTGGCCGCGCAGCCGTTCCCAGTGGCGCCTCCACCGGAGAGCATGAGGCTGTCGAGCTGCGGGACGGCGACAAAAGCCGTTATCTGGGCAAGGGCGTAACCAAGGCCGTCGAGCACATTAACGGCGAACTCGCAGACGCTCTGATTGAAGAAGATGCGGAAGACCAGCGCGCTCTCGATCAGAAAATGATCGAACTCGATGGCACCGAGAACAAGAGCCGCCTGGGTGCGAATGCCATTCTTGCGATTTCAATGGCCGCCGCCCGCGCGGTAGCGAACCTCTATGAAATGCCGTTGTACCGCTACCTGGGTGGCGTGAACGCGAGTTTGCTGCCGGTTCCGATGATGAACATTCTGAATGGCGGAGCGCACGCCGATAACAACGTCGACTTCCAGGAATTCATGGTAATGCCCGTAGGCGCGCCGTCGTTCTCGGAAGCGCTGCGCTGGGGCGTTGAAGTCTTCCACACGTTGAAGGGCGTGCTCAAGAAGCGTGGCTACAACACTTCCGTAGGTGACGAAGGTGGATTCGCGCCATCGCTCAAATCGAATGTGGAAGCGATTGACGTTGTACTGGAAGCGATTCAGTTGGCCGGGTACAAGCCGGGCGAGCAGATCGCGATTGCCTTGGATCCTGCGGCGAGCGAGTTCTTCCAGGATGGCAAGTACGTGTTCAAGAAGTCCGACAAGCAGACAAAGACTCCCGAAGAAATGGCTGCCTATTGGGCGAAGTGGGTAAAGGACTACCCGATCGTCTCGCTCGAAGACGGCTTGGCCGAAGATGACTGGAAGGGCTGGAAGATCCTGACGGATGAAGTCGGGAGCAAAATTCAGTTGGTCGGCGACGATCTGTTTGTCACCAACGTGAAGCGCCTGCAGCAGGGAATCGACAAGGGCGTTGGCAATTCTATTTTGATCAAGGTCAACCAGATCGGTACGGTCACAGAGACACTGGATTCGATTGATCTCGCGCGGCGTAATGGCTACACGTCGGTCATTTCGCACCGTTCGGGCGAAACAGAAGACACCTTCATCGCCGACCTGGCTGTTGCTACGGGCGCAGGTCAAATCAAGACGGGCTCTGCTTCCCGCACTGACCGTATTGCCAAGTACAACCAGTTGCTGCGGATCGAAGAAGAGCTCGGATCTGCCGCACGGTTCCTGGGCCTGAAAGCGTTGAACTACCACGGCGATGCCAAGGCGAAAGCCAGCGCCTGACTCTTTGAATTCGAAAAAACTGCAAGCGGCGGCACATTAGTCCGCCGCTTTTTTTCTTTGTCCAGGTTATGGATGCAAGCACTGCGAAGCGAACGCGGGCTATGGTAAGGTTCGCAACATAAGTCTCAATCGGGGAAACGGAGGCTGTAAATGCGCAAGGCCTGTTTCGTCATCGTCGTTCTTTTTCTGTCGTCACTCACATTTGGCCAAGCCGCTGATACTAGCCAGCCCGCCACAAAACAAGATGTGATGGTGATGTTCCAGGAGATGCGCTTCGAACAGCAGATGAAGGGCATTCAGCAGAGCGTGGCCCAGCAGTTTCAAGGCATGGCAAACCAGATGATGCAGCGCTCTGACTACAAGGCCCTTACACCGGAAAAGCAGAAGCAGTTCCACGATTTCATGGAAGAGGAGATGCGGCATTCCATGAACATCTACCCGGTTGCAGAGATGATCGAAGATTTCGCGCCCGTTTATGCCAAGTACCTGACCAAGGCCGACGTGAAGGGCATCACCGACTTTTATCATTCCCCCGCGGGAAAGAAGTTGCTGGATATCTCTCCCAACGTTTCGCAGGAAGCGATGACGATCATCGGTCCGAAAATGCAGGAACGCATGATGAAATCCATGGAAGAAATGCAGCAGCGCGCGCGCGAGATCTTCGGGGATTCCGGGCCAGTTGTTCCTCAATCCAAGAATTAGCCACGGCCAAGCGCACCGCGATCAGCGTGGATCGGCATTCGCCGGTGGCTGAGTGCGCTCCGCCTCGCCGATTACGCCGGTGATCTTGGTGTCGGTTCTGAATTTTCGATAGTCGCTGTACGTCGTGTTCTGCTGGAAGCGTCCGGTGACAAACGCCACCCGTCCACTGCCCTTCAGATATTCACGACTCGGTAGCCAGGTCTCGCCGTTGATCCGAGTCTGCTCGAACTCGAAGTGCGCGCCTTTATTCAGTTTGAAGAGGAACAGGCCAACGTGGAAGTCATCGAACAAATCAGCCTCGGCTTTCACCATCTGGTAGTCGGCCGCGTCGATCCATAGCTTACCGCGCATCTTGGCCAGCAGGTGCTCCCAGCGCTTATCCGGTTTGTACGCCGGATTTGGCTCGGCAGAAATGATATAGACGTCGCGCCCGTCTCTTTTCTCCTCTCCATCGAGCTTGAAGTTGTAGACATTCTTGATGCCGTCTGCAATTTCGCGCTCGTCCCGTTCTTCCTTATCGAGCGGAGGTGGCTGGCCATCATCCGCGTGTTTTTCTTTCCACTTCTCTAGGTCGCGCTGGTGCTGTTCTTCGTGTTTCTTTTGTTCGGCACAATACTTGTCGAGCTTCTCAGCTTCTTTCTTCTGCTCACCGTCATTCAGCGGCTTGTCATCCTTTTCGACCAGCTTCTCGTACCAGTCACCCCGGCAAGGCATAAAAACTTCATAGGTGTGGATCTCAATTTTCTTCACTTGTCCCTTGCTGTCGAGCTCCTGGTTCACTTCCCGCTGGCGAAAAAGGTAGTTATGTTGAACGTCGAGATTCTCACGGTACTTATTCAGAGAGCGATCGATGATCTCGGTAGCGGTGAGTTTCTGCCGGACTTCCGGCGCCGCTGTCGACGTACTAGTCCGGGCTGTGTCTTGGGCGAGCACAGCACAAGCCGCGAGAATCAAGAGGATGGCGGTTCGCATAGTCTGTCTAGGAATACAACACGTCTTAAGTGTAGACGACTCTACCATCGCCACTATTACAGCCGAATCCCTACGCTCATCGGGAATTGCACACCCATCATTTAGAATTCTCGGTTCACATTTTCCTAGGAAGAAGAATGCCGAAACCAAAACCTCTTGTCCTGATCATTCTTGATGGATGGGGCTATAGCCCTAAGACCGAAAACAATGCGATCGCCCTGGCCCGAAAGCCCACCTACGACAAACTTCTCACCGAATACCCGAATACGCTGATCTACACCAGCGGACGCTACGTAGGATTGCCCGAGGGACAGATGGGCAACAGCGAAGTCGGCCATCTGAATATCGGCGCCGGACGCGTCGTATACATGGATATCGTTCGCATCGATATGGCGATCGAGAACGGCCAGTTGTTTGAGAATCCCGTGCTGAAGGATTGCATGAAGAACGCCCGCACCAGTGGCCGGCGATTGCATCTCTTCGGCCTGGTTTCCGACGGCGGTGTGCACTCCCAGCAGGCACATATCTACGCATTGTTGCGAATGGCCAAGCAGCAGGGAGTCGAGCGCGTATTCCTCCACTGTTTCATGGACGGACGCGATACGCCTCCCAACAATGGTGCTGGATACGTCGATCAACTCCAGCAGAAGATGCGCGAGTACGGCGTGGGCAAAATCGCTACTGTCTCCGGACGCTACTACGCCATGGACCGTGACAAGCGTTGGGATCGGGTCGCCAAAGCCTTCGACGTGATGGTAACCGGCAACGGTGGCGCCGCCCGCTTTGTCGATCCGGTGCAGGGAATTAAGGACTCGTACAACAAAGGAGTGACCGATGAGTTCATCATGCCGTTCGTCTGCACCGACAACAAGGGCGAGCCGCTGGCAACGATTCGCGACGATGACTCTTGTATCTGCTTCAACTTTCGCGCCGACCGCGTTCGCGAGATCACCCGAGCGTTGTGCCGTAACAGCGGCGTGACCGCCGACGCCGGGCGCGATCTGCCTGATGCCGAAGGGCTCGACGCCGTCATCCCGCGCACGCGCGTGCCGAACAACCTGAAATACGTTTGTATGACGCAGTACGATCCCAAGTTCACGCTGCCATACGTTGTCCCGCCGGAATCGCTCGACAACATTCTCGCCAACGTTATGGCCAACGTGCACATGCGCAACTTGCGCGTGGCTGAGACGGAGAAGTACGCCCACGTGACCTATTTCTTCAACGGAGGTGTAGAGAAACCATTCCCGGGTGAGGATCGCATGCTCGTTCAGTCTCCCAAGGTTGCGACTTACGATCTGAAACCGGAGATGAGCGCCGAGGGAGTCGCCGACAATGTTGTGAAGGCCGTCAACGACAATGCCTTCGACGTGATTGTGGTGAACTTCGCCAATGCCGATATGGTTGGCCACTCAGGCAAGCTGGCGCCGACGATTAAGGCGGTCGAGACCGTGGACGCGTGTTTGGGACGCATCTACCAGGCTGTGAAGCAGCACGGCGGCGCCATGCTGATTACCGCCGATCACGGCAACGCCGAGATGATGGTCGATCCGGTAACTGGCGGCCCGCATACGTATCACACCACGAATCCGGTTCCGTTCATTGTTGTGTCGGAAGACGGCAGCAAATTCACCCTGCGCAAAGACGGCGCGCTGCAGGATATTTCGCCGACGGTGTTGGGGATGTTGGGTGTGCCACAACCGAAGGAAATGTCAGGACACGACCTGAGAGTAAGTAAGATCGGGTGAGTATGAAAGTCGTGGTGGTAACGCAATACCACTTCTCGCTCTGGAATGCGCCGCAGTCTTTTATGGACCGATTGCGGCGTGAATTCCCGGATATCGAGTTCGTCTACCGTCCCAACTACGACAATATTGAAGACTATGTCGCGGATGCGGACGTCATTATCGCAGCTTCGCTTCGTCCTGAGCAGTTCCGCGCCGCGAAGAAACTGCGATGGATTTACTCGACCGCCGCTGCTGTCCATCAACTACTGTTTCCTGAACTCATCAACAGCGATGTAGTTCTCACGAATGCCAGCGAGGTTCACGGCCACTGCGTTGCGCAGCACGTGATGGCACTCATCTTTGCTGCAGCCAGACGCATTGACGTCGACGTTCGCTATCAGCAGAAGCGCTACTGGGGACAGGAGGATCTGTGGCAGCAACATCCGCGTCCGCGCGAGATTGACGGCGCGACGCTCGGATTAGTTGGCGTCGGAGCGATTGGTCGCGATGTTGCGCGCATGGCATCGGCGGTCGGCATGCGTGTTGTTGCTGTCAGAGAGCATCCTCAGCTTGGAATCGATTGGCTTCCCGCGGATTCGCCCGAGCGATCACGGCACGCTGTCTACGGATCTGATCAACTCGAGCGCATGCTAAAAGAAGCAGACTTCGTAGTCCTCGCCGCTCCCACTACCGGCCAAACGCAGCGCCTCATGAACGCGGAACGCCTGAGGACGATGAAGCCGGATGCGTGGCTCATCAACGTGGGACGTGGAGCGCTGATTGCCGAAGCCGCGTTGATTCAAGCTCTGGGAAATAAAAGAATAGGCGGCGCCGCGCTCGACGTCTTCGAAACCGAGCCCCTGCCTGCCGATTCACCTCTATGGGGCATGGAGAACGTCATCATCACGCCGCATGTAGCGGGCATGACGGACAAAATTTGGGATCGGCAGTTCGATTTCTTCAGCGAAAATCTGCGACGTTTTCTGGCAGGGAAGCCGTTGCTCGGCGTGGTCGACAAGCGCAAAGGGTACTAGCTCTTGGCGATCCCGGCAGGAGCGTTAAGCCATGGCGGCCGCTCGCGCCTGAACCGTGCCCGACTGCGACATCTGGGTGCTGATCAAGCGGCGCAGGCGTGTGCGTTCATCCAGCGTAATATCTGCGATTTCAAAACTAATTCCGCCGGGGACCTCATGAAATAGAACCCGGCTTCGCAAGGTTCGCATTCCAACCTGCATTTCCAGCACAGCATCTGTGCCGAGCTGTACTCGATTTTGTTTCACCGCAAGTCCGCCGCCCAGACTGAGGGCGGAAAGAGATATCGCCGCTTTTCCTTTAGAACTGACAGCCATAGCGTTCAGCGCAGTCTCGGGCGAGACTCGCGGATAACGTCTCTGACGAACCCATGCTTTCGCTGTTCCGTCCAGTGGACGAATTGTCAGATCGTGCTGGGACAGTCCAGATTTCGGCACGATCTCGCTGGCGCGCACAGGATTCAGCTTCTCCAGAGCCTGCGCTGCCGCAACTCGCAATTCGCGCGGATTCATCCACGCCAGGAACTTGCGTGCGGAGAGGATGTCCGTCACTAGCGGTTCCGCGGATCGCATCCGTAACCTTGCAAGTGCTTCGATGGCTTTCACCCGCAGATAAGGCGCCGATGCAGCTTTACCGCTACCTGAAGCCAGTTCGGTCAACTTGGTCGCAGGCAGATTCTCACCGCTGAATCCAATTTCATCGATAGCCAGCGGCAGGATGAGCGGATCAAGGTAGTCCAGCATCGTTAGCAGCAGTTCGCCGCGCGCCTCCGACCCGGCCATCGCGATCATTCGAACTGCGGTGTCCTGTTGTTGACGATTCCAAAGTCCAAGCCTGCTCGGAATCTCCGACAGCAACAGTGGCATATCGATCCTGCTCAGCAATGCCAGCGATTGCAGAGACTCTTGCACCGTCCTCTTCAAAAACATGTCACGCAGGTGCCCGGTAGCGTCGTTGCCTAGTTGCATCAGTACGTTGACGAAACGCCCGCACTCGTCGCGGGTAGACGCTTTCGCGAACTGCTGCGCCACCTCTTCGGCTGCGGCTTTCGGAGTACGGCGCAAGACATCAGCCAATCCTTGTGCCGGCACGCCACTTCGGCTGGCTTCCGCAACAAACTCCCGCAGGCGATTCTGTACCGAGATCCGTGGCCGTATGTCCTGAGCAACCGAGGGCAACTGCGTTTCGATCCGCTGCAGGCTAGCCATCGATTGTTCCACCGCAGCGTAATCGCGCGCGTTGAGCGCCTCCTGTCCAAGGCGCACGAACGTGGCGCTCATCAGCGTGCGCAATTCTGCTTCATTCTCACGGCTCAACTGGCGTCCCGAGGCCAAAATTGCGGCCTGTAAAAGACCCGGTTCGCCCCGGCCGTAGAGATCAGCCATTTCGGTTAGTCCGATGGAGGCTTTGCGGCGCGCTTCCGGATCGGTGTTTTCCAAACCGCGCAGATAGGTCCGAAGGATCTTGGTGCAACTGGGGACGTCCCGGCGTCCGATCAGTTGCTCAACATAGCTCCGTATATTGCGCGGCGGAACGCACCACGAATCGTCGGAGAGCAGCACATTTCGTTTCGCCCAATCGGGAACCGTCGCCCAGAATTGTTTGTCCAGGATGTCCGAGTGTGATTCGGCAGCCACTCCTGCGCGCGCCATCTTGTCTTCCTGGTGGCGCAAGATCCGGCGCAGCGAGTCCAGTTCTTTGGTCATGCGCTCGAGCGATTGGTGAATGGCGTTGTACTTGACGTCGCCGCGCTCGTAGCTTTCCACGGCATAGCGGATCGCCAGATGCTCAGCAAGTTCGAGCAGGTCTGGCATTTTCTGCTGGCCATCGAATGCCGTACTGGCCGCTGAATAGAGTGCCTGGTAGAGTGCAGAGTATCCGCCCGACGGAATCTGCTGTGCTTCGGAGCTCAATTTCTCCAGGGCCACTTGCCCGTTTCCGGTGTTCCCGCAGGTGGATAAAAACCGGATGACACCCAGCACATCCTCTTCGTGAAGTGGAGCCCTTACTTCCGCTTCATGCGCAGCCACAATCTGGCCGACCTGTGTAGCGCTGTGCGCTCCCTCGGCCGCGGATATCAGCTGCAGCAACTTCTTGGGATCGGTGAGCCACTCGGCCATGTGGCCGGGAACGCCGCCGAGCGTGGCGGCAGCGATCTCTGCGGCTACCGTTGAGGGGTTTCCGCTGTCGTGCGCAATGAATTTAACTTCGTTGACTTTGATTCCGCTGTTACTGCCGAGTGAGCTCTTCAAGCTTTCCAATAAGGCAGCCGGCTTAGACTCCGCAAAGCCCATCACCAGGTGTCGGAATTCGATCGCGCTGAGCCTGCGGTGAGAAGTGAATGCTCGAGATTCCCGCTGCGCTGAGCAAGTTGGGCGAAGCTCTTTTCGGCAGGTCCCGTTTCCACCGGAACTCCGTCCAGTAAAAGTTTGGGTCCGGCAACGCCCAGCAGAAGTCCGCTGCTTCCGGTCAGCATCTGCTGAAGATCGTTCCATGCGAGATCGAGTTGTTCTTCTGACCGCCGGTGGCTCGCGCCGTAAAGTCGCACGTGTTTCGAGCACGATATTCAGGCTGCGCGCGAAAGCGCGCGCGGCCGCGGTTCGGTCGGGCTGGGGAGCAGACGCCAGGACCATTGCGGACCTCGTTTCTCACTACAGCCTAGGTCGCGGCGGTAATCGTTTGTAGGTCACGAAGGCGTATTGGCCTTCAGGCGCTGTACTTTAGTGTTTCTCGCGGAACTCTGCGGACTCAGAGACAGTTATAAGGACCTGCTCCCAAAAACGAAAAGGGCAGCCGAAGCTGCCCTTTGTTTCCGAATTTTCTGAAGTTCTTAAATTACCTGGACGTTCTCGGCCTGCCAGCCTTTGGCGCCCTTTACGACGTTGAACTGTACTGCCTGACCCTCTTGGAGGCTGCGGAAACCCTGTGACTGAATCGCCGAGAAATGCACGAATACATCCTCGCCATTCTGACGGGTAATGAAACCATAGCCTTTAGAGTCGTTGAACCACTTAACTGTTCCTTGTTCCATTGTGTTGCAAATTCCTTTTTCTTGATATTGCGTGTTACCGGAGGGTACTGCAGGCAGGTGACTTCGAAGAGACTTGCTCGAGAACCGCTGGTATCTAAACGCGAACCCATCATAGCAGGAAATCTAGGGTTGCGCTACTGGTTACTTCATAACAGAAAGCTAAGACATTTATCAGCAATGGTATACCACAAACGTACAATGTAATAATTGAGGGATGACTCGCGCATCCCCTGCTAACCTTAAAGGTACGTGTTCCCCCGTCATCTAGGGTACACGGCCAGAAGCAGGTTACTTTCTACTGACTCCATGCAGGCCTTCGAAAAACCCGCTGCCGAAACGCAGGACATTCTCAGTAAGCCGATTCGCGAACTCGGACTCCGGCTCGACGGCTCTCCGCTCGAGCGTTTCGTCCAGCAGCTCTATCGTGAGCTCGAGAAGAAAGGCATCACCAAGTTCCGGCCCGCGTTGCTATCTCTCAGACGAGTGGGGTTGTCCCTCGGGGGAGCCGGTAATCGGGATTCCGTTCTATCTGGCCGATCCGCACCTCGCTCGTTTGGAGCGCGAGATGAACGATCTTGAAGACTCGCGCGAAATCATGATGTACATGCGTCATGAGGCGGGACACGCCTTCAACTACGCTTACGAGTTGTTCAAGACTCCCGAGTGGCGTGAGTTGTTCGGATCATTTCGCCGCCCATATCGGGATGCGTATCGCCCGATCCCGTTTTCGCGAAGCTATGTGCGGCACATCGCAGGCTGGTATGCGCAAAAGCATCCCGACGAGGACTTCGCCGAAACCTTCGCTGTCTGGATGACCCCTGGCTCCCGTTGGCGGGAAAGATACCGGGGATGGCGTGCCATGGCCAAGCTGAAGTACGTTGATCGCATCGCGCGGCAAGTTGGCGAGATAGATCCGATTCGCCAGCGCGGACGCACCGATATCACCGTGGAAGAGATGGAAGCGACCGTCGCCGAGTTCTATCAACGCTCGAGTGATGAAGGCGCAGTGATCGCGGATCTGCCGCTGAACACGGATCTGGTGGATCTGTTCAATGCGTCGAAGCGGCGTCGTAAAGGCGTGCGTCCTGCGGCCGATCTGATTCGCGAGCACCGCAAGGCGCTCATCGACAAGGTCACGTATTGGACTGGTGTGCCGCGGCCGCTGATCAAGCGCCTGATTGAGTCGATCCAGGGGAAAGTGGCGGAATTGGATTTGCGCGTCGAGATTGCGCGGGAGACCGATCAACTGACGGAATTGACCGCCTACGCCACCACGCTCGCTATGAATTATCTGACGCGCGGAAAGTTTGTTCAGCCGTGAGATACATCACAGTATGAAGTTGGGCCCACACTGGAGCTCTTGATGAGTGACAAACTGAAAGTCGCGGTTCTCTACGACGTGTGGGAAGAAGATCCGCCCGTCGCTGAGCCGGAACCGGAAAAACCGAAACGCCGTAGCACAAAGAAGCGTCGCAAGAAGAAAAAGGAGAAGCACGATCGCGAAGAAATCTTCGAAGCGTTGCAGAAACTCGGCCATGAGCCTTTTTACCAGGTGCTCGACGGCCGTATGCAATCGCTCTCCGCGCTGCCCAAGTGTGGCGCCGATCTCGTCTTCAATCTGATCGAATCTTATGGCGGCGACGACACCAAGGAAATGAACGTCGCAGCGTTTATGGACCTTGTCGGCATGCCCTATACGGGTAGCGGTCCCCATGGGCATTTTCTCGCGCAGGACAAAGCGATCGCGAAAAAGATGTTCGCGTTCTATGGCATTCAGACACCGTTCTTCGCGACTTCCTATCGCGGCAAGCTCGATCATGCGCATGACGTCAAGTTCCCGCTGATCATAAAGCCCGTTTGGGAAGATGGATCGATCGGTATTGGCGCCGATGCCGTAGTCGGCAGCGTGAAAGAACTCATGGAGCGGGTCGAATACATTCAGGACGAGTTCGACTCTCCGGCGCTGATCGAGGAATACATCGAAGGACGAGAGATCTACGGAGGCGTTCTGGGCAGCTACGAGAATACCGAAGCGCTGCCACTTGTGGAGCTGGACCTTTCGAAGCTGCCAAAGGGAACTCCGCGCATCGCCAGTCTCGATGTGAAGTTCGAAAAAGATACAGACGCTTACAAACTCACGAAGTCGGCTCCGGTCGAAGGCATGGACGATGCGACAGTCGAGAAGCTTCAGAAGGTCGCACTAGCGGCGTATCGAGCAGTCAAGCTTCGTGACTACGGCCGCATCGATATGCGCTTGTCCGAAAAAGGGGAAGTGTACGTCATCGAAGCGAATCCGAATCCGTGGCTCTCGAGCACACAGGAGTTCGCGATGGCCGCCAAGAAGTCGGGTCGTAACTACACTCAATTAATCGGGGAGATCGTGGACATGGCGCTAGCACGCCATGGAATGAAGACCAAAGCCGAAGTCGCCGGATAGAAGCTTACGAAACTGGCTTGCCGTCTAGCGGGCCTCTAGTTACTTCGGCAGCCTATTTCGGCGACCTGGCAAACATCCCGAGATAGGTTCCGACGAAACCGCTCGCCGTTTTGGTGCTCAAGATTGTTCCATCCTGATCGTCACCAACTTGCTGCCACTTTCCGCCAGGTGTCAGGAAAGAGAAGCGATACGTAGCTCCTCGACCGTCAACCTTCAAGGTGACTTTACTCAGGTCCGCCGGCTAGGGGAAGAGAAGCGACGCTCTCGCGCTCGCCATTACTTTTTTCCAGAAACAACGTGCGGTGCGGATTCGTATCTCTCGCGTCATGTGTAAGCCGCACGCCCAGGAAATACCAGTGGGTTTCGTTCTGGAACGCGACCAGTCCCGCATCAGATGCCAGATCGTCTGCCTGGAAAACTAACTCCACACTCGCCGAGAAATTGGCATGTTGCTGCCGATGCGCAATGAGGGACGGGACACCCGTTGAACTCAGATCCTCCGCGCGCGGCTGAATGAAGAGCGAACCGGACTTCCCATCGAGGCGATACCAGGCTTCACCTGGGAGTACGAAGCGTGTTGTAAACGTAAGGGAGCCGCTCTTCGCGAAACGTGTCGGTCCATGAGAACGTTCCATGCGTAGGAATCGCTGGCGGAGCGGCGGCCTTCAACACTGGCCGGTTGACGACAAGCGGAACGCTCTTACCGGCGTTGAGGATAATCGGCCAGCCATTAACCCATTTTACCGGCAGCAGAAACGTCTCTCGGCCCGTGTTAAAAAAGTCGTCTCGATAAGGCTGGCACCCGAGAAACACGGCCCACCAGTCGCCCTTTTGCGTTTCAACAAAGTCCGCATGGCCTGTTGACGTAACTGGGTCTGGCCGCCCTTCCGGCAATGTGCGCTGCGTCAGTATGGGATTGCCGCTATAAGGTTCATAAGGTCCAGTCACTGCCTTGCTGCGAAACACCACTTCAGAATGACGCTCCTCTGTACCGCCTTCGGCAGCGATCAGATAGTAGTACTCACCGTGCTTCAGTAGATGAGGTCCCTCGATCCATACCGGATGTTTACTGATATCCGTGCCACCGTTCACGATGATTTTGCCAGGGCCGGAGATCTTGCCAGCCTTCTCGTCAAAAGGGAACAGCCAGATGGCGCGATGGCCAGAGTAGAGAGACTTGTTCTCGGGCGGCGGCCCGTTGTGAACAATGTAGGCATGCCCATCGTCGTCGAAAAAGAACGACGGATCGATCCCATCAATCTCGGGAAGTGCGACCGGGTCTGACCACGGTCCAGCAGGATTTTTGGCCGTTACATAGAAATTGTCGCCCTCGGAAACGTTGGTCGTGATCATGTAGAAGAGGCCATTGCGATACCGAATCGTTGGCGCAAAAATGCCTCTGGAAACTCCAGCACCCTTGAGCGGCAACTGACTCGGGCGATCCAGCACATGGCCGATTTGTGTCCAGTTCACCAGATCGCGGCTGTGAAATATCGGCACCCCCGGAAACCAGCTGAAGGTGGAGTTGACCAGGTAGTAGTCGTTGCCCGCGCGGACAATACTCGGATCAGGGTAAAAGCCAGCGAGGATAGGATTGACATACTGCCGCTCCGAATCCCGGACAATGGCACTCTCAGGGACGCTGCCTTCATAGTGAAACGAGCGGAACTCGATCCATCCCTGATTGGTCTTCGGAAGCTGAGCCGCGAGAGACAACGCAGACACCGTTGCCAGCAGGCTCAAGAGGGTTGTTTTTCTTATTAGAGCTGTAAATGAGTTGTTGGAAACGGGCGTAGACTTTTTTGCCAAGGATAGGTTCCGTTTGTAAGTTTTAGGTCGGGCCGCGCGACTAGCGCAGCCGAGTCACAGAAAAGGGGACGGGTCTCAGCCTATCCCCTTTGTGAAATCGTCTCTACTTCTTCACTTCGTCGGCGGCTTTGGTTGCGCCCTTATCGACGTCACTGCCGGTCTTTTTTACGACTTTCTTGGTGCCCTTGGCCGTATCTTTGGCTGCCTTGTCAGTGGCCTTTCCCGTATCTTTCGCGGCGACTTTCGTAGTGTCGGCTGTCTTTTCCGCAGCCTTCTTCGTAGCATCGCCGGTCTTGTCAGCCGCCTTCTTGGTGGTCTCGCCAGTCTTGTCGGCGACCTTCTTGGTTTCGTGGCCGGCCTTCTTGGTGTCCTTCTTTATGTCTTTGCCCACGTCCTTGGCGCCCTTGCCGACGTCTTTCCCGGCGTCCTTTGTGTCCTTGGCGACGTCCTGCGCAACCGCGATACCAAGCCCCAGAACGCATGCAACTAGAATTGCAAACAGTCGCTTCATCGCTTTCTCCTCTGAATTGTTTGTACCGCAGACCGCAGAGGATTAAACCACGCGGAACACACCTCGGCAAGCAGGTACTCACGTCGCTCTCCGGTCGATTTCCAAGCTACTGCAGGAAGGCGATCACGAACCCTCCGCTCACGATGAGCGAACCGCCGAAAAGAATCGCCCGCGAAGGCGTTTGCCCAAACGCAAGCCAGGAAACGACCTGCGCGACCACGAAGAAGAAGACAACGTACAGGCCCAACAGACGGCCGAAATCCCAGGCGGGAGCATTTACTGTGTATCCATAGGCAAACAGAACCACTGCGCCCAGTAGAAACGCAGCTGCGCGCGCCGCCAGCCCATGGCGGTGCAACGCGACGCGGATCAGCGCATCGCCACTTGCCTCCAGAACAGCCGCTAACAACAGGATCAAAATCCCAAGGTGCCGATTCATCCGTTGAAATGTCCCCACAAAGTAGATGTGGGAATTCTACAGGAGCAGCGGTCCAGCGCCCCTGTCGGGTCACGCAAGGTGTACTAAGAAGTGGCACGTAGGATCGCCGCGCCGTACCGACTGCAGGATGTCGATCTGCGGCTTCTTACCGAGCGCGGCTTCCCAGATCGCCTGATGCATGGCTCGCGTGCAATAGCAGTGAATGTCTTTCGACTTGCCGGGACGATACTTTGCCGCGGGGCAGTAACATCCGTAGCTGTTTACTGCGCCATAGCGAATATGCACCAGGTTTCCTTCGCGCCATACTTCGAAATTAGCCTTCAGCGCCTCGATCAGCTTTTCCGGCGAGCCTTTCCCTTTCGCTGCGATGTCCTGCTTCCAGGTGAAGCGTCGATAACAACCGCGGCCGCACCCGTCCATCAGCTTGATCTTCTGTTCTTCAGGGAAGTCCGAGTCGAGGGTCTCCATCAGATCCGAAACCCAATTCTGTATGAATTTCAGGTTTGCATCGTTTGGCGATTCGCTAGTCTCAGCATTGCCAGTGAGCGATGTCAGAAACACCATGGCGCAGCAGCCCTGCAGGAATTCCTTGCGGTCCATATATGTCCTCCGGCCTCTTGTGTCGCGGATTATACGGACCGCAAGTCTGCGATTCAGTGATAAAGAGTCTTTTCTACGGCGTAAGTTTGAAGTTCGAGTGCAGCTTCGCCGTCGAATCCTCACCGACCCACACATCAAACTGTTCCGGTTCCTCGACCCACTTCCGTAGCGAGGGACTCCAGTAGCTCAGTTCGTCTTTGCCGAGCGAGAAATGCACTGTCTTCTTCTCTCCCGGAGCCAGCGTGATGCGCTCGAATCCCTTCAACTGGCGCATCGGACGCGACGCGCTTCCCGCCTGCTGATGAATATAGAGTTGCGCAACGGTGTCTCCTGCGCGAGAGCCCGTGTTCTGCACGTCGGCGGTAACTTCAAAGCTTTCGCCGATCTTCGGATTCGCAGTGCTCACCTTTACGTTGCTGTAGGAAAACGTCGTATAGCTCAAACCATAGCCAAACGGATATTGCGGAAAGCTCGACAAATCCCAGTAACGCGACTTGAAGTCCGGCGCGGTCTCGGGTTGCTGCGTCAGATTATGTGCGTAGTAGATCGGAATCTGGCCCCACTGCGCGGCCAGGTGATCGGCAATTTTCCGCCGGGTACTGCATCTCCGAAGAGCAGATCGGCGACAGCGTTGCCGCCTTCTTGACCCGGCATCCACGCTTCGAGAATGGCAGGCACGTGCTCAGACGCCCAAGTCAGATTGATTGGCCGCGCGTTGATCAGCACCAGCACCACCGGCTTTCCGGTGGCCACAACCGCTTCCAGCAGTTGTTCTTGCTGGCCGACAAAGTCCAGGGAGGAACGCGAGGCCGCTTCGGCGTTCATCACTGAACCCTCGCCCAGCACCATGACCGCGAGATCGCATCGTTTCGCCGTCGCAACGGCCTCATCGATTGCCGCCTTCATTTCCGCGGGACTCTGCGCAGGGTCGGAATGCATGTGCAGATCTTTCTCGAAGAAAGAAGGGAAGTCGCGCCAGATATTGGGGCCCTTGGAATATTCAATGCGGACCGAATTTCCCAGCTTGTTGCGGATGCCTTGCAGCACGCTTACAGGAGGATTCGGTTTGCCGATGTGTCCCCACATGCTCAGCTGATCGTCGCCGGAATCGGCGAGCGGTCCGATTACTGCAACCGATGAGTATTTGCCGGATTTCGCCAGCGGGAGCAACGAGTCCTGATTGCGGAGCAGTACCATCGAGCGTTGTGCCGCGGTGCGCGCTAATTCAGCATGATGAGGATCGCTCGCCACCTGCTGCGAATTCATTTTCGCGTACGGATTCTCAAATAGACCGAGGCGGATTTTCGCCGCGAGGATCGGACGCACCATCGCGTCAATCTCCGCGGTCGAAACATGACCTTCCTTTACCAGCTTCGCCAGGTTTTCTGCATAGGTGCCGCTGGCCATGTCCATGTTGACGCCTGCGTTAAATCCTTTATAGGCGGCGTCCAGACGGTCCCGCGCGTAGCCATGCTTTACCAGGCTGTCGATGGCGAAGGCGTCGCTCACCACGAATCCCTGAAATCCCCAGCTCTCACGTAGAACGTCGTGCAGAAGCCAGCGATTGCCGGTCGCAGGAACATCGTTCAGATCCATGTAGGCGCTCATCACAGTTCCTACGCCTGCATCGAGCGCGGCCTTGAATGGCGGCAGGTACACGTTCCACATCAGGTCGTCGGAGATATACGAGGAGTCGTAATCGCGTCCACCATCGGCCGCGCCGTATCCGGCGAAATGCTTCACACTGGCGAGCACATGATCGGGATTCGACAGATCGTCGCCCTGGAATCCCTTCACCTGAGCGCGAGCCATCGCCGCGCCAAGGAAAGGATCCTCGCCCGCGCCCTCCACGATGCGCCCCCAACGCGGATCACGGGCGATGTCGACCATGGGAGCGAACGTCCAGGCGAAGCCGTCCGCGCGAGCCTCCTTCGCGGCGACCGTCTGAGCGGATTCGGCCATCTTCGGATCCCACGAGGCTGCCATGGCCAGCGGAGCAGGGAAGATGGTGCGGTAACCGTGGATCACATCGAGTCCGAAGAGAATCGGGATGTGTAAGCGCGTCTGTTCGACGGCTATGTGCTGTAAGCGATTCATCTCCACGGGATCAGTAATCCAAAGGACGGAACCGTCCTGCCCTTTGCGAATCAGTTCTTCCGGTTTGAGCGGTCCGATCACGAATCCGCCGGGAACCTGCGTCATCTGGCCGATCTTCTCGTCCAGAGTCATCTGCCCGAGCAGCTTCTCGACGCGGGTATCGACCTGTTGTTGAGTGAGTGGCTTGGTTTGAGCGTTTAAGGCACCGAGAAGCGAAACGGCTAATAACAGGGAAGAGAGCCAGCGCGGCACGCAGGTACACCTCTTAGGTTAGGTTGAACAAACGCCGTAGTGTCTCAGTTTTGGGGTCGAAAGCACAAGGAGAGGTGCAGTAATTCGGCAGTATAGGATAGGATGGATATATATGAGTTTCCGACTGATTGCGACTGCGCAACCTTGCCCTGTCTGCCGTGGACGCCGCACCGACTCCAACGGTAAGCTTTGCCCGAAGTGCCATGGCGCCGGGGAGATTGTCCCCGAAGCTCCGATCGAGGCCGACCGCAAGCTGAAGTAAGTTCCGCGGGTTGGACAAGTCTTCGCAATAAAAAGCCCCGCATCTCTGCGGGGCTCGATCTGCTTTAGCCGATAGCTGATAGCGATCAGCCGACAGCCTCTTAGTACATGTCGCCCATGCCGCCGTGTCCACCAGGAGCCGGAGCAGCTGACTTCGGTTCCGGAATCTCGCTGATGATCGCCTCGGTGGTCAACATCAGGCCAGCGATGGAGCCAGCATTCTGCAGGGCAGTGCGGGTGACTTTGGTCGGATCGACAACACCGGCCTTGATCAGGTCCTCGAACTCACCGCTCTGAGCGTTGTAGCCGAAGTTGGGATCCTTGGACTCCAGAATCTTGCCAACCACGACCGCGCCCTCAACACCGGCATTGCCAACGATCTGACGCAGAGGCTCTTCCAGCGAGCGGCGAACAATGTTGACGCCGATCTGCTCTTCGCCATCCAGCTTTAGGCTCTCGAGAGCCTTGATGCAACGTACCAGCGCAACACCGCCGCCGGGGACAATGCCTTCCTCGACCGCAGCGCGGGTGGCGTGCATTGCGTCTTCCACGCGGGCTTTCTTTTCCTTCATTTCGGTTTCGGTAGCCGCGCCGACCTTGATCACTGCAACGCCGCCCACGAGCTTTGCCAGGCGCTCCTGGAGCTTCTCGCGGTCGTAGTCGCTGGTGGTCTTGTCGATCTGGCTGCGGATTTCCTTCACGCGTCCTTCGATCTCGCCCGACTTGCCCTTGCCCTCGACGATCGTGGTGTTGTCCTTGTCGACGGTCACTTTCTTGGCCTGTCCGAGATCGGCAAGCTGAACGTTCTCCAGCTTGATTCCGAGGTCTTCGGTGATGGCCTTGCCACCGGTGAGGATGGCGATGTCCTGCAACATTGCCTTGCGACGATCGCCGAATCCAGGAGCCTTCACGGCGCAAACCTGCAAGGTGCCGCGCAGTTTGTTCACGACGAGCGTGGCGAGTGCTTCGCCTTCCACATCTTCCGCGATGATCACGAGCGGCTTGCCGCCCTTGGCGATCTGCTCGAGCAAGGGGAGCAGGTCTTTCATCGAAGAGATTTTCTTTTCGTGGATCAGGATGAGCGCGTTCTCGAGAATGGCTTCCATGCGCTCCGGATCTGTAACAAAGTAGGGGGACAGATAGCCGCGGTCGAACTGCATGCCCTCGACGACGTCAAGCTGAGTTTCCATCGTCTTCGACTCTTCCACGGTGATCACGCCGTCTTTGCCGACCTTCTTCATGGCCTCGGCGATGATCTTGCCGATGGTGTGATCGTTATTGGCGGAGATCGTGCCGACTTCGGCGATCTTCTTCATGTCGCCTGAAACGTTCTGCGACAGCTTGTCCAGAGCGCCCGGGGTACGGGTACCTTCGTTGTCGACGGTGCCGCAGATCAGGGTCACAGCCTTGTCGATGCCGCGCTTCAGCGCCATCGGGTTCGCGCCGGCGGCCACGGTCTTCACGCCCTCGCGGAAAATCGCCTGCGCCAGAACGGTTGCGGTCGTGGTGCCGTCACCGGCCACGTCGCTGGTCTTGCTGGCAACTTCACGCACCATCTGTGCGCCGGTGTTTTCGAGCGTATCCTTCAGCTCGATTTCCTTTGCAACGGTCACGCCGTCCTTGGTAATGGTCGGGGAACCGAATTTCTTCTCAATCACGACATTGCGGCCCTTGGGACCGAGCGTCACTTTCACTGCATCGGCAAGGGCATTCACACCGCGCAGGATTGCCTGGCGGGAGTCCTCACCATGAACGATTTGCTTTGCCATTTCTCTTAATCTCCTTCTGATGTCTGTGCGTATTTGCTGCCCTCATCCTCGTTTTGTCATCACGAGCCGCATTGCGGCGAGGGATCTGCATTCCCAACTCGAAAATGGCGCTTATTTCTTCGCGCCAGCGTGCTTAGTCGCGCCTTCCAGGATTCCAAGTACTTCTTCTTCGCGCATGATCACGAACAACTCGCCATCGATGGTGATTTCGTTTCCGGAGTATTTTCCGAACAGAACGCGATCGCCAGCCTTTACATCGAGAGGATGAACTTTTCCTTCTTCGTTCACCTTGCCCTTGCCCACGCTGATGACTTCGCCCTCTTGGGGCTTTTCTTTTGCGGTTTCAGGAATGATGATTCCACCCTTGGTGGTTTCAGCTTCTTCTACGCGACGGACTAGGATCCGGTCGTGCAGGGGAGTTAGTTTTGTTGCCATTCTTCAGACTCCTTTCAGAACTGTGTCTTCAAGTTGAACATTGCAAAATTGATGGGTTGATCCGGTCTGTAATTCTGGCTGGTTTTCGGATCGAGAGTCGCTGCTAGCACTCAACAGCAGCGAGTGCTAATGTACCGGACGGGCGATCGCCTTGTCAAGAACCTGAGTGTCTCCTGCTAATAGCAATATAAGTTGTTTATTATAGGCACCTTAAAGCGCATAGCTTTCGGGTCATTTCTTGCGTCCGAATTCTTTCGGGCGCCTCTGGTCAAAACTCGCGCGCTGTCTCCCGCGACTTTGTCGATTCTTTCCATCGGAAAATTCGCTGCGCGACCCACCGTTGCATGGATTCCGTCTCAGCTCCATTTCTCATACAATCTGCCGTCGTGGGGACCGGTCGTTCGATCGGCTGAACAAATTCGAAGCAACGGCCTCGTAATGTTTGAGTTCTAACGTGTCGTTAGTTAAGGGACATCGTTTGCCGGAATAGCGTTCCTCGGAAAGACCTATGAACACTGGGCGCGCTCTCTCGTTGCTCTTTCTCTTATTCGGGACAGCGTTGCTTGCTCAGACGCCGCCAACGGAAGCTAAGACGTCAACTGCCGTTTTCCCGGATACCGTTTTCCACCGCTCACCCGCAAGTCTTCCGTCGATACCGCCCAGCCTGGTCTCCGTACATTCGCCTCACCCCACGCAGAAAATCGACTTGAAATACGATCTTACCCGGATCGGCAATCGCAACGTCGGAGCCGGTCTCGACTTTTATTCTCTGGATCGCGAAATCGCCATGGGTCACGATCTCGCGCAGCAGGTCGAGGCCTCTGCACGCGTAGTGCGGGATCCGGTCATCAACGAATACGTCAATCGCGTGGGACAGCGATTGGTCGCCAATTCCGACGCTCGCGTTCCGTTTCAGATCAAGGTTCTCGAAGACGATGAAGTGAACGCGTTCGCTCTTCCAGGCGGATTCTTCTTCGTGAATACCGGACTGATTGAAGCTGCCGACAATGAAGCTGGACTGGCGGGAGTGATGGCGCACGAAATCGCTCACGTTGCCGCGCGTCATGCCACCAAAAATGCCACCCGCAATCAGATCATGAACATGGCTTCCATTCCGCTCATGATGTTTGGAGGTCCGGCAGTGTTTGCCGTACGCGAAGTGATGGGATTCGCCGTGCCCATGGGCGTTCTTAAATTCAGCCGGGATGCCGAACGCGAGGCCGATCTTTTGGGCATCGAGTACGACTATCAGACCGGATACGATCCGGAAGAATTCGTGAAGTTATTCGAGAAGTTCAAGACGCAGGAAAAAGGGAAGCACAGCTTCATCTCCAAGGCCTTCTCAACCCATCCCATGACCGAAGACCGCATCAAGCGCGCGCAGAACGAGATCGAGGAATATCTTCCCCCGCGGGCTGACTATGTTGTCGACACCAGCGAGTTCCAGGAGATAAAAGCACGGGTAATCGCTCTCGATAATCGTCGTAAAGTCGACGAAGGGAATACCGGGCAGCCAGTCCTCATTCAGCGCGGACCCGAGCAGACGCCCAGCAAGACTCCAGGCGATGAGGATCCCAGTCGTCCCACGCTGCACCGTAAATAGCGCAACCGCACTGATCGGGAACTTAACCGTTTTCAGCGCGTAAATTTACATTCCCGTGACAGCCCGCCTTCGCGCGATCGCTAGGATGTTGTCGACGCCTAAATCCCTCCTCTGCACACTGAGCGGCTGAAATCAGCCGCTCACTTTTTTGGGCAGGCAGAGAGTCTTCGATTTTCAGATATGATTCCGTTATGCAGGCAGTCGCCGCAATTGCCCTGGCCGCGATCATTCTCGTTCTGATCGTCTACTCGAAGCTCCGCGCCCGCAGGAAAAAGCCTCCCGCCTGTTGCCAGTAGCTGGCGTTGCGATCCCTTTAGGTCAGGTTCCCGCAGGTTCCTACGGTCCCAGGTTGGTCGGCGTGCACGGATTGTATCCAAGACTCGAGGGACTAGCCGGCGTTGGAATATTCGTTGGCGGTGTCGCCCACGGCGTGTTGGTGAAGTCAAAGAACTCCAGCAAATTCGGCTGTGCAGCATCGCGCGCGGTCAAGTACTTGTGATTTCCAATGAACCGATCTTCCACGAACCTGATCACAGCTGTGTGGTCCATTGGCGTGTGTGAGACATAATGCCGGCGCACAAACGGCGACACGATCATGTTCGGTAATCGGAAACCAAGCTGAGCTGCGAAGCCCTGTTGGGCTGCAGCATCGGTCGGGTTCGCTCCCGGATCCGTACTCACCAGATCGCAGTGCACGCTGCCGTCCGCCAGGCAGGGGTTGAATGCGTCTGGATTCACGGCAATGCTGCTGATGTCAGTCGTGACTCCCAGGCTGGCATCGGTGTTGTCATTCGTGTGGGTCGGCACCGGAGGCACGTGATCAAAGGGCCCGCCGCCTTCGTCGTAGCTGAGGAAGAATACAGAGTCGCTCCAGGACGGACTTGCCATCAGTTTGCCGATAACGTTCGCCACCTGCGCCTGTCCAGCCAGAATCGATTGCCCGTTTCCCGGATGCTCATCGTTGTTGCTGTAACCAGCTTCGATATACGAGAAGCTTGGCAACGTTCCGTTTGCCACATCAGTGAAGTACTGATCCAATGGCGCAATGTGATTCGGGTCAATGCAGAAAGCGTTCGAGGTATCTCCCACCAGGCTCGACGGCTTGGTGGTTCCGGTGCAGGCCGCGCCCGTCGGATTCTTGTAGAGATATTTCTGCGAATAGGTGAAGTACGTTATCGTGCTCGCGGGGTACTTGTCCGGATTGCTGCCTCCATTGCAATCCCCGTCATTGTCTGACAGACATTGATCTTCAGTGACCGTGTAATAGATCTTCCACGAGACCTTGGCTGCGTCCAGTTCCTGGAAAATGTTCGGCAACGCCAGTTGCGGGAAGTGATCGTCATTCGCGGGATCGTGAACCAATCCCTGCGTCGTTCCGCCAGACATGGTTGCTACCCGGTTCGAAACGCTTTTACTCGCGACGGGCGAGAACCACCGATCCGAGACCGCAAACTGTGACGCCATGTAATAGTAGTAGTTCAGGAAATTCTGATCGTAGTAGCCCATGGCGCGCCGCCCCTGTAGGTCGGTAGCCGGGTCCGGACCGCCGATGGTGTCCTTCGCGAAGTTCTCGGCCGTGTGCACGAAGCCATCCATCAGTGTCTTTCGCGAGAGGCTGAAGTCGAAGCGACTCACATCGCCGTAGCTCTCCAGCCACGCCGAACTCATGTCGTCAATGCAGCTGCTGGCAAATTTGAATAGTCCGAAGGAATCTCCTTCGTCGTCCTGGTTCGTGAACTTCGTCAACCTATCGTCGATGCCATCTACGTCGTACTCTTTACCGTCGTCACCAATGTTGAAACCCTGGCTCTTCCGATATGGATTCAACATTCCGAAGTAGGTATCGAAGGTCCGGTTCTCCTGCAGCAGGAAGATCACGTGATTGATGGAATTAATGCTGCCCGGTTGCTTCGGCGTGACCGCGACCGTCACCGTGGCTTTGGCCGTCTGATTATTTGCCCCAGTAGCCGTTGCAGTGTAGGTGGTCGTAGAGCTGGGGGTTACGGGCTGTTGACCGCCGGTAGTAGCCAGCGTGTAGGACGTGTTGTCTGTACCTGTAACGACAACTTGATTCGCGTTTGTGGCCACCACATTCAGTGTCGTTGACTGTCCGGCCGCGATCGCAGCAGGTGTGGCCGTAATTGTGACCGTCGGCGCCGCTGGCGGAGGTGGAGGCGGAGTTGGCGCGTTCACCGTCACCGTAGCTTTGGCGGTAGCCGTTCCGCCCGGTCCCGTCACCGTGATCGTATACGTGGTGGTCTGCGCCGGAGACACGCTCTGGGTTCCACTGGTCTGCACCGTGCCAATGGTGTTATCGATCTCTGCCGATGCCGCGTTCGTCGAACTCCACGTGAGAGTGGAACTCTGGCCCGCCGTCACCGATGCCGGGCTCGCTGTCAGGGTCACCGTCGGTGCCGGGGTCGTGGAGGGTGAGGTTGTTTGTGCGGGCTGGGCGCGAAGTCCTCCGCAACTGCAAATCGCCAATATCGCACAAACCAGGCTCGCCAAAACAAGCGTCTGTTTTGCAGAGACCCGAGAGCGCTGTGAAACTATGCCGAAATACACAACCGTAAGAGAGGCTGAGTTTCCGTCCAGAGTTGCCCGTTCTAAGCGAAGAAAAGTGTCCCGGAATGAAGCGGATGTTACGACAAAGCAAAAGTTGGAAATTAACCTGCGCTTCATCCCAACTTTTGATTTACGATTGAAACCCAACTCACCCGCAAGAAGAAGAAGAGTGGCCGCCTTTTCGGTCGGATGGATCACGAGGAAAACTGGATGGGGATGCCCAACGCGCTGGTTGAACACGTTCGCGAACTGAAAGAAGACCTCGAACGAATTGAAAAGGAATTGCCCGAAGTCGGCCTGCCGTCGTTGCTCCTGGACGACTTTCGCCGTGCGCTCGATCACTTGCGCAATACGTTGTGGGCTATCTCCACGGCCAGTGAAAAGAGAGTGGGAGAGGTAAACCGGGCGATCGTTCAATTCCGCATCCAGCGCACGACCGAAATGTGCGAGCGCATTATTGGGGACATTTCCTCGCAGCGCATCGCTGTGGATACGCCCAATCTCATCAAGCTGAACAGTGTTCTCAACGAAATGCACAGCAGCATTCGTAAGCTGTTTTCGCCCGAATCGTCGCCGCCAGTCCCGCCCGCAGAGCAGTAGGCGGAGCAATCGTATTTGCTATAATCGAACCACCGCACGTGAGCGCCCTTAGCTCAGCTGGATAGAGCGTCTGACTACGAATCAGAAGGTCGGGAGTTCGAATCTCTCAGGGCGCGCCATCCTATGCATCTCAGCGAGTTAACAAAAAGCTAACACACCGACTGTGTCTCCATTGAGCCCTCATCGGTGGTGGTTAAGCGATTTTTCACGACGTTGAGCAATGACGCTAAAGAGACTTACTTCAGCTTGCTGTACTCGGCTCTTGCTTGTCGCAGGACGGGGATGTCGGGGTCGGCGTCTTTCCAAAGATTGAGAAACTGCTCGTATTCGGCGCGTGCCTTGTCGGTTTCATGCTGGAGTACGAGCGCTCGCGCCATCCCGAGATACGCCAACGCTCCGAGAGGATCGTTTACCACGATGCCGGGATGGTCAAGAATTTTCTGAAATTCTGCCGCCGCTTCGCCTCCACGATGTAAAAGCAGGTATGCCTGGCCGCGAGTGTACACCGGCCGTAGAGTCAACCCCATGTTGACTTGAAGATTCGGGCTTCCAAGCTCCACAGACACAGCTTTTTGAAGTGTCTCGATCGCGCGCGAAGGGCTGTTCCGCTCGATTTCACCTGTCGCGGCGATCGTAGGAAGCCAGGCAAGACCGAGTAACGTATGGTCGGGATAGTTCCGGCGCAACTCCTCCGCGAGTGCCTCAGCCTCTTGCAGGTTTCCGGATTGCGCATAAGCAGTAGCGGCCACAGCCATCACATTTCGAGTCCTACTCAATGCCAAGCTCTCCGTGGCCAACCGCTGCGCTTGATTGAAGTTCCCAAAGTCCGATTCGTGCACGGCAGCTGCGGCCAGATACGCTGCAGCGGTTTCAAATAGTTCGCTGCGCTTGGCTGAGTCAACCGCACGTTGTCTCAACTCCCATGACTTTTTCAAGTGACCGTAATATTCCTCCGTGTCTGATTGGTCGGCCAAAAGCCGACGTTCCATTCCGGGGTCGGAAACGGACTTCACAGCCTGCTCCATTGCTCGCGAATCCTGACGAAGAAATCCTGAAAAGTAATGGGACTCAGGCAGCGGTCCAATTGGAAGTTTTTTTGCCTCGGCTTCGGCTAGCAAGTCCTCGGCTTGGTTCAATTGACCGAGCGAAATGTAACTACCCACGAGATTCGCATACTGTAGAGTTGAGTCGGGGAACATGCGCAGACACTCGCGGAACTCTGTAAGGCTCTTACCATACTGCCCCACCCACAGATAGATCACCCCAAGGTTGTTATATGAGTCCGCCGCCTGCGGGTATGTACTCTTGTAAACGTCGTAGACCTGAACCGCCTTTTCGAGTTGTCCTGTCACGAAGACGTAGTACGCAGCTTCAATGCGAAGTCTTTCGCGATCGGTGACTCTTTCCCGCAGAGAGTATGCCTTCCTGGTGTACTCCTCCCCCGTCCCAGCTTGTTCCAGGTTTCCATAAATTCCACCAAGGCGAGCGTAGGCCAGTGCGAAATTCGGATCCAATTCGATGGCTCGCTTGAAATATGGGATCGCATTCTGATTGCTGCTGTCTGCTTTCCGCGCGCCCAAGTCGTAAGCCTGGAGTGCTTCCAGCGACGGCGTGGTAGCGAATTCTGCAAAGGCGTTGAACTTGCGAACACTGCCCAGCGACTCCCCCAGCTTCCCGCGAAGTTGCGCAGATTGCCTGCTTAAGTATCTGAGGACCTCTTCTTTCTTTGGTACCTGCGTCTGCTCCTGTACCAACACGTCACCGGTTTCGCAGCTTACGGCCTTCAGGCTAAGGATGTACTCTTTCCCTAAACCGGCGATTGAGCCCGCAATGAACGCTCTGCTCTGGGTTCGCTGGCACACTTCACGCGCTAGATCATCATTCAGAGGGTCTTGCGCATTGTGGCCCATCTGTCGGAGGGTTGTCCTAACCTGATCGCCCGATAGGATATTGAGAAAGGGTGATTGGTTCAACTGCACCAGCAGTCCCCGCCGAAGGGAATCCGTAAACACCGGATCGCCGGTCGTATTGGCGAAGTCCCCTAGTACGACGGTGTCTCTTTCGTTCAGGGGCCGCGCACCATGTGTCCTGAAGAACAGAAGTGTTGCGGCCACTGCCACCAGTAATGCGCCAACGAGCGATAGCGAGAGCCATCGGTGCTGGCGGATCCAGTGCTTGTGGTGGGCGGCAGGTGAGGCCGTGTTCAGACGATGGAGATCGACCACGATCTCGCGAGCCGATGCGTAGCGCCCGTCCGGATCTTTCTCTAAGCACTTCTGGATGATCGCTTCGAGACCAGGCGTCAACTTGTGGTTCAGGCGCGAAGGCGATTCCTGGCACTGGTGAAGAATTTCCTCGATCAGAGCGGTACCCGAGCCGAGGAACGGTCGACGTCCGGTGGACATCTCGTAGAGCACGCATCCTAGCGCCCAGATGTCGGTGCGTCCGTCTAGCTTTTCGTTCCGCAGTTGCTCAGGAGACATATAGGGCAAGGTGCCAGCGACAATCTGCGTCTCGCTGATGGTACCGGTGTCATTTCCCATCGGTGCTGGTGCGTGGAGGCCCTTTGCTAAGCCGAAATCAAGGATTTTGACGTGTCCTTCCGGAGTAACCCGAATGTTGCCGGGCTTGAGATCGCGATGAATGATGCCGTGTTCGTGCGCCGCAGCCAAGCCTTCGGCGAGCTGCGAGCCGAGGTTGACGATCTCTTTCTCGAGAAGAGGTCCGGGCATCAGCACTTCTTCGAGAGACAACCCTTCGATCAGTTCTTCGACCAGGAAGTCACTGCCATTCTGAGTATCGAAGTCGTGTACGGTGGCGATGTTGGGGTGGCTCAGCTTGGAGAGGGCATGTGCTTCCTTTCGAAATCTCTGGCGAGCACTCTCGTCAGTTAGCGAGCCCTGGGAAAGAATCTTTATGGCGACATCGCGGTCGAGGCGCTTATCGTGAGCGCGATAAACAATCGACATCCCGCCTTCGCCGATCTTTTCAACGATCCGGTAGTGGCCAAGTACGTGGCCGACGCGAGAGTCTTGGCCCAGGGCACGCTTCGCCATGGGAAGACACTCCTTCCCCGCACGAGTGTCATGCTAGGCACAGGTGATCAATAAATCGAGGACCTGCGTCACAACCGAGCTGATTCGAATCCAGAGGCAGCTAAGAGTCGAGAAGTGTGGAAGATCTCTCAATTCAGTCACGAAAGGTGACGAGTTTCCGGGTTGATTTAGGATCCACGGGTGCCTGCGACCGCTCCGCTCCCGACACCCACCAAACTTTTGTCAACCCCTCAATATCGCCGAAATCGCTCCAAGTTCTTCATTTCACGCCGGAAATAAACTTGGCCTTCGTGTCCAGTAGGTGCCCCTCGATTTGTCACAATAGAAGTAGATGGAAACGAACACATGTCGTTGCACGACAGATCACGTTCTTCCGACGGATCATGCGAGACATCCGACGCATATCCGACGGATAATCCGACGCTCATCCGACGGACAAATTGTTTGTCCCACGGATAAGTCCTTTGTTTTGCTGGACGCCACCTCATACCCCTCCCCCCTGGGCGCGCAGCGGACGTTTGACAGTAGCCCAGGACAAAGTCCTGGGTACACGTAACACAGAGCACTAAGTCCGCGCAGCGGACGATTGGAGCGGGGGACTAGAACTGGTGCGGTTGTCTTGTGCGGCGCGGACATTCTTGTCCGCGCACCCAAACGTCTCAAATTCTTCCTTTACACCTCAGTGGTGGTCATGGTCGTGGTCGTGGCGCCATGTCCAGTATTGCTTCTGCTCATCCTTGTTGAGCTTGCGGTAATCGCGATGCGGATCGCGATGCGTTTCCACTACCCACTGCTGGTAGTACACATTCTCGTGACTGTCCCAATTGTGATAGTCATTGTGATAGGGATCGTACGCGCGGTAATAGTGGTGTTCGGCACAGCCGGTGACAAGCATTGCCATTCCAAAAGCCATGGCAAGAATCATCGGCTGAAGATATTGTCTTTTCCGCAAGAGCTCCTCCTCGATGGTCACAAACAATTCCAATGCCTTGGTTGCTGCTCACCATTGTAAAGTTGCTTACGCGCTGTCAGGCACGGTGACAGCCGTTACGGAAGGATTCGTCCGCCAGTCGGCTCGCGCGGCGCCGATCGCAGCTTCCAGCGGAATGGCTAAAGCAGCGGTTGTTTTCGTGCTTTGCGAATCTTGTCGAATTTGTCGGCAACAGCATCCAGTTCTTCGTCGGACAGACGTTCGATCTGGATCATGTCGTTGTGGGCCTTTTGAATCGAGCGAATGATTTCGTCCAGCTTCAAATGGATGGCTCGGGCGTCTCGATTCTGCGTGTTCTGTATGAGGAAGACCATCAGAAAAGTGACGATGGTGGTCGCCGTGTTCACCACGAGCTGCCAGGTATCCGAGAACCTGAAGTATGGTCCAGAAACCGCCCAGATCAGGATGAGAGAGATGGCCAGCAAGAAGGCCCACTTGCTGCCGACCACGCACGAGGTCCGCGCTGCAAAGCTCTGGAACCAGTTGCCAAGGCCGTCATTCCTGGTAACTTCTCTGCGCATTCTCGGTGACATCACCTGCTTAGACATAGCCGAGCAACAATAGAATCAGCAGGATCAGCGCGATCAGGCCAAGACCCCCGCTCGGGTAGTATCCCCAATTCCGGCTGTGGGGCCACGAGGGCAATGCGCCGATCAACATCAGGATCAAAATGACGAGTAAAACTGTTCCAATCATTCCTGCTCCTTTTTTCAAACAAATCATTTGAGGTGAGACTCGCTTGCGAGGTTGTGTTAGCTTGTGTCACGATTCTGCCGCTCAGCCGGCCAGATCGTGACTTGGCAACTCTCGATTCGCAGCCATGCATCTGGTCTTCTAGCGCCCCACAACGTCCTGGTACGACATATGAAAATATTCCGAACGTTGTTTTCAATTCGTTGCTTGCTGATGCTCGTGGCGATGCTGGTGATCTCGAGCGCTTCGTTTGCGCAAGTCGAGATCTCCGTCAACTTCGCTCCGCCTGAGTTGCCCGTCTATGAACAGCCTCTTTGTCCGGGCGACGGCTACATATGGACTCCCGGCTATTGGGCCTGGGATGGATCTGACTATTACTGGGTGCCCGGTACGTGGGTCATGGCTCCAGAACCGGGTTATCTCTGGACTCCCGGCTATTGGGCCTGGGGCGGTGGTGGATACGTCTTTCACCAGGGCTACTGGGGACCGCAGGTCGGCTTTTATGGTGGCATTGACTACGGCTACGGTTACTTCGGCCACGGATATGAAGGCGGCCGCTGGGATGGAGGACACTTCTATTACAACCGTTCCGTCAACAATGTCAATGCCACTGAGATTCACAACGTCTACAACACAACGGTCGTTAACAACCACCGCGGCCCTGGTGTCAGCTATAACGGCGGCAACGGGGGTATCAATGCGCGGCCTACTTCCGATGAAGAAAGGGCCGCACATGAGAAACACGTTCCTCCGGTAGCGGCGCAGACGCAACATTTTGAAGCCGCACGCGCCAATCCTGCGTTGAGAGCTTCGGAGAATCATGGGAAGCCGCCTGTGGCTGCCACACCAAAGCCCGCGGCCTTCAACGAACGCGGCGCAGTTCCGGCGAAAGAAGGTGGTCATTACAATCCGCCTCCGCGACCAGAAAATGCTGGTGGGCATAGTGCGACTCCGGTTCACCCCAAGGACCTTCCGCCGGCGGCGCATGCAAGTCCGCCGAATACAGGAAATCCGAACCTTGACCGGAAGTATCAACAGCAGCAGCAAAAAATGTATGCCAAGCAAGATCAGGAGCGGCAGAAGCTCCAGCAGAAGCAGGATCAAGAGCATCAGAAGATGCAGCAGCGTCAGGCAAGTGACGCTCAAAAGCAGCAGATGGAACAGCGGCATCAGCAGCAAACGCGACAGATGCAACAAAAACACGCGCAGCAACAACAACAGATACAGGCGCGTCAGCAACCGCATCAACAGCCGCATGAAGGCGAAAAACCGGCGAACGGAAAGCACTAACGCTCCCGTCGCTTAACAAATGCCAGAGGCTACTCCGTCCCGTGTACGCGGATTGTGGCCTCTGGCGCGCTCTTTAGCCAGAGTTCACGCGTTCGCTCAGGGATATAATCGCCCTAGTAACCCCAAGGGGGAGCCATGGATTTTCCCCACTTCGTTGTCCTTCTGATCATTCTCTTTTCGTCGATCTCACTCTGCATGCTGGCGGACTACATGCTTGTCGACCGCCGCGAGATTCGTCGCAAGGCACAACTGGCAGACGTAGCGCAGTTCCCGACGTCGCGAGAACAAAAGCGCGCGGCGTAAGGTTTTTTCCGCAGAGTGCGCCCCTGTCGCGTTGCTGGTGCCTTGCCGTGACTACCGACTACTGTTTCCAGATCTCTGCCTTTAGAATTCCCGTGTGCCCGACAACAATTCAAGCCAGCGGCAGTCCCTTGCTCCATGGGTGTACGTCATTGCGCTCATCTATTTCTCTCTGCACCTTGCCACCGCAACACGCTATGGATATTTTCGCGATGCGCTCTACTACATCGCGTGCTCCTATCATCTGGCGTTCGGCTATGTAGATCAGCCGCCACTAATTGCTTTCTTAGCGTGGATCGCTCGGCACACGTTTGGCACTTCGCTGCGGGCATTGTTGTTTTGGCCCGCTCTAGCTGGAGCTGGCCGGATCATTCTCGTTGCCGCTTTTGCGCGCGAGTTGGGCGCTCGCCGATTCGGTATGTCGCTCGCCGCGTTGCTGGCTGCGACACCCGCGGTCTGGTGGGTCATCGATCACCAATTTGCAATGAATGCGCTCGACCCGCTGTTCTGGATGGGCTGCGCCTACATACTGCTTCGCATCATCCGGACAGGGAACACGAAGCTGTGGCTCGCGTTCGGCGTCATCGCCGGCCTCGGACTCGAGAACAAATACTCCATCGCAATCTTCATTCTTGCGCTGCTCTTCGGCCTGCTTCTCACTCCGCAACGCAAGCTGCTGTTCACTCCCTGGGTTGTTGGCGGAATTGCAATCGCGTTTCTCATCTTCCTGCCCAATGTGATCTGGAATGTCCAGTACCACTGGCCATTCTTCGAACTGATGCACAACATCCGCGTAACCGGAAAAGATGTGGTTCTTTCACCGGGCGCATATCTCACGCAACAGCTGCTGATGATGAACCCGCTGAGCTTTCCATTCTGGTTTTGCGGGCTGTTGTTCTATTTCTTCTCGCGTGATGGCAAGCCCTATCGTGCATTCGGCTGGGCCTTCCTGTTTACCATTGTTTTCTTCCTGGCAACGCACGGCAAGGACTACTACTCCGCCCCCGCGTACGGACTTGTGCTCGCTGCTGGAGGTGTCGCCGCCGAGCGCTTGCTGCAAGCACGCCAGCCCAAGCTTCGGGCTATTCTCCAGCCCGCGAGCTTCGCCTGGCTGCTGATTGCAATCGCGCTCATCTTGCCGCTCGTTCTCCCGGTTCTTTCCCTGGACAAATTTCTGGCCTATCAGTCCCACCTTCCATTCAAGCCGGCAAAGTCCGAGCGTAGCTTTGAAGGCGCGGTTTTGCCCCAGTACTACGCCGACGAACTTCCGTGGGAGAACCTGACGGCGGCGGTCGCGCGTGTCTACCAATCGCTCACTCCGGAAGAGCAGCAGAAGACGGCCATTTTTTGCGACAACTACGGCCAGGCCGCTGCCATCGATTTCTTTGGCCCGAAGTACGGATTGCCCAAAGCCATCAGTGGCCATCAGAATTACTTCTTGTGGGGACCGCGTAACTATACCGGTGAGATCGTGATCGTCGTGGGACAAGGCCAGGGCAACGAGCACAAGGATTTCGACTCGATCCAGATCGCAGCTACCCAGCACACACCGTATGCCTTCTGGTACGAGAATCAGCCCATCCTTCTCGGCCGGGGCTTGCAGTGGAACTTGCAGGAGGGTTGGGCGCGGGTCAAATACTGGCGCTGAACTACGAATGTCCCAACGGTTCCAATTGCGCGTGGCCGAAGTCGCCGATATTCCGGCGCTACATCAATTGATCGCCTCATCGGTGCGCGGGCTGATGCCAGATGCGTATTCTTCGTCCCAACTGGAAGCAGCTCTCGGAACATGGCTGGGCGTCGACTCGCAATTAGTCGAAGACGGAACTTACTTCATCGTTGAAACGCACCAGAACGATACGACTGTCATGGTCGCCTGCGGCGGGTGGAGCAAACGGAAAACACCGTACGGAAGCGATCATCGGCCTGGACGCGAGAACGCTCTATTGGATCCAGCAACCGACTTCGCGAAGATCCGCGCCTTCTTCGTGCATCCCGACTGGGCTCGACAGGGAATTGGCAGCATGATCTTAGAAGAGTGTGAACGAGCTGCTCGCGAAGCTGGCTTCCGCCGATTTGAGATGGGAGCTACGCTGACGGGCGTGCCGCTCTACCAGAAGCGAGGATATGTGGCGCAAGAGACCGTCGAGCTGCCCCTCTCAAACGGGGAAACATTCGCGATCTTGCGGATGACAAAAGGCTGAAAACCGGCAATGGAAGCCTGATCGAAACGTGAGTTCTCCACAGGCAGCTCAACAATTTGCGACTGTTCTGCACCAGACTGCACCATCTGAAGTAATTCTTTCCCTCGCATGGAACTTCCTACTCGTCTTGTGCGACAACTGTCCGCCTAAGCTATTGATTTTAAAGATTGATGAGTATGGCAAGGGGGCTGCAATAAGATAGGACAGACGAAGTGGCGCGCAAAAGGGGCGCACTCGAGAGAGACTTCGGCCAGAGGTTTTCTTGGGCGCCCCTATTGCATATTCGGCCAGAGGGTTTCTTGAATCCAAGTCGAATAGCCTTAACGTTCCAACCTGCTATTCTTTTTTGAGCCAGAGGTTTTCTTGGTTTCTCACCCGAGATTTTCCACAGCATACTACGAAACTGTCTAAAAAGGGAAGAAAGTTCCTGAGTTCGGCAATTTTTGCGCGGTGGACGCGCACTACATTGCAGTAAGCCGTTCTTTCAGGTCGATTCCCGCACGCTTTAACAACGAAGCCACCGTCGCCTCATTCATGCGCGTAGCGTCGTACTCCACCAGGATTGACCGTTCACCCTCCTTAAAATGCACTCGACGAATGCCATAGACTTCACGGAAGCTGTCAATCGCTGTCATCTCCGGTGCGCCCGGCACTCGTCCATAGCGGAAACTGATCTCTACTGCGGTCATCCAAATCTCCAGGAAGTTGGTGAATTTCAGCTGCTTACGAATCTAATATAAGACACTGGCAATCTTAATAGCCAGAAGCTTCCAGGACCCTATGGACAAGAATCCGTTTCCCGTACTGCCGGGAGGCGTGTCAGCAGGCGCCACCGACCCCGTCTGTGGAATGACCGTGAATCCCGCTAAGGCCGCGGCGCAAGTCGAACACGGCGGTGGGAATTACTACTTCTGTTGCCAGGGATGCGCTACGAAGTTTCAGTCCGATCCCGAGAAGTATCTCCGGCCAAGCCACGCGCCTTCGACCCAGCATATGGGCGGCGGCCTCGTCGCGCTCGGCGCTTCGAAAGGCGCGACTGGCACCGCAGTCACGGTCAAGGACCCGGTCTGCGGAATGGCGGTCGATCCCGCCCGCGCGGCAGGGAAGTACGACTATCAGGGTCAGACCTACTACTTCTGCAATCCCAAGTGCAAGGAACGGTTTCAAGCCGATCCTAAGAAGTATCTTCATCCGATTCCGCAGCCTGCACCTGACCCAAAGGGCGCCGTTTACATTTGCCCAATGGATCCGGAAGTTCGCCAGGACCACCCCGGGGCTTGCCCCAAGTGCGGCATGGCGCTTGAGCCCGAAACGCCAGTCCTACCGACAAAGACCGAGTGGACCTGCCCAATGCATCCCGAGATCGTTCGCGATGCGCCAGGTAGCTGTCCGATTTGCGGCATGGCACTGGAGCCGCGCACGATCACCGTCGAAGCCGATAATCCTGAACTCCGCGAGATGAGTCGACGATTCTGGATCAGCCTCGTCCTCACGGCGCCACTGGCAATTGGCGGCATGCTGATCGATCTTGTTCCCGATTGGAAGCACGCGACTCCGTCGTGGCTTATGACCTGGGGAGGCCTTGCGCTGGCCAGCCCTGTCGTTCTTTGGTGCGGGTGGCCGTTTTTCGAGCGCTTCTTGACGTCCATCAAGAATCGCAGTGCGAATATGTTCACGCTGATCGGCCTCGGGGTGGGTGTTTCGTACCTGTACAGCCTGATCGCCACTCTGTTTCCGCAGATCTTCCCAGCAAGCTTCCGAGGGCACGGTGGCGCCCCAAACGTTTACTTTGAGCCGGCCGCAGCAATCACGGTTCTCGTTTTGCTCGGACAAGTACTGGAGTTGAAAGCTCGCGGACGCACCAATGCCGCGATTCGTGCGCTGCTTGATCTTTCTCCGAAAATGGCACGTCGCATAACTGCCGACGGCAGCGAGCGTGATGTTCCGCTCGATGGAGTTCAGGTCGGAGACCGCCTGCGCGTGCGTCCGGGGGAGAAGGTCCCGGTCGACGGCATTATTCTTGAAGGTTCCAGTTCCCTCGATGAGTCGATGATTACCGGTGAGTCCATACCCGTCGAGAAGAAATCTGGCGACAAGCTGATTGGAGCCACCGTCAACGGAACCGGCTCAGTGATCATGCGAGCGGAGCGCGTCGGCAGCGAGACTCTGCTGGCACAAATCGTACACATGGTGGGCGAGGCCCAGCGCAGCCGCGCACCAATTCAGCGGCTTGCCGATCGTGTCGCCGCGTATTTCGTTCCCGCAGTCATCGCCGTAGCCGCGATCGCATTCATTGCCTGGGCCATCTGGGGACCGGAACCGCGACTTGCCTATGCACTCGTAAATGCCGTGGCAGTTCTTATCATTGCCTGTCCCTGCGCGCTCGGTCTCGCGACGCCAATTGCCATCATGGTTGCCACGGGCCGCGGGGCGCATGCTGGTGTTCTCATCCGCAAAGCGGAATCTCTCGAACGCCTCAGCAAGGTGGACACCATCGTCGTAGACAAGACCGGTACTCTTACCCAGGGAAAGCCGGAACTGGTTTCGGTTGTTCGCCTCGGCGATCTTTCAGAATCTGATCTCGTCCGCCTCGCCGGAACACTCGAGCGCGGCAGTGAACATCCGCTTGCATCGGCTGTTGTGAAGGCCGCAGAAGGCAATGGTCTGAAACTCGCCGCGGTTGAGAGTTTCAAATCGCTTACCGGCATGGGCGTCATCGGACGTGTCGAGGGCAGGGAAGTCGCAGCCGGTAACGAACGTCTGATCACTGATCTGAAAGTTGCCATTCCATCCGCGACTGCGGCGCAAGCCACTGAACTACAGCACCAGGGTCAGACGGTCATCTTCGTAGTGATCGATGGGAAACTCGCGGGACTATTCGGCATTACCGATCCCATCAAGCCCGGAACGCCGGAGGCCCTTCGCATGCTGCGCGATGAAGGCCTGCACGTGATGATGCTGACTGGAGACAATCCGGAGACCGCGCGGGCCGTCGCCGAGAAACTTGGCATCAGTGAATACGCCGCGCAGGTGCTGCCTGAGCGCAAATTCGCAATCGTCAAAGAGCTTCAGCAGAAGGGCAGAGTCGTCGCAATGGCGGGAGACGGCATCAACGATGCGCCCGCCCTCGCCCAGGCCGACGTGGGCATCGCCATGGGAACCGGAACCGATGTGGCCATCGAGAGCGGCGGCATCACGCTCGTCAAGGGCGATCTGCGTGGAATCGTTCGCGCTCGGCGCCTCAGCGAAGCCACGCTGCGCAATATCAAGCAGAACCTCTTCTTCGCCTTCGTGTACAACTCGGTGGGGGTGCCTATTGCGGCAGGCGTCCTCTATCCGTTCTTCGGAATTCTGCTCAGCCCGATCATCGCTGCCGCAGCCATGAGTTTCAGTTCGGTTTCGGTGATTACGAATTCGCTGAGGTTGAGGAAGTTGGAGTTGTAAGAAGCTATTAGCTTTTAGCGATTGGCATTCAGCACTTCTCTAAGAGGGCTTCGAAAAATGTCTTTGATCATCAGGTGCGGCAACGCCAAAGGCCAACGGCTAAATGCTAATGGCCAAGAGCTAAAGGCTCGTGAGGTACTGCTCAATATCCGGTTGAGTCCAGTCCACAGCTCCTATGAACTTCCGCCGGATCACGCCATTGCGATCGATGATGTAGGTCTCAGGAAATTTGTAAGTCCCGTAGAGCACGTTGCTTTTTTGGTCCGGATCGCGAACCGTCAGCAGATCGACGCCATGCTCGCGAATGAACTTTTCGTACGCACCTTTGTCCACGTCCATACTGACAGCAACCACCTTCACCCCGCGATTCTTCATCTGTGATTGCATGGCCACCAGCGATGGCATCTCTTCCACACAAGGCGGGCACCACGTCGCCCAGAAGTTGAGGACTACTACCTGGCCTTGAAAATCGCGGAGCGATACTTTCTGTGCGCCATCCTGTAACGTAAAATCGGGAGCGGGAGTATTGATGCGGGCGGGCTTGGTGCCGCCATAACAGCCGATCAGGACGGCCAATAGAATGAAGACCAGGGTTTTGCGGATCACCTCTTTATAATAACTCTTCAGCATGCCAGATCAGCTAGCTCAGAACCCCGTCGTCGCAGGACGCCCGGTTGACGCCTCGGTGATCATTCCCGCGCGCAACGAGGCCGAATCCCTGGGTGCTTGCCTGTCTTCGATCGTCGCCCAGGAGGCAGTCGCGTTCGAGGTGATCGTCGTCGATGATCAGTCGACGGATGCTACTGCTGAGATCGCTCGCTCGTTTCCCAGCGTTCGCGTGATCGAGGCCGGTGATCTGCCGCACGGCTGGAATGGAAAAAATCACGCCGTCTGGCTGGGCGCGGAAGCCGCACGAGGCGAATGGCTACTATTCACGGACGCGGACACCTTTCACTTACCCGGCTCGTTGCGTCGCAGTCTCCACGAAGCCAAAGAGTACGGTGCCGATCTACTGTCCTATTCGCCGCAACAGGAGGTGCACGGCTTCTGGGAGCGGGCTTTAATGCCCTTGATATTTGCGGAACTCACGCGCACTTATCGAACCGAGCAGGTCAATGATCCCACTTCCCGTATCGCAGCCGCGAATGGCCAATATCTACTCATCCGCCGCGATGTCTACGACTGGGTCGGAGGCCATCAGGCGATCGCTGGTGTCCTGTTGGAAGACGTCGAACTCGCAAAGCGCGTCAAGCAGTCTGGCCGCGCGATTCGTTTCCGTTACGGCGGCGACGCCGTGCGTACCCGCATGTACCGCAGTTTCGCGCAAATGTGGGAGGGCTGGACGAAGAATCTCGCGGTGTTGTTCCCACACCCGGTGCGGCTCGCCATCCTTCGTGCTGTCGAGTTCCTGTTGATCGCGTTGGGGGCAATCTGCTTGCTATCCGGCCTCACTGTCGGGTCACGCGTGCTGATCGTAGCTGGCGTCTTTCTGCTTTTGACCGTCGGCACCGACTTCCTCCAGCGCGTGCTGCGAGCCCACTTCGGGATTCTGAATACATTGATTTCCATCGCTGGCTTACCGGTGTTTGCCGTCCTTTTGCTTCGCTCGGCAGTCCAATATCGGTGGAAGAAACGCGTTGTCTGGAAGGGAAGGGACTATCCCACTTCGCCGCCGGCTGGCGGATCCGAAAGCGGGCCAAGTACTTCGACATTAGCTAAAAAGTAAATGATGAAGAAAACAGTATATCTAACGAGAAAAGCTGAATTTTCCGCCTCGCACTACTATCACAATCCTGAGCTGTCACAGGAAGAGAACCAGCGCCTGTTCGGGAAATGCAACAACCTGAACGGACACGGTCATAACTACACGCTGGAAGTCACGGTGGAGGGCGAGGTTGACCCCATCACCGGCTTTGTTCTGGACCTGAAGCGGCTCAAGGAAGTCCTGAATCGCGAAGTACTCGAGGTCTTCGACCACCGACATTTGAACAAAGAGGTTCCCGAGTTCGCTCAACAGATCCCGACGACGGAGAACATGGCGATTGCCATCTGGCGACGTCTGGAACCGAAGCTCGACGGTGCGAAAATGCACCGTGTCCGCGTCTACGAGACGCCCGACCTGTTCGTCGACTTCTATGGTGAAGCATGAAGGTTCACCTGACTCGGCGCTACATGTTTTCGTCTTCGCACCGTCTTCATAGCGACGCGCTCTCCGAGGAAGCGAACCGCGAAACTTACGGCAAGTGCAACAACCCCTATGGACACGGCCACAACTACGCCCTGGAAGTCACCGTAAGCGGGCAGTTGGATGCCAATGGTATGGTCTGTAATCTGGTGGACCTTGACACGTTTGTGACCGGTCAGGTTCTGGAACGCTTCGATCATCTGAATTTGAACCAGCTTCCAGAATTTGCCTCGGATGTGCCCACTACGGAAAATCTGTGTATCCGGATCTATGACATTTTGAACCGTGGATTCCGACCGGCCCATCTAGAAAAGGTAAGACTCGAAGAAACAATGATGAATTCATTCGAGTACGCAGGCAGCGATGCCCGCGAGTAAGATTGTGCCAAAGCACAAACATGGATAAGAACGTAATCGAGACACCTACTGTAACCGAAGCCAGCTACGCCGACCTGGTCCGCGAGATGATCGCGCGGCTTGGGGAGGATCCGGCCCGTGAAGGACTGCGGCGCACGCCCGAGCGCGTCGAGAGAGCCATGCAGTACCTGACCAAAGGCTACGCTGAGGATCCCGAAGCGCTGCTGAAAGGCGCCCTTTTCACCGTCGATTACGACGAGATGGTGATCGTGAAAGACATCGAGATGTTTAGCCTCTGCGAACATCACATGCTGCCGTTTTTCGGCAAGGTGCACATCGCCTACATCCCGAATGGTCGCGTCCTCGGCCTCAGCAAACTGCCGCGCCTCGTAGATATCTTCGCGCGCCGCCTGCAGGTGCAGGAGCGGATGACCACGCAGATCGCGGAAACCATTCAGAATGTTATCCAGCCGCAAGGCGTGGGAGTGGTCATTGAAGCGCGCCACCTGTGCATGATGATGCGTGGCGTAGAAAAGCAGCACTCGGCGACGGTTACGTCAGCGATGCTCGGCTGCTTCCGCGATGAGCGTCCTACACGCGACGAGTTTCTGGCGCTTCTTCGTAATAAGAACGGAAACGGAATTTAGCAATTTTGCGGTTCGAGGCCTCTACGTTAACGTTCCGCCAGGCTCGCCGCCAGAATCGCGAAGCCTACGATAAGGCCGCACGTTCGGAACCAGTGATATCTGTCCCAGCGACGCTCCTGCTGACTCCAGTCAGCAGGAAGAGATTGCGGTGTCCATTTTGAGATTCGGTTATTGATCGGCACGGGACCGACAAGCGAAAACACGACGGCCAGCACCTGGATAGCGAACGTGATTGCAGCAAGCCGCCATGCAGATCCCGTCAGTCTCGCGAAGGGGAGCAATAGCAAAAGATTTAAAACTGTGGACCCTGACATCCAGAACGGCATGATACGTCCAAACAGTCGGGCTAATGCCGAGCGCACCAGTATGTGCGCTTCTAGCGGTTGCTGGTTCAGTGTTGGATGAGCGAAAGCGCCGACACTCAATTCATTGCCGCACATCAGTCCCAACACCACCACGGCGATTACGTGCAGTGTCATAGTCGATCGTCTTCTACTGGATTTTGATGCTGTCGACAAAGCTTGAGTCGGACCCGGCCACTACTCGAAACCGTAACGGTAGCAAACACCTAAGGTATCCTATCTCCCAATGTCACAAACCCCTAAGTTAGATCCGCTGAAGTCAAAGCTTGCCGTGATCACGGGTGCCAGTCGCGGCATCGGCTACGCCATTGCGGAGGCGCTCGCCTCCGCCGGATCACACCTGGTAATCACCTCCCGCAAAGCTGCCGATGCAGAGTCCGCAGCCGAGAAGTTGGCCGCCTATGGTGTACGGCTACTGCCTATCCAGTGCGATGTGCGCGACGAAGTCGCCGTGGAACGACTCTTTGCGGCGGTAAAGGACGACTTCGGTCACGTCGACATCCTGGTGAATAACGCAGGACACAGCCACGCGGCATTGCCGATCGAGCAACTGCCGACCAAGATATGGCAGGACACGATTGCAACCAATCTCACCGGCACATTTCTGTGCACGCGGGCCGCGTTGCCGCTGATGGAAAAGGGAAGCACGATCGTGAACAACATCTCGGTCGTGGCGTACCAGATTTTTCCTAACTCTGCGGCTTACATTGCGTCGAAGGCCGGCGCTCTGGCGTTCACGAATGCACTACGTGAAGAGCTCCGCGACAGAGGCATTCGCGTGATGGCGCTCGTTCCTGGAGCAACTGACACGGACATCTGGCAGCAGTTCTGGCCGGAAGCCCCGCGCGAGAAGATGGTTCCGCCCAAGGATATTGCAGATGTGGTTGTCGCCGCTTTGCGGATGCCGGAAATCGGGTCTGTCGACGAGATCAAGATTCGTCCCGCGATCGGAAAACTGTAAGCAGATCTTACCGGTAGAAATATCGATACCGTCTCGGCCTCGATGGAAACATTTTGATCACCGCCACTCCTGCGACGAATCCACCGACGTGCGCCCACACCGCAATGCCACCGCCCGTCTGATGGGAGACGGCTATCGCGGTTGCGGCTCCGCTCAGGAATTGTCCCAGGAACCAGAATCCGAGAACCACCCACGCCGGCAGCCATAGCAAGAAGACAAAAAACAGCGGCACAAACGTCAAGACTCTCGACGAAGGGTAGAGGACGAAGTAAGCCCCCATCACGCCCGCAATGGCGCCGCTCGCCCCGACGCTCGGCACCGGCGATCCCGCATTGAAGACGTAATGCACCAGAGACGCCGCTACCCCTGTCCCCAAGTAGAAGAGCAGGTAACGGAAGTGCCCGAGATAATCCTCGATGTTGTCCCCAAAGATATACAGTGCCCACATGTTGAAGATCAGGTGCAGCCACGAGGCGTGCATAAACATGCTGGTGAAAATGGGCACGAAGGCGCTGACCCCGTTCACCGGTACCATGCCGATGGGCAGTTTGAGGTAATGCGCACCCTGGACGAACGCGGTTACGCGCGCCGGAATAAATCCGAAGACATTCGTGATCTCCTGCGCCGGTCCGACCACACCCAGCCACATCAGCAGGAACACCACGGTGTTCGACGCCAGCAGGAAATAGTTCACATACGGCGTGGTATAGCGCGGCGCATCGTCTCGAATCGGGATCATGCGGGTCCCACGGCCGTGTGGCCGTAAATATTCCTTTCGCTATCGCACTCCAGAATACACACGTGCGGTCACGCCGAGTTGACCAGAACCCGGGTTAGCGTCCACGATAGCTAACGCGCCATGAATGGAGTGCTGATTCTCAACAAACCGGCAGGCATGACGTCGCACGACGTCGTGCACCGCGTTCGGAAGATCCTGCAGGAGCGGTCCGTCGGACACCTGGGAACTCTCGATCCGATGGCCACCGGTGTGTTGCCACTGGTCTTGGGGCGAATGACTCGCCTCGCTCAGTTTTATACCACGACCGACAAGAGCTACGAGGGCGAAATCCGTTTTGGATTTGCAACCGACACGTACGACGCGGAAGGCGAATCCGTGGGGCCTCAACAAGAAGTACGAATCGCACTGGAAGATGTCCGTCGGGCAGCGGCGAAGTTCGTTGGCACCATCCAGCAAGTCCCCCCTCCTTTTTCGGCAAAGAAGATTCAGGGAGTGCCGGCCTATAAGCTTGCGCGCAAGAAACAGGAAGTCGAACTCAAGCCCGTTGAGATCAAAGTGCGCAGCTTCGACATCCTCTCCGCCATGGATGACCGAGCTCGCTTTCGCGCGCAAGTCTCTTCGGGAACCTACATACGTTCCATCGCCCACGAGATCGGACAGTCGCTTGGGGTTGGCGCTCATCTTTCTTCACTCAAGCGAACTGCTGTGGGGGAGTTCCTCCTCGAACACGCGGTCACCCTGGAACAGCTCCAAGCTGCTCCTCCCGACGAAGTGGAACGGGAGTTATGCCTGCATGCGCGCCGCCTTCTGCCCCAGTTTCCTTGTGTGACGGCCACCGATGAAGTGGCGGGAATGATCCGCAACGGACGCGCCGTAAACCTTCCTGAGTTGTCGCAGTCGAAGCTGGTGAAGGTCTTCCGCGGACAGTCAGATCTTATTGCGATTGTCAGCCGCATCGCGGGAACGCTGTTTCAGCCAAAGATCGTTCTTCCTGAGTAGAAGCTGGATCTTGTCGCGCCTTCTGTATGATATTTGACGCGCATTCCTTCGACCTCCCTCGGCATTTAGCATGACTGCGGAGGTACCCCAAATACCTTAGCTGTTACAACTTTTCACTCCTTCAGCTGCATCTTCGTTCTTCAAGATCAGAAAAGCGGGAAAGACCATCTTGGAGTCTCTACGAAAACTGAAGGAAGTACACGAGGCGATCCATTCGCTGCTGGAATGGCGCTTTCTTTCGCCCCAAACTCGTCACGTGGCCGAACTCCTGAAAGCCGGACTGGAACGGCAGACTGCCGCGGACTCTCCGGACCGCGAACTTGTTGATGGGGAAGTGAATCGCCAGGCGCAGATGGACGAACTACGCCGGGTCATCCAATCTCTGCTTCGATCCAACTCACTTCCGCCGGAACTTAGCCGCCTCGCCGAACTCCTGAACAAGAACCTCGAGGAACAGATGGCCGAGAACCGTCCACCGGAAGCATCCGCCGCGAATGGCGCGGCTTAGCTTGTCCCGCATTATCTATTCAAATCAGCCACATAATGTTTACGTTGTGATGTGTATCACAGACAGCCGTGACTGCCTTGCCCGCAAAATAGCATGTGAGCCAGTCTTCCAATCGTGTTTCGGCGAATCGCTCGTTGAGGCTTGTCATCCAGCATCTTTGGACACAATCAGCTCGGCAATCCAGTTACCGATTGCTCATATACGGTGACCGGCAGGCAAGTCGGGACTTCAAATCGTTGGATCAGTTAATCGATGTGCTCCGTACCGCTGGCCTGTCCGTGGACCTCAGCGCAATCTCGCCGCCGACAGACGGCGCTTCTTCAATTCTTTTGTCACAGTCTTTGGAACTGAGCGATGCTGAGTTGTCGCTCCTTGGTTTGAACGCCCCATAGGTGCAGAGTCTTTCCTGAACAGGCCGGTGCGACCGATGCTTCTGTGGATTAATTGCAGCCACCTGTCAAAAGTGCTAGTTCCACCAATATCTCACTCGTGAAATTATTCTGTTCGTCGGTCCTGCGCGCGGGAGGCCACACAGACTGAAAGTGCCTGTGTGGAGGCGAAGGGCCGACAGTTTTTTTTGTAAGCCTTTTCTTACTTCCGCGGTCCTTCCACCAATCCTTTACTGTTTGATCCTATCTGCTCGTAATCTGCCGATTCTTCCTGATGGACCCACCACATAAGGGAACGAAAGAGCGTTCCAGTTTCCAGCCTCGAGAGAACTCCATGTCTTCCCGTCATCGAGCGAGATATCAGACCCGTTGGTGCCGGCGGCAATCCACGCGTTTAGTTCGGAGGACCAAGCGACTGTCGATCGATAACCGTTCGGTGGCTTCGTCGCAGCGGTCCAATGATGTCCGCCGTCGCTGGTCCACGCAGCAGTGCCGGATGGATCGCCGGGTTTCTTATAGTCACCGCCCACAACGACTCCGCGCTGCGCGTCGCGAAAGGCAAGCGAGAAAACTCCAGACGACTCGTTCCCGCTCGCCAGTGGAACTGTAATTCCAATACATTCACTCGATCGCGCGAGTACAGGGGATAGCAACACACGTGGGCCGCTTTTTCCGCCCGTTCCGATCGCGTATCTTTCTTCACCGAAGACGAACACCGACGAGTTGCTGGCGGCAAAAGCCGACTCATCTTGACGGGCGGAGCAGGCATTCAGGCTTCCGCGCCAGTTGCCTCCGATGCTGGAAATGCGGGTATAAAAACGCCCAAGTATCGGATCTCCTATCAGGACGCCATATGTAGCGGGGTTCGGCAACTTGTCCGTCCTAAATACGACGGCATCCCAGAATCCATCTTTGTCGGTGTTGCGCGCTTCTTCGCTCCAGTGTGCGCAGCCGTCAGTAGTCCTGTATATGCGCGACTGCTCGCCCGGTCCTGCTGACATCACCAGCGCCAATTTGGCGTCCCAGGCCCATATGCCGCGGAAATCCAATTTGTCGCCCTCCGGCGGTATGGCACATCTCTGCCAGTGGACGCCTCCATCTTGAGTTCGCAGAATGGTCCCTTCACCGCCGCTGGCCCACGCCACGAGCGAGTTCACCGCATGAATGCCCCGCAAGTTAACGGTCGTATGGGAGTCCTGCATCTCCCATTGCGCGTGTGCGCTGGTACTCGCGATCAGTACAGCGCAGAGGAACAGTAGGCTCCGTAAACGTTTCATCCGCTCGTACGCTCCCGGCTTCCGTCGCGCCGCATCTTCTCCACGAAAGCCCTCAGCGACTTCTTCGGATCGGCCGGAAACTGCTTTTCCAGAACAGACAATTCGCTCATGCGATCCAGTCGAAAGTTGCGAAAGTCCTTGCGCATCTCGCACCACGCAGCCAGCGTCCACGAGCCACCCCAGAAATACAGTCCCAGCGGACGCACACGTCGCGCGCTCACTTCGCCATCTTCACGTGTGTAGCGGAATTCCGCGAACTTCTGCTCGGACGTGGCCGCATTCAGCAGATCCACATTTCGCTTCAGCTCCGGACTCGGCCTGAAGTTCAGCGCGTACAGCAGCGTCTCATCCACCTTGTCGCGCAGATCCGCCGGCAGGGCCGCTTCGATCTTATGCAGAGCCTGCGTGGCTGCCTCGCCCTGTTCGGCTCCGCCCCAGGCACGCACCATGCGAGCGCCCAGCACGAGCGCTTCAATTTCAGATCGGGTGAACATAAGCGGTGGGATATCGAAATCCTGGCGCAGCAGGTATCCAATGCCCGCTTCGCCTTCGATCGGCATGCCGGAGAGTTGCAGGTCGCGCACGTCGCGGTAGATGGTGCGGTCCGATACCTGCAACTTCTCTGCGAGACGGCGCGCAGTGATCATGCGGCCGACTCGCAGGAATTGAACGATTCGGAAGAGCCGATCGGCGCGTCGCATTTCAGTAGGTGTGCAGGCCCACTTGATTGCCTTCGCTGTCGATTATACGGGCGGACCGTCCCATGCCCTTCGGCATCTCAACCACGCTGACGACCTTGCCTCCCGCCTTCGGAACGCGCGCCAGCACGTCATCGAAAATGCCATCGGCGTTCAGGTAGACAACCGATCCGCTCGCTCCAGGGCGCACATCATCCTCCTTCACGATCGATCCGGAGACTGCCGGCTTCTCGTAGGCAAATACCGCGGTGGGCGTTCCCATGAACTCCGGTTTGTTGAGCGCTTGTCCGAAGATTGTTTCGTAGAAGGTGACAGCGCGATCGAAATCGGCGCTGGGAATCTCAAACCATACGACGTTGTTCCTTACGGCGGTCTCTGTAGTCATCTCTTTCTCCTCGTGCGATAAGTCGCAACGAGGAGGATGATAGGGAAGTGCTACTGACAGCGTAATGTCAGTAGGGATTGTTGCGGGCCGCTCTTCTTTGTTGGTACGCACCTGTCCACTTGCGGCCCGTACTGTCCGTAGGTCGATCGACCGCGCATTACTTGACGACAAGCGTTAGCTGTTGGTTTGCGCTCTGGGTGCCAATCGTGGCTGTTACCGTAACCGCGTAAGTGCCAGCCGGGGTCGTCGTTGACGAAGGGGATGGCTGTGGAGTGCTAGAGCCGCCACCGCCACATGCAGCCATGCCAAGCATGGAAGCCACTGTACAGAGGAACAGAATCTTAGTCACCGATTTCCGTCGAGAGCCGCCAATTGGAACGCTGACCAGAGAAATGAGAATCAGGAACATCGCAAAATTGCGAGTGCCATGCAGCAGGTTCGCGCTGTTCCCGCTAGTGGCTATACTCACGCTAAAGGCTGCTGATCCACCCGACGGTAATGTGATCGCTGTCGGCGACACCGTACACCTCGAATTAAGAGGCGCACCGGAACAGGATAAGGTCGCTGTCCCGCTGAAACCTGAGATGCTGGCAAGTGAGAGATTAAATACAGCAGTTCCTCCCGCCGAAACGGTCGCGGATGTTGAAGCGCCAGCAGCAGGCTGGACTGCGAGCGGAGGAATGCCGGTCCCGCTCAAGCCCACCACCTGAGGGCTATTTGCGGCGTTGTCGTTGAATGTTAGATTCCCAGTTCGTGTGCCACTCGAGGCAGGAGCGAACACCACGTTTACAACGCATTGCGCATTCGCTAGGAGCGTGACGCCGCAGTTATTTGTTTGAGAGTAATCGCCGGTTGTTGCGATGCTGGAGATCGTTAAAGGCGCCGAACCTGTGTTCGTAACAGTCAAGGACTTAGGCGCACTGGGAAGCTGTTCTCCGATATTGCCGAAATCAAGTGAAGCACTCGAAAGAGAGACGATCGGGGCAGCAGCAAGAACATCAAAGGCCACAGTGGAAGAGGTGCCACCTCCAGGAGGCGGATTCGTTACAGCTATTTGTGCGCTCCCGGTGCTCGCAATCTCCGAGGAATCTACCGTCGCCCTTAGGAGTGTACTGCTGACATACTGAGTGGATAACGGAGTGCCGTTCCAAAGAATTGTTGAGTTCCGAATGAAGTTGCTTCCCGAGACAGTTAACGCAAAGTCGCTTGCGCCCACGACAGCCGAATTAGGATTTAGGGAAGCGATAGTTGGAACTGGGTTTTGCACCCGCTGTCCCGCCAAACTGCTGCGCAGAATCGCGATCTGGTCGCCGCTATGGTCGAAATCAGTGTAGTCGTAGATGCGGATGGCGAAGCCGTCTGTTCCCCATCGCGCCAGGTCTCCCACATTAGGTGGAATAGTTGGAAAGGAAAGCGAGCCGAGATAGGAATAATCAGTCGCCTTGAATGCGTCAACATTTGGACTCACTGAATAATAAGTGTTGCCAACACTTGCCGAACTGTTCGTTTGGTCAAGGAAGAATGTGCGGGCTGTGGAAGAGTCGGGAATCAAGCTCACAGGGGTTGACCACGTCGAAGACGGGAAACTGTAGGAACCCAGAAGGTGTTGGGTTCCCGGATCCCAAACTTGGCCGGAACTCGTATATAAGAGATTGCCATCGGAAACAACCAGAGAGCCCGTTTGAGGCGAAGGATAGATATAGTTCGGCTGGCCACTGTAACTCAGCCCGGAAGAACTTACACCGAGTTCTGTGAAGAAAGTCACCCCATTGACGATCGAAGAAGGAAGCCCAAATGCTATAGATGGGTCCGACGCAAAAGTTATGCTGTCAATTGCTAAGTTGCTATTGGTGTAATCATTCGGCAGAAATTTGACGAGACCAAGGTCGTTATAAAGTGCGGCGCCGTCTTCTGCCGGAGATGCAGGCCGAAAAAGTACGACCACTACCGAGGTGGGCGACCCAGGAATCACGGCAATGCTCTTTACGGTCAGGTTCCCGAATGATGGGTCTACCGGAAGGGGGAAAGTCCGGTCCACCATTTGAGTCTGAACATTGATTCGTTGCAATGCATGGTCGCCATCGAGACCCACATAGAGATATTTCCCATCGCCGGAAACGGCCAGGTCTTTCGGGTTGTTGCCGACGGGAATCGGCGTGCCTACACTGCCATTACTAGGATTGATAGGCACCACGGTGTTCTGGTTGGTCGGCGCACTGGCGGGAATCGCGGCATACAGAGTCCCGCTATTCGGTTCATAAACCAGTCTAGTAGCAGATAGAAAAATTGATCTATATGGAGCTAGCGGCAGGGAAGGGCTAGTTCCACCGCCGGGGTTTGGATTAGAAACGGAAACGAGCACTTCGCCGAGGTCGGCGAGCAAAGAAGCGTCGATGGTGGCTTGCAAGGTCCCATTGCTGACGAAGACGGTATTTTGCGCAGCGCCATTTACCAGAACGGTAGAGGACGGATAGAAATTGGAACCCGCGATCTGGATCGTGGCCGCAGATTTGATCGGCACTGTATTGGGCGTCACAGAAGTGATGGTTGGAATAGCGTAGCTGCTGTCCCCGACTCCCGTCAGAGTCACCACCAGAACGGGAGTAACGGGGTCGTTTGATGCGATGCTCAGCGATCCAGTGTTAGTCCCTGATGCCGAAGGCGTGTAGATAAGGTTCACCGTGCAGACGCTGTACACTGGTTGTACCGACGTACACCCATTGTTGATCAATGAAAAATCGCTGCCGGTCACGGTGACGCTGCTAATGGTAAGTGATGCATTTCCCTGGTTCCAAATATCCAGGGTTGTTACCGGCGAACGTGTTCCTATCAGGAAATGACCAAACAATAGGGGATTGCTTCCCGGCGCGATCTTTGGAGCTTGTCCTTGTCCGCTGAAGCCGACTGCTTGAGTAGGTATGGCGGCGTTATCGAAGAATGTTAGTCCTCCGATAACGCTGCTACCATCAACCGGAGCAAAGCTTACTGTGATAGGACATGCATCGCCTGGTAACAAAGCTCCACAACTCTGGCTTGCACTAACGGTCGGATCAGAAGAATCGATTTTAGTGAGGTTGAGAGTTGCGTTCCCGCAATTTCTCAGGTTCAACATCTTGTTCGAACTCGTCTTAGCCGCTACGGCACCAAGATCGAGATTCCAAGCGTCGAAGCAGACAGAAGGTGCAGCCGATGCCATATCGATCTTCGAGACAAAACTGTGCACATAGCTCGTGTAGGGACTGTCTGACGGTGGAGCTTTAGGCTGGTAACTGCTCGCAGTAGTCGGAAAATCAGTTGCTACGGTCGTTCCAACGACGATCAGATGATCGCTAGGATCCGTTGCAATTCCAGCAAAGGTGGAGCCGGGAAAGGTATTCTGAGTGGAGCTCAGGAAACTGCCGAACTTCAATGCGCTCAGGTCGGGGCTCATTTCCGCCAATACCATTTCCCATGCGGAAGACGTGTACTCCCATAGCGCTGTGAACGGGTCTACCAGTGGAAAATCAGTAGAGCCGGTCATTCCTCCGAGAAATACGTTTGATTGGCTATCCAGGGCGATTGCTGTGAATGACGTTCCCTCATTTCCAGGCGCAGGAGTACCGCTGAGGTAACTCGCGGCAAGTATGGAGCTCAGTTCCGGATTGAGCTTTATGACGTATCCAGCGTTGCACGTACAACTTGAGCCTGGCGCAAGCTTCTTTTGATATGCATTCCCGCTCACTGGAAGATTGGCTTCACTGGTCCCGCCGGTGACGTAAAAGTTTCCCGATCCATCGACAGTCATTCCCCCTGCTGTGTCGGTTCCGGGCAAATACGTAGCGAAATTTATCAAGGAAGCGGAGGAGTTTAGCTGTAGTACAAATCCAGCAGTTGAATTAGTCGAAGAAGTGTCGTTGGGAAATGCTGCCTGAACAGTTCCCGCTGTTGTTGGTAACCCTTGTCCAGCCGTACCGGCGATGGTCGCGTTGCCAGAAGCGTCGACCGAAATCCCGGCCGGCATGAAAAGATTCGTGTACGGCGCTGGATCCTGCGGAGCGTTACCCGGAACGATAGTCGAATAGATAAGCTTTCCCGTGCTGTCTACTTTGAGCACGAACATCGTGTCGTACGGATATCCGGGCACTGTTGTTGTAAGTGTTCCCGGCGTGATCTGAAAATTTGGATCGGTAGTCACGCCGGTAAGATATGCATTACCGTCTTTATCTACTGCGATCCGTCCGTCATTTCCGTTCGTATAAAAGCCTTCCGATCCGCCGATAATGCCCGAATAGTTTAAGCCGCTGCCATCGGGCTTTAACGAAGCAAGGAAGTAGCAGTAGTAGTTGATCTGGCAAGAAGGCGAAACAATCTGCCCAGCCTGAGGAAAGTTGTCACCGGAGAGTGACACCCCGCCCACGATCGCATTTCCGCTTGAATCAACAACAATTGCTGCTCCGCGATCTTGCTTCACGCCACCAATGTAGGTTGAATAGATTAAAGAGTGTCCCGTCGGATCCAGCTTGGTGACAAACGTGTTCTGACAGCCCGCGTAGGGATCGCATCCCCCCATCTGCGGCTGTTCGGCATTCGCAGTTGGAAAATCCGTAGAACTAGTATTCCCGGTGATATAGATGTTTCCGCCTTTGTCGGTCGTAACCGCAGAGGCATTGTCGGAATGTGTGCCGGCAAGGTATGTCGAAAAAACAAAAACGGGATCAATGATCAACGCCCGAGTGGAATCGTATTGTCCGACGCGGAATTGAACCTTCCCGTTTTTGCGCAATACAAAATCGGCTCTGACCTCATCTCGGCGTCCGTCCGGCCGCAACTGGTATGCAATAGGTTTCCGAAACGATACGGAAGCGTCATCTGCTAAGAGAACGTGCAGGTCTCCAGACCGGGACAACTCGAGTTTTCGTGCTCCGCTAAAGCTAAAACCAATTCGGGATGGGATGCCACCCGGGGAAATCTCAAAGTCGTGCTCGAGATGCTTGCCGTTCCCATAAAAGCTCAGAGAGATCCCCGGGTAAATTTCCTTGTATTCGATCCGAGAGTAATTTCGAATGCCTGTTATCCAACGCGACCGATCCGCACCTACAAAGTAGTTGCTGCTGCCCTGAAGGCCTTTGGGAGACGGAGAGACCTGCGTCTCCGTATCAGTAAGCATCAGTCGCAACACATTACCGGGCCGCTCAGACCCGTGAAAAACCAAATCCAACCCATTCGTGAAATACATGAGACGCACGCCGTCATCCCTGGTGAGAAAGGCATAATTCGGTGCTGCCTGACCGGCGTTTTCTTCGAAGGTCAACGGGAAGCTACTGGATTGAGGGCTTTTTCTGGCTTCCAGTGCGAGGGGAAAAAGAACGAATAGGAGTATGAGAGAGAGAACCAACCTTGGAGTGTTCATCGATTTCGTTGGAAAACCGTTGATTACACACCATCGGCGGTGCACTTGGGTAGTAGATACTTGGTTAATGGGTCGGAGAGCGACTTTATCGTTCCCAATAGGGACGATATCTTCGTCAATGTCCGATAACAAATATTATGTTAAATACAATCTAGCCCCGCTAAAACACGGCCTGCTAAGTACCCTCATCGCGTAACCTAGGGTTTCCCCTGAATTGTTCTTCTCTACTCCTGCCTCCACAATGGGACGCGCATGCGGTCCACTCCCCAACGTGGATTTTCGATCCTCGAGATGGTCATGGTCGCCGCCATCATATTGGTCCTGGCTGCGATGACCTATGGCTTCCTCCTGGCGGTTATCTCCCGCACCGACGAGGCTTCCGCCGTGGAATCCGTTCGCGCCATCGAGGCCGCCGAAATCCAGTACGCCACGCATCACCCCGAATACGGCTTTAATGCTCTCGACAACCTGCCTCTATCGGACCCGAATCTGAAATCGGGGTTCAAGCACGGTTACGAGTTCATTGTGACGTTGCAATCTGGTGCCGAGGACGGCCCCAACACCCACTTCCAGGTCACCGCCATGCCTTCGGGCATCAATGAGTTATTGGTCTCCAGAACCTACTACGGAGACGACACCGGCAATATCACCTTTGCTCGCGGCCGCGCCCCCGATGCCGAATCGCTGAAGGTGAAGCTCACCAAATCACAGTGAAATGAACTGACCCTTAATACATTTCCGTACCTCTAAGCCTTGTGTTTTCAGCGTAGACGCGTCTTTGGTCTTCGCAAGGTCTTGAAAACACGCATGTTAGATCCCAATGTCCTGAAAACAAGAAGGTTACGCCATCTTAATTCCCAGTAAGGAATCAGTTTCGTGCCAAACTGGGAGAAGCTTTAAGCTCACACAGACGAAACGCAGAGAATCGCCAAGGTTCTGGCCAGTTCTATATACATTGTAAGAAATCAAGGACCACCTTATAGACACTTTCGCCGTATTTATTTCTCATCGCGAATCAAGTAGTTGCAAGCGATTCTTAAAGTTAAAGGGATTGACAAAGAATTGGGCTGACGTTGCCTGCGAACTCTCAAGCGACCTGAATCAAGCCTGCGCCGCGATTGCTTGCTCTACGTCCCTGCGAAACGCAGCTAAGGTCTCCAGTCGCTCCGGTGTGGCTTCCACCACCTCGGATTTATTCTGGAAGACCTTGCGGCCGTTCAGTTCGGTGAGCACGCCGATCGATTCGCCCACACGCCACCCGGGTGTGCCGATCATTTGCAGGCCGCTCGGCAGAGGCAGGACCATCACAATGCAGTCGCCGCGAGTCACGCCCACGGCGTTCGGAAACAGATCGAATGTCTGGAATTCAAATCCGGCGAGATACAGCCGTTGCAGTTGTTCGGCGGGATCTGGCATAAGCCGCTATCGGCTATCAGCCTTCAGCTCTCGGCTCTGTTAAGCCGACAGCCGATAGCTGACAGCCGAATTCACATTTTGTACCGCCCCATATCTTCTTCGCCCAGGTTCTCGAGCCACTTGCGCATCTCTTCGCTCGAGACTTTGTCGGAGAGCGCGCTCGCCAGACGGGAAGTCTTGAGCACCTGGTCCTCGACGAAGATGGGACAATCGACGCGCAGCGCCAGCGCCAGTGCATCCGACGGTCGGGAATCGATCGAGATGGTCTGTCCTTCCCTTTCGAGCCAGATCACGGCGAAGAACGTGTCATCGCGTAGATCATTCACTACGACCTTGCGCACTTCCGCCTCGAGTCCGATCAGGAGATTTTTCAGGAGGTCATGAGTCATAGGCCGGGGAGTCGAAACTTTCTCGATCTCGAGGGCGATCGCGTTAGCCTCGTAGATGCCAACCCAGATCGGCAGCACCTGATCGCCGCCAACATCTTTAAGAATGACGACGGGCATGTTAGTGACTGGGTCCATCATCAGGCCACGAATTTTCATTTCGACTTCCACAGGTCCCTCCTGCCTAAACGGCAAGTTCGCCCACCAGACTGTTCGCGAAAATCTGGGTGACGCGCACTTGAACGTAGCCGCCAACTTTCAGCGTCGCCGCCTCAGGTGCGGTGAAGTTTAGCACTTTATTTTGCGAAGTCCGACCATTCCATTGCTTGCGGACTTCGTTGCGGCCCTCGACCATTGCTTCCACCGTCTGGTTTAGATGCCGCTTATTGTTCTCCAAGGAGATCTGTTTCTGGCGCTCGTTCAAAATCGAGAGCCGCAGCGTCTTCTCCTCATCGGAAATCACATCCGGCAAATTCAGGGATGAAGTGTTGGGCCGCGGCGAATATTTGAAGGTAAAGGCACTGTCGTAGCGAACCTCGCTGATCAACTCAACCGTCTCTTCGAACTCGGCGCGGGTTTCACCGGGAAATCCGACGATCAGATCCGTGGTCATGCTGATATCGCGCTTGGACGTTTTGATCCACGCGATCCGTTCCAGGTACTGTTCGCGCGTGTAGAGCCGCTGCATCGCGTTCAGAACCTTGCTCGATCCGCTCTGCACCGGCAAATGCACGTGATCGCAAAGAGTTGAAACCGCATCGATTGCTTCGACAATATCCGGCGTAAAGTCGCGCGGATGCGATGTGGTGAAGCGAACACGCTTGATCCCAGGGATTTCACCGACGGCAGCCAGCAACTCGGCAAACGTCTTCTTCCCCGATGGATCGCGGTAGGAGTTCACGTTCTGCCCGAGCAGCTGGATATCCGTAAATCCCTGATCGACCATGCGACGAGCCTCGGCCAGAACTGAATCCGCGGTTCGGCTACGCTCTTTGCCGCGCGTGAACGGAACTACGCAATAAGAGCAGAACTTGTCGCAGCCCTCGATGATGGTGATGTACCCGCGATGCTGGTTGCTGCGCGCGGTGAACTCGGTGTCGAAGGTCTGATCGGTCTGGCGATCGTCGAGTCCGGTAACGCGATGATTCCCTGCTTCAAGTTGCACCAGCATCTCGGGCAGATTGCGGTAAGAAGCAGAACCGCAGACCATGGACACGTATGGAGCGCGTTCGAAGATCTTGTGGCCTTCCTGCTGAGCCACACAGCCGAGGACGCCGAACTTTTTGCCCTGCGACTGAAGTTTCTTGTAGTCAGCCAGACGATGAAAGACCTTCTGCTCCGCTTTGTCGCGGATGGAGCAGGTGTTGTAGAGGATCAGACCAGCCTCTTCCACGGTCTCGACCTGCTGGTAGCCCTCAGATAGCAGCGTGCCAATGACTTTTTCCGAGTCATGGACGTTCATCTGGCAGCCAAAGGTCTCGAGATAAAAGGTCTTTTCCTCACCCTGCGCCATATGGCTCAGTATAACCCGTTCGTGAACGGAATGTTTCAAAGCTGCGGGCACTAAGAGGAGCTTGCAGCAACAAATTCGAGAACTGCTGTTAACGATTCGGCTTGACCGCACGTCAATCTTCTGCGAGTTTGCTCGCCTGAATCTAATCCTCTTGGGGTGAGGAAGAATGGCTACTGTTTCGATTGAAACTCCACATCGTCTCGATCCCGCGGCGATGGGGCAGGTTCTTCAGATCAGCTGCGGCATGATGTTCAGCGCCGCGCTGCAAACCGCAACTCGGCTTGGCGTTCCCGACCAACTCGGCCACGGTCCGGTTTCCGTGAAAGATCTGGCGGCAGCGACCGGAACCAACGAAGACGCTCTCTACCGCGTCCTGCGCGCGCTAGTGCCGCTGGGTATTTTCGCTGAGGTCAGTCCGCGGACTTTCGCGAATACGCCGTCCACCGAATGGTTGCGCTCGGACGTTCCTGGATCCGTCCGTGACACTGTGCTGTGGATGTCGAGTCCATTTCACTTCAACGTTTGGAAGGAATTGCCTTACTCCGTTCGAACGGGAAAACCCGCCGCGGAGCATGTCTACGGCAAGCCGGTATTCGAGTGCTTCGACATACTGCCGGAGGTCGCTGCCGATTTCAACGCCGCGATGACGTGCATCAGCGCGCAGTTAGTGCCCGCGGTGCTGGACGCTTATGACTTCGGCGGAATCAACACGCTGATGGATGTTGCCGGCGGTCATGGCTTCGTCATCTGTGAGATCTTGCGACGCTATCCCGAGATGAAGGGCATTATCTTTGACATTCCTCCGGTGATTGAAGGAGCGAAATGCCGCGTCTGTGACTTACGACTCGACCATCGCTGCGAAGCCGTGGCCGGAGACTTCTTTACAGAGATTCCGGCTGGAGCTGACGCCTATTATCTGCAGCACATCATCCACGACTGGAATGATGAGAAAGCAATCATCGTTCTGCAAAACGTGCATCGGGCGCTGAAAGGCGTTCCAAACGGCCGGATCATCGTGACCGATTGCGTCCTGCCTGAAAACTCCGACATGCATTTCGGTAAGCTCATCGACTTGGAGATGATGCTGATGCCGGGTGGTCGTGAGCGCACGGAGAAAGAAGTGCGTGCGCTATTCGCGAGGGCTGGATTCGAGATTACGAAGATTCTTCCGACGAAAGCTTCGGATAGCGTGACGGAGGCGAGACCGGTCTAGAAGTGGTGAGCCAACTCCGTGCGAAGGTAGTCCGGGACAGAGCGCACGCCGTAAATTACTGCGAGGCGCCTGATTGGATTACCTTCGCTTATTCTTCCAGCGAAGTAGACGATGTATCGCCCTTTTCCGTGTGCGTTGACTTCCCAAGAGCCAACCGAATAATGTTCAAGGTAAAAGGGCAGCCAGCCTTGCGACGGCAGATTGTTCCAATATTCCAGGCCAGAATCGTGCCTAGGCTTTACCTCGAAACAATGTACTTGGGGTAGTGACGTGTTATGCGAAGCCGCAATAGCTTTCGCATCTCCTCGATTCATCGGAAGCTCACTGCAAAGTAGAAGAATCGATAGAACGCTTATCGCGACAATGGTACGCGGGCGAGGTGTCACTTGCTGCCGTTCTTCACCATCTTGAGGAACGCGGCGTGCACGCGTGTGTCGTCGCTCAGTTCGGGATGGAATGTCGAGGCCATCACTTTACCCTGGCGAACAAGTACAGGATCGTTCCCTTGCTTCGCCAGGATTTCTACATCCGGACCAACCTGTTCGAACTTGGGCGCACGAATAAAGACCATCTCGAGTGGCCCTGCGTCCGCCGCTAAATCCGCAGACGCTTCGCCGGTGCCGATGAAGCTGTCGATCTGGCGTCCATAGGCGTTACGTCGGATGGTGACGTTGAGAGCGCCGAGCCCGCGCTGCGATGGATTCTCCACTTGTTTCGCCAGCATGATCGCGCCGGCGCAGGTTCCGAATGTCGGGCGAGTGAGAACAAATTGCTTCAGCTTCTCGAATCCCTGTTCGCCAAGAACTTTAAGAAACGTGGTCGATTCGCCGCCGGGAATCACCAGCGCGTCGATTTCGTCGAGTTGCTCGGGCTTGCGCACCTCAACGACCTTAGCGCCAAGCTGTTCGAGGCGCTGGCGGTGCGCGGCGAAATCGCCCTGTATGGCCAGAACTCCTACCTTCATACTTCGAAGATAAATTGTGTGGCGCGCGGTGTAAATGTTCGGCGTCACCGGGGATTCATGCGGGTGAGGCTATAATCGCGCACGCAGTCATAAAGATCCCCTGGGAGGCCCGGTGCAGACTTCTCCTGCCAGTGCCAGTGTCCATCACAAATTCACGCCTACTTTGTTGCGGAGCGCGATTGTAGCTGCGATCGGCGGATTGCTGTTCGGTTTCGACACAGCGGTGATTGCCGGAACGACGCAGGCACTCACGGACGTTTACCATCTCACGCCGGGAACGTTGGGATTGACGGTCTCCATTGCCCTTGTCGGCACGATTGTGGGCGCGGCTACTGCCGGTGCGATCGGAGACAAGTACGGCCGTCGCGACAGCCTCCGCGGACTCGCCGTGCTTTATCTGATTTCGGCGCTTGGGTGCGCCATGGCAGCGAACTGGACGATGCTGGTCGTGTTCCGATTCCTGACGGGGTTGGCAATTGGCGGATCGTCGGTGCTCGGGCCTATGTACATCGCCGAAGTCTCTCCCGCCCGCTGGCGAGGGAGGTTGGTTGGACTGTTTCAGTTCTGCGTGGTCTCGGGAATCCTGCTCGCCTACTTTTCAAACTATGCGGTTGGATTGCAGCACTTCGGTGACGCCGAATGGCGCGTGAAGTTTGGAGTCGCAGCGGTTCCGGCCTTCATCTTTCTCGCGCTACTGTTCACGATTCCTCGCAGTCCGCGCTGGCTCGCCAAGCAAGGTCGAACGGACGAGGCGCGCACGGTGTTGCAGGCAACCGGAGAGCCTGATCCGCAGGCACGGTTGCAGGAGATCGTTCGCTCGATTGACGAAGAGCATCATCGCAAAGATGAGCCGCTGTTCTCGGCGCAGTACAAGTTGCCGATTTTTCTGGCGATCACCATTGGACTTTTCAATCAACTGGCCGGTATCAATGCAATTCTCTATTACTTGAACGACATTTTTGCTCGCGCAGGATTTACGAAAGTCTCTGGCGACTTGCAGGCCGTAGCGATTGGCGCGACCAATCTGCTGTTTACCGTGATCGGCCTGAGCGTGATCGATAAACTCGGACGCAAGACTCTGCTGCTCATCGGGGCAGTCGGAACGGCCGCGTGTTTGTTCGGTGTCTCGATGGTTTTCTTCCGGCACAGCCACGAGAAGCTGCTGCTGCCGCTGCTGGTGATTTACATCGGATTCTTCGCGCTATCGCAAGGCGCGGTAATTTGGGTTTACCTGAGCGAGGTCTTTCCTACTCGCGTGCGTGGCAAAGGTCAGAGCCTGGGCAGCTTCTCGCACTGGGCTATGAACGCCGCTATCGCTTTTGTCTTTCCGACCATGGCAGTGATCTCCGGCGGGTTTGCCTTCCTGTTCTTCGCGGCGATGACCGTGCTGCAATTCTTTGTGGTGCTGTTCTTCTATCCGGAGACAAAGGGTGTGAGCCTGGAAGAGATGCAGCGGAAGATGGGGATTAGTTGAGATCCATCGCAGACGGCGCAAAGTTTTAGGATCAAACTGCAGATCCCTCGTCGCTTCGCGACCTCGTGATGACAAGCAAACAAAAGCGCGGACAGGAGTGTCCGCGCCACACAAGGCAAAAAGCAAAGCCCCTTCAATTTCGAGGGGCTAAATGCTAATTGCTGAATTCTGACGGCTGCTTCGCTACCATCCCCGCGTCTGCAGCATATCTTTCTCCTGGATGCCGCTGACAGCGAGTCCCTTCATCGACGAAGGCACATCTTCACTGACTTCAAGTAAAACTTTAGGGTCTTTGTAGTGGGTAGTTGCGAGCACGATGGCACGTGCACGCTTATATGCATCTTCGGGCGAGGCAAATTCGCTTGAGCTATTCATAAAGATGCCCGAGCCGACGAAGATTGCTTCCGCGCCAAGCTGCATCATCAGCGACGCATCCGCCGGAGTGGCAATTCCACCTGCTGAGAAATTCGGCACTGGCAGCTTCCCTTCTTTGGCGACGATGCGGATCAACTCGTAGGGCGCCTGATGATTCTTGGCAGCCGCGAATAGCTCTTCTTCGCTCATGACGGTCAGGGCGCGCATCTCGCTAACGATCTGGCGCATGTGTTTGACGGCGTGCACGACATCGCCAGTTCCAGCTTCGCCCTTGGTGCGGATCATGGCCGCGCCTTCGGCAATCCGGCGTAGTGCTTCACCGAGGTTACGCGCCCCGCATACAAACGGAGTCCCGAACGCATGCTTGTCCACGTGGTGGAGTTCGTCGGCGGGTGTCAGCACCTCGGATTCATCGATGTAATCGACCTTGAGTTCCTGCAGAATCTGCGCTTCGGCGAAGTGGCCGATGCGGCACTTGGCCATCACGGGAATGCTGGTAGCCTTCTGGATTTCCTGGATCTTCTTGGTTGACGCCATGCGGGCTACGCCGCCTTCGGCACGGATCTGTGCCGGAACACGCTCGAGGGCCATTACGGCCGCAGCGCCAGAGCGCTCGGCGATCTCCGCCTGCTCCGCCGTGGTGACGTCCATGATGACGCCGCCCTTCAACATCTCTGCCAAGCCAACTTTCAGGCGCAAACCGTTGCTGCCATTCTTCTCAGACATACTGCTTCTCCCCAGAGTAATTGGATTGCGACGAACGCACGAAGGCTCCGGAAGATGGAGCGTGGTTCAGAATCCGGTGAACTTCTATTGTATCAGCTGTTTACCGCACACGTGATTCACCGCAGAGGACGCGGAGCGCGCAGAGCAATTGAGAACTCAACCTCAGCCTCCAACGAATGCCAATACCAGCACCCCACTTAGAACGGAGGCTAGCGCTCCGAAATACCACCATCTGCTCAGCAATCTCGCGGCAATTAGAAATGCAACAAATCCAATTATCGAAGAGGCCAGTATCGCTTCTGACCATCCTGGCGAAAGGAACTTGAAAGCGAAGAGCCGCACATAAGATGTCAGGAGGCAAATGAGTCCCAGCCAGCCGATTGTGAGACCTTGACTCCTTCGACTCATAGTCTCAGCGTCCTCTGCGGTGAGTCGTTTTGATGTATTTGGCGAACATCCGTTCTGGATCCACGGCAATAAACTTCCCCCGACTGCGCGCCAGCAGTTCACCCTCGGCGTTGCGGATCTCGGCCAAGTTATAGTGTTCGCGACCCTCGACCTTTTCTTCCCAGCCTTCCGCGATCAGCCACTTCCCCAGCGGCGTCGGCTTCAAGTAGTTCACCGTCATTTCCGACGTGACGGCAATCACCTGGCGAAACTTATTCACCTTGCCCATGGCTTCATCGAGGATGGTCGCGATGATCCCACCGTGCGCGTGCTTCGGCGGTCCCCAATACCGATGCGACAGTCGAAACTTGCACCGCACGCGGCGCGCAGGTTCGTCGTAAACAAATTTCAAGTGCATCCCATCGGGATTATCCGGACCACATCCGAAACACTGGTTGATGGGGAGGTTGTGTTTTTGTGTGCCGTGACCGTGGACGGTCTTGTGCTTGGGCATGGCAAAAGAGTCTACATCCATTGCCACGTTAGCTTCTTACCGACACTGCAAAAACTCAGCTTTGTTAGCACCCAATCTTGTGACATACTTCTCTCGGCCCCTCTTGCAACTAGACAATGGAGCGATTGTCGCGACTTTCGTACGCCACGGGTGCTAACAACAGTTAAAGATAAGACGGTTCTAACGAACGTGCACGGCCGTCTTTACGGCTGATCGGTCCGTGGGTCAGAAAGGGGATGTTTCGCCAAGCGCTTATTCTCATTCTGACATGCTGCGAACGATGGAAGACGCGCTTGATGTTCATCCATATTTCGGCACGGCAGAGAGCGCACGAGCTATGGCAGACTTCTTCTGAAAACATCCGCGGCTCACAGACTTCAAAGAGTTTGTTGAGCGCTCCGTTCGGTGCGTCTCTGCTCTACTGTCTGAAGATCGTGAAGCCTCACAATCCGACCAACTTGCTCGGTCCTGATGACAACCCTTTAGGTGAATTCCGCAACAAGAGGATAGTGCCCGTTGGGTCCACGCAAGGAGCGCGCCATGGTAGGAAGAGTCCTGGCAATTGCGATTGCCGCTTCTCCTTCGCCAGCGTCTGTCTCTCGCAATCGACCGTGCCGCGGGCCGGGCACGTTGTGCTGATCATTGAAGAGAATCACCAGTTCTCGCAGGTTTATCCCAGCGGCATGCCCTGGATCGTCTCGCAAGCGCAGGCCAATGGCGGCATTGCCACCAATTTCACGTCATCGATTGCCAGTTTTGAGTCTCTAGGTGCTTACCTCTGGCTATCTTCCGGCAGCACCGAGGCGCAGTTCGGCTGTAACGGCAGCAACTGTTCCAAGCCCATCACGGACGACAACATCTTTCGCGAGCTCGACATGCGCGGCATGACATGGAAGGTCTACGCACAAAGTCTACCGAGCGTCGGATATCTGGGAAACGGGCCGGCCCCTTATATCAAGGGACACAACGCAGCGGTGTGGTACAGCTCGGTCATTAACAACCCTTCCGATTTGCAGCGTATTGTTCCTTTTACGCAGTTTCAGCAGGATCTTGCCGCGAACAATCTGCCGGAGTACAGCATTATCATTCCCGACGGCCTTAACGATGCTCATGACGGGACAGTAGCGCAGGCCGACGCATTTCTGCAGGCGAATATCGCTCCATTGCTCAGTTCCAGTTACTTCCAGCCGGGCGGAGACGGCCTGCTCTTCTTCACCTTCGACGAGTGCGGAGCCGGTGAAAATAGCACCTGCGGCGCGCATATCTTTTCGGCATTGATCGGTCCGCTCGTTAAGCATGGCTATTTGTCGAATATCGCTTATTCACACTCCGACATGCTGCGCACGATCGAGGACGTGCTCAACCTTCAACCATATTTCGGTGCCGCAGCCAATGCGAAAGACATGGCTGATTTCTTTGGTCCGTCGAACCCCTCAACCGGCACCTGTGCGATTCCCAGCACGCCAGGTGTCAACCTATGCGTTCCGCAGCCAGGGCAAGCCTACAGCTCTCCGGTTCAGGTACTTGCCGCCGGGCTGGGTGCCAGCGGAACCGTGAATCACATGGAGTTGTGGATCGATGGAAGTAAGATCGGAAACTACTTCAGCAATACGATAGAAACAGCCGTGCCGCTTGGTAACGGTTCCCATGCTGCAACGGCAATCGAGGTCGATTCGACGGGTGCGTTCATCAAATCCACACCCTCGGTCTTCAGCGTTGGAACAGCTGCGTCTGGCACTTGCGCGCCGCCCAGCTCTCCCGCAGTCATTTTGTGCTCTCCGAGTGCAGGACAGGCTTATACATCGCCGGTCCAAATCACGGGCGCTGGAACACTTGCGAACGTCGCCGTTAATCACCTCGAGCTTTGGATCGATGGCAAGAAGATCGGCAACTACTTCGCAAACACCATCAACACCACAGTGAGTGAGTCCGCAGGATCCCACTCCGCAACCCTGGTGGCGGTCGATGCCAAGGGCAATTACCTGAAATCATCCCTCGTGTCTTACACCGTGCACTGAGTTAGTGAGGCGTGTCGGCCTACTTGCCCTCACAAGTTGATGCCACGTGCCTGACTCCGCTCACTTGAAACGAGTTGCCGGCCGTGCGGCCGGTCACCGCAACCGTCTGTCCGATCCATCCACGCAGATTCGCGGTGTTCCCTTGGAGGCGATAAGTCTTGCCTCCTGTCGTCAACCGCCACTGCCCGTTGGACTGCGAGATGCATCCCTGCATGCTCTCCGGAGCTGAGTTCGCACCGATTTGCGTAGACCCAACCGTATTCGCACTGCGCTGAATCGGCGACTGTGCTCCGCCAATTTCCTGCGAGGCCCCAGGATTCTGATAATTCGGACGCATCGACCCGACGCCAAAAGTTCCCTGAGGCGCACCCACTTCGGTTTGCTCCGCACTGGCGGCAAGATCGGCCGCAGCGCCACGCGATTCTCCTACCTGCTCCCAATTCGGTGGATATCCCGGGCGCTCGTTTAGTGATCCGGCCACTTGGGCGGATCGCCCGCGAGCCTGCGCCATTCCTGCTTGCGTTTCGACTCCAGCGGTTTCCTGATTCACGTGCGTGCTGGTTTCGGTGATTACGTCGCCTTCGTTCCCTGTTTTTCCAGTCACCGCGATGGCCGGCAGCTGTTCATTTGCTTCGGGATTGCAAAACTCTCCCGTGGAGGCCACGTTCTCCACGTGGAACGCCATTCGATGGTCCGATTCGGATGGCCGCGCCAGGGGGTAGCCGCTGATGCGTACGACGTGATGAACGTAAGACGATAGATCGCCCGACTCGAGCGCGTATATCCCGGCGTTCCCAGAACCGGCAAGCCAGAACCGGCCGTTGCCATGCACAAGGCAACCGGAAAGATTGCTCGCTTCCGAAAACGTGCTCGGGGAGCCAATGTCCGGTATCGTTCCCGTGGTTCCCTTCCCAACGTGATCCTGCTGGTTCGGCTGGGTTTGCGTAACGGCTGCCGACCCAAGCATTAGAACTCCAAACAGAAGTGCAACGTAACGCATAGCATCCCTCGTTGACCGAAAATCCACGGTCTCCCAATCTCTTCAGTTAGACTTGCCGAGGTAGTCTGCGGGTTTCATCCCACATCTTGAAAAGCTGACGGATGCGGAGTCCTGAGGTCCTGAGTTTTCGTGAAACAGCGTTCCGACGAATTGTGGATGGAAGAGGCGCTACGCGAAGCACAGCGTGCGCGGGCGCTGGGAGAGGTGCCGGTTGGAGCCGTTGTGGTGCTCGACGGTCGCGTCATCGGAAGAGGTTGCAATCGTCCGATCACCGAGAATGATCCGACGGCACACGCCGAAATCCTTGCCCTGCGCGAGGCGGGGCAGGAGATGCGTAATTACCGACTCGTCGACTGCGATCTATTCGTAACCGTTGAGCCCTGCGCCATGTGCGCCGGTGCGATTACTCATGCGCGTATTCGACGCCTGATCTATGGCGCGGACGATCCCAAAGCCGGTGGAGTGCAGTCCGTGGTCGAAGTGCTGAATCACCAGGGACTAAATCATCAGGTGGAAGTAACTGCCGGCGTGCTGGCCGGACGATCCCGCGAGATGCTGCAGGCGTTTTTCCGCGAGAAGCGCGGTGAAGGAACTCGGAGCTAGAGACGCCCGAAAGTGTTGCACGGCGCTGTGTCTGCTCCTGAGCCGCTGCTGACTAGGCACTAGCCGTCAAGCACTGGCCACGGAAGGCTTCTGCTATCATTAACTTGATCGGCACCCACGCCGGTCTTATCGTTTCAACTCGCTTGTTCAGTAGAACCACGGCGCGGAGAGGTGCGTGAGTGGTTGAAACGAGCCGCCTCGAAAGCGGCCATACCTTAACGGGTATCGGGGGTTCAAATCCCTCCCTCTCCGCCATCTACAAACCTTTTGATTGCTTGCGGTTGCAAGGAATCGCTTAAATCATCGTGTACCTAAGACGTACCAAACGTATGATTTTCGTGGAATAGTCGGTTCTTTCGCTGGAAACTTGGGGCTATTAGTTATTCGACGTTTTTATTCAACGTGAGAGCGACTCGTCACGTCGGACAGCATGATGTCATACCCGTTCGGTATGCCGCTTATCGATAGCCCTCTGCACACGGCACTTGAACAGTAGAGTCGCTGATGTGTTTCTGGTTTGCCTGGCGGATAGAAAACGAATACTTTACTTCGACAATCAAGGACACAGAGGATAATCTTCCAATCTCAGTGTTCGCATTTGATGCCGTATGAAACCCCAGGTTCTCAAAGCACGATCTGCTACTTAATATCAGAGCACACCTGTAGAAACTTGCAAGTACACTTATTCTCATGTCAGAACATCAGCCATTCGAGGAGCACATCCTCATTTGCGTGAATTTAAGGCGTCTCTGGACGTCGCTGAACAAGGAATCCGAGCGTTGAGCGGCGCTTCCGCCGCCACGATGATTGATGACCTTCGTCGAACGATCCATTCGCGCCTTTTTACTGGAACACGAGGAAGTGGGACGGTTGTTAGAAGGATTCAACGCTCTCGCTGGGCACTTTGTCGGCGCGGGCGCTGGCGGCATTTGCGATGGGCGTTATCTCAGAAGAAGAATATCGAGAGTGCGAGAGACTTCGGAAGATACGAAATGTGTTCGCACATAATGTCCATGCTGCATTCTCGGACTCAAAACTTAAAAGATATGTGCGCCGATATCTGCAAGTTTTCAGCTAAGGACTATGCGCAAAGGTTCGTGTTGGGCGAGAGGTCAATATACGACGGCAGCCACTGGGTTCATTCTCGGATTGACCAATCGTCCTCATTACGTGAGCTTGCGAAGATTGAAATATGGCAACTGGCCGTACTGAGTCGTAGTGCGCTACAAGCCGTGTACCTAATACGTACCAAATATCCGCGTGTTCTGGCGTTTTGATAGCTTCGAGCGTCCTTAGTTTTCAACAACTTGTTTGTTTTCAATACCGCCTGAAAGAACAAATCCGCATTCGAGCACTTCAAGCTGAGCGATAATCCAGCTAAATGAGCGCGCCTCGCCCTCCGGTCTGAACTATGATCAGCGCAAGAGGCTCCGAGTCGTTCTTTCGAGTCGTATCACTTCGGAACTTCCGTCGCTTTAACGACGAAACATTGATGTGGAGAAGACGATTATCCCTTTCTGGTGTCTTAATCGCCAATGCACGCGGCACACACGACTCACTAGGACATTTACTGCATCCTAATGTCCGTCGCCGGTCTCGATTGAGCTGCGAGTGTCCGTGGTACGCACAAGGCCAGCGCGAAAACAATCATCTGAGCAGCTCACGGCTCGGATTCTACAGCGATGTGACCTCACAGAGCTAGGCAAGATCCAGCAATGAGAATCCCTCCCCCTCCGCCAGAAGTCCCGCCGAGAGTCCTGCCATCCGGCAAATAAAGGACTTGCCGGTCAGCGCGGCTATACCTAACGCATAACACAGAGCTTAGGGCCTCTACAGCGCGCATAACGAGGAACTTAGCGTATCGCTTTCCCAAAACGATACATCGTGTGGAGACACGAAAGGTTGCCGCCCGGCTTTCTGTTTCCACCCTCGCCCCAATGGACGCCGGCACACGCGAATCTCACTCCGGGCATTTACATTTTTTTACGGATCTTCACCAACTCTTCACCGCAGGCGAGGACCTGTGGTGTAACGTGCTAGCGAAAAGGCTTTCAGTTCGCCGCCGCGAGGACTGCCATGCTTAGAGCAGCACGGTCATTTGTGGTGATCTGTTTGGTTGGCTTCACACTTAGTCCGGCGCAAACCGCGCCCTTGCGCTCCAGTTCCGATGTGCCGACAATGCCGGCGGCTCCTATGCGCGAGCAGGACCGCGACACCCTTGTCATCCACACAACCACCCGTTTGGTGCAGCTCAACGTTGTGGTGCTCGACAAACAGGGTCGTCCGGTGAGCGGTCTATCCCCAGACGATTTTCAGGTACTCGAGAATGGACGGGAACAGAAGCTCATCCATTTCTCTGCCATCAACACCCCTATTCTCGTCTCTAGGGCCGATGCATCGCCATTGGTAATAAGCAACCGGTTGCCAGGACAGCGGGAAGCGTCGACCGTGACCGTCATTCTCGTTGACGAACTAATAGACCAGGAAATTACAGCGATCGCGGCACGGCACGCGATTCAAAGTATCCGCCTGGAGGTGCTGAAATTCCTCTCGACGTTACAGCCCAGCGAGCAGGTGGCCCTCTACGCGCTCAGGCCAGAGGGAGTTGTAATCGTTCACGACTTCACGGATGCCCCCGCGGAATTGGTGACGGCAGCAAAGAAGACCCCCAAACCGTTAGCAGGTAGTTCGAGCAGCAGCGAGGACATTGTCAACGAACGTATACGCCGCATGCAGGTGGATGATGCATTCCAAGGCATCGCTCGCCAATTACAAGGGGTGCCGGGACGGAAGAACCTGGTCTGGATTTCAGCGGAGTTTCCTTCGATGGTGAGCGGTTTCGATCCCGGTCTGATGTTTGCGGAGCGCGATACTGGAACTCCGGTTGCAGGAGCGCATGCAATGTTACCTGTCCCGCAGTACGCGTCGCCCGAGAACTATCATGACCAGTTGCGTGCGCTTGCCCGCTCGCTAAGCCACGCGAATGTCTCGGTATATCCGATAGATGCACGCGGTCTCATGGGTGGGGCACCGATGGCAATGCAATCCGGGCCTTCCATGCCCATGACATTCCTCTCGGGCAGCGGCAAAGAAGCACTGAACGCTGGTGCCGCGCTTCCGCCCACGGGCCCAGTCACGGCTCCGTACCTGGGTCAATGGAGCGCTATGGACCAAATAGCTTCCGAGACCGGCGGACGCGCTTTCTACAACACAAATGCTATTGGCAAGGACATGCGCGAGGTTGTTGATGAGAGCCGCGTGACGTACATGCTGGGGTACTATCCTGGCGACAGCGCCTGGGACGGCAAGTACCACAAGGTCGAGGTAAAGCTGAAGCGCGAGGGGCTCATTGCGCATTGCCGCAAGGGATACTTCGCAGTGGATGAAAAGTTAGACAATCCGGACCACGCCCTCCGCGAAGTCGCCAGAAGCGCGCTCGATGCCTCGCGAATCGGAGTCACGCTAAATGTCTCCTCCAATCCGTTGGAATGGGGTCCGCAAGATGTTGTTGTAAAAGTTGACACGCATGGTATCGATTTCCAGCAGAGCGAAGGGCGGTGGAAGGCGCAACTCGACATTGCCTTCGCCAACGTCGCGAAAGATGGGCGCGTGCTCGGCGGTGATAAAGACCATGTAGATTTGGCCCTATATCCGGAAACTTACAGCGACGCTTCCGCGTTAGGGTGGATGCATCCCAAGAACGTGTACGTTTATCGGGCAGCCGAAAGACTGCGTGTCGTCGTCCGTGATCTCGCTACCGGCGCAACTGGTTCAGTTTCCGTCCCCGTTCGCCATGACGAATGGCGACACTAAATCGAAATACCCGTTGCTTGATTTGCAGGCGATCTTGTACTCACGTCGTTGCGTCAAAAGCGGGCTAAACAACTTCAGAGACTCAGCAACTCGCTGTCGTGGACACAGAGCTGGTCCAGCGCTATAACGTCACCTGAGGTGGCTTATGGCGTTCCAGTTGCACTTCGACCACACCCACCGAATCATTCTTCTCTCTGTTGACGGGGAACTTACGGATCGGGTACTGCTCGAGGGCTATGCCGCGTTAAGGAGCTGCTTCGAACACTACGGCGCATGTGATTGCATCGTCGATTACAGCCGTCTTACCGCTGTTTCGATCACAAGCCAGGGGGTTCGATATCTTGCCGACAGACGGCCCATCTATCCGATGGACTGTCTTCAGTTCAACGTCGCTCCTCAAAACGCGATGTACGGCATGGCACGGATGTTTCAGTTGCTCTCGAGCGATAGTCGTCCAAATTTTCGGGTGGTTCACACCCTCGAGGAGGCACTGGAGATCATCGGAGTGAAGTCGCCCACATTCACGCGGATTGCTCCCGCACCATGGCAACCAACTCTGGATCGAGAACAAGCAGCCTGAAAGTCAGACTACCTCCGCAAAATTCGGACCCTTAACTCAATGTTGGATTCGAAAGCGGAGTCCACCTGGGAAGTCACTCCCTATTCGCCTGCTGCCGGATCTTCCTTCTCCGGCCAGACGACCGAAAGTATCAACGCCACACCAATTCCGATGCAGACTTCCGCGAATCGATGAAGGGCAATGCGCCAGGCAGGGCCCGGTCGTGGCACGAGCATCACGATCACAAGAGTCACGCCCGCGAATCGATACGCCGTTCGATCTGATGGTAGTGTCGCAAGCAGAAGTCCCAGAACAAACACGCTGACGCCAAACACTAGAACCTGGTGCCCGAGATAGCTCGCCGCGATCGCACCAACGGCGGCTCCCAACGCGGTTCCCACGAATCTTTGCCACGAGACACCCAGCGCGGCCCCCAGCGAAGATTGGGTGATCACAAGCGTCGTGATAGGCGCCCAGTACGCTTCCGGCAATTTGAATAATCGCGCCGTCAGCAGCGAAGCTACCCCGGCGACCGTGGTCCGGGCGGAATGCAGCAGCACCGGCCCCCAGCTTCGCTTCCTTCGGTCGTTCGCCATCTCAGCCTGGTCTCAGTTACTATCGTGATGCATGAGTTCGGCTTCGTCCAGTTGATGCATGGATGGAACAGCCCCTGATTTGCGCCGCGCCATCCAGTTGGTGAATATCTTCTGCACCTTGTCGAGATAGATGTAGTAGACCGGCGTGATGTAGAGCGTCACCACCTGCGAGAATAGGAGGCCGCCAACGACCGCGAGGCCCAGGCCGCGGCGGGATTCCGCGCCTGCACCGACACCCATGGCGATCGGCAATGTGCCCATCAGGGCTGCCGCCGTGGTCATCATGATCGGACGAAAGCGGATGAGTGCTCCCTGATAGATCGATTCTTCCGGGCTCTTCCCGTCGCTGCGCTCGGCATCCAGCGCGAAGTCGATCATCATGATGGCGTTCTTTTTTACGATGCCGATCAGCATGATGATGCCGACGAAGGAATATAGGTTCAGTTCCTGGTGGAAGATCATGAGAGTCAGCAGCGCACCCACACCGGCGGACGGCAAGCCGGAGAGAATTGTGATCGGATGCACGAAGCTCTCATACAGAATGCCGAGGATGATGTAGATGACGAGAACGGCGGCTACAAGCAGCCATCCAAGGCCCACGAACGAACTCTGAAACGCCTGCGCAGTTCCCTGGAAGGTCCCGGTCACGTCCGCCGGCATGATCTGGCGCACCTGATCCTCAACGAACCGGGTGGCATCACCTAGCGCCACGCCGGGCTTGAGGTTGAAGCTGACGGTAACGCCTGGCAGTTGGCCAAAATGATTGACGGTAAGCGGGCCCAGCGATGGCACGAGCTTCGCCACTGTATCGAGCGGAATCAATTTGCCTGAACTGGAGTGCACGTACAGCTTGGATAGCTCGGTTGGATCATGTTGGTATTGCGGCAGCAACTCCGTGATCACGTAATACTCGTTGTTAGGCGTGTAGATGAGGCTGGTCTGGCGCGTACCGTAGGCCGAGTACAACGAGTTCGCCACCTGATCCGGCGAGACCCCGAGTGCATAAGCTTTGTCGCGATCCACGTCGACAGTGAGCTGCGGGTTCTGCACCTGCAGATCGCTAGTGACGTCCTGCAGCAGCGGCGATTTCCGCAACGCCGCTTCTACTTTCGGAGCCAGCGCGTAGAGCCTTGCAGTATCAGGAGTCTGCATCGTGTACTGATATTGTGATTTCGTCAGACTGCCGCCGATGCGGATGGTCGGCGGAATCTGCATGTACACGTTCATGCCCGGAATCTTCGCCATCTTTGGACGCAATTCCTGGATCACGTCCTGCGCGCTCATACGATTGACGCGATCCTTTTTGTCTTTCAGACGGAAGAAGATGCGCCCCTGATTGGTTGGTTGGCCAATCGAAGACATCGTATTCAGCACGCTGGGATCATTGCGAACGACGTCGGCTGCCTGCTGCTGCAACTTCATCATGTCGCCGAAAGCGATGCCCTGCTGTGCTTCCGTAAAAGCGAACACGAGACCCTGATCTTCGTCGGGGATGAAGCCGGTCTTCGATTGCGTGAACAGGTAGTATGTAAGACCAATGACAGCGAAAGAGATCAGCAAAGTAACGAAGCGGTGACGCAGGACTCGCTTCAGAGACCAGTCGTATCCCTTCAGCCAACTATCAAAAACCTTCTCACTCGCGTTGTAGAAGCGCCCGTGCGCTTCCTTCTTGGAGTGCTTCAGGAAGCGACTGCACAGCATGGGTGTCAGCGTAAGCGAAACGAAGCCGGAGACGAGAATCGAAACACCGATTACCACTGCGAATTCGTGGAGCAGTCGTCCGATGATGCCGCCCATGAAGAGCAGTGGGATAAACACTGCCGCGAGCGAGAGCGTCATGGACATGATGGTGAAGCCGATTTCGGCGGAGCCGTCGATCGCCGCGCGCAGCGGAGACTTTCCCATCTCCATGTGGCGCACGATGTTTTCGAGCATGACGATGGCGTCATCGACAACGAAGCCTACAGACAGCGTCAACGCCATCAGAGACAGGTTATCGAGGCTGTAGCCGAGCAAGTACATCACCGAGAACGTGCCGATGATGGACATGGGCAGCGCAAGAGCCGGGATGATGGTCGCCGAAATATTGCGCAGGAAAAGGAAGATCACCATGACGACCAGCGCAATCGTTAGCATCAGGGTGAACTTCACGTCGTCGACCGAGGCCCGAATCGAGACGGAGCGGTCGTAGAGCGTGTCGATCTGCACTGCGGCGGGGATCTGCTCCGTGAGTTGCGGTAGAAGCTTCTTGACGCTGTCGACCACCTCAACCGTGTTTGTCCCGGGCTGCCGCAGAATGGCGAGCACGATGGCTCGATTGCCGTTGAACCAACTGGCGGACTTGTCGTCCTGCACGCTGTCGATCGCGCGGCCGATGTCGGAGATGCGAACCGGCGCGCCGTTGCGATAGGCAACAATCATTGGGCTGAACTGTGCCGCGTTCTGGAGTTTGCCGTTAGAAAGCAGAGTAAAAGTTTTGCCGTTGCCCCAGAGTGTTCCCGTCGGTACGTTCGTGTTGCCGAGGTTTACGGCACTGCTGACCTCATCGATTCCAATCTGGCGCGTGGCCATCTCGTTCGGGTCCAACTGGACGCGAATCGCGTATTTTTGCGCGCCATAAACCTGAACCTGCGCTACGCCGTTCACCATCGAAATGCGCTGCGCCATGGTGGTTTCAGCCGCTTCATCAACCTGCGAGAGCTTCAACGTTGGCGAACTCAAGGCCAAATACAGGATTGGCTGATCGGCCGGGTTCACCTTGCGGAAGGAAGGCGGAGTCGGCATCTGCGGCGGAAGTTGGCCGGCAGCCTGCGTAATTGCGGCCTGCACGTCGAGCGCAGCGCCGTCCAGGCTGCGGCTCAGATTGAACTGGATGGTGATGCTCGACTGGCCGAGAGAATTCGTCGACGTCATCGAATCGATGCCGGCGATCGTGGAGAATTGCTTTTCAAGTGGCGTCGCGACTGAAGATGCCATCGTTTCCGGGCTGGCGCCGGGCAACGAAGCGTTCACCTGGATGGTGGGGAAATCGACATTCGGCAGATCGCTGACGGGCAGAAAGAGATATGCAAAAATGCCGAAGATGAGGATGGCCGCCATGACCAGCGTGGTCATGATCGGGCGCTTAATGAAGAGCTCCGGAATGCTCACTGCCCGCCTCCCGTTGTCCCGGTTGCGGTATCGCTGGAATTGATGCCACTGCCGACTACCGCGCTGGGTGGCAAGGAACTCTGGACGATCACTTTGCCGTTAGGCGCTACACGTAGTTGACCGTCGACGATCACTGTCTCTCCTGAATGGAGTCCACCTTTCACCAACGTGAGGTTTTGATATGTGCCGACACTCGTAACCTGACGCGGATCGGCCGTGCCCTCCTTGGTCACAACGTAAACGTAGTCTCCCTGCTGCCCTGACTGAATCGCCTTGGTAGGCACGGTAATGGCGTTATGCACGGTCGAAAGGTTGAGAACAACATTCACGAATTCTCCCGGCCAGAGCCGCTTGTCCTTGTTCTGGAATGTCGCTTTTAGCTTCACCGTGCCGGTTTGAGGATCGACGCCGTTATCGATGAAAGTGAGCCGTCCCTCTACCGGACTACCCGACTGATTCTTCGGATAGGCGAGCACCTTCAATCCCTTCGCAACGAACTGGCGCACTTCCGCAAGGCGAATTTCGGGGACCGTGAACGTCACATAAATAGGAGTGATCTGGTTCAACTGAACCAGGAACGGCGTGTCGTTAGCCTTGACGAGGTTCCCAACGTTAATCATGAGCGCTCCGGTTCGGGCTTCGATGGGAGCGTAGATATCCGTATATTCCAGCTGCACCTTGGCAGCATCGACAGCGGCCTTGTCTGCATAAACGGCGGCTGAGTTCGAGCTTGCCTGCGTGCGCTGCAGGTCCGCCTGCTCGCGCGAAATTACGCCCTGACCTTCAAGATCGGTATAGCGATCGGCTTCCATCTTGGCGTTGGCAGCCTGCGCTTCGTCGCGTTTCAACATCCCCTGTGCCTGCTCAAGGGCGGCCTGAAAGGGACGCTTGTCGAGGGTGTAAAGGATCTGGCCTTTCCGGACGTCTTCGCCTTCCCTGAAATAAATCTTCTGAATCTGACCATTCACCTGGGAACGAATCTGAACGGTCTGATAAGCCTCAACATTGCCGATGGCGGTGATCTGCACCGGCACGTCGCGTTGCTCAACGGTGGAAACCACTACCGGTGCTGGCGGCCGTCCGCCACCAGGTGCCGCCGCCTGCGCGGTCTGCTTGTTGGTGCACCCGCACAAGAAAAAGATAAGTCCTGAAATCGCAAGAATCGATGAGTAGCGCGTCGCTTTCAAAGGGGTCAACTCCGGTTTTGGGTACCTACTATAAGGAATGATGAATCCACAGAAGACTACTTCGCTATTCTTTCGTGCGCAACTGCGGAACCACACACTCAAGCCCGTCTTGTCCGCGGGACGGAACCCGGTGCCTCTATCTGGCAATAGCGTTGACGCCTGCCAACCGGCATGAAATTCTTGAGCGCTTTTCAGTCCCCTGCTCTCAACGATTTGAGGATGATACTTTGAGAAAACTGTTCCTCGTACTGCTCATTAGCGTTTTGTTCGAAGCGCCCGGTATATTTGCTGCGACGCCGGACGTGTCCGCCCCCATTCGCCAATTTATCGACGGTTTCAATACCGGTGATACAAAGTCCGCCTACGCTGCATTTTCTTCCGGCGATATCACCATCATTGACGAATTTCCGCCTCACCTCTGGGTCGGTCATCACGCGGCCCAGGATTGGGCTGCCGATTATGACAAGCATGCGCAGGCCACGGGAGTGTCGGATGGGATCGTGAAATACGGCCCGCCGACGCGGACCGAGATCGAGGGCGATGCGGCTTACGTGATCGTTCCTACTACTTACACCTATAAGGAACGCGGCCAGTCGATGGTCGAAACAGGTCAGATGACCTTCGTGCTGCACGCCGAGGAGGGCGGCTGGAAGATCAGAAGTTGGACATGGTCGGGGGAAAAGCCGCACCGATCGCGGTAGCGCGGGCTCGCCCCCGCACCCGATCACGCTACTGCTGATTTTTCCAACAGGACAGACGCCGGCTCGGCAGGTAGCACGATCGAGAAAACTGTTCCTGTACACGCCTTCTCGGTTCTTGAGCGAAGCCGGATGGTACCGGCGTGCTTGTCGATAATCTGCTTGCTGACCCATAGCCCCAGACCGGTTCCGATGGACCCCTTCGTGGTGAACAGTGCGTCGAATACCTGCTGCTGCATTTGGGGACTGATGCCGGTGCCATTATCCGCAATCGTGATGCGCACGTAACGCTTCCCTCCTTTGAAGGATGCGTGGCTCGACACACGTAGCGCGATGACGCCGTGTTCGCCAATTGCGTCCAGGCTATTGGCCAGAAGGTTTGCAAAAACCTGGCGCAACTCCCCCGCAATCGCGATGACATGTGCATCCCCATCCCACTTTGTCTGGATGACTGCGCCCTTTTCTCTGATCTTCGACCGGAGCAGATCGATTGCCGATTCCAGGGCTGCATTCACTGATGTGCGTACCGGCTTTCCAGATTCGCGATAGAAACCAAGCGATTGCCGGGTGATCTGCGCGATCCGATTCAACTCCTCGCTTGCCATCGTCAGGTATTGGCAGGCCGGTTCCGGCAGACCGTGGGAGGTGTTCGCCAGATACAGCAGGTTCATCACGCCTTCCAGGGGATTGTTGATTTCGTGTGCCACCGTCGCGGCCATTCGCCCGAGCGATGCCAGCTTCTCACTGCGGATCAGTGCTTCCTGTGCCTGTTTGCGCTCGGTGATATCGATGGCGGCGCAGGTCACGCCGACGATGTTCCCTTCTATGTCCCGCAGGGGATCGACGAGAAGATCGTAGCGGCGCTCTTTCCCGCGCCAAAACAGCTCGACCTCCTCGCGTCGCCGCATCCCGGTCTTTATGACGTCCGCTTTGATCCCTTCCGTAAGCTCAGCGTCTTCCGCGCGCGGATAAAGGTCCCGATCTCGTTTGCCCATGATCTCTGCCGGCGAATGCCCGAGGTCCGGACAATAGAGCCACGTGTAGCGCAGGTCGCAGTCCTGGTTGTAAACAACAACAGGCAGGCCCCGCAAGGAAACCTGAAAGCGATCGCTGATCAGTCGCAACTCTTCCTCCGCCTCTTTGCGCTTGGTGATATCGCGAATTACAACAAACGATCGAACTGGCTGGCCGTCCACGATCACGGAACTCACTTCGCCATCGAACCTGGTGCCGTCCTTGCGAATGAACGAGAGTTCTGCGACGAATTTTCGGTTACGCGCCCGCTCTTCCAGGACCGCTGCGAGCCGATGATCGTCCGGATCCACGACACCGGCCCTTCCCGCCTTACAAATCTCCGCCTCAGTCATTCCAAACATGGTGCAAGCCGCCGCGTTAGCCGCATTGATTGTGCCGTCCGGAAGGGTGAGAAAGACGGCATCCAGAGAATTGTCGAACAGCGACCGGAACTTCGCTTCGCTTTCGCGCAGCGCCTGATCTGACCGCTTGCGCTCGGTGACGTCCGAAGCGATTCCCAGCATTCGGATCGGCTGGCCGGCGCCATCGTAGTATGCACGGCCCCGCGCCGAGATCCAGCGGAGACTTCCGCCCGGCCACAAAACGCGAAATTCCGTGTCGTAGTCGGCGTGGGATTCAATCGCCTTCTTCACTACATCTTCCACCCGCGCGCGATCTTCCGGGTGAACTGAACCGAGGAACTTCTCATAACTCATGGCCGTATCTGGCGGCAGACCAAATAACGAGAAACAGCGGGCTGACCAGACTAGCTCGTTCGAGCAGAGATCCCAGTCCCACGTACCTAGGCCCGCGGCCTGAGCCACGAGAGAAAATTGTTCTTTGCTCTTCAGGAGTTCTTGCAACAGAGTTCCCTCTGACTCTTGAGCGCCTGAAACTCCGCTGCGTTTCGAAATCGAGGTTGATCCGCGCCGCCCTGTCTTGTGGCTAGCCTGCTCGTTAGTATTAGGTCTTTGTTTGTCGGGCATAATTACAACCTTGGGAAAGAGATAACAAAGCGGAGGGAAGGGAGGAGATCGCCCCAAGAGAGTTTCGCATCTTTCAGAACTTTTTTCCACATACCTGCCCGGCGATGAGGTCGGATCGGCAATGATAGAATCTAGCGGGTCTGTGGGATGACACTCGATGGGAGTCTTCTCTTCGGTGGCGCTCCATTCCTACCTCTTCTCGGGCGCGCCGGAAAAGCGCTCGGCTTGGGCGCGGTATACCCTCGCTTTTCTGGTGGTGACCGCAACTCTCCCGATTTGTATCTGGCTTCGCCCCTTCAGTTACACCACCCCACACGTTTACTTTTACCCTGCAATTCTCATCGCACTCTGGTTTGGTGAACTTGGACCTGCTCTGGTCGCTACGATTCTGTCCGCCCTTGCCGTTAACTATTTTCAGATTTTGCCCTCACACCAGTTTTCGCTGGATCCTGGCAGCCTTTTTCGTAGCGTCTTCTTTTGCCTAACCGTTGGAACAATGTGCTGGTTTATTGATAAGAACCGCACCCGCGCTACACTGGCGGAAGAAGCGCTGGCTGAGAGCCGCGAAGACCTACTCGCGAGTGAAGATCGACTTGCAAAGATCGTCAGCTCGGCGATGGATGCCATCATCACCCTCGACCAGAATCAGCGAATCGTTGTTTTCAATGCCGCCGCGGAAAAGGTGTTCTGTTGTTCGAAATCCGAAGCGTTGGGTCATTCGATCGATCGCTTTATCCCCGAACGTCTTCGCGAAGTCCACGGTATCCATATCCGGCACTTCGATTCCACTGGTGCCTCTTCCCGCTCGATGTATTCACCTGGAACGCTGTACGGGCTTCGCGCGAATGGCGAGGAGTTCCCGCTGGAGGCCACCATTTCTCAGGTGACGGTCAAGGGCCGAAAGCTTTATACGGTCATTTTGCGGGATATCACCCTGCGAAAGAGAACCGAAGCTGCATTGATAAAGAGCGAGAAACTCGCGGTACTCGGGAGACTTGCTTCGATGATTGCGCACGAGATCAACAGCCCCTTGCAGGCCATCTCCGATCTTCTTTACCTCACGCAAAATTCGGTGATTGACCAAACTCCCAGGCAATATCTCGAACTTGCGAGCGCGGAGTTGAAACGTGCCGCGCAGATTACGGATGCGACGCTGGGCTTCTCTCGCGGCAGTGGAAAGCTAACCAGGTTTCGTGTGAGCGAGGCGCTGGAGAGCATACTCACTTTGCTTGATCGCAAACTCCAGGCCAAAAATGTGGTTTGCGAGCGAGACTACCTCACCGACTTAGAAATCTGGGCCGTCGAGAGCGAAATCCGTCAAGTTCTCTGGAACCTTCTGAACAATAGTCTCGAGGCCGTATCTCCGGGCGGGCGGATCAAGCTGCGGATCTCGTCAAGCCTGCCTGCGGTGAATGTTCCCGGTGTGCGGATCATTGCCGTTGATAACGGGCACGGCATTGATGCCACCACTCTTCCGCTTCTCTTCGAGCCCTTTTTTACGACGAAAGATAATGGAAACGGCCTTGGATTATGGGTGGTGGGTGAAATCGTCAAGAAGCACCAGGGATCCATTCACGTCCGATCGCGCTCCGCACCAAGGCAACCAACCGGTACGGCCTTTTGCGTCTTCCTTCCGTCGGATCCTATGCAAAAAGCCGATTCGCAAAGTGTTACGCAGGGAAACGATCAGGGTATGGCAGCAGGACACGAAGCCGCTTGAGCGTCGTGCTTCGTAGTCCTTTCGAACTAAGATTTAATCGCCAAATCTTTCTGCTGCCCGCGCCTTGGCCTTGGCCGCCTCCTCTTCCCTGTTCTTGGGAGGAGCGGTCGTCTCCAACGAATGCAGCAGTCGACGTGAGATGCCGGCGATCTCTTCTACCGCCGCGTCAAACGCAGCTTCGTTTGCTTTCGAAGGCTTGGTGAAGCCGCTGATCTTTCTCACGAATTGGATCGAAGCTGCACGGACTTCCTCTTCCGTGACTGGAGGATCGAAATTGAAAAGTGTCCTGATGTTCCTGCACATAGTTCACCCTAAGTCGCAACCGCACCTTTCGCGTCGTTGCCGCTTTTGTTTGCCGGCCACGCACGCAATGCCATTTGGCCGGTCTCTCTCAATTGCGCGCGTGTTGCGCCGCCGGACGCCTGCACTGACATGCCCCACAGCACCGTAATGATGTAGCGTGCCAGTCCTGCCGGATCGGCATCCAACGGTAAGTCACCTTCCGCAACCGCTCGTTCAAATCTTCCCCGTAATGCCGCCTCGGCGCCCGCGCGCCGGCGACTCAACTCCTGCGTCACTGATTCTCCCATGGGCCCTGAGGCGAGCGCTCCTTGCACAAGCAGGCATCCATCCGGATGACGAGGGCTCATCACCATATCGATGGCGCCACGAAATAGCTTCTCGACCACTGCTCGCGCTGTCGGTTCTTTCAAAGAATTCGGAAGATAGGATGCGGGCCGCTGAATGTAACGATCCAAAACTTTCTTGAACAACTCTTCCTTGTTACCAAAAGCAGCGTACAGACTGGGCACATTGATGCCCATCGCTTCCGTCAGGGCAGCAAGCGAGGTTCCTTCGTAGCCGTGTCGCCAGAAAAGCAGGAGTGCGGCATCCAGTGCCTTGTCTGTGTCAAATTCCCGCGGGCGCCCTCTCGTCTTCGGTTTTGCTTTCATTTTTTAACATTCACTACATTAATCCGCTTGACTCCGATCCTCAAGCCTTTTATACGTAACGGTCGTACTAATCGGCCGCGTGGGGCGGCTACTGCCAAAATCTGTTATTGAAGTTGCGGATACAGGTGACCGGACTGGTTTCGGGTCGTCTTTGGTTAGAGACCGAACTGCAAACATACTGAGGAGCGAAGAATGAGCAAAGTACGAGTACTGGTTGGTACCCGCAAGGGCGCATTTATTTTGACGTCGGACGGAAAGCGCGAGAATTGGGAAGTGAGCGGGCCACATTTTGCTGGTTGGGAGATGTATCACCTGAAGGGCTCGCCGGTCGATCCGAACCGCATTTACGCGTCGCAATCCAGCGGATGGTCTGGCCAGGTAATTCAGCGCTCTAGTGATGGGGGCAAGACATGGGAGACCCCGGGAGGCGGCGTTACCACCGGTCCCGGTGGGTTTCCTCAAGGCGAGAGCAATAAATTTGTTTATAACGCCTCCCCGGAAACCGGCAAGCCACTCACCACGCACCAGTGGTACGACGGCACGCAGCATCCGTGGGAGTTCAAGCGCGTGTGGCATCTCGAACCTTCGCTTACCGATCCTGACACTGTGTACGCGGGCGTCGAAGATGCTGCCCTATTCCGATCAACGAACGGCGGCCAGACCTGGGACGAGCTCTCTGGGCTGCGCGGCCACGGCACGGGTCCGAAATGGCAACCAGGTGCGGGTGGGATGTGTCTTCATACGATCATTCTCGATCCAAGTAATCCCGACCGAATCTACATCGCAATCTCGGCGGCAGGCGCGTTCCGGACCGATGACGGTGGCAAAACCTGGAAACCGATTAATCGAGGTCTACGCTCGCAGTTCATACCAGATCCAGACGCCGAGGTCGGCCATTGCGTTCACCACGTCGCTATGAATCCCAAGCGCCCGAATGTGCTCTTTATGCAGAAGCACTGGGACGTGATGCGCAGTGATGATGCCGGCGATTCGTGGCGCGAGGTCAGCGGGAACTCTGCCGACAGATTTTGGTTTCGTCGTGGACATACATGCGCATGAACCGGAGACCGTTTATGTGGTTCCCATCAAGAGTGACTCGGAACACTACGTGCACGAAGGGAAACTGCGCGTGTTCCGCAGTCGTACTGGCGGCAACGAATGGGAGCCGCTGACCAAAGGCCTGCCGCAGAGCAATTGTTATGTGAACGTGCTGCGCGATGCGATGGCCGTCGATTCGCTCGACAAATGCGGCGTGTACTTTGGCACGACAGGCGGCCAGGTGTATGCGTCCGCCGATGCAGGAGACAGCTGGAATCCGATTGTGCGCGATCTGCCTGCTGTGCTCTCCGTTGAGGTACAGACGCTGCCATGATTCGTGTGCAACTGCCACAGCATTTGCGAGCTCTCGCGAAAGTGCAAGGTGAAGTGCAGCTTGAAGTCGAGGGACCGGTTACACAACGATCGGTCCTCGATGCGCTTGAGGCCCGTTATCCGATGTTGAAAGGTACAATCCGCGACCATGTCACGCAGCAAAGGCGCGCCTTTATGCGATTCTTTGCGTGCGAAGAAGATCTTTCCCTCGAATCTCCAGATTCGCTCCCTGCCCGATGCGGTAGTCAATGGGGAAGGAGCCGTTTCTTAGTCATTGGCGCAATCGCGGGCGGGTAACTCCTTTGTTGCGACTGACTTCGGCTCACTACTTTCACTGAATTGTCGATTTCGCGGCGCTCGTACGTCGTCAACACATGGAGAGATTTGTCGAGATCTCTCCTGAAACCCGATCCACGTAAACTCACAAGGAGAAGTCATGCAAGTCGAACCATACCTCAGTTTTGAAGGCCGTTGCGAAGAAGCAATCAACTTCTACAAATCCGCAGTGGGAGCAAAGGTCGCGATGATGATGCGCTTCAAAGAAGCTCCCGATCAATCCATGATGACGCCCGGCACCGGCGACAGGATTCTGCACGCATCTCTGCAAATTGGCGACTCAACAGTCATGGCGTCTGACGGCCAATGCATGGGAAAAGCGATCTTCCAGGGGATCTCTCTGTCGTTAACGGCCGGGACTGATGCCGAAGCAAAGCGGCTGTTCGACGCACTCGCCAATGGCGGACAGATCCAGATGCCGCTCGCTAAAACCTTCTTTGCCACTTCCTTTGGAATCGTGGCCGACAAGTTTGGAGTCAGCCTGGATGATCTACGTCCCAGCAAGCTAAATCGGGAGCGCATGAAAATTGTGCGCGCTTAGTTATTCGTAGCGTAGCGCTTCGATCGGACTCAAGCGCGAAGCGCGCACTGCGGGAACGATGCCGCTGATCAGACCAACCGCGCCGAGGATCACCGTCGAAAGCAGAATGGACGAGAGCGAAATGACCAGGCGGATGTCAGCCGACTCCGCGTTCTCAGCCAGCGCGCTGTAGAAGGTGATCCTCCCGACGGAGACTGAGATGACGACAGCGATCAGTATCCCGAGGATCCCTCCGGCAGCCGTGATCGCGAGTGCTTCCGCGAGAAATTGCAGCAGCACATCGCGACGGCGCGCTCCTAACGCCTTTAGCACCCCGATCTCTCGTGTACGCTGCGTGACTGAGACCAGCATGATGTTCATCAGGCCCACGCCGCCGATCCCCAACGTGAGCGTCCCGATAAATGCGAGCAGAACCTTGAGTCCGAAGATGATGATGCGGAATTGTTCAAGTTGCTTTTCCAAGCTGGCGACCTCGATAGCGCGTTTGTCGTCGGCACGAAAGTTGTATTGATTGGCGAGAGCGGTCCGTATTGAAGTTTCAAGGCCCTCGTAATCGGCTACGTCGTACATCAGCCATATTTGGTCGAGATAGTGGTTGTCGCGCAGGTCGCGCATCGCCGAAAACGGAATGTAGATGCGCTTGTTGAAGTCGTTGTTATCGCGCTCCTGCATCTTCGGTCCCGCCACACCGACCACGGTGAACGGAAGTCCGTTGATGCGTATGCGCTCGCCGAGCGCGTTCTTACCACCGAACAGTTTTTCTTTTGCTTCCGGCGCCACTACGGCGACGTGGGCTCTCGTGCAACTTCATCTTCCGCGTCGTACCAGCGCCCTTCCCCAACATGCTGATTGAATATCTCAAAGCCGCTGGGGTATTCGGCGTCGACGTGCAGAGTGAAGGAGCGATCGTCGTAACTCACCGTAGTTACAAAATGATTGCAGGGCGTGATACGCGTGATCTGTGGCACATTCTGCTGCAGACGATCAATATCTTCCTCGACCAGGCGAATCTTCGACCCTGCCTTGTTGCCTCCGGCCTGCATCGACGTGCGCCCAGGAAACACTCCAATCACGTGCACTCCATAAGCGCGAAAGATGTGGTAGATGGCCGTGCCGAAGCCGTCGCCATACGCCAGCAAAAGCACAACCGTCGCAATCCCCCAAGCCATACCCAGCATCGTTAAGGCCGAGCGGCGGCGGTTATAGCGAAGCGCCGCGGCTGACTGGCGCAGACACCTCGCGTGTCATGCTTCATGCCTCAGAGCATCCACGGGCTCAAGCAAGGACGCTTTACGGGCCGGATAGAGACCGGCAATGATGCCCGAAAGTGCGAGGCTGCCAATCGCGATCACCGCCGAGGACAGCACTATCCGTGGAGGATCAAATCCCCGGGGCGCAGGCAATCCTGAAAGCAGGGTCGTAGAGATCTTCGCGAACAGAAGTCCTATCATTCCGCTGGCGAGAGTCAACAACGCGCCTTCGCTGAAGAACTGGAAGAGAATACTTCGATTCGTGGCCCCGAGGGCTTTGCGCAAGCCGATCTCGCGCGTGCGCTCGGTCACCGAGATCAACATGATATTGATCACGCCGATAGCGCCCAGCGCTAGCGTCACGATTCCGACGAAGCCGAGGAACATGTCCATTGCGGTAAAGATCTTCCCTACCGTCTCAGCTGTTCGAATCGAATCCCATTCTTCAAATGAGTCGACATCGCTAGCGTCGAAACCATGATTGCGCGCAATGATCACGCGCACTTCCTGCCGCGCGATTTCATGGTCTCTACGGACAGTTGGCTGATACGCAACGGCACTGAGAGCGTCACGGTGATCCTCCCACTTTTGCGGAAAGTACATCGCCATCACAGAATAGGGCACGTAAATCCGCGCATTGTCGCCGACGTTGTCTCCGCGTCCGATCGTGGCGAGCTGACCGACGATCTCGAAGCGTATGCCATTCAGCAGGATGCTGTTGCCGATCACGGGGCGACCGGGAAACAGGTTGTGCACAATCTCGGGGCCGATCACCGCAACCTGCCGCTTCTGCGCCTCGTCCATCACGTTCAGCCAGCGTCCGTACTGAACCGGTGTGTAACGGATATCGTGGTATTGTGGCTCCACTCCGAGCACTTGCCCGTTGCCGCTCGTATAGTCGCTGACAGAACGTATGTCGTCGCGAGTTAACATCGGGCTTGCTGTGCGCACGTGCGAAGCTTTGGCAACGTCGAGATAGTCGTTGTAGGTGAGCTTGTACCAGCGTCCGGACTCCTGGCTGCCACGAACAATCGGTGCGCGTCCGGGAAAGACGAACATGATGTCGCGCCCAATCTCGTCGAAATTGCGTTGATTTCCCGAGCGAAAGCCTTCGCCCAGTCCGACCAACAGGAGTAACGACCCAACGCCCCATGCAATTCCAAACATGGTGAGGAATGAACGCAGCTTGTGCGCCCACAGCGTACGAAGAATGTCGCTCAGGATGTCGAGCATGAGGCGCATGTTGCAGAAGTGCTGACGTGCTGCGGTGTTCGGGCACAGTTCAGCACTTTGAAGGTAGGACCGAAATGTCCTAACGGGAGATGACTCGCGTCACCCTTACCCGTGACATCGAATTGTTATTCGCCGGCCAACGTTCGGCTCGGCCGCTATCCCCAGCTTTTCATGATTTCGCCAAAACATTGCAGTCCGCTGGGAATCACCGCGCCGTAACCGTGGCCGGGTTGTGTCCACGCCCCTGAGAGATAGAGATTCTTGATTGGCGTGTTATGCGGCAGCCGGTGCGGACTGGAGTTGCCCACTGTCTGATCGAATCCGTAGATCGCGCCGCGATAATTAGCCGTGTAACGCGAATTCGTCAGTGGCGTACCAATCTCCTTTACTTCGATGGCCTTCGATAGGCCCGGCATCAGAGTCTTCTCTGCCTTTGCGATCAACAAGTCGGCAACGCGTTCCTTTTCGGCTCGATAGGCAGCCTTGTTTCCGTTCACATAATCCGCTGCAAACGGTTTCCAATGATCGTAGCCCTGTAGCACCAGCAGATTGACCGTGTTCTTCCCTTTCGGTGAGTAGCCGGGATAAATGTTGTCGTAGAGAGTTAGTCCGTACCCTGGATTCGTCAGATCGCTGTTGAGCATGCTCTCATACCCAGCTTCGTGATCGTACCCAGTGTTGAAGAAGATTTCGCTGTCCGTGAGTCCAGTCTCGCGTACCAGATCTTTTTTCAGGCCAAGAAATACCTGGAAGCTCGAAAGACTGATGCTGTACGCGTCAATCTTCGCCATGTATTCCTTCATCCGATCGTCGGTTGGAGGTTTAGCGATTAGCTTGTGGAACGTGTCGTTCGCATTCGCATTGGAAACCACTACTCTCGCGGTGTACTGATGACCGTCCCCCGTCCCGACTCCGTAGGCCGCACCATCTTTTACAAGGATCTGGCTCGCCCGTGTATTTAATAGGACGTGACCGCCGTGTCTCTCGATGAAGTCCACAAAGGCGTTGCTGATGGTCTGCGAGCGGCCTTTGGGATAGAAGCCGCCGCCGGTCAGGTACGAATATGTCGGCGCTGCGTAGTAGATACTAGCCAGCTTTGAAGGCGGCAGACCGTAATATCCCCACAACGCTGAAACAATCCCCTTGAGCTTTGGATCTTTCAACTTGGCATCAACCACTTGCCCCCAGGTGCTGCCGGAATACCGATACACGATCGGGAAGTCGATCGGGAACCGGCTGTAATCCACCTTACCGTTACTGGCGCTCAGCTTCCCGAGTTCGTCCGTTAGTTGAGCGATCTCCTCGAATTGGGCGCCGATCTGCTGCGACTCCGCGGGGAAGGACTTCTTCAGGTAGGCCACATACTCCGGCAAGTTGCGATTCGGTACCCGAACATCGTGTTCCGGGAAGATGGCGCGATAGAGCGTCGGATGGGGCGCGAAATCGATCGTGATCTCGGGGAACCCTGGAATCAGATTGTGAACGCCATTGCGCTCTCCCACGCCCGTAGAGTGCAGCGATACATCGAACTCAAATCCTCCAGGACGCTTGAAGCTGGTCGCGTAGCCGCCCGCTTTGTCGTGCTGCTCCAGGACGAGAACCTTGAAGCCCTGGCGCGCGAAAGCCGCGCCACAGCTAAGGCCACCAAGACCCGAGCCGATAACGATGGCGTCAAAATCGTTCGCGCCTTTGGTGTCCGCTTGGGCAACTGGCAACGAACTCCAGTCGAGAGCTCCCGCAGCCAAGGTTGCGACTAAGGTTTGGATGAATTCGCGGCGTTTCCATTCTGAAGCAGACATGGGCCCCCTCCTCGCTAGCACACAAGGTAATGGAGAAGGACCCGCCCGCGCAGGACGCTGGTCACCATTGGTGGTGATAACCTCAACCTGCGCTACTGACCAGCCGCCACAGCCAGCAGATACCAGGCGTCATGCGGAATCCACTGCTCGCCCCAGCGCCAGTCGTTGTCGCCGCCGGTCTGTTTGTAAGTGAGGTTGTAGTCGATATCGCTTTCGTCTTTGAATCCGCTGGTAATACCGTTGGAAATGCCCCCAGGTGCGTTGGTGAATTCGTACGACGCGAAGAACATGTAGCGGGGATTGTTGCGTCCCACGCCATTGAGCATGCTGCTGTCGAAGGGATTCAATCCGAGAATCCAGTTCAGCTGATTCGTAGCGTAGGTTTCGAGTTGACGCTGGAAGGCAGGGTCATCTTTGTAGTGAGGAGCCGCAAGACGAGCGGCCGTCGCCAGCGATGCGAGACGCGCGTTCTCGCCCTGCCACCATGGAGCCGCGTCCGAGTTATGCGGGAAGAAGAATTGCGTGCGCCGCGCACCAGTTTTGTCCTGTACGAGTTCGCGAGCATAGCCAAACGGATTGTTTACTTCCGCGGTGGTAGCCAACTCAAAGGTGAGCGACTTTTTAACAACGTCGAACACCTGCTTCTGGGTGGTGGGGTCTGCAATCTCCGAATACCAAAGCAAACTGACCACCGGGAAGCCTGCATCAGAGGCGTGAAAGAAGGGTCGCGTACCGCCATCAGCTCTCCAATAGTTCTGATAGCCGCCATTGCTGATCAGGCGTGACATCAGGCTCTTGCGCGCGGCGATCTGCGGCCTGCTTGTAAATATCCTTGTGTGTGGCTTTGTAGAGTTCGGTGGCGGCGGTCAGCGCGCAGTAATCGTCAACGATGTTCTCTTTTCCGTCATTGATGTATTGCAAATTGTTCTTTTCGAGGAACGTGAAGCCATCTTCTGCGGCTTTCAGGTAATCGGTGCTCTTGAACTCTCGCCGAAATTGGATATGTGCTCGCCTTCGCCAGCGCGGCGATCGCGATCCCGCCGCCGGATCGGAAGCTGGTCTCATAGTCATGCTCTGTGTCGGCACGCTCGACAATCTGATTGTCGCCGCTCGTTGACTGCGTCAAGCCAAACGACTTCATCTCGCCCGCAACCTGCCGATCTTCCGGATTGTTTGTCCCGTGCGCAGAGATCGAACGATAGAACGAACCGTTGGGATTCTTCAACCGAACCAGATAGTCCGCGCCCCAGAAGCCCTCATCCAGCAGGCGACGCTCGTATTGCAGGAAGTTCTGATCGTTGACGGGCATGCAGTTCGTCGTAGCTCTTGAACAGGTTGAGCACGCCGAGAGGAATCTGCTGCGGGTTGAAGTATGTAGAGAAAGAAAGATGCGAGAGATGTTTTCCATTGTCCCCGGTTGCATCGGCCCAGCCACCATGCGCGTCGATGGTTCCCTGCCTCTTCCCGTCCTGAAAAGTAACATGTGTATCCGCCTTCGCCATCTGTCCGGAGTTCCGCTCTTCCTTGAAGAAATAGATGACGTCGGAAAGTGTGTCTTCTTCCAGAAGTTGCTTCTGGATCGTGAAAGGATACGAACGAACGCTGCCCTGGCTACTCGCGCACTCGAGATAGAACTGGCCCTCATTGGTGACTGAATCGAAATCGATGGTCCAGAAATACCAGTCGCGCCACTTCTTTACTGGGCCACTAGCCTTCGCTTCGGCAGCGAAAACTTCTTTGTCGTTGGATTGCGTCTTCAGCGCGCACTTGGAGACGGTATCGCCCGAATGTCCGAGAATGACGGCATGCTTGGAGCCCGTCGTTTCGTAGCCGAGATGGTTCGTCAAGATCTGAGGAGTTGCGGCTAAAGCATTACCGGCAAAGAGTGCAGAAGTAAGTACGAGAAGTGGCAGGCGCATGATTCCCTCAACAGGTCGAATCGATGACACAACGACGCCAGCAGTCTGCGAAAAGAGATGGGTATAAGTCAAGTTTGAAACGTTTAAATCAGGGTGCTGACCGATGACTATACGTTCAGACCAATCGAACGCATCAGCTCCAGGCCGTTGCTCTTGGTGACGACGCCTTCGCGCAACTGGTAGTCGAAGCTGATCTTGCCACCCTCCAGATGGTCCTGAAAATGCACATTGCGGGCTTTGCCATCGAGAATATCGACGATCGCCGTGAGCGCGAGATCGTGTGTGGTCACCAGCCCAACAGCTCCGCGTTGGACGAGCGTTTTCAGTAGGCCTTCGGCGCCAATCGCACGGTCATGCGAGTTCGTTCCCTGCAGTAGTTCATCGAGCAGAAAAAGCAGCGGGATCGGACCCGCAGCTTCGTCCGCGATCTTCCGTAAACGAGTAATCTCCGCATAGAAACGCGAGCTACCACCCTGCAGCGAATCGTTTACTCGTATACTCGCACCGATCGCCAGTGGCGACAGTTGCAGGCGCGCGGCTCGCACCGGAGCGCCCGCCATCGCCAGCACCGTGTTAATCCCAATAGTTCGCAGCAAAGTGCTTTTGCCGGACATATTGGATCCGCTGACGATCAGGACTTGCGTCTCTTTTCCCAATCGAACGCTGTTGCGAACACAGCGATCACTCGGCAGCAGGGGATGTCCCAGCATCTCGCCCGCGAACAATGGGCTTTCCGACGAGAATTCGGGAAAAGGGTCGGCCGGATGCTCGTACGCGTAACCAGAGAGCGAAAGCAGTGCCTCGGCATCGCCGATCGCCTCGATCCAGTGCCGGACCTCGGCGCCTTCCCTTCTGCGCCAGCTCTCCAAAGCAAGCGCAACCTGCACGGTATAAAGAACAGGAACATCGAGCACGCGCAGAATGACGTTATCGCGCGCTTCCAAAAACTCAGCCAGGCGTTGTAACCGGTTGATAGCAGCCGAGGGCTTCTGTGCGCCCGCCGAGAGTTGATGAGCAAGCTGCTGCAACCGCGTAGATTCAAACTGCTCCGACTCCAGTCGCTCAAGGATCGCCGCGAGTAATTGCAAATCGGCCAGCGCAGCCTCGGCGTCAGTGAGTATCTGCCGCGTTTCAGCGCGTAGCTTCAGAAGAACGGCAGCAGCCAAGCCGATTGTCAGCGCCATCCATCCCAGATTTCCGCCGCTCAGTACCCAGACCGCTGACGCCAGAAACAGCACGGCAATAATGGCCGACACGATGCGCCAGAGTGGAAGATTGATCTGCGTCCTGCGTCCCGCCCACTTAGTGAGTTCCTCGGGATGCAGTCCTGCCTGCGCTTCTTCGCCAAGCATCGCGAGCCATTCCCGAAGGTCTAATTTCTCTCGAAGCTCGGTGACCGCTTCCTGCCGCGCCAGAACGTCTCCGACTTCGGCGGGATGCATCAGCCAATCCGCTAATCTCTCTTCGCCAATGCGCGTACGCGCGCGCGAAAGCAGCTCGAACAGACTCCCGCGGCCGAAAAGATCAAGGTCTTCGCAATACACGTGTTCGGGATCATGGAAGCGCTCGCCGGTTTCGCCCTGTCCTATCCACTTATCGGCGATGCGATTGAGGCCCTTGCGATAGAAGTCGGCTGCACGGCGCGCTTGTGCCTGCCTGCGGAGAATTTTTTCGTGATAGATGACCAGGACCACGAATGCAGCCAGCGGTAGAAGGAGCCACCATCCGCTAAGAATGTGCCGCTTCGCATACAGCCATAGCAGGAGTGCACCGGCGGCAAATACCAAGAGGCGCAAATTGCCGGTCCAGATATGCCAACGCTCCAGGCGAGCGACGTCCGCTTCTCGAAGCTGCAATCTGCGCGCGTATTCGGCGGCTGGATCGGGCACGCTTGGATTCTAAACGACGAAGTACTTCGCCGCCGGATGATGCACGATGATCGCCGACGTCGACTGCTCCGGATCCAGCAGGAATCCACTGGTCAATTGCACACCAATGTTCTCCTCTGGTTTGAGCAACTGGAAGAGTTTGGTCTGATCTTCCATATGCGGGCACGCCGGATATCCGAACGAGTAGCGCGATCCGCGATACTTCTGATGGAAGAGGTCGTTGACGCGCGAGGAGTCGTCGCCCGCGATCCCAAGTTCCTCGCGGATTAATTTGTGCGAATACTCCGCCAGTGCTTCCGCCGTCTCGACGCTCAGCCCGTGATGATAGAGGTAACGCGTATAGTCGCCGCCCTGGAACATCTTCTGCGTCTCTTCCGAAGCGCGGCTGCCAATCGTGACCAGCGACAATCCGATCACATCCATCTGGCCGGATGACTTGGGTGCGAAGAAATCAGAGATGCACAGCCTTCGGCCTTCGCGCTGGCGGGGGAAAGTGAAGCGCAAGATTTCTCTCCCGGGCTGCTCGGGCGAATAGACAATCGTGTCATTAGCCTCGCTCTGGCACGGAAAATATCCGTAAACGACCTTCGGCTCGTACCAGCTCTTGGCGACTACCTCGTCCTGGCATTCTTTCAGGATGGGCTTGAACTTCTCTTCCACCAGGCGCGCATAGTCTTCCTGCGAAGCAGTCTTCAGCTGCCACTGGTTCTTGAACAACGCCGTTTGGTTGATATAGCCAAAGACTTCGCGAAGATCGAAATCCTTCTTCACCCGCACACCATAAAAGGGTGGCTTCGGAATGTTGCTCGCCGGACCCACCACCGCACTGCGCTCGGTCGACACCGGCAGCGCTTCCGCTTCGGCAATGGCGGCCGCGGCAGCGGCTTTCGCAGCGAACTGTTTCCGCTGGCGTCCTTCTGCGATGCGCGCGACTTTGGCTTCTTCTCCTGCCGCCAGGTCTTCCATCACGTGCAAGCCATCGAAGGCATCGCCGGCATAGAAAACTGCGTTGGAATACTCCGCACGCAGATCATCTTCCACGTACTTGCGGGTAAGCGCCGCACCACCGCAGATCACCGGGAAATCGAGCTTCTGCAACTCCAGATCCTGAATTACATACTTCATCTCCAGCGTCGATTTCACCAGCAGGCCGCTGAGTCCGATCGCATCGGCACGGTGCTCCCGCGCCGCATGGATGATCGCTTCGGCCGGTTGCTTGATGCCCAGATTCACCACCTTGTAGCCGTTATTGCTCAAGATGATGTCCACCAGGTTTTTTCCGATGTCGTGTACGTCGCCCTTCACCGTGGCGAGCACGATCGTTCCCTTCTGCGAGCCTTCGGACTTCTCCATCTTCGGCTCGAGATAGGCGACCGCCTGCTTCATCACTCCGGCGGAATCGAGTACCGAAGGCAGCTGCATCTTGCGCGCGCCAAATAGCTCGCCCACCGTGCGCATACCGTCGAGCAGCACATCGTTGATCAGACCAAGAGGCGTATATGTCCGAAGGGCATCCTCCAGAACCTCTTCCAGCGCCTGTCGATTGCCATCGACACCAATCGCTTTCTCGCCGTTGATGATCAGGTGCTTCAGCTTGTCTTCTACGGACAGCGCATCAACTTCAGCGGATGTTGCTTCCGCCTTCTTCTCCTTCCCGGAGAAGTGATTCATGTAGTTCTGCAACGGATCGCCATCGCTCGCGTCGCGATAGATCAGCTTGCGCGCAAGCTCAACTTCTACTTCAGGAATCTTGTACAACGGATAGATTTTCGTGTAGTTAACGATCGCCAGATCAAGGCCATTATTGACGGCCTCGTGCAGAAAGACGCTGTTCAGCACACGCCGCGGATAGACATTCAATCCGAAGGAAATATTGCTTACGCCAAGAATCGTCCGCACCTCCGGCAGCTCTTCCTTGATACGCCTGACGGCTTCCAGCGTCTCGATTCCGGCGGTGCGGTAGTCTTCCTGGCCGGTCGAAATGGGCAGCGTGAGCGCATCAAAGATCAGATCTACCGGACGTATTCCATACTTCTCTGTCGCCAGCTGATAGATGCGCTTCGCGACTGCAACCTTCTTCTCAGCCGTGAGCGCCATTCCGTCTTCGTCGATGGTCAGTGCAATCACCGCAGCGCCGTATCGCTTCGCCATCGGCAGCACCTTCGAGGTGCGCTTCTCGCCATCTTCCAGGTTGATCGAATTAATGATCGCCTTGCCCGGAATGCGCTTCAGAGCCGTCTCAATGACGTTGGATTCCGTCGAGTCGACCACAATCGGCGCTGGCACACGCGTGGCAATCTTCTCCATCACGTGATCCATGTAGCCGTTCTCGTCCTCGCCCACAATCGCGGTGCACACGTCGAGCATGTGCGAGCCTTCGTTCGCCAGGCGTTTAGCCAGAGCGAGAATCTCATCGTAATTCTCGGAGCGCACGAGATTCTTGAAGTGCTCCACGCGAGTAGTGGTATTCATCTCCTCAGCAACGATAAGCGGCTTGGGATCGAGATCAAGCGGAACCGACGTGTAGGCGCTGGCGGCCGAGCCGGTGATCTTCACGTTTCGTTTAGCTGGCTCTAGGTTTCCGCAGGCATCGACTACCGCCTTGATGTGCTCCGGTCCGGTGCCGCAGCAGCCGCCCACGACCCGTACGCCATACTCGCTGATAAACAACTTGTGATACTGCACCAGCTCTGCAGGCGTCAGATCGTAGACTGGCTTGCCGCCTTCATTGCGCGGTATCCCGGCGTTGGGCAGAACGGAAATCTGCTTTAGGCGAATACAGTCCCAGATAGCGGACCGCGTCGTTCATCTCCTTCGGACCGGTCGCGCAGTTCAGCCCGAAGATGTCGATGTCATACGGCTCCAGAGCTGTTGATGCCGCACCAATGTCGGTGCCCAAACAGCATCGTGCCTTCTTCATTCGCAAGCGTCACCTGCACCTGCAGCGGCAGGCGCTTGCCGGTCTTCTTCATCGCATCGAGCATGGCGATGGTCGCCGATCTTCGCCTGCAACAGATCCTGCGAGGTCTCCACCAGCAGCAGATCCACTCCCGCCTCGATGAGCGCAACCGCCTGCTCAACGTAGACTGGCGACCATGTCGTCCAGCGTGATGTGTCCGAGCGACGGCAGCTTGGTTGTAGGACCAACCGATCCGGCCACCCAGCGTCGACGTCCCTTCGACGAATAGCTGTCCGCAACCTCCCGCGCCAACTTCACCGCTGCTCCTGTTGATCTCCTCAACCCGATCCTGGAGACCGAACTCGGTCAGCACAATTCGTGAGCCGCCAAACGTATTGGTCTCGATCACATCGGCGCCGGCTTCAAAGTAGCTGGCGTGAATCTGGCTGATAATGTCGGGCCGGCTGAGCACAAGAACTTCGCTGCAGTTTTCCTGACCCCAATAATCGTCGAGAGTCGGATTGAACTTCTGTATGGACGTGCCCATTGCGCCGTCGTAAATGACAACGCGCTCTTGAACCGCCTTGAGAAAGTCGCTCATCTGATTGAAAGCTTACCGCCTTGTCCCGCCTGACTTCGACCGGGTCTCTGTGAAATCGTCCTGATAAACGAAACCGGCCCCGCAGGACCGGTTCTGACTGACGAAACTTTGCCTGCCAAAACCGTCAACTGGTTAGGGCCGGCATACCTTTTGAAACTTCTGCTTTGTTGAACACCGCATTCGCACCAAGATGTGCCGGCAACGGCGCCAGCAGTTGTTCTTTCCGGTACACCAGGTTGCTGGCATTGAATGTCGCTAGCTCGAACCCATGTCCGTGCGTGATCGCATCGGTCGGGCATGCCTCCACGCAATAGCCACAGAAGATGCAGCGGTTATAGTCGATGTTATAGACCTTCGCGTAACGCTCGGCGCCGCTGATCCGGTTCTCGTCCGTATTCTCCGCTGCTTCGATGTATATGCAATTCGACGGGCAGGCAGCCGCGCACAGGAAGCAGGCGACGCACTTCTCCAGCCCATTCTCGTCCCTCTGTAGAACGTGAACTCCCCGGAAGCGCTCCTGGAACTTTGCCCCTTTCAGCGGTCCGGGCCCATCGGGGTAGTTCTCGACGATCGTGGGGGCGAACATCTCCTTTAGCGTGATGCTCATACCCTTGGCGATCGCGGCAATGTTTTTCAGGATTGGCATGCCCGTTCAGTATATATGATGTCAGTTCTGGCAGTTACAGAAACATAAGGACTTAGTGATTCGTTAAATGCAATAAAACGGAGATTTTAGCCCAAATAAATGCCCCGCTGCACCGTGGTTGCGGTGCGCGGGGCAAGGTAAAACACAGCGGCATGAGAACGCCGCGTTAGAAGGTAAGTTTCGCACCGAGCTGGAAGGTTCTCGGGTCAAAGGCAGCAGTCACCTGGCCGAAGTTAGACGCGCCCAGATTCGTGCTGATTCCCCCGTTCATGTCACCCTTGAACTGCGTATGGTTCCATACGTTGAAGGCATCGGCGCGGAACTGGAATGCGCTGCCACGCGATTCGCTGATGATGAAGTTCTTGAACAGCGACATGTTCCAGTTGTCACGTCCGGGTCCGCGAATCGCACCGTGCTGCAAGTTCCCCCAAGTGCCATTGACGGGAGCCGCGAGCGCAGCCGTGTTAAACCATTGATTAACCGTGTGCGGGTTATTGAGGGTACCGACGAGGTCCGGACGGTTGATGCAGTTCGGCACGACGCTGCAGACACTCGTACCGTTGTACGTCATATTGAGTGGCGCTCCGGACATGACGTTGACGATGCCGGAGAGCTGCCATCCACCCACAAGCGTCCTTACAAAGCGACTGGACGCATCGCGGAAGAAGGGCATGTCGTAGACCCAGTTGATGTAGGCGACGTTGGTGCGATCAAAGTAAGACGGCCCGACGTCGTACCTCCAACCGGCGTATGGATTGGAGACGTTCGACAAGTCGCCTGCGCTGTTGCCGGTGTTAAAACTGTCAATCGACCGTGAGAGCGTGTACCCCGCACTCAACTGCAGGTCTTTGGTGACCTGTCCGCTGACATTGGCCTGAAGCGAATTGTAATGGCCATTCGCCTCGTTCTGTGCCATGCGAAGGGAGCCAAAACCGAGATACGGCACGTTCTCGTTGTACTGGGTTTTGCTGTTGCTTGCGACTAAGGCGGGCAACAGGGCGGGATCCGGGAGTTCCCACTCCTGATAATCGCTCTGATGCCGCGTCTGGGTGCCAACATACATTACGGAGAGAACGGTCCTGCTGTTAAGCGACCGTTGCACGCCAACGCTGTATTGCATGCTGTAGGGCATCTTGTACATGTTGGCGTTCAGGCCGGTGATGTTGCCCACCACGATCGGGACCCCGATGGTGGCTCCGGTCTGGAGGTTTAGTTGCGGATTCGATAAAGAGACGTTGTTGAAGGTTGTCGAAGCGCTAAACGGCTGGTTCCCACCGGCGTTGTACATGTCGTTTCCCTGAATCGCCATATACATCAGGCCGAACCCACCGCGGACGACGGTTGTGCCATGACCAGTAAGATCGTAGGCAAATCCGACACGCGGACCGAAATTTGCCCAGTGATTGTTCACCAAACTTTTCGAAATTCCACCCTGGCCGGCGATACCAATGCCGTTGAGATAGAACTGGTATCCCGCAAGAATGGGATTCGGGCTGGTCCCCAGACCGGGACTGCTTGGGCTGATTGTGCCGTCGGAATTGAGAATTGCGGTATCCGCCGGGTTGTAGAGGTTCTGGTAGAAGTTGGACTCACGCCCATTCGCTTCGTAAGTGTGCGGCAGTCCATCCCAACGAAGGCCAAGATTCAGGGTCAAGCGGCTTGTCGTTCGCCAGTTGTCCTGAACATAAACCGAGAAGGCGTTGAAGTTCCAGTGACCGGTATCTTGCACCGCGTTCTCGCTGTATTGGTTTGAGTAACCAAGCAAAAAGTCCGCGAAGTCGTTTCCGGTGAAGCGACCATTGAAGGTGAAGGCGCCCTGGGTTGGGGCGAACAGGTCCTGAATCTTCCGATAAAGCAGAACGCTGCCGCCAATTTTCAACTGGTGAGTGCCTTTAGTCCATGAGACATCATCCAGGAACTGATACGAATTAGCCTCGTTGCTCCAAGGCATCCAGTTGACCGTGTAGTTCGTGCCAGTGTTGCCGGATAGGTTGATGGACGGGAACCGGTTGTCCACGTTTGGACCCGTAAATACGCGGTTGAACGCGAAACTCGGCGGTGCCGCGTAGACGCCGACGGGAGTAATGTTGATGCGGTTGCCGTTGTAGTTGAACGCGATTTCGTTCAGCAGTCTCGGGTTGATGATCTGAGTATAGTGAACCACCGCGCTGTACGACGGGTTGCCGAACGTATTGCCGATGGTCGGAACGTTATCGCCGCTCCACATCGTGGTACCGAATCCCTGGGAAATCTGCTCAGCGATAAAGTGCCCGAAGATGGAGTTCTTGCTGTTGAATTCGTGGTCGATGCGAACGATTTCTTCGCGCACATTGGTTGGAGTGACGGGAGTCCCCTGGAATTGCGTTCCGTTTGTCGGAGCAGGGAAAATCCCGGAGGCAAGCATCGTCTGAGCGTTGGGATCCAACAGGCTCGCCGGAATCGCATTGCCAGGGAACGGAACGGCACTGGTTATTTTGCCATTCGCATCGCATGTGCTGAAGCTGGTTATACCTGCGGCGCTGAACCTGGCCTGCTGGGTTGCCGACAAGTTGCTGGCGCAAGGTACAGAAGGTACGGTCGATGCGCCTGCAAAATTCCCACCGTACTGGCTCGGTAGGGGAACGGTTTGGTTGTAGTTTCCGCCCTGACGAAGCTTGCGCCACTCCATGTTGTAGAAGAAGAACGTCGGGTGAGACTTTCCAATCGGAAGTTGTCCGCCAACGTTGAAGCCAAAGGTGTTGAAGTTCAGCTTCGCCACCGGATTCGGAGCAGGGTTAAAGTAGTTGCGCGCATCCAGGGCATCGTTGCGGTTGTATTCCCAGGCGGATGCATGGAATGATTTGGTTCCCGACTTCAGAACCGTGGTCATCGTGGACCCGGCGGAGAGACCGTACTCCGCGCTGTAATTGGAGTCCAATTGACGGAACTCGGCGATGGATTCCAAAGACGGCATGACGCTCATGTTGCCAGCGCTGCCGCGATCCAGGTTCTCCCCACCATCGATCATGTAGAGGTTGCCGGAGACGCGCTGACCATTGAAACTCACACTGGCGTCGCCACCGACGGGAGTCGGAATCTGGAAGTCAGACTGCAAGTTTGAAGCGCCAGTAGTCAAATTGACCAGCGTGTACATACTGCGGCCGTTCGTCGCCAAGTTTTGCACCTGCTTGCCGGTGATGACGTTGCTAACCTCGCCGGAATCGGTTTGAACGCCGACAGTCGCGGCCTCCACTGTGACCTGTTCCTGCGTGCTTCCGATTTCCAACTTGAAGTCGAGACGAGTACGATCGCCTACCTGCAGAACGATATCGCTTTGCTCGACCCGCTTGAAGCCACTGGCATTAACCTCGACTTTGTAGTGACCGATGTGAAGATTGGGAGCGATGTAAGTACCGTCGGCGTTGGTAGTCACGCTTCGTGCCAAGCCGGTGTCGATGTTCGTGAGAGTAACACTCACATTAGGGACGGAGGCACCGCTAGGGTCAGTAACGGTGCCCAGGATTGTTGCTTCCTGAGCGGAGAGTTGTGTGGTGAAGAAACCCAGAAACAGAAAAACTGAAAGGTGAAGTAACTTTCGGCGTTTTATAGCCAGGACAAAACTTTCGGCAGTTGTGGGCGAAAGTCGCATTGCTAGCCTCCGGACTGGTGTCTAGGTTGCTGTTCTTTGTTCCTACTGGTTGCATCCTCGACGTTAACGTCCGGGGCCGTTAACGTTAACGAAGCACAGTTTGTACTCCCATTCTCTTCATGGTCGTAACTACCATTTTTGCTAGCTACTAAGAAATTTTTCGCAAGTGCTGCGAAGAAACATGTCGAGGTGAAGATTTCAGAAGTCCTTATGAGGGGAAAAAAGAGTGCTCGCCGCTGGCTTCGTGCCGCACTCCACCGGAGTTCCATCGGGCGTCGCATCAATTTCAACGCTAGTTCAGGCGGTTCGGTTTCGAGAACTTACCTCGCGAACTAACTGCCTACTGCTGACTTCTGCAGCAAGTCTGACGAAGTCGCCTTAATACGGACTACAACAAAAATGTCCTGTAATAAACACTAGGAGGTTCAAACACCAGAATAGCGCGACAGCATCACTGAGCAGCATGGGTGTGAGTGCGCCTCAGTCGTTTTGTGGAGGGATATGATGTTTCGGCCGCTTTGCTGCCTCAGTGGATACAGGACACATCTTCTCGCTGCCCTACTTGTAACAAGCGTTTTCTTTGGAATGGCTCAGCGCGGCTCCGCTCAATGCACCCCGAATCCCGCCAACAACACGCTAACCATCTGCAGCCCGCTAAACAACCAGACCGTGTCGTCACCATTTACCGTTTCCGCTGTTGCGACATCCAGCGCCTCAGTGACGAAATTCCTGGTCTACCTGGACAGCGTTCTCAAGTTTCAGCAGCTGAATACGAGCTCAATTTCGACCAGCATCTCGGCGGGCACAGGTACGCACAATCTCACCGTCCAGTACTACAACGGCGCGTGGATCAAGGCGACAAACTTTATTACCGTGGGACCCAGCTCCGGGATCACGGTTACGGTTACCCCGAGTTCCGCCACGCTCTCCCCTGGCGGAACGCAGCAATTCACAGCTTCAGTTACTGACACTACCAATACCAGCGTGACCTGGGCCGTTGACGGCTTGTTCAGCGGCAACACTACCGTGGGCACTATCTCCACCAGTGGTCTCTATACCGCTCCCGCTGCCAGCGGTACGCATACCATCACCGCGACCAGCGCTGCGAGTTCCACCAGCACCGGCGCCGCCACTGTTACTGTGACGTCTTCCAGCGGTAGCTGTACCGCGCCGTCTTCTCCGGGAGCGATTCTGTGCACACCCGCCGCCGGAAGCACGGTTTCCTCACCGGTACAATTCACCGGCGCAGGAAGCGGTGCCAGTGGGAGCGTGAATCATCTGGAGCTGTGGATCGACGGCACTAAGATTGGAAACTATCCCGGCAACACGATGACCGCGAGCGTGCCTCTGGCAAACGGTTCGCACACGGCCACTCTGGTCGAAGTAGACAGTTCCTCCAACTTCATCAAGTCCACTCCAGACACCTTCACCGTCGGATCCGGCGGAGGTGGCGGTGGCTGCAATCCCCCATCTTCTCCGGGAGCAATTCTGTGCGCACCGGCGGCGGACAGCACGGTTTCTTCACCAGTAGCATTCACCGGTGCGGGAACCGGCGCCAGTGGGAGCGTCAATCATCTGGAACTGTGGATTGACGGAACTAAAATCGGAAACTATTCCCGGCAGCACGATGAGCGCAAGCGTGCCTCTCGCGGGCGGATCTCACACTGCCACGCTCGTCGAAGTAGACAGCTCCTCCAACTTCATTAAGTCCACGCCGGTCACCTTCACTGTCAGCGGAGGCGGAGGTGGCGGAGGAGGGACGGTCGCGGTTACGACGTATCACAATGACGTCACCCGCCAAGGAGCGAATACAGCGGAGACAATTCTTACTACCACGAATGTAAATTCCGGTTCCTTCGGAAAGCTCGCAACGTATTCAGTGGACGGGCAGGTCTATCCGCAGCCTCTGATTGTTCCCGCGCTCGGCATCAATGGTGGAACGCATAACGTGCTGTACGTCGCTACCGAGCACGATAGCGTCTACGCATTCGATGCCGACGGCGGCGGCACCTTGTGGAGCAAGAGCCTGCTTGGGCCGGGCATGACTTCGGCGCCGAGCAGCGACAACCTCGGGGTCTCGCCGGAGATCGGCGTACTGTCCACTCCGGTGATCGACCGTTCCGGCGGCACAATTTACCTTGTAGCCGAAGTAAGCAACGGCGGAAAGATCCAGTTTTGGCTACATGCCCTCAGCATCACCACTGGCGCCGAGAAATTCGGCGGGCCAAAGCAGGTGACCGCAACGGTCTCAGGGACCGGCGCGGACAGCAGCGGAGGCAAGATCACGCTCGAGGGAGGTTGTTATCAACGTTCGGGATTAGCGCTGGCAAATGGAAATGTCTACATCAGCTTCGGACATTGTGGTCACGGCTGGGTTTTCTCCTACAACGCCAGCACCCTCGCCCAGAGTGCCGTGCTGAATGACAGTCCCAACGGAACCGGTGGTGACGTCTGGATGGGAGGCGGTGCTCCTGCCATTGATTCGTCCGGAAATCTGTTTGTAGAGACTGGCGTCAATGCTGACAACACCATCGGCAACAGCTTCAGCAACGCCTACCTCAAGTTGTCTCCGGCGCTCACAATCCTCGACTATTTCATCCCCTCGAACACAGCTGTGCTAACGCAAAACGACGCCGACCTCGGCAGCGGTGCGCCCATCATCCTGCCGGACAATTCCTCCTCGCACCCGCATGAATTGGTGGGAGCAGGAAAGGACGGTCGCATCTTCCTTATCAACCGCGACAATATGGGGAAGTTCAGCTCCACGGCGAACAACGTGGTACAGATCGTGCAAAGCGGCGTTCGCCAATATGACAATTTTTATGACACGCCCGCCTTCTGGAATGGGAACATCTACTACCACGCAGCAGGAGACGTGCTCCGACAATTCCGCTGGAGCAACGGCCTTCTCTCGACTTCACCGATTGCGGTGGGAACAGTAGTGTACGGTTCGCATGGCGCCACGCCTGCAGTGTCGTCAAACGGCGGGTCGAATGGAATTGTTTGGGACCTGCAACTGGATGGACAACCCAACAACCCTGCGATCTTGCACGCCTACGACGCGAGCAATGTCGGCACCGAACTCTACAGTAGCAACGAGAATGCCAGTCGTGATTCCGCTGGACCTGCAGTGAAGTTCACAGCGCCGACGATCGCTAACGGCAAGGTGTACGTGCCTGCTGGACATCAGGTGAACATCTACGGCTTGCTGAAATAGCAGAAGGGACGCGTCTCGAGTGAGGCGCGTCCCCTGTTTTTTTATAACTCGTGCACTAATTCCGTCAGCGGCCTTCGCGTGGTTCGTTCTGGACTTTCGTCCGCGTATCCGATCGCCAGAATCGACATGGGCCGCACACCCTCAGGTGCTCCGATCACCTCAGCAACGCGCGTCGGATCGAATGCTCCAACCCAGCACGCACCGAGTCCCAGTGCAGTTACAGCAAGCATTGCTTGTGTGGTTGCGATGCTTGCGTCCTGCATTGCGCACGCGTCCGAACCCGGATAGTGGCAGCGTTTCGCGTGAGTACAGAAAATGATCAGCAGCGGCGCCTTGGCGATCCACGCCATGTCCCAGGTAGTTCGCGCGAGCGCATCGCGCACCGACTGCTTGGTGGTTACGAAAATTTCGTACGCTTGAAAATTTCCTGCCGAGGGCGCCTGGTTTGCAGCTTTTAGAATGGCTTCTAACTTCTCAGGCTCGATTGGACGTGATTGATACTTCCGGATAGACTGCCGTTTCTCCACTACCTCGAAATATTCCATTGAATTATGACTTTCGACTGCTTATTTGATACCTAACTCCTTTGCCAAATCTTTCCAGCGCGCATCCACGCGTGCTTTCGTTTCCCGGTCCATGGTGATCTCGTCAGGCCAAGGCCGCGCAAATCCTTCCGTCGGCCATTTGCGCGTGGCATCGATGCCCATCTTCGATCCGAAATCAGGCAGGCGCGAAGCGTGATCGAGCGAGTCCACGGGACCCAGCGTGAACTGTATGTCGCGCTCCGGATCAATATTGTTCGTCGTACGCAGGACGACTTCGCCGATGTCGCGCACATTTACGTCTTCGTCCACTACGATGACGCATTTGGTGAACATCGCCTGGCCCAGCGACCAGATTGCGTTCATGACCTTGCGCGCCTGTCCCGGATACGATTTTCTGATCGAGACGATCATCAGATTGTGGAATACAGCTTCGATCGGCAAATTGATATCAACGAGCTCAGGAATGGACATTCTCATAAGCGGAAGGAAAATGCGCTCGACCGCCTTGCCCATGTACGCATCCTCCATCGGAGGCTTGCCCACGATCGTCGTCGCATAAATCGGATCTTTGCGGCTGGTGATGCAGGTGACGTGAAACACGGGATACAGATCCTCCAGCGAATAGAACCCCGTATGATCGCCGAATGGACCCTCGGTCCTTAGCTCTTCCAGGTTCACATAGCCTTCGAGCACGATCTCGGCGTTAGCAGGAACCTCCAGATCCACCGTCTCGCACTTCACCAGTTCAACCGGCTTATGCCGAAGGAATCCGGCAATCATGTACTCCTCAACGTCAGGGGGCGCTGGAACAATCGCCGAAAACGTGAGTGCCGGATCGGTTCCAATGGCGACCGCCACCTCCATCTTTCCCGAGGGATGATCGTCACCCACCAGGCGCGTGCCGCCCGTAGACCTTGCCATAATGTCCACCGACGAAGATGCGTCCGCGTGTCCACCAGCGGCCGCGCGCATGCGTTCGCGATAGTGCTCTGCCGCTACTTTCTGCCGCTGCCAATGCATGCCGGTGGTCTTGCCGTCGTACACCTGCATGCGATACATCCCCATGTTGCGCTTCCCGGTTTTCGGATCCCGTGTAATCACACATGGCAGTGTGATGAAGCGCCCGCCATCTTTCGGCCAGCACTGCAAAATGGGATAGTCCAGCAGCGAGAGCTCACCGCGCCGGATCACCTCCTTGCACGGGCCACTCTCCACTTCTTTCGGAAAGAATCTCCCCACATCCGCCAGCATCGGCAGCATCTTTATCTTGTCTACCAAGCCTTGCGGACTCTTTACGTCCATGAACACGCGAATGCGGTCGGCAACTTCATCCAGGGAATCGACGTCCAACGCCAGATTCATGCGCCGCTCCGAGCCAAACTGATTGATCAGCACCTTGTGCCCCGGATGGCCTTTCACGTTCTCGAATAAAATCGCCGGGCCACCTGGCGCTAATCGCTCAAGCTCTGGATGGTGAGGATTGGGACGACCGGCCTTGGAGACGCGATCGCTGATCTCGGTAATCTCGAGAATGGGATCCACTTCAGCGCTGACCCGGCGCAATTCTCCGGCTCGTTCCAACTTCTTGATCCATTCGCGAAGATCGCTATAGGCCAAGCTCCCCCCTTGGGCCGTTCCGGCCAGCACGTCTGAGTTGCGGGAATGAACTCTGAATTATAGAAGCTGCCTCGTAATTCTGCCGTGACGCCAACTCTGGTGCGGCTATTCACATCCAAGCAACATTACTCCGGTTGTTGAGGGCATCGCGAAATTATGCCTGCTACATCACAAAAACAAGTTATCCAGGCGCTCTCGAGCCTGGTGCTCAAACCACAAGCAGTACAAGGTCCGATTCGTTATCTGTCAACCTTGAGCGAAAGCAATCGGGTTGATGTGCGCAGTATGGCCGAGTCTCACCATGTTGTGGTTCGCGCTTTCGGTCTGGTTCGCGATCAGTCGGCCAACTTGGGCTTTCATACGCTGGGCAATTGGGCAAACCAGGTACTCACCGAAGAATACGCCCGCATTGAGAACGCCGTTGCGCGGCTTGCCGAGATTATCGCAACGTTGAAAGCAGCTGGTTGCGCCGCTGTGGTGATGAAGTCCCTCGACCATTGGCCGGATCTGGGCAACGATCTGGATCTTTACACGACCGCTTCCGAAGAAGAGATCGTCCGCGTGTTCACGCAAAAGCTCAATGCGCACATCGAACCGCGCAGTTGGGGCGACCGCCTCGCCAAGAAATGGAATTTCGCCTTGCCCGGCCTGCGCGAATCGGTCGAAGTTCACGTTCAGCGTCTCGGCCAGACCGGTGAGCATCGCCACATGGCGGAACGCTTCGTCGGGCGCCAGACTATCAAGCAGATTAATGGAATCAACTTCCCCGTGCCCGCGCCCGAAGAGCGCATCATCGTGGCAACCTTGCAGCGACTCTACCGGCACTTCTATTTCCGGATCTGTGACATCGCAAACACCGCCGGCCTGGTGGAAACCGGTTCCATCGACTTCGATCAATTGCAGAAAGCAGCAGAGCTCGGCGGAATCTGGCCCGGAGTTTGCACCTACTTGAACGTCGTTTCCGACTATGTCGGCCAGTATCGGGGAGTCGGACTGCCTCTTCCACCACAGGTAAAGGCCGCCGCTCTGTTTGGTGGCGAAAAGGTATCCGCCGACAAGCTGTTTCTGCGGGTTCCCATCGTTCCGCAGGGAGCCTCGCTCTACACTCGCCAGGTCACTACTGCAGCCCTCCGCGGAGATGTCGCAGGCACGCTGAGGCTTTCACTCCTTCCTCCGCTGGCATCGGCGGCAGCAATTGCTTATCGAGTCACAGGCAGTGACAAAGGTATCTGGTAAAAGAAAAGCCGCCCCATCGCTGAGGCGGCTTGGCCAGAAGAACGACAGAACTAGCGAACTAGTCGCTTATGTCCGTCGGAGTATGCTTTTATCCGAGTAGCTTCTTTTTAGAGGCACCAGCCAATCCCAGAATCCCAGAGACTAGCAGGAGAAAGCTACCTGGCTCAGGTACCGCAGCACGACCGATAAAAGGTTGCGGCTCCCCATAAGGCAGGTTGCTGAAATTACCGACTGGAATATAGAAGACGTCGGAGGTCTCATAACTTGGGTTCGCGTTCACGAAGTTCACGGCGCCCCAATAGTAGCTATTCTGAGCTCCTCCGGTGTTCAGCACCGCCCAGATCGCATTCTGAATGTCCGTATTACCCGGGCTGGCAAACAGTTCATTGGCCAAATAGCCCAGTTCGTTGTACTGGGTAACCGAACCTTGGAAATCACCGGTGATGCTGCCAACACTCGAGATCGTGAATTCCTGAACCGTCCACTGCTCACCGTAGGTGATCAAGTTCTCCTCGGAGTAACAGATCAAGGGAGTCAGGGTTGAGCTTCCGTTCACTGAAAACAGGTAGGGCCCTGCTTGTCCGTAAGGAGCCGATTGCAGTTGCAGAGTATCCGCGCTCGCCAGTGTTACCCCAAAACTGACCACTGCTGCGAGTACCAACACTACCTTCCACTTTGCCATAGTTCGTCCCATCACTTGGACTCATTCAGAGTCAATTCAGAGTCCTTGGCGCAAGTTAACATCCAAACCAGGCCGCTCTGGACAAGAACTTAAAGTGCGTTAAATCATATAGTTATAACTACTAGACAACACCATATTACCCGCGCCTGATGCAAATGCTTGCACAATCGTGGGTGGAATGCTTCTGCTTTGTTAAGGCTGAAAGAGAAACCAAGGCTGGAGCGGGGTACGGGACTCGAACCCGTTTCGCTGGCTTGGGAAGCCAGGGCACAACCCATATACCAACCCCGCAAACGGGTTGAGTGTAACATCCTTCAGAATTCACCCGCAATCAGCGGCTCACGATGTCAATCAGTCCTGTCCCACGACCTGCGCAGCTTCGTTTACCGGGAAGAATACGCTGAACGTCGTCCCTCAACCCACTCGGCTGTGAAGCCGAATGTTTGCCCCATGCCGAGTTGCCGATCCAGGTTGTTCTGGAACTCAAGCCTATCGGGGTCTTTCGGAAGAGCGCTGAAAAAAGCGGGGCTTGTCAATGCCGGCCGGCACAGCCACATCGAAGAAGCCAACCATCATCTCGTCACGGCTCTGGTCACCCCATTTGACCATCGAGTCCGGGTCCGGATTGTGCGGATTCTTGTTCGAATTGTCGAACCAGGCGACGGCTTGCAGTTCGGTTCCCTTCTTCAGCAAACGCGGCTCGGCCAGTCGGTAGCTAAGCTGCCAGTGGAAGTTGTAATTGACGAGCAATAGGGTCTCGATCTTACCGCACGATGTTGTATTCAAACCGTTTTCCTCGCAGGTGCATATGCGGAAAGAAACTCAATAGCGTGGCATCATTCGGCAGCGTGCCCTGTGCTTCGACCCGGAAGTTGTCGGCGTGCGGCGGAATCAGGAAGCTGCTGTTTGTCAGCTGTAGCGTCAGTACCCGCTGCTTCACCGCGCTCTTCGCAAACACGATTCCTGCCGCTGTCCGGTCTACGCCCGCGTGGCCGTTCGTGGTGTAGTGCATCTGGAACACCAGGTCCGATCCGGCAGGAATGACTTTCGCCATGCCATCCGCCCATTGATCCGGTGCCGCCCGCTTGGCTCACCAAAACTTCCAACTTCATCTGCCGATCACCACTTCAGCAGTACGACCTCGGAGCAGAATCCCGGTCCCATCGCAGCCAGAATGCTGTAGCTTCCAGGTTCGCCGCGACGGTTCGTCAGGAAATCTTCCAACACGCACAACACCGATGCCGACGACAGGTTTCCCACACGCCGCAGGCACTCCCATGAGGCTTCCAGCGCACTGCTCGGCAGATCCAGTGCCGTTTGCACCGCTTCCAGCACTTTCGGACCGCCGGTGTGAATGATCCAACTGCTAATATTCTTGCGCGTCAAATCATGTTCCGCCAGAAGCGTGTCGATGTCTTCGCGCAGATGCAGCTCCACCATCGTTGGCACTTCCGGTGACAGCACGATCTGGAATCCTCGTTCAGAGATATCCCATCCCATCACCTGCTCTGTGCCCGGGTAAAACACGGACCGCGTGTCGATAATCTCGGGACCTTTGAAATCGCGATTCGCCCCGGCAATCACCACCGCCGCGGCGCCATCTCCGAACAGGCCCGTAGAAATCAAGTTCGCCACCGAGAGGTCGTCCCGCTGCCACGTGAGCGAGCAGATTTCCACCGAGAGCAGGATCGCCACCTGGTCCGGGTACGCACGAACATAGTCTGCGGCTCGCGCAATACCCGCCGCTCCCGCCACGCATCCCAGGCCGAAGATCGGAATCCGCTTGATGTTCGGCGAGAGCCCCATCTTATTCACCAATCGGGCATCAATCGATGGGCTCGCGACCCCGGTCACGGAAACAAAAAAGAAGGCAGCCAGATCCTTGGGCTGCAATCCCACCGGCGTGATCGCCTTGCAGATCGCCTCGGAACCCAGCTCCTGTGCATTCTCGATCCAGATATTGTTGGTCTTCCCGAAGGTGTTCGCCCGGACATACGACTGCAGCGGCATCACCGTGTATCGCTGGTCCACGCCAGTTCGACCATGCAACCGGTCCAGAAAGTCAGGGTTGGGGAGCTGATCGCGCCAGTAACCCGATAAGGCTCCGCTTATCGTCGGCTGTTCGTAGGTGTTTTTCGGAAAAGCACTTGCCGCATTAACAATTCTCATGAGATGAGTCGGGTTCCCGGAACGCGCTTCAAGTTAGACCTGCCATTGTTCTCAAAAAGCAGAGTTTTGGCAATGAATAACGAACGTAGGATTATTGCAATTGATTCAATTCGCGCGCGTACAGGTGATTGAGCGGAAATTCCTGCACCAAACCAGCGAGCAAGGTTCGTGCCTTGCCACGATCCTGATCGCGAAGGGCAGCCACGGCCAACAGTAGCCGGGCATATGGCAGCAGGTAGTGACCCTTTTCCGCAGTCAACTGGAGATTCCTTAGGCCAGTCTCTTTATCGGTTTGTGCTCCGCCAACCCGCAACAGCCAGCGAATCGGAGCGGGTTTCAGACTGAGCAGATAATTCTCAACCCCTAGAGCGATGTAGGCGTCGTAACAATTCGGCTCCACGCGCAGCAGGCGATCCGCCATCACTCGGCCATCTTTTAGATAGCCCAACCCAGCCAGATCTCGTTTCTCGATCAGAGCTGCGTAGTCGCCCTGCAGCCCCAACATCAACACCGAGGCAAAGAGCGCATTTGGGTCATTGGGATTTTGCGCCAGGGCTTTATCGGCAAGCACTTTCGTCTTGGCGATCTGCGCCATGAACGCTTGCTTTACCGCTGGATCGGCAGTTGGACGCGACCTGCCTTCAAAGCGGTCATTGTTGGTGAAGAATTCGCTCTCCAGGATGTGCAGCCGGTCGAATTCCGAAAAAAGATAGGCTGCCGCGTTCGATACCGGACCTAGCGGGTCCGCCGGATGCGTTCGTTGCCATTCTTCAAACTGCCGGTGTGCCTGGTCGAACTGCAGGTTGTACATGTCACGATATCCAAGCTCTAGCCCGGTCGGGCGCACCTCGGCATGTGCCGAGCAGACTGCGAAAACGATAAAGAGCACAGCGATCTTGGAATAACGTCTCATGCTACTGCCGATTATGCCTTTAGATCCGGTTTCTGAGGATGTTCCGAAAGATACCACCCCACTGTGTTATTGGAACCCGAATTCGCTCCCCTGGTTGCGACTCACCTCGAACCTTTCTCACTTGAACGAACAATCACTCCTGTTTTCGAGGGTCTTTGACATTTTGTTTACAACGTCTTGTTTACAACCACGAAGAACTCTGCTTTTCTTACAGGCTTGGCGATAATTCATGCTCCCTCGCATCTTTTCGATTGGAACATGCCTGCCCTCGGCGCTATTGCTGGCTGCGCTCGCCTGTGCACCGACTCCTCAATCTCGCACCGAATCGCAGTCTGCCGCGAACCCTCAGCAGGAAACGACCAGCCGCCACGACCTCTCCGTCGACGAGCAGATGGGCGGACACACCCTGGAGCGCCACATCGATCGCACCGACGCCGAACTACAGGAGCGGCTCCAACGCGAACGGCACATCTCCGCCGCTTCCACCTACAACGATCGTTCCACTGCGGAGCACGTGGTCGCCGAAGCCATTGAGCAAAATCAGGATCGCATTCAGCGTTGGCTTCAACGCACCGGTGGGCATCCGAACCTGGTGCTTGACTACAACGGTGATCCACCCGTCGGACGCGTACTGAATCGCGGCCAATCGCATTCTGTTCCCTGTTCTAATGCTGTCGTGGTATTGAAGTGGATCGGGCCAAACCGCTACTACGTTCTTACCAGTTATCCGGAGTGCCGATGAGCGAACGAAAATCTTCCGCAGCTGTCTCTCGAACCGATTATCCCAAGTTCTCAGAATTTCTTCGTGGCTATCTCCACCAGGATGCCGCGCAAGAATACGACAGCGCCGATGAAGCCGCCCAGGAATTTCTTGCCGACGCCGATTCCGAAGAACGAACCACGTTGCAGAAAGAGGTGCGGGCATTCCTGCAATGGAGCGAACGCCAAAGCCTCGGCGGCCAGAATTCCGCCCTGAAAACCCTGGGAAGCTATTGGACCTTCGAAAGTCCTGCCGAAGTCACCAGTTTCCTGCAGAGCCTTCTCGGCAAACATCCCCGGCACGACGAAGACGAGGATGAAGACTAATCCACCTGCACGACGCTAGACAGGTTCCCCAGCAACGCCAGGAACGGAACTCCCAGCGTTTCGTTCTCCTGCGGCGGAGTCTTTTTCAGGTCGTAAATGTGAAGGATTCCACCCTGAATCACGTACATGATTTGCCGGCTGTCCAATGACTGCATTCCCGTAACCGCGCCTGTCGGACACAGCGTCGTTCCCGGAGTGCACGGGTTGATGTACGGCGTCTGCGAATTTGTATCGAAGATCGACATACACAGTCCGTTCGTGCAGTTGTTCGCGCCGATGAAGAGGATCCCTTTGCTGCTCAAAACCATCGATGTATGGAAGCCATCGCCGATCTGAATTGCCGACTTGCTTACCGCCAGGCTCGACAGATCCAGAATGTCCATCAAGCCCCCTGCCGCCGGACTTCCCGCCACATATAGGTGATTCGAGCTATCGATGATGCCTACCGTGGCCCCTGACACCGGTGTTGGCGTTCCTACAGCTCCGCTGCTCACTGTCAGAGCGGACACGTTGGCCGCAGTCCCGCCGCATTCCACGCCACAACTCAGAATATACGCAGTGTTGTCGTCAGTGCTGAACACCGCACTCACCGGATGATCGAAGCTCGTACTCGTAACCGGCGTCGCTGTCTTCGCCGCGGTATCCAGCAGATTCACGGTGTAGTCGTCGCTGAAGACGAGCGCCTTCGAACCGCTGTGATTCAGGACAATCCGCCGAGCTTGCGGAATCGCGACGGTCGCCGTGACCGCGCCGCTCGTAAGATCGAGAAACTGGACAACACCATTCTGAACCGAACCCGATGCCGGAGCCGTCGGCTCCGCGGCGATAACCATCTCGTCGGAACTGCAACCCGTGCTCCCCGGAACGCAGGGGATCGGCATTGCTACCATGCTCTCAGTCGCTCCGGAAAGACCGATGGTTCCCAATGTCGATTCTGACTGCGTATCGAGAACAGAGATTGTGTTCAGCGTAGCCGAAAACGCTGCAACCGTGGTCTTGTCGGGAGTGACCGTCATCAAACTCGCATTGATCACACTAATCGCAGGATGATTTCGCGAGACGGTGTCGTTGTTTGCGTCGATGATGTAAACCTGACCGCCGTTCACTAAGGGCGTCGAGATAAAAACCCGATTGCTCAACCCGCTGGGGCGCGATTGACTTGACCCTCCACCGCACGATGCAAAGAAAACCAGTGCCAGGATTGCTGCCGACAAACTAAGCGAACAAAATCTCAATAGAAACTCCGACAACTTCAGTGAAGGAATGTTGTTGAAAACGCTGATTATAGCAGAGCGAAATCGAACTCTTGCCCATGAACCAAGCTGCGGGGTAGCGTGCAACCTCGACGTCATTTACATTTCCTATAAGCGCGTTCTTGCGCCCGCGCTGTATCTTAGAAACGAATGCCAACTGATTTCATTAGCCGGCTCAAAGAAGCGCCGTTACTTTGCGATGGCGCAATGGGTACCCTTCTCTACTCTAAAGGGGTATTCATCAATCGCTGTTACGACGAACTTAACCTCTCTCAGCCTGATCTGATTCGCGGCGTACACCAGGAATATCTTCAGGCCGGAGCCGAGATTGTAGAAACAAACACCTTTGGAGCTAATTCGTTTCGCCTGTCTCGATTCAGTCTCGCAGATAAAGTTCGCTCCATTAATACCGAGGGCGTGCGCCTCGCCCGGGAAGCTGCCAAGAGTTTCGACGCCTTTGTCGCCGCCTCCGTCGGTCCTCTCGGCGTCCGCATCGAACCCCTCGGCAAGATCTCTCTCGACGAAGCCTATCAGGCATTCCTGGAACAGATTTCTGCCCAGATCGAAGCCGGAGCCGACCTCCTGATTCTGGAGACTTTCGGCTCCCTTCAGGAACTGCATCAGGCCATTCGCGCCGCTCGCGATGTGAATCCCAAGATTCCCGTCGTCGCCCAGGTCACTATCGACGAAGACGGCAACTGTCTCGACGGATCCACCCCCGAAACCTTCGGAGCCAAACTTGCCGACTGGAATGTCGACGTCATCGGCTGCAACTGCAGCGTTGGCCCGGTAGCGATGCTTGACGCGCTCGAACGCGTTCGCGCCGTCACCGACTCCCTGCTCTCCGCGCAACCTAACGCCGGAATGCCGCGCTCTGTGGACGGCCGCAACATCTATTTATGTTCGCCCGAATACATGGCGAGCTACACCAGGAAGTTCGTGAACGCCGGAGTTCGGCTCATCGGTGGCTGTTGTGGGACCACTCCCGAGCACATTCACTCCATGAAGTCAGCTCTGCGCGTCGGAGAAGCGCGCAACAGCTCCTTTCACGTCGTAAGCAAGCCGAAGGCAGCCGTCGCCGTCGAACCAATACCGCTCTCTCAGCGCTCCTCACTCGGACGCAAACTTGCCTCCGGCGAATTTGCCACCATGGTGGAGATCGTTCCCCCCAAGGGCACCGACATCTCTAAGGAAATCGAAGGCGCCAAGTACCTCAAATCCGTCGGCGTCGACGCCGTCAATATTCCGGACAGCCCGCGCGCTTCGGCTCGCATGAGCAACCAGGCGCTTTCGACCCTCATGCAGCAACAGGTCGGCATCGAACCCGTGCTCCATTACACCTGTCGCGACCGCAACGTGCTTAGCATTCAGTCGGACTTGCTCGGAGCCTCGGCCATTGGCATTCGCAACCTGATCTGCATCACCGGCGATCCGCCCAAGCTGGGCAACTATCCTGACGCCACCGCTGTCTTCGACGTCGATTCGATTGGTCTCGTAAATATCGTTCACAACCTGAATAGCGGACTCGATATCGGCGGCAATCCCATCGGAACAGGAACGAATTTCGTAATCGGCGTAGGCGCGAATCCCGGTCTGCCTGACATTGAGGAAGAAATTCGCCGCTTTGAATATAAGGTGGAAGCTGGTGCCGAGTACGTCGTCACCCAGCCGGTGTTTGACGTAGAGCTGCTCGAGGCCTTCCTCCGTCACATCGAACACGTCCGCATTCCGGTCATTGCTGGAATCTGGCCGCTCACCAGTCTGCGCAATGCCGAGTTCATGAAGAACGAGCTCCGCGTATCGGTTCCCGATGAGATTATGCGTCGCATGGCAGGTGCTACCAATGCCGAAGAAGCTCGCGCCGAAGGAGTCGCCATCGCTCGCGAGATGTTAGTTCGCCTGCGCGGCGTGGTCCAGGGTGCGCAGATCAGCGCTCCCTTCGGAAAGTACAATGCCGCTGTCGACGTCCTGGAAGTACTCGGCACTGAGAACGGCCGGGCTTCCGCTTCCTGTACCTCCAAATAAACACTCGGCTTGGTGCGATTCCGCTTTCACGAAAAGTGCCATATAAATCGGTTTACTGATTTAGCACAAATAAACAATTAAACAGATTTTCACAGGCCACCTGTTACTGGAATGGACTAGAATCTTTCTTGGGGTAGGACATTGGCAAAGTTCGAAGAGTGCCTGGATCGACTCGAGAAAATAGTGGGTCACTTAGAAAAGGGAGATCTTCCCCTCGAGCAGGCTCTCAAACTCTTCGAAGAAGGCGTACAGCTGTCGAACTCGTGTCGGAAGGAACTCGAAGATGCCGAAGGTAAAGTTGAGATTCTTCTTAAACAGAACGGCAAGTTACAGGCAGAGCCTTTCGATAGCATGAACGACAAAGTGGAAACTCATAAATAGCGCCGCCTGGCGCTACATGTGCCAACCCCTTAACCTGCGGACATCCGCAGTTCCAGCCAGGTAGGGAGATTCATATGCAACCCGTCAGTATAGTTATCGCGCAGCCTGATCTGGGGACTGCCAGCCGGCTCGCAGCCACTTTGCGAACCCGCTTTCGTACCGTTTCTGTCATTCAGAACAAAGAAAATGTACGTAACGAAATCTTAAGATCCCGTGCCGCGCTTGCTGTCGTCGATCTCGAACTCGTAACACTCCCTGAAGTGAAGGAACTCTGCCGCGAACTCAACGTTCGCGTGGTATGCACCCATCGGCTGGCAGACGAGCATCTCTGGGCGGCTGTCTTGGGAGCCGGAGCGGAAGATTGGTGCAGCTCCAACGATGTCTCGGGAATTGTCTCGGCTGCCGAGCGCGCGCTGGTTCCCCGTGCCCGCGCCCGAGCCGCCTGAGGGGTTTTCAGCAGGGTTGATTGCAGAGAATTTAGTAGGGGCGCGGGCGCCCTCGCCCGCAGTTTTTCTGTTTGTGATCGCAAGCGAAGCGAGGAATCTGCAGTTTAGCAGCGAAGTACTTCGTTCACGCCGTCAATCCCAGCTCCTTCAACGAGCTTGCGCCCTGCCTCTCCAGCTGCTCATACGTACACTGCTTCGCATCCTTATCCGGCCGCCATCGCAGAAACCTCGTTCCGTGCCGAAACCGCCCTCCGGAGAAGTGATCGTATGTCACTTCGCACACCAGCCTTGGCTGAAGCGGCTCCCACTCGGCACTCCGCTCTGTCGACCATCGGCTCGGACCGCCAGGCGCATTTCCGGTAAATCCCGAACCACCCTTCAGCTTCTCAACTATCGTTTTTAACTTAGCTCTCATCTCGCTGTTAAAGCTGGATGTAAATCCCACATGATTCAACTTGCCGTCCTCGTCATAAAGGCCCAGCAGCAGTGATCCGATTCCCCCGCCTTTACTTGCGTACCGGAACCCGCCAACCACGCAATCTGCACTCCGAATGTTCTTGATCTTCACCATTCCCGTTCTCTCGCCGGACAGATAAGGCATGTCGAGGCGCTTCGCCACCACACCGTCGAACCCGCTGCCTGCAAGCTCCGTCATCCAGTGTTGCGCCTCTTCAAGGTCGGTAGTCGCCGGCGAGCGCCGAATGGACATCTGCCGAACGCCTTCGAAAAATTTTCCAAGCTTGCTCCACCGTCCTGATAGAGGAGCTTCAATTAACGAGCGGCCCCTCTCATCGACCAGTAGATCGAAAACCAGGTAGCTCGCCGGCGTTTCCTTCGAGAGTTTCCGGATCCGGCTCTCCGCCGGATGAATTCTCATCAACAGATCGTCGAACGACAGTTTGCCGCTGCGCATGATCACGATCTCTCCATCCAGCACGAACTGCTTATGCGGTATTTGCCGGAGGACCTCCACCATCTCCGGAAAATATCGTCCCAGCGGCTGCCCGCTTTTCGATTGAAGTAGCACCTCGCTTCCCTTCCGAAATGCCAGGCACCGGAATCCATCCCACTTGGGCTCGTACAGCCAGTTCTCGCCCGCAGGGATTTCGTCCCGAGAACGTGCTTCCATCGGCGGGAACGGCGGGTGAATCGGCAGATCGATCGCCGGAAATGGCTGTTCGAGTTCTTCCGCTGGAATCGCTCCTTCGCCGACTGCTTTCGTTTCCTTATTTGTCTTTGCGGATTTAGTACGTGCGCTCATGCTTTTTTGGATGCGGCCAGCCGTCTCCGTCGCCGCGTCACCGGAAAACGTATGTCCCTCGTTTATACTGCCCTTTTATGCTGAAGGAAATTCTCGAACAGGGGCAGAAACGCGCGGACGAAGCTCTCGAACGCCTGCTTCCTCCCAGCACTCAATATCCGCCCACGATTCACCAGGCCATGCGGCATTCCGTTTTTGCTGGAGGCAAGCGGCTGCGTCCGATCTTGTGCATGGAAGCAGCGCGCATGATCGCCGGAACTCTGCCGGATGGCGTCGCTGATCTCGGCGCAGCCATCGAAATGCTGCACACCTATTCCTTGATCCACGACGACCTTCCCGCGCTCGACAACGACGATCTTCGTCGTGGACGCCCCACCTGTCACAAGGCGTTCGGCGAAGCTACCGCCATTCTCGCCGGTGACGCCCTCCAGACTTATGCATACGAAGTGATGGCCAATCTGCGTCGTCCTGCGGAAGCGCGCATTCGCATTGTCGCTGAACTCGCCCACGGCACCGGCACCATCGAGGGGATGATCGGCGGCCAGGTCATGGATCTAGAAGCCGAACACTCCAAGCCTGACCTGAAGACCGTCGACTATATTCATCGGTCCAAGACCGGCGCGCTCATCACCGCGAGCCTTGTTTCCGGCGGACTCTATGCCGGGGGTACCGACGACGATATTCTTCGCCTGCGCTGCTTCGGCGGGTCAATCGGACTTGCCTTTCAGATTGTTGACGACGTTCTCGACCTCACGCAATCCTCCGAGCAGCTTGGCAAGACCGCAGGCAAAGACAAAGACTCCGAAAAAGCCACCTACCCGTCTCTGTTTGGGATCGACGAATCACTCACTAAAGCAGACACACTCGTGACCATAGGCTTGGCGCAATTGGAACCATACGCTTCGCGCGCGGATACCCTGAAGGCGCTCGCGCACTTCCTGGTGGAAAGAAAGAAATGAGCTCAGCCGCTCTGGACGTGCTGGCAATTGCCGCTCACCGCGATGACGTGGAGCAAACCTGCGGCGGAACGCTGCTGAGGACGGCGCAGCGCGGCCAGCGTACCGGCATTCTCGATCTCACTCGTGGCGAACTAGGTACCCGCGGCACCGCCGAGGATCGCGAACGCGAGGCCATCGATGCAGCACAAGATTCTCGGAGTCACATGGAGAGGAGCCCTCGATATTCCCGACGGCCGTGTCGAGAACACTTACGAGAACCGCCTGAAGATCGCGCGCGTCATCCGCCTGACTCGTCCGCGCGTGGTCATACTTCCCTACTGGAAAGGGCGTCACCCCGATCATTACACGTGCTCGACTCTCGGCTACGAAGCGTGCTTTCTCGCTGGTCTCACCAAGCTCGACTTGAGCTCCGTCTCTTCATCATCTCTTCAAATCAATCCGACAGCCGACAACCAGCAGCCGGCAACGGAACCTCATCGCCCGTTCAAGATTCTCTACGCCACGCTGTACTACGACGTCCGTCCCACGTTCGTTGTCGACATCACGCAGCAGTTCGAAGGGAAGCTTGCCTCGATCCTCGCCTACAAATCCCAGTTCAGCGATCAGGAAGCCGGAAAAGATGTCTTCCCCGCCGCTGCCGAAATCCGTACGCGCGTCGATTCGATGGCGCGCTTCTACGGCATGCTCGCCGGAGTCACCCACGCCGAACCCTTCCTGCAAAAAGAGGTGGGATTAGTGGATGACCTCACAACCGTTCCAGTGAAATCGATCTAAAGCATCCTTCGACCACTGACTACTGAACTCTGACAACTAACTACTCACTCTTCCTCGCCACCGCCACCCCATCCCGGATCGGCAATATCGTTGTGAAAAAATCTGGAGCCTCGTACAGCGCTCTATTCAATTCCACAAGAGCCTTCGTGCTTTTCTCATCCGACGCTTTCAGCTGCGGATTCCCGCCCGCATACGCCACGCGCCCGCTCCACAACACGTTATCGGCGACGAATAACCCGCCTTTGCGGATTCGCGATCGCGCTAATCGCCATGCCCGCGGATAGTCTTCTTTGTCGATATCGCAGAAAATGATGTCGAACTCCTGCTTCTCTTCCGACAGAATCTCCAGTGCATCTCCCACTCGCACGTCGATTCGATCGCGAACGCCGGCGCGATCGAAGTATCCGCGCGCCTCTTCCGCTTTCTTCGGATCGCCATCGGTGTAGATCACCCTTCCACCATTGCCCACCGCGCGCGCCCACCAGATCGTCGAATACCCAATCGCCGATCCCGCCTCGAACACCGTCTTTGCCCCAATCATCTGCGCCAACTGGGTGAAAACGCGTCCCACGATCGGCCCCACGATTGGAATCTCGCGCTTCTCCGCCTGCTCTTCCATCTCCTGTAATACCGCGTCTCGTGGCGGTAACGTCGCGTAGAGATAGCGTTCCACCGCTTCCCCGGTGATCACCTGTGCATCCAGATAATTGCTTCGATTAAATTTCATGATTATTCGAGTGTCTGTCCTGGCTGCATCGGCACAATGCTCACCGACTTGGGTGCGTACTTCTGCAATTCTGCAGGCGTTCCCGTCAGCAACCGGAAAGGTTCCAAAGTGCATCGGAATTACCTCTTTCGTCTGCAGCATGGTCAACGCGTACCCTGCTTCGCGCGGCGACATCACAAAGTGATCGCCGATCGGAAGACACGCAATATCGGGCGCATATAAATCATGGATGATCTTCATATCGCTGAACGCAGCCGTATCTCCCGCGTGATATAACTTCAGTCCGCTCTCGAACTCGATCACATACCCGCACGCCTCACCGCCATACACGATCGATCCGTCGTCGTCCTGGATCCCGCACGAATGCACCGCATTCACCATAGTGACCCGCACATCCTCCACCTGCTGTGTACCGCCTTTATTCATTGGCAGAGTCTGCTGCACACCTTTCTTCTGCATCCACCCGCATAGTTCGAAAATCCCCACGACCTTCGAGTTATGCTTCTTCGCCGATCGCCACCGCGTCACCAATATGATCGAAATGCCCATGCGTGCAGACCAGTACATCCGCCTTTCTTCACATCCTTCTCGGATTCAGGACACATCGGGTTGCCCATCACCCATGGATCGATATAGATCGTCGTACCCCGCTTCGTCTGAATCCGAAACGTCGAATGTCCCAGCCATGTTAGTTTGATTCCCTTCAAGTCCATAGCTCACCTTTCGCCACAACCCAAGAGAAGATGCATTCTAGCGGCCCGCAGTCGCTCCCGCAATTTGCCATTCGGCTCGTATAATGACGCCACATTCACGTTTGATTAACTTTCGTCATGCAATCCGCTCCCCACACGTCCGAACTCAATGTTCTCATCACCCGCGATCAGATTCGCGATCGCGTGGCCGAGCTCGCTGCGCAGATAACGCGCGACTACGCTGGCCAGTCCGTCGTGCTCGTCGGCGTGCTCAAAGGCGCAGCTATCTTCCTCAGCGATCTTGCCCGCCAGATTCAGCTCGACACTACGTTCGATTTCATCAGCGTATCCAGTTACGGCAGCAGCAAACAATCGAGCGGCGAAGTCCGCCTGTACAAAGACGTCGATCAGTCTATGAGCGACAAGAACATCATCCTCGTTGAGGACATTCTGGACACAGGCCTCACGCTCCAGTTCCTGCGCCGACTGTTCCTCAATCGTGCTCCACGCAGTTTGAAGATTGCTGCTCTGCTCGACAAACAATCCCGCCGCACGGTCCCGGTCGACGCAAACTACGTAGGCTTCGTCATCCCCGATGAATTCGTGGTTGGCTATGGCCTCGACTACAACGAACGCTACCGCAACTTGCCTGACGTCTGCATCCTGCCGCCCGAAGCGCTTTAGGCTTTCAACGCCAGCAAACTCGACTGGTATCATGACCATACTTGTCCACGATGAGCGGCACCGCCAAATCGAAACTAAGTATCGAGGCTTTTCTTCTCGAAGTGGCCGACGTGGTCAACACCACGCTCGACCTCGACACCTTGCTGCGCCGCGTCGCCGAGGTAATTCGTACTGTAATCGACTACCAGATCTTCGCCATCCTCCTGCTGAACGATAAAACGCAGGAGCTTCGCTTCCGCTTCGCCATCGGACACACCGCCGAGACCGTCGAAAAGACGCGCATCAAACTCGGCGAAGGCGTTACCGGACTGGCTGCCCAGAATCGCGAGCCAATCCTGATCGGAGACGTCCGCAGCACTCCGTTTTACATCGAAGCGCTTCCGCACGTTCGTTCCGAACTGGCCATTCCCTTGATCGTCAAGAATCGCGTCATCGGCGTGATCGATCTGGAATCCACGCAGCCGAATTACTTTACCCCGGAGCACTCGCGGCTGCTCACCCTCGTAGGCTCGCGCATCGCCATTGGCATTGAGAACGCGAGGCTCTACACCCGCGTGTCTCGTCAGGCGCGTACCCTGATCCTGCTGAATGAAATCAGTCGCGATCTCTCTTCGATTCTCAACTTGGACGAGCTTCTGAAGCGCATTGGCGAACAACTCACCCGCATCATCGACTACCAGATGTTCAGCATCTTGTTGCTCGATCCCACGGGCGCCAAGCTCGAACACCGTTTTTCGCTGCGCTTCAACGAAAAGGTTCAGATCAAGCAGCAGATCCCCGCTGGCGAAGGACTTGTGGGTTACTCCGCACAGCACAAGGAGCCGCTCCTCATACCCGACGTCACCAAGGATCCGCGCTACATCAAGCTCAACCCGGAGACGCGCTCCGAGCTAGTCGTGCCGCTCATCCACCAGGGAAACGTGATCGGCGTGCTCGATCTCGAACACACGAAGCGCCGTTTCTTTACCGAAGACCATCTGCGCACCATGTCCACGCTGGCCGCGCAGATCGCCATTGCGATCGAAAATGCACGCCTCTATGAGCGTGTCACCCTTCAAGAGCAGCGACTGGAGCGCGATCTCGCCCTGGCGCGCACGTTGCAATTCCGTTTGCTGCCGGGCAAGTTCCCGTCGCTGGCGAATGCTGAACTGGCTGCGCGGTTTAACCCGGCGCAGGCCATCGGCGGCGATCTTTACGACTTTCTGCAGTATCCACCCAGTCCCGCCGGAAGTTGCCCCAACTGCCTCGGAATTGCCATCGGTGACGTCAGCGGCAAAGGTCCGGCCGCCGCACTCTATGCAGCGCTAGTCAGCGGATTCCTTCGCTCTCACGCAACGGATCGTCCCGGCGCAGCCGAGATGCTTTTCCTTATCAACAAATCGCTGGCCGAGCGTCGTGTTGAGGCGCAGTACGTCACGCTTGCCTACGCCATCTGGAAAGACGAGGATCGCAGTCTTCAGGTCGCGAACTCCGGGTTACCTCGTCCCATCTACTGCAATCAAGGCAAGATCGAACGCGTTGAGGCTGTCGGCCTTCCGCTTGGACTCTTTGACACCGTCGAGCACGAGCAGATTGCCTTCAACGCGGCTCCCGGCGACGTATTCGTGTTTTTCAGCGATGGCCTGGTCGATGCCACCAGTCCCGAGGGCGTTCTCTTCGGTCGCGGACGCATCGAGAAACTTGTAGAAAAGAATTGGCGTCTCAGCGCTGACGATCTCGTGAAGACGCTCTTTCAGGCTGTCAAGGATCACACCGCTGGAGCCGAACAGTTCGACGATCAAACCGTCGTCGCGCTGAAAGTGAAAGGCCCCACGAAAACGCGCGCACAAAAATGAAGAAGACCGCTCATCCCGAAGGACGCCCCCCCGCATTCCCCTATCTCGCTGAGTCTAAGAGCGCCCGCACTCTTCATTGCGAGCAGGTCCCGCTCAGCAAACTTGCAGAGCAATACGGCACACCGCTCTACGTATATTCCAGCTCCACCATTCGCAATCGCTTTCAGGCATTCGACGCCGCCTTCGCCGGCGCGCCACACCTGATCTGCTATTCAGTGAAAGCCAACTCCAATCTTTCGATTCTGCGCATGCTAGGCAAATTAGGATCGGGCTATGACATCGTTTCTGGTGGCGAACTCGAGCGTGTTCTTGCCGCCGACAAACGTGGTGCGGCCCGCGTGGTCTTCTCGGGCGTTGGCAAAACAGCTCCTGAGATGGACCTTGCCCTACGCTCCGGCATCTTGATGTTCAACGTCGAAAGCTCGTCTGAAGTTGGACTGCTTGCGGAACGAGCCTCGAAGTTGAGGAAGCGCGCTCGCGTAGCGGTTCGCGTGAATCCCGACGTCTTCGCAGAAACGCATCCTTACATCTCGACCGGCCTGCACAAGCATAAGTTCGGCGTTCCCATCGAGGAAGCGCGCGGGCTGTATCGCACCATCGCTCGCCATCGTTATCTGACCGCGGCTGGCATCAGCGTACACATCGGATCGCAGATCACCAGCGTCGGCCCCTTCGGTGACGCCATGCAGCGCGTCGCCGACTTTGTCCGCGGCCTTCGCTCCGATGGCCACCAGATCGAATTCGTCGATGCGGGCGGCGGTCTGGGCATCCAGTATCACGAATCCTCGCTCGACAGCTTTCCGCAGAAAGCAGCTGCCTACGCCAACTCGGTTCTCCAACCGCTGTCGGCTCTCGGAGTCACGCTTCTGCTCGAACCCGGCCGTGCCATCATCGGACCCGCGGGCCTGTTACTCACGCGCGTGCTCTTCCACAAGCAGAACGACGGCAAGCAGTTTCTTATCGTCGATGCCGCGATGAACGACTCTGATTCGCCCCTCGCTCTACAGTGCGCACCATGACATCGTCCCCGTGAATCGCACCAACACGCAAAAGAAAGCTGCCTACGATGTCGTCGGCCCCATCTGCGAGACTGGCGACTTCTTCGCGCGCGACCGCGAACTGCCCGTATCGAGAGAAGGCGACCTTATCGCTATCCTCGACGCTGGCGCGTACGGCATGTCCATCACGTCGAACTACAACACCCGTTCTCGCCCGCCTGAAGTGCTGATTGAGGACAAAAAGGTCACGCTCATCCGCCGCCGCGAAACCGTGCGCGATCAGATTCGAATCGAAAAAGAGAGTCTCTAACCGCTACCTCGCGAGAAGCCACTAGGCTCGGCGCACACAAGCACGCAAGCTATGCTGAGCGCGATGAAGCATCCATGCATTTGGGGAAATATTCGAGTCGCATTGAGCAATTGACTATAGGCGGGTAAAGACACTTGGCGACTACTGCGCACTGACTACCGAGCTCAGCTACCAGCTACACCGACTAACCACTATCTTTGTCCCCACTTCAGTTTCGTTCTCAGCACGTCAAAGAAGGTACGCCGCATGCGCAGCAACGACGTCTGGTGCGGAGATTTGCGGCACTGCAACCGATCACCCTGGCAAAGCGGCATTCCCAGTTGGCCATCCACGCTCAGGAACGCTTCCTCACACGTCCATCCAACCACCACTTCGATTTCGATTTCGTCAGGAAGCACAATCGGACGATGCGTGAGCGAGTGCGGACAGATCGGCGAGATCACCATCGCATCAACCGACGGCGCCAGGATCGGCCCTCCCGCCGCCAGCGAATAGGCCGTTGAACCTGTCGGAGTCGCGATGATCAGACCATCGCCTTTGTAGCTCGTAACGAAATTTCCCTTGAGATAAAGATCGAAGCTCGCCAGCCGCGCGATCGTCGCCTTACTGATCACCACGTCGTTCAGCGCATGGAATTCGGAAATCTTCTGCCCCTCGCGCAGCACCGTAGCCTCCAACATGGAGCGCTTTTCCACGTCGCACGTGCCCGCATCGATCCCCTCCAGCGTCGGATAGAGATCGTCAATCGGTACTTCCGTCAGGAATCCCAGCGACCCAAGGTTCACTCCGAGGATCGGCACCCCTTTGGCCGCAAACACCCGCGCCGCGGAAAGCAACGTGCCATCGCCACCCAGAACAATGGCAAGGTGTATGTCTTTCGATCCCAACTGATCGCGATCGACCACCGTCTCTTGTGGTCCGTCTACGTATGCCGCCGACTCGCGATCCAGGTAAACTCCATACCCGCGATCAACCAGCCAGCGCAGGAGTCGTCCCAGTATTTCGGCGACCTCAGGCTTATCCGGCTTGGATACGATTGCGACTGCTTTCATCGTCTCTGTATTTCCGATCCGCGATTCGAATTTGGATTGTACACGCGCGGCAGCGGGCCTCGTCTGCCCAAACCTGTACTGCGTTTACTGCTTCCGCCTCCCATAGACTAGAAACTCCCGGTTCCCTTCCGTTCCTAGAATCGGCGATTCGATCTCTTCTTCAACCTCGAATCCCAACTCCTTGAGTGCGGATTTTACTTTCCGCACCGCCGACATCTGCGCCTCGGTGTCACGAACGATGCCGCCCTTACCCACCAGTTCGCGTCCGACTTCGAACTGGGGCTTTACCAGCAGCACCACAGACGGCGCTCCGAACGCGCGCGCAGCCTCTACTACGGCTGGCAATACCAATGTCGCTGAGATGAACGATACATCCACGACGATCAAATCGACTTTCTCGCCAACATCTTCCGCCTTCAGATAACGCGCATTCGTCTTTTCCAGCAATCGCACCCGAGTATCGCTTCGCAGCCGGAAATCAATCTGACCGTATCCCGTATCCACCGCAATCACGCGCTGTGCTCCGTGTTGCAGCAGGCAATCCGTGAACCCGCCCGTCGACGCACCTACATCCAGGCACCTCTTCCCGCTCACATCGATCGCCCAATGCTTCAGCGCAGACTCCAACTTCAGTCCGCCCCTGCTCACATAGCGCTGATCATCGCCAAGCAATCGCACGGTCGCCTCGCTGTGCACAGCGGTTCCAGGCTTGTCGATCTTCTGCTCATCGACCAGAACTTTGCCCGCAAGAATCAGCGCCTGTGCCCGTTCTCGCGATGGCACCAGACCCCTCTCAACCAGCAATTTGTCGATGCGCAGTTTCATTCCGGCTCATTTCGACCCACACAGCCTCATGTGAAGGTTCTGTAAAATTCGGCCGCAGCTTTTTTGCACAACTATGAAATCTCTAGCACTTGTTCGTGTGCAATGTGTTGAACATACGAGTTTTGTTCACGTTAGAGATTACTTATTCGCAATTTCCACACAATTTTCCACAGCGGTGTTGAAAAAACCGAACTCCCTTTGGCATAAAAAATCCTGCTGCCTTTACACGATTCATTCCGTTTTCTTATCTTAACTTCTCCATGTCGCTCACCATGCTACTTCCGCTGTCAGATACAATCCCGGTTACATCTTGAACGGAAATCATGAAAGCCAAGCAGCCTAAAGGATCCAAGCCGTCCGCCTCACGACCGAAAACCATCGCGCCTCCGCTGGCCACCGCCGAGATGCTCAAACAGATGTATAGCCGCATGCTTCGCAGTCGCACCCTTACTAATTCCTTGCTCCCCGGTCCGCGGACGCACTCGGAAGGCGTGACTGTCGGCATCGGCGTTGAACTGCGTCCCGGCGACACCGTCTCTGCCAGTCGCCGTCAACTGTTGCAATACGTATGCTCCATCGCCGATGACTCCGGCCAATACTCCACCTGGATCGACCTCATTCTGGCGCACTCGCATGCCGCTCCGCCTCTCCGCGTACCCGCCGACGGTCCCGGAATGATCTTCCCCGATTCCGACGGACGCGCGCAGATCGCCGTGGCCATCGGCGCAGCTCATACGTTTCGTACGCTCGGCCAATCCAATGTGTCTGTGATTCTCGCCGGGGATCAACCCAGCGGACTCCTCTCTGCCTACGAGGCCGCTCGCTTCGCCGGTGAAGCCAGGCTTCCCGTAGTCTTCGCCTTCGAGTCTGATCTCGATCCTCACGCCACCGACAACCATCACCCCATGCTCCGCGGCGAGGACTTCGGCTTCCCTCGCATTCCCGTCGATGGCAACGATAGCGTCGCCGTACATCGCGTGGCTACCGAAGCGATTCAACGTGCACGCCAGGGAGACGGCCCTACTTTGATCGAATGCCAGATGACTAGGAGATCGAGCGGTTCGAATTCCCTCGGCCTGTCCGAAGATCCCGTCGGACACATGCGTGACTATCTGCGCAAGCACCAGTTGTGGTCCGACCACTGGAATGCGGCGCTGGAGGCCGAAGTTCAAAATCTACGCGATCAACTGACTCAAAAGCAACGCGAGTAGCCGCCTGCTGCATCTTTACCGCTATCGTAAAAACTGGCCATAGTAAACCGCTTTAGCCGGTGTTACACTCGGTCACACAGCGGAGAGATTCATGGAGCAGAACTCAATCGAAACTCGCGAGGTCGTGCTCTATTCGCGGAAAGGCTGCCACCTTTGCGAGATCGTGAAGGAATCTCTCGGCAAGCTTTCGCGCCAGGCTGCTTTCCGTTGGCGCGAGATCGACGTCAACTCCGATACCGAGTTGCGCCGCCGCTTCCACGATGAGGTCCCCGTGGTCTTCATCAATGGACGCAAGGCTTTCAAATATCGTATGGACGAACGCGAATTCTTGCGTAAACTGTCTTCCTGATTTCAGCTCTTCCGGTCCTGCAGTTCCCATCATGCTCAGAACAAAGTTATATGCAGATCCCTCGGCGATCTTCGTTCACGACCTGGTAGCGTGCGCGGCCCAGCAATTCGGCGAGCGCACCGCCCTTGTTGACACTTCTTTGTCCCCTTCGCGGAAGCTCTCTTTCGCTGAATATGCGGACATCGTCGACCGCCTCGCTCGCGGACTCATTGCCTCGGGAGTGAAATCCGGTGACGTAATCGCCATCTTTCTCCCCAACTCGTGGGAGTTCTGCGCTGCGTATCATGCCGCCACTCGCACCGGTGCTATCCCGACGCTCATCAATCCGTCCTATCGCGAGCGTGAACTACGCTATCAACTCGAAGCCTCGGGCGCCGTGTTGCTCATCAGCGACGGACCGCTGCTCGCCGGCAACGATCTCAGCAACATACCCAACTTGCGCAAGATCTATGTGACCCGCACTCCTGCTTCAGGCACGGAAACATTCCACTCGCTTCTCTCCTCCACCGCGACCTTGCTTCCCGCCCTTGACGGCGATACCCGTCTCACACTCGCAGCGCTTCCCTTCTCCAGCGGCACCACCGGGCTGCCCAAGGGGGTAATGCTCACCCACAGCAACCTGGTGTCGAACGTTTATCAACTTCTGGGTCCCGATGCCGCCCCCCTGCTGCCCGGTGATCGCATTCTTTGTTTCCTGCCGCTCTACCACATCTATGGATTAAACGTTGCTCTCAATCCCGCATTTGTTCTTGGAATGACGCTGGTCCTCATGCCGCGCTTCGATCTCACTCGCGCCTTGCAATTGATTTGTGAGGAAGAGATCACTTTCATACCTTGCGTTCCGCCCGTGCTCAATGCCTTCGTGCAGGCCGCCGAAAAAGGTGAATTCCCAAGCGACCACAAGATCCGCGGTGTAAAGTCGGGCGCCGCGCCCTTGGCCGCCGAACTTGCGCGTCTCTTCATCGCCGCAACCGGTATTCCGATCGTTCAAGGCTATGGCATGACCGAAGCTTCTCCGGTCACGCACGTTGGCGTGCTCACGGGTCCGCTTGCGAAGCCCGATTCCATCAGCTTTCCCGTCGCACTAACCGACTGCCGCATCGTAGATTTGCAGACCGGTTGCGAAACCGATGGAGCCGGCGAACTCGTCATGCGCGGTCCCCAGTTCATGCTCGGTTATTGGAATTCTCCGGAAGCGACCGCCGACGTTCTCCGCGATGGCTGGTATTGGTCCGGCGACATCGTTACGCGCGATGAAGTGGGTCGCTACACCATTGTCGATCGCCGCAAGGAGATGATCAAGTTCAAAGGATTTGCTGTCGCGCCTGCCGAAATCGAAGCGGTTCTGATGGAACATCCAGCCGTTCGCGATTGCGGAGTCGTCGGCCGTCCCGACCGCGAGGCCGGCGAGATCCCCTGCGCGTTCATCGTTCTGCGTCAAGGCTATGTTGAGTCGGAGGCGATGCAGCGCGATATTTGCGGATTTGTCGGCGAACGCCTCACCAGCTATAAGCGTCCCCGCGATTTGCGATTCGTCACCATCGTGCCGCGCAACCCGTCGGGCAAAATTCTGCGCCGCAAGTTGCGCGAACAACTCGAAATGTGACGCGACTTACTTCGGCTGAGGCGCCGGCTGGGGCGGTGGATCCTTGTAGATCGAGTATTGCTCTTGCGGCCGCTTCAGCTTGATCGTGATCTCTTTGCTGGCTTCCTTGATCTCGAAGTTCTCGCCGTAAGTCTGGAATCCGGGCGCAATTACCTGTATCAAGACTTTGCCGTACGGCAGCCCAGAATAGCTGGCATTGCCTTCCGCGTCCGTCTTTAACTCCATGCCGCCCGCCGCGGCTTTGCCTTTTTCGTTCACGTCGTGCAGGACCACTGCCGCGTTGCGCACTGGCTTGCCGGTGTCGTCTTTCAGAACCTTGATCGAGATATCAGCCGCAGGTTTTTCCGGTCCGGCCCACGCCCAAACGGACAGGATCACCACGATGAGAGGGAGACATATCCTCATCTTCTTCATGCTCGGGATTCTATGCTCTGGGCCGCGCCTCTTCAACCTTCGTGGAATCGCCCGGATTGTTGTTGACTGCTTCTGGCTGCACCAGAATTGACGAAGGCTCATTCTGCTCCAGAGACTCCGCGAACCAGTTGAGGAACGGATAATCGCTATGAAGCTTCGGCTGGTCGTTCGGAAAAGCGATCACCACGTAGAATCTGCCGTTGGCCTGAAGTGCCGCCAGCAAGATGTTTCGTGCCGCTGCGTTCTCGAAGCTCTGTCCATCAGGTAATTGGCCATGTTTTAGCTTCGGTAGCTGAAAACCACTGTAAACGCCTCCTTGGCACCCATACCCATGAATCACAGAGCTAATGCAAGGCCGAAACAGGTACATGAATTCCCCAACTTCCCCGTGAAAGGCGAAGTGCGGGATACGCACATTGAGAAGATTGCCAGGAGAGGAAACTAACTGCTTCTCGTAGATGTGTGCTACACCCTCTTCGTCCTTCCACTCAACTCCGATCAGTTGCGGCACCACATCGTCGAGCAACTGACGTGCGCTATACGATCCTTCATTTATCCGAACTTTAGCATTTGGGAGAGAGGTCTCCACCAGCAAAGGCACTTTGAACGAAGTAGCGATAAAACCAACGAAGTCCGTGAGTCTGAGGGAAGCTGAGGCGACTTTTTGTGGAACCTCCAGACGCTGCTTCAGTGGGAGATCGAGTCGCGAAACTACCGCTACCGGTCGCTGCGAGCACGACGATCCCAGCAGCATCATTAGCAGCGCTGCTAATCTCATAACCAGATAAGACACCACCTCTGGAGCGTTCGTTCCAAGATAACTGTGGATAACCGCGATATATCAACACTCATCGGCACTTACGATTTCTCCGATGATTCCGCCAGGACATGATTCGCCACGTTGATCAGTGCATCAGCGAGTTGGAGTGACTGTTGCGGCGTTAAATCAAACTGAATCTTCCTGCCCTCTTGTTGGAGTTCCGATGCAGAATCCGCATACTCGACCGCTGCCAAAACAGTCACTCCTTTGACGGTTGTGATCATCCATCCGATCACTGGCTTCGCCACAACGTTGCCGTGCTCATCGCTTTCTAGTACGTTGATTGCCATCTGCGCTCCCACTCAAGGGCTCTCAGTGGTGTAGCGATTTCTCCGCACCTATCTGCCTTGACTCGTCAAGCAGCGACCCGAACTCCCTCCCCACGCGGCGTCAACAACGCAAGCACCACCGCGATAATGATCAGGGCAGGAACGTCGCCCAACAGGTGTCCCCTGTGTGCGGGGTTCGCGAATGCCTGGACTGCCATGATCGCGCCGTGCACCACGCTCGACCAGACCGTGAACCAGATGAGGCTCAGGTTCTCCAGTGGATTCCGGCTGGCGAGCAGCAGAAAGACGCCCAGCGTCGCATAGATACCCAGAATCATTTGCAGGTAATCCGACTGTCCGGCATGCCACGACCATCCGGACGGCCACAGAATGGTTAGCGGATAGATCCCCACGATAAAAACTATCCCGATCACCACTAAAGCTGCCGACAAATACTTGATTCGCTCCGCGTTAGTCATCTTTTCCTCCTCAAAAGCACTCGACGACCCGGGCCCCGATTATGTCGCAATCCTTCGACTCTGTTTTACACTGTTATGCGATGAACACTCTTATCGTTGCCTCTATGCTCGTCATTGGCTTAACTTCTCTTGCCGCCCCCGCCTCCGGTGCGGAGTTCGGTCCCAGCAATCCTTTTTACGCTCCCAGCACGCTGCCGTTCCAGGCGCCACCCTTCGACAAGATTAAGGACGACGATTATCAACCGGCGATCGAAGCCGGAATGGCCGAGCAGCGTAAGGAAATCCTGGCAATTGCCGATAATCCGCAGCCGCCCACATTTGAAAACACCTTCGTCGCCATGGAGAAGAGCGGTCAGTTGTTGCAGCGCTCGGCGGCCGCATTCTTCGCCCTGGTCAGCGCCAACACCAATCCAACTCTGCAGAAGGTTCGCCAAGTCGAAGCTCCCAAACTCGCCGCTCATCAGGATGCGATCTACCTCGACCCCAAGCTGTTTCAGCGCGTAAAAACCGTCTACGACAAGCGCGCCTCGCTAAACCTCAATCCGGAGCAGTTGCGTCTAGTCGAGCGCACCTACGAGGAGTTCGTGCATGCGGGCGCTAATCTCAGCGACGCCGATAAGACCGAGCTGAAGAAGCTCAACGAAGAGATTGCCACGCTCTCCAACGATTTCAGCTCAAAGCTGCTCGCCGCGACCAAGGAATCAGCCTTCGTTACCACTGACAAAGCGGCCCTCGCCGGTCTGAGCGATGCTGATATCAGCGCCGCCGAGCAGTCAGCCAAGGGGCGCAAGGTAGAGGGATTCGTCCTTCCCTTGCAGAACACCACGCAACAGCCGGAACTGGTTTCGCTCACCAATCGCACCACGCGTCAGGGGATCTTTGACAACTCCTGGGGACGCGCCGAACGCGGCGATGCCAACGACACTCGCGACACCATCGCCAAGATCGCGCAGCTCCGCGCACAGAAAGGCAAGCTTCTCGGCTTTTCCAGCTTCGCCGCCTGGAAGATCGAAGACCAGATGGCCAAGACTCCGGAAGCCGCGTTGAAGTTCATGAACGAGCTCGTCCCTGGTGCCACCGCAAAGGCCGCCAGCGAGGCGCAGGACATCCAGTCCGTCATCGACAAACAAAATGGCGGATTCAAAGTCCAGCCCTGGGACTGGGAGTTTTACTCCGAGCAGGTTCGCAAAGCCAAATACGATCTCGATGAAGAACAAGTCAAACCGTATTTCGAGCTGAACAACGTTCTGCAGAACGGTGTCTTTTACGCCGCGAACCAGCTCTATGGGCTGACGTTCAAGGAGCGCGAAGATCTACCCGTCTATGCCCCCGATGTGCGCGTGTTCGAAGTATTCAACGCCGACGGCAGCTCCCTGGCCCTCTTCTACTGCGATTACTTCAAGCGCGACAACAAGCAGGGCGGCGCCTGGATGACCAACTTCGTCGACCAGACCAAACTGCTGGGCACGAAACCGGTCGTCGCCAATGTCGCCAATTTCGCGCCTCCCGCTCCGGGCCAGCCCGCACTGCTGACATCCGATGACGTGCGCACAATGTTCCACGAATTCGGCCACGCTCTGCATGGCATGTTCTCGAATACCGTGTACCCGAGCCTGTCAGGCACCTCCACCGCTCGCGACTTCGTCGAGTTCCCTTCCCAGTTCAACGAGCACTGGGCAACCTACCCCACGGTCTTCAACCACTACGCCAGGAACTATAAGACCGGTGCTCCGATGCCCGCCGAGTTAGCTGCGAAGATCCAGAAGGCGCAGACCTTCAACAAGGGTTACGACACCACCGAATTGTTGGCTGCCGCTCAGCTCGACATGAAGTGGCACACTCTGTCGGCAACCGCGCCACTGCAGAAACCGGATGTCTTCGAAAAGGAATCTTTGGAAAGCATCCACCTATGGATTAGCTACGTGCCGCCGCGTTACCGCTCCAGCTACTTCGCGCATATCTGGGGTAGCGGATATGCCGCCGGATACTACGCTTATCTCTGGACACAGATGCTCGCGGATGATGGCTATCAATGGTTCGAAGAACACGGCGGGCTGACTCGCGCCAATGGTGATCGCTTCCGCAACATGGTGCTGTCGCGCGGCAACACCGAGGACCTCGAGAAGATGTACGAGACCTGGCGCGGCAAGAAGCCCACCGTCGGACCTATGCTGAAGTATCGCGGCCTGGAAACAAACGGCACGAAATAGCGACGGATCCATTGACTCCGGACGGACTGCTTATCGACTTGCGGCAGCCGTCCGGTTATACAGACATTCCGTCTTAACCGGACACTCGCTACAGAGTGGTTTCGACCGCTTGCACAACTCCTGTCCATGTTGGCGAAGTAACTGATGAGCACGGATCAATGCGTCGCAGTCGTGCCGTAGTTGATTGCGCAGCGCGTTCTGCACCAGTCGGTAGGTCGCCGAATAGTTCTTCTGCTCCTCAGCAAAGCCGATCCGGCAAAGTACTCGTAACCCATTCGACTCAAGTGCAAACACCGGATAAGAATGGGTGAACAGCAGTATCTTTTCCGCTCCCGGATCACCGATGCTTGGAAACTTCTTGAGAGCCTTCTTCGCTTGTGGCAGCGGTTTCTTGAGCACCGGACGAAGATCGCTCCCAAATTCCTCATAGGCAATTCGAGCGATGGTGAGTAACTTTTCCGCGCTTACATCCGGCAGTATGCCGGACTTCCCCACAGCAGCGAGTGCGGAGTGTTTAGCAGCGAGAATCTGTTCAGGAGTGGTGCCGACGCTTTCCTTGAGTTTGGCGAAAGCCTCAGCTCTCCGCTCATCATTTGCCAGGTATGCAATGTTCTCCCAAATGATCAGCTCCAGCGGATCAGTCGACGGAATCGGCATAGGCCGACCATAGTGCCCCTGGAGAGCGTGGACCAGTTTAGAAAACGTGATGGGGACAGTGCTCAACGCAACTGACCTGCCTGAGATCCAGAATGCTATGTGCCAGTAGTCTCCCGCCTCGGTGAAGGAAGTGCAAGCCGCTTCAGACCCTCTCGACACAGACGAACAATTGAAGATGCACTCTTCGAAGCCTACAATCGCCCTAATGGAGGAACTTGCAAACACCCTTACGCATGGCATCGGCCTGTTGCTGGTGCTGGTGGCTGCGCCGCTACTGATTGTTCTGGCCGCCTTGCATGCCAGCGCCTGGCACATTGTCGGGGTTAGTATTTACGGAGCCAGCCTTATCGTTCTTTACGGTGCGTCGACCGCCTATCACGGCGTGCAGTACGCTCCTGCCAAACGCGTCTTGCGTGCGCTCGACCATTCCGCCATTTATCTCTTGATCGCTGGAACTTACACGCCTTTCATGCTGGTGAATCTCCGCGGTGGCTGGGGCTGGACGTTGCTAGCCCTGATCTGGGCGATCGCCCTCTTCGGCATCATCTGGAAACTGTTTGGGCAGCAACATCACATGGTGCTTTCAACCATCCTCTATATCGTGATGGGATGGCTGATCATCATTGCGGCTCGTCCGCTTTTTCGCGCTGTCCCGCTCGGTGGTCTCGCATGGCTGCTGGCCGGAGGTCTGGCCTACACGCTCGGAGTCGGCTTCTTCAGTTCCTCGCGCTTTCGTTTTAACCACGCGGTCTGGCACATCTTCGTGCTGGTGGGCAGCGCCTGCCACTACGTTGCTGTCCTGCATTACGTGCTGCCCCGGGCAGCATAGCTCTACGCCAGGTCCGCACCGCGCCGGCGTATTTTCACCGCAAGGAAAACAAATCCCACTACGGCGATCACGTTGAGAATGGCTTTGCCGACAACGTCCATTCGTAGCCATAGGCTGCTGCCGGAAAATCCGGCGATCATACAGACTAGGCTTGCTGCGAACGAGGCTGCCCATCGGTGCATATCGCTCCAGCCAGGCGACCGAGACCAGTACCGGATGAGCACGTAAGCGAACACTCCCCACACAACACCCGCAGCCATCGGAAGCCAGAACGAGAAGTGGTGTTGCAGCGTCGGAACGAAGATCAGAGCCATCAGCGCGTACCATGGAAAGCCCATCACGAGCACCGCTGGCCCGACGACCCACCACGAGGGAGCCTGCGTCGCATTCGCTCGTGGACGATCGAATTTCCTGAGCAGATAGGCCATCACCACTAGCATGGCAATCATCAGCAGGCCAATCGCGATCAGCACCGGAGACGGATGATATGGCGGGACGTGAAAGGTTAGGGGACGAGCGCGTTGCGTCCACGCGAACCATGCAATAAACGATCCGAAAAGAAAAACAATGCTTGAGATAACCAGGCCCCGAGTCTTCAGCCACCGTTCGCTACGATGCTCGGGAAAAATCAGCGCCGTTACCTGAACTGGAACCAACACGACCAGAGCGCTTTCATAACCGAGCATGAAAAGGAAGTAGATCCAGTTCACTCCCCACTGTCGTCCGTAGACCGCCGTCGACCCGAGCCAAGGCAGCGGTGCCACCGAAGTCTGCTGGATAATGAACTCTTCTGCGACTGACAGCGCGAGTCCGAGCAGCAGCATGCTCGTGCCGCCCGCATTCCAGCGGCGAACGACTTCGCGAATGATCAATGCCCCGCATCCCCAAACCATCATCTCTGGAATCAGGACAAAGATATAACTGAGGTGCGTGGCGCCGCTCAGTACCTCCGCGATCATCGGCGCAAGGAAGATCAGGGTCAGTGCGGGCGCGATGGTGCTTCGGCTGGCCGGCGAACCGACTGAGTGTGGCTTAGCAGACGTGGTATTCATCGTGACCTCTCCGGCGGTGCGGAAGAAGCAGCCGCCTTTCTGAGCTTCCGAACTTCGCGGAATATCTTCTGCAGATCCCAGTTCAACGTTCCGGAGCGCATTTCGGCGATGATGTCGTTCACCCATTTAAGTTCCGCTCTGCGCATCGCAAGCAGGTACTCGCTCTCAATCAGGTTGATTCGCTCCACGTACGCGCTCGCAGCTTCCATGCCCGCGTCGATTGCTTGAGCTTCTTGCTCCAACCGCCGCGCGCGTTCTTCCATGCGGCCGATAGCGTCGTCCTGATCAAGAAACAACAGGAAGCTCATTGCGGCCATGAACTCCAAGGATTCGTGTCGCGGCACCGCGACCATCTCGCGCAACACGCGCGTCAGTTCCCGCCGCCCCTCAGGACTGATCCGGTATGTCGTGCGTTCCGGTCGACGTCCGTCGCGACCGCTTGATACTGCTTGAATCAGTTCCTGCTTCACCAGCCGGTTGATGGCGTGATAAAGCGATCCTCGTTTCAATACCAGCAGCTCGTCTTTGTGCCGATCGTGCAGAAGCCGCTGCATCTGGTACGGGTGCATAGGGGCCTCACGCAGCAGTGCCAGGACGGCTATTTCCCACAGATTACGATAGCTCTCCATAGTTATCTCCGATGAGATATATCGCCGTGGCTACCAGCTGTCAAGTGGGCTTTCATGAATAATTCCGGGGAGAATACCGGGACGCTGCACCCGAACGTTGCTGGAACGTAAATCGCATGAAATCACGGTTCTTCGGGTAATCAGAATGGAAGTAATTCCGTCTTTCTGAAGTGCGGGGCCGGTATAGTAAGGAACTCTGGGCCTTGTCTTGGGTTTTCATGTTGTCCGGCCGAATGTATGGAACGGAGCAAACTGAACGTTATGGTTCCTAAAATCAAATTTCCGACGCCAAAGCTCCTGCTCGTGGTTTTCGCGTGCGCCACTTTTCTTTCAGCCTACCTGCTGATTTCGGCAGCTCAGGATCAGCCTGGACAGGGCCCGGGCGGCGGCAGACAGGGCGGGCGCTTTGCCAACCTCACGCGGGTCTCCGGAACTATCGATTCCATCCAGCCGGATGCAATGGTCATTAAGACCGACGACGGCAACACCGTTACCGTTGCCATCACCAGCGACACGCGCTTCCGCAAGAATCGGGAAGAAGCCAAGATTTCTGATTTCGCTAAAGGCGACCATGTAATGGTCGGCGCGCAACCTGGAAGTGATTCCAGCAAGCTGACGGCGCGCTTTGTCGGTGCAGGAATGGGCGGCCCAGGAGGCCCCGGTTCCGGAGGACCACCCTCAGCCGCGCAGATGCAGGAGATGGGCCTTGGGACCAAATTCATCGCCGGTGAGGTGAAGGTGATAGACGAAACCAAGCTGACCATTTTGCGCCCCGACGGCCAGACACAAGTTATCCAGGCCGATGAGAGTACGTCCTTTCAGAACGAAAAACGCGAAAGTGTCACTCTCGCCGACATCAAAGTCGGCGATCATGTAATGGGTCGCGGCGAGATGAAAAACGACATTTTCGTACCCGCTACGCTGCGGGTCGGGATGCCGCATCCTCCCGCCGGCCAACCGGAGCAGCCACCGGCCAAGTAAAACGTGAAAAAACGCTCTTCATTTCTTTTGTTGGCCCTCTGCGGGCTGAGTGTATTCAGCACTGCGCAGACTGTCTCCGCGCCGCAACCGACGCCCATTGCGCAGCCTGTTTCAGGCCCTGCGGCAACCGCGCAGGTCCTCCGCGAGATTCGGGGTACCGTGAAGTCCGGCACCACGCGATTGCCCGGTGTCACCATCTCCGCAGCGAACACGCTCACCGGGAAAAAGGTCATCACCTCCACCGATGCTGAAGGCAACTATTCGCTCATCTTGCCTTCCAACGGTCGCTATGTTGTCCGCGCCGAGTTCGCAGCCTTTGCGACAGCCACTAAGGAAGTCATGATCAACGCTGCCACTCCGACCGGGCAGGCCGATCTGGAAATGATCCTGTTGTCGCGCGTCCCCAAAGAGCAGAATCAGCAGAATCAGCAGAACGCTGGCATGGGACAGTTCGGGTCGGTGATGGCCAATGGACGCGGCTCACAACGGCTATCCGTAACCGGTGATCAGGTTTCGCTCAGCCTCGCGGCGAACGGCGGAGATGCGCCTCTGCAAGGCATGTCGGCTTTGGCATCCACAGCCGACGCCACCAACGATTCCGTCTCCGTCAATGGCGCTATGGGCCAAACCGCCGCCTTCGGACGCGGTGCTGATGACATGCAGGATCGCATCGACGAGATGCGCGCTCGTGGTGAATTGCCGGGCGGGCAGAACGGGCAAGGTGGACAAGGTAACGCCTTTCAAGGTGGCCCTGGTGGCCCAGGCGGCGGTCCCATCATGATCGGCGGCGGTCCCGGTGGACCTGGTGGTGGTGGCATCTTTCGGATGCCTGGCCGCGGCCGACCGAACTTCAACCAGCCGCACGGCTCCATTTTCTACGATGTTGGAAACGCGGCCCTCGATGCGCGACCCTACTCGCTCAGCGGCGTTCCTTCTCTGCAGCCTGCTTATTCGTCGAACCGCTTCGGCGCAACCGTCGGCATGCCGCTTAAGATTCCTAAGCTGGTCGACCTCAGTTCGAACACGTTCGTCTTCTTCAATATGTTCGGGACGCGCTCCACGAATCCCTATGAGGTCTACTCGCACGTGCCTACAGTGGCCGAGCGCAACGGCGACTTTTCCCAGACCGTCTACACCTCTGGGTCAAACGCCGGGCAGCCCGTGACCATCTACAACCCGATCACTGGACTTCCCTTCGCGAATAATCGGATCACTGGCATCAATCCGATTTCGGCAGGATTGCTGCAATACATCCCGCTTCCGAATCAGCCGGGCGAGCAGAACTTCCGTTACAGCACCTCAGCGTTGAACGACTCCACCAACATCAACCTGCGTGTAATGCATACCTTCGGGCAGGCGCGGCCAGGAGCGCGACGCGGACCTTGGGGCCGCAGCAACGTCAATTTCGGTCTGAACTACACCGACTCCAACGCCGACACTCTTACTCCTTTTCCCGGTGTTGGCGGCAATACAAAGACCAAAGGCCTGAACGCGAACGCCGGCTACACCTACGCCCACGGCAAAACGACCAACAATTTCCGCGTCAGCTTCAATCGCTCGCAGATCAACACTGCGAACTTCTTTGCTGGCGTGGATAACGTCGCCGGCAACCTGGGTATCACGGGAATTTCCGAGAATCCCCTCAACTGGGGACTACCCAATCTTTCTTTTAGCGACTACAGCAGCCTCACCGATGTCGCTCCGCACGTTGAACATGACAATACGTTGCAATTCCAGGACACCATCATCTGGAATCACGGAAAGCACAATGTTCGCTTCGGCGGTGACTATCGTCGTCTCTGGGAGACGCTGGTCAGCAACACCAACCCGCGCGGCACCTTCGTCTTCACCGGTGCTGCCACTGCGGAAACCGCGAATGGAACACCCGTCCAGGGTACAGGCTACGACTTCGCCGACTTCCTCCTCGGCGATGCGCAGCAGACCTCCATCCAGTACAGCAATAACCAGAACTACAAATTCGCTGCCAATGGCTGGGATCTCTTCGTCATGGACGACTGGCGCCTGCGCGGAAATTTCACCGTCAATGCCGGCTTGCGATACGAATACATCTCGCCCTTCAGTGAGTTCGACAATCAGCTCGTGAACCTGGATGCCGCTCCAGGATTCACTGCCGTTGCTCCCGTGCAACCAGGCCAGGTCGGACCGTTTACCGGCATCGTCTATCCTTCCGGACTCATCAAGCCGCAGCGCAACAACTGGGCGCCGCGTATTGGCCTTGCTTGGAAACCGTTCAGCAAAACCGTCGTGCGCGCCGGATACGGCATCAATTACAACTTGAGCCAGTATCGTTCGATCGTTTCGAATCTTGCGTTCCAGCCGCCATTTTCGGTGACCCAGACCAACGTTGCTTCCGAGTCGCAAATCCTCACTTTGGCGAACGGATTTCCTCCACCGGAGACTTCGACGATCACCAACAATTACGGCATCGATCCAAACTATCGACCCGGCTACGTTCAACTCTGGAACCTCAACATCCAGCGGGACATTGGCTGGAACACCGTTGTCAACATCGGCTACACCGGCAGCAAAGGCACCGACCTCGATATGTGGCTCGCCCCCAATCGGGGAGCGGAAGGCCTGCTGATCACCGGCGTTCAACCGTTCCTGTGGGAAACCTCACAGGGGGACTCCATCATGAATGCTGGCCAGTTACGCGTCCGTAAGCGCCTCTCGAATGGCGTCGCAGTCGGTGGAACCTATACATTCTCGAAGTCCATCGATGATGCGTCCTCGATCGGCGGGACCCAGGTGGTCGTAGCGCAAAACGAACAGGACCTGGCTGCCGAACGCGGTCTCTCCAGCTTCGACCAGCGCCAGCGCTTTACCGGTGACTACACCATCGATCTGCCCTTCGGTGAAGGACGGAAGTGGCTCACCTCCTCCGGGCCGCTGAACAAGATTTTCGGCGACTGGACCTGGAGCGGCACTTGGACGATCGCCTCCGGCTTCCCTTTCACCGCGCGTGTCCTAGGAAATTTTGCCGACGTTGCCCGCGGAACAAACGGCACGCTGCGCGCGAATCTTGTCCCCGGCGAAGCGATCTCGATTTCCAACCCGTCGATTAATGGATGGTTCAACACCGCTGCATTCGCGATTCCACCCGCGGGCCAATTCGGAGATAGTGGACGCAACATCATCATCGGTCCGGGGACGCATCAATTAAATATGTCGTTCTCCAAGAACTTCCCGATCCACGAACCTATGGCCTTCGAAGTTCGCGGTGACATCACCAATATTTTCAACACGCCGCAATTTTCCGCGATTGATACTACTGTTAACTCTCCCACCTTTGGTCATGTCATCTCGGTTGGCAACATGAGAACCATCACTTTCTCCACGAGGTTCCGCTTCTAATGCCTGGCACGTTGCACAATTCGAAGCTGGCACAGAAGCTGCTCTCGCTGCTGCTCGCCGTTTCTCTGCTGCCGCTCGGGGTATTTGCGCAGGAAGAAGGGCCGCCACCACCACCGCCGCCAGTAGACGAGCCACAGTCCAGTTACACATTTCGCACTACCAGCGATCTCGTCCTCGTCGATGTGGTGGCTCGCGACAAAAGCGGCAATCTGATTCGCGACCTCAAGCAGTCTGACTTCAGTATCGTAGAAGATGGCAAGCCGCAGCACCTGATGTCCTTTGATATCGAGCGCCCCGAAGGCGAATCGCAGACGAATGTCGCGCAGGGTGCCGGCAATGGTCCCTCACAGATGACGGTCCAGGAAGCGGTGACCAATGCTCCGATCCTTTCTGGCGAAAATGTGAAAGCCGAAGCGGTGCGTGACCGGCGTTTGATCGTGCTCTTCTTTGACTTGAGCGCCATGGAGCCTGAGGAAGTGGATCGCGCAGTGAAGTCGGCAACTGACTATGTGAATAAGCAGATGTCGCCGGCAGACCTGGTCTCCGTGATCACGCTGGGAAACTCGATGACCGTGAACCAGGATTTCACCAACGATCATGCGGCGTTGAAGAAAGCCCTCGTGGCGATCAATGGCGAAGAGGGTCAGGGCTTCGAGCAGGGCTTGACGGGAAGCTCCGACGGCAGCGCCGATACCGGCGCGCAATACACCCCTGACGATACCGAATACAACTTGTTCAACACCGATCGTCGCCTGATGGCGATCAACACGCTTGCCAAGTCGCTCTCCAAGTTGCCGCAAAAGAAGTCTGTACTCTATTTCGCCGGCGGAATGCAGCGCACCGGCGTTGAAAACCAGTCAGAATTGCGCGCGGCGGTGAACGCCTCCGTACGCTCCAATCTTTCGCTGTACACGGTTGATTCGCGCGGCTTAGAGGCTCTTCCCCCGGGGGGACAAGCTCAGAACGCAAGCCTCCGCGGGACCTCGGCGTATTCTGGCGCTGCCGTACAGAGCGATCTGGACTCGAACTTCTCCTCCCAGGAGACGCTGGTTACGCTCGCGTCGGATACCGGCGGCAAGGCTTTCCTCGACACCAACGATTTCAGCACCGCGTTCAAGAAGGTGCAGCAGGACACGTCCCTTTACTACCTGCTCGGCTACCGCAGCACCAACAAGGCGACCGACGGCCGCTATCGTCACATCAAGGTCATCGTCAACCGCAAGGACGTAAAGCTCGAATACCGCACAGGCTATTACGGACCGCGTGACTTCCTGCACTTCACCAAAGAGGATCGCGAGAAGCAACTGGATGACGAGATTGCCTCCGATCTTCCTGTCACCGACCTGCCTGTATACGTCGATACCGCTTACTTCCGTATGCGCGGCAACGACTACTTCGTACCAACGTCGATCGTCGTGCCTGGCTCGTCAGTTCCCTTCAAGTCGTCGAGCGACAAGGACAAGGCCACGCTGGATGTGATCGGCCTGGTGCGCGAAGCCTCGTCGAAGATTCCAATCGCCAATATCCGCGAAACCGTGAAACTCGCTGTCGGGACAGGCCAGACGGTGAAGCGCAAAAACGTGCAGTACAACACGGCCTTCCTGCTGTCGCCCGGCAAATATCACCTGAAGTTCGTCGTGCGCGAAAACGAGAGCGGCAAGATCGGCTCATTCGAGAGCGACTTCACCGTGCCGGATCTAAAGAAGTCTCCATTGAAGATGAGCTCAGTCGTTCTGGCCACGCAGTTCGCGCTGCCCGGCAAGCTGAAGCAGAATCCGCTGATCCGCGACGGCAAAGAACTGGTCCCGAATCTTTCGCATGTCTTCACCGCCGATCAGCAGCTCACGATCTATTACGAAGTCTACGATCCGGCTAAGGAAAAAGGAGCCAAAGCCAAAGACGAAAACATCCACGTTCTAACCAATGTGCAGTTCTTCAGCGGCAAGCTGAAGACTTACGAGACGCCGCTGGTTGAAGCTAAACAGATCAACACCCCTGAGCGCAGCGCGACCTCGTTCCAGCTAGAAGTGCCGCTCTCTCAGCTCCGTCCCGGAAACTACATGTGCCAGGTTAGCGTGGTCGACGATGCCAGTGGAACCTTCGCGTTCCCGCGCATCCCGCTGATCGTCCGGGCCGCGAAGACGGACGTGGCAGCGAAGTAGAGGTCTTCAGTTAGAGAGTACTCGGGTACTTCTCAAGGTAGGCTTCCGCACAGCGAGCATCGGCCGAATAAGATCTGACCTCGACAAGAAGCGCACCACTTGTCCAAACAAACCGGTCCAGGCCTTTCGCGCTCGGCTGCTTTCTCTCGGAAAAGATTCGAGTGTGGGCCATACCTCCGGCAGCATATAGATCCTCGACTTGAAGTCCGGTGGTCCAGGTTCCGACTTCGTACTTTGCCCACGATGGACCAGGAAACTCGACTACGGTGACGTCGACGTAGGACTTGGGCGGGGAAACCAGCTCTTCCTGTCGTTGATATCTCACGGTATACCACTGAGCTCTCAGTTCCATTGGCTTCCCTGTTTTAGGAACTACGAAAGTATTACTTTGGGAAACTGCAGCCTTCCCCGGTAGGTATTCCCCAAACGATTGTAGGATCAATACCTGCTCCACAGGCTTCGGTTGCGCCTCGGGCACGCTCTCGGGAGAAGTCTTCTCGGAAAGATGCTCCGTGTAAGAGCGCTGCCAGCGAGCCGCTTGAATTTCACCTGGGATATCAGGCACCACGAAGTACACAACCCCGGCCAGGCAGACTAATACCAGCACTACTCGCGCTATGCGAAGTCCGATAGATGTACGATGCTCAACCGCGGGTCGTGTTAACGTCTCGGACAGTGGTTCTTGTAGAACGAGATCGCCCAGAAGGCCCCCCATTCCTGTCTGCCACACTAGCCAAAGCAGAACGATTTCCAGAGCTTCACTCCCCGATTCGGATGCTGATTTTACAGGGACTACGAGCGAACAAATCACCCAGGCAAGCAGTCCAAACGCGCCTCCTAACGGCGAGTAAGCCACTGCTCGGGATATCAACCGCAACGGCTTCCCCTGCTCTGAAAAGAGGACCATGGCAGCTGCAATTACGATGAAGCCGCCAACAGAACCACCGATAAAGAACGAGCCTGCGGGCGAACCTGCAATCATCCGCGAATCTTTCTGCGCATCGCCGCCGCCGAAGATAAACACAGAGAAGAATGCGGAATAGAACGCCGCGATGTAGGCGGCTGCACAGGCAGCAATGAACCCTAGTGCCTTTGCGAGAGACCGCTTCTCCATGCCTCTCCAAAACCAAGTTGAAAACACCGCGCCGAAGATACCTCCGACGAGGAACGGAGTTGCAAGAATGCGCAACATCCAAAGTCCATTGTCTGCGGCGTATCCCACAACGCTGGTTACTGCCCCGGACAACGCTCCGATGCATAGCCCCAATAACATCTGATTTCTGGGCTTCTTGTCAGGAGGAGGCTCGGTCGCTTCGAAGATAGTCTGCATATATCTGCAGGACGAATCATCATGACACGGCGGGGCTCGTGTCACGAGGTTACTTTCGATTCGGCTCTCGGCTACGCCGCTACTCGCCGATCCATTCGTGAGCATCCGGACAGATCGAAAATGCCGGCATCCGCTAGTCGCTGGTGCGCTCAGCGAGAAATATCCGTGTCCTCCAGAGGATGCAGCGCAGCACCATTAACGCCTCTCGTGCCAGAACACCCGCTATAATCGCCCTAGACCATGCCAACCGCTACCGCCCATCGCGAAGCCGAATCACAACCTGGCGCCGGGCCTCCGCGCGATCCCCGCTTCTTCAAGAGGGTCGAGAACTTCATGGAACGCGTTACCGACGGCATGGAGATCGAACAACTGTGGCTCCAGTTGCGGCAGGATGCGAAGTCGGGATTCCAGCTATATTCGCGCGAAATCGACTTCAAGCCCGCTTCCCAGCGCACGCCGCGTGATTGGTTCCAGGTTGTTCGCAGTTTCTTCTGGGCCGTGGTGATGAAGCTCACGCCTGCGAAAAGAGTCGTACTCATCATTGGGCTCGTCTTATTGCTATTTCCCTGGAGTTCGTTCAACAACAGCGGTTCGTGGTTCCACATCTATGGCGGGATCCTAATGCTGGGTCTGCTGGTTCTCGAGGTTGCTGACCGCGTCACCATGAAGCGCGACCTGCAAATCGCGCGCGAAATCCAGAGCTGGCTCGTTCCCAGTGAGCCGCCGATAATCGCTGGATTGGAAAGCGCATTCTTTACCAAGCCCGCCAACACTGTCGCCGGCGATTATTACGACGTCTTCTATCGTGATGTTCCGGACGCGAAAAACAATGTCCTGATCGCCGTAGCCGATGTAGCAGGCAAGAGTGTCCCTGCGGCGCTGCTCATGGCGACCTTCCAGGCTAGCCTCAAGACTCTCTCCGCCACTCGCTCCAGCGTGGTGGGACTGACTACCGGAATGAATCGTTATGCATGCCGCCACAGCATGGCAGGAGCGCGCTTCACCACCGCCTTTCTCGCGGAATACGATCCGGATTCCCGGCATCTCACCTACGTGAACGCCGGGCACAATGCGCCCATGTTGCGCCGCGCTTCGGGGAAAATTGAGCGGCTGGACGTTGGCGGAGTACCGCTGGGTATCCTGGCAGATTGCGCCTATGAGTCGGCGGAGATGGACCTGTCTGCCGGCGACACGCTGCTGATTTTCACCGACGGTGTAGTGGAAGCCGAAAACGATCGCGCCGACGAGTATGGCGAGGATCGCCTCATCCAAGTCTTCAACGCCAGTGCTGGCCTTGCTGCCACCGAGATTCTGCAACGTTTGAAAGCCGACGTGCAGTTATTCACTGGCACCGCTCCACAACACGATGACATCACCTGCCTAATTGCGAAGTTCCAGTAGCTATTGCTTCTCGCTGGTAATCAGGATGACGTCACTGGAATCGGTCCCGCGCGACATAGCCAGCTTCCCATCCTTCGACCACGCATAACTGAAGATGCGCTGCGAATCGAAGTTGGTAAGCGCATGGCGACGGCCTGCACTGCTATCCAATGGGAAGAACCAGACGTTGGAATAACCGTGGTGCGTTTCGAGGAAGCTGAAACCTTTGCCGTCGGGCATCCACTGCACTCCGAGGTGATCAAGGTTGACCATCTTGAGCGGAGCGCTCTGATCAATCGGGACCACACCAACGCGCCACTCTCCCGCGGCTTCGTCTACATAGGAGAAGGCGATCTGCTTGCCGTCCGGCGAAACGCTCACCGGAGTTCCGGCAACCTCCGCCAGTTTCACGGGAGTACCACCCTCGGTCGGTACCTTGAAAACACTGAATACGCCATTCGCCACGGAACGGAAGATCAGCCACTTACCATCGGGAGTAACCGCATCCGCCAGATCAGTCGCTCCGAACGTAACCTGTTTCGCATTGCTGCCATCCAGATCGACGCGCCACACGTCCGGATTCCCACCGCGCGATGAGGTAAAGTAAATCTTGCTGTCCGACGAAACTACCGGCGAGGTATTGAAAAAGCTGCCGGCGATCAACTGCTTGGCGTCGGATCCGTCCGCCGCAGCAATCCATATCTCCGGGCTGCCGCTCGGGGCAGCCGTGTACACGATCCGGCCATCCGGAGTCCATGACAGTCCGAGGAACGCGTCGAGCTTGCTGGTCGAAGAACCGAACTGCTGCGGGGCTTTGTTCCCCGTGGTCCAGATCGCAGTCGAAGTCTCATGCAAGACGGTACAAAGCTGATTATCGTCTTGCGAAATGGTAACCCCGCGATACGAATTCAGATCATTGGTGATTCGACGGAGCGCGCCATCCTTCATGCTGACGAGCCAAAGTTGCGAAGCGAACAGCGAATCAGGATCAGTGCCGTTAACAACCATCCCACTGCCATCGTGCAGGTAGGCCAACCCGTTAATGTTGAACCAGTGGTGAGACGTAACCTGCCGGGCCGCGCCGCTGAAGGGACGCAGCCAGATTTCGCTGTGATACCCGCCAGTCACCGAGTACTTGCCATAAACAACACTGCTCCCAGTCCGGAGACCACGCGACCGCCGCTACCTCTTCCGGCAATTTCGTCTGCATCAGCACGTGCGGATTCGAGCCGTCGGCATCCGCTACAACAATGTAACTGGCCTCTTGATCTTCGCGAATGAATACGAACTGCTTTCCATCGGGAGAGAAGCTGACGTGCCCCTCGAGGTCGCTAAGAAGCTTCTTCGGCGTACCTCCAAGAACTGGCACTTGGTACAACTCGTTCACTGGCGAATGCACGGCGCCAGCCGTGTAATAAACAAAGTTCTCATCCGGAGAGATAGTGATTCCGCTGAAATGAACCTCGGCCTTCGGCACAATCTCCACATTACTGTTCGTGGCAATCTGCCGCGTCCACAGGCTTTGCATCCCATTCTCTTCGGAAACGTGGACCACGTAGCGTCCGTCAGGCGAAATCGCTCCGGCGGAAGCAGTCCCGCTGCTGGTAAGCCGGCTGATGTGCCCGGTCTGAAAGGCCAGGCTCGCCTTTTCTAGGACGGCGGGTGTTTTCACACGCGTCGCGAAGTAGATGGCTCCCACCGCGACCAGTACCAGCAACGCGGCAATCATGGCGACCAGCTTGACATTCGACTTGGGTGGCTCGCCAATCCCCGGTTCGCTCCTGCCGCTCGGCCGTTGCGACGAACTTCGATGGCCCACGGCCGACGCGCTCGCGCTGCGCACGGCAGCCTTGCTTGGACCAGAATCCGTGTCGCGTTTCAGACGCTTCAGATCGGCACGCAACTCCGCCGCGCTCTGATAGCGCAGGTCACGATCCTTCTCCAGCGACTTTATGATGATCCGCTCGAGTTCGGGCGAGACATCCGGATTCAACTCCGAAGGTGGAACCGCTGGCACATGCAGAATGGCGCCGTAGATCGCAGCAGCGGTATTCCCTTTGAAAGGCACATCCTGCGTCGCCATCTCATAAAGAACCACGCCGAAGGAAAACAGGTCACTGCGCTGATCCAGTTGTTCTCCAGCAGCCTGTTCCGGCGACATGTACGCCACCGTGCCCACCGTGGTTCCCTGCGTCGTCAGGTGTGCGTCGGTGGTGACAGCGGTGGTAAGAGCGGTCGAATGTCCGCTCGCCATTCCCGCATGCTGCGGCTTTAGAACAGTCTTTGCCAATCCGAAGTCGAGAATCTTGGCCACGCCGTGCTCGGTGACAAAGAGATTGGCGGGCTTGATATCGCGATGCAGGATGCACTTCGTGTGCGCCGCATCGAGCCCAGCGGAAAATTGCACCGACCACTCTAGAAGCTGGTCAAGTCGAATTGGACCGTCCACGATACGATCGCGAAGGTTCTTCCCTTCCAATAGCTCCATAGCGATGTAGCGGATGCCATTCTCGTCGCCGATCTGATAAATAGAACAAATGTTGGGATGGTTGAGTGACGCGACGGCGCGCGCTTCCCGCAGAAACCGTTCGAGCACCTGCTGGTCCTGCGAGACGTCCGGCGGAAGAACTTTGATCGCAGCAAATCGCCCTAGCTGTGTGTCTTCTGCTTTGTAGACGACACCCATGCCACCTGCGCCAAGTTGTTCAATGATGCGATAGCAGCCGAGAGTCTTGCCAATCACACTTGTCCCCACACCTTGCATTGAATCTTAGGGACGCCTCTAACGCGCGTCAAATATGAAATAGTGTTTCTCCGTATCAAACCGTTTCTTTTGAGGTGCTAAGGCCGTTGCAGTAACTGATTCGAGAATGACAGCACGACGATCGCAACTACCAGGAGCGCGACCCCGCTGGCGAGCATCCTCACAGGGCGGCGTCCAGCGTGTTTCCACTCACCTGTCGCCACTCCCCACGCAGTGGCAACCAGCACGATCAGCGACATGAAAATCGGCCACCCTAGGATCGTTCCCAGTCTCCCAAGTTGATTGGCGGCAATCCCGTACATCACCGTGCTCGCGAACCAGAAGAATGCCATTACAGTTCCGAGCAGCCAGTAATGGGTTGTTCCAGCAGTCGCGAACTTAGCCGTGGTTCGGTTCTTACGCATCAGGTAGAGGCAATACAGCGCATTCGGAATTGCGCCAGCAACCATCAACGGCAGCCACACGGCATTGTTCGACCAGAGCGAGGACGTACCCCGCAATTCCGCCATGGCAGATAGCCCTTTCCCTGCATTCAGTCCGAGATTGACGAAGGCCGAACCCACGCCGCTGATCAGGCAGAAGAAAAGTCCAGTGGCAACCGAGGTCCGGGTACTGGTTTGAGCTGAAGCTTGTTCGCGCAAGCGTCCGGCGAGTCCGCAAAGAACGACGCCGGCCAGCACGATAGCCAACCCGAGAAGCACGACCATGCCACCACGAGTGAGTATCTCGTCGCGATGGTGCTGCAAGAGCGGGATGATCGCGCCAATGGCAGCGGAGAGACCCATGATTACCGAGAGCGCCAGCGCCATCCCGATGCCTTCGACCGCGAGCCCAAGAAATATTTGCGATAGACCCCAACCAGCGCCGAAGCCGGCAACTGTGAGGGCAGCGGTAAGCGCTCCGGGCTGGCGATAAAGCTCACTGAGTTGCGAAACTGTCGCCGCCGCGAGTAGCACCGGAAATAGCAGGAGTGCGAAAAAGGCCCAGCTCAGCCAGGTATTCTCCCAGGCCCAGCTGCGCGTGAACTTCATCGGAAGCGTGAAGCTGCCGTTCATTGCGCCCGCCAACACCAGGAGCGATCAAGCCGATTGCGGTTTGTGGCATCTGTCGAGGTCCCTATCCAATTTCCGTGTCTATGTATGGTTGCGCTGTATGGTTGCGCTGCGATGTACTCTGAGTATATAGATTGCTTCGGCCGCTTCGTTCATCGATCCGCATGTCCGATCCCGCAACCAAACAGCGAACCGTTGTCGGTCTTGGCGAACTGCTCTGGGACCTGCTCCCCTCAGGAAAGCAACTCGGTGGGGCGCCCGCGAACTTCGCCTACATCAGTTCTCTCTTCGGCAATCGCGGTGTAGTGGCGAGCCGCGTGGGAGCGGATACTCTCGGAAATGCCGCGGTCGAAAAACTGGCAACGCTGGGTCTCGAAGATGCCTTCGTACAACGCGACCCCTCTCCTACAACAGGAACCGTAGGGATCGAGATCGACTACCACGGCCAGCCGACTTTCACGATCTTCGAGAACGTCGCCTGGGATCACCTCGAGTGCACGCCCGATTGGCAAATGCTTGCTGCCCAAGCCGACGTCGTTTGTTTCGGATCCCTGGCACAGCGCTCGCCGGATTCGCGCGGCGCGATCCTGCATTTCCTGAAGGCCACGCGCCGGGATGCCTTACGAATCTTCGATGTGAACTTGCGGCAAAGCTACTTTGCTCGCGAAGTCTTGACCGAATCCCTCACGTTGGCCGACGTCGCCAAACTAAATGACGCGGAGTTGCCAGTAGTGCTTTCCACATGCGGGCTTCCGGTGCGCAACGAACTGGAGAATGCGCGCGTTTTACGCCAGGAATTTGATCTGGATCTCGTCTGCGTGACGCGCGGCGTGCACGGCAGCCTGCTGCTCAGTGAATCCGAGAGCGATGCGCATCCCGGATACAAAGTCACGGTCAGTGACACCATCGGTGCTGGAGACGCCTTCACTGCTACGCTCGCTCATCTCTTCGCGCAAGGAGCTTCGCTTCCGTCCATGAACACCGTGGCGAATCGCGTCGGCTCATGGGTCGCCTCGCTCCCCGGTGCCATGCCACGAATCTCGCGCGAGGAATTCCAGCGACAATTCTTGACCTCCGGAGGAGTCGGCCAAGCCTCATAATCGACGAAAAAGCGCTTCCGCCTAAACGATCATGCCCATCGTATACATCGCTACTTCAAATCAAGGAAAACTCCGGGATTTCCAGACCGCTGCAGCCGCTTATGGCGTGCAAATCGCGCCCGTCCCCAACATCGCACAACTGCCTGCCGTAGTCGAAGATCAGGACACCTTCGAAGGGAACGCGCGTAAGAAGGCGGAGTTCTACAGCCGCGCAGTTCCAGGAGCGATCGTTCTGGGAGACGACTCCGGACTCGAGGTCGATGCCCTCGGCGGCGCACCAGGCGTCATCTCTGCGCGTTATGCCGCCGCTCCCGGCGCGGAGAATTCCTCCGACGCCGCCAACAATGCCAAACTTCGTGCTGAACTTGCCGCCGTTCCAGACGATCTCCGCAGCGCGCGTTTCGTCTGCGTCATCGCGGCCGCGCGAGACGGGAAAACCGTTCAGATCTTCCGCGATCACGCCGATGGAATTATGCTTCGTGATCCGAGGGGTACAGGCGGTTTCGGCTACGATCCTCTATTCCTCTTCCCTCGCCTTGGCCTGACTTTTGCCGAACTAAAGCCCGAACAACGCATTGAATTCGGTCATCGCGGAAAGGCCTTCCGGCAGTTTTTGGCCTGGTATCAGGATCGCCAAACCCCGCAGTGACAACTGAACATCTCTCGGAATTTTTTTGAATCGCGCTAAATCACTGCGATTTCTTGACTTCCCTCTACAACCCAGAAATAATTCTCGGTTCGCCTGTCGATGTGGGACCATCTGTACTAGGTAGTACTTTCAAAGGAGTCCGAAAGTGGCTTCAGCGGCCAAAGTTGAGCCTGCGGGAACAGTCCCCGCAGGTGTAACACCGTTGCGCGCCGGTCAAGGAATTCATTTCTGGCTACGTAAGCTGCAATCGCTGACGGGCATCATCCCGATTGGCGCGTTCCTTCTCGAGCACTTCATCTCCAATGCCTATGCGACGAACGGACCGCATGCGTATAACGAGCAGGTTCGTTTTCTTACCAGCGTGCCCTTCGTTCCATGGCTTGAATTATTCGGCATCTTCCTGCCCATCCTCTTTCATTCGTTCTACGGGTTTTATATCTGGTGGCGTGGCGAGAGCAATGTGGGCCCATCGTATCCGTGGATGGGGAACTGGATGTATACGGCTCAACGCTGGACCGGGATTATCGCCTTTATATACATGAGCTACCACGTCTACACCATGCGCTTCAGCGGCATACATTTGATGACCAACTCTGCCGCCGCTTTCAGCAAGGTGTACGAGCACTTCCAGAATCCGCTGGTGGTGGCCTTCTATTTCGTGGGAATCATCGCAGCCTCGTGGCATTTCTCCTACGGACTCTGGCTCTTCACGGCCAAGTGGGGATTCATCACCGGACCGCGCGGGCAGAAGAAGTTTGGCTATGTCTGCCTGGCGCTGGGCTTGGCGCTCGTGGCCATCGGCACTGTGACGATGCTGGCATTCCTTACGACCCCAGCTTCGCAGGTGCCCCCAGTCACAGAGTCTTATCTGATGCATTAGGGATTTCTGCTTCGGCATTGCCGCGGCTGGACTTTTATACATGGCAATCAATCCTAAGATCGTGATCGTAGGTGGCGGACTGGCGGGACTGGCCGCCACCATCAAAGTGGCTGAAATGGGTGGCCAGGTTGATCTCTTCTCCATCGTCCCGGTAAAGCGCTCGCATTCCGTCTGCGCCCAGGGCGGCATCAATGCCGCCAAGAACCTCAAGGGCGAGGGTGATTCCACCTGGCAGCACTTCGACGACACCGTCTACGGCGGCGACTTCCTGGCTAATCAGCCTCCCGTGAAAGGGATGTGCGACGCGGCGCCCGGCATCATCGATCTCCTCGACCGCATGGGCGTTCCCTTCAATCGCACGGCTGAAGGACTGCTCGATTTTCGCCGCTTTGGCGGCACGCTCTTCAATCGCACGGCATTCGCCGGCGCCACCACCGGGCAACAACTTCTCTACGCGCTCGATGAGCAGGTTCGCCGTTACGAGTCCGAAGGCAAGGTCCACAAGTTCGAGCACTGGGAGTTCTTGTCGGCTGTACTCGACGGAAACCAGGTTTGCCGGGGTATCTGCGCCATGGATCTGCGCTCCATGGAAGTTCGTACCTTCCCTGCCGACGCAGTCATCATCGCCACTGGCGGCAATGGCATGATTTTCGGGAAATCAACGAACTCGGTAGTTTGCACCGGGTCGGCGCAGAGCGCGGTCTATCAGCAAGGGGCGTTCTACGCGAATGGCGAGTTCATCCAGGTTCACCCGACGGCGATCCCCGGCGAAGACAAGTTGCGGCTGATGTCCGAATCCGCGCGCGGTGAAGGCGGCCGCGTCTGGGTTCCCAAGCAACCGGGCGACAAGCGCGATCCCCAGAGCATTCCTGCGAATGAGCGCTGGTACTTCCTTGAAGAGTGGTATCCCAAGTACGGAAATCTCGTTCCGCGCGACGTTGCCACCCGCGCGATCTTCAAGGTGGTATACGAGCATCACCTGGGCATCGATGGTCAGCCCATGGTCTACCTCGACCTGACGCACATAGACCGCAAGGTGCTGGACCGGAAACTGGAAGGTATTCTCGAAATCTACGAGAAGTTTGTCGGCGACGATCCGCGCGACGTGCCAATGAAGATCTTCCCGGGCATGCACTACACCATGGGTGGCCTGTGGGTGGACTTCAATCAGCAGACCAACATCAAGGGCCTTTACGCCGCGGGTGAATGCGAATATCAGTATCACGGCGCGAATCGCCTCGGCGCGAACTCGCTGGTTTCCTGTATTTATGGTGGATTTATCTCCGGACCGAACGCAGTCAAGTACGCGCGTTCGCAGCAGACCTCGACGGATGGAATTAGCAGCTCTGTGTTCGAAGCCGAACAGCGGCGGCAGGAAGAATTCAACGAGTTGCTGATCAGCAATCCCGGCAACGAGAATCCTTTCCAGATTTGGCGTGAGTTGGGCGGGATCATGACCAAGAATTGCACTGTGATCCGCTACAACAAGAACTTACAGGAGACCGACGGCAAACTCGTCGAGCTGCTGCAACGTTTCCGCAACGTCAACCTGAGCGACAAATCGATGTGGGCCAATACAAGTTTTGTGTTCACGCGACAGCTGTACAACATGCTGCAGCTTTCGCGCGTAATCGCCCAGGGAGCCTATCTGCGGAACGAGTCACGCGGGGCACATTACAAGCCGGACTTCCCCGAACGCGACGACCAGAATTTCCTGAAAACGACGAAGGCGTATTTCGCGCCCGATGCGGACGAGCCACGATTCGAGTTTGAGCCCGTGGATACGTCCCTCATTCCGCCGCGTCCGAGACGTTACGACGCTGCGACATAGGTTCAAGTGGCTGGCGGTTAGTAGTTAGCGATCGAGTTCTTCTCACGCAGAACTAGTAACCACTAGCCACTGAATTTCTAAATAGGTACATGGCTGACTTTAGATGGCAGATAACAAGACGGTACTCATCAAAGTAAAACGGCAGGCTGATCCCAGATCAGCACCCTACTGGGAAGAGTTCGAGCTTCAGTATCGCTCGGGCATGAACGTAATTTCCGCGCTAATGGATGTCGCGCTGAATCCGGTAACGCGCAGCGGCCAGCCGACCACGGCGATTGCCTACGACTCTAATTGCCTGGAAGAAGTTTGCGGATCCTGCGCCATGCTCATCAACGGGCGCACCCGCATGGCATGCTCCGCCTTGATCGACAACCTCGAGCAACCGGTCACCATCGAGCCCTTCACCAAGTTTCCCGTGGTTCGCGACCTGCAGGTTGACCGCAGTGTGCTATTCGAGAATCTCAAGCGCGTGAAGGCCTGGGTGCCCGTGGACGGAACCTACGATCTCGGCTCCGGACCACGTCTCTCTCCCGAAGAGCAGGAATCGGCGTATCCACTATCGCGTTGTATTTCATGCTGCTGCTGCATGGAAGCTTGCCCACAGTTCAATGAGAGCACTGGCTTCGTGGGAGCGGCGGCGATCTCACAAGTGCGTCTGTTCAATACTCACCCCACGGGCAAGGCACTCAAGACCGAACGCCTGCGTGCACTGATGGGCGATGGCGGAATCCACGAGTGCGGATACGCGCAGAATTGCGTCGAGGTCTGCCCGAAAGAGATTCCGCTGACCACGTCGATCGCGGAAGTCGGTGGCCAGGTGATGGTGCAGGCGTTTAAGGACCTGTTCCGAAAATAAGGTCCGCGGCGGCGAGGTGCACGAATCCCAGACTCATCTTAAAATATGAAGATGTGGGAGGGACCCGTGGAAAGGCTCAAGGCCTTATTCGCTCATCTGCGCAACATCAAAGACCCCAATCTACGAACTGCCTGGATGATCGCCATTGCAGCCGATGTCACGCAATGGGTTCTATTCCCTCTGTTTGCCAGCGGCGGACTCTCTCCCGCAGATGACGCGATCGATCTCGTGGTCGGTATCAGCCTCACCCGCCTGCTCGGTTGGCATTGGGCCTTTCTGCCCGCCTTTGCGGCGGAATTAGTCCCTGGTATGGATCTGCTACCTACGTGGACCGCCGCGGTCTTCTTTATATCCCGCGATCTGGCCACCACCGCAGAACCGGAGATCATTCCTCCCAATGCCGCTCCGGTCCGGTAACCCGGTCGGAGTACGCCCTCGGTAACTTACGCAAGTTTTACCTCTGCCGATAAGCGCTTGTGGCTCAATAGCCGCGGGTTTGCACTTTGGGTGATGACGTAACTGACACCCAGAACTTAGGGTCCATGGACCTCAGTAACGGATACGGATTTTGTGTACCCTGGTTTACAATCGCGCACGTACTTGCATCTGACTCATAAGTTTCGGGGGCTCTGAACTTTGCGCCGCGTCCACCTCGTACTCATGGCCTTGCTGATCGGTAGCTCCGCGCTGCCGTCGTTTGCGCTGCACGGCACTACAGCCAAACCGCATCATTATCGACACTTGCGGCGGACGCGGCACGTCTTCTGGAACCCTGTATTCCGTGGCACACATGAAGCTCTGGTGCGTGAAAACGAGCAGCTCGATATGCTGCAACTGCCTCGCATCGAGAACGACGACCAGCTCCTGCTGCTGGAACAGTCCGAGGAATTAGTCCCGCTTCGCGAAAGCAATTATCTGAGTGTTGCTCAGAATCTCGCCGAAACCCGCCGCTATTGCCGTCCTTGGACGCGCGATTTCGTCGAAGACTTCAGCCAGGATTTCTACAAGGAATTTCACCGCCCTATTCAGGTGACCTCGGCCGTCCGCACCGTCCAACAGCAGCACAAACTCCGCCGGCACAATCGCAACGCTGCGCCGGAACTTGGCGACACGGCTTCCACTCACCTCACCGGCGTTACCGTCGACATCCTGAAGCGTGGGCTCACCCGCAAGCAGATGCAATGGGTCAACGCGTATTTCCTGCCGCTCCACGAACAGGGACTGATCGAGCCAGTCGAGGAGCGCCGCCAGCCAGTGTTCCACATCATGGTCTCGGACCAGTACAGCGAGTGGCGCGTGCAGAAGCTGGCGACCGAGCAAGCGCCCCCGCTCTCTCGCGTCCTCGACCTCGAAGTATCGGATACGACTCCCAGTCTCGCCGGCCAGCACTAACCCGATCCAACAACAGCTAACGGTTTTGAAGATGACTTTTCTCCACGTGAACTGAGAAAATGTCGCGCGGAGGTGTACTGAATGCGAAAGATCTTCGTTCTTTTATTTACTGCCGCTCTCTTGGCATCCACGGTCGCGGCTCAGGCTCCCGCGCCGAAATCGAATCATCCTACCGCCATCATCGAAACTTCCAAGGGCACGATCACTTGCGAGCTCTTCCCCGACAAGGCCCCCATCACGGTCGCTAATTTCATCGGCCTCGCAACCGGCACCAAGGACTGGACGAATCCAGCGTCGCACGTGAAGAAGCACAACACTCCCCTCTACGACGGGACGATCTTTCACCGCGTCATTCCCGACTTCATGATCCAGGGCGGAGATCCGATGGGCAACGGCGTGGGTGACGCCGGCTACACCTTCAAGGATGAGTTCAGCGATCTGCGTTTTGACGTCCCGGGACGTCTTGCAATGGCGAATAGCGGACCCAATACCAACAGCTCCCAGTTCTTCATCACCCAGGTTCCGACCCCGCACCTGAATAACCGTCACACCATCTTCGGCCAGTGTGGACCGATTTCGCTGATCGGTGAAATTGCGCGTGTTCCGCGCAACCAGACCAACGATAAGCCATTCCAGGCAGTGAAGATTATTCACATTAAGATCGTCAGCGCCGGCGCCAAGCCCCCAACACCTGCCAAGCCGTCGGCCACAGCCGCCAAGCCCACCGCAAAATCGTAGACGATTTACAATAGGACAAACGGCGGCCCAATCGAGGCCGCCGATTTTTGTGACCGCGGATCTAGAAAGGATTCCTGCATGGCTCGTCAGCCTGGAACATACGCAATATTCGAAACGTCAGAAGGAAATATCGTAGTCCGCCTTTTTGAAAAAGATGCCCCCAAGACGGTGGCGAACTTCGTCGAACTTGCTGAAGGAAAGCGCGAGTGGACGCATCCGGTTAGCCGCAAGAAGTCGAGCGATCCGCTGTATAACGGCACGATCTTTCACCGCGTAATTCCGGATTTCATGATCCAGGGCGGAGACCCGGCTGGCACTGGTTTCGGCGGTCCCGGATATCAATTTGAAGACGAGACCAAGGGCTCGCCGCACAAGTTCGACAAAGCTGGCAAACTTGCGATGGCCAATGCCGGTCCGAATACCAATGGCTCGCAAATTTTCATCACCGTGGCGGCGACGCCGTGGTTGACCGGTAATCACACCATCTTCGGCGAAGTTGTGGAAGGTCAGGATATAGCAGACAAGATTTCGAAACTCGCAAAGAACCGGCAAGACAAGCCGCTGCAGGACGTGTTGGTGAAGACGGTGAAGATCGAGCGAATGTAACGCAATTCGTAATTTGTATTGAGAAGCAAAAGCGGGTGCCCCATCCTAGCCTTCCTTTGGCTAGGGTGGGATAACAAAACCCTAACACCCGCCAATTTTCCAAGTCCTACACGCCTATAACGCCTACCAACTCCTTCACCGCGCCGGCGCTCTTCTCCAGCGCTTCCTGCTCGTCGGCGCTGAGCTTGATTTCGATAATCTGCTCAATTCCCTTTTCGCCGAGTTTGCACGGCACTCCAACGAACAGGCCATTGATCCCATACTCGCCGTCGAGATAAGCGGCGCAAGGCAGAATCTTCTTCTTGTCTTTCAGGATCGCCTCCACCATCTCCGTGAACGCCGCGGACGGCGCATAGTAAGCGCTTCCCGTCTTCAGGTACTTCACAATTTCAGCGCCACCGTCGCGAGTGCGCTGCACCAGGCGCTCGATGGTCTGGGCGTCCATCAGTTCGGTGATCGGAATTCCTGCGACCGTCGAGTAACGCGCTAACGGAACCATCGTGTCGCCATGTCCACCGAGCACGAATGCCGTCACATTTTCCACGCTGACACTTAACTCCTGCGCAATGAACGTGCGGAAGCGCGACGAATCAAGCACACCTGCCATTCCGATGACGCGCTCGCGCGGAAAGCCACTCAGTTTGTACGCGGCCTGCGCCATTGCATCGAGCGGATTGGAAACGATGATCAAAATGCAGTTCGGCGAATACTTCACCACTTTCGAAACCACGTCCGACATGATCTTGTGATTCGTATTGAGCAGATCGTCGCGGCTCATCCCCGGTTTACGCGGCACTCCCGCGGTAATCACAACGATGTCAGAATTCGCCGTATCGGCATAGTCATTGGTGCCGAGCACATGTGAATCCTTCTTCTCGATCGGCATCGCCTCAAGCAGATCTAGCGATTTACCCTGCGGAACACCATCGAGAATATCGATCAGAACTACGTCCGCCAGTTCCTTGGCGGCGATCCAATGCGCACCGGTGGCTCCCACATTCCCGGACCCCACAACCGTTACCTTGTTACGCATAAAATTCCTTTCCAATTATCAAGTGCTTTAGAAACCTTACCGTGCCGCCGAAAGCGAGGCATCCATGTTCTTGATCACATAGTCGGCGAACTCGCTCGTCTTTACCTTGGTCGCGCCTTCCATCATGCGATGGAAATCGTACGTCACTTTCTTCTGTTCGATGGTACGCCGCATTCCGTCCTCAACCAGTCGAGCGGCTTCCGTCCAGCCTAGAAAATCGAGCATCATCACGCCGGAAAGCATCACCGAACCGGGATTGATCACGTCCTGATCGGCATACTTGGGCGCTGTGCCATGCGTGGCTTCGAAGATCGCATAGCCATCGCCGATATTCGCGCCAGGCGCGATGCCGAGACCACCAACCTGCGCCGCGCAAGCGTCGGAGATATAGTCACCGTTCAAGTTTGGAGTCGCCAGAACCGTGTATTCGTCAGGCCGCGTCACCACCTGCTGAAAGATGGAGTCGGCGATGCGATCGTTGATCATCAACTTCGTCTTCCACTTGCCGTTTCCGTGCGTGCCGTAAATCGCGTCAAGAACGCCTTTCACTTCTTTGTAGAGCACATCGCGAAAATCCTGCGTAGCGTATTCCAACCCCGGCTCGATCAACACCGCGTTCTGCTCGACGGTAAGATTCGGATTCTTGTCTTTGTTATCGAGAATCCAGCTCTCGCGTTCGGTAACCACCTGGTCGCGAAATTCATCCTTCGCCAGCTCATAGCCCCACTCACGGAAAGCGCCCTCTGTGAACTTCTGAATGTTCCCCTTATGCACCAGGGTCACCGACTTGCGCTTGTTGGTGAGCGCAAATTCAATCGCCCGCCGCACTAGACGCTTGGTGCCGAAGACCGAGATCGGCTTAATTCCCACGCCTGAATCTTTCCGGACCTGCTTCTTGCCGCCCTTGAGCATTTCATTGTTCAGGAAATCGATGAGCTTCTGCGCCTCTGGTGTTCCCTCTTTCCACTCGATTCCCGCATAAACGTCTTCGGTATTCTCGCGGAAAATCACGATGTCCATCAGGTCAGGGCGCTTCACCGGCGAGGGCGCGCCGTAGAACTTCACCGGTCGCACGCAGGCGTAAAGATCGAGGATCTGGCGCAGAGCCACGTTCAGCGATCGAATACCTCCACCCACTGGTGTCGTCAGCGGTCCCTTAATTCCTACTCGCAATTCCTTCATCGCTTCGACCGTGTCGTCGGGAAGCCAGCTCTTGAACTTCATCATCGACTTTTCGCCGGCAAAAACCTCGTACCACACGATGCGCCGCTTGCCCTGGTAGGCCTTCTTTACCGCAGCATCAAACACCCGCACCGAGGCTTTCCATATATCACGTCCGGTGCCGTCGCCTTCAATAAACGGAATGATCGGGTTGTCGGGGATGGTGTAGCTGCCGTTGTCATAGGAGATCCGGGCCCCGTCCGCAGGTACAGGGAGTCCGTTAAAAGAAGACGCCATTCCAAAGCCTCCAAAGTGAAAAAGATAAAGTTTTCGCCGTTAGCCGAGTCCGGCGAGATCATACATGCGTACTCGCACACCTTCTGACGATGTACGTCACAACATCCTGTGACGAGCGCTCAGCGTCGTCCTCAGGAAGTACATTAGGGCCACCCTGATCCTGACAGGAAAACTGGGAATCGGTGCGGTTCTAAGTCATCCGGAATGACGGAGTTGCGATTCCCGGACGTGAGGTCATCATAGCTCATGCCGCGGGAGGACGGCGAGAAGAAAGGTACCCAAGAAGGTGCGCGCCATCACTTCGGGAAGAGACATCCGGCTAGTGTGGTATACTGAATTCCGACGCTAGTGGCCACGGTTCGCTTGTGGTGCGGCAGTCCGAATTAACACCCCGGCCTGGTCTTATCTCCGCTTTCCTGCTCTCCGTTTGTTTCAAGCGCCAATTTAAAAACTATTGAGCGGCTTCAGCTGTATTGTCGCGAATCGCATTCTTAGTGCGTCTCGCGAGGCGCCTCTCCTAAAGAAAGATACGATTCGAATGACAAGTTTTACCGAACTGCCCCTCTCTGCCGCGTTGCAGCAGAGACTTAAGGCCAACAAATTCAACACCCCAACACCCGTCCAGGCAGCGGCGATCCCGCAAGCTCTGGCTGGAAACGATGTCCTCGCAACTGCTCAGACCGGAACCGGCAAGACGCTGGCGTTCTTGCTGCCGATCATCGAGCAGCTGACGAAGAATCCTGCCGCGCGCAAGATCGAATCCCTCGTACTGGTACCCACCCGCGAACTCGCGATGCAGGTACAGGAACAATTCGAGCTCCTTCGTAGCAAAAACTTGCCCAGGGCCGCCGTTATCATCGGCGGCATGCCTGAGAAGAAGCAGATCCAGGCAATTCGCTCCGGCGCGCGACTCGTAGTCGCTACCCCCGGACGCTTGGAAGATCTGATGAGCCGCAGGCTCGTTGACATTCGTGGCGTGGACCTGCTGGTCCTCGACGAAGCCGATCGGATGCTCGACATGGGCTTCCTCCCGGCACTCCGCCGCATTGCGGCCGCGCTGCCGAAGCAACGCCAGACAATGTGTTTTTCGGCCACCTTGGAAGCATCCGTCGCTGGCCTGGTCAACGATTACACCCGAAATCCGGTGCGAATTGCCCTCGGTTCGACCTTGAAGCCGGCTGAGAGCGTCGAGTTGCAGGCGTTTGAGGTATCACAAAGCGACAAGTTCGATACTCTGCGCCAACTGCTGCGCGAGGAACAGGGACGAACCCTGATTTTCGCCCGCACCAAGCGCGGAACCGAGCGCCTCGCAAAGAGCCTCATACGCGACGGCTTCCTGGCTGCCATGATTCATGGCGACCGGTCGCAATCGCAACGAATCAGTGCACTAAACGGCTTTGAAGAAGGCCGCTTTAAGGTCCTGGTTGCGACGGACGTCGCCTCACGCGGTATTCACGTAACCAACATCGCTCACGTTATTAACTACGACCTCCCTGCCATTCCGGAAGACTTCATCCACCGGGTGGGACGAACTGGCCGCGCTGGCGCGCGTGGATTGGCTTCCACTCTGGTTTCTCCCGGCGAAACACTGGAACTCCGGACCATCGAACGCGTACTGAAGCTCAAGGTACAGCGAAAGAAGATCGCACCCGACCGGTCGGTCACGCGCATGGCAAGCCATCGGAACACGCTCTCTGGACGGACGCTCCAGGAACTCCCTGGGGAAATATTCGCCTAAACAGACCCAGTTGCGGTTTGACTGTTTCGGGAGTCCTTCTGTGGAGGGCTCTCGAATTTCCCTTTGCTACCGGCATTCCTCGCGTATACTTTGAGGCGTCTCTTGCGCACTGCTCGGCTTCCACGATTTGCCCTCTTTGCGGAACTAGACGGATTGAGCGGACTGTCGCTCACCTACATCGATTCGCTTCGAATCCCGATATGTACCACTAGTTAGAGCCCATTCCAGCTTATGGAATTCGGAAGGAACTCCTGTGAAGAAACTCTACGTTGGCAATTTCTCCTTCGCTACAACTGAAGCTGACCTACGCGATATGTTCGCGCCGTTTGGTGCAGTGGACAGCGTTTCCGTAGTAACTGATCGCGATACTGGACGTTCCCGTGGATTCGGATTCGTAGAAATGGCGAATGACAGTGAAGCCGCAGCGGCCATCGAAGGCCTGAGTGGTAAGGAAGTTGGCGGACGCGCGCTGACCGTTAACGAAGCTCGCCCGAAGACTGAGCGCGGCGGCGGTGGCGGACGCGGCGGGTTCGGCGGCGGCGGCGGTGGTCGTCGCGACGATCGCGGCGGACACTCGCGTCAGCGTCGCGAACCGCGCTGGTAATTCTTGTAGATAGTTTGGGGGCGGCCTTCAGATGTCGGTAAGGTCGCCTTTGTTCTATCAGACCTGGTTTCTGTTCAGCCCTCAGTATCAACACATGTTCGAAATGGAATTGCTGCTCTACGTCGAGAACACTCCTCGATGCTTAGCTAGGGCAAAAGTGCTGGGGCAAGAGTGTAAGATAAGCATTCCATTACTTTGCGGTTCAGTACCCGGCTCAAGACAGTTCCGCTGCCCGGGCTGAGATCAGAAAGGAATACCGGGAGCCGAAATCCTCTATGGACTTCGACCAGCTGGAAACTTTCCTCGAAGTAGCCCGCCTCAGCAGTTTTTCACGCGCGGCAGAGAAGCGCTTTCGAACTCAGCCGGCTATTTCTGCACAGATACGGGCTCTGGAAGAAGAGGTCGGCGCGAAGCTGCTCGATCGCTCCGGAGGTAAAGTTGCGCTTACCGGTCCCGGAAAGATCTTTCAGAAGTACGCTGAGGACACGATTCAGGCCCGCCGCGGAATGATGACTTCCATCGCTGAAATGGAACGCGTACCCCGGGGCGAGATTATCGTCGGCGCCAATGAAGGCACCTGTCTCTATATCCTTCCCGAAGTGTTCGCCACCTTTAAGAAGCAATATCCGGGCGTCGCCGTGAACATCCGACGGTTTGAATCTTCGAAGGTGCTGGAATCGGTGATCGAGCACGGCATCGATTTCGGCGTCGTTTCTCTTCCCGTTCCCGACAATCGCCTCACCGTTGTTCCGATACACAAGGACGAGTTGGTTGTCATTTGCGCGCCGCAACATCCGCTTGCCAAGTCGAAAACTGTAGATGTTGCAACCATGGCCGAGTATCCGCTCCTGCTTCCGAAATACGGCAGAACGCGAGAAGCGATCGACGACGTATTTCACGAGCGCCGACTGAAGCCAAATGTCTCCATGGACCTGGATTCCAGCGAACTGCTGAAACGCTTCGCCGCAGCCGATGTTGGCATCGGACTGATCCCGCGATCGAATGTCCAGGAAGATGTGAAATCGAAGACGCTGGTGGCGTTGGCTTTGACAGATGTGCAGATACGCCGAGATCTGGCCCTGGTGTTCCGCAAGGACAAGGCCCTCAGCCGCGCTTCCATGGCCTTCATCGATATTGCCATGCGACAAAAGAAGGCCGAAGCTGCTGCGCAAACCAGCAAGTAAGCCTCCGACACAGTCTTTGTTAAACATTGTGAAATTTTCGATGAACCACGTTTTTTCTGCGTACGCAGTCGGCTGACGTGATAACTTTTTTTGTTTCCACTCAATAACGCGGAGGCACAGGAATTGGCAAAAGACATGGTCCCCAAGCGCATCTTTCTCACCAAGGGTGTGGGAAAACACAGGGAGCGGCTCACCTCGTTTGAGTTGGCTCTTCGCGATGCTGGGATCGCCGCACAAAATCTGGTTCGAGTTTCCTCGATCTTTCCTCCTAACTGCAAAATGACCGCCCGCAAAGACGGGTTGAAGTACCTGGATCCCGGTCAGGTGACCTTCGCTGTCGTCGCCGAAAACTCCACGCGCGAGCCCCATCGACTGCTGGCATCCAGTATCGGCGTCGCGATTCCGGCCGATCGCAATGTTTACGGCTATCTCAGCGAACATCACTCCTTCGGTGAAACTGAGGACGCGGCAGGAGATTACGCCGAGGAACTCGCGGCTGAAATGCTCGCTACCACGCTCGACGTCGAGTTTGATCCCGACAAATCCTGGGATGAGAAAAAGCAGATTTATCGCCTGTCAAACAAGATCGTGCGCACGATGAACATGACGCAGTCGGCCGTCGGCGACAAAAAGGGCCGATGGACCACAGTAATCGCGGCCGCAATCCTCATCTTCGAATAGCCGCCAGTAGAAACAGAAAAGGCCAGCATTCGTGCTGGCCTTTTTTCTTGTCGGGCTACAGCGACTTTGGTTCACCCTTGGAGAGCGCTGGAACTGTCGTGGAAGCACCGGCCTTCAGACCAGTGAATCGAGTTCCCCGCTCCAACTGAGGGCTTTAGCCCCGGAGATGCGGATTATCTTTTCTTCAACCGCTCCAGCACCGCTCCCACGATCAGTGGCAGACCCACCGTCGCATCCAGCAGCACCTCGCCGAACTTTCCACCCTCCTCGGGAGGAACAAACTTCCCCCACGAGACGGCTTCTGTGTAGGGACTACCCGATAACCCGCCCCACTGCACCGGTTCCGGGCAGACGCGCAGGCCGTAGTGATAACGCTTCAGAGGAATATCTTCCCCGCCCCTCCGCACGCGCAGTTCGCAATACGGACCAAACTGTTGCGACCAGTTGCGCGGCACTCCGCCGCCAATAGTGAAAATCCCCAACCGCTTTTGCTTTAGCAGAGTGTCGGCAAAGTAATTCAGGTCCTCAAACGGATCGTACCGCAGCAACGGCCTGCCTTCTTTCTGGCGCTTGCGATTGTGCAGCGCGAAATCCAGACCCATCTCGGAATCAGTGAATGCCGGAACAAATACCGGAACATTCTTCTCGTACGCCGACCGCAGGATGCCGCGTCCGTTCACGTTTTTGTGCAGATATTCGCCAATCGCGCGATTCAGCTTGTAAGAACAAACCGTCTCGTTGTGATCCCATTTGTCGAGAATAGGAGCAACGATCCCTTCCACGAAATCCAGATTCGTCTCTGGCTCCAGCGTGTCGTAGACGCGGTTATAGCCCGCCTCATAGAGTTCCACGTCGTTCAACTTGGCGTCGTAAACGAAATGCGAGCGCCCGGCCGCTTCGACCAATCCGTGGGCCATCAGCGCTCCCGTCGAGACGACAGCCTTCACAATGCTGTTATCGATCAGATCGCAGATCACCACACCCTGCTTTGCGACCGTCATGGCTCCCGCGAGCGTCATCACCACGAAACAGTCTTTGTCGCGCGCCATCGCTTCCAAAACGTCGGCTCCAATGCCGATTTCGCGCGCCGTGAATGCGGTCCTTCCCATCGCCCGAACCAGATCGTCGATGCCATGAATCTTCGAAAGGTCCAGCGGTTCCAGCGGAACCAGCTTGTCTTTGAACGGATCGTGCAACTCGCGATCGATTCCCGTCCCTTCCTGCGGATGCTTATGATTGCTATGTTTGTCTTTGTCCTGCGCCACAATTGCTCCTATGCTCTGTCGACTGCATACGCTGCCTGGACAGTGCAGCAAACCTTCCACGCTACAGAAACGGGAACGTTACCGTCAACGACATAACGAAGTCGCTCCCATCATTCATCTGCTTTCAATATTGCATTCGCTTCTCACTGAATCCTGAATGCTATTCTATGGATCGAATTTCCGGAGATTGAAATTGGCAGATTCCTATCGAGTCGGACTGGTGCAGATGCAATGCGGGCCAGATCCTGAACAGAATCTCGAGCACGCGATGGAGATGGTGCGTGAAGCCGCCGGCAAAGGCGCGAATGTTGTCTGTCTGCCGGAGTTGTTCATGACGCAATATTTCTGTCAGCGCGAAGATCATGCCTTCTTCGACTTGGCCGAGCCAATTCCTGGACCCACCTCCACTCGACTCTCGCAATTGGCCCGCCAGCAGGGCGTCGTGCTTATCGCTTCCCTGTTCGAAAAGCGCGCCCCGGGGATCTATCACAACACCGCCGCCATCTTCGAGAAGGACGGGGCTCTGACCGGAATCTACCGGAAGATGCATATCCCCGACGATCCGCTCTACTACGAAAAGTTCTATTTCACTCCCGGCGATCTCGGCTTCAAGGCCCTCGACACCAATGTCGGCAAAATCGGCACGCTGGTCTGCTGGGATCAGTGGTATCCCGAAGGCGCGCGGCTGACGGCGCTGCAAGGCGCGAATGTACTGTTCTACCCCACTGCGATCGGCTGGCATCCGGCTGAGAAAGAAGAGTGGGGCGAGGCGCAGCACGACGCCTGGCGCACGATTCAGCGAGCCCATGCGATTGCCAACGGAGTCTATGTCGCCGTGGTGAACCGCGTCGGTCACGAGACCGGCAACGTTCGCGGAAACGAAGTGAAAGGGCCGGGGCTCGATTTCTGGGGAGGATCGTTCCTCGCCGATCCCTTCGGCCGTGTCATCGCTGAAGGATCGCATAACAAAGAAGAGATTCTGATCGGCGACATCGACCTGCACAAGATGGAGGAGATTCGGCGAAACTGGCCTTTCCTGCGCGATCGCCGCATCGACAGTTACGGCCCCATCACGCAACGGTTTATTGACTGAAATTGCCTACCTCACGCACAACTCAGATGGCTGCAGGAAAGACCCCCGCCCAGCTTGAATACCGTATGCCGGCGGAGTGGGAGCCCCATTCCGCAACTTGGCTCGCATGGCCCCATCATCGCGCCGATTGGCCCGGGAAATTTCATCCGATCCCCTGGGTCTTCGCTGAGATCGTTCGATACCTTTCGCGCAACGAGCGCGTAGAACTCCTGGTTCAGGACGAAGCGGAGGAAGAGACTGCCCGGAAGATTTTGCGGTATGCCGGCGTTCCGCTCGAGTGCAAGCCGCACGGAACGCTGAGAACTGGCGTTTGTTTCCACTGCTGGCCAACTGACCGTATATGGACGCGTGATTACGGCGCAACCTTCGTCCGGCGCGAGCCCAACAGCAGGCAAGCGGCCGCTCCCCAATACTCCCTGGGTGCGATTAATTGGAAGTTCAACGCGTGGGCAAAATATCCGAACTGGAAAAATGACGACAAGATCCCGCGACGCATTTCCCGCCTGCTGAAAATGCCGGAGTGGCAGCCGACTTTCGACCTCGCCGGAAAATCTCAGCGCGTCGTTCTCGAAGGCGGCAGCATCGATGTAAATGGACTCGGTACGTTGATCACCACCGAGGAATGTCTGCTGAGCGACGTACAGCAGCGGAATCCCGGCGCATCGCGCGAAGCGATCGAGAAAGTATTTGCCGACTATCTCGGGATCTCCAACGTCATCTGGCTCGGGAAAGGTATCGCCGGCGACGATACCCACGGGCATGTCGACGACATCACACGATTCGTCGCGCCGGATACGGTCGTGACCGTGGTCGAACCGAACGCCAGTGACCCGAACCACTCACCGCTACAGGAGAACTTGGCGAAGCTGCGCCAGGCGAGAGATCAGGATGGCAAGCGTCTGAAGGTGATTGAGCTGCCGATGCCTTCCCCGGTGTACTTCCGCGGACAGCGTCTTCCTGCCAGCTACGCGAATTTCTACATCGCGAATGACATTGTGCTTGTGCCAGTGTTCAACGATCCGAAGGACCGTCTCGCGCTAAACATCCTTGCCGATCTCTTCCCCGATCGCGAGGTCATAGGCATCGCTTGCCGCGACTTTATATGGGGATTAGGCGCCATTCACTGCATGACCCAGCAGCAACCAGCTAGCTAGCTTTCTCGGACAGGCAATCTCGTCTGCCCACAAAACACCGGGACAACCGGCCCCGGCCGTCGCTTGTTACAGCGACTACTCCTTCGCTTTCATCGCCACCAGCTCAGCTACCGCCCGATCTTTGATCGTTTCGCGATAATAAAGCGTGCGCATATTAGGAAACGCATGCAACAGTTCATTCTGACGCAGCAGGTGCGCGGGGTTTTTCGGCCCGGTCTCGTATTGCAGCTGCTCGCCCGTGTAGCTCTTGTAGATCAGCAGCCCTCCGGGCTTGAGCGCTGATTCCAGGGCGCTGAACAGATCGCGCTGCAAGTAATAGAACACCAGCACCAAATCGTACTTCTTGCGATCGGGGCTCCAGGAATTCAGGTCCCGCACCAGGAAGTCGATGTTGACGCCGCGCTGCTCGGCCTTCTTCTCAGCCTTCTCGAACGCCACTTCAGAGATATCGACCACCGAGACCTTCCAGCGCAATTCTGCCAGCCAAATCGCGTGCCGCCCCAGTCCGCCGGCTATATCCAGCGCACTGCCTGCCTTGGGAAAAAGCGGCGCTGCAAAATGCTCATATGCTTCCAGCAGAAAAGGATCGGGCTCGAAAGATAGGTTCTCCTGTTCGGAATAGCGCCGGTTCCAGGCTCCTCGTTCATCGGCATCAAACTCCCAAAGCCGTTGTTCGCTGCTAGTCTCGCTGGGCATCTAAGTCTCCTTGTTCCTCCCTTCATCGTAATTCGCCAGTTTCACGACTGCAATCACGGTTCGACGAACCTCCCGGATGAAGATGATTTGCCGAGTGCACCTCAGGCGAATGATCTAAAATTGCCTCAACGATTGTGGGGGAAGAACATCTAACCATCCCAATGTCGACCCTGAATCCTACGTTCACTCCGAAAGCCCCCAAGTTGCGCCCGTCTCATGGCGGGGGCGGTCCGATTGATCACGACCGTGGCGGCGGTGGTGGGGGAGGTGGCGGTCGCGGCGACAATCATCCTGATTACGGTGAACGCCTGCGTCGCGGACGACTGGCGATGGCCATCGGCTTGACTGCCGTCTTCATGCTGTTCATCTCGTTTTCAACCGCATTTGTCGTGCGCCAGGCGATGGGTCGCTGGGACGTCCGCACGCAAACCTATATTGCTGACTGGAAGCACATTCCTCTTCCCTACGCCCTGTTCGCCGTAAATACCCTCCTGCTTCTCCTGAGCAGTGTCACCCTTGAGCTCTCTCGCCGCAAAACCTTTCGCGAAGCCGCGCTCGCGCCCGCAATGGCGATACCAGGTGTTGCCGCGCATTCCGAGAAAGGCATTCCGTGGCTTGAATTGACCGTTTTCCTTGGCATCGGATTTCTTGTCGGGCAATTACTCGCCTGGCGCGATCTGGCAAGACACGGCTTCTATCTCTCGAACAATCCCATCAGTTCTTTCGCATACACCATCACAGGCATGCACGCCCTCCATCTCGCCGGGGGACTTCTCGCCCTTCTCTATGCCGCAACCGCCCTGCGCTGGCGAACACAAGTCGTCGAGCGTCGCCGCGTGGTAGTTGATATCACAGCTTGGTACTGGCACTTCATGACCGCGTTGTGGGTAATGATCTTCGTTCTGCTGGCGCTGACTGCCTGATTTTCTATCTGCTCTCGCTGACCCCACCCGCGTTTGAGCGCTCCCCTTTGCTCCACGTATAATGAAAGATTCTGCTAGCCGATTTGGAGCCTCTGTGTGGGGTGCCCTGTGACTCGTTGGCCACTCTGGCGTGAGCCGCTTCGAACCGGCAGCAGCACTGGTTCTGATGTCTACCGATAGCATTGTTGTCCGCGGCGCACGCGTCCATAACCTCAAGAACGTCGACTTCGAGATCCCGCATAACACCCTGACAGTGGTGACTGGTGTCTCGGGTTCAGGCAAGTCTTCGCTCGCCTTCGACACCATCTACGCCGAGGGCCAGCGACGTTATGTGGAATCTCTGTCCGCGTACGCGCGGCAATTCCTGGAACGCATCGAGAAGCCCGACGTCGATCACATCGAAGGGATCGCGCCAGCCGTAGCCATCCGGCAGAAAAACACCACCCGCAATCCCCGGTCGACCGTCGCCACCGCCACCGAGATCTTCGACTATCTGCGCTTGCTCTTCGCACGCGTCGGACGAACCTACTGCAAACAGTGCGGTCGGCTGGTGCAAAGGGACACCATCGACCACGTTGCCCAGAGCGTGCTCGCTTTGCCGGAAGGCACTCGTGTTCAGGTGCTCTTCCCTCTACAGGTCGCCCAGCGGCCGCCAGAGCCGGAAAAGAAGACGAGAGGTCGCAAGAAGAAGGCCGCCGCCGTTTCTCCCGACTCCGAGCTACTCAAGGCCAAGCTCTTTGAGCTGAGAAAGCGCGGATTCACGCGCCTCTATCAAGCTGGCCAGATATTCGAGTTCTCTACCCCGGAATCGCTCCTCGACATCAACTTCGGCGAGCCCGTTTGGATCCTCGTAGATCGCCTGGTCATCTCGCCGGAGGTGCGTTCGCGCATCGTCGATTCCACCGAAATCTGCTATCGCGAAGCCGGAGAGGTGATTTTCGAAACCGCGCCCAGTGAAGGCGAGCCGCAGCGTCTGCGTTTCTCGCAGCGCTTCGAATGCAAGCACTGTGGGATTCGTTACGAGGAACCCGAACCGCGCCTGTTTTCCTTCAACAATCCTTACGGCGCCTGCCCGCGCTGCCAGGGATTCGGCAACACCATCGATTTCGACCTCGATCTCGTGATTCCCCACAAGACCCTCACCCTGCAGCAGGGCGCCATCGAGCCGTGGACCAAGCCAAAGTACCGCTCCCTGGCCAACGAGATGAAGCGCTATGCCAAGCAAGCGGGGATCCCGCTGGACGTGCCTTGGGCAGATCTTGACCCCGAGCAGCAGACTGTCATCATCAGCGGCGACGACAAGTTCTGGGGAATTCGCGGCTTCTTCGAGCACCTGGAGCGCAAGAAGTACAAGCTGCACGTGCGTGTATTCCTGAGCCGCTATCGAGGCTATTCGACGTGCAGCACCTGCGGCGGCGCGCGCCTGCGGCCAGAGGCCCGGCAGGTCAAAGTGAGCGGCAAAGACATCTGTCAGGTTTGCAGCATGACGGTCGAAGAGGCCGCCAAGTTCTTCGCGAATCCGGACCTTACGCGCGAAGAGAGCGACATTGCCGGCAAGCTGCTCGACGAAGTTCGCGATCGCCTGAAATTCCTGGAAGAGGTCGGACTGGAATACCTCACTCTCGACCGCTTGTCTTCCACGCTCAGCGGCGGTGAGGCACAGCGCATCCAGCTAGCGACGTCATTGGGATCGCGGCTAGTAGGCACACTCTACGTGCTCGATGAGCCTTCCATCGGTCTACATAGTCGCGACACTGAGCGGCTCATCAAGATCCTCCAGGAGCTGCGCAATCTCGGGAACACCATTCTCGTAGTTGAGCATGATCCCGAGATCATGAAGTCCAGCGACCGCATTCTCGACTTGGGTCCCGGTGCCGGGGAAAACGGCGGAAAGGTGATCGCTACCGGAACCTATGACGAAATTCGCCATGCCTCAGGGTCGCTGACCGGACGTTACCTGGCCAACGAGCTCCACATACAGATTCCGGTACAGCGCCGGAAACCAGGTAAACAAGCGCTTAAGCTGACCGGTGCCAATGAGCACAACCTTAAGGACTTAAGCCTGACGATTCCGTTGCGGATGCTGGTAGCCGTAACAGGTGTTTCCGGCTCAGGCAAATCCACACTGGTCCATGATGTCCTGTATCAGGCACTGGCCGTGGCAACCAGGCAGACCAATGGTTCGGGCCCGCCTCCGCACAGGCTGGCCGGCCTCGAGGGCACCCAGTGGGTCGATGAGGTCATTCTCGTAGACCAGTCCCCCATCGGGCGAACCCCGCGCTCGAACCCGGTTACCTACATCAAGGCTTTCGACGCCATCCGCGACCTGTTCTCCTCTCTGCCCGAGGCACAGAAGCGCGGCTTCAATGCCGGACACTTCTCGTTCAATATCCCGGGCGGCCGTTGCGAGACCTGCCAGGGCGACGGTACCGTCACCGTCGAGATGCAGTTCCTGGCCGATGTGGAACTGGTTTGCGAAGACTGCAAAGGTACGCGCTACAAGCCGCAGGTCCTCGGCGTGCGTTTCAAGGGCAAGAACATTCACGAAGTCCTGAATCTGACCGTGCGTGAAGCCCTGCAATTCTTCTCCGGGATTCCGAAGATCACCGACAAGCTCCGGGTCCTCGAAGAGGTCGGATTAGGCTACCTTCGTCTGGGTCAATCTGCCACCACGCTAAGCGGCGGCGAAGCGCAGCGCATGAAACTCGCCGCGCATCTTCAGGGAAAGAAGCGCGTCCTGGCAAGCTCTGAAGAAGAAAAGGTCGAGCAACAGCTCAAGCAGCCCCGCATCCTCTACATCTTCGACGAGCCCACCACCGGATTGCATTTCGACGATGTCAGTAAGTTGCTGGCCGCCTTTCGCCGCCTGATCGAGGCCGGCGGCTCCATCATCGTCATCGAGCACAATCTCGACGTGATCAAGACGGCAGACTGGGTCATCGACCTCGGCCCGGAAGGCGGCGACCGCGGCGGCCAGATTGTCGCGACCGGAACACCCGAAGACGTTGCAGCCAACAACAACTCTTACACCGGACAGTGGCTTGCGCGCATCCTACGAGATGGAGCGGAGTTGCCGAACCACAACGGTTCGCACTGATTTTTCCCGTGCCCTGCGGTATCTTTGTGAGTAGATACCGCGTTGCAATTCATGAGGAAACTAGCCCAATTCACGGGAATCTCGACTCTTTGTCTGCTTGCCGCTCTTCCTGCGCCCTCACAACAAACCGGCCAAACCATTCGCCATCACCGTGAAGTCGTCGAAGACCCGGCTCAGAAGCAGATCGATCAGGCCGAAAGTGCGCTTGAGAAACAGGACTATACCGCCGCGGAAAAACCGCTGCTGGACGTGGTCGCCAAAGATCCGAAGAATTTCCGCGCATGGTACGACATTGGATACATTTACCGCGCCACCAAGCGCCAGTCTGAAGCCATCGAAGCCTATCGCAAGTCGGTCGAAGCCAACCCGCAACTCTTCGAGTCGAACCTGAATCTTGGTCAATTGCTCGCGCGGAAAGGCGATCCCCAGGCGGCTAAATATCTGGCGGCGGCCACCACGCTCAAGCCCGCATCCCATCCCGAACAGAGCCTCTCCCAGGCCTACCTCGCCTTGGGCGAGGTGCTGGAAAAAGACCATCCCGAAGACGCTCTGAAGGCATTTCAGAAAGCTGCCGAGCTTCAGCCTAAAGATCCCGAACCGCATTTGCAGGCCGCGATCCTGCTGGAACAACAGAAGAATATTTCCGCGGCGACCCAGGAATTTCAGAAGGCCCTTGACCTCGATTCCAACAATCGAGACGCTCTTGCCGGACTGGTTAACACCTACTCCCGCTCCGGCCAGCTGCCGCAGGCCGAATCGCTTCTGCGCCGAATGTCCGCCGCCGAGTCCCAGGATGCAACCCTGCATATCCAGCTGGGCCGTGTCTTGGTTGCGCAGAACAAGAAGGACGAGGGCATCGCCGAGTTGACCAGGGGTCTCGAGCTCGCCCCCGGGGACGCTGCCGCAAATCAGGAATTGATCCAGCTGCTGCTCGACGAGAAGAAATATCCCGAGGCAATCGCTCACCTGAAACCGGCGATCCAGGCGAATCCTTCCGATCCTCAACTTCGTTACACGCTCGGCACGACCTACCTGCGCAATAAGAATTTTCCCGAAGCGCAGGCCGAGTTGATGCAGGCCGTTAAGCTCAAATCGGACTTCGGCCAGGCTTATAACGACCTCGCTTTTGCGGCCTCCGAAAACAAGGACTTCAAGTTGTGCGCGATGGCGCTCGATGTCCGCGCCAAATTCCTTCCCGAGACGCCTTTTACTTATTTTCTGCGTGCCACTGCACTCGATCATTTGCATGACTGGCCCGATGCGATTATTAATTACCAGAAATTTCTTTCCGTGGCGGACGGAAAGTATCCTGACCAGGAGTGGCAGGCTAGGCATCGACTCATTGCCATCGATCCAAAGAGAAAGAAATAGATGCGCTACCGTTGGCTGCTGATCACGCTGCTGCTTGCCTCCGCATTACACGCTGGACAGAAATCCAGCGAAGACGAATTACAGCGCAAGATCGAATCCGCTCATAACGGCAAGAAAGCGGAATTCCTTATGCAACTCGCGCATCAACAACTGGAAGACGCCGACCACCAATACCATGCTGGCGATATGGAAAAAGCTCTTCGAACCGCGCAAAGCTGCGAGGCCAGTGCCGATGAGGCCACGGCCACCTCACTTGAGAGCGGCAAACGACTGAAAGATACGGAAATTGAACTGCGCAAGCTTTCCGAGCGTCTCCAGGCCATTCGGGAGGAGTTGAGCTTCGAGGATCGACAAGGTCTCGATCCCATGGTTCAAAAATTGGAGCAAGACCGCAGTAAGCTCCTGGATCGGATGTTCAAGAAATGAGAACGTCGAAGCTACTATCCATGCTTGTTCTCTTGTGCACACTGAGTGCACTACTGCCGGCGGTTGCCCAGGAGCGCGAACCGCTCAATGACAAGGAGGTCGACGAGCTTCGGGAAGCCGCCATGGAACCGGTGAAGCGTCTCAAGCTATACCTCATGTTCTCGGGAGAGCGCTTGATCAACATCGACAACCTGCAAGGTAATAACAAGGCAGATAATCGCGGCGCGCAGATCCACGACTTATTACAGGATTTCGGCACCTTGATCGACGAGATGGACGACAACATCGACGAATATGCCCGCCGCGCCCAGGATATGCGCAAGGTACTCCCCGATGTCATCCAGTCCGAAACCGAGTTTCAGACCAAACTTCGCGAGCTTCAACAATCGACCCTGAACGATCCCAAGGCCGTGCAGGAGGCTCGCACCTACAACTTTGCTCTCCAGGATGCGATGGACTCCCTCCGCGAAAGCATCGAGGATGCGCAAAAGACTCTGGCCGATCAGACTGAGCAGTTCAAGGAACTCGACGAAAAGCAAAAGCAGGAAAAGAAGAAAAAGAAGTACTAGCTTCTGAGTTCACCCAAAACTCAATCTGGTAATCTGGAATCGTGACTGCAGTTTTTGTTCAGATTTTTGAGCGCACGTATCGCGAGTTGCGTCCGCGAGCCTCGATGCCCGCCTTTGAAGTTCGCTTTTATCCCTTCGCCAACATCAACAACACCATCCGGCTGCGCGACGATACGATTTACGTTCGTCTCTCTGACATACTGGAAGGCGCGCCCGAAGACGTGTTGCACGCAATCGCTCACATCCTGATCGCCAAGCTGTATCGCAAACCCATCGATCCCCGGCTTGCGGCTCGCTATCGCAAACACATCGGCAGCCGGGCAATAACCGAAAAGGCGCATCTGTTACGGCAAATGCGGGGACGCAAGCGGATCCACGGCCCTGTGGGAAACGTCTACGACCTGAACGAGATCTTCGACGAACTCAACCTCCAATATTTCCATGGACTGCTGGCGCGCCCGGAGATGACCTGGAGTTCGAATCATTCGCGCCAGAGCCTCGGGCACTACGATCCTGCGCACAATGCCATCGTCGTCAGCCGCATCTTCGATCATCCACGTGTTCCGCGATTCGCCTTGGAATATCTCGTCTATCACGAGATGCTCCACCTGAAACATCCGGTTCGATTGCGCGGCAGCCGTCGTTGCGTTCATTCCGAACAGTTCCAGCAGGAAGAAAAACTCTTCCCCCACTTCGAGGAAGCCAAAAGTTTCTTGAAGCGGCTATGAGGCTTGAAAACCTCTACGCTGCGATTTCTATCCGCCGTTGAGCCATGGCTCCCAGTTGCTCCGACGACGCCTCGATCCAAAACAACGGTTCCACAGACGTCGCGAACCGCATCTTGTAATCCTGCTCTCCGGTCATGTAGTCGCAACTGAGCCCATCCGCAAGCGAACGGCGCGTGACTTCGAAGATCAAGCTAATTCCCGGCGAATACTTCGCCCATTGCTCATCGAACCAGATCGTGTAAAGGCGGCGCCAGCGGTGCTCTCGTAACGTCATGAGGGCCGCGATGCACCTTTCGCCCGCTTCCAGGGCGAACAGTTCTTCTGAGTGAGGCTCAGTGGTGACCATCGCGGTCATGAACCCGATCCGGCGCGAGTCGGCGAAAACATTCTCGCCCGCTTCCGGCGGTTGCACTGCCTTCTGCTCGTAGATCCACCGCACCAGCGACACAGGAGCCGGGCTGTATTCCCGCAGTGCCACGCCCATTCGCTCCAATCGCCGCAGCCGCGAAGCGCACCGTGGATGATTCGCGCTGAAGTCATCCGCTGAGATTTCAGAGACCTTCACTACCGGTGTGCGATAGAACGGATTGAGTTGGAATCCTGCCCACGCCTTCCGTGAACTTGCCTGCAATCCGCCGGATGAGAATGGCAATCCCAAGCGCCCCGCCGTTTCCCAAGCCGCAACCAGGGCATCGTCATCGCCGGCAATTAGCACGTCGCGATAATCAAAAACTACGTCTCCCAGGCACGACAAAGTTCGTCTCCCGTCGTTGATGCAAAGCGGCAGCAGCGCCATGCCGTTGCTTGTTTCCGAGAAAATCACATAGGGAGATTCGCGATCGGCGAAAGCGTTGGCCGCAATCCAGTTCCACTTGAAAGACTGGAATATCGTTGCATGACATCGCGCCTGCAGGAATTCCCAGCGGCTGCGCAAAGCTAAAATTTCGTCAGCGGTATGAGCCAGGACGATCCGCGGCAAAGGCAGGCTCCAGCGAAATCTATTAGACGCGGTTGCAAGCTGGAGTGGATGTTCCGGCCAAAAGGAAAGGGCTGCCATATCGGCAGCCCTTAGTTGGCAAATTTTCTAGTACAGGCGGAAGTTTACTTCGACGTTGATTTGCACCGCCACCGGCCGCCCATCTTTCATCGCCGGTTCAAACTTCCAGTTGCGAACTGCTTCGATGGCTTTCTGATCCAGTCCCATGCCCAGCGTGCGCGCTACCTTCACGTCGCGTGGATGGCCGTCAGCTCCAACGATCAGCCACAGCACCACCGTTCCCTGGTACTTCGCCTTGCGCGCCTCTTCCGAATATTCCGGATCGGGCGTGAATAACGCCTTCGGAGCGGAGACTCCGCCACCAACGCGGAACACACCACCGCCGGTACCGCCACCGCGTCCTGGACCAAGGCCCGGGCCTTCACCCGAACCAATGCCTCCACCGTTACCAGACCCGATGCCGCCACCGGAGCCAGTGCCGTTCGAGGGCGGTCCCATCGGCACACTGGTTTTAGGATCACCAAAATTCGGCATGTTTGCCGCCATGTTCATCTTCACCTGCGGCGGCATGACGATGGTCGGCTCGACCGCCAGTTTCGGGTGCTCATTGCGAATCACCATCGCCGGCGGAGTGATTTGCTCCATCGAAAATTTAGGAAGTTTCCCCTTCGGAGCAACAAGCTTGTCTCGATCGCCGCCTCCACCGCCGCCCGCTATGGTGTCATTCTTCTTTGTCGAAAGCGGCATATACGTGGAGGGATCTGGCGCAATTAACGTTACGGTTTCCTGTTTCTTCACTTCCTGGACCATGTGTCGGCCAGCAATTGTCAAGCCGATGATCCCGCCAATCGCGAGCACGTGAAGCAGCACCGAACTGACTGCGCCCTTCTTCTTGTAGTTATACTCACCCCATATGTCACGGACCTTGACTGGCCTGGAAGTGAGTTGGAGTGGCGGAAGCTTTTCGGGGTGCCGAAGTTCATGGATCTGCCGCCGAATCGAATGCCACAGCGGCTCATCCAGAACTTGTTGCGGGAGGAGTAGATTTAGCTGAGGTTCCTTGTTGTCGATTTCAGTCCTCTGTCCGGGCGGAGGTGTCAAAACTTGGTTCTCCATACAATGTCCCGACTTCAGCTCCTACGGCTTCTCAACTCTATTTGGGAGTTGCAATAACCAGATGAGCACATAAGGTGCCAAGTTGCTTTCACCCTAAAATTCAGGGTTCCCGCAGTTTTCATTTCCTTGTTGGCCCAATTTCTGAGTGAATAGATGCTGAACGTGAGTCGCACCGTACCAATCTTAGATGCCGGCTTACACATACCCGTGGGTCTGAAAATTGTCGCGCTACTTGCGAAAACATTCGTCACGGCGGAGTCAGAGCAGAGTAAAAAAACTGCTCCTCTCGATTCAAGGCTCTGTCGCCCAATTCAGGCAAAATCTCTCCATTTGTAAGGGATTAGGCCGACGAACCGTCTGCTGAATAGACAGCGTTTCTTTCCGCTACCTATAATGAAGAATTAAGCTGCTTCCCCCATACGCATAGGGAGAACGGGAGACAAGAACGTAGTGCCACTGGATCTGAAAGCTACCATCAATCTTCCCAAGACCGCGTTCCCAATGAAGGCTGGCCTCCCCCAGAATGAGCCCAAACTGCTGGCTCGCTGGGAAGAGCAGAAGATCTACGACCAGATCCGGCGTGAGCGAAAGGGTTCCCCGCTTTACCTCTTGCACGATGGTCCGCCCTATGCAAATGGACCCATTCACCTCGGCCATGCGCTGAACAAATGCCTCAAGGACTTCATCGTTAAATCCAAGACCATGGCCGGCTTTGACTCTCCTTACGTGCCTGGCTGGGATTGCCACGGCCTTCCCATCGAAATCAAGGTGGACGAGTCACTCGGCGGCAAAAAGCTGCAGATGGATCCCATGCAGGTGCGCCAGGCCTGTCGCGAGTACGCGGACAGATACCTTGACCTGCAGCGCTCCCAGTTCAAGCGACTGGGTATTTTCGGCAGATTCGAAGAGCCTTACTCCACCATGACTCCTGGCTACGAATCGGTCGTGGTCGAGACACTCTTCAAGTTCTTTGAAAAAGACGCCGTCTATAAGGGGCTCCGTCCCGTCTACTGGTGCATCCACGACCGAACCGCGTTGGCCGAAGCGGAAGTCGAGTACGAGAATCACACCAGCCCGAGTGTCTGGGTTCGCTACGCCTTGCAGTCGGATCCCCGCGAGATCGATCCAGGTCTCGCTGAGGCTCGCATCCACGGCAACAAAACTGTGTACGCCATCATCTGGACCACCACACCCTGGACGCTCCCGGCTTCCATGGCCATCGCCTTCCATCCGGATGAGGAGTACGTAGCCATCGAGACCGCCGACTCCATCTATATCGTCGCGGATAAGCTCGCCTCCGTAACCGCGGAAAAATGCGGTTTCAGCGACGCCAAGGTTGCCGCCCGCTTCCCCGGCCGAAAGCTGGAGCACGCCTGGTTCTATCATCCATTCCTTCCCTGGCCTGATCGCAAGGTGCTCGGAGTATTGGCCGACTACGTCACCATGGACCAGGGCACCGGTGCGGTACACACGGCTCCGGCGCACGGCGCGGATGATTTCTACACTGGCGTGAAGTACAAGATCGACCAGACCTGCAACGTCGATGCCGCCGGGCGTCTGCAAAATGGACTCCCCGAGTACGACGGTCTCACCGTTTTCGAAGCCAATCCGAAGATTGTGGACCTGCTGAAAGCGCGTGGCGTGTTGCTCCATTTCGAAAAAATCGAGCACTCCTACCCGCACTGCTGGCGCTGCCACAATCCCGTGATCTTTCGCGCCACCGAGCAATGGTTCATCTCGATGGAAGCAAAAATCCATGGGGAGGAATCGCTGCGCAAACGCGCACTCGATGAAATCAGCAAAGTGAACTGGGATCCCGCTTGGGGCGAAGAGCGTATCTCAAATATGATCGCCTCTCGTCCCGACTGGTGCATCTCGCGCCAGCGCGTTTGGGGCGTTCCCATCGCGGTGTTCAGTTGCGTCGACTGCAAGACGATCCTGAACCGTCCCGAAGTCCATAAGGCCGTGGTACGGCTCTTCGCTGAAAAAGGCGCGGACGCTTGGTACACCACGCCGCCTGAGCAGATCATCCCGCAGGGTCTGAAATGCCAGTGCGGCAACGCGCGCTTTCATAAGGAAATGGACATCATCGACGTCTGGTTCGAGTCGGGGTCCAGCTACATGGCTACGCAGCGACACGAACCGGGGTGGCCTTATCCTTCGGACCTGTACCTGGAAGGCGGCGATCAATATCGCGGCTGGTTCCACTCTTCTCTGCTTTGCGCAGTGGGCGCAACCAATCAAGCTCCCTATAAAGGCGTTGCCACCAACGGATGGACGCTCGATCCGCAAGGTCGCGCCATGTCGAAGTCGTTAGGGAACGGAGTCGACCCGGTTGAGATCACCGATAAGCTCGGCGCCGAAATCGTGCGTCTCTGGGTCTCCTCTGTCGATTTTCGCGAAGACGTGCGGTGCTCGAACGAACTTATGGACCGGGTCGCGGAAAACTACCGCAAGGTTCGCAACACCTTCCGCTACATTCTCGGGAACCTGAATAGCTTCGATCCTGCGAAGCATGCCGTTCCATTCGAGCAGATGCATTCGATCGATCAGTACATCCTTCTGCGCGCCGCTGAATTCTCGCGCGAATTGCGTGGCTGGTACGACGATTTCCAGTTCCACAAGGTCTACCAGCAGCTCGTCGCCTTCTCCGCCGTGGATCTCAGCGCCGTCTACTTCGATGTGCTCAAGGACAGGCTCTACACCTCGGCGCCCAATTCCCCAGCGCGGCGTTCCGCACAAACCGCAATCTGGCGCATCGGCGAGGCTCTCGTTCGTCTGGTTGCTCCCGTGATGAGTTTCACTGCCGACGAGGTCTGGCAATACCTGCCGAATGGTCTTGGCCGGTCTGCCAGTGTTCACCTGGAGAAGTTCTGGGATGAATCCGCACTGGCTCCCGCCGATGCCCACCAGTTGAAGTTGCAGCAGGAATGGGAAGCGTTGCTCAAGGTTCGCGTAGAGGTCCTGAAAGTTCTGGAAGCCGCGCGCGAACGGAAAGAGATTGGCTCCGGCCTCGAGGCGCAGGTAACCCTGCACGCTCCGGACAGCTTCTATTCCGTTTTGGAGAAATACAAAAACGAACTTCGTTACATTTTCATCGTATCTAAAGTAGAGCTCCTGAAAAGCGCAGCAACCAATGGAAGTGACGGTCTAAAAATCGTAGTGACCAGAGCGCCCGGCCAGAAGTGTGAGCGATGCTGGAATTATTCAACTCACGTTGGAGATAATTCCATCTATCCGATGGTTTGTGAGCGTTGCAGTGCCGTTCTCCAGGAGATTGAGCGGGACGCCTCTTGAAGCGTCCCAAACGCCGTACAGCAGTTGATTGATTCAGGAAAGATGACTCGGAACCCGGCAATGCGTACTGTATATTTCATCATTGCATTTGCGGTCGTATTGTTCGACCGGTTGGCTAAGTGGTTGGTTGCGACCCACATCACTCTGCACGATACCATCGACATCATTCCCGGCTTCTTCCGCTTGACGCATCTCGAAAACAGCGGCGCCGCTTTCGGACTCTTCGCGGATTCGCCATCGCAATGGAAATTGACGATCCTCGTGGTCTTCTCGCTGGTCGCACTCGGAGTCGTCACCGTGCTCTTGTGGCGCAACAGCTACGTGCTCACCAGCACTGGAGTCGGCCTCGCGCTTATTCTCGGCGGCGCCATCGGCAATCTATGGGATCGCGTATTCGACGGTCACGTGGTTGATTTCCTCCTCTTCTACGTGAAGCAATATCAATGGCCCGCCTTTAATGTCGCAGACAGCGCGATCGTCGTAGGAGCTCTGCTGCTCGTGGCCGAAATTCTCTTTTCGAAACCAGCTGCTCCCGAACAGGTCATTAGCCGCTAGTTATTTCCGCAAAATCTGTTCAGTGTACTTACTTGCTTTTCGCAAGCTGCTGTTTTCGCCTGCCATCTTGCCTCGGTACCCCGCCATCCAAAACGGCAAAGGTCGAGTGTTCGACTCGATCTCGAAAGCACACGGGGAGTACATATGCTTCGAGTGAAGAAACTGTGCGCGCTTGTTATTTCGATTTGTCTGCTGTGGTTCGCGGCAGTACCGGCGTTTGCTGCTGATCCCCAGGTCAGCAAAAAAGACTTGAAAGGCATCAGCCCGGGACATCACAAATACGCCTTCGCCGTTATCGGTGGAGCAGCAGTGGGAATGGGAATTGGTGCCGCAATCGGGGGAGGCTGGGGCAACGACATAACCAAAGGACTGCTAATCGGAAGCGGCGCTTCATCCGCATTCTATCTCCATTCACATCGGCATGACGACATGGGTGGATGGAGGAACTGGGCCTATTTAGGCTCCTACACAGCCTTGGGCGGTGGTATAGGCTGGACGGTTTGCGGTTGCAACACTGGGTTAGGAGCGGGGTTGTTGGTCGGGGGTGGTGGATCCGCTATCTGGTTAGCTGAGAACCCGCAGCGCACGCATCCAACGGCAACAAACGCGCCCAATGCGCCTACTCCCCAGCCACCGCCGCAGCCGTAACGTCTGGTTCGCGTGCCCTGGCTATGCTCTCCCCACTGGCCGGGGCTCGCTTCTATTTACTGGCGTGATTGATGGCGATCTTTTCCGGCGCAGGCTCGGAATAAATCTTCCGATACAGTGATACATTGCGAAGAATCGCCTGAACATACTCTCGCGTTTCCGTGAACGGAATCGATTCCACGAATTCCTGCGGATCGCGATATTTGCCATCCGCCAGCCAGCTGTCCACGCGATCCGTTCCCGCGTTATACGCGGCCAGGGCATACTCGAAGCGTCCGTTGTATCGGTCTACGAGATCCTTGAAATACCGCGTGCCCAGTTGCAGGTTCGTGGTTGGAACCAGTAACTGCGTACTGCGATAGCCTCGGATTCGCAACTCCTTCGAAACCGTCTTGCCCGTGCCCGGCAACAATTGCATCAGGCCCACTGCGTTCGCACGAGACACAGCCCCGGCGTTGAACTCAGACTCCTGACGAATCAACGAGGCCACCAGGAATGGATCCAGCCCATTCACCAGGCTGAATTTTCTCAGGTCCGTCCAATACGGACGCGGAAACAGGTACTCCCAGTACGGACGTGGAAGCGTGCCGTAATCCATCGACCAATAGGACGGAACCGTCTTCTTCATGTACTCGATCGCCCGATGATATCCGCCGCTGTCCTGGTACAGCCGCGCAATCTCATTCGCGGCCCACCCGCTTCCACCATCCGAAGAAGCCTGCTGCAATTCCCGAATCGCAAAATCGTACATCCCCGCATTTTCCAGCAAACGTGCCTTCTGAAATCGTAGATCGTCGGTGGGTGCTGTGAGCACCTCGCGAGCCGCGAGATTTACCGGCGGAACGCGATCCAGTAGCGGATCGGAAACCGCCTGCACGGTCCCGATCCCTTCCATGCGATCACGCGCCCGATCCGCATAGTAGTAATTTCGGAAGCGCTCCGTGAGCTTCTGGTAGTAAGCCGCGGCCCGGGCTGCATCGTTTTGCTCTTCAGCAAGGCGCGCTCGCCAATACAAGGCCGCCGGCACTTCCGCCGAGTCCGGATACATCGAAAGCTGCTCTTCGAAACCCTTGGCCGCCTCCACCGTTCTTCCCTGTCGCCAGGTCAGCCACGCAGCCTTCCAATGTGCGCTGTGTCCATACTTTCCGTTCGGAAACCGCTCGAACACCTCGCGATAAGAATCGATCGCGCGATCGTAGTCGCGCTTCAGCAGGTACATGTTTCCTGCTGCAAATAACTCCTGTTCGAGATACGAACTGTTCGGCGCAGCCTGCCGCAACTGCGCAAGCGTATCCGTGAAACGATTCTCGTCATCATCCGAGCGCGCAGATATCCGCGAGCGTGGCAAGGCGCTGCGCATTCGCTTCCCCGGGCGCCACGCTCAGCGATTCGAGATACGTTCTCGCCCCGCGCCGATCCCCGCTGCGGTACTGTGCCACTCCAATACTGACTGAAACATTATCCCGATCTGTCTGTGAGAGCGTCTGGCCCAGCAGTTGTCGATATTCGCGAAGCGCGTCACTATACCGCCGTCCCTGCGATAGTTGATCCGCCCTCTGTCTTGCCTGCTCCGCGGTTACAGTCAGGGCATTGATCCCTAACAACTCTGCTCCCGCCGAATCGGCCTCTGTTGCCAGTGGCTGCTGAAAATAGAGCTGACGCAGAATCTGTGCGCCTTTGTCGTTCTGACCGGCGCGAAGGTAGGCTCGCCCGAGCGCCAGTTGCACATCGGGGCGGTTGGCATCTTGATATTTCGCGAGCGCGCCAATCGCTTCCTGCGGAGATCCGGCCGCCAGCAATGCGTTCGCGTACACCACTGCCGCATCGCGCGTGAAGATCGATTCCGGATATTTTGTCTCGAAGCCGCGAAGCTGTTCGATCACGTGCTGCTCGTCGCCGCCGGAGCCGTATGCCATCGCCAGCAAATATGCGACGTAATCACCGAGTTCCAGAGGATGCAGCGCAGCCTTCTTCAGCGGAGGAATCGCCGCAGAATAATCGTTGTCCAGAATATGCGCATACCCGAGCACCAGGTTCGCCATCGCGCCCGCATCATCACCCGCGTGGCGCGTAGCGTACGACTGCACTCCCGCATACGCAGCCTTCGTGCGATTGTCGAGCAACTGCTTCGCCATCGGCTTCAACGACGCTGATGCAACGAAAGCGCGCGTCATCCGATGACTCCGCAACAGATCGCGCTCCCGCTTCTTGCGTTCCGCCGCCGTCAGATGCTTCTTCTTCGACGCCTTGTGGGAATGTGTTTGGCCGCTGGATTGATGCGTGTTGGATTGCGAACTGCTCGCCGTTTGGGGAAACGCCGCAACACTGCTACCAGTGAGGAGACACAGAGAAACTACGAATGCAGAACACCGGGAACTCACATGCTTAGTTTAGCGCGGAAAAGCCGCGCCGAGCAGAGAGGCGTTATTGTCAGCCAAGATTCGCACCAATTCCTGATTAAATAGATCCGACGATCCTGCCGCCGTCTGGCCGTAACGTTTCTCATACGTTTCGCGGCTTTTTTCGATATCATCCCGCAGGCGCTCATAGAGATCGTGGTTCGCCTTGCCTTCGTTTACCTTCGCCTGGTTGTAGAGTTTGATCTCTTCTACCAGCAGCTTCGCGAAGCGTCTGGCTTTCTTGTGTAGATCATCCTCAGGTGCAGCAGGAGCAGCCACCGGTGCGGCTACGGCCACTGTCGCGCCTACGGAATGCGAAGCTCCGGCCGCGGCGGCCATCACCGCGCTGGCTGCTGCCGCAACCCCCGCTCCGTTCGTGTCCGTCGAGGAAGCGGAACGCCGATTCGCGCAAAGCTCCAGCCACCATCCCGTCGTGCGCACGATCACTTCCAGCGCAGCCGAATCAAGCTTTCCCGCCGGATCGCCGCCATCGGCATATAGCAGCGCAACGCATCGATCGCGCACCACCAGCGGCAGCACCACCACCTCGTCGCGCGCCGGCCACCCGAACTTCACGCCGGCATTGCCGTAAAACTGTTCCATACGTCCCGACACCGAAGCCCGTGCCGAAATCGCCTGTGCAGCCAGGCCGTTGCCCAACTCCAGCGGAGTGGTGCGGATGATCTCATTATCCTGAAAACCCCGAGCCCGCCATCCTGCCGCTGTGTTTCCCCGAACCACAAAAATTGCCGACCTTGCGCTGAACGACGCGCATCCTTCCAGCAGCGCGTCCAGAATCTCTACTTGAGCAGTTGCACCCTGGATCCGGGTGGTAGCCTCGCGCAACAGTTCGCTCACCGGTTGCTCGCCAGCATTGCCGGGAACCACCAATTCTTCCGCCAGGCGTCGCCCCACGTCTGCACGAACCTGAGAAAACGATTTGCCCAGCTCTTCCGCGATGATCTGCTCGACCGCGTCCGTAAGTTGCTTGTTATCCGCCATGAAACTCCAGCCGCAACGGGAATTCGGAATCCGGAAGGGGTGATTATATTGCAATCTTCCGATAACACCATGGTTACCTAGGTTTAATCCCCACCGAGTGGTGGAAAACTCCCAAAAATCCCCGGAAACCGCTGATGAAAATGGATTTCAAAAAGGCATCTACCCGCCCCGCAGACCATTTACAATGGCTTAGTCTCGGATAAACTTCTGAATCGGGAGCCTCATGGGAGCCATCCAAAAGGTGAACGAACCTGCGCCGCTCACGGAAGAGCTGGTACTGGTTAATGCCGCGAAAGCAGGCGATGTCGGCGCGTTCGAGGAACTCGTCAGACGCTACGACCGGAACGTTTTCCGGATTGCGCAGCACATTACGCAGAACCGCGAAGACGCGGAAGATGTTGTGCAAGACGCATTCCTGAAGGCGTACGAAAATTTGCCGCAATTTCAGATGCAGTCCAAGTTTTACACTTGGCTGGTCCGCATTGCGGTGAACGAAGCGCTGATGAAGCTCCGCCGCAGACGGCCGGAGCGTATGGTTTCGCTCGACGAAGAGGTTCGTACGGAAGAGGATTCCATGCCGCGCGAGATCGCGGACTGGAGTCCGAATCCGGAGCAGCAATATAACCAGGCGGAGCTGAAGGACATCCTCGGTAAAACGATTCAGGGATTGCCGCCCAGCTTCCGCACCGTGTTTGTATTGCGCGACGTGGAAGGTCTGTCAACCGAGGAGACCGCGGAGGCCCTGAGCTTGAGCATTCCCGCCGTGAAGTCGCGTCTGTTGAGAGCTCGACTGCAGTTACGAGAGCGGTTGAATAAGTACTTCAAGGCCCGTAAGGGTGGGGACAGCAACAAGTGACCTGCAAAGATTTTCTTAAAGAACTAACCGATTACCTCGACGACTCGCTCGACCAGCGCACACGTGTCGAGCTCGAAGAACACCTCCAGTGGTGCCACAACTGCTATGTCATCTGCAACACCACCAAGAAGACCATCGAGATCTATCGCGACTCCACCCTCTACGAACTCCCCGACGATTTACGCGGCCGTCTCCGCTCCGCCATCATGACCAAGTGTCGCGCCAAGAAACCCAGTACCTCCGGTGCCTGATCCTCATTCCATTCGCAAGTTATTTGCACATCTAAGTGTAAGTAAACATGTGTGCTTTCGATTTCCCGCACGAAACGAAACCAAAACCTGAGTTCCCGAATCTAATCTTTCAGGACGCATAAAGGTGGCTCTCTCCCAGGGCCGCCAGGTTCTGGAGGTAGCCCATGTTCCGCAAGCTGATGGAAGGTTTCTTTGGCTGTTCTCACGCCAACTACAGTTTCCCAAGGAGCAAGAGGCCTGGCGAACGCCGTATCGGGGCAGCAGCCCTCACCGGCACCTATGTCGTCTGCCTCGACTGCGGCAAAGAATTCGCCTATGACTGGCAACAGATGAAGGTAGTTCAGCCTGACCACGAGCCTGCGGCACTACCTCAGGCAGCGCGCTCCTACGCCATCAAGTAGGAACCAGAACGTTGTGGCGCGGGCGCCCTCGCGACAGAAGCCCCGTCCGCGTCGCCAGATGCATAGCACTCGAGCAATCAGTGGAAGTGCTCCACCAACATAATGTCGCTTCCGGGCGCCTCGATCTGCGTAAATAACAGCCAGCGTTGATCGGGTGACGCCGACAGGCCAACAAAAAATGGCTTGTCTGCCGTGAAAAGCGAAGTGATCTTCCCGTTCGCGAAGTTGACATAGTGAATGGTCCTGGGAGAACTCGCTGGGATGAAGTAGATGCCGCCCTTGACCAGAGTCCAGTCACCCACGAAGCGAAGCGGTGGCACCTCTTGAACCACAGATTCAGAGCTCGGATCATGTAAGGATGCGCGCACAAGCTTCCAAAAGCCGCCAACATTTGAGGCAAAGTAGACTGCGGCGCCGTCCGGAGCTTCCTCCGGAACCAATCCTCGGCTAATGGATACGGGAACAGCCTCTCCTCCGGATGCGGGACACCGGTAGATCCGCTCTCCCAATGTATCGTCGGTGCCCCCGAGGAAGTAGATCCACTTCCCATCTCTTGACCACCAGGGATGCGCAATATCGTTCAGATCGGTTTTCAGCTTATGCGGAAGCATCTCGCCGAGATCGGCCACGTAAATGTTCGCGTGGCCACCCTTCCTGGAATCAAACGCTATTTGTTTGCCGTCGGGAGACCACACTGGAAGTCCAGTCGAGGGGTTACCCAGATGCGAGACCTGCATCGGATGCATTCCCCTCTCATCGGAGATCCAGATTTCGCTGTTTCCTCCGCGGCTCGAACTAAAAGCAATGTGCTTTCCATCAGCCGAGTATTGGGGAGTCTCATCGTTGTACGTCGAAGATATAAACCTAACGGGCGCCGAGTTCAAATCCGCCAGGTCTGCGCGCCAGATGGCGATGTTGGAATCGCCGGAAGCGGCGTAAGCGAGCTTGTCGCCTTTAAGCGACACCGCTGGCAACGACCCGTTGCCGCCGAATGGAAGTTTTTCAAAGGAACCATCGCTGGCATTCACTTCAAGCAATTCATCAGGTTTTCCGTCTTCATGCCGGGAAATGACAAGGCGGCGTCCATCCCCTGTCCATGCGACTCCCAGTAAGTAGCCCGAGAGTGTTTTGATCAATTGTGGATACCCTTCTGGAACAACCATTGAATACAGACCGAATCCGCCGGACCGCAGGTAACAGGCGTATGCCAACAAGTTGGAACCAGAAGAAAAGGCCGGACGAAACTCCTCCTGACATTCGTCAACGTGAGGAATTTGCCTGGATTCGAGTGTTTCAGGAGAAAGCAGGAAGATTCTCGACTCGCCGTTGGGGGTTAATGAATCGGCGTACGCTATGTACTTTCCATCCGGTGACCAACTGATTTGCGCATTCGACTCGACAGCTTTTGTCGCTTTAATTCTCTTCTCTGGTCCTCCTAAGGCAGAAATCAAATAAAGGCCGGTCCCTTCCCCAGAGATTCGGTGGAACGCGATTTGCCGCCCGTCTGGAGACCAGGCCGGGCTAATCCATTCCGAGGGCTGCGTGGTTAAGCGCAGAGTTTCCTCGCTGCCAATCACCTTGGTGTAGAGATCGAAGGCGATGGACTGCGAGTGTCCCAGATCTCCGCTCCAAGCAAACGCAATCTGCGAGCCATCGGGTGAAAAAGTAGGCGAGACCTCAAGCCCGGGAAATGCCGTAAACGGGACGGGGGTCAGGGGAACAATTTCAGCTCTGTGCCGAAGCGTTCCTCCAGCAAAGGCAGCTGCGACACACACAACTGCCACGATCGCCCACGCCGCGGTTCTCCTCGAGAATTGAGACCGTTGTTGCGGCTCGGGCACGGCTGGTTCAACCATTCGGGCAGGTTCGGTCTCCTTCCCGATAAAGCGATAACCCAACCTCGGCAGCGTTTCGATATACCGCGGAATCTCTGGCGAGTCATTGAGCACATCTCGCAGTTTCTTAACGGCATTGTTCAGCCCGTGCTCGAAGTCAACAAATGTGTTCGCTGCCCACAAGGCCCGATGGAACTCTTCTCGTGTGACGAGTTGTCCGTTTGCTTCGAGCAACAGGCGCAGCACCTGAAATGCCTTGGGAGGCAGCTTGAGGCGCATTTCGCCTTTAAAGACCTCTTGGGTCAGTAAGCGAACTTCATAGGGGCCAAAGCGGACCGCATCGACTGGATGCCGTTCTTCCACACCTTCACCTTGTGAGAACCCCGAAAGATGTGGGTGGGATTGTAGCATCGGTCTCCATTCGAGGGACTTTTGTCCGAATGCGCAGCTAAACGTCGATCTCTCAATCAGTTGGATGTAGAGCCAAAAAGGAGACGAAAAGGAGCACTGGAGAATTGTGTTGCTTCGGCCTCTACCGTTTCAATGGCGCCCATCCCCAGTCCCGATCCGTCGCTGCACGGATGGATCCAAAACCAAAATCCGGATGGCAAGGAAGAAGAGAAATGAAACGACAGATTCTTACAGCAGTTCTGAGTGCCGCATTGCTGTTGATGTTTGCGCGGCCAACAACTCTTGCGGCACAGACTCCATCTTCGAATGTGAGCGTCTTCGCCGGTGGGTTCAATAATCCCCGCGGCCTGAAGTTTGGGCCCGATGGGAATCTTTACGTCGCCGAAGGAGGAGCCGGCGGTTCGTCCTCTACTCAGGGAACTTGCCCGCAGGTGCCAGGCCCCGTCGGGCCCTACACAGGTGGATTCACCAGCAGAATCTCGAAGATCACTCCAAATGGAGCAGTAACCACAGTGGCAGACCATCTTCCCTCGAGCCAGACGTCACCTGACCAAGGCAGTCTTGTAAGTGGTGTCGCCGACGTCGCCTTTATCGGACACACACTTTACGCGGTTCTTGCCGGCGCGGGATGTTCACATGGCTTGGCCGGCACTAATAACCAAGTGCTGCGCGTGAATTCAGATGGCACGACTACTCCAATCGCCAATCTCTCTGCTTTTGTGAAAACACATCCAGTTGCAAACCCGAATCCCGGCGATTTCGAGCCCGACGGGACGTGGTACAGCATGGTCGAGTCAGGCGGAATCCTGTTCTCGGTTGAACCGAACCACGGAGAGCTTGACGCGATTTTCCCGAACGGGTTCATCCACCGAGTCGTCGATATTTCCAAGTTCCAGGGCCACATCGTGCCTACGGCTGTTGCCCTTTATGGCGGAAATTTCTATGTAGGAAATCTCGACACGTTTCCGATCAAGGACGGCTCTTCGAAGATCCTGAAGATTACTCCGTTTGGCGAGGTCACAACGGTGTTTATCAATTTGAGCGACATCCTGGGGATGGCCTTCGATAAAAAGGGCCGCCTCTATGTGCTCGAAAATACGACGCAGAATCAATTCCCCACTCCCGGTACTGGAACAATTCTGCGTGTGGACGGAAAGAACAACTACGCAACCATTGCGACGGGACTTTCGCTGCCCACCGCAATGACGTTCGGCCCTGACGGCAATTTGTATGTCTCCAATTGGGGTTTTGGTCCGCCCCCGGTGGGAGCAGGCCAAGTGTTAAAGGTTGTGGTGCCTGCTGATTGATCAACTCCCTATCGCCGCAAGATGGACCCCAGTGCCCACTCAAGCCGTCTCCTTTGGCTTGAGTGGGCCGTTCGCTTCTGTGGCGCGGGGCGCCTTCGTCTGCGTCTCGAAAACCGAGATGCTCTCGGGCGGGGACGACAGAGGCTTCAAGCGGCCGATTGAACCGCTGTCATGTACAATTCCCATTAATTATGGCCACGGCGCAAGAATTTACCGTCACCATCGAGGACAAACCCGGCGCACTCGGTAAATGCTGTCTTGCGCTCGGGGAGCGCGGAGTCAATATTCTCGCGTTTCAGTCCTTTGTCGAAGAAGGCGAAAGCCTCGCCCGATTCCTCGTGGACGACTCCGACACCGCCCAAACCGTTCTCGGCGGCCTGCACATGATCTTTGAGCGCACAGTGGTCGCCGTCGTGCGGCTTCCGAATCGGCCCGGAGAGTTCGGACGCGCTGCCGCGTGCTTAGGCGAGGCCAGGGTGAACATCGACTATTCCTATTGCGGGGTGGAACCCGGCGGGACGCGCGGAATTCTGGTTTTCGGCGTGGATGATCTGAAGGGGGCGTCCGCAGCCCTGGACGAGCTCGCCGCTTCATCGACACGGTAGTAGGTGGCGCGGCGCCCTCGCCCGCGTTTGGAAACCAATCCCTTCAACTTTCATGTCGAGCGCGGTGCGCGACACTAATAAGGGGGAGTATTTGTCCCGAAACGGAACTCAATACTCCCCCGAATGCCACGCCTGCACTTAGAAACTAATCGTCGCGCTTCTTCAACGTCGGACGATCGTCGCCATTGTTGCCGTTGTTCGAGCCCGAATTACTGCTCGTGTTGCTGGTGTTCCCGCTGCTATCGCTGGAAGAAGAAGTTCGCCGCAATGTCGGACGATTCGTGTCCTTCTCCTCTTGGATCTTGTGGCGGTTCTCAAGCAGCGCCAGCCGCGCCTTTACGGTGTCGAACTCCGAGGTATCCAGAACATACTCAGGTTTCGACGGCAACACCTTCGCAATCTCTTCCTGTGACTTCTCGATACGATCCGGAGTCGGCGGGTGCGTGGAGAAGGCTTTCGCCAGCGTGCCCGGCTTCTTCTTCTCTTTCGCTTCTACCTTCTCGAAGAACGCAATGAATGACTGTGGATCGTACCCAGTCTTGTACATGTACTCCAGGCCCAGGTAATCCGCCTCGGCCTCGAAGCCGCGCGAGAAGCTCAGGAAAGTTAGCGGCAACGCCAGGCTCATCGCGTTGTAAGCAGCGTACCCGATACCACCGCCGACGAAGATCAGCGGAACCGTCGCGAAGTTGGCATATTGTGCGCGCGTCATTTGCCGCGTAGCATGTCGTGCTGCGACATGAGCAATTTCATGCGCCATCACGCCGGCCAGTTCGGATTCGTTGTCCGCCGCGATAATCAACCCGGAGTTGACATAGAAAAATCCGCCAGGCAGCGCGAAAGCGTTGATCTCGTCGGAATCCACCACTTTGATGGTGAACGGCACCTTCGCATCAGAATTCCGCACCAGGTTCTGCCCAATGCGATTTACGTACTCGGTGACCACCGGATCCTGGACGAGCTTTACGCTGGCTTCCACCTGCTGGGCGTAGCTCTTGCCCATCTGGATCTCTTTCTCCAGCGAATACCAGTTGCCTAGGCCCTTCCCGCCGATCTTGCGGTTCCCAATGGCATCGATATCATTTTTGCCGCCGTCGTGCGTTTCCGACGTCGCACTCGGAGTGCTGGAAGCCGATGTCTGATTTGCGGCGGGCTGACTGTCGGCCGGCGGTGGCGCTTCTCCAGTCGCGACCGGTTGCTGCGTTTGCGCGGGCTGCTGCTGTGTCGACTGCGTAGTCGACGTCTGCGCCTGCGCTGAAGGTTGCGTACTCGCTGGGGTCTGGCTGTTCTGAGCCATCGCCAAAGGCAGTAGCGTCAGAAGAAATAGTGGGAAGCTGAGGAGGTACGCGCGTGACTTCATTTCCGACTCCCTTTGCGAGCCGATCGCAAGCTTGCTGGATGGTTCCATTATAAGACCCAGAGGGGTCTCCCCTGTCCAAATTGGATGCGCCCTGGAAGATTTAGACACGCCCGCCCACTCAGGACGGACGCGCTATTTCCTATTTCATAGCAACTCCAAGTCCCAGAAAAAGTTGCGCGAACCTGTACCAGACCTATTTCGGCGGCATTTCGAGGATTTCAACCCGTGTAGCTGCCCACTCTCCCGATTCGTCCTGGGAGGCAGTCACACGAAGTCCAGCGCCCTTCCTGAGGGCCTTGGAAGGACTCGCCTGCTGGCTGGCGCGGCCAACCTCTTCCCCAAAGACTACTTCAGCACGCGATATTTCCACCCGGCGGACTGACCCATTCGGCGATTCCAGGTAGATCCATTTGTGTGCGTCTTGGCTGACGGGGTCTTGAACCAGGACCCCGCGGAAGGTCCCGGAAACAGCAGAAACCACGGTGGAAGCGCAGATAAGCGCTGCGAGGAGCAGGTATTTCACACCGGATTGGATGCTGGGATCAGGTTTATTGCTGTTCCAGAACAAAGCCCCGTCTTCCCCTTGAGGAAGGCAGGGCTTCATAGTCTGCCAAGTCGGCGAACCGCTTTCTCAGTCGTAGTATTCCAGGCCGAGGTGAGTGATGAGTTCCTCGCCCTTCAAGTGGCGCAAGGTGTTCTTCAGCTTCATCAACTGAATGAATAGATCGTGCTCGGGATACAGGCCCGGAACGGTCATGGGTGATTTGAAATAGAAGCTCAGCCACTCCTGGATGCCGAGTCCCTTCAGCGACGACGTGCGCTGCGCCAAATCGAGCAGCAACACCAGGTCAAGCACGATGGGCGCAGCGAGGATCGAATCGCGGCAGAGGAAGTCAACCTTGATTTGCATCGGATAGCCAAGCCAGCCGAAGATGTCGATGTTGTCCCAGCCTTCTTTGTTATCGCCGCGCGGCGGATAGTAATTAATCTTCACCTTGTGGCAGATGTTGCCGTAGAGCTGCGGATAGAGATCGGGCTGAAGGATGTACTCCAGCACCGACAGCTTCGACTCTTCTTTCGTCTTGAATGAAGCCGGATCATCGAGCACTTCGCCATCGCGATTACCGAGAATGTTGGTGGAGAACCATCCGTTCATTCCGAGTAAGCGCGCCTTGAATCCCGGCGCCAGAATCGTCTTCATCAACGTCTGGCCGGTCTTATAGTCCTTGCCGCAGATGGGCGCTTCCATCTCGCGCGATAGCTCGAGCATCGCAGGGATATCGACGGTCAGGTTCGGCGCGCCGTTCGCGAAGGGCACACCTTCTTTCAGGGCGGCGTAGGCGTAGATCATCGACGGTGCGATCTTCGCATCGGACTTGGTCAGAGCCTTTTCGAACTTCGCGATCGAACTGTGAATTTCACTCGGCTTCAGGAACGCCTCGGTGGATGCACACCAGACCATCACCAGCCGGTCGGCCTTGCTGCTCTTGCGGAACTTGCGGATATCGTCACGCACCTGCTCCGCCAGGTCCATCTTCGACTTCCCTTTCTTCTTGTTGGGACCGTCGATGTTGCGGATGTAATTGTGGTCGAAAACAGCCTTCATCGGCTTGATGGTTTTCAGGAACGGCTTCACGCGTCCCAGCAGTTCTTGCTCCAGCACGCCGGCCTTGCTGGCTGCGGAGTACATGTCGTCCTCGAAGATGTCCCAGCCCGTGAAAACCAGATCGTTCAATTTGCTCAGAGGAACAAACTCGTTGATCTTTGGCGATCGGCCATCAGTACGCTTGCCGAGACGAATGGTCCCCATCTGCGTCAGCGAGCCGATCGGTTGTGCCAGACCCTTGCGTATTGCTTCCACACCCGCGACGAAGGTCGTCGCCACCGCACCCATGCCGGGGATCATTACGCCCAACTTACCCTTCGCCGGCTGGATCTCGCTTCCCGGTTGCGAGGTCTTGCCGGATACAGAACTCTGCCGCGATGCCATAAGCGTTTCCTATCAAAACAAAAATGATGATGCAAAACGAACTATGTTCTCGTATTGAGAGAAGAAAAGCAATGATGAGTCGGCCAGTCGATCAGTCTGTCCGTCAATCAGTCGCTCAGCGCATTGTGTGGGAGAACAGAGAAAGTGCGGCTGATATTCAGAAAATCTGCTCTATTCATTACCGAGTACGGTATTCACAGATAGACTGACGGACTGAAAGACTGATCGACCGCAACACTGAGAGACTGATATGTCCAAGATTGCCTTCATCACGGGATCGTCGAGTGGAATCGGATTACTAAGCGCAGTGGAACTGGCGCGACGGAACTATCACGTCGTGGCAACCATGCGCGATCCTGCGCGCCGCGACCGACTCGACAAAGCAGCCAGCGAAGCTGGCGTGAGCAATCGCATCGAGGTTCTGCCACTCGATATCACGCAGCCCCTCTCGATAACGCATGCAGTTCAGCAGACAATTCGCGATCACCAGCGCATCGACGTGCTGGTCAACAATGCCGGCTTTGCGATGGCCGGCTTCGCCGAAGACCTCTATCTCGATGAAATCCGCAAGCAGTTCGAAACCAACTTCTTCGGGCACGTCGCCGTGACCAAGGAGGTGATTCCCTTCATGCGAGCGCAGAAGTCCGGCCACATCATTATGGTGACTTCGGTTGCGGGCAGAGTCGGTCAGCCGGTGGTGGGCACATATTCGGCTTCGAAGTTTGCGCTCGAAGGATGGAGCGAATCGCTGCGTATCGAACTGCGTTCGCTGGGGATTCGCGTGGTGCTCGTCGAACCCGGCGCATTTGAAACGGATATCTGGGTGCGAAACGTCGAGGTCGGCAAATTCGCATCCGACGCCAGCGCTCCGAATCATGCGCGGGCGCAACGCTTCTCCGAGTTCGTGAAGAAGAGCGGGTCTAAAGGGCGTCCCAGCGCCGCTGCCGTCTCGCGATTGATCGGCCGAGTCGCCGATGATCCGAACCCGAAGCTCAGATATGTGATCGGAACGGATGCGAAGGTGACACTGTTATTGCGTGCGCTGTTGCCATGGAAGCGCTACGAGAAAGTAGTGGAGAAGTTCACGCAGATCGGCGAGAAATAGGTTTTACTGCGGCACATCCATCGGAACCAACACATCGCACAGATCACGGATCGCCTGGCGGTGATCGTGGCTCATATTCACGAATTCGATTCCGTAGTCGTCGAGCTTACGATGGCGCACCGTGCCGTAAATGCGCATCGGATGCGCAAGAGTCGGCAGACTGAACTCCACGGTAACGATCTCACCGGGAATGAACTCTCCGGATTCGACCTGCACTCCCACGCCGCCTTCACTTAGATCTGTGGACTTGCCATGCAACGTAACGTTCACGCCGGAACGCAGTACTCGCACGGTAAGCGGCACGACGACGGCATAACGCTGCACGGTCCGCGTAATCGGCCACTTCAGCGTGGCCCCCGGACCAATCAACTGCTCCATCGTTTGTACTAGCCGATTGTGGTTCTCGCCTTTGTGCACAAATGCGTCCGCGATGGCGAGAGCGCGCTCTGGAAGCTTACCAGGAAAAGCCGAGAGGATGACTGTCTTGGCCTGCGGCTGCCTGTGTTGTACCTGTTCAATGAACTCCGTGGTGTCGATGTCCGGCAACGGATGGTCGAGCACTACGCCGTGGAAATGAAATCCGGCGAGCTCTTCAAAAGCTTCGCGGCCGCTCATGGCCGTGTGAACGCCGTAGCCAAAAGCTTCGAGCATGGAGCGCCGGCGCTCGAGCTCGTGCTCCTGATCGTCGATGTAAAGAATATTTTTGCGGATGTTCTGTCCGACTTGAACGCAGCGGACGCCGACCTGCCCCTCGCGCGGCGTGCCGTCCTCGCCGACCCACACGACTTCGAAGCGTCCCTGGTTGTCACCGTTCTGGACGCCGAGGATGGCGCCAGGCGCGACCGTGTGCGTCAGACCTTTCAGGCGAGCTCCCATCGGGGAGATGTCCAAGGTCTGGACTTGCTCCATAAACACGTGCCCATTGCCGTCCATTCCCCACACCAGGGTGGTCAGACGCAACGGGGTCCGTTCCTCATTCCGATGGGGCATTTGATGCTGATGGTAGGCCCGGTTCGTAACTGATTCAAATTACTGAGGTAATACATACTTTAGCGACATTGAAGGTGGGGTATAGGAAACAGGTCAGGGCTAGCCACAGAACACAGACGCTACCCCGTCATAATCATCAGATCCAACGTCCAGGTTCCCGCGGGCTCCTTAGGACCCGCACAGACCCGTTCTGGTATCGATCACCAGCCGGGTCTCGCCGCGCCCTTGGAGCCCCGCGAAAACCTTTCTGCACAGATCAGGCGAGGTCGAACCGATCCGCGTTCATCACCTTGTTCCACGCCGCCACGAAGTCCTTCACGAACTTCTCTTTGGCATCTGCTGACGCATAGACTTCCGCCAGCGACCGCAACTGCGAGTGCGAACCGAAGATCAGGTCGACACGGGTAGCTGTCCACTTGACCTCGTTGGTTTTCAGGTCCCGTCCTTCGTATACACCGCCCGAGCCATTGGATCCCGGCTGCCACTTCGTGTTCATGTCGAGCAGGTTGACGAAGAAGTCGTTCGTCAGCGTCCCTGCACGCTTGGTGAAGACGCCGTGCTTCGAGTTCCCGGCATTTGCTCCCAGTACACGCATTCCGCCAACAAGCACTGCCATTTCCGGTGCCGTTAGCCTGAGCAACTGCGCTCTATCAACCAACAGCTCCTCAGGTGACAGGCGCTGCTTCCCGCGAGAGTAGTTTCGGAATGCATCCGCGGTCGGCTCGAGTGGAGTAAACGAATGCACATCGGTCTGTTCCTGCGATGCATCCGTGCGCCCCGGCGTGAAGGGAACCTTCACATCGACTCCCGCCTTTTTCGCGGCTTCCTCGATAGCGGCGTCGCCGCCCAGAACAATCAGGTCGGCAAGCGATACTTTCTTTCCGCCCGATTGCGAAGCGTTGAACTCTTTCTGGATTGCCTCGAGTTTCTGGAGCACCTTCGCCAACTCAGCCGGCTGGTTGACTTCCCAGTCCTTCTGCGGCGCCAGGCGGATGCGCGCGCCGTTCGCTCCGCCCCGCTTATCGGAACCGCGGAACGTCGATGCCGAGGCCCACGCGGTCGAGACCAACTGTGAAGTCGACAACCCGGACCCGAGGATTTTCGTCTTCAGGGCGACGGCGTCCTTGTTGTCGATGAGCGGATGATTCACCGCGGGAACCGGATCCTGCCAGATAAGCACTTCCTTGGGAACCAGCGGCCCAAGATAGCGCTCGATCGGACCCATATCGCGGTGCGTCAGCTTGAACCAAGCTCGAGCAAACGCATCAGCGAACTGATCCGGATGCTCGTAGAAGCGCCGCGAAATCTTTTCATACGCAGGATCAAAACGTAAGGAGAGGTCGGTGGTCAGCATGGATGGAGCGTGCTTCTTTGACGGATCGTGCGCATCCGGCACTGTTCCGTTGCCGCCGCCATTCTTCGGTCTCCACTGATGCGCTCCGGCCGGGCTCTTGGTCAGCTCCCATTCGTAGCTGAACAGATTGGTGAAGAAGTTGTTGCTCCACTTCGTCGGCGTCGTGGTCCAAATAACCTCCAGGCCGCTGCCGATAGCGTCGCCGCCTTTGCCCGTGCCAAACTTACTCTTCCAGCCCAGGCCCTGCTCCTCGATCGTAGCGGCTTCCGGTTCCGCTCCCACCAGCGCCGCGTCGCCCGCGCCATGGGTTTTACCGAAGGTATGCCCGCCCGCAATGAGCGCCACCGTCTCTTCATCATTCATCGCCATGCGTGCGAAGGTCTCTCGGATATCCCGTGCCGCGGCGAGTGGATCAGGATTTCCGTTGGGTCCTTCCGGATTCACGTAAATCAAGCCCATCTGCACCGCGCCGAGAGGATTCGAGAGATCACGATCGCCGCTGTAGCGCTCATCCGCGAGCCACTTGCCCTCGGGACCCCAGAAGATGTCCTCTTCAGGCTCCCATGTATCCTCGCGCCCGCCGCCGAAACCGAAGGTCTTGAAGCCCATCGATTCGAGGGCGACGTTGCCCGCCAGAACCATCAGGTCGGCCCACGATATTTTCCGGCCATACTTCTGCTTGATCGGCCACAGCAGCCGTCGAGCTTTGTCGAGATTCACGTTGTCCGGCCAGCTGTTAAGCGGCGCAAAGCGCTGCTGACCTGCTCCCGCCCCGCCGCGGCCGTCGCCGATGCGGTACGTCCCCGCGCTGTGCCACGCCATGCGTATAAAGAGGGGGCCATAGTGACCGAAGTCGGCTGGCCACCAGTCCTGCGAGTCCGTCATCACTGCATGAAGGTCTTTGATTACTGCATTAAGGTCGAGACTTTTGAATTCCTTGGCATAATCGAACTCCTCCCCCATTGGATCGGAGAGGTTGGAGTGCTGATGAAGAACCTTGAGGTTCAACTGGTTCGGCCACCAGTCGGTATTGGTTTGCGCCTTGCGAGAGCCGTGTGCTACCGGGCACTTGCCTTCGCTGGAAGAGTTTTGCTCGTGAGTCTGAGGGACAGACGCCCCCGCTGCGGTGGAGAGTTCTTTCTCCATAGTTTCATCCTCCTTCGCATTATTCCTAAAAGATTGCTGCCGATATACGAACCCAAACTTCCTTTCCCATTCATTCCATCGTCCGCCGCACCTTGCGACGGCCGTTCTCCGGCATGCGCGCGCCGACGGCTTTTAACGGGAAGCGTGCTGCGAAGCGCACTTCATACAGAGTCCGCGGAAAATCAGCTCGCATTCGCGAACAATCCGCTTACCGAGAGAGCGTGAAGCTGGCTTGGGCACATTGAACCACTCCATGTCCTCAACATTACCGCAGTCGTCGCAAATGAAGTGGTGATGCCGTATCCCTTTTGCGTCGAACCGTGCGGCACGGCCCTCGACGGCCACTTCGCGCACCAAGCCCGCCTTCACCAGATCCCGAAGATTGTTATAAGTTGTAGCCCTTGAACAGCGTGGATGGGCGCGATTCACGCCTTCAAAGATTTCCGCAGCCGTAGGATGTCCGGTGTGCTCCATCAGAAATGCCATCACGGCGTAGCGCTGAGGAGTGCACCGTAACCCGCCGCCGTCAAAGGACCGCTTAATCGCCTCTGCATCCATAAAGCACTTTAGACTATATCTAATTTAATACTTTTTCCAGTCCTCTGCCGTGCGCTTCCATCTCACCGCAGAGCAGAGAACCGAGAATGGATCTGACGTGACTACCGTCGGCAACGAGTGACCGAATTGGCGTGATGCAGGTTAGGCCCGCACCGGCGTCCGACAACGGCGTGGGAACGTAGGACGGAGGAATTCCGTCCGTCTGAGCAGACGATTGAGCTTCTAGCCTTGATTCAGCGAGCACAACAGGCGGGACGTATAACTGGCACGGGCTGACCATGCATGGCCAGCCCGGCACAAACCTTGGCAACAAACCGCTCTACGGCCAGCTCGTTCGGTGCTTGGCGCCGTCAGCGGCACTGTTGGCGGCCGGCTGGTTGGGCGTTGACGTTTTTGCCAATACCGCCTCCAGTTCCGGGCTCACATAGCCGGGGGCCTTAGGCGTAGCGGCTCCCTCCACCACAAACGGCTGTTTCGGGCGGAATTCCTCGGAATCGACCGTCTCTTTCGAGTCGGCCACGATCGGCAGAACGATGCGGAGGGCCTCAATCTCTTTTTCCAGGCGCTTAATCTCCAGTTCTTTGCCACGTAAAAGGTCGCGTAGTGCCTCGTATACGGTTTTCATTCAGATACTCGCCTCGATGAACCGGACTATAGCACAATTGCCCGCTCCGTCTATCCGAGTTTGCACTTAGGTTCATCCCCTTTCCCCAGCCCCACCGGACGAGTGAGTGACAAAACTGGCACGGCCCTACGCTTCTTCTTGAAAACATAGGTAGAACTCACAAATAATAGGAGAAACAAACCTGCGCCAGGCCTCCGTCGTCGAAGACGAGAGATGCAGCGGGAGTAATTTGGCGGGCAACGACAAAGCTGTCTTTCGCGGCAATCATCGCGTTCGCATGCGGACGGCTGGAACCGCTTTGCCAGACCGCGATTTCCTGCAAGCGCTTCTTGCCTTCGCCTTTACCGTCCAGCAGGAAAATCAGAGACTCAAGGGCGAGATCTCGCGCCTCGCTTCGGAGAAGAACGCCGAAGTCGAATCCGCGGAAGGCATTCATGTCTCGCTGACTCGCATTGTTGCCAGCGCCCAGAATTTGACCGGCGCCTCGGGCGCAGCACTCGCTCTTGGAACCGAAGAGGCCATGGTCTGCGTGGCCCGCAGCGGGCGCATCGCCCCCGACACCGGTTCCCCAGTTCCCCTCGATCATGGACTCGCCGCCGAATGCACGCGCATGCGACAGAGCGTGCTTTGCATCAACGCCGAAACCGATCCACGCGTCGATGCCATTACATCACGCGCACTCGGCGTCAGTTCAATCCTGTACGTCCCGTTGCAGGCCCAAGACGAGCTCATCGGCATCCTCGGGCTGTTTTCCGATCGTCCCGCGAATTTCAGTTCGAGCGACCTGCAACTGCTGCGCTACATCGCCGCGCTTGTCCTCGAACAGTTGCACAAGCAGTCTCCCCTGCTGCAAGCCATCACTCCCCGCCTGCTCGTGGAGACCATCAAGTCCGCGCCCCCTGCGATTGTCGAGAAGGAACCGGAGATCAAATATCCGGTCACGACCGCCAAGCCAGCAGAGGCCGTAGCCGCACAGAGTTCACCGCAAGCTGCCAGTCTTCCAAGACCAGTAAACCCGCCGAGGGCCGCGACGGTCGCGCCGCCTCTTCCTGCTTCCCTGCCGAAGCCGGTTGCACCAACGAAGAACGCCGCTCCGGAGGCGGAAGAATTCCTCAGTACCGCGCACGCCGATACCGAAGTCAGCAGCACTGTACTGATTTCCGCGGTGCTCTTCGTTTTACTCGCGGCAGTGTTAGGCGGCGGCTACTACATGCGGCACCACGCTCCGCCGATTCCGGTCAAGGCAGAGTCTGCCTCAGAGTTGACGCCCGACGCTGGCACGAAGGCCGCATCGCCCGCGCCCGTTGGCTCGCTCGAGTTAGGCCGTTCCCTGATGCCTGGCGTTCGCTACTGGATGGCGGACGGCCGCGCCATGATCACCATCGCTCTCGACAAGAAGATCACCTACACCTCGGTGCGGCTCCACAATCCCGAGCGCGTTTACTTCGATCTGCCGGGAGTCGAGTTCGGACCTCCTCGCGACCGCGTGTTCGCGATCAACGACAGCATGTTGCAGCGTGTGCGCATCGGCCGCTCTCCCACGGGCGTCACTCGTGTCGTGTTCGACCTGGCGCGTCCGCTGGAGTACACCGCGACCGAGACCAGCAATCCTGATGGACTGGTGATCGAATTCGACACAACCAAGTCCGACGCGTCCCCGACTGCCCAGTTCACGACTCCGGAAGCGCCAGCCGCTGTAACACCGCACGCGCTGACGGTCGTTATCGATCCCGGCCACGGCGGACACGATACCGGAACCATTGGCCATAATGGTCTGCAGGAAAAGCAGCTCACACTCGACGTGGCTCGCCGTCTCGGCAAGCTGCTCGAACACGATCTCGGCGCGCATGTTCTCTACACGCGCAAGGATGACCACTACATTTCCCTGGAGAACCGCAGCGCTCTGGCTCGCAAGGCCAACGCTGATTTCTTCATCTCGATTCACGCCAACTCCAGCCTGATTCCCACGGTTAACGGCGTGGAGACGTATTACTTCAAATCCTCTTCGGAAGTAATGGAAAATGCCGGTGGTTCTGGCGCTCGCGGAACCGACTCTTCCGATCGCGCGCGCCGCTTTGCCGCTGCCGTGCAGCAGTCCCTGATCCACAACCTCAGCAGCACCCAGGTTTCGGTTCGTGATCGCGGCGTTCGCTCAGCGCCTTTCGTCGTTCTGCGCGACATGCAGATGCCCGCCGTACTCGCAGAGATTTCTTTCATCAGCAGCGAGGCGGATGAACAACAGCTTCGCACCAGCGCCTATCGTGACCGTATCGCCAACGCCTTGTACCAGGGCATCGCCAACAATGTCCTGCCCAAGTCTCCCGATGCCGGCTCCGTCGCCACCCTCACCCGCGGAAGCGCTTCCGCTCCCTGATACTATTTCTTCCTTGTAGTGCCTCGAGTATCTCCGCTCTAACTAGTCGTGGAGGACCGTGAATGCGCAACTGTTCCCTTCTTCTTCTTTGTTTCTTGATGGCGCTCAGTACCCTGTCTCATGCACAAGCCTCGCACCGCCGCCCTGCTCCCAAAACCTCGGAGCCAACGTCCGCGGCGGAAGATCGCGCTGCCATCCAGGAGCTAGATGACAAGGAGATCAAAGCAAATCTGGCGCTCGATGTTCGTGCTCTCGAACTTCTCTGGGATCCCGAGATCGTTACCATGCCGCCGGGACACGCCGCTATCAGCGGTCTGGAAGGCAATCGAGCGTATCTCGAACAAGAGGCCAAGGAGATGGAGAACTTCCAGATTCTCGGCTATGAGCAGGCATGGCAGGAAGTTCGAATCATGGGCGACTACGCCAGCGAATACGGAACCATTCAAACTCGTGTTTCGCCGATGAATCCGGGTCCGGAAGTCGACCGCACCTACAACATTATGCGTGTGTTGAAGAAACAGGCGGACGGGTCCTGGCTAATCTATCGCGCTATCTGGAACAGCGCCCTGCCCGCGAAGAGCGCCGTGAAGCCCGAGGAAGCGACACCGCCCAAGCGGCCATCCGATCAGCAGCCCCAGTAAGCTCTATTCGGCGGCACGAATCCGATGCCGCCAGTGCGACCAGAGAAACCACACCATCCCGGTTATCAGAAACAGTGCGATCAGCGCATCGAATCGGTGGAACCACATCTTCAGCCGCGGATCGCTGTCCCACTTCTCACCCAGTCGCATCCCAATGTAGGCCAGGGCCAGGCACCACGGCCAGGAGCCGAGAAACGTATAGAGATGAAAGCGCAGCTGCGGCATACGCGCTATACCGGCTGGTAGCGCGATGAAGGTACGCACTACCGGCAGCAGGCGGCTGATGAACACCGTGCGGTTGCCATAGCGCGCGAAGAAATGATCCGCCCAATCCAGTTCTTTCCGGCTTAGCAGGATGTAGGAGCCGTAACGCTCCACCAGCGGACGACCACCGTGATACCCGATGTAGTACGCGATCAACGATCCAAGGTTGCAGCCCAGCGCTCCGAACGTGGCGACCCAGAACAGTTGGAAACGCCCGGTATGAACCAGGTATCCCGAAAATGGCATGATGACTTCGGACGGCAATGGTATGCACGCCGACTCAATTGCCATGAGCAGTACGATGCCACCGTATCCCATTTTCGAGATCACCGCGACGATATACACACTGAGAACGGAGATGATGCGAGAGATCATTCGATTTTTAGAAACTGCTCCTCGGCGGTCTCAGAAGCTATCCGAATCCTGGGTGAAAACGTAGCCAGGCAGAGTAACGCCCTCGTTGGTTTTCTGGACCTTGATACGAACGGAATCGGCACTGGCGGCGGTGCTGTCAGCCTTTCGGAGCATGGCGAATTGCGCGAAAACTTCGTTATAGACCTTGGTGACAAGGTAGTTTTGGGCGTCGGCCTCGTTGCGCCATACCTGCCCGAGTTGAATCGACTTAACGGCCATGTTCACAGGTTAACCAGCGCTTTGGTGCCCGTCAATGCAAGCGGCATTCCGCGTTTCCATTTGGTAACGTTGACAATACTTTCTCGTTGAGCCGCGCCGCCTCTCCCGAGTTTGAGTAAAATTCCCTAGGGATCAAAATTATGCCCGACAAAGTCGAATCGCGTTGTCAGATCGTCAGTTTCAGTTTTCTCAAGGTGAATCCCGCATGGCGGCTCTTACCCATCGCTGATCGCACCGAGCAAAAACAGGAGTTCCAGCAAGCTCTCGAGCGCTGGGCCACCAACGAAATGCGCATCCTGAGCTATTCCACCATGGGCCTGCGACCCGACTGCGACATGATGCTGTGGCGAATCTGTTATTCGCTCGATTGCCTGAGCTCTGCCCACTCCGACATGATGAGAACGGCGATGGGAGCCTACTTGTCGGAAGCTCATTCCATGTTGGCGATGACCCGCCGCTCGCAATACCTGATCGGCCATGAGGACAACAATCCCACGCCGATGCGAGGCTATATTCGTCCAGGCAATCACAAGTACATGATGGTCTATCCCTACACCAAGACTCGCACCTGGTATCAGTTGCCGTTTGACGACCGTCAGCGCATGATCCAGGAACAAATGAGGTTGGTGGATGAGATGCCTGGAATTCACTTGCATACCATGTATTCGCTTGGACTCGACGACCAGGAATTTGTGATCGCCGCCGAAGCCGACCGCCCGCAGGATGTGATCGAGATTGCAATGAAGTTGCGCGAAATCGATAACTACAACTACGTGGCAGTCGACACCCCGAAATTCACCTGTATTCGTACCTCGATTCCTGACATGCTGGAGCGGCTGGGCTAATGGCACGCGGCGTGATTCCTCGACAACCAGCCAAGACCGGACGCCACGAATCAGCCCGTAAAGTCGAACTGCGAACGACGAAGTTGCCGAAAGATGGTGGACGTCCGAAACGCAGTTCCTTGCCCATGGCGAAACCGAAATCAAAGCCAGCCGCAACGCCAACAACAAAGAGCGGCAAGCCTGCCTCTGGCTACAATCCGCTGGCGCCGGAGCGCGTCCACGAAATTCTCGCTCGTCTCGAAGCCACCTACCCCGGTGCGACCTGCGCGCTGAAACATACGAATGCATGGGAACTGCTGGTCGCGACCATTCTGTCAGCACAGTGCACCGACGTGCGCGTGAACATGACTACTCCGGAACTCTTTCGGAAGTATCCGACGGTACAAGATTTCGCAGCGCTGAAGCCAGAAGCCATCGAGCCTGACATCAAGTCCACCGGCTTTTTTCGCAACAAATCCAAATCACTAGTAGGCGCGGCAAAGAAGATCGTCAGCGACTTCGGAGGCCAGGTTCCCGACAACATGGACCAGCTTCTGTCGCTGCCGGGAGTCGCGCGCAAAACGGCCAACGTCGTTCTGGGAACGTGGTTCCACAAGAACGACGGTGTAGTTGTGGACACGCATGTTCATCGCATCTCGCGGCGATTGGAACTCACCAAGTCCGACGATCCCAAGAATATTGAACAAGACTTGATGAAGGTGATTCCTCGCGACAAATGGACGCTCTTCTCGCACGAGATCATCTGGCATGGACGCGCGCTTTGTGTTGCGCGTAATCCGAAGTGCGCGGACTGTCCGCTGGAGAACCTCTGCCACGCCGCGGACAAAACCTGGAGCACGGTGGCGATTCACAAGGACGCGAAGTAGCTGTCGGCAGTCCGCTTATCGGTTTCAGTTCTGGGCTTTAGGGACCGGAAGTTTCATGGCGGCTTCTCGAATCGATTCTGTACCACGTCACAACTTGTCCGCTTATCCTCGTTAGTCCACCCAACAACGGGGCGTGGTCCGGGGATTCTGGCACAGGTCCCCAAATCACCTTGCCCGAAGTAGTCACGTAACCGAAAGCACGAGTTTTCGTCCAGAATCGTGAAACATCACTGCTTCCATCCAATCCCCAGAAACCCGGTGTGACCTCGAAAGCAATCCGAAACGCAAATTGCCCCGATCGGCCGATGAAACCGCTTTCATTTCCCAACTTTGCTGGAGCTAAGCCGTTACCGAAATCGCCCGCAGAATCAAACTTGAAAGGAATAACCATCGAGCCATTCCTGTCGATATAGCCCCACTTCCCTCCTTTCTCGACCGCCGCCAAACCTTCGGCAAACGTACTCGCACCATCAAATTTCAGTGGGATGGCTACGGACCCGGTAAGGTCCAGATAACCATACCTGTCGCCGCGACTCACCGGTATACGCCCCTCATTCACCACTCCACTCAAAACCTCGTAGCCGCGCGCAATCGTCTTACCGGACGTGTCGATCAGAAGTGGCGTATCGCCTTCGCTTACGTAGCCCACGCCCTCGCGAAAAAAATATGCCGCGTCGAATTGGGGCAAGTATCGTGAACTGTCCATTCGTATCAATGAATCCCCACTTGTCATTCACGTCGAACTGCCGCTAACGCCATCCGAGAACGGCATCGCATCATCGAAAACCGGCGTGATCTTCAAATTCCCAGCACCATCCACAAACCCGAACTTACTGTTCACCCGCTTAGGCTCTTGGCGCACTGCCGCCACGACTTGTTTCGATCGACGCTAATTTGCCGGAACTGTCGATCAACGCATAGCGACCACAAACGTATACCGTGCCATAGCCGCTCTCGAAGCCACTCGCCCACAGGAACTGCGATGGAATCATCTGGGTACCGTTACGGTCGATGTAGCCGTACAATCCGTCGCTGAACTACAACAAGGGGTTCGCTTGTTGCCGAAGTCCCCTGCGCAGCAGCGAGTCCCGACAAGCTTACGGCCGCTATGAAGAACGCCGATATCGTTTTCACAGGAGCACTGTACGCCTCGCACCGCTGCCATTCCAGAGTCTCTCGCGCAACAGAGACTGACCAATCTGCGTTCTTACGAAGGCCGGATGCCCTTCCGTCGCCCTCTTTTGGGTAACCTGGTAAAGACAACCCGCTTGTGCCTTATCTTTTAGACACGCATATTTCCATTGACATTGCTATGAGAATAGCCTAAGTTTCATCCTGTAAGCTGCGGCGACTCTACTCGCCCGCAGCTTTTCGTATCTTAGCACGATGTATCGTTTTGGGAACGCAAGCAGTTAAGTCCTTTGTTATGCGGGACAATGGGACTAAGTCTTTTGTTTGCCGGGACGAGCTTCATCCCATGCCCGTAAGTCGTTTAGAATGCGGGACGAGGTAGGGGGAGGGGGTACCCGGATTTCCTGCTTCGGGACAAATGCGAACCCGAGCCGCCACGAAAAAGGAAGCACAAGCCGACATTTACAATAGTCCCACTACTGAGGACCTGATGCGTCGATTGTTCACTTGTCTCTTCCCTGCCCTATTGACCGCTGTCTCATTCGCCCAGCAGCCGCCTGCCGCCAAGGCGGTCACCGATCCCCATGCGCTGGTCAGCACCAATGTGCCCGATCTCACCAATTACGATCTCAACAAATTCTTCATGACGCGAGTCGTCGGTGACAGCTCCTGGTCTCCGGACGGCAAGAATGTCGTGCTGGTCACGAATATCAGCGGCCGCAGGAATCTTTGGGTCGTACCAGCCGCAGGGCGGCTGGCCTCGACAACTCACCATCAGCGATCAGCGGCAAGCAAGCCCAGCCTGGTCTCCGGACGGACAGTGGATCGCCTTTCAGTCCGACAAAGACGGCAACGAGCAATGGGACATCTTCGTTGTTTCGCCGAAGAATGGCGACGTCGTCAACCTGACGAACAGTCCCTCGATTTCTGAAGAGTCGCCTACCTGGCAGCCGCACGGACGGTTGCTGGCCATTACCGTCAGGCCGCAAGACACTTCTGCCGCGGAGATTGCCACTCTCGACGTGCTGACCCGCCGCGTTCGCAAGCTCACCAACAACACTCCAAAAGATCGTTTCAACTCCGATCCGATCTGGTCGCCAGACGGCAAACAGATCGCATACAGACAGGTATTGGCCAATGGCAAGGACGCCGATGTCTTCGTGGTGGATGTAGCGACCGGAAATTCGACCAGGCTCACCCCACACACCGGTGAGCATCTCTATTCCCTTTCAGCGTGGTCTCCGGATGGAAAGAAATTGCTGATTTCATCCGATGCCGAGAACAGCTATCGCAACATCGCATTGCTCGACATCGCCAGCAAGCAGGTCCAGTGGCTCACCAAAGAGAAATGGGATTCGCAGCCCGGCACCTTCGCGCCGGATGGTCGAAAGCTGACCTGGACCACCAACATAGACGGCAACCGGATGGTCTTCGTCTACGACGTCGCCACGAAGCGTGCGCAGGCGCTTCCGCTGAAAGCCGGCGTGAACTCTCTCGCGGGATCAGAAACAGCTTTCTCTCACGATGGAAAGCAACTTCTATACAAGCACAGCGGACCGGATTCTCCCGGTGATCTGTGGGTATACACGCTCGCGACCGCACAGACACATCAACTCACCAATTCGATGGTGGCGGGACTGCGCGCCGAAGACATGGTGACTCCGGCTCTGGTTCGTTATCCGAGCCGCGACGCGAAATTCCAGATTTCTGCCTTCGTCTATATGCCGCACAACATCATCAAGAATGCGCAATATCCCGCGCTGGTGTACGTGCATGGCGGCCCGTCCTCGCACTTCGATAACTCCTTCGATCCATTCGTTCAGTACATCGTGAACCAGGGATACATCGTGATCGCGCCGAACTACCGCGGTTCCACCGGATATGGCAAGGCATTCGAGCAAGCCGATTACTTTGATATGGGCGGTGGCGATTTGCAGGACGTGGTCTCCGCCGCTGAATTCATCAAGCAAAATGGCTACGTCAATCCGAAGAAGATCGTCCTGATGGGGCGCAGCTACGGCGGGTATCTCACCATGATGGGTGTCACCAAAGCGCCCGAGGTGTGGGCCGCCGGGGTTGCCATTGTTCCCTTTGTTAACTGGTTCACGGAAGTGCAGAACGAAAATCCGCAGCTGCGTGAAGTCGACTACGCAACCATGGGCGATCCAGAGAAGAACAAGACTCTATGGGAAGATCGCTCGCCGGTGAACTTCGTGAAAAATATCAAAGCGCCGTTGCTGATCATCGCGGGCGGCAACGATCCGCGCTGCCCGAAGTCAGAGGCTGAGCAGGTTGTGAACGCGATCAAAGCAAATGGCGGAACCGTGCAGCTGAAAGTCTATGAAGGGGAAGGACATTCTTTCGGTCGCATCGAGAACACGCTGGACTATTACAAGCGCGTCTCCGACTTCCTGAAGGTCCAGGTTCCGTCACCAGGTTGCGGCTGCGAAGTTTTGCAGTAATTGTCGGAAAGCTTAGGACCGCGTGGATTCCACCAGGGCTTCCAGCAGCCCGGGAATTGTGTACTCCGGCGCTTCCGCGTCCACGCGCAGACCCAGCTCTCGTAGGGTATCGGACGTGACCGGACCAATTGAAACCAGCTTCACGCCATCAAGAAGACTGGAATGCGCTTTCTCTTCGCCGATCAGGTCGACGAAGTTTTTGGCGGTGGAAGAACTGGTGAAGGTGATGGCGTAAGGCTTGGGTGACACGGATAAGATCTCTTCCAACTGCTTGCGCGAAGATTCCGGAAGCACGGTTTCGTAGACTTCGACGACGTCGACCTTTGCGCCCAGTTCGCGCAGCGACGTAGGAATCACGTCACGCGCGACTTTCGCTCGTGCCAGCAGAATGCGCTCTCCGGCAGCGACCTGGGTCTCCAGCGCCTCGACCAGCGATTCTGCTACGTATTCCGCAGCCATTATGTCGACGGGCAAGTCCGTGAAGCTCGATCGCCTTCCGGGTCGCGGGGCCGATAGCCGCCAGTTTCAGGTGCAGCAGATCGGCCTCAGTTTTTCCGAGTTGCGCCATGCGCGCGAACAGCATCTTCACGCCGTTCACGCTGGTCAGAATCAACCAGTCATAGTTGAGAATTCCGGCCATCGCTTTGTCGAGGGCAGCAAAGGACTGCGGCGGGCGGATCTCGATGAATGGAATTTCGATGACTTCAGCACCAAGCGAGCGAAGCGCGTCGGAAAGGATGCTGGCCTGGTCTTTGGCCCGGCTAACGATGATTCGCTTCCCGTCAAGCGGCAGATGTTCGGATTTCTTGCTGGTGGCCAATCGGTGCACGCCCTGAACGGGCTTCTCCTTGGAGCGACCGGACATTGTAAATCATGGCGCGACAAATACCGTCCAATGCTGAGCACGGCGGCGAAAGGCTATTTTGCTTCGAGCCTCTGATCAGCAGTTAGCAAACCGGTGCCACTCATTTTGGATGCCATCATCTGCTCTGCCGTGTGAAGGATTTGATCTGCCGCGGACTCAGGGCTGACACCGCGAGAATGAATATTAGAGATCAGATTGCGGTCGGCATCCGTGTGCTTGCGCTTGGGTTGATAAGCCATGTAAGCAGACAAGCTCTCAGCGGTGGCCAGCCCAGGACGTTCTCCTATCAGAAGGACTGCAACCTTTGGCTCGAGCAGCGATCCAATTTCGTTCAGGATTCCCACACGACAGTGTCGGACGACGAACAAATTCCCAACTGTCCATCCGCGAGCCTTTGCGCCGTCGTGCAGTGCGGGTAACAGCTTTGGAACCTGCGTGAACACTGCGGTCACCGATAAGCCGTCACCGATCGCGATTTGCAGATCGGCCTGTCGAGAACACGATCTTGCAATCTGTACGCGCGAAGGCGCGCTAAATCTTCGCCCGAGAGTAGGCTGTAAGAGGTACTCATTCTTATCCGGTGCCTCGCTGCAAACTTCGAAGAGCTGCCATCGTTCAATGAATTCTGGCCCGAACTGCTGCGCCATATTCAGCTCGGTGCGAACGGCATCTCGTGCATCGGCGTGAGCCTGCCAAAGTGCCATTTGTGTATTGGTGAGATAAGCAGCTCCAACACGGCCCTCGAGAATGCGCGCGGGAGTGCGCTCTCGGACTTTGCGGACAAGCTCCAACCAAGTTTGGGGCTGCAATCGATCGTTCGCCTCGCCTGTCATTCGAACCTGCCGAGGGACGATGCAAACCCTTCCATCAACCGCAGACGTCCGCCGCGATCCACAAGCGACGGCTGCTCGTCGCAATAGATTTCCATCTTTTGCAGCCAGGCAAGAAATTCCGGGGCTGGGCGAAGCTTGTACATTCGCCGCACCGCGAGCGCATCGTGGTAGCTGGTGGACTGGTAGTTCAGCATGACATCGTCGCTGCAGGGTACCCCCATGAAGTAGTTGCACCCGGCAGTTGCAAGCAGGAAGAGCAGGTTATCTGCCGAATTCTGATCCGCCACCGCATGGTTCGTGTAGCAGACGTCGCAGCCCATGGGCAGGCCCAGGAGCTTGCCCATGAAATGATCTTCTAGACCAGCGCGGATGATTTGACGCTCGTCGAACAGGTACTCCGGACCGATGAATCCGACCACACTGTTCACAAGAAAAGGATCGAAAACACGTGCAACGCCGTAGGCCCGCGCCTCCAATGTCAGTTGATCGACTCCATGATGTGCTTCTGCCGAGAGAGCGCTTCCCTGCCCGGTCTCCAAATACATCACGTTGGAACCCGTCCATCGAACGTCCCTCTGCTGATGACTATCGAGTACTTGTTCCCGACCCTCGCCTAACATCGCCAGCGTGATCCCGAAACTACGATTCGCCGCTTCCGTGCCGGCAATCGACTGAAACAACAGGTCGACAGGCGCACCGTTCTGCAATGCGGCAAGCTGGGTCGTTATATGCGCCAGGCAACAACTTTGCGTGGGGACATCATAGGCCTCAATCAAGCGGTTGAGCGCATTCAGAATTGCGCTCACGGACTGAACCGAATCCGAAGCAGGGTTCACGCCGATGACTGCATCCCCGCATCCATACAGCAAGCCCTCAAACGCCGAAAGCAGAATCCCTCCGATGTCGTCAGAAGGATGATTCGGCTGCACACGGATTCCGAGGACATCCGGTTCGCCCATCGTGTTGCGGCACTTCGTGACATTGCGAATCTTGGCACCTGCGAGGATCAGATCCTTGTTGCTCATGATCTTCGCCACCGCCGCGGCAATCTCGGGAGTAATCGCCCAGCACAATTGCTTCAACTGAGCTTCGGTAGTGGCGTCATCCAGGATGTATTCGCGAAACGCACCGACCGTCATTCCCGCAATCACTTGGAACGCTTCTTTATCAAACGTCTCAAGAATCAGCCGACTCACGTCGTCTTGGTCAGGATCGATCAGGGGATTCTGCACAATTTCAATCAGTGGAAGATCGGCTAATTTGCACTTCGCGGCGACTCGTTCGCGTTCCGAGCTTGCAGCCAAACCCGCCAGTTGATCGCCTGACTTCTGTTCGTTGGCTTTCGCAAACAGTTCACGCAGGTCAGAAAATGTGAAGCCCTCGGGCATTCTGGGTAGCGTAGACGTCTGTCTACTAACCCGCAAGCCCTTCTCGTGATTTGGAACTGAAGATAAATGCTACGGCTGTGCGGGAGCCGCGACGGTTTCGCCATAGACCTCGCGCAGGATTTCGCGGCCGCCTTGATTCAGCAACGATTTCCCGAGTTCTTGTCCGAGGATCTGTGGGTCGGTACCGGTGCGGGTCTCGCGAATGACCGTGGTGCCGTCCGGACGAGCGACCACGCCCACGAGCTTGATCACGTTGCCGCTGACTTCGGCAAATGCGCCAATTGGAACCTGGCAGCCTCCACCTAACTCGTTGAGCAAGGCGCGCTCAGCGATGGTCGATGTCCGGGTGGGCGCGTGATTCAGGAATTCCAGGTGCCTGCGAGTTGCAGCGTCGCCGGAGCGAATCTCAATCCCGAGTGCGCCTTGTCCTGCCGCCGGACACATAATATCGGCCGGAAGGATCTGGCGAATGCGCTGGGTTAATCCGAGGCGATTCAGGCCGGCGGAGGCGAGGATAATGGCGTCATACTCGCCTTCTTCGAGCTTTCGCAAGCGGGTATCGACGTTGCCACGCAGCGGAAATACCTGCAGATCCGAGCGTATCGCCTTGAGTTGTGCCTGACGCCGCAAGCTGCTTGTACCTACCCGTGCGCGCTTCCGGCAGTGCGGCAATCGATTCGAAGTGGCGGGAAAGAAATGCGTCGCGCGGATTCTGGCGTTCGGTAATTGCGGCAATCTCGAACTCGGGTGCAAGTTCCGTAGGAAGATCTTTCAGGCTGTGAACGGCGAGATCGACGCGCTTCTCGAGCAGCGCTTCTTCGATCTCCTTCGTGAACATGCCCTTGGTGCCCACCTTGGCAAGGGCGACGTCGAGGATCTTGTCACCAGTGGTCTTAATGATTTCGAGCTCGACCTCATGGCCGCGATCGCGCAGCAGCTTTGAGATGTGATTGGCTTGCCATAGCGCCAGTTGTGAGCCGCGCGATCCAATCCGCAGACGGGCCATCAGTTCTGACCTCCGTCGCCCGCGGAATTACCTCTGGCCTTTTCCTGGAGATTGAACAGTTTTCGGATCACATCGATCACCGTGGTCGACTCCGGATCTTTCGCGGCAGTCTTCAGCGCAACAATTGGCGTGTGCATGATCTTGTTGATCATCGCATGCGTCATGGCATCGATCGCGGCTTCTTGTTCGGAGGAAATCTGCCCAAGGCGGCTGCGGTACCGGTCAATCTCAGCCTGACGGATGTCTTCGAGATACTCTTGCAACGACAGGATGGTTGGCACCACATCCAGCGTCTGCATGCGCTGGGCGAAGCGCTCGACTTCTACCTTTACGATGTCTTCTGCCTTGGAGGCTTCTTTCTTGCGATCGGAGAGGTGGGAAGCGACAACCTGCTGCAGATCATCGATGTCGTAGACGAAGACGCCGTCGACATCGTTCATCGCCGCATCAACATCGCGTGGCACGGCAATGTCGATAAAGAACATCGGACGGTTGCGGCGCCGTGCCATGAAGCGCTCGCCATGTTCTTTGCGGAAGATGGCAACCGGCGCGCCCGTCGAAGTAATAATGATGTCGGCCTGGTCAGCCGTATCGTAGAGCTCATCGAAGCGAAGGGCACGGCCATTGAACTTCGCGGCCAGCGATAGCGCGCGATCGTAAGTGCGGTTGGCCACGAAGATCGATCCGGCTCCGTTCGCCAACAGATGACGAGCCGCTAACTCACTCATCTTTCCCGCGCCGACCAGATAAACGTTCTTGCCCTTTAAATCTCCGAAGATCTTCTTCGCCAACTCGACGGCTACCGAAGCTACAGAAACAGCCGAGCTGGCAATTGCGGTTTCAGTACGGATCTTTTTAGCGATCGCGAATGAACGCGTGAGCAACGCATCGAGGTTCGACTGCACTGCTCCCACGGCACGGGCGATCGCGTAAGCCTCTTTCAGTTGGCCGAGGATCTGCGGTTCTCCGACGACCATGGAATCGAGGCTGCACGCTACCCGGAAAAGATGTTGAACGGCGTCGTTCTCGCGGTATTCGTACAGGTGCTGATCGAACTCGGAAGGATCGATTTGAAAATAGTCGCGCAGGAAGCCGCGTAGATCCGCGCTCCCGTTCTTGAGCCCTGCGAGGACTTCAACGCGGTTGCATGTCGAGATGATGAGTCCTTCTTCGACTCCGGGATACCGGACCAGCGACTGTAACGCTTCCGGCAGCTTCTTCTCGGGGATAGCAAACCGTTCCCGTACTTCAACGGGAGCGCTGCGGTGATTTACCCCGATCAGTTGCAGGTTCATTGCGTTACAAACCTATGCATGGCGCTGAAATAATTCGCTGCCCACGCGCCGATTGCGATCAGGAACGCGAACGTTGCCAAATACGCTGCACGGCGGCCGCGCCAGCCGGAACTCCAGCGTGTGTACAGCAGGATCATGTAAACGGCCCACATCAGCAACGAGAGAACTACCTTAGGATCGCGGAAATAGGTAGGGCCGAAATTCGCCTGTGCGACCACCGAGCCCGCGATCAGGCCTAAGGTCATGAACGGAAATCCCAGAAGCAGCGACTTGTATCCGATATCGTCGATCACCTGCAACGCCGGCAGCTTGGACAGAACTCCGTTGCCCACTTGCTTCGACTTGAGGCTTCTCTCCTGAACGATATACAGCATGCTGGCGGCGAAACTCAGAAGCAGAGCTGCATACCCGGTGAAGATCAACGCCACATGCACGCCGATCCATCCGCTACGCATGAGTCCGGAGGTGAAGACCAGCGGCTGCTGCGCCAGAGCCGACGCGAACGTCAGAAGAAATACCAGGGGAAAGACGAAAATACCCGGCGATGTAGTTCGGTATCGGATGTAAACGATCATGAAGAACGCAAGAATCAGGAACGCTAAAAGCGATTCCGACTCGTGAATCGACATGACGGTCAGGGAGAAATGCCCGGTGGCCACGGCGTTCTCGGCGAGCGAAACGAAATGGAGCAACATCCCGTAGGAGAGAATTCGGACAACATACTTCGTCAGCCAATTACAAGGGCGACTTACGGCAGCCAGGGCGTATAGCAACCCGACTGCATAAAAGAGCACCGAGATCCGGAGCCAGAGTAAGGGCATAGTGATTTCCACCGGCGGCAACTTCTACCCCGTATGGAAGTACTTGAATTATAACTGCGAGACTAGAGTGCAGCTTGGGTAGCAAAGACAGCAGCGGATCGGGTCACTGTGGCCGGTGATGTACATCACACGCTGCCGTACAGGTCCTTCTTCTTGTTGGCCATAGCTCGCCGGATGCCAAGGGCGCGTAACTCTTTAGTCAGATAAAATATTACTGCCCCGAAACGACAAACGAGTTTGGCCTCAAAAACGCCTTCTCTTCGCCTTGGAAGGAAGCCCTCGGATGCTGGTGCACAACCGGCCCTGTTCGAGTAGCTACCCCGTTTCATAACAAATTCAAGTCTACGATCTGGAAATGTCCGGCAACGTTTGGAGAACGTTTGAATATCTTCGCGACCGATTCCTGATCGTGCGCGTCGTCGATCCCGCCAATACAAACAACATCATTTCGGACGACCTGTCCCTCGCCGACAAGATGAAGATCGCGCAAGCAGCGCGTCAAGCTTTGAACGCCAAGAACTGGGGCGAGATCGTTGGATGAAACCCTGCTCTGACGCGGACGTCATCGATCCTTTATCGCCCCGCGTTCGCCGCTTTCAGATCGTCGTGCTCAAATGCCGATGCCATGCGGTCTGTCTCGGCTTTGGTGAGGCCGTGCCGCGCGGCTTCTTCGCGCCACTTCGAGACGACCTTTCCGACCTGCTTGGCTATTTCGCGGGCCTGGCCGGCGTCCAGCTCGAAATACCCCGCTACCTCAAGGGCCAGATCGAGGGATGCTGTGTTGTCGTCCTCGTTGATCGCCGTGGCGAGGATGCGCGGCTTGATGTCCGTCGGCACGGGGTTCAGGTCGTACGCCGGCGAGAGCCGCCAGCCCTCCTGCCCCGCGTAGAGAAAACCGTGATTGCGCAGGTGATCGTCCGTGTTGGAAATCAGAATATTGAACACCAGCCTTCGCCACAGCGCCTGCATGTCGCCTTTCGGCGCGGCCCCGTGCTGGCGCAGCGCGTCGACAATCTCCAGATAGCTTCTGGTTTCGTCGTCCTTCGATCCGAGCATGCTCATCGCGGAGAGGAAGGGAATGCGCCGCTTGCCCTCCCGGTCAAAGCGGCGGAGGAGGAGGACGGGTTTTTGGGAGATGGTTTTGACACGGGCGTCTGGCACCGTGATGCCGGCTTTGCTGGCCAGTGCGAGAGCGACGGCCTCCCACACGACCGTGTTGATTTCATCGTCCTGGCGCGGAAACTTCGCAATCGCCAGATGGCCGTCCTTTTCGATGACGGATGCTTTCGGGCGCGCGCCGCCGAGCGATGAGCCGGGCGCGAACAGCAGGCGCAGATCTTCCTCGGTGTCCTTCTCCTCCATGACGTGTTCCGCCGCGGAGAGGAGTGTCGGGAGTTCGACCAGGGGCGGGATGCGCTTGACGCCTTCTTCGCGCAGGAACGGACCGCCCGCCTGTTCGGCAAAGCGCAGCGCGCCCTGGCGAGCTTCGTCATCCACCAGCAGCAGGAAGTCGATTTCCTGCAGTGTGTGCGGCGCGGTACCCTCGCGCTCTGCGCGCCTGCGTTCCATGCGGCGCATCAGCGCGCGGCCCCACCGGTCGGGCGCGGAGTCCCCGATTGCGCCGAACATCGGCGTCTCGGCCAGCGTGTGGAACGGCCCGGGACCGAGCTGCAGTGCCGGTTCCAGCGAGAACCGCGCGGGGTGTTTCAGCCAGCCCTCGTCGTATTCGAAGGTGGCGCTTTCCTTGTTCTTGCGGACGCGCGCCCACAGCCGCCCCATCAGGTTGGGCGTGCCGTCGAGGTCCACGTACACAAGGGTTTTTTTATCCATTACTTGTCTTTCGTGCGTTTCTGTTTGCGCGCGCCGCGAATGCGCTGCGGCAGGTTTTCTTCTTCGAGCTGCAGGCCCACCGGGTCGTTCTTCGCGGCCGCGAGGTCGCCCAGCCGGTCGGCCATGCCCAGTACATAAAGGACCGTGGCGTAGCTGGCGACGGAGACGCTCGGATCACCCCGCTCCACCCTGATGAAGGTCGGCTTGCTGATGGAGGCCCGCTCCGCCGCGATCGCCATGGGGATGCGCCGCCGCCGGCGGGCGTCCTTAATATCGTGGCCAAGCTTGCGCAGAGCGCGTGAAACGGGAATAGGCAGCCTCAGCACGGTTCAATCTCCCTTATATTTAAGGTCAACTATAAGATACCATATCTTAAATAAGATAAACTATAAGATACCTTAAAGTCAAGGTGAGCGTTTTGGGCTTGGCGCCGGTCGGGCTCTATTCCACCGGTCTCAGGCCGGCGTCACCGAGCCTGGGAGTCTCGGCCTTGAGGGGTGACGATCCCTCACGCAGGCGGCTGATAGAGCTGATTGATGTGTGGAGCAGAGGTTAGCTGTCGTGCGGGAACCCGGAGAGGCGTGCTCTTATCGAGCAAACCACACCTATTCCAAAAGATCGCAGCTTGATCCGCTTAGCGAACTGAAGCGTCCGCCAACTGGGTGGTCTGATACCACTGGACCGTTCGTTGCAAACCCTCTTCAAACATCACCAGCGGTCTATATCCCAAATGTTTCTGCGCAAGGGAGATATCCGCCAAGGAATGCTTCACGTCGCCGGAGCGTTCCGGGCCATGCTTGGCAGTTCCGCTGTAGCCCGTGAGTTTCTTCAGGATTTCGAACGTCTGATTCAGGGTGATGCGATGGTTGGTCGCGGCATTGAAGAACTTCCCTGCTACATCGCGCGCCGGCGCGCTACAGGCGAGCAGGTTCGCCGACACAACGTTGTCGATATAGGTGAAGTCACGGCTCTGTTCACCGTCGCCGTGAATCGTGACGGGCTCACCTTTGAGCATTCGGCTGATGAAGATGGCCAGCACGCCAGAGTACATCGACGTCGGATCCTGATACGGACCGAAAACGTTGAAGTAGCGCAACGATACCGTCTCCAGTCCATACACGCGATAGAACGAACGCATGTAGTATTCGCCGGTCAATTTGGAAACTGCATAGGGGGAAATCGGACTGGGAGCCATGTCTTCCGACTTCGGTAGAGTTGGCACGTCTCCGTAGAGTGAGGAAGAGGAAGCGTAGACGACACGCTTCACTTTCGCGTCACGGGCAGCGACGAGCACATTCAACGTGCCATTGACGTTGGCTAGGTTGGACGCGATCGGATCTTCGACCGAACGGGGGACGGACGGAATCGCGGCTTGATGGATCACGTAGTCGACGCCAGCAAAAGCATCGCGCATCGCTGCGAGATCGACGATATCGGCTTCGCGAATATCGATTTTGCCGAGGAGAGATCGCTGAGGTTATGTCGCTTCCCTGTGCTGAAATTGTCGATGCCGCGAACTTGCTCTCCACGTCGAACGAGTTCACGCGCGATGTTGGAGCCAATGAACCCAGCCACACCTGTAACGAGATAAACGGCCATCTTCCTCTTTAGCAGTGGACCAGATTGTCGGCGTGAATGCCCTTGGTCGCGTTCCGGGTATCAACCACCAGCTTCGACTCAGCGACGATCTTTTTGTAGTCGTAATCCGAGTGGTCGGTCACGATGAGAACACAATCGTATTGCCCGAGATTCTCCAATGGAGTGTTTTTCATCTGCAGATCGTACTTGCGGCCCTTGCCGACAAAAGCGAAGTACGGATCGTTGTAGCTGACTTCGGCGCCTTCTTTCTGCAGCAACTCAATCACGGTCAACGAGGGCGATTCGCGAAGATCGTCGATATCCTTCTTATACGCCACACCAAGCACAAGGACCTTGGAACCATTCAGCGATTTCCTACACTTATTGAGGGCGGCCGTCACGCTGGACACGACGTGGTAGGGCATCGCGCTGTTTACGTCGCCGGCGAGTTCGATAAAGCGTGTCTGGAAATCGAACTCCTTGGCCTTCCAGGAGAGATAGTAAGGATCCACCGGGATGCAGTGGCCGCCGAGACCCGGACCCGGATAAAACGCCTGGAATCCGAAGGGCTTCGTCTTCGCAGCCTCGATCACCTCCCAGATGTCGATTCCCATACGCAACGAGAGGAGTTTCAGCTCATTCACCAGTGCGATGTTCACGCAGCGGTAGATGTTCTCGAGCAGTTTCGTCATTTCAGCAGCTGCAGGCGTCGAAACGCGAACTGTGCGCTTGAAGATGGCTCCATAAACCGCGGAGGCCAGATCACCCGCGGTGCTTTCCAAGCCACCAACCACCTTGGGGATTTCGTTGCGCGGAAAGCTGTTGCCTGGATCTTCGCGCTCCGGTGAAAACGCCACGTAGAACACACCGTCGCCGAGTGACGATCCCTCGCGAGCGGCTTTCAACCCAAGTTTGTTTTTCTCAAGAATGGGCACAAGGACTTCTTCTGTCGTGCCGGGATATGTCGTGCTCTCGAGAATGACCAATTGTCCCGGACGCAGATGCGGTGCAATCGATTCGGCGGTGGACACGATATAGCTCATGTCGGGCTGGCGAAATTCATCGAGCGGCGTCGGGACGCAGATGATGATGGCATCCATATCCGAGATGCGCGAGAAGTCGGTGGTCGCCGAGAAACCCTGTGCTTTTGCCGACTGGATTTCCGATGGCTCAATGCGCACGATGTAAGAACCGCCCTTGGCCAGAGTGTCTACTTTGCGCGCGTCCACATCGAAGCCAGTTACAGGAAAACGCTCTTCGCTGAACAGCAACGCGAGCGGCAATCCCACATACCCTAAGCCGAGAATTCCGACCTTAGCAGTTCGGGCAGCGATCTTCTCGTTGAACTTCTCCGCAGTAACGTTCGGAACTGACTTTGCAGCTATCGACATTTATTCCCCGCCTAACATTCGTTCGTCTTCGGCAATTTTGCCGCAATTCTAACATCCTGATCACGCTTCTCTTTTGCACTAAAGTTACTTAATTCAGACACTTGCAGCGACCGAAAACGCATGGACAGAAGCCAGAACCTGCGCGATTCGATCACCTGCCCGGCCATCCCACAACGGCGGACAAAGGCCTTTCTTTGTCTGCCCACCGAGAATCTTACGGAACTCAGTTTTCAGTCGTGTGAAATCACGACCAACCAGCTGATTCGTTCCGCTCGTGACCGTGACTGGCCTCTCGGTGTTCTCCCGCATGGTGAGACATGGGACACCGAGGAAGGTCGTCTCTTCCTGTATTCCACCCGAGTCTGTAATCACCAGCGTCGCGTTCTTCTGGAGAGCCAGGAACGTCAGGTACGAGGCAGGCTCCATCCACTGAATTCTTTCCGTTCCAGTCGGCTTGAGGCGCTGGATTCGCTCGCGCGTGCGCGGATGAATCGGAAAAACGATGTCTATTTCAGAACTCAATTCCGTGAGCGTCTTTACCAGCGACGAGAGCCATTCCGGATCGTCAACATTGGCAGGACGATGCATTGTGACCAGCGCGAACTTGCCGGCAGTCCTTCCGGCAGATGCTTATCACAGCCGGGAAGCATGTGGACCAGAGTGTCGATCATGACGTTACCGACCAGATGTACGCGGTCCTCGGAAACGCCTTCCCTCGCAAGATTCTGGTTTCCATCTTCCGATGGAGTAAACAACAAGTCCGCGAGTTGATCGGTAATCAGACGATTGATCTCTTCCGGCATGCTGCGATCGAAGGACCGAAGCCCTGCTTCTACATGAGCGATGCGAATGCGAAGTTTGGCACAAACCAGGGCCGCGGCAACCGTGGAGTTAACGTCACCATAAACAAGGACCAGGTCCGGTCGATGTTCGAGTACGACGGGTTCGAACTGAAATATGATCTCAGCGGTTTGTTGTGCATGACTTCCTGAACCGACCCCGAGATTGATGTCGGGCTCGCCTAATCCCAACTCTTTTCCACCGAGTACATCACTCATCCTGATACGCCGAAAACGTTGAAGTAGCGCAACGATACCGTCTCCAGTCCATACACGCGGTAGAACGAACGCATGTAGTATTCGCCGGTCAATTTGGAACTGCATAGGGTAAATCGGACTGGGAGCCATGTCTTCCGACTTCGGTAGAGTTGGCACGTCTCCGTAGAGTGAGGAAGAGGAAGCGTAGACGACGCGCTTCACTTTCGCGTCACGGCAGCGACGAGCACATTCAACGTGCCATTGACGTTGGCTAGGTTCGAACGCGATCGGATCTTCGACCGAACGGGGGACGGACGGAATCGCGGCTTGATGGATCACGTAGTCGACGCCAGCAAAAGCATCGCGCATCGCTGCGAGATCGACGATATCGGCTTCGCGAATATCGATTTTGCCGAGGAGAGATCGCTGAGGTTACGTCGCTTCCCTGTGCTGAAGTTGTCGATGCCGCGAACTTGCTCTCCACGTCGAACGAGTTCACGCGCGATGTTGGAGCCAATGAACCCAGCCACACCTGTAACGAGATAAACGGCCATCTTCCTCTTTAGCAGTGGACCAGATTGTCGGCGTGAATGCCCTTGGTCGCGTTCCGGGTATCAACCACCAGCTTCGACTCAGCGACGATCTTTTTGTAGTCGTAATCCGAGTGGTCGGTCACGATGAGAACACAATCGTATTGCCCGAGATTCTCCAGTGGAGTGTTCTTCATCTGCAGATCGTACTTGCGGCCTTTGCCGACAAAAGCGAAGTACGGATCGTTGTAGCTGACTTCGGCGCCTTCTTTCTGCAGCAACTCAATCACGGTCAACGAGGGCGATTCGCGAAGATCGTCGATATCTTTCTTATACGCCACACCAAGCACAAGGACCTTGGAACCATTCAGCGATTTCCTGCACTTATTGAGGGCGGCGGTCACGCTGGACACGACGTGGTAAGGCATCGCGCTGTTTACGTCACCGGCGAGTTCGATAAAGCGTGTCTGGAAATCGAACTCCTTGGCTTTCCAGGAGAGATAGTAAGGATCCACGGGGATGCAGTGGCCGCCGAGACCCGGACCCGGATAAAACGCCTGGAATCCGAAGGGCTTCGTCTTCGCAGCCTCGATCACCTCCCAGATGTCGATTCCCATACGCAACGAGAGGAGTTTCAGCTCGTTCACCAGTGCGATGTTCACGCAGCGGTAGATGTTCTCGAGCAGCTTCGTCATTTCAGCCGCTGCCGGGGTCGAAACTCGAACTGTACGCTTGAAGATGGATCCATAAACCGCGGAGGCCAGATCACCCGCGGTGCTTTCCAAGCCACCGACTACCTTGGGGATTTCGTTGCGCGGAAAGCTGTTGCCTGGATCTTCACGCTCCGGCGAAAACGCCACGTAGAACACACCATCGCCGAGTGACGATCCCTCGCGAGCGGCTTTCAACCCAAGTTTGTTTTTCTCAAGAATGGGCACAAGGACTTCTTCTGTCGTGCCGGGATATGTCGTGCTCTCGAGAATGACCAATTGTCCCGGACGCAGATGCGGTGCAATCGATTCGGCGGTGGACACGATATAACTCATGTCGGGCTGGCGAAACTCATCGAGCGGCGTCGGGACGCAGATGATGATGGCATCCATATCCGAGATGCGCGAGAAATCGGCAGTCGCCGAGAAACCCTGTGCTTTGGCCGACTGGATTTCCGAAGGCTCGATACGCACGATGTAAGAGCCGCCCTTGGCCAGAGTGTCTACCTTGCGCGCGTCCACATCGAAGCCAGTCACAGGAAAACGCTCTTCGCTGAACAGCAACGCGAGCGGCAATCCCACATACCCCAGGCCGAGAATTCCGACCTTAGCAGTTCGGGCAGCGATCTTCTCGTTGAACTTCTCCGCAGTAACGTTCGGAACTGACTTTGCAGCTATCGACATTTATTCCCCGCCTAACATTCGTTCGTCTTCGGCAATTTTGCCGCAATTCTAACATCCTGATCACGCTTCTCTTTTGCACTAAAGTTACTTAATTCAGACACTTGCAGCGACCGAAAACGCATGGACAGAAGCCAGAACCTGCGCGATTCGATCACCTGCCCGGCCATCCCACAACGGCGGACAATGGCCTTTCTTTGCCTGTCCACTGAGAATCTTACGAAACTCAGTTTTCAGTCGTGTGAAATCACGACCAACCAGCTGATTCGTTCCGCTCGTGACCGTGACTGGCCTCTCGGTGTTCTCCCGCATGGTGAGACATGGAACGCCGAGGAAGGTCGTCTCTTCCTGGATTCCACCCGAGTCTGTAATCACCAGCGTCGCGTTCTTCTGCAGAGCCAGGAACGTCAGGTACGAGGCAGGATCCATCCACTGAATTCTTTCCGTTCCAGTCGGCTTGAGGCGCTGGATTCGCTCGCGCGTGCGCGGATGAATCGGAAAAACGATGTCTATTTCAGAACTCAATTCCGTGAGCGTCTTTACCAGCGACGAGAGCCATTCCGGATCGTCAACATTGGCGGGCCGATGCATCGTGACCAGCGCGAACTTGTCGGGCAGTCCTTCCGGCAAATGCTTATCACAGCTGGGAAGCATGTGCACCAGCGTGTCGATCATGACGTTACCGACCAGATGCACGCGTTCCTCGGAAATGCCTTCCCTCGGCGAGATTCTGGTTCCCATCTTCCGATGGAGTAAACAATAAGTCCGCGAGTTGGTCAGTGATCAGACGATTGATCTCTTCCGGCATGCTGCGATCGAAGGACCGAAGCCCTGCTTCAACATGAGCGATGCGAATGCGAAGTTTGGCACAAACCAGGGCCGCGGCAACCGTGGAGTTAACGTCACCATAAACCAGTACCAGATCCGGTCGATGTTCGAGTACGACCGGTTCGAACTGAAATATGATCTCGGCGGTTTGTTGCGCATGACTTCCTGAACCGACCCCGAGATTGATGTCGGGCTCTCCTAATCCCAACTCCTGAAAGAAGACGTCCGACATACTGAAGTCGTAATGTTGTCCGGTGTGGACTACCAGTTGGTCGAAGCCATCGTTCGGCTTTAGTGCGCGATGCACCGCAGCCAGCTTCATGAAATTCGGCCGGGCGCCGACAACGTGCAGGACACGCATCATCGTCTCCCGCTGACAGCAACCCGCGACCCCAAGGGGGTGATGGTCTGCAACTCGTCCATCACATGTTCCAGAGCGACGTTCCACTCCGGCAATCTCAGCCCAAACGTGCGTTGGAGTTTTGCGTTGTCCAGAATCGAATTCTTAGGACGTGTAGCGCGAACGGGATACTCAGCTGATGAAATCGGTACGACCCGCGCAAGAGGAGCTTCGCCATCAGTGCGTAGCAGATCGATAATCCCTTTGGTGAACCCACACCAGGTGGTCCGTCCGCCGGACGTCAGGTTGTAGGTGCCGCGAACGTCGGCGAAGATATCAGCGATCGAGGTATGACCCTGCTGTGCTTCTCTCATTCGCTGCGCAACAATTTGCGCCGTGACTTCTGCGAGCGACCGACTCCACGTCGGCGCTCCAATCTGGTCGTTCACTACTTTGATCTCTTCACGCTCCGCAGCAAGCTTGGTCATCGTCAGCAGGAAATTCTTGCCACGCGCGCCGTAAACCCACGACGTTCGGAAAATCAGATACGCCCCATCCACATCACGAACCGCATTGTCACCGGCGAGTTTCGTTCGTCCGTAGGCGGACAATGGATTTGGCTTATCGTCTTCGGTATAGGCACCAGGCTTTGTGCCGTCGAAAACGTAGTCAGTCGAGTAGGTAACGAATAACGCACCAAGACGCTTGGCCTCTTCCGCCATGATTGCCGGAGCTGTTGCGTTAATCTGCATCGCCAACTCGGGCTCGTCTTCCGCCTTGTCTACGGCCGTGTAAGCGGCGGCATTGATGATCACCTGGGGCGCGTGATCTCGAATGATTTCGCGAATCGAGTCGGCGGACGATAACTCGATCTCCGGGCGATCGACGGAGACGACTTCTCCGAGAGACGACAGGGTCCGCCTCAGTTCCCAGCCTACTTGTCCATTTTTACCAACTAATAAACAGAGCAATCGATTCCTTCACGTTGAGGATCACATGCTGTGGCGGCAGAGTGCCCTCCAATTCTATCGGAGGTCAGGACTTTGCCTGAGCGTTTTCTGAGTCACTACCAAGGGGAGGAGTCGGAATGGGAGAACACAAACAACTACTGCGCGTGTACTCCCAGATTGTGAAATCCAAACGAGACAAAAGCAACGGTCGAAGCGACCTGTGGAACCCACCAGACTCTGCGCATTACGCGATTCTGACTATGCATCATCTTGCTGCCAACAAAATCCATCCCCGTAGGCCATACCTGAAGTGCGGGATAGATGGCAGCGGAGTTGGCGAAGGGCTTGAGGAACGGATTCAGCTCTACTCCGCCGTGGCCGATCGCCTGGCGCGTCGAGTAGGCGTCAAAACCGGCGGCAGCATGATCGAATACCACCAGGGAGTACCAAACTCTGGAGTTACGAGCGCGATCCTCGTTAACCGTGCTTACTTTCATGGGCTTGAGAACGGCCGTCTTGATGATCGGACGTGGACCGGCGGCAACTGAACCGCCCACTGCCTGCGACATAGGGCCGGTTGGCAAGGGATCGCTGAGTTGGGCGATTACGGCCGTATTGAGGGCCTGGGCGCTGCTAACGCTCGGCGTCGGCAAAGCGGCATTAACTGCGGCAGCCTCCGGCGACGCCGCTGCAACTTGTGGAATACTCGTGGTCTGACACTGAGCTGCAATGGCTAACAACAGTACGGCGGCCAGTTTCCGCATTGTTTCCCCTTGAACGTCCCTAAACTCGGCTATGGGGGAGACAGTCCCCTGGATGACTATAGGGAACTACCTTCCCTGTCCCAGAGTTCCTGTACGCAGGTAATGTGCCACATACTGCTGCTTTTTTGCAGGGGTTATTGTGGGTACATCAGTTATGTGTGCAATCTTTTGCACATTAACAGAAAGGCTGTTCAGCATCTTGGACTTAAGATGGGTATTTCTGAGTGTTATCGCCTCATGACCTGCCCACCACTGACGCGGCGGCTGTTGCACGGGTAACGGTAACTGCCTGCAGCTCTGTAAGGCAGCAGGCTAATGCCCCATCCCTGTAAAGTTGCGGCCAAACTTGGACAAAAGGTGCTTTCGACGGTATGCCGTCGCGTCGACCGACAGCAGCTCCGACTCAGCATTACTACGGATCCGGTCCCCTCCAGTCCCAATTGAGCACGAGTGCTTGCAGACGCTTGAGTACCCGGCGCTCCGCGCTGCCTGGGGGCGTTCTCTAGCAGAGCGACCAAGTGCTGGTCGCCACGAGATCAGACCCATGCACGTGAGCCCCGAGCTGAGAGGTGATCGTCCACGTTTTGAGGTATGTACATCCCGCCTCTTCAAATCACCCCGAATTTCAAATCCTTGAAACGTTCGACCTCGCGGAAATCTTTTCGATTTCCCAGAAAAGACCCTGAGGATGCAAAAGCCTGCACACTTCCCCATGATCCCTCAGTTCGGATTGTTCCTCATGGAGGTTTTAGAAAGCGGGTGATTCACGTTGTTTAGGAGCTGTATTGCGTTAGATTTGTTGGGCTTTACCGGCTTTGCGGCCTGGGTTAGATGTACTCGGCGAGCGCGTGCACGGTCCGGAACTGTGGGTTTTCAATTGCAATATTTTCGTTCACTCGAAGCGAAGAACCAGGCCTTGGTGCTTGGGCCCTGGAAACGTGGGGTTTTCAAGGGAGTTCTTGAACGTGCGAAACATGCCATCGATATTCCTACGCCATTACACCAGCAGGCGAGTGGTTCAAGGATCTCGCCGCAGCACAAAGAGCAAGCACTCTGTTGTTTGTTCGATAGTCCTTCTCTTAGGTTTCTTTGCGCTTGCTACGGGTTTCGCATTTGGCGCGATCGCGGCAGATGTCACCGTTTCGAAGGACGGAGGATCGGCGAGCACGACCATCACCAGCCCTGTGTTCACGACATCGGCGGCCAACGAGCAGTTGCTTGCCTTCATCTCGACGGATTACCTGAGCGGAAGCAACACGACTGTCAAAAGCGTCACCGGTGCTGGGCTGACCTGGACTCTGGTGAAACGCATCAACGCTCAGAGCGGTTCTTCCGAGATATGGGGCGCTTTTGCTAGCGTCCCGCTCACCAGTGTCACTGTTACTGCCACTCTATCGCAGAGCGTCATCTCCTCGATGACGGTGATGAGCTTTGCCGGCGTAAACCCGACTGGCGCCATCGGAGCTGTTGGCGGCAAGAGCGCTGCCTCCGGAGCGCCTACAGCGACCCTGGTTACCACCGGCAGTAATTCCCTGGTAGTCGGCGTCGGCAATGACTACGACAATGCCATTACGCGCACCGTGGGTGCCGGACAGACACTGATTCATCAAGACCTAACCGCCACCGGTGATACCTACTGGGTCCAGATGCAGGCCAGTACCATTCCGGCTAGCGGAACCACGGTCACTATCAACGATACAGCTCCTACAAAGGACCGCTACAATCTCAGCATCGTCGAAATCCTGGCAGCCGCAGTGGGTCCACCGACATATAGCATTTCAGGGACGATCGCACCTTCCGCAGGAGGAAGCGGCGCAAGCGTTGCTCTGAGCGGAACGTCGAGCGCCAGCACTGTGGCTGATGCAAACGGGAATTATTCCTTCACCGGATTGGCCAACGGCTCCTACACAGTTACGCCAAGCAAAACCGGCTACACCTTCTCTCCCGCGAACCAGTCTGTCACAGTCAATGGAGCAAACCAGACAGCAGTGAATTTCACTGCACAAGCAGTTGCTTCTTGGAGCATCTCTGGAACAGTCAGCCCAGCCGCCGGTGGGGCAGGGGCAACGCTGGTACTGAGCGGAGCGTCGAGCGCAACCACCGTGGCTGATGCCAGCGGGAACTATTCCTTCACCGGATTAGCCAACGGCTCCTACACAGTTACGCCAAGCAAAACCGGCTACACCTTTACTCCCGGCGAACCAGTCTGTCACAGTCAATGGAGCAAACCAGACAGCAGTGAATTTCACTGCACAAGCAGTTGCTTCTTGGAGCATCTCCGGAACAGTCAGCCCAGCCACCAGTGGGGCAGGGGCAACGCTGGTACTGAGCGGAGCGTCGAGCGCGACCACCGTGGCTGATGCCAGCGGGAACTATTCCTTCACCGGATTAGCCAACGGCTCCTACACAGTTACGCCAAGCAAAACCGGCTACACCTTCACTCCCGCGAACCAGTCCGTCACCGTCAATGGAGCAAACCAGACAGCAGTGAATTTCACCGCACAAGCAATTGCTTCCTGGAGCATCTCTGGAACCATCAGCCCAGCTGCCGGTGGGGCAGGGGCAACGCTGGTACTGAGCGGAGCGTCGAGCGCGACCACCGTGGCTGATGCCAGTGGGAACTATTCCTTCACCGGATTAGCCAACGGCTCCTACACAGTTACGCCAAGCAAAACCGGCTACACCTTCACCCCTGCGAACCAGTCTGTCACAGTCAATGGAGCAAACCAGACAGCAGTGAATTTCACTGCACAAGCAGTTGCTTCTTGGAGCATCTCTGGAACAGTCAGCCCAGCCACCAGTGGGGCAGGGGCAACGCTGGTACTGAGCGGAGCTTCGAGCGCGACCACCGTAGCTGATGCCAGCGGGAACTATTCCTTCACCGGATTAGCCAACGGCTCCTACACAGTTACACCAAGCAAGACCGGCTATACCTTCTCTCCCGCGAACCAGTCCGTCACTGTCAGTGGAGCAAACCAGACAGCAGTGAATTTCACCGCACAGCCAGTCGCTTCCTGGAGCATCTCTGGAACCATCAGCCCAGCTGCCGGCGGGGCAGGGGCAACGCTGGTACTGAGCGGAGCTTCGAGCGCGACTGCCGTAGCTGATGCCAGCGGGAACTATTCCTTCACCGGATTGGCCAACGGCTCTTACACAGTTACGCCAAGCAAAACCGGCTACACCTTCACGCCTGGGAACCACTCCGTCACGATCAACGGGACGAATCAGACCGGAGTAAACTTCACCGCGCAGGCAACGGTAGCATCAGGCGCTATCGCCCGCGATGTGACTGTGTCGCAGGATGGGGCATCGGCGAGCACGACCATCACGAGTCCTGTGTTCACGACATCGGCGGCCAACGAGCAGTTGCTTGCCTTCATCTCGACGGATTACCTGAGCGGAAGCAACACGACTGTCAAAAGCGTCACCGGTGCTGGGCTGACCTGGACTCTGGTGAAACGCATCAACGCTCAGAGCGGTTCTTCCGAGATATGGGGCGCTTTTGCTAGCGTCCCGCTCACCAGTGTCACTGTTACTGCCACTCTATCGCAGAGCGTCATCTCCTCGATCACGGTGATGAGCTTTGCCGGCGTAAACCCGACTGGCGCCATCGGAGCTGTTGGCGGCAAGAGCGCTGCCTCCGGAGCGCCTACAGCGACCCTGGTTACCACCGGCAGTAATTCCCTGGTAGTCGGCGTCGGCAATGACTACGACAATGCCATTACGCGCACCGTGGGTGCCGGACAGACTCTGATTCACCAGGACCTCACCGCCACGGGTGACACCTACTGGGTCCAGATGCAGGCTAGTACGATTCCAGCTAGCGGAACCACGGTCACTATCAACGATACGGCTCCTACTAAAGACCGCTACAATCTCAGCATCGTCGAAATCCTCGCGGGCAGTAGTGGCACTACTACCACTCCCCCTACAGTAGCCATGACGTCGCCAGCGCAGGGCGCGACGGTCGCAGGCAAGACGACCATATCTGCTAATGCCTCAGATCCGGTTGCTTTGACCGGAGTCCAGTTCCTGCTGGACGGAACACCACTAGGTACAGAGTTAACCAGCCCGCCCTATTCCTTTACCTGGGACTCAACCACTGTCGCAGATGGTGCACACACCGTAGCTGCCCTTGCGGTTGACGGGACTGGCCTTTCGACAACCTCGATGGCAGTGTCGATCACCGTCAACAACTCCTCAGCTCCCTCCGTTGTCGGCGAGTGGTCATCTCCGGTAAGCCTACCCGCGGTGGCTGTCAACCTCGTCCTCCTACAGAACAACAAGGTACTGCTTTACCAGGATGGCGCCACTCCAACAGTGTGGGATTATGTGCAGAACACGTTTACAAGTGTCCCTGACTCAGTTGACCTCTTCTGCTCCGGACACGCGCTGTTGTCTGACGGCAGAGTCATGGTAGTTGGCGGATATGGCGAATCAGCCAATACGATTGGCATTGCCAACGCGGAAATATTCGATCCGGCAACTTTGAAGTGGACTGCGGTTCCTAACATGAAGTATCGCCGGTGGTATCCAAATGCAACTACCCTTTCTGACGGGCGCATACTTGTCACGGCTGGCTGGCAGACCAGTGCGCATACCAATGCGGGCATTTCGGAGATCTACGACCCCGTCGGGAATAACTGGACCTCTCTGACCAATGCGAATAATCCATTCGAGACCTACCCGTTCCTCTATCTCTTGCCCGACGGCCGAGTTCTCCATATCGGGGGATCGGAGTATGCCACGGACACGGACGTGCTCGATTTAGGCACAGCGACGTGGACTGTCGTCGATCCAACGATTGTCGACGGCGGCAGTGCAACGATGTATCTGCCCAACAAATTCATGAAGGCTGGCAGCGCCTCAGACAGTCAGGAAGTCGGCGCCTCGTCGAACACTACATTCGTGCTCGATATGACGCAGTCCTCCCCTGCTTGGCAGCAGACGCCTTCCATGGCATATCCGCGCACTTTCCTCAACCTCACTATGCTGCCAGACGGTACCGTTCTAGCGACCGGTGGCGAAACTGATAAAAACGGCGGAAATATCGCGAACGCCGTCTATGCTGCGGAACTGTGGTCGCCGCAGACGCAGACCTGGTCCACCATGGCCTCGATGCGCACACCGAGGGAGTATCACGGCACCGCGCTACTGCTGCCCGACGGGCGCGTACTCGAGTCCGGGATGGGCGCTGACTTCGGCAACGTCCCCGACGAGAAGAGCGCCGAATTCTATTCGCCACCTTATCTCTTCAAGGGACCGAGGCCGACTATCACCCAAACTCCGGCGCAAATCCAGTACAACTCGAGCTTTTTTGTGGAGACGCCAGACGGCGCCAGCGTCACGAGCGTTGTGTTGATTCGCACCGGCGCGGTCACCCATTTCTTCGATCAGAATGAGCGCTACCTGCCATTGGCCTTCACACAGACCACTGGCGGACTGAACGTGACAGCACCTGTAGATGCAAACCTCGCCCCTCCTGGCTATTACATGCTCTTCATCATCAACAACGCCGGAGTTCCGTCGGTTGCTCCCTTCGTCCAGTTGCCATGAAGGAGAGGAGACATTTGAAAGTACTCGTGACAGTGGTCGTCGCACTCGTCTCCATTACCCCGCCGCTTCGTGCGCAGGCGGTTGACGCCGGCACGCCAGTCTCGGGCTTCGCCCTGCGCGACATGCGCGGCCGCCTGCAGAACTATCGCTCACTCCGGGACAAGGTCACAGTTGTGATGTTCTTCTCGACCCGGTGTCCAATGTCTAATGCATTTAATTTCCGGAGAAACGTTCTCTATCACGATTACCGCGATCGGACACGCTTCATCGTGGTGGATTCAAACGCCAGTGAGTCGCTGGATGAGGTACGAACCTACGCCAAGGATACCGGGTTCGATTTTCCTGTATATCAAGACGTGGACAACCAGCTCGCCGACCTTCTCGGCGTGCGCTCGACAACCGAGACTTTCGTTCTGGACACGAACGGGGCAGTGCGTTATCGCGGATATATCGAGAACTCGCCAAACCCTGACCGCACGACGAACCAAGGCTTGCGCCTCGCTCTTGATGCCGTGCTCGCCGGAGAGCCGGTGGCCAACCCAGAGACGAAAGCGATCGGTTGTGCAATCCGTCGCGCACATAATAGAAACTAGTGAATGGCCGCGCCCAGCCGTGTCAAGAGGGGTTAGAGACACAGTAAAGGAAATTGCAGCGTATCGGACGCGGCCGTTCCCGCCTTTTCGAACAGCACTCGCGGATTGTACGCGTAAAAACTTGCATATCTTCCAACCGAGGATGAACCGCCCCGAACCCCCACTCTCTAAGAGAGATATAGACCTCGCAGGATGCAATCCTTTGCACATCATGCGGTTGAGGATTTTGCCTAGCTCGCTAAGCTATTGAAAACATGAGCGTACCATGCTTGCTCGGCCCTGTTTCTTGGCAATGGAAGTGCAGAAGTAGGGGCAGATGTGGGTGTACCTGTTTGCGCGCTCGTGCCTAAAAGCGCGCTCTCTTAAGGATATGCAAGCGATGAAGAGTTTTGTGTTGAGGGCTGTGTTTGGCCTTATTGCCGTTTTCTTGATCTCGGGCTCAGCGTTTGCGAGTTGCAGCGCACCAGCGAATGCGATTGAGGCGGAGAACTGCCTCCCTGGCACTCCGTCCGCTCAGTGGTACGTATCGGGCGCGGGCGACTTGACCATTCAAGGTTTCGCCGCCAGCATGAGTGTCAATGTCGGGCAAACGGTCTCCTTCAAGATCAGCACGACAGCGAGCGCCTATCACATCGAGATCTACCGAATGGGCTACTACCAGGGGAACGGCGCGCGACTCATCACGACGTTTACGCCGACCGCGTCCTTAGCCCAGGGTCAGCCCGCCTGCATGACAGACACAGCGTCGCGCCTTTATGACTGCGGGAACTGGAAGGTATCAGCAACGTGGGCTGTACCGTCGAATGCGACCTCCGGCATCTACTTCGCGCACCTGATACGAAACGACAACGGAAACGATAGCCTCATCTTCTTCGTGGTTCGTAATGATTCCAGCACGTCAGCGATATTGTTTCAGACTTCCGATGAAAGCTGGCAAGCCTACAACGGATACGGCGGTCACAGTTTGTACGGAGCCACTGGATTTGATTTAACGAACCGCGCTTACAAGGTCAGCTACAACCGTCCATTGGTCTCGATTGAGACTCAAACGCAGCCGCTCTATGCCGAGTATCCGATGGTGCGCTGGCTTGAAGCGAATGGATACGACGTCAGTTATTTCAGTAGCGTGGATACGGCCCAGTCCGGTGCTTTGATCAAGAATCACAAACTGTTTCTTTCAGTCGGACATGACGAATATGTTTCAGGCCCAAAGCGCACAAATATCGAAGCAGCCCGCGATGCGGGAGTAAATCTGGCCTTCTTTGCTGGCAATGAGTTTTTCTGGAAGACTCGCTGGGAAAACAGCATCGACGGATCGAATACGGCATATCGAACGTTGGTCTGCTACAAGGAGACATTGGGGCCCAACTCGAGCCCGGTTGCAACCGCCATGGCTGATCCGCTCGATCCACCCACATGGACAGGAACTTGGCGCGATCCCATCAAGAGTCCTCCGGCTGACGGTGGCCGACCGGAGAATGCTTTAACTGGTCAACTGTTCAGAGTAAACGGACCTGGGGCCGACAACACTGACCTTTCCATACAGATTCCGGCCGCCGATGGAAAAATGCGGTTCTGGCGCAACACGGCAGTCGCTTCGCAGAGCGCAAATCAGACGTGGACCCTGCCGGGTGGCACACTCTGGATATGAGTGGGACTCGGAAGAAGATAATGGATTCCGTCCCGCGGGTCTATTCGATCTTTCGACGGCGACCTACACTCTCACGAGTGACTACCTGCAGGATTACGGCGGTTACTACGCAAATGGAGTCGCGACTCACCACATGTCTTTGTATCGGGCTCCGAGCGGAGCACTGGTATTCGGAGCAGGCACCGTTCAGTGGTCGTGGGGATTAGATTCGAATCATGACGGCGATGGCAGTGTCGCAAATCCCGACGTGAACATGCAGCAAGCCACCGTGAACCTGTTCGCGGACATGCACGTGCAACCCGCGACTTTACAGGCTGGCCTTGTCGCGGCCTCGGCTTCCACCGACACGGTTCCGCCGACTTCGACGATTACATCCCCCGTGCAAGGGGCAACACTCCAGCAGTTCACTGCGCTCACCATCCAGGGCACGGCCTCAGACGTAGGTGGGCCAAGTCGCGGGCGTGGAAGTATCGACTGACGGCGGAACAACCTGGCACAAAGCAACCGGACGATCCTCGTGGAGCTACGTATGGAGCGTATCGAATTCCGGAACCGTCAATATCCGAAGCCGCGCGGTCGATGACAGCGGGAATCTCGAAACGCCGTCCGGCGGAATCACGATTACAGTTCCCGCGCCTACATTCGTCACGATTTGGAATTCCGGAGCTGCTCCAGCGCTGGCTGATGCTGGCGTCGACAGCCCGGTCGAGTTGGGCGTTAAATTCAAGGCGGACGCGAATGGGTCGATTGTCGGCATTCGCTTCTACAAGAGCGCTCTCAATACCGGACCTCATGTGGCGAATCTCTGGTCGAGCACCGGCTCGCTACTCGCCACTGCGAACTTCACCGCCGAGAGCTCCTCTGGATGGCAGCAAGTGAACTTCTCCACTCCAGTTGCCATTACGGCGAATACGATCTATGTCGCGTCGTACCATTCGACTCTCGGTCACTATGCAGCCGATCAGGATTACTTCGCCAGCTCCAGTTTTGACAATCCTCCGTTACATGCCGTACAGAACACGGGCGGCGTTCTAAACGGTGTATTCGGATATGGCACCAGTAGTGTCTTTCCGACCTCCAGCTTTAATGCCTCCAACTATTGGGTGGACGTTGCGTTCAAACCGGCCTCGACCCTCAGTTCAATATCGGTAACGCCGGCCAACGCCAGTATCGCCGCGGGTAGCACACAGCAATTCACCGCGACGGGTACCTACAGCGACGGATCGACCGCCAACATCACGAATCAGGTAGTCTGGTCGTCTTCGAACACAGCCGTTGCGACCATGAACTCGACCGGCTTGGCTACAGCAGTTGCAGGCGGTAACAGCACCATAAAAGCGGTTTCTGGGTCATTCACCGGGAGTACGACTCTCTCGGTTCAAGTGGGTGCGTTGTCGATTACGACAGCTTCGCTGCCCGTCAGCGGTAGCAAACGTCACTTACTCCGCGTCGCTATCTGCAGTGGGTGGCACCGCACCTTATACTTGGTCTCTTGTCAGCGGCAGTTCTCTGCCTACTGGACTCACTCTGTCATCCTCCGGACAGATCTCCGGTGTAGCTACGAACATCGGATCATTCACTTTCACTGTCCACGTGAGCGACGGCGGCTCGCCGCAACAAACGGCGACAAAACAGTTGAGCATTGCCGTTGGCGCACCACCCTCGACCTGGACCATCTGGCCCGCGTCCGCAGTTCCGACCACCGCTGACGCTGGAGCCGATGCGGCCCTTGAATTGGGAGTCAAATTCAAATCAGACGTCAGCACCTCGATTGTCGGAATACGTTTCTACAAGAGCGCTGCTAACACCGGCACACACGTCGGCAATCTGTGGTCTGCTGCAGGAACTTTGCTGGCCACCGGGACGTTCACCAATGAGACGGCTTCGGGATGGCAACAGTTGAATTTCTCCACTCCGGTTCCGATCACAGCAAACACGGTGTACGTCGCTTCCTATCATTCCACTACCGGTCACTACGCAGCGGATCAGAACTTCTTTGCGACCGAAGGAGTCGATAACGCTCCCTTGCACGCTTTGCAGGACGGTGTCAGCGGAACTGACGGCGTCTTTACGTACGGCACGAATAGTGCGTTCCCAAGTACAGGATACTTGGCCACAAACTACTGGGTAGACGTGGTCCTGACCCTCCCACCCGCGCTGAATTCCATCACAGTTACGCCCGCGAATTCCACCGTTGCGGTCGGAGGCACGCAGCAGTTTACGGCCAACGGACTGTTCACCGATGGTTCAACACAGAACATTACAAACCAGGTGACGTGGTCGTCGTCGAATTCCTCGGTTGCGACGATCAGCTCTTCTGGTGTGCTCTCGGCACTGACCAGCGGAAGCTCGGTAATCACGGCGTCGCAGGGTTCAGTAAGCGCAACCACGAATGTCACGACCCAGATCATGCCTCTGGCCGTGACGACTGCCTCCTTGGCAGCAGCTACCGCAGACTTGCCGTACTCCACTCAGGTTTCAGCAACGGGTGGACAGCCACCGTATACATGGTCGCTCGCCAGCGGATCGACATTACCTAACGGATTGGCGATCTCTTCCGCCGGTCAGATTTCCGGGTCAGCGACAGTCCCGGGAAGCTACTCGTTCACCGTCCAGGTCAAGGATCTCAATTCGACGGCAGCGACAAAGCTGCTGACGATGAGTGTCGCAAATACTCCAACTTCTTCGTTCTCCATCTGGCCATCGACCACTACGCCGACAGTTTCCGACGGAGGCGCGGATGGCTCAGTTGAGTTGGGTGTGCAGTTCACGTCCAACGCGAACGGGAGCATCGCTGGAATACGCTTCTACAAGAGCGCGGCGAATGTCGGGCCGCACGTCGTGAATCTCTGGAATAGCGCGGGCACATTACTGGCGACCGCAACATCCAGTAATGAGACCGCGTCAGGATGGCAACAAGTGAACTTCTCGAGTCCTGTTCCGGTCACGGCAAATACGGTCTACGTTGCCTCGTACCACGTAAGTGCGGGCCACTACGCTGCCGATCAGAATTACTTTGCGACCAGCGGCGTTGTCAATCTGCCGCTTCAGGCCCCGCAAAATACTGACGAGTACGCCGAATGGGGTCTACGCATACGGCGGATCAAGCGTCTTCCCCAACTCTATCCTACAACTCCTCCAACTATTGGGTTGACGTGGCCTTTGTGCTGCAGCCCTTCGCTGGATGCGATTTCGGTCACGCCTGCGAACCCGACCGATTCCGGTCGGAGCCCAGCTGCAGATGACAGCGACTGGAACCTATAGCGACGGTTCCACACAAGAACATCACAAGCTCGGTGACTTGGTCCTCATCGAACTCCGGCAGCGTGTACAATCAACGCAAGTGGTGTTGCCACCGCAGTGGCAAGTGGTAGCTCGTCTATCACCGCAACCTTCTCGTCGATAACCGGCAGCACCACGGCCACAACTGCACCTGCGCCGTTTGTGACCACCTCTTCTCCGCTTCCCAGTGGATTGCTGAATGTGGCTTACTCGACAACACTTTCCGCCTCCGGAGGAACGGCACCTTATATCTGGTCGCTTTCGAGCGGCAGTCTACCGGCCGGATTGGTCGTTGTCTCCGTCTGGACAAATCAGCGGGACGCCAACCAGTACGCGGAACGTTCACGTTCACCGCATTGCTTACCGACAGCAGTTCACCCTCGCAGACCGCTATGCAGGTATTCAGCATAACGATCAACTCCACGGCAAGCATCTTCGCTCCCTCCGACTGTACCGGGCATTGTGGATGCAGGCTCTGATTCCGGTGTGGAATTGGGTGTGAAGTTCACTTCGGATGTCAGCGGCAACATCCTGGGCATCCGCTTCTATAAGAGCACCGCTAACGTCGGCCCGCATGTGGTGAATCTCTGGAGCAGCACAGGGACTCTGATCGCCACTGCTACGTCGACCTCCGAAACGGCATCAGGGTGGCAGCAAGTGAACTTCAGTTCGCCTGTTCCCATCACCGCCAATACTGTCTACGTGGCCTCGTACTTCGTAAGCGCCGGCCACTATTCACTGGATCAAAACTTCTTTGCTGCTGCGGGAGTGAACAGTCCACCACTACACGCCCTTCAGGACGGCACAAACGGAACAAATGGAGCATTTTCCTACGGATCCACGAGTTCCTTCCCCAGCTCTGGATACAAGGCGTCCAACTATTGGGTAGACGTGGTATTCCAATAGGTTGGAGTAATTTCGTGATGAGGGCCGCTCGCTAGAGCGGCCCTTCTTTTTTGCGTCCTCAAAACTGCTCGCATGTGCGCCTCTGCCGTTACTCGAGACACTGTCGAGACACGCTGGTATCCGAGTTCCTCTTCCCAGTATGAAATCGTTGATGACTCCGTACATCTTTATGTGCCAATAAGTCGTCCATAACTGGTAAGTAGGAGTTTTATTCTTTTGGATTTAGAATAAAACTCAATTAAGCCACTTCTCACAACCACGCGCCGCTTCATAAATACTGATCTAGGAGAACGAGTCTTGGAAGTTAGACCCGTCCGCACTTCTCTATTCGGCACCTTCGCCCTATTTCTGGTTGTTGGTTTGCTTGCGTCCGTCTCCCATGCGGCTACGATCTCCGGCACGATAAGTCCGGTATCGAGTAGTGCTGGCGTCGTGGTTTCACTCAGTGGCGCCGCGAGTGTCACCACCGTCGTCAACTCTTCCGGTAGCTACAGCTTTTCGGGACTCGCGTCGGGAACGTACACGGTGACTCCAAGTCAGAGTGGAGCCTCGTTCAGTCCTCCCAGTCAGTCGGTAACGCTTTCCCGGCGACAAACATCGGCGATCGCAAATTTCACCATGGCTTCCCAAGGCGGCGGCTCTACTGCATCGCTGATCGTGGACGCGCAGACTTGGGCAGATCGTTCCAGCGCATCCAGCACGGCATCAACGCCTGCCTTCACGACTTCGGCTGGGAGTGAACTCCTGCTTGCTTTTGTCGCCACCGATGGACCGTCGGGAAGCACCATACAGGTGAACAGTATGTCTGGCGCGGGACTGACTTGGTCATTAGTGAAACGCACCAACGCGCAGCATGGAACCGCCGAGATCTGGCGCGCATTCGCGACCAGCCCTTTAGCGAATGCGGTAGTAACTGCAACCCTTTCCAGCTCTGCTGCCAGTTCCATTACCGTACTCAGCTTCAAGGGAGTCGATACGACTGGAACGAATGGTTCCGGCGCAGTCGGTGCTACCGCTTCCGCGAGTGCCAGTAGCGGAGCTCCAACGGTTTCGCTGATTAGCACTCGTAACAATTCCTGGGTCCTGGGCGTGGGCAACGACTGGAACAATGCGCTTTCCCGAACTGTCGGTCCCAACCAGTCCCTCATTCATCAGTACCTGGCTACGGTCGGCGACACGTATTGGGTGCAGGGCCAGAACGCGCCCACACCTCTGGCAGGAAGTACCGTCACCATCAATGACACTGCTCCTACCTCTGACAGCTATAACCTGACGGCTGTCGAGGTATTGCCGGCGACTACGTCTGGCAGTTCCGGAGGCGGTACCAGCACCTACACCATCTCTGGAACCATCACGCCGACTTCTGCTGGTGCGGGAGCCACGGTTTCACTTACTGGGGCGGCCACCGCGGCAATAACCGCAGACAGCTCGGGAAACTACTCTTTCAGCGGATTGACCAACGGATCCTACACGGTCACACCCAGCAAGAGCGGTTACACATTTACTCCTTCCAGTCTCAGTGAGACCGTAAGCGGCTCAAACCTAACCGGCCAGAACTTCACCGCAACTGCTGTGGTACCTCAAACGTATTCGATCTCAGGCACCATCAGCCCGGCAAGCGTTGCCGCCGGCTCACTAGTTACTCTCGGCGGTGCCTCAAACGCGACCACCACCGCTAATACATCCGGCAACTACACATTCACCGGGTTGCAGAGCGGATCGTACACAGTGACCCCGAGCAGTAGCTCGGCCACCTTTACTCCGTCCAGTCTGACGGTAAGCGTCAACGCCGCGAGTGTTACAGGGGCAAACTTCACCGCAACCTCAAATCCTCCTCCAACCTACAGCATATCGGGAACTGTTTCTCCCGCTTCTGCAGGAAGCCGGAACCACCTTAACTCTATCCGGTTCAGCGAGCGCAACTGCGACGGCTGATTCATCTGGAAACTACACTTTCACTAACCTGGTCGAGCGGATCGTATACGGTCTCACCCTCGAAGTCCGGCTACACATTTACACCTCCGAGTTCGTCGGTCAGTATCACATCTGCATCAGCAACAGGCGTGAACTTCGCCGCTCAGAGCTCTACTCCCGCCGCGCTGATCGTGGATGCGCAAACCTGGGGAGACAGCTCGACTCCATCCAGCACCATCTCGACACCCGCTTTCACTACCTCAGCCGGAAACGAGCTGATCTTGGCTCTCGTCGCCACCGACGGGCCGTCCGGAAGCACCAACCAAGTCACGAGCATGTCGGGTGCTGGCCTGACCTGGACCTTAGTAAAGCGCACCAATCAGCAACCTGGAACAGCCGAGATCTGGCGAGCCTTCAGCACCAATCCGTTAACGAATTCGGTGGTTACTGCCACGCTTTCAAGCGCTGCCGCCAGTTCGATCACGATCATTAGCTTTAAGGGAGTCGATACCACCGGCACGAATGGCTCCGGCGCAATCGGTGCAACTGCCTCTGGTAACTCCACGAGTGGCGCTCCAACCACCTCCCTGGTTACAACTCGCAACAGTTCCTGGGTTCTTGGCGTCGGCAATGATTGGGACAAAGCCGTCTCCCGCGTTGTCGGCCCCAATCAGACGATGATTCATCAGTACCTGGCTTCCGTGGGCGACACCTATTGGGTGCAGGGTCAGAATGCGCCCACGCCGCTGGCTGGAACCACTGTCACGATTAATGACACGTCGCCTACTACCGATCATTACAACCTGACAGCAGTTGAGGTCTTGCCATCAACGACCAGCAGTGGCGGTTCTGGAGGTGGAGGGGGATCGACGTACACGATTTCTGGAACGATCACGCCGGCCTCCAATGGCACGGGCGCCACAATCAGCCTCACGGGAGCAGCCACTGCAACCGTGACGGCAGATAGCTCGGGCAATTATTCGTTCAGCGGCCTCGCCAACGGTTCCTACACGATCACACCGAGCAAGAGCGGCTATACATTTACGCCCGCGAGCCTCAGCGCAACCGTCAACGGTGCTAATGCAACTGGCGAGAACTTCACGGCTTCAGCCGTGGTCTCTCAGAGCTACTCGATCTCTGGCACCATCAGCTTGGCTGGGACCGGAGGCACTCCCTCCAGTCAGTGCGGTCTCACGCTGAACTGGACGGACCCATCCTGCCAGGTGATTAGTTCCGGTTCCCTAGGTTCGGCTTGGTCCGTCATATCGCGTCATGGTGAATACGCGCAATCCGAAGATGAATGCAATATTCCCAGCGCCCTCAGCGTGGCAGGCAGCATGGTGACGGTTACCGCCAACGCTGTCTCCACCAGTTGCCGTGACTTCAATCCCACCAACGGAAATCCCACTACCAACAGCACAGGACCCTGGCATTACACGACTGGCGATTTAGAGTGGAACACCTTCAATTTCCTCTATGGAACCATCGTTTTCAGGATGCAGTTTCCCAACAAGAACACCCAGCTATGGCCCGCAATCTGGATGATGGGAACCAACTGCCAGAGTCCCAACAAATACACCGGCGATCCCGGCACCGGTGGCTGTCCGACTCTAGGCGCCAACGGCTACCAAGAGGTTGACATCGTGGAATGTGATGCGGCGCAATCTCCGGGTTGGTGTGACTTCGGAACCTACAATCCGGGCAAGACGAATGGCTTCAACTTCGACCTGGATACCAATTGGCACGTGTTCGATTTCGTCTGGACATCTTCGCAGCTATCGCTCTACCAGGATGGCACCCAAGTTGGCAGCACGGTGAACGAGCACTACGTGAATCCCATGTTCCTGATCTTTCAGATTCAGGCAGGTGGAATCGGGAGCCCGACAAATCTTCCTGCCACGGCAAACCTTGATTACGTGAAGGTTTGCAACACGAGCTACACGCGGACGCAATGTGAGGCCGCGGCAAGCAATGATCCGAACGTGATCTTCTACGACGATTTCAACGGGGCAGCCGGCGCTCCCGCTCCCGGCAGTTCGCTTGTCACTCTGAGCGGTGCCGCAAGCGCCTCTACGGTTGCGGACTCATCCGGAAACTACAGCTTCACCGGGCTGAGCAATGGCTCCTATGTCGTAACCCCAAGCAGTTCCTCGTACACATTCATGCCACTCAGCCTCACGGTGAATGTTAGCGGCACAAATGTTACGGGAGTGAATTTCACCGCCACATCGAATCCCGGCCAGTGATCACACTTGGGCGGAAATGGTGCAGAGTTGAATAGGTACGGGTGGTTGCCTCAGGAGTCCCCACCCGCCCCCTCATGGTTTATTAGCTTCGAACTCGAACCTGAACAGCGTTATCTCGTCGTAATCGATTGCGCCGTACGGCAACCAATCCCAGAATTGATGTGGGGATAAAGAACATTGCGAACGAACTTGGTTCTGGCACATTAATGGTCACCGAACCGTAGCTTTGTGGAATATAGCTGGCGATTGGCGCAACCGGGCCAAAGTCAGATTGACATGTCTGGCTCTGACAGGCATAGATCGTCATACGTAGCGGACTTGCAAGAAAGAAAACATCACTTCCTTGGATATCGACCTCGTCCCCGGCGCTATCGAGCAAAGGAATCCAATATCCTGTGATCTCGCCAGTCGAAGACAGCGGCCCCAGGAAACCTTGCGAAGTAAATGAGAACGAACCTGGCACGATGAACGAAACCGCTTGCTGGCTTCCGTCAGCCGCCGTTATATATCCACCCCAGTCGTACTGGAAGCTCGCCGAGATTGTCTCCAGACAATCAGAGGAACACGAATTCTTCGCGGCAAAGTAGGACGTAATGTCCACACTATAGATAGTATCCGCACTGCCGAATGCGGGAAACATCACCAGAACAACAACAATGAAGCAGAGCTTACGCATTATCCCACCTCCTTGAGCCTGATACATGCTGGGGAGGACCGCGCTACTGGAAAACCGAGTGAACTGCAAATCCTACTTCAACCCGCCCGCGCTCGGTAACCACGCGGAACATAGTAGCTCAGTTTGTCTATCAGAAGGAGTGTTGAAAAGCCGGAATTCTGGTGGTGGGTAAACATGTATCACCTGAAGCAATTGTTTGCACACCGGCAATGCTGTAATCAGATAACAGGCTTCATTTTTAAACTCTTAAGTGGCTCGAGGATTGCACTGCACAATTCACACACCTGCGTGAAAAACTCTCGAAAGCTAGTTCTGCGCCTCGACGTCTTTCAACCAATTTGCATCGTTCTGTTCTGCTTCGCACAGTTAGGCTGTGGTGGCTCTGGGAATACGACGACTTCGGGTGGCAGCAGTGGCGGCGGTTCGCAGAGCTACTCGATCTCTGGAACCATCAGCTTAGCTGGGACCGGAGGCACTCCCTCCAGTCAATGCGGTCTCACGCTGAACTGGACGGACCCATCCTGCCAGGTGATTGGCTCCGGTTCCCTAGGTTCGGCTTGGTCCGTCATATCGCGTCATGGTGAATACGCGCAATCCGAAGACGAATGCAATATTCCCAGCGCCCTCAGCGTGGCCGGCAGCATGGTGACGGTTACCGCCAACGCTGTCTCCACCAGTTGCCGTGACTTCAATCCCACCAATGGAAATCCCACTACCAACAGCACAGGCCCCTGGCATTACACGACTGGCGATTTAGAGTGGAACACCTTCAATTTCCTCTACGGAACCATCGTTTTCAGGATGCAGTTTCCCGAACAAGAACACCCAGCTATGGCCTGCAATCTGGATGATGGGAACCAACTGCCAGAATCCCAACAAATACACCGGCGACCCGGGCACCGGTGGCTGTCCGACTCTAGGCGCCAACGGCTACCAGGAAGTGGACATCGTGGAGTGTGATGCCGCGCAATCTCCGGGTTGGTGTGACTTTGGAACCTACAACCCCGGCAAGACGAATGGCTTCAACTTCGACCTGGATACCAACTGGCATGTGTTCGATTTCGTCTGGACATCTTCGCAACTATCGCTTTACCAGGATGGCACCCAAGTTGGCAGCACGGTGAACGAGCACTACGTGAATCCCATGTTCCTGATCTTTCAGATTCAGGCAGGTGGAATCGGGAGCCCGACAAATCTTCCTGCCACGGCAAACCTTGATTACGTGAAGGTTTGCAACACCAACTACACGCGGACGCAGTGCGAGGCCGCGGCAAGCAATGATCCGAACGTGATCTTCTACGATGATTTCAACGGCGCCGCCGGCGCTCCCGCTCCAGGCAGTTCGCTTGTCACTCTGAGCGGTGCCGCAAGCGCGACGACCGTTGCGGACTCATCTGGAAACTACAGCTTCACCGGACTGAGCAACGGCTCCTATGTCGTAACCCCAAGCAGTGCCTCGTACACATTCATGCCACTCAGCCTCACGGTGAATGTAAGCGGCACAAATGTTGCGGGAGCGAGTTTCACCGCCACATCGAATTAGACCCTGTGATCCCTTTCGATCAGCTTGGAAGATGGGGACCATTTTGACGAAAAATGAACCGTATACCCTCACCATGCCGCCGGACAAACCCGGCCAACAGCCACCCGGCTCTTGCCGGAACGAACCTGGTCGTCAATTACGTCCGCGTCACTCACCCTTGATGAAAAACAAAGGCTCTCGCTGTTCCGAGAGCCTTTTCTGTGCTTCGCCATCCCAAGCTTCTCTTACGGAGTCGGCACCACCGCCGTCGCCTGGTTGGAGTAGCTGCTCTCCGCTCCGGACGAACTGACTGCCGTCACCACGTAGTAGTACGTCGTTCCACTCTGCACGGTCGAATCGACGTATGTCGTACCTGCCTGGGGACTCGAATTCAGCTTTCGTGTACGGTCCGCCTGATACCGTCCCTCTATATACGTCGTATCCAGATATAGAAGACGTGCTCGCACTCCAGCTCAGATCCACTGAATGTTGCACAGGCACCGTCCCTGAACCTGAAAGGGATATCGTTGTTGGCGAATTCGTCGCATTGCTGACAAACGAGACCGTTCCCGACGCCGCTCCGCTGGTTTGGGGAGCAAACGCGATGGTCACGTTTTGTGTTTTGCCAGCCGCCACTGTCAGCGGCAGGCTCACACCACTCAGGCTGAATCCCATTCCCGTGAAGTTCGCAGCAGATACGGACACCGCGGCCGTCCCGGTATTGGAGAGCGTTATCGTCTTGTTAGCCGAACTGCCCTCGGCGATGCTTCCGAAGTTCCAACTGGTCGGCGAAGCACTCAGTAGATATGTGCTGGCCGCAGTTGCCGAGCCTGAGAGAGTGACAGCGGACACGCTATTCGATGCATTGCTGGCAATCGTAACTGTGCCAGTAAAGCTGCCGGTTGCAGTGGGCGCGAACTTAACGGTCAAGCTCGCCGATTGACCGGCACCGACCGTCATCGGGAACGTAGCGCCCGACATACTGAACGCGCTTCCGCTCACCGTCGCGCTGGTCACCGAGAGGTTCGAACCGCCGGTGTTTGATATCGTGAGCGTCTGAGTTGAACTGCTGTTCGCCGCAATACTGCTGAAGCTCAGCGCACTCGGCGAGACTGCGATCGTTGCCGCTGCAGTGGTAACGGTAACACTTGCGGATGCCGACTTCGTCGTGTCCGCAGTGCTCGTAGCCTTCACCGTGTACGTTCCTGCAGCTCGCTGGAGCTGTATACATGCCGCTCGTGGATATCGTGCCGCCACTTGCAGACCAGGTTACGCCTGTATTGCTGGTTCCAGTCACGGTTGCAGCAAACTGCTGTGTGGCTCCAGTCTTAACGGTAGCTGTGCTGGGACTGATCGAGACTGCGACTGTTGGAGCAGTTGTCACGGTCACGCTCGCCGTCGCCGACTTCGTCGAATCGGCAGCGCTGGTCGCCTTCACAGTATAGGTTCCTGCCGTACTCGGAGCTGTAAACAAACCCGAAGGAGAGATACTGCCTCCCGTCACCGACCAGGTGACGGCGGTATTCGAACTGCCACTGACTGCCGCGGTGAACTGAACCGTTCCTCCAGCAACAACGGTTGTGGTCGCAGGGGTCACTGAAATCGAAACTCCCGTCCCCGATCCGCTCGGCAGAGATGACGGAACAAACACAACATCGCGGAAGTAGTTCGAATTCTGATAGGAGTTGCTCGGGTACTGGCCAGAAGATCCGTAACGACCATTGCTTCCGACCTCCGAATGCAGGTTCTTGTTGCTTACCTGCGAAGCGAGACCGGAGTTCGTCGCGACGTAGTAGTTGTTTGGCGTGTTGACGCTCACCAGATACTCGGTGTTCGCAGTTACTGACAGCGGCGTGCTCAGCGCTTGTTGTTGCCACCCTGAAGCGGTTTCATTGGCGAAGGTGACTGTCGCAAGCAGCGAACCTGTCGAACTCCAGATGTGTCCAACATGCGTCCCGGATTCTGAACTCGACTTCCAGAAGCGAATCGCGGTTATCTGCCCGGCCGTATCGCTGTAGAGCCGTGTTCCCAGTTCATACGCAACTCTGTCGTTATAGTTCGTTCCAGCGGGTGTCTGCGAGGTGAAAAGACTCTGGTTCCCGGAAGTACGTAGACGAAGAAGCGGAGAAGGACAATCCCGAAACACTACTACCATTCACAGAAATTGTGAGGCTACCTGGCGTGAAGCTATAACCTGATTTGCTCGGAGTCACTGTGTAGGTGCCGGCAGTCAAATTCGCAAAACTGAAATTCCCGTTCACATCAGCAGTTGTCGTGAGCGTTGCGGAACCAGTCAATGTAACGGCTGTGCCCGAGCCTGAACTGGAAGGAGTAATGGTTCCCGAAAGGCTAGAGCCCGCGGTGGTGGAGGAAGACGGAACGAACACTACATCGCGAAAATAGTTCGAACTGAGATATGTCTGTGTCGGGTATGCACCAGTGGTTCCGTACCGCCCGTTGCCACCAACAATCGAGTGCAGATTTCCACTCGTGATGGCAGACGCGAAACCTGTATCGGAAACAACGTAATAACCGGCCCCGGTGTTTACGCTAACCAGCACTTCTGCATTCGCCGCAATACTCAGCGGTTGCGACAGTGCTTGTTGTTGCCATCCCGATGCAGTCTCGTTCGCGAAAGTCACCGTCGCGAGCAGATTCCCTTTTGCATCCCAGATATGACCGACGTGTGATCCCGACTCTGACGCCGATTTCCAGAATCGTATAGCGGTAATCTGTCCTGAAACATCGCTATAAAGACGGGTTCCTAATTCGTAGGGAACTCCATCGTTCAAAGAAAGACTGGCGGGCGTTTGTGTAGTCAGTAACGTTTGCGTTGACGCCGCCTGTGACACACCGGCGAACACTAGGGCGAACAGAATTAAGAATACGATTCTAACTTCTGGAATAAGTACAACAGCCTTGGCACGGGGAATGAGGCCTACCTTGGACAACACGACTCCCTTCGCCGCTCGGACCAGATAAATTCGCCAACAACAATGAGCGGGCTTCCGTTTTATTCAGTTGAAGGGCGCTGTGAAAGAACTTGCACATAGCTGTCCAGCTTCTGTGGAGGGAGAGATGACTTTGGTACATGCTCCGCACCATGTTCAACGAAACATGTGACTTGCGCTCTCGTCAGAGAAATTGCTGCTAAGTACATTTCGTTTCGAGCGCAGCAATATTCAGGCGTAACCCTTAGGGATTCTGGGCGTATCCGCTCATAGCGTTGTGTATTGTTTGCCGAAGCTGCGTAAAACTGCGCACGCAGTCCTGATTTGAATTCCGTGCGTGTATCGTTTTGGGAGCAAATTGAAACAAAAAAAGGCCACTCTCTCGGAGTGGCCTTCTGCAGGTTTCTCACAACTGATACGCGCAGATTAGAACTACGGAATGACCGCAGTTGCTTCGTTGGAATAGCTACTCTCGACTCCACCACTGGAGACGGCAGTCACAACGTAGTAATACGTATTTCCGCTCTGCACCGTGCTGTCGGTAAAGCTCGTTCCGGACACAGCTGTGGATTGCAGCCTGGTATATGGGCCGCCCGATTGCGTTCCGCGATACACGAAGTATCCTGTGACGCTCGAGGTGCTCGCCGTCCAGTTGAGCGTTACCGAGTGGGAGACTGGAGTCGTCGCAGATCCAGATAAAGCGACAACCGGAGCACGTTCCGGCACTACTCGATACCGTGATGGTGCCCGAGTAGTTCCCTGTTGTAGTCGGCGCAAACTGCACGGTCAGATTCGCAGACTGTCCCGCACCCACCGTGATCGGATAACTCGCCCCGGTGATGCTGAATCCACTTCCGCTGACTGCTGCTCCCGTAACCGAAAGATTCGATCCGCCGGTGTTCGATATCTTCAACGTTTGCGTCTTGCTCGCGTTCGCCGCAATGCTGCCGAAACTGATCGAAGTTGGTGATACGGAAATCTGCGCCGGCGTTGTGGTCACTGTAACGCTCGCCGAGGCGGATTTCGTCGCATCCGCGGCACTGGTGGCCTTCACCGAGTACGTGCCCGCCGTGCCCGGCGCCGTGAATAGCCCAGAGCTCGATACCGAGCCACCACTGGCCGACCACGTCACGCCCGTATTGCTCGAACCAGTTACAGTCGCTGTGAACTGTTGCGTAGCTCCGGCTTGGATCGATGCGGAAGTCGGACTAATAGAAACGCTGATCGGCGTAGGAGGCGCACTCACATTTACCGTGACCGACGCCGACTTCGTGCGGTCTGCAACGCTGGTAGCGATGACCGAGTACGCTCCAGCAGTGCTCGGAGCCGTGTAAAGGCCGCCGGAGGTAATGGTTCCGCGCGTCGCCGACCACGTCACTGCCGTGTTACTCGTGCCAGTTACGCTTGCAGTGAATTGCTGTGTGGCCCCGGTTTGAATCGCAACCAGGCTCGGACTGATCGTAACCACGATCGACGGTGCGCTCACCGTCACAGTCGCCGATGCGGATTTCGTGGTGTCGGCAGCACTGGTTGCCTTCACCGTGTAGCTGCCCGCCGTCGCAGGCGCTGTATACAAGCCGGAAGTTGAAACCGAACCGCCGGTGGCAGACCACGTCACACTCTTATTGCTCGTGCCGGTCACAGTCGCGGTGAACTGCTGAGCGGCTCCCGTTTGGATAGAGGCCGAGGCTGGATTAATGAAGATTCCCACCGGGGGCGGCGTGCTTGTGACCGTCACTGTCGCCGTCGAGCTCTTCGTGGTATCAGCGACACTGGTTGCTTTCACCGTGTAGGTGCCGGCGGTGTTGGGTGCCGTATAAAGGCCCGCGCTCGAGATCGATCCTCTCGACGCCGACCACGTGACAGCCGTATTGCTTGTTCCTGTAACCGTTGCGCTGAACTGCTGCGTACTTCCCGTTTGCACGGCAGCAGACGGAGGAGTGATCGCAACCGAGATCGTTGCAGTCGCTGCCGTGACCGTCACGGTCGCAGCGCCCGAGACAGTCGAATCGGCCACGCTCGTCGCGATCACGGAATAGCTTCCTGCAGCATCGGGCGCCGTGTAGAGGCCGGAAGCGGATATGGTTCCACCAGATGCCGACCAGGTGACTGCCGTAGTTCGCCGTTCCGCTGACCGCAGCAGTGAACTGTTGCGTAGCGCCTGCCTGAATAGACGCGGAGCCTGGATTCACCGCGACGGAAACTGCGGGTGAATCAGACGTAACCGAAACAGTCGCGCTTGCAGATTTTGTGCTGTCAGCGACGCTTGTAGCGGTGACGGCATAGGTGCCGGTAGCAGAAGGCGCCGTGTAGAGGCCGTCACTGGACACAGTGCCGCCAGTGGCGGACCACGTCACACTTGGATCCGTAGCTCCGGTGACCACAGCAGAAAACTGCTGAGTGCCTCCAACCTGAACGGAAGCATTGGTGGGAGTAATAGTAATCGCAACTGATCCCGGAACAGTCGCAGCTGACGCAGGCTTTACAGCCGACGTAACTCCGACGCATCCGGTTTCAAACGATACTGCTATGAAGACGGCAACAAATAGAACGAAGGACCGTACCAAAGAAATGTGCATTCACTAATCATCATTTCTGTGGCGCGCCCGTTCATACTAAGTTAACCGTTCCGAATTCGACAAGTGTCTTTGGAATTAATTTTCATTAAATGTTGCACTGGCCGGATTGAAACGAGCCGGTGGAGGCTTCGCTTTCAACCTCCACCTATCTAGATAATGCTCCTTACGGAGTCGGAACAACAGCGGTTGCCTGGTTAGAATTAGCGCTTTCGTTTCCGCTGCTATCGACTGCAGTTACCACGTAGTAGTAAGTCGTCCCGCTCTGCACGGTTGAATCGACATACGTCAGGCCCGTTTGCGAGCTCGATTGTAGCTTCGTGTAAGGTCCGCCCGAGACGGTTCCACGGTACACAAAATACCCGGCAACGGTTGACGTACTCGCACTCCAGCTCAGGGTAACCGAGTGTTGAACCGGTTGCGTACCGCTTCCTGACAAGGAAACAACTGCCGGCGAGTTGGTCGCGTTGCTGACGAACGATACTGTGCCTGACGCGCTCCCGCTCGTCTGCGGAGTAAATGTGATCGTTACATTCTGGCTCGCACCTGCTGCAATCGCCAGCGGCAGCGTGGATCCCGTCAGGCTGAAACCAGATCCAGTGAAGTTAGCGGCCGACACGGAAACAGACGAGGTTCCGGTATTCGAAAGCTTTACTGTCTGGTTCGCTGAATTCCCGAGCAACACGCTTCCAAATGCGACACTCGTTGGCGAGGCGCTTAACAGGTATGTGGGAGCCGCTGTTCCAGTTCCCGACAAACTAACCACAGGCGCTGTATTGCTGGCATTGCTCGCGATCGTGATTGTGCCCGTATAGCTCCCGGCCGTTGTCGGAGCAAATTGTGCGGTCACATTCGCCGAGTTGCCAGCCGTTATCGTGATCGGAAAACTCGTACCGATTACGCTGAACGTGCTGCTACCGCCGACGGTCGCGCTCGTTACCGACAGATTCGATCCGCCCGTGTTCGAGATCTTGATCGTCTGCGTTGAGGTATTGTTCGCCACCGTGCTGGGGAACGTTACCGTAGTCGGCGTGATCGAAATCTGCGCTGGTGGTGCGGTCACTGTCACCAGTGCTGACGCCGATTTCGTATTGTCAGCCGCACTTGTAGCGGTAACCGTGAAGCTGCCCGCACTCGCTGGTGCGGTGTAGAGTCCCGAGCTGGAAACCGAGCCGCCCGATGCCGACCACGTCACCGCGGTATTTGTAGTTCCGGTAACTGTAGCCGTGAACTGCTGCGTGGCGCTGGTCTGAATCGACGCGGAGGTTGGGCTGATCGATACTACGATCGGCGGCGGAGGTGCAGTCACATTGACCGTCACCGCCGCTGACTTGGTCTTGTCCGCGACGCTGGTCGCAATCACCGAGTATGTCCCGGCCGTGCTTGGCGCCGTGTACAGTCCCGAGCTCGATATCGTGCCGCCCGTTGCTGACCACGTCACCGACGTGTTGCTGGAGCCGGTCACGGTCGCCGTGAACTGCTGGGTCGCTCCGGTCTGAATGGCGACCAAGGTTGGGCTGAGCGTCACAACGATGGGCGGCGCACTCACGGTTACGTTTGCCGATGCCGTCTTCGTATTGTCGGCCGCGCTTGTTGCGGTGACCGTGTAACTACCCGCTGCACCAGGCGCTGTGTAGAGTCCTGAACTAGACACAGTGCCGCCACTCGCGGACCACGTCACCGATGTGTTCGTAGATCCGGTCACGGTCGCTGTGAACTGCTGCGTAGCACCGGTCAACACCGAAGCCGTTGTTGGACTGATCGTGATTACCACCGGTGGGGCCGTAACGGTAACGCTCGCAGAGGCCGTCTTGGTCGTATCCGCAACACTCGTGGCGGTTACCGAATAACTGCCAGCTGTTGCCGGAGCCGTGTAGAGTCCGGAACTGGAAATCGTGCCGCCAGTCGCTGACCACGTGACTGACGTATTCGTTGTGCCGGTCACGGTTGCCGTGAACTGCTGGGTCGCGCCGGTCTGAATCGAGGCAGAAGTTGGACTGACTGTTACCGACACCGGCGGAGGCGCCGCCGTGACGGTCACTGTCGCGGTAGATGTCTTGGTTGTATCCGCCACGCTCGTTGCTTTCACGGTGTATGACCCGGCGGTCGTCGGCGCGGTGTAGAGACCGGAACTTGAGACTGTGCCACCGCTCGCAGACCACGTCACAGTCGTATTCGTAGTCCCAGTTACGGTTGCCGTGAACTGTTGCGTTGCTCCAGTCTGAATAGCCGCGGCAGTTGGACTAATCGAAACAGCAACCGGAGGAGCGCTAACGGTTACAGTCGCAGATGCCGACTTCGTGGTGTCCGCAACACTCGTTGCCTTCACCGTGTAGCTCCCGGCGGTTCCCGGCGCGGTGTAGAGTCCGGAACTGGAAATCGTGCCGCCGGTCGCTGACCACGTGACTGACGTATTCGTTGTGCCGGTCACGGTGGCCGTGAACTGTTGTGGTTGCTCCAGTCTGTATGGAGGAGGAAGTTGGATTGATCGCCACCGACACCACCGGTGGCGCAGCCGTGACTGTGACCGTTGCAATTCCAGACTTCGTCGTGTCCGCCACGCTGGTAGCAATGATCGAATAGGTGCCCGCGCTCGCAGGTGCCGTGTACAGGCCGCCTGACGAGATGGTGCCTGCGGAAGCTGACCAGGTCACGGCAGTATTCGTAGTACCGGTCACGGTCGCGCTGAACTGTTGTGTACTGCCGGCTTGAATCGACGGCGAACTGGGGCTGATGCTTACTGCAATTGGAGGCGTACCTGCGGCGACAGTCACCGCGGCTGAAGCTGACTTGCTCGGATCTGCGGCGCTGGTTGCTGTGACGCTATAGGTTCCAGGAGATGATGGCGCGGTATAAAGGCCGGTACTGGAGACGGTGCCGCCAGATGCGGACCACGTCACCGAAGTATTCGAAGTCCCAGTCACTGTCGCCGTGAACTGCTGCGTGCCTCCGGCAGTGAGTGACGCCAGTACAGGAGTGATGGAAATACCAATCGGCACCGGGGTCGTGGTAACAGTAACCGTCGCGGTGGCCGATTCGCTCGAGTCGGCAGCGCTGGTCGCGGTAACCGTATAGGTGCCAGCAGCCGTTGGCGCTGTGTAGAGCCCCGCAGTCGAAACGGTGCCGCCGGTCGCAGACCACGTCACAGCTGTGTTCGCTAAGCCGGTAACCGTGGCCGTGAACTGCTGTGTGCCGCCTGTCTGAATGCTCACAGTCGACGGCGTTACTGAAACTGAAATAGCGGCCGACGCTGTAACCGTCGAGGCTTTGGAAGCCGCGGTTACGCCGGCACACCCTGTATTCGTAACTACTAAAGCCAGAACTAAAACGAACAGTACAAAAGTAAGACCCAGGGAACGCAGCATCTTGCCTCATTCCGTGGCGCTCCTGAACGCTAAACCCGCGCGGCGGATCGTTGAAGGTGCCGTAGGTCTTGTCAGCTAAGTCCGATGAGACGGTTTCTCCAGAGTCCGAGCGCACAAGCTATGCTGAACGGAAGTAATCAAGACCGTTCTGGTCGGAGAACGATTAGAGGAAATATCGTACGAAGAAAGATGCGGAATTGAGGCAGGAGAGAGGTGCTGCCAAAGCGCGGATCTTCGCTATGCAGTCCGCGAACGGTTGCCGCCTCCTTCTCGCGATCGCTAAGACGCGACGCTATGGGGTGGGAATCGTTGCCGCGGCCTGGTTCGAAAAGGCGCTTTCGTTGTTGCTGGCGTCGACCGCGGTGACCACGTAGAAATACGACCCGCCCGACGTTACACCATTGTCGGTGAAGGTTGTGCTAGGCACCAACGATGAAGTCATCAGCGTGTACGGCCCGCCCGTGACGGTCCCGCGATACACACGATAGCCAGACACGGTCGATGTGCTCGCGCTCCAGCTCAAATCAACCGCGTGCGCTACCCCGTTCACCCCAGTACCTGACATGGGAATGCTGAGAAGGGCGCTGCCGCCGCTGCCAGACAAGGTAATACTGCCCGTCGAACTTCCCGCCGAGCTCGGGCTAAACGATGCGGTGAAACTCGTGCTCTGTCCTGCCGACAAAGTAAGCGGAGTCGAAAGTCCACTCACATTAAATCCGGCGCCGCTGTAGCTTGCGTTGCTCACCGATAAACTCGCCGTTCCCGGATTCTTCAGCGTCACCGAGACGTTGCTGGTTCCACCCACGGACACATTGCCAAAGGCGACCGTGGAAGGATTGGCGGTCAACGTAGGCGTTCCCGCCGCGACCCCGGTCCCACTCATCGGAATGGAGAGAGTCGCAGGCGACGCATTGCTGGTGATCGAGACGGAACCGCTCGCTGCGCCGACACTCGTCGGAGAGAAGGTGAAACTGGCGGATGCCGATTGCGAGGGATTCAGTGTGAACGGCGTGGTGATGGGAGAAGAGGCGAAGCCGGTCCCGGAGACCGTGACCTGGCTCACCGTGATCGCTGAACTTGAGGAGTTCGTAACCGTGATCGTTTGAGTTGCCGTGGTGCCAACCGCGACTTGTCCGAAGTCGATGGAGGTGATGTTACTGCCGAGAGATCCGCTACCCCCGCCGTTTGAACCGCTCGAGCTTGCGGTCACACCGCCGCATCCGCAAAGTGCAACTAAACCGAGACAGACAAGAACGCCCGCAAGCTTTACTAGTCTTTCCACCGGATCCTCGCGTCGAGAGCTCAGCTGTCAGAACCGAGCTCCGGCATTCACTAAGGGTGCCGGTAAGAAGAACTTGCAGCAACTTACTAGAGTCCATGGAAGATCCGTGGAGGTTCATTGACCGTTCAGGTAGCCAGTTCAATACCAGAACGGGATTGGTTCTAACCAGTTCAACGCAGATCGAAACAAGACAAACAGGTGTGGAATTCTCCCCCCGGCAGAGCACAATTTACATTGCTACCGCGCGCAGTTGGCACATACGAGGACAGTACAAGTATTGCCAATAACTCAAACAAAACACAGGTGGTTATAACGAGACAGGCTCCAAAAGGCGGGGAAGGTACTCTGAGTGCTCAGTTACTTTCGTGCGCACTGTGGTATCAGTTTGTCACAAGCAGGTAGATGGCATTCGGCAGGCTCGCGAATCACGCCAGCTGAAGCCGGCTACTCCTATCCTGCACCAGCTTGAATTTGCTCCCCGTCGCGCGCAAGGCGAGCAGAATCGGATTCAATGTTCAAGATAGAAAGTCTCCTATCCAAACATCTTATTGCTGTTTTCGGACTCATAGCCGTATTGTGCCTATGCGTTGCTGGTACTGGTTGCGCCGGCGTTACCGCCGCGCCGAAATCCGCGTCAACTTCAACGTCAGCGTCCGTCCAGGTTACCCCCTCGACGGTCACCCTCCAACTTGGTGCGACACAACAGTTCTCTGCTAATGTCTTCTGGCGTGACTTGGTCTGCTACCGGCGGAACAATATCCAGCAGCGGCCTGTATACGGCGCCGACTACTCCTGGTACGTACGTCGTTCAAGCGACGAGTACAGCCGATAGCTCGCAGTCGGGCTCGGCAGCTGTTACGGTCGTTAGCAATTCGACGACGCCGCAGATCTCTTTCTCACCAGCACAGCTGTCATTCAGCAATGTCGCCGTGAACGCGACCGGCACGCAGACCTTGCGCATAACCAACGTCGGGGGTGGCACGCTCACCATCACGCAGTTTGGTTTCACAGGGGATAACGTCTTTAGCGTGACGGGTGCAACTCTTCCCCTTTCGATTGCCTCTGGGAAATCAGCGAGCGTGCAGGTCACCTTCGCTCCCGTAACTTCCGGATCTTTCACGGCATCGCTTTCCGCGAGCAGTAACGCGAATAACTCCTCGGCGAGCATTACCGTGTCAGGAAGCACGAGTGCTTCGGCATCAGCGCACTCCGTGGCTCTCAATTGGTCGGCGAGTTCTTCCAGCGTGATCGGATACATGGTGTACCGCGGAACAGTCTCCGGCGGCCCGTATACCAGACTCATCACCAGTGCAGATCCGGCCACCACCTACACCGACAGCAACGTTCAAAGTGGCACGACCTACTACTACGTCGTTACATCGGTTAACGGCTCAGGTATTGAAAGCGCGTTCTCGAATCAGGCAACAGCGGTAGTGCCGAGTCCGTAGCTTCGCAAACCGCGACAACACCTAAGCTGGCTTGGGCCGACATCTCTCAAATGGATCGGCGAATCCAACCGCCTCATAAATCCGCTTTCACCTTTCATCTTTCCTCTACGGGATACTCCCCCGATCGACAAAGGAAAGGCTGCGCGTATACTAACTAAGCTTTTCTGGGGAAATTGACTTCCTTTCGCTCAATGCCGGGCAATTCTGGCACCGGCTTTGCCAATTTATAGGGCCGGCGAAATGCGAAAATTACACGTCTGTCATTTGATGGGATTACTCGACCAATATCTCCGCCGCTCCGTTATAGTGGTTTTGACACTGTCTTCGGTCTTTTTCTGCCTGGTTATCTTAGGATGCGGAGGAGGTTCCAACGGATCGCCGCCGGTACAAAGCCAGGGTAATGCGCCAGCCTATTCCATCTCTGGCACCATCAGCCCGGCTACTAGTGGAGCTGGGTCGCTCGTCACCCTCGGCGGCTCTGCCAGCGCCACCACCACGGCAGATTCCTCCGGCAACTACAGCTTCACAGGACTGCAGAACGGTTCTTATACCATCACCCCTACCGGTTCGGGCGCGACCTATACGCCGGTCAGTCAGCCAGTAACAATCAGTAGCTCAAGCGTAGCCGGCATCAATTTCTCCGCGACTTCCAGTGCGAAGGTCATCTTCTACGATGACTTCACCGGCTCCTCCTTGAGTTCCGATTGGACGATGATTTCGCGCCACGGTGAATACTCGCAGAACGAAACCGAATGCAACGTCCCGCAACAGGTGAGCGTTAACAATGCCTTGACCATTACCACCGCCGCACAGACTTGGACCTGCGGCGACTTTTATCCCGATGGCACTGTCTGGCACACGCCCACCTCGTGGCCTTACGTCACCGGAGATATTCAATGGACAAGCCTGAACTTCCTGTATGGAACCGTCGAGATTCGGGCGAAATTTCCCGATCAGCGCACCAGCCTATGGCCGGCCACTTGGCTGCTCAGTGCGAACTGTCAGAGTACCAACCCCTTAACTGGTGAGACTGGGGTAGGAAGTTGTCCCGTCATCGGGTATACGGGATATACCGAAATCGACATGACGGAATGCTTTGGAACTGGCTGGTGCCAATTTCACGTGGCTAACCCAGACTTTGCCATTGGAAATGGATGCGACGCGACTTATCAGGTCGATACGAACTTCCACACCTTCACGACCGTATGGACCGCAAGTGGAATCAAGCAATATATGGACGGCGTGCTTGAAAGTACGTGTAACCAGAAGCTCACTCAACCTATGTTTCTGATCATTCAGACACAGACCGGCGGTTCCGGTGGAACCCCAAACAACTCTTTCCTCCCTGCAAACCTGGTCGTCGACCATGTCAAGGTCACTCAACCGTAGAAATACTCTATCCAAGGAAAACTGCGTCTTGAGATTCGCGTGATCCGGCGAAGTTGACAACCTATATCTCAACGCCCAGATTCGGAGAACTGGGGCACTGTTCAACGCCATTTCGTGTGAAATGTGAAAAGTTCGTGACTGTAAGCACCTTTCGGAGAAGAAATCGCGTCATTGATAAGCACTGGGCGATTTGTCGATCAACGTTTAGAATGCGTCAGTTATCCGATTCCTTCTCGGCCCCGCGACAGAGCGTTCCATCCAACCTTAGTTTAGGAGAAACGAGTCTTGGAACCTCGACCCGCGCGCAGTTCCCTGCTTGGAGCCTGTGTCCTCTTATTACTCTCAATAGGTTTCCTTGGCTCGTACTCCAGTGCAGCGACGATCTCGGGGACTGTGAGCCCGGCATCTAGCAGTGCCGGAGTCACTGTCACTTTGACGGGCGCGGCCGATGCGACGACCGCCGTCAACTCCTCCGGAGCCTACAGTTTTAGCGGTCTTGCTTCGGGGACATATACAGTAACCCCGAGTCTTACCGGCGATTCGTTCAGTCCTCCCAGTCAGTCGGTGACGCTTTCCCGGCGACAAACATCAGCCGTGACAAATTTCAGCATGGCTTCTCAAAGCGGTGGCTCAACTGCATCGCTTATCGTGGATGCGCAGACCTGGGCAGACAGTTCCACCGCATCCACCACGGTTTCGACGCCGGCTTTCGCGACTTCTGCTGGAAGTGAACTCCTACTTGCTTTTGTCGCCACCGATGGACCGTCGGGAGGCACTATACAAGTGAATAGTGTGTCTGGCGGAGGGCTGACCTGGTCATTAGTGAAACGAACCAACGCGCAGCATGGAACCGCCGAAATCTGGCGCGCCTTCGCGACCAATTCTTTAGCGAGTGCTGTAGTAACCGCAACCCTTTCCAGCTCTGCCGCCAGTTCAGTCACCGTGCTCAGCTTCAAGGGAGTCGATACAACCGGCACCAACGGCTCAGGTGCAATCGGCGCGACAGCATCGGGAAGTGCCAGCAGTGGAGCGCCGAGCGCCGTGTTGGTTACGACACGCAATAATTCCTGGGTTCTCGGAGTGGGAAATGATTGGAACAGTGCGACTCCGCGCGTAGTTGCTCCCAACCAGTCCATCATTCATCAGTACCTGGCTTCGGTCGGTGACACGTACTGGGTACAGGGACAGAATGCGCCCACACCCTCTCGCAGGCAGCACTGTCACCATCAATGACACTGCCCCGACCTCTGACAGTTATAACCTCACGGCTATCGAGGTCTTGCCGGCGACTACGACGGGCGGTTCCGGAGGCAGGTACGACCACCTACACGATTTCTGGAACAATCGCGCCAACCTCGGGCGGTGCGCAAGCAACAGTCTCGCTTACGGGAGCAGCCAGCGCGGCGGTAACCGCCGACAGTTCGGGAAATTACTCTTTCAGCGGGTTGGCCAACGGATCCTATACGGTCACGCCCAGCAAGAGCGGCTACACCTTTACGCCTGCAAGTCTCAGCGAGACTGTAAGCGGTTCAAACTTAACCGGCCAAAACTTTACCGCAACTGCTGTGATGTCTCAGACGTATTCGATCTCAGGCACCATTAGCCCCGCCAGCATTGCTGCCGGATCACTGATTACTCTCGGCGGTGCCGCGAACGCGACCACAGCTGCTGATGCGTCCGGCAACTACAGCTTCACAGGTTTGCAGAGCGGATCGTACACAGTGACCCCGAGCAGTAGCTCGGCTACCTTTACTCCGCCCAGTCTGGCGGTAAACGTTAACGCGGGAAATGTTGCAGGGGTAAATTTCACAGCATCGTCAAATCCACCTTCAACCTACAGCATATCTGGGACTGTTTCTCCGGCCTCTGCCGGAAGCGGGACAACCTTAACTCTATCTGGTTCTGCGAGCGCGACCGCTACGGCCGATTCGTCTGGAAACTACACGTTCAGCAATCTGGTAAACGGGTCTTACACGATCTCACCGTCGAAGTCCGGCTACACGTTTACGCCGCCGAGTTCATCGGTCAATATCAGTTCTGCTTCTGTGACGGGTGTAAATTTCGCCGCTCAGAGCTCTACCTCGGCTGCACTGATCGTGGATGCGCAAACCTGGGGAGACAGCTCCACTGCATCCAGCACCATCTCGACACCCGCTTTCACCACGTCAGCTGGGAATGAGTTAGTGTTGGCTCTGATCGCTACTGACGGTCCATCCGGAAGCGCGATTCAGGTAAACGGCATATCGGGTGCCGGATTGACCTGGTCTTTAGTAAAGCGCACCAACACACAACCTGGAACAGCCGAAATTTGGCGAGCCTTCGCCACCAGTCCCCTGACCAACTCAGTCGTGACCGCCACGCTGTCCAGTGCTGCCGCCAGTTCTATCACGATCATCAGCTTTAAGGGAGTCGATACCACCGGCACGAACGGCTCCGGCGCAATCGGTGCAACCGCTTCTGGCAATGCGACCAGTGGCGCTCCAACCGCCTCCCTGGTTACAACGCGCAACAATTCTTGGGTTCTTGGCATTGGCAACGACTGGGATAAAGCCGTCTCTCGCGTGGTCGGCCCCAACCAGTCGATGATTCATCAGTACCTGGCTTCTGTCGGAGACACCTATTGGGTGCAGGGCGAGAATGCGGCTACGCCGCTGTCCGGAACTACGGTCACGATCAATGACACGTCGCCTACTGCCGATCATTACAACCTGACAGCAGTTGAGGTGTTGCCGTCAACGACAAGCGGTAGCGGTTCTGGAGGCGGGGGAGTTTCAACGTACACGATTTCTGGAACGATCACGCCGGCCTCGAATGGCGCGGGAGCCACGATCACTCTCGCGGGGGCAGCCAGTGCGGCCGTAACGGCCGATAGCTCGGGCAACTATTCATTCACCGGGCTCCCAAACGGAAGCTACACGATCACCCCGAGCAAGAGCGGCTATACATTTGCGCCTACGAGTCTTCAAACGACCGTGAGTGGCGCCAGTGTATCGGGCATCAACTTCACGGCCACATCGTCCAGCGGCCAAAGTGCATGCGGCGACACGCTGACCTCGGAGTCGCCTGAATGCCAGATTATCGGCAGTGGTCAATTGAATTCCGCATGGACAGTCATATCTCGGCATGGCGAATATGCGCAAAATGAAACCGAGTGCAATATTCCCGGTGCCATCACGACGTCTCCGCTGACAATCACAACTTCCCATAGCTCGTATACCTGCGGAGATTTCAATGAAGACAGTACCGTGGCTGACGCCCCGACAAGCTGGCCATATACTACCGGAGCGATACAGTGGTCTAGTGCTACGTTCGAATACGGCACAGTAACAATTCGAACGAAGATACCCCCAATTAACTCTGCGACATGGCCTGCATACTGGTTTCTAGATGCCAGGTGCCAGACGCAAAATCCCTTCAATGCCTCTGCCAGCGCGTGTTCAGCCGGTTACACCGAGATCGATATGATCGAATGCATGACGAACTCGTCGGACTATACAGGAAAATGGTGCACGACGAACATCTACAACGGGAGTACGAGCCCTGCAGGGACTTGCAGTTGGAACCAAAGCCCAATCGATACGAACTTCCATACCTACGTGATGACTTGGGCACCAGGTTCTCTGAATGTCACTGTGGACGGAGGTAGTACGGGATGTTCCTTCAGTGGATCCAGTGTGCCTTCCAAACCGTTGTTCATGATTATCCAAACTCAGACTGCCTCCGGTGCTAGCGGAATTGGTCCACCAAACAATTCCTATCTACCCTCAACCCTGGTGACCGATTTTGTCTCGGTTGTGAATAGCAGCGGGGCACTCATTTTCCAAGATAATTTCGCATCGGATATTTATTTCGGACAGAGTGCGGCAGGCACAGGTTCGGGCGATGATTGCGCGGATGCAAGAGCAACCAGTTCGATCCTGGCGATGGACTGGATCCACGGGCACACGCTGCACTTCTGCGGCCCGTTGACTTCCACGATAACTGCGCTAGGAAGCGGTACCGCTGGCAATCCCATTATGCTGAAATTCGAACCGGGCGCCTACTTTATAGGATCGGCCTGGAGTACAGCTGTAAACTTAAACGGCTTTGTCAACATCATTGTGCCGACTGTACCGTGCGGTGGGTCCGGATGCCCATCTAACTAGTGCGAACGCTCAACTCAACACTCCCGAATCGGATCGCAATCGGTCGCCGGAGGCGTCCACTTGTTCTGATAACCAGTCCGGTACGGGAAGGCGCCCGCTTTGTCACGGCCGATGGCAGTCAGCAGCTATCCAGTTCTTTGCTGAAATCGTAATCCGAGATGCTCTGAGCCGCAAAAGTAATGTGTTGCAACCGCGTCAGTAGATGCAGATTTACCTTGGGATTTTGTGGGGGGCGCGCACAGCGCCTTACTAATCGCCTCAGTGCAATCGATCTTCGGGCAAAAAGTCGTAGATCGCAGGGATTTACTGGCATGGGAATGATCGCTACACTTGCGAGCAGTTAAAGTGGAAAAACTTTTACTATTTCTTCTATTGACGCCGCAGTGCTTCGCTGGGAATTGGTACGTGCGTAAGAGCGCAACTGGCTCAAACAATGGTACTAACTGGACCAACGCCTGGAATGAACTTAACCAGATCAACTTCACATCCGTGGCCTGCGGGGACACTGTCTGGTTGGGCGGTGGAACCTACACGACTGTGTTGACAATTTCCAAGATGTGCAGGTCTGGTTCTCCGCTAAAGATTTACCGTGTTCTTTCGACGGATTCCATTCCGGTTGCGGCGGAAGGATGGAGTTCAATATTTGACCGCACGGTCGTTTTGAATAATTCCACGATCTCGATCGATGCGAGCGCATACAACATCATTAGCGGCCGCGCCGCATACGGTATCCGGGTTGTACGAAGCACTGGGGGTACCGCCGTAAGCTCTCCTGGGTCTGGCACCGCCGATCACATTACGATGGTCTACGTCGAGCTCTATGGGCCACTCTGCGTGGATACTCACAATTGCACCGGATCCGCAGCTTATGGACTAAATCTTAATTTTCGAGGCACCATTCAAAATTCGACCTTTGACCACCTTTACATTCACAGGTGGTGTGAAGCCATACGAATGTGGAACGCCATCAACAATACAGTTCAGTATTCTCGAATCGACGACGTTCAGCCAGACGGCATCGACCACGAAGATGCTCTCTACACCGCTCCTCCAAATGACGGGATCACGCTTCGCTACAACACAATTTCAAATGTGCCAAATGATGGTCTTTTCATCGAATCCGGCTCTGGGACAACCAATAACTTCAAGCTCTACGGAAATATCTTTCACGCGAGCCATAACAGTCTACTCACCTTTAAGAGTGGCACATTCAACAACGTCTATATCGTGAATAACACGTTCACGAGCCCCGACGGCCCGTGCAATAGCAATTGTGCCTTTATCAGTACGGGTAATGGCCTCTCGAGAATGAACAATTGCGTCGTGGAGAACAACGTCTTCTTCAACGTAACTGACAATATGGGCGGCTGCCAAATGGATCGTAACGGCTACAATTTTTCGGCGCTTAATGGGTTCAGCTGGCCATCAAGAGAGAACGGAGCGTTCAACACCGTGAGGTCCACATCATTCGCCAATCTCTCCAGCAACGACCTCCATCTCGTTTCTGGGTCGGTACTGCGCAATCAGGGCGTTGGTCTTCAGCCTGAGTTCAACGCTGATATGGACGGCAATCTGCGCGGGGCGGACGGGAAATGGGATGTGGGCGCTTTCGAGTTCCATACGGCGGGAAGTACTTTACGCACCCACAACGTGACGATCCACTGATTCGATCCTCTGACGTCGATTCCTCAGGAAAAGAAAAAGGAGGACGGGTACGGGTAAAAGCGCCAGCGACGAGGGCTCAGGAGCCTTCACCGTGGTAGACCACTCCTGCGCGAACATCAGACTTCCGTGAACTGGACCGGCGAAATGATTCCAGCAAACATCATCGTATTTGCAATCGAAGATTTCGAATTGGGGGAGTGGTATTGGATTGTTCGGATTCCCAAACTCGATGTCGATTTCATCACCCATCGAATCGAAAGTCCATATCGTGTTCTGATCGTCTAGGGAAGTTGTGGGCGCCACGAAGGAACCCAGGAAGCCAGAAGCAGTCAATGAGAAAGTGCTGGGAATTACTGTTATGTAGCACGGCTGTCGCACGCCGTCGGTGAAGCCCGTTGCAATGCAAGGCGGCAAAGTCGAGTCAAGGACCATTTGAAAACTGGAAGAGAGCGTCTCCGTGCAGTCGGAAGTGCATGGTGCGGTAGCGGTGAACGTTCCGGTCATCTCGACTGAATAGACTTGATCAGCACAGGCGAATGCCGAACCTAAAACCAGAAACCCAATGATGATCCGAAGTGCGCGCATATTACATCTCCTTTGTGGGAGGAGAACTGCTGGTCAACATAGTACCCCCGTTCCTTAGTGAACAAACGGAGTATTTCGTTTCAAATGGATTGTGGGAATTAATGGAACAGGGGCAAGGTAATAGTTACTCTGTCCCAGTCTTTAACTGCGCACTGCGTCTGAGTCAATTCCACATGCAATTTCGGCCGTATGTTCGTTGTGACGGTGCATCCTCACTACAACCATAATCGGCCGTCGAAACACCTTCGCTCAATTGAGATCCGCGTCCTCGACGTCCTTTATCAGCTTCCACCTGAAAGGATCGAGCTTGTAGAAAACTTCGCCCTGGTCAACCTCTCGGATTTGTCAGGAATAGAGAAGAGGCGGACTCTGGATGAGTTCGCTCTGCAGCTTCAGGGGTGGACTAAATCAATTGCAGCGACGGGAGGTAAGCAGGTATGGGGTGGGAAAACACACAACTGATAAATATGCATTGTTAACACTAAGCGGTGAAGGCCTTTTGCTCAGCAGTTCGTATACCTGGCGATGTTTCGGTCGCGTGAAGCAGTTTCCAAGCAGGATAAACGAGCGCCAGTGAAATCAAGTAAAAGACAAAGCCGCCGTCGTGATGCAATCTGCCACTCAAGAAACTCGGATCTACTCGAGTTGCAAGCATCGTCAAGGTCACAATTCTCATAGCATTCTTGATAATCGAAAGAGGAATTGTGATGAGCACCAGCAGGACTCGGCGCCATGTAGTCTGCAGGGTCTCATGCGCTATCAGCAACATGATGATAAGCAGTGCGACGCTAGAGTTAATGCCGCTGCATTCCTTCGCTATCTCGATGCTGACTCCCGGCACGGTTAAAACAAATCCTTCTCGTAGAACCGGAACACCGAGAAGGGAGAAAATCGAAGCTGAGAGGTCGGTAGATCGAGCCTGCAAAAAGCGGATGACGTTATCGATCAAAACACTCGGAACCGGAAGGATCAGCACCAGCAGTGAAATCGGAAAAGCTGCTCTCCTGATCGCACAAGTCCCGAAGAAAAACACAAAACCCGCGATTACTAGAGAAACAACGGATAACACCGTAAACAGCGGGATCAAACTTGAGCCGCTCTCTAATTTGACGCCGAATGCAAAAGCCGCTGCCAGAATACCGAACACAGCTATCTCGAGTCCCCTGATGACCGAGTACTTTATGGAAGCAAAGATCGCATCTCTACGCGACCAGATCAAGAAACATACAAGAGCTGGAATCAGTACGATGTGAGAGGTGTAGCCTTCCTGCAATGATTGCCGAATGAGGCGAGACAAAGGAATCGAGAAGACTCCCAGCACGGCGGCAAGCCACAGCAGAAATCCAAATAGGTGACTTCGCATCACTTATTGACTATCCAAGGCGATCAGAAGCACTCACTATGACTTAGGGTGTTACACACGACCTATCTCGATGATAACCGTCGGGATGCGTTTGTTCGAGCAAAGCTCTTCGGAGGATCGCATCGACCTCCGAACCCGCTTCTTCCCACGTTGAAGAGTGCACACTCTCCGCCGCTGACCGCGATAATGAATCTAGATTCGGATCTGTGACTACATTTCCTAATGCTTCGGCGAGTGCGTGCGGATACGGAAGCGCATATTGAATAAAGGAGTTCTGGATATCGGTTCGGATAAGCGATGCTTCATTCACCACAGGTATACATCCCGCTGCAAGCATTTCGAGTGCAACGAGCGATACATTCGTAAACGACAAGCTCAATCCTGCGCAGCAACTGTTGTAGATCGTGTTAAGTTCTTCAGGGGTGACGCGGCCATGGTCGACGAAAGGAAACGTCTGTTTGCCTAGCTTATCGCCATAAATGTGAATCTCAACGTCCGGATGCCTCTTTGCAAACACTTCAAGAGCCATCAATCCGAGTTCGAAACCGCGACGAGCGGTTTCACGTCGAGCATAGAAGGCTATCCCAGAGCGTTTCGTGCCCTCCAACCGCTTGTACCGAGACGTGTCGCAACCATACCGAAAGGAATCAACAGTCATGCCAAATTCCGTACGCAGTTTGTCCGCAAAGCACCGGCCCACCGTTACTGCATGGAATCCCATCCGATATGTGTTCTCTGCTAAAAGGCTTGTGCTTCCCACCGGGTAAAAGTAGGGCTCAAAATCTTGGATGAAGTAGAAACGCTTTCCGCTACAACGGGAGTTGAACACGGGATAAGCAGTTGGCCAACCCGTAGCCATTACGATGTGCGCATCTTCCATTCCCTCGTCAACATTGCCGACGTATCCATGGAAATCATAGTATCGCCGAACGACACCTTCATAGTACCGGTGATCACCTCGGTAGATATCGTAAAAATAGACCCGATTCTGGTAACCGTGCGCCTCTAGGTACCGAACAATGCGGAATAGTGTCGTATGACCGCCTGAGCCTGGTGCTGGCGGTGTCGTTACCCAATTAATGGCCAGTCGCTGCTCGGCATTTATCGGGAGTGTCGCTGTCGGGAGGGGGTGAGACAGGTCAGCTCCGACTACGTCGGCTGAACGGACCAGCATCAGGGAGTCGTTTGGCAATATCAACTCCGCTGTAGTTCTCCGTATTCGGTTTACGACTCCAGCGGGTCCTTCGATTCTCCACAGGTTGTGGAGTTGTCGGCCCCGACGACCCGCCTGTTCTTTGGCTTGCGCAATCTTATCTTTCAAAGATCCCTCGATTCTTCGGGAGCGCGTGGCCGTGAATTGCATTGCACAGCCTTCGCAGAATAGTCGTTTCAGTTGACCGAATCATTTGTAGTCCTCTAAACTCCACGCCTCTTCCACCGTTCCTTCAAGATCAACCTTCGTATCTTCCTCATCAGCGCCGGCGCAGCGAACAACTGTGTACGTTTGCAAAAAACCGGACCCAAACGTTGTCTACGAAGAAGCGCGGCGTACTCTGGAAGTGACTGCGCATCGGCGCAAGTCTCGAGAGCAAATTCAATTAACGCGTCAGCTCTAGATTCCTCCACCTGGTTGCGATCGTAGGAACGGCATGCGTCCCAAAGAGCTTCGCGTGCGAGCGTTCGTTTGGCCAACCATTGGAGTCGCTCGCTCTCATCGAGATATTCTCGACAGTGTCGAAAAAATGCCTCAAAGGCGTCTCTCCTCTGTTGCAAATCGAAAAAACTTCCTCGGTAAACGGTCCGCATCATGCTCTTGGGATGTACTCGGTAGAACGCCTGGGGCACTTGGTGAACATATGCGACATCTGCCACTGCAGCGATGCGCAACCACATCTCAAGATCACCAGCATGTGGAAGTTCTTTACGATAGCCACCAACGGTCCGCTGAATACTTCCTCTTACAACAACCTCAGGTGAGGTTATAACGTTATATCCCGCCCGGCATCTGCCTTCGACCCACTCTGCGCCTGCAAACTTCGTATGGCGCCACTTAACCTCTCTTATTTTAGGGAGCTCTTTCTCATCTACAAAATGAATCGTGCGCCCATAGACCATCCCAATATCGCCGTCATCTTCCATAATTTGCGTCGCTCGGCTCAAGGAGCCTGGCGCAAGCATGTCGTCAGCTGACAACAAGGCCACATAGTCCGCCGTCGACCAGTCAATCAGACCCTCATTGTAGGTGGCTATGTGCCCTTGATTATCCTTGTGCCGGCGGAACTCGATCCGGTGGTCAGAGGCGGCAAGTAATTTACCTATTTCGGGCGTGTTGTCTGGCGATGCATCGTCGATTACGAGTATTCGGACGTCGACCCCTGCCTGCGAGAGTACGCTTTCGACACACCTGTTTAGGTAGCGAGCGTAGTTGTAACATGGTATGACAACATCGACGGTAATCACTCGCTTGGTAACTTCGGGTCGGGGAGCAAACTTCTGTTGCGAGGCGACAGGACTCATAGGTGTTTTTCGCTGTGCATTCCGTGGAGAGAGTCATCCGCAATCGACTCTTGGGCGACAACTTCTTCCACCAATCTGACGACAAATCCTCTCTGCAGACAAGCAACTACGGTCTTTTCGAGGAGTTCGGGAGTGCAGCCAAATGGCGATGGCCTCCGACGCACGTCGTGTGTGTAGAAGATGAGCCAGCCCTGCAGTCGAGCGCTTTCCGACAACAATTTATCTATGGATGCAAATTGATCTACATCACCATACAGACTATTGGCACGCAGTAAATTGAGATCGGCACTCCGTGCGTTTAATCCGCCATAAATGCCACGAGAGCTTCCCATTCGAAAGCCCAACCTCCTTTTGGCGGTTATCGTGACATGCCCAAACGGATAAGCAAAGTTTACCGTCTCTTTGCCAGTAATCTCACAAACCGCCTCACTTCCCCGTCGGACGTCATTCTCAAAAGCCTCGAATGGCACTCTCCGGCACGATATGTGGCTGAACGTGTGACAACCCACTTCGTGTCCGTCTGACAATAGCGATTCGAGATCCTGTGACGTGAATTGATCCCCCAGTTCATTCCGAGTATTCATCAGTCCAAGCGCAGTGTAGTAAGTACCCCGAACACCTGCATTTTTCAGGATCGCGCCACCAACTGTGTACGCCGTGCGTGGAAAATCATCGAAGCAGAAAGACACTACTAGTTTTGGATTTGCCAGCAACAAGGGTCGGCAGTGAATTCTGGACAGCAATAGCTGCCGTACCTTTCCTAGTTCGGACCGCAAGGTCACTCGCTACTCACCGACTGAGCACCTTCTCGAACGATGATGCTAATGATATCGTCATCTGGGAGTTCTTCATCTTTCTGAAATACCAGCGCAGTTACGCCTTCATGTACTCCAACTTCCTTGAGACCAAGATCGGCGAATACCTGTCCCGACGGAAGATTGCGTGATGTCTTCCTATAGTTTGCGTGAAAGTCTCTTCCGGTCAAGGAAAGATACTTCCGAAGTAAGAATGCGAGAAATGCGTGTTCAACTCGCTTTGACTGGACCCGGCAACTGAACATCAGGTCAGTCATGCGCGGTTCACGATTGTCCACTATTCCAAAGCCGATGATCCCGTAGCTGCCGAACCTATCTTCGCAGGACAGAACATATGTATCGAGAAATCGGTTCTGCAAGACTTCCTGGAGGACCTCGCGATCGTACCGATTTCCAGAAAAGTTCATTTGGTTCGTGCGCTGTGTGAGTTCATGAACGCGATCGAGATTTGCTTCCGTTAGCGGCCAAATCTGCAGACGGATGTCGCAATGTTTCAGAAACGCTAAGTAGTCGTCTTGGAAATCTCGCGCTGTCTCTTGCCGTACGGTCTCGACTCGGTACATCTCTCTCCGACTCATGCTCTCCGCAGTTACAGGAACCTGACATTCCTTCAGTTCTAGAATCGAGAGAGTTTCTCTAGAATCGAGCACACGGACTGTTGGGCGCGCCGCTCCCACCTGCTGTAATTCAAATTGTGAATCGTCGACGAAAAGCAGAGTGTCCTCGCCAATATTCAGCTTTGCAGCAATGGAGCCTATTGCCTCACCCTTGGGCCCCCAGGAGATTTGAGGACAAAGGAAAAACTCTTCAACATGGAATCTCTTCAGAGCCAGCATGGCGTCATCATGGTTGTTCTTGCTGGCGATCGAGTGCAAAATACCTCTCCGATCCAGTTCCTTGATGACATTCACTACCTCTGGTCTAATACGCAGGTTCTCGAGTCCATCCTCCATCAAGACGCCGTCCCAGAGAGTATTGTCCAAGTCCCAGACAACACATTTGATTTTCTTTGCTTCCGTGACCGAGGAGACAACCTCCTGCACAAAGTCCATTAAGCCAAAGTAGAGCGTAATCTCTTCACCAATCTCATTCGGGATCAGCTCAATATTAAAAGGCAAGGCGACATCAAATCTCTTTGATATTTCTTCAAACGGGACGCGAATGACTTGAAATCCAGGCTTAAGATCTATCAAGCGCTGAAACGGGATGCTCTGAGGTTTGTCGAAATGCCGCATCGTCAGAGATAAAGGAACAGTCTTTTCCAGGGGGTTGAAGCATTCAACCAGGAAACTGGTGGGGAGTGTAGTCGATTGCCCAGGACGAAGCGCCAGCCGCTTCTTCATGCTGTATCTCTTTCCCACTACGGCCTTGCGCATGCCCGCGGACATGGGAAGTTGGTACAAGATCGTACCTACGCGATGGTCCGTCTTTTCAATCTGTTCAGCTTCTTTGACTGATCTCAATCGAACATTGGCAGGAGTCCACAACTTTCCCCACTGCTTGAATCGAATTTTTAGGAGATAGTTACTCAGAGCGGTCGGACAGTCGATCCTCACCATCCCGTCCACAAATCGACGACAACGTCCGTCCTGCCTCGGACTGTAGAGATCACAGCTGGAGTAGCAGGTCGGCCAGACGCACTCGGTACAATGTTCGCTCCACGGCAAAACTGTCCTGGCAAGAACCGTGTTGCGCAGGTCAGCGAATGACTGGATTACCGTTTCCGGCAGCTGGTCTATTCGCTCGACAGCCGTATTCGCTTCGATTTCGTACATTTGAGGATGTTCCGTGAGTCTGAGGGGTCGGCTCCCCCGACTTTATTCGCAGAGAATTGATTGTATTGACCGGAAGCTATGTGTCTCACGAACCGAGAGCAAAATCCCAAGCGGGCGCAAGGCTTCCCCATTCGGAGGAATACGGTGGCAGAAATGAGTTAAGTCGGAATATTGCTGACGAGCTCTAGACTAACCTGAGCTCGTCAGCAGCTATAGTGTTCAATGATATGTCAGTAAGTAGAAACTCAGTTAACAATTGCCGCAAGATTCGACGGCGCTCCCGGGGCATTCGCTTGCGTACCGGCATACTCATATGGCCCAACGGTCCAGGCGCCCGATGCAGGGCGAGCGTTACCGTCTAAGTCCGTGCATAACCCCGGATATGTGGAACACTGAGGAGTAAGATTCGTCCCTTTAGCCTTGAACAGGGTCTGCCCGGATGAGGTCAGATGAAAATCTGCCGTGACCACCGTGGCAGAGGTAGAACCAGCTGGGTACATATTCACCCATCCCGTAAAGCTGCTTATCGGACTCGCTAGTGAGAACTGAAAGCATCCCGTGCACGAAGGCGGCGTGCCGCCATTTGCCGGCGTAGCCGCATTGTAAGACTCGAAGCTCTTCAGTCCACCCGAGTCGGGAGAAGTGTTGTAGAAGATGTTATTTACGAACGCACTCCCCGACGCTACCGTGCACCCACCTGTTCCAATCCAAGTATAGGAATATTCGTTCCCGTTCCCATCGGAGCCTGTACCGTCGCTCTCGAAGATATTGTTGTATAGCTGGTAGGGGCCGCAGGTTCCGGTCTTGCCGAATGAGATCTGCCAGCCGCCATTGTGGAAGAAGATGTTGTTGTACGCTACTAGCCCGCTCATACCGCCGTTGTCCATGAAAATGCCGTCATTCCCCGATGAGTACCACCTGTTACCAATCAGGGTTAGATTAGTAACCGGGTCAGAAGCGTAAATCAAATCCTCATGGTCTCCTGTGGTTACCCTGACATCTTCACCGATGTAACTGTACTGAATCGTCATCCCGGTGGTCTTATAGGGACGGATGACTTCCGCAAAACGATGAATCCAGCAGTGGTCGATCAAGGTGTTATTATCTTGGCCTTGATTAAGATTAACTCCCCATGTACTCCCAGAACAGACTGTTCCCGTGGAAGCACAGGACGGTCCCCAAAGCTCTAAGCGGGTTATCGTCATGTTGTTAATCGTGGTTCCGGTGTTGCTGAAGGCGGTAACACTGTTGCCTGTATAGGCCCACCGCATACCATAGGGAACGCTAGTCGCGGCATCCCCCACCCGACCGTCGATTGTGACGTAGCCACCGCCGGACCATGTCACAGTCCCATTATTGTTGACGACCTGAGAATCGAACGATGAATTCCAGCCGGCAGAAGCAACCGGAGCTGAATCGCTCGCGAGGACACGGCGAATAAGCAACGGACTACTGGCCGTGCAGGTCTTATTGATATTCATGCTTCCCGAATAAGGAGTCCCGCCAGCTACCCAGATCGTATCTCCGCACGCTACGGTTGAGAAATTAATGTTGTTGAAATCTTCCCAGGCGTTGGTCCAACTCGTTCCGTTATTGGAACCAGTCGCGGCTTTGGAGACGTACCAGTTTGCTGCGGAAGCGGAAGTCGCAGCCGTGAATATCACAAAGATTGCAAATAGAAGAGAGAACTTTCTCATAACAGATTCGATTCCAGTCCTTTAGAGAATGTTCGAAGGGCGCGTAGAACGAAGGGCGCAAACAGTGTGGAAGCTTGTGAATAATAATACATCCTTGAGCCTCCAGTGGTATCCGGCATTCGCCCTATTTATTTCACTCTCAAAGACAAGGGAGCGAAACTGCTGAAATGCTAACACTCTTCTATATGTAACCTCCAAGATTACCTAAGGGAAGGTAACCGAACGCCCTAACAGCCCCTTCGCGTGGCCTGTTCACGCAAAACAAGTAACTTAGGAGAATCTATCTGATCGAGTTCATCGGCTAAAATCACCGCTTTTTCAGCTGTGATCTCTTCCTATTTCTTCGAAAACACAGGGATGAAGCAAAAACTAGAGCAAAAAATGATGTAGAGATGAGAGCGAGCCGGTTCCAACGATCGTAGTTGTCCGCGTAACCGCGGATCAAACTGCGTCCGGCAGTGGTTCTTGATACCACCTCATCCCTAAAATCGGAAAGGTACCGGATCGCTCTGACACGTACCGAATGCTTCGAGATATCAATATCGGACAAACGCAGGTCGTTCGTGTAAACAACTGCGATATTTCGGCTCTCTCCAGCGCCAATCTCAACGCTCAACAGCAGCTTGTTCCCGGACCTTTGATAAGGGTACGACTTGCCATCCACCAAGACAGTTAAGGGCGAGGTAAAGTCTTCGTCTTTCTGTACGAAGAAAGTCGCCGCTCCGTGAGGGTTCATGAGGACAATCTCACTACTGAAGGCTCGAATGTCGTAGTTATCGTCATCACGGAGTTTCTCTAAATAGAGATGGCGAGCAATATCGCCCAGGCTGCGCCACTTAGTCCCCGGTTCTAATCGGTTCACTGTATCTGCTGTGCCGTCAAAAGTGCCGATGCCGGAAGCGAAGAAGGCTTGATGAACATAGAACAGCATCGGGTTACCTAGGAAAGCATCCACAGCGAGTTGAGATTCCGGCCCTGGAGCTTCAGCGGAATAGCGCCTCATGCTGGGGAAATTTGCGAACTCCAAGGTTACCGTTCTTAAGGAGAACTCCGCGTCCGAAGGAGGTTCACTTCCCATCGGCACGTTCAAAGAGTTCGCTGTTGCCCAAAGATTGTATCGCTTAAGAACCGCAAACGTCTGTGCCGGCGAGACCGAATGAGGAAATACCATAACCGGATCGTAGGACAATTGCGTCAGCTCTTTGAACCTCGCCATTCGCGCTAGGCCTTGCTTCACATCATTCTCTTGCCCGCTCAGAGGCTTCTTGTCGTAGGCACCAAACTCCTGATGATCGTGATTGTTACCATGGATACAGATGGAAAACCTGTCCTCATTCTTCTGGAAAAGCGAAACCACTTCTGGCTGGCTGCGGTCGAAATTCCACGGCACAAACGCGATCGTTGTGTGAAAGTTATGACGCTGCATCTCCTTGAGGAGACCGTTGTAATCAACATATCCATAGGGCTCCCGCAGCCATGCGTCATCGATCGTCAAATTTGCATAGTGTGCTGGGCTGTGCCAAACCCGAACTCCTCCGGCGTAGTGCAAGAACATTAGCTCTGGGGCAAGGTTTGTGAAGACTAAAAGCTCATTGTACGGGCTAGGCCCGAATGGAATTTCATCAGGCCCACTTTCCGTCGCAAAGAACACTTCATGTGTCTCGTTCATGACACGTGTAAACACCGTGTGCTCGATGCCATTCGCGACCAAGATAGCTCCTGAACGCCTCCCGTCCAGGGTCAGATACGATATTTCGTCTTTATTGAGCGGCAATTCGCTGCCAGCCAACTCGAACGAAACTCCCTTTACATCAAGGACCTGATAGTGGCTCTCTTTGGCGATCCTGAGCTTGTTGCATCCTGTAACAGCACCTGCCGACCAACTCCTCAGCAGATCTGGGCTCGTATGGTCGTCAATTCCTGTTATCAGGAGCGGAATGCTCTGTTGTTTTCGCTGCAGGGCGACGAAAGTTCGCTGTACGTTGAGAAAAGGGAGAACATCGGCGCTCAAGATAACTGCGACTGTACTTCGATTATCGACAGTCTTCAGGATCTCGGACGATTTGCTTGAGTCATCTATTACGAGCACCTTTTCATCGAGCCCGTAGAAATTCGCCGCCATCTTTGCGTGCTGCTTGACACTCGATGGGGTGGATGAACTCCCAACAACAACAACTTCTGCCGCTCGGCAGCTCAACGTTGCTGCTGCAAATAATGCCAGTAGTATTAAGACTCTCTGGAAGGATCGAGGAATCATAAGAACATTGTCATCTTGTTCAGGAAATTCGGTAGGTCAGTTTGCTGCCTGATAGCGTCGCGTAAGCAACTCTCGCTCGACTAGCCCCGCTGCCTTCGACACGCCAGCCTTCGTTAGTTCTTACTAATCTCATTTGGGCCCTCTCGCGCCACCACTCATCTACATCCCTCGGAAGAGGTATCCATAGATCTGCCCTGCTTCGCAGATCTGATAAGTACTGTAGAAGAGCCGAGTAGGTGTCCCGCGCGACAGGCGTATCCAAGTAGTCAGGGTGCACAATGAAGCTGATTAGCCCGTGCTGCTCCATGATCTGAGCGATTTGTTCGCGCCACAAGTCGAGAGAATACGTACCGATGATATTGAACAGCGAGTAGTCCTGCGTTGTAGTCACCGGTAGCTCAAGAACCTTATCCACGAAATACGGCATTACCGTGCAGCATCCGCCCGGCTGCGGATCGAGATGCGCCATGTTAGGAACAGACATATCGTACGAAAACGAGAAGGCTTCGTACCAATTCACATTGCGGTACAACACTCCTGATCTGAATCCTCTACTGTCAAAACGCTTCGCATGCTCGTTAATTTTTAGGGCAGATTCGAGAAACTGCTCGTGATCGTCAAAGAGATGTCCATCATGCTTCAAATCGTGAACGTTGATCTCGAAACCTCTTGTCCGGATCGCTGACAAGTCCTGTTCGCTGGCGGAGTATCTGTCCTCCGGAATGATCTGAAACGAACTCTTTATTCCGTAGGCGTCATTGATGTCCATTAGCCTACCCGCGAAGTCGAGCCCGGCTCTCGTTTCAACGTCGTGAGTCATAATTGCGCAGCTGGACTTCCCTTCGGGCCAAAACCAGATGAAAGGAACCTCGACTCCTTGATTTGCCTCAAGGGACAATGACATAAGTTTCTCGAACATCCGATCGACGGTTCGGTCGACCGGCCAGCTAGGAAAACTTCTATCATTCCAACCGCGCAACCAGGCCCTCTGTAAATGACGGCGGACGGGAACAGGCAATGCCGGCCTTGCTAGGTAGTAGACTTTACGAACCAGTCTTTTCCACGCCGGTTTAGGCACGGATGCAACGTACCGCTCATAGCGAAAATTGTTTGCTACTTCCGTAGGATCGAATGGCAAGAAGCAAGAGTGTCCGTCGATTCGTATCAGACCGGAAACGTCAGGTAACGATCCATTCATCCGATCCCGTGAAGTTGCGGTTCCGGCTGGGCCATAACAAACCAAATTCGATCCAAAGCGGAAATAGCCTGGATTTACACTCTTGGAATATCCATGCGTAGATCTGAAGTCCGCAAACTCTTCAGGGCAGCGATAGTAATCGAGAAAGGCTTGGTTCATTGCAGATCAGGCCAGCGAGCTTCGGAGCACATTAGCCCAAATGTCGATACAACAGATTCCCGGCGCCGACAAGCACTGTATCAGGAAGGTGCGCAAACGCTCGGCGTGCCAGTTGTATAGGGGATTGAAAGGCCTGCTTCTTTTGTGGCGGCGTAGGAGTTCGATAGTAACTCAGCTCCGAAGCGACCGCCCCTAAGTGTCCTTTGAAAGCAATTAGTCCGGGATCATCCGCAGCGGATCGCCCCAAGTCGAATTGCTCAAGACCCATCTCCTTGCCTTTCTGGATGACTTTCCAAAACAAAAGCGGCATTCCCCCAAGGTTGTGAAACTGAGCATCAGAGCATCCGTATTTGTACATCAGTGACTTTTTGTAAGTAAGCGTAATAATGCTCGCTGCTGGCACACCATCTTTCGACAGCACGTGGATTGTGAGTTTGTCCGCAAGAGAATGAGCAAGATTGCTAAACCAGGTTGCAGGCTGAGGTGGCAGCTTATGTCTTCTTCGAGTAAGGAGTAAGAGGTGACGAAACTTATCCAGCAACTCCCGCGAGTTGCCACTCTCAAGTGTCAAGCTCTCCCGCTCAGCTCGCTTGATCTTCCTCCGCACACAACTGTCATGAAAAGAGCGATAGATCAACTGAGGCTCCGGCCGCAGATCAATTGTGTGAAAGCTAAATGTCTCATCAATTCCAAAGCCAGGTTCGTCCGCAAATATTTCTCGATTTGCTACGGGTCTGACTTCAACATAACTGCTCTTGAACGCGCTTCGACGTTCGCGCAGAAACTGCAGAATAGCCTTTAAGTCGTTGCCATCGGCAAGAGGCTGGCAATGATCCGAAAAAGGCAACGAGACCAGTCGACTCCCTGTCAGCCAGCTGCGGATGTGACAAAACACGACACCATTGGATAGTTCGCCTTTCCCTGATGTCGTAAAGACGACCGGTTCGTAGCCGTACGTTACTTGCAATGCCTGCAGCCACTCTCGCGTATGGAAGATCGTGGCTTCTGGATGGCACGCCAGGAACTCCGGCCAGCGGGGGTCAGTCAATGGATCAAGGGTATTCATGGTATTTGTCCCTGAAAGCATCGTCATTCCGCTCTCAGGAAACAGATATATTCGTTGCCGAGGAAAGCGTTCCTGTTTCTACCCGGCTCTCCGAAGACAGACTTTACAATCTTGTATAGCGTTCGGTTGCTTACCAACTTCTCGACTCCAGGTATTGGTATTGTGGCATAGCGAAGGCCCGGGTGGAGAAGATCCTGGAGGACGCGCTGCTGAAGATCTCGGTGGTGATCTCGGACCTGTTCGGCCCAGCGGCCGCCGGTTCCTCGACGCCCTCGTCGCGGGGGAACGGTCCCCGGCGGCGCTGGCCGCGCTCGGCGACTACCGGCTCAAGGCCAGCCAGGCGAAGCTGGAGGAGGCGCTGACCGGCCGGTTCCTGGACATTCACGCCACCGAGATCGCGCTGCACCTGCGGCTGATCGACGCGATCAACGCCGAGATCACCGCCCTGGACGAGCAGATCGGACAGCAGCTCGCGGCCGTCCCGGGCACCGCCCCGGCCTGCACGGCCTGCGGGCTGGCCGGCGGTGGCCACGCCCCCGACTGCGACGACCTGGGCATCCTCCTGCTCGGGCTCGCTGACCGGCTGGACGAAGGTCACCGGGATCGGCGCCATCAACGGCCGGGCCATCATCGCCGAGCTCGGCACCGACCCCGCCCAGTTCCCCACCCCCGGCACGCCGCCGGGCGGGCCCGGTCGACGCCCCGCAGCCGGCAGTCCGGGGAAACATCCCGGCCCGGCCGTACCGGCAAGGGCAACCCGTACCTGCGCGGCGGGCTGGGGCAGGCCGCGATGACGGTGGCGAAAACCGATACCCGGCTCGGCGCGATGTACCGCCGGATCGCCCGCAAGCGCGGCAAGCAGAAAGCCATCGTCGCGGTCTCCCGTGTCATCTGCGAGATCGCCTGGATCCTCATCTGCGACCCCTCCGCCCGGTACCAAGAACTCGGCCCGGACTACTACCACCCCCGCAGCCCCGCCCGCCAGACCCGGGACAAGATCCGCGAGATCGAGCGCCTCAACCCGGGCAAGAAAGTCATCCTCGCCGACGACGACGCGGCCTGAACCGCTCAGCGCAACGTAACGATCCCATCACCCGTCACGTTCGGGAGTGACACGCTACTCGCCGTACTTTAGGCAGGTCACCCGAGCAGCCCCCAGGCAGCCGAGCTGCCGGGGGTAACTCGTTGCTGCCCTCAAGGTGGTGGTTGTTTCCGGTCAGGAGATGCAGGGCACCGCCCTGGTTCCCAGCCCAGCAGATAGCCGTCCGGGGCCAGCAGATCGTGCAGCGCCATCCTGGCCTGGAGCATAAATAGATCCCGGGTGTCGGCCCACTCCGCCGGGGTCAGCTCGTAGACCGAAGTCCGGTGGGCGATGGGCACGATCGCCCTGGAGCCGGGCAGGACGCCCTCCGCCAGTCCGGCCCGGGCCCGGATGCCCGGGTCCCGCGTCGAGGCGAATATGCAATGGGGGGTTGCATGAAGATCTCCGGCTGCCCTCATCCAGCTTTGATCACAGAACACGCAGCCTTCGCTCATGAGGAGTGCCTCCACATGCCGGAGCGTGGACAGTATTGCTCGTCCACTGGCGGTCGGCCAGCTGAGAAGGCATGCTCGCCCGCGATCGAACCGTAGGACCTTCTCCTTGACCATGGGAGATCCGCTCAAGGCGCCAGCCAGGCATTTCACCGGAGGGCCAGGTCAGACGCTCTACTTCAGCTCGGTTGGGCGAGGTTCGGGACAGTTCGCGCCGGATACGGCCTCCCAAATTCCTCCCAACCGCTGGCGGAGGAGGAGCCCGTGCCGCATCCCGGTTTCACCCGGCCCGACCTATGTTCGATACGCGCTGCTACGGAGCAGGCAGAGCTTGCCGAAGCAGTCTGCGGCGTGCTCGGTGCCGACGGCCGCCCACTGGCCGACGATGACCCGCCCGCACCCCTGGCGAGCGGCATCGACCACGCCATCCGCCTGTCCACCGCGGCGGCCGTGCTCGCCGTGGCGGGCATCGCGGCGTACGTCTCCTACTGGCACGCCTACGCGGTCGTCCGGGCCCACGGCGAGACCGGAATCACCGCCCGGCTCGAGCCAGCCACGATCGACGGCCTCGTCTACGCCAGTTCGATGGTGGTGCTATACGCCGCCCGGCACCGGGTGCCGGTACCCTCCCTCGCCCGCTGGCTGCTCGCGCTGGGAATCGCCGCCACCCTCACGGCGAACATGGCACAGGGCTGGTCCCACGGTCCCGTCGGGGCGGTGGTCGCGGCCTGGCCGGCAGTCAGTCTCGTGGGCTCGTACGAATGAGCTCCTGGTCTGGCTCATCCGCACCTCCGGGGCGGCAGACCGCGGGCCGTCGGCAGCGCACCTCTGCACTGGTGCGGCCTGCCGTGCTGCGCGGCCTCCTGTCCCGGCCTCAGCCGTTGATGGCGAGTGCGCCGGAGGGAGCGAGCGCGGCACGTCAGGCCCGGCGTGGCGGCCCGCGGGTCAGGGCGCCGGGCAGTCGCCCATCTCCGCCAGCGGACAGCGTGACGATGAGGCGCTTGAGGCCAGCGCTGGCAATGATGCGGCGGTGGCCGCGTACCGGCTCAGCGTGCAGGCCGGAAACCCGCTGTCGGAACGCCGGCTCGCCCCAGATGTTCGGGCGCACATCCCGCCGCTGGGCGAGCCAGAATCGCCGATGCGCGGCAAGCCTCGCCGCTCCCAGACGCGCCGAGTACCCCGGTCACGGCTTACCCGTAAACAGGGACGGTCCGCCGTCTCTGCGGAACGCGATTTGACCGCGCCGGGAAGATCGGGAATCGGGGCCTGGTGATCAGCCAGGAGCGCGCTTTGCGTGAACTTGGATGCCATGAGGGTGAAGGTCTGGCCTGGCTGGGCATCCCCGCCGGGGACTACGCGGCCGGTCCGGTTCTTCGGCGAGACCCTGGACCTGGAAGTTGCCTTCGATGCGGGGAACACCGTGGAACTTACCGCCGGGAACGGCGACAGGATCCAGCTACTCGGCCCCGGCCACCGCTACTTCGAGTTCTACCGCAGCCACGGCGACAGCACCGTCCCGCGGCTCGAGGTGGACGACCTGGATCAGGCGAGGCCGAGCTGGCCCGCGGCGGCGCCGAGCTACTCGGCGAGCCGGAGTCAGACGGCACCTGGACCTGGCTCACCTTCCGGGCGCCCGGCGGGAACATCCACAGCCTGGTCGCCCGCAACAAGCCTTCAGCATGCCCGGCCGCCCGCCCCGCGCACGTCACAGGTCTTCGCCGGCGACCAGCCGACCCGGGTCCAGCGGCCGATCCCTTCTCGCTAGCCGATCCGGCCACGGCCGGGCGCAACCCCTAGCCACCTCCGGCTTCACCGCGGTGAAGATCACCGGCGTGCACGAGCCCGTCTACTACGGACCCGACGCCGCCAGCGCCTTGCGCGGCATGCTCTCGCTGCAGATGACCAAGGCTCTCCTCGCCCCGCTAGACGCCGCGAGCACCAGGCACGCGCTCAGCCGGAAGCTGCGCGCCGCCCTCGCCAACCACCACGGCAGCGGCGGCGTGTTCTTCGACTCGTACGCCTGGCTCATCACCGCCCGCCGCCCTGACACGCACACTCCGCAACGGGCATCAAGTACGCGCACGCCACCACCATGCCGCCCAGCCAGGCATATGACCGCTGGATCGATGGCGGGAACATACCGCACCCGGTACGGCCGAAGGTGACCCGCTGGCCGGCGACGGCTCGGGCCGGCATTCATCTGCCGTCTACCGGCTGCGCGGACGACCTGGCGACGGCGGTCAAGCACGATGGTCAGGGCAGCAATTCCTGAACCGCGCTCTTCAAGTTGGCCAACGCCTGGCGATAGAGCTGGGGACCATAGGAGACCCGCGTGACCCCCAGCTCACGGAGCTTGGCCAGGTCCGGGCCTCCGGGCCTGGTGTCGCCATCGATCGGCCCGGGCACTTCGGCGACCAGGGTGGCGATGTCCCGCTCGTCGCTGACGCCGATCGGGTAGATGCAGTCGGCCCCGGCCCCCAGGTAGAGGCGGCCCCGGCGTACCGCCTCCGCGACCCGCTCCTGCTCGGGCACGCCCGACCTCGGCAAGCAAGGTGTCGAGCACGCGCGTTGATGACGATCGGGACCCCGGCGTCGCCCGCGGCGGCCCGGATGGCCGCCAGCCGCCTCGGCGTGCGCATCGGCGTCGACCTAGCCCGCCCGCACGGTGGTCGGTATCCTCCAAGTTGCAGCCGACCGCGCCGATCTCCAACAGCCTGGCTCACCAGTTCACGCGGTTCCATGCCGTATCCCGCCTCGGCGTCGACGGTGACCGGGACCGACACTGCCCGGGCCACCCGCCCGGCCGCGGCGCATCTCCTGCCACGGCGCGCCCTCGCCGTCGGGGTAGCCGAGCATCGCCGAGATCGCGGCGCTGGCGGTGGCGACCACGGGGAATCCAGCCTCGGCCACGATCTTGGCGCTGGCCGCATCCCACACATTCGGCAGGACCAGCATCTCGTCGGCGTGGTGCAGCTCGCGGAGCCTGTCAGCGCGGGCCTTCAGGTCAGCGATCATGATTCCTCCTGGCGCGCGAAACTTCGTCTTCACCAGGACCCTACAGATCCAGGGAAACTTGGGGCTCTACCAGATCCCTATGGGCGAACACGTGTGGCTCTGCAGGTGAGACCGGGAGCGTGGACAGACACGAGAGCAGCGACCGAGCCCATGGCATCCGGCGCGCATTCGCGGTGCCGCCGCACCCGCGGCTTTCACGTCGGAAGCCGATCGCAGAGCGTGATTGATCCACAATGACAGCAGGCGCGTGTAGCCGCCTGCGCGGCCGTTCGGCGCGCCAGTTTGAGCCTGTCGGGGTGACATCGGTGCCGCGCCGAAAGGTTGTTCTGCCGCGCCGAGGACGTGCCGGCCGGTCACCAGTATCATCACCGCGGTGGACCGGGCGCGAGGCATGAGCCGCGGCCGGCCGGGCGCTCCGGTCTGCTGTGGTGGTGCACTAGCCCTTGACGTAGGCCAGGCTTTCGGCGAGCTGGCCATTTCGGACCCGGACAATATCCACGCCACGCACGTGCCCGTCCGCCCAGTCGTAGCGCCAGCGCACGACGGCGCGTCCTGAGCCGTCCGAGAACTGCTCCTCGACGGAAAACCGGGCCTGGGGCGTCGCCGTCAGCATCTCTGCCCAGATCCGGCGCACCGCGTCCCGGCCTTCGTAGCGGGTGCCGTCGGGTGGTGGCGAGGTGGACTCGAAGACGATGTCGTCGGTAACGAGGGCTGCGACGGCATCAAGGTCATGGGAGTTGAGGGCGGCGGTGAAGCGGTCCATGAGATCAAGGACGGGATCATCAGTGTGCATGCGGCCATCCTTCCAGCCGCTGCCGGGAGCAGGTCAGGACACGCCGTGAGGCATTGCGGCTACTCCGGCAGCGTCGCGGCTACCGGCACAGCGGCTTGCCTGCCGCGCGGCGGCCTGCCGGGCCGATGCGCCGACCAGCCGATGCCGGGCCTGCCCGCGACCCGGGTGCCGTTCTGACCGTCGTGACCCTTCAGGCGGCAACAGGCCCGGCCATGCCCGCCCGCCGTCCGCAGTCGCACCACGGCTCGCACGCTGGAGAACCCCGGGTCCGGCGCGGCGCTGCGGCCCTGTCCCGGCGACGTACCCGGCTTCGCCGGTCGTGTCCTGCTGCGGGAGCCGGGGCGGCGCGCCGGGGTTCGCGGAGGCACGGACCGGGCACCTCGGTGAACTCATCGTCCCGCTCGTCACCGCCCGCGCCCCGGGCCTGTCCAGGCTCATGCTTGCCGTGCCGCCACCGTGGTCTTGTGCCTAAGGTGGGTGGCATACGTTCAGGCGCAGGGAGGGCACATGGATATCCCCGCGATGTTCGGCCGTGCCGTCGCGGAGTTCGACGCCCGTGTCCGGCAGATCGGCGACCACCAGTGGCAGGCCGCGACCCCGGATGAGGACTGGTCGGTCCGCGACCTGGTGAACCATCTGGCCGGCGAGGATCTGTGGGCGCCGCCGTTGCTGGCCGGATCCACGATCGCCGAGGTGGGTGACCGCTTCGAGGGCGACGTGCTCGGTGCCGAGCCCAAGGCCGCCTGGGCCGCGGCGTCTGCCGCGGCGGTGCGCGCCGTCGAAGCCGACGGCGCGATGGACCGGATCGTCCACCTGTCGTTCGGCGACTTCCCCGGCAGCGAGTACACGCTGCAGCTGTTCGCCGACCACCTGATCCACGCGTGGGACCTGGCCCGTGCGATCGGCGCGGACGAGCACCTGGACGACGAGCTCGTCGCGTCCTGCGCGACCTGGTTCGAAGCCGTGGAGGAGGCTTACCGCAGTGCCGGTGCGATCGCCGCGCGGCCGCCGGTGCCCGGCCATGCGGACGCGCAGACCCTGCTGCTTGCCCGTTTCGGCCGGCGTGCCTGACGAAGGCCAGGGCCCTTTCACCCCGTGCCAGCCGTCCGCATCACCCGGGCCTGCCGGGATGCCTCCACTGCGGACGGGGCGTGGCGGTTCCCCCATGCCCGCGGGTCAGGCGTGCAGAACAGGATGATCCGTATTGCACCCGCGCAACCGCATCGCGACGGCTACGTGCCGTGCGCATCAGGCGACAACCGCCCAAAGCGTGAAACGGGTGATGGGCAGGAAGCCCATGCGCAGGAAGCCAGGTCGGCTGTAGTCGCTGGTGAACGCGACTGCTGGCAGGTCCGGGGTATCGGCGCACCGGGCCGCGACGAGCGCGTGCCACACGCCGCGTCGCCGCGCGGCCGGCAGGGTCGCGGCCAGGCAGAGGTTGACGACGCCGTGTGCCGCGTGGCTCGCCGCCGTCGCGATGGGGGTGCCGTCGAGGTATCCGATCCAGTGCCGGACCGCGCTCCCGAGGAGGGCGGGACCCATCGCCCGGTTGGCCGGCAACCCGTCGAGCTCCGGCGCCGGGTAGCCGTCGATGAGGATCCGCTCGACGAGGGCCAGGTCGTCTGCCGACTCGGCGCGCCGCACATTCACCTCGCTCGGCGGCGCATCGGCAGGCTCACCCACTGGTCCTCGCACCACGAACATCGGATGACCCACAAGCTGCCATCCTCGGCCGGCGAGGTCCGGTGTCGGCCATGGTGAGAGCAGCAGCCCGACCGATCCGGCGTAGAACGAGGCAACGTGGTCGAGCACCGCGTCGTGCGCATCCGAGATCGGCCGGAGCATCACGGCCTGGTTCAGGTACGCCGCCGCCACGCCAGAATCGCTCAACGCGACGTCCGGAGTCCGGTCGGACCGGCCACCGACGGCGCCGACGAGGTGATCTTGCAGGTCCGCCTGGTTGACGACGAACCGGCGCAGCAAGGAGTCCCCGATGGGGGTGTCCGGCAGCCAGCCGGTTTCGAGCGGACGCGCGAGTTCGGTCATCACGAGCTCCCTTCAGCGATCGATGCGGTTACCCGGAAGGCGTGAGGTCAGCTGTCACACCGTGACGCTCGCGTCAGAGCAGCCAGTCGACCGGCGTGTCCGGGTCCTGCTCATACCGGCACACGCTGCCGGTATGCAGGGTCCGGCGCAGCAGCCGGGCCGTGGCCGGGTCCTCGGCGTCGATGCGGTCGAGCGCGGCCGCGATCGCCTTGCGCACCGCGACCCGGGCCCGCTCGGCGGTCCCGCCCATGCTGCGCGCGCGGCCGCCCAGGCCGGTCGCGCCAGCGAGTTCGCGCAGCAGCGCCTCGCGCTCGGCCTCGATGCGCTCGGCCCGTGCCGGGTCGTTCCACGACTGCGCCTCGTCGAGCTCCTCGTCGATCTCCCGCAGCCGGTTGCGGTACGCCGTCAGCGCCCGGCGGTCGAGCCGCTCGCCCGCGTCCGGCTCGGCGACGGCCGTGCCGTGACCGGCGACCATCGCGGACATCTCCAGCGCGGTGATCTCGACGTCCGGCCGCTGCAGCAGCGCGCGCAGGTAGTGCAGCCCCTTCATATCCGGCAGCAGCCGCGCCTGGCCCGCCGGACCGACCGACCACACCGACTGCCCCGGCAGCCGCCGCATCTCGACCGTGCGCCTGTCTGCCGGTCGCGGCGCTGCGACGGGCGCGCCACGCTTGACGTCGTACGGCGCCGACACCCGGCGCAGCCACCACGGCGCGTCCAGTCGCCGGTACGCCGCGTCGGCCGCCGCGCGCCAGTCATCCGCCCGTGGGTCTGCGCTGACGACCGCGGCGCGCCAGAGGTAGTCCTCGACGACACCGGCACAGACGACGGCGCCGGCGTTGACGACACACCGGCCGGCGTACGGCGCCATCAGCGTCATGCCCGCACGCGCGATGTCGGTATAGCCGAGCCCGGCCGCCGCCTCGGTCGTCTTCGACACGGTGAGCAGCCAGTCGACGTCGTACGGCACCTGCCCGAAACCACCGCCGGCGACCTGCGCGACGAGCCTGGATGCGCGTTCGGTGTCGCCGGCCTGCAAGGCCAGTACGGCGGCTTCGGCGATGACCGACTCGATGCCGTGCCTGCACCGCGTAGTCCTCGGCCAGCGCGGCTTCACCGGCGAGGAAGCCGACGTCGTCAGCGTGACGAGCGATCTCGGCGCGCTGCTCGTGGTAGACGGCAAACGCGTCCGGGACCCCGATGTCCGTGCCGAGAGCGTAGGCGGCCTCGGCCAGCTCGCGGGCGCGGTCGAGGTCGTCGACGAGCGTTGCGTGCATCGCCCGCCGCGTCATCGCGAAGTAGCGCACCAGCGGCGAGCCGGTCTCGTCGGCGAGCAGGTCGAGCGCAGCTAGCTGGCGGTGCATCCCGGTGACGTCGAGCGTCTCGAGCGCTGTGGTCAGCCGCCACAGGTGCGCGTCCATCCGGGTGCGTACGTCGTCCACGTGCGCGGCGACGTCCTGCAGACGAGCGGTAATGTGCAGCCGCCCGGACAGGTCGTCCGGACCCCAGCTCGTCGCCAGCTGCGCGTCGAGAGCGTCGGCGAGCACCGTCGGATCATGCGTTTGTTCGGCGAGCTCGACCGCCTCCAGGGCGAACGGCGCGCCGCGTACCGCGTCGTTGCCGTAGACCCACGAGCGGGCCAGCGCAGCGGCGAGCCTTGCCCGCGTGGCGGGGGAGTCGGCGGCGGCGAGGTATGCCTCGTGCAGCAGAGCGGGAGTCCGGCCGCCGGGGCCGCCGAAGCGCTGCAGCGACGCGAGCCCGAGCGCCGCGGCGGCCATGGCGTCGACATCGTCAGCGGCACGCGCCGCGACGAAGGCGTCGCAGTGCGCGGCGCGTGCCGCCTCCCATGCCGAGTCGTCCTGGACCGCCCCCACGCGTACAGCATAGGAGTTGGTACGGCGCCGCTGCCAGGTTAGGGACGGATCAGCGTCACCGCGGCGGCGTGCTCGGCCCGCCGCGCCGCATCCCAGTCACCGGTGCAGTAGACCGAGAGCTGGGTGATGCCCTCGTCGCCGATGTCGGCGCGGAACAACTCGCGACAGGTCCAGTGCTCGCCGCCCCAGTCCCAGGCCTCCTCCACTTCGAGGACGAACCCGGTCGGCGTCGGATCGAACCGCCACCGCGGCGCCGTCCCCTGCCCCGGGTGGCCGGCGAGCCGCAGCGCGACGCTGTCCTCGACGCCGGAGGCCTGCAACCGCCAGGTCGGCATGGTGAAGTCGCAGAACATGCCGGCGGCGAACAGGCCGTCCGGCACCTCACTGGTCTCAAGGAACTCGATGAGCTTCTCGGCGAGCGCGTGGGCGCGGGCCTGGTGCTGCGTGGGGGTGGTGGCGGTCATGACGATGCGCCGGCGGCGGCGGCGAGGTTGGCCCCGACGACGGTCATGGTCGCGTTGAGTGCCTCGGTCGGGCTGAACTCGACGACCTCGGTGCCGGCCGTCATGACCGGCGTGTGCCCGGCCGGCGCGTAATAGGCGTCACCGGCCGCATAGGTCTCGGTGTGGCCGGCGAACCGGAAGCTGATGCTCCCCGTCAGCACCACGCCCCAGTGCGGACACTGACAACGGTCCTCCGGCAGCCCGCGGAAGAACTCGGCCGGGTCGACGTCGGCCTTGTAGATCTCGAAGCCGACGGTGTAGCCGTCGAGGTCGACGTACCGTCCTTCGAATTCCGGAATGTCGACGCTGACCGGTGCGGAGGCCTTGTTCGTGTATGGCATGAGCGCTCTCCTTCCATCGAGGTGCTGTCACCCGATAGGCGTGAGGCCGCGCGTCACACCGTGACGTCACGCGCGGCTGCCTGCGCGAGCGCGCGCAAGGCGGGGTAACCAAGAGCCATCGGAGAGGCGACCGATAAGTGCCGATCGGTTCGTCGCGGCAATTTTCGTTCAGGCTGACTGAAGCGTCGCTACGCGACGCCGCAACACATCCTCCTCTGCCGCGATGAACGGACGTCCCCGGATCTAGGAGCGTCCGTCCTTTTCGGCTCCGGGAGCGTGGTCCTGGCCTCCGGCTCGGACGCTGACCGCAGAGCGTGGTCAACCATCCGGCGGCAGCCGGGCGCGTAGCCGTTAGGTACGCCTTGAGCGAGAGGCGTCCTGCTGGTGACGCTTTGCGTAACGATTGATCTGGGTGTGCGGCGGGCGTGCATGGCCAGCGCAGTCCTGTGCTTGCCCGATCGGGCGATCTGAATGGCGGCTCTCGCGGCGGGCATGGCGGCGAATTGAGCCGCTCTGGCGTGCTGCGATCAGCGTGGGTCGCTCGGTTGCGGGTCGGCCATAGGCCAGGTTGCTGGCCAGCACCTGTTGCCGGCCGTGACTGTGTCCCGTCTCCATCGCGTCTCCATCCCACTTCCATGTGGCATGGCGTTCATGGCTGCGATAACCCTGGGGAGGCAGTGGGGTTGTGGTCATCTGGGCCGCCGCCGGATTCGCGGGCCTGCCGGTCTAGATGCCCAGATCAGCCCGGGGGAGGTTATTGATGTCTTTGGCTGACGCGCTAGACCGGCGGCGGCAGCTACCAAGACCCCGCCACCGGCGGGCCGCTGACCGGCGACGCACTGGCCGCGAACGTGGCAACGCTCCTGACTGGTTTCCCTGACCTGCATTTCGACCTGGTCAGCGTGACCTCCGCCGGGGACACCGCGGCCGCTGCTCAGGGGCTGATGCGGGACACCAGCACCAGCCCGATGCCGGCCGGCCCGGCGACTTTCACCCGACCGAAGGGGAGTTCGGCATGGCGTCAATTTCCGAGCGGGAGAACCGGGAGATCCAGGCGGCCAACGCCTCGGGCAACACCCCGGTCGTCTTCATCCACGGCCTGTGGGTGCTGCCGAGCAGCTGGGCCAGCTGGGCGGACTTGTTCAAGCAGGCCGGCTACGCGCCGCTGACGCCCGACTGGCCAGACGATCCGGAAACGGTCGAACAGGCCCGGGCGAATCCGGACGTCCTGGCCAGGAAGACCTTGAAGCAGGTCGCCGATCACACCACCGAGATCATCACTGCCCTGGACAGCAAACCAGCGGTCATCGGGCACTCGACCGGGGGCTTGCTGGCGCAGATGCTCGCGGGTCGGGGCCTGTCGGCGGCCACGGTGGCGATCGACCCCGGAGTCTTCCGCGGCGTCCTGCCCCTGCCGGCCCCGGTGCTCAGGGGGGTGGGCCCGTTCCTGGTCAACCCGCTCACCCGCGGCCGCGCGATCACGCTCACGTTCGGCCAGTTCACGTACGGCTGGGCGAGCGCGCTGGAGGAGAAGGAGGCGAAGGAGCTCTACGACACGTCCACCACCGTCCCGGTCTCAAGGCCCAGCCGACGAGCAAGAGCCACAGACGCGGCAACCGCTTCGGCCGCGAACGCGAGCCAGGTGTTGTTCACGAGCTTCAGCCGCGTTCCGGCCCCGGCCTCGCCGACCCAGATCGTGCGCTGGCCGAGTGCGTCGAACAGCGGAGCGACACGCGGACGCGCCTCGCCGGGTCCTGACGCGAAGATCGTCAGCTGGCCGCGTTCGGCCGGATCCTTGCTCCCCGACACCGGCGCGTCCAGCAGCATCACGTCAGGACGCTGGGCACCGGCCATGGCCGCGACGCGGTCGATCCCCGCCACGCCGATGGTGCTCATCTGGGCCCAGATCGCGCCCGGAGCCAGCGCAGCGAGCATCACCTGGTCCCGGGCGACCGACATGACGGCATCGGCGTCGGTCACCATCGTCACCACGATCCCGGCTCGCCGCGCCGCGCCGGCGGCGCTCTCGGCGACCTCCGCGCCGAGCTCAGCCAGGTCCCAGGTCGCCTCCATCGCGCGGTACCAGACGATCGTCGGGATGCCAGCGCGCAAAGCACTGGCCGCCATCCCATGGCCCATCGCTCCAATGCCGAGCACCGCAACCGGCTCATGCGCCCTGCCCGATGACCTCGCAGGCGGCGCAAAGGCCGGCTTTGCGGACGATAAAGTCATAGTACGATAATTGCAGTACGCAAGTAAAATGGGGAGTGGAGTGGCGGAGCACCTGGTCGACGAGGCCGCGGTGGATGCGGTGCTGACGGCGAGCCGGGCGCTGGTCGCCGTGGCGACCATGTCGCTGGGCGCCGCGGCGGAGGACACGACGATCGCCCAGTACCGGGCGCTGGTGGTGCTCGCCTCCCGCGGCCCGCAGCGGATGACCGACCTCGCCGCCGCGCTGGCCGTGACGCCCTCGACGGCCGGGCGGATGTGCGACAGGCTGGTGCGCAAGGGGCTGATCCGCCGGCACCGGGCCCGGGCAGACCGCCGGGCCGTGCAGGTCTCCATCACCGCGGCCGGCAGGCAGGTCGTCAGCCAGGCGACCGCGCGCCGCCGGGCGCTGATCGCCGGTATCTTGGGCAAGCTCCCGCCCCGGCAGCAGCCCGCGGTGGCCAGTGCCCTGCAGGCATTTGCCCGGGCCGCCGGGGAGATCCCCGACAGCCTGTGGCCCGCAGATCCCGCCGAGCCGCAGCCGGCGGCCCGGACCGGTCCCGGGCCGCCGCGGCCCGCCACCGCGGAGGGACGATCATGACCGGCAGCCTCGCGGCGGCTGCGCCGCCGCCGGCACTTCGGCGGGCCGGGCGGGCTGGCGGCTGGCTGCGCGGCTCGCGGGCCGGGCTGCTGGCCATCGCCCTGGTCGTGGGTGCCGGGTCCGGGCTGGGCGCGGTGGCGTTCCGGTACCTGATCTACTTCTTCACCTGGCTGGCCACCGGGCATGTCCTGTTCGGCCAGCAGGGCCGCGTCCCCAGCACTCACTTGCCGTGGCTGGGGCTGGCCTTCTTCGTGGTGATCCCGGTTATCGGCGGGCTGATCTACGGGCCGCTGATCTACCGGTACGCCCGCGAGGCCCGCGGCCACGGGGTGCCCGAGGTGATGATCGCGGTGGCCGACGAAGGCGGCCGGATCCGGCCCCAGGTCGCCGCGGTCAAGTCGCTCGCCTCCGCGCTGTGCATCGGGGTGGGCGGGTCGGTCGGGCGGGAGGGCCCGATCGTGCAGATCGGCTCCGCGCTCGCCTCCAGTATCGGCCAGTGGGTCAAGATGCCGGAGAGCCGGCTGCGGATCCTGGTCGCCTGCGGCGCGGCCGGCGGGATCGCCGCCACGTTCAACGCGCCGATCACCGGGGTGTTCTTCGGGGTGGAGATCATCTTGCGGGAGTTCTCCATCGAGGCGACCTTCACCGTGATGCTGTCCGCGATGATCGCTGACCTAGTCAGCCGCCAGTTCGCGGGCGGCGGCCCGTTCCTGTCCGGGCTGCCGCCGGGGATCGCGCTGCACCACCTGACCAGCTACCTGCTCATCGCGGCCCTGGCGGTGATCGCGGCGCTGCTCGGGCTGGCGTTCGCGAAGATCCTGTACGCGACCGAGGACCTGTGCGACAAGGTGTGGGGGAACCGCCCGGAATGGGCCCGGCCCGCGGCCGGCGGGATCGTGCTCGGGCTGCTGCTGCTCGCCCTCCCGCAGATGTACGGCGTCGGCTACCCGGTCATGTACAAGGCGGTCGGCGGCAGCTACGCCCTGTGGTTCCTGATCGTCCTGGCCGCCGGGAAGATCATCGCGTGCAGCCTGACCATCGGCATCGGCGGATCGGGCGGGGTGTTTGCCCCGTCGCTGTTCATCGGCGCCACCTCCGGCATGGCCTTCGGCGAGATCGCCGGCCACCTGCTCGGCCCGGCGGCCGGGCAGCCCGCCCTGTACGCGGTCGTCGCCATGGGCGCGGTGTTCGCGTCCGCGGCGCGTGCGCCGCTGACCTCGGTGGCCAGCGTGGTGGAGATGACCGGCGACTACACCCTCACCTTGCCGGTCCTGCTCGCCGTCGCTATCGCCACCGCCACCTCCCGCGCCTTGAGCTACGGCACCATCTACACCACCAAGCTGCTGCGCCGCGGCATCGACATCGACCGCACCCCGTCAGCCGACCCGTTCCAGGACCTCACCGCCGCCGACGCCATGCGCCCCTTCCCGGCGCCGCTGCCCGCCGGAACCGGGCCCTCCGGCCAGCCGGACGGCCCGGCCCACGCGTCTCTGCCTGGCCTGGTCACCCGTCAGCACGACCCGCAGGTGCTGTTCGCCACCGAATCCCTCACCCAGGCCCTGCGCCAGCTCGAACTCTACGGCCGCGACGGGCTGCCGGTCATCGCCGATGACGGCCAGCACCTCCAGGGCTGGATCACCAGCCAGAACGTGCTGCAAGCCGTCGCCCGCCACATCCGTACGGCCCAGGCCGGCATCGCGCAGCCACAGCCCGCCGCCGGACCGGCCCCCCACGGCCCGCACGATGATCTCCGCGAGGCGCCGACTCCGCTGGGCGGCTACCAGGTCCTGGAGATCACCATCGCGGCCGGCTCGCCGGCCGCCGGCCAGGCACTCGGTGACATCGCCTGGCCGCCCGGCTACATCCCGGTCTCGGTCCTGGACAACCGCACCCTGCGAGACCCCGACCCCGGCATCACCCTCCTCCCCGGCGACCGCGTCAGCCTGCTCGCCCGCACCTGGCAGAACCCCGAGCCACCACCCCCCCGCCGCGAACCGGGCAGCCAGCCAGGCGACCAGGCCGCAGACGCCCCGCCGGCCGGGCAGGCGCCGGGGCCCGAAGACCATGACCAGCGCCCGCAGCCGACGCAGTGATGCCAGACGAACCGCCTCGTTCGCTGCCGGCACCGGTCCGGTGTCGCGGCTGATGATCTCCGGGATCTACCCGCCGGACGTCCGGCGCGCTGCCGAGAGCACCGCCACCGTCAACCGGGGCACCAACTTCGCCGTCTCCTTCACCTTGCTCACCCTCGTCTGCGCGCTCACCCGCTCCGAGGTGTTCTGCCTGTACGCCGGCATCGGCCTGCTGACCATCACCCTCACCCTGGACCGCATGCCGGACAGGCGCGGCCGCAACCTGCAGCAGATCCAGCGCCATCTCGGCGTCCCCCTGCATCGAGGTGAGCGGCGTGCCAGCGGTTGAGACGCTGCGCTCAACCGCCGGCAATGCGGGCCTCAAGACGCCGGCGCATCTTCGGCTTGGCGCGCTGGGCGATCCGGAGCGTCTCCCGGCCCGACGCTTGGCTCTGCCCTTCGCAAACAACGGTGACATCAGGTGACGGGCGGGGGCGGGTTTCTCCTGCCGCTGCCACTGCGGTGTCCTGGGTGGTTCGCCAACCTTGGCGGCGAGCCGCTGCCGGCAGGTGAACTGGCTCTTCCCGCCGGTATCCGGGCACAATGCGTATCATGCCGACATCGCCCTCGTCCCGGCGGCTGGGGCCGTCCTGGCTGGAAGGGCGGCGGCGGTTGCTGATCGGGCTGACCGGGCTGCTGCTGGTCCTGGTGGCCGGGACGATCGGTTATGTGGGCTTCGGCCTGAGCTTGCTCGATGCCTTGTTCCAGACGGTCATCACGGTGAGCACGGTCGGTTTCGGCGAGGCCCGGCCGTTCGGCTCCGGCGCGAAGGTGTTCACGATCGTGCTGATCTTCGTCGGGGTCGCCACGGCTGCCTATACCTTCGGCGTGGGCATTGACACCCTGGTCGAGGGGTACCTGGACGGCACCTTCGGGAGGCGCAGGATGGAACGGCGGATCGGGGCCATGCGCGGCCACATGATCTTGTGCGGCTGGGGCCGGGTCGGGCAGGCCATCGCCCGGCGGGCGGGCGGGGCGGACATGGTGGTGGTGGACGCCTCCGCCGAGCGGATCGGCACGGTCAGCGGGCCGTACGTGCACGGGGATGCCACCAGCGAGGAGGTGCTGCGGGCCGCGGGCATCGACCGGGCCCGGGTGCTCGTCACCGCGCTCAACACCGACGCCGACAACCTGTACGTCACGCTGACGGCGCGGTCGATGGCCCCGGGCCTGTTCATCGTGTCCCGGGCGGGCAGCGAGGCGGCGGTGGGCAAGCTGGTCCAGGCCGGGGCTGACCGGGTGGTGAACCCGCAGGATCTGGGCGGGGCCCGCATCGCCGCCCTGGCCTTCCAGCCGCATGTGGCCGAGTTCCTCGACGTGATCATGCACGACGGGAGCCTGGAGTTCCGCCTGGAGGAGGTGGAGGTGCCGGCCGGGTCACCGCTGGCCGGGCAGACGCTGCGCAGTGCCCGGATCCACGACCGGACCGGGACCCTGGTGCTGGCCATGCGCCACCCGGACCGGGAATTCCGCACCAACCCGCCGCCCACGGCGCAGATCGCGGGCGGGGAGATCCTCATCGTGATCGGCGACAGCGGCCAGGTGGCGGCCCTGCGGGCCCTCGCCGCCGAGACCGGCCCGCCGCAGCGGCCTCCCGCCTAAGGCCAGCGCCGCGGTTGAGCTCTTCGATGTAGAGGAAACCCGCCGGTTCGCATGGCGCGCAACAGCGGGTGACAGACCGCTTTACTGGGCCGGATTTCCCCGATGCGGGTTCAGCCGTGGCTAAACCAGCAGCCCGTAGGTGGCTTCTCCTGGCCGGGCAGCAGGCTCAGGGGCCGACCTCTCAGCGTAGGCGTACCGGCCAGATAGTCTCGATCAAAGCCGCGGCTGTAGTGGTGGCAAGGGCAACCACGGCCACCGCGCCGAGCCAGATGAAGAAGATGGCGGTGCCCCAGATGCCGTCGGGAAGGCCCAGCACCACGGCCAGGCCGGTGACCCACAATCCGGTGAGCGCCGTCGGGACCCAGCGGCCGGTCAGGACGACACAGCATGGTCCGACGATCAGCAGGCCGATGAGAATGACGCGGTTCCCGAGCACGGCGTCGATGGCCGCCACGATGAAGGAGCCTTCCAGGCTGAGGACCCAGAGCCTCCTGACCGGCCAGCCTGCCAGCAAAGAGTCCTGCCCCCTCCCGGATTGAGAGGCGCCGGCTACCCGGGCACGGGCACTTTCCGGGGCACTGCCATTGCCTGATGCTTTCACCGGCAAGCCCCGGATCTGGCCGTCAGGGTCCTGCCTGGCTGACCCTCGGGGGAACGGGCCCGGCTCGTCGCTGGAATCTGGACGGCGGCCAAGTACCAGCCGCGCCCCGAATACGGCAGCAACGGCCAGGCCAGCCGCGATCGCGATGCGGGTCCCTTGTGGCCCTGAGTACGCGAGGCCGAGAATCGAGACGGCAAAGACGGCGTATGCCGCGATGACCAGGATGCCGGTCACGCGCCATATGCCACGGTCACGGTAGGCAAACGCAAGGACCGCTACGGTAAGGCCGATGTACCACGCGGCGGCCAGGATCGTCTGGCCCGATGGCCGACCCAGCCCGATCAGTGCGGCGGGGATGAGCAGGCCGATCACCACATTGATGGTGTTGCTGTTCAGGGCCGTGCTCAGGGTGGCGGCGCCCCGTCCGCGTGCTGCCAGGTAGACCGCGGCGACGGCGTTCGGCAGGCTTGTCACCGCCGCGAGCACGAGACCACCGATGACGATCTCCGGTATCGCGAAGCGGATCCCGAGCGCCGAGGCAGCTCGCTCCATAATAATCACGCTGACGGCGACCACGATGACCAGCGATCCGGCGGCGACAATCACATCTGGCCATCGTCCGGACACCGGCCGGATCGCCGATCCCAGTTCTGCCTCCTCTTCGGTTACTGCAGCCCGCAGCCAGGTGATCCACCGCCGGGGAAGCCGCAGACGCTCAAGGCCGCGGCCGGGCACACCGAGGGCAACCACGTACAGCGCTACGACGACAAGCCCGAGCAGGCAGCCCGCGGCGGGCGGCAGAAGGCCCAGCACCACCGCCACGCACACACCTGCCACGCCTGTCGCGACGGTCCCGCCGAGCACCACGACCTTGCGGTGCAGCCCGATGCCCCCCGCTACCACCGCGCCCAGGCCAAGCAGAGCTGCCAGGTTGAAGACATTCGAGCCGAGGATGACCCCGGCCCCCAGCCGCCGCTCGCCACTGGCCATCGCGCTGACGGCGGCCGTGACCTCCGGCGCGTCTGCCGCCATCGCCGCGGCAATGCCCAGCAACGCCTCGGACAGGCCCAGGCGCTCGCCGACTCGCTCAAGCCGGGAAACCAGCAGCCAGCTAGTGATCAGACACACGACCGCCCCGGCCATAAACGCAGCTACTGCAGGCCCGGCAGTCATGCCAGCGGGACCCCGCATCGTTGCCGAGCGCGCCGCCAGGCGGGCTCAACGATGGCGGCGCCTCGGCCTGCAAGGCGAACTGTGCACTGCGGCAGCGGCGCTGCGTGTCCCGGATGGGGAAGGGCTTGAGCGCGGCCGCAGCCGCGATCGCGGCAATTTGCCCGGACGATTCAGCAGGAGCTCCAGAATCTGCCATTCGGTCGGCGTGAGCCGGAGCGTCTCCTCCTCACCGGCGGACGCCCGCCTGACCTGGTGCGCGGTCAGGTCGACTAGCCACCGGCCCACCGTAGCCTGGCGTGGCTGGTCACGACCCACCTCAGCTTCGTCGCGGCGCAGCAAGGCACGCAGCCGGGCGAGCAGCTCGGCCATGGCAAACGGTTTGGTCACGTAGTCGTCGGCGCCGACGCCCAGCGCGCCGATCTTGTCACCGGGACTGGTCCGCCCGGACAGCACGATGATCGGGGCGGGCGGCCGAAGCCGATACGCCGCCGGAGCAGCCCCGGCGGCCGTGTTGAACGGCAAGCCGTCTTCGGCAAAGCTGGCCGCGCCGCCGGCCATCGGGATCACGAAGCCCGCCGTAGCCGCCCAGCGGGCGGCCTCACTGGCCACGGTGATGAGCTGCGCTTCGGCTCGCTCGATGTGTCCGGCCAGGTCGGTGCCGCAGCGCGGGACAGCCAGTTGGCGCTCTGATACTCCAGTCTATATTCGACTACTCCGGTCCATATTCGCGGAGATCGAACAGATAAGCGAGGACAGGCAACTCCGCCGGCCGGGGCGCTGACAGGTAAGGGAACTCCGCGGTGGGTGGGCATGGGACGGAAGCGTTCCCGAGCGTCGACCCGGCCAGGACGGCCACGGCGATGTCGAAGGCGTTGTCATCGAGTGCGCGCCCGTTGCCACTGCCGGGCTGGAAGGAGGCGGGCTGACCGGGCTGGCAGGTGACCACATCGGGTAGGAACGCCGCCTGCACTTGCTCGGCGCATCCGGGGAAATATCACCGGTTTCGTGTTCAAGTCCCCCTCGGACACGGCAGCATCTCAAGAACCGCGTACGCCACGCTGAACGAGTCCCCGATCCGCACGTCCTGGCCCCAGGACTGCTGACATAGCGGTGTGCTTACCGAGTGTCACAGGTAATCTGACCTGGAATTTTCTCCCTGTTCCTGCCGTGTTTCCAGGATTCCCGGCCGGCTTTCACGATATTATTGACGGAGTACCGTAGGGCGGTTCCGGGAGGCGGAGATGGCGGGCATGCTGTCGCAGCTGCCGCTTCCGTGGATCCCGGACGGCGCGGCCGAGGTCGCCCGCGGGGTCGGGCTGGAGCCGCTCTGCGGCGGCGGCGGCGCGGTGTGGGTGCACGGCCTGATGACGTTCTGCTGGGACGGCGGGGACGAGGCCTGCCGCCGGCTGGCGGCGGTGCAGCTGGCGGAGCTGAAGGCGGCGACGCAGCAGCAGATCGCGGACGCGTTCGGGATCGGCATCGTGACGCTATGGCGGTGGCTGGACGGGTACCGGCGCGACGGGCTGGCCGGGCTGGTGGCGGGAAAGCGGGGCCCGAAGGGGCCGTCCAAGCTGACGCCGGAGCTGACGCAGACGATCAGGGAGCTGGCCGCGGCGGGGAAATCCCAGGCCGCGATCGCCGCCGCGGCCGGGGTGCCGGCGTTCGCGGTCCGCACCGCGCTGGGCCGCGTCCCGGCCCGGCGGCCCGCCCCGGGTGCCCCGGGTGCCGCGGACGCCGCGGCCGGCGGGAACACCGCCCGCGCCGGCGGAGAGGCCGCCTGGACGCAGGATGAGCTGCCGGTGCTGCCGGACCCGGTGCCGCGGGACGGCGAGCGGGCGCTGGCCCGGTTCGGGCTGCTCGGGGAGGGCGCCGCGCCGGTGTTCACGGCGGGGGCGCGGTACCCGCTGGCCGGGCTGCTGCTCGCGCTGCCCGCCCTGGCCGGCACCGGGCTCCTGGAAACGGCCCGCAGCACGTACGGGCGGCTCAAGGACGGATTCTACGGCCTGGAGACGATGCTGGTGCTGCTGGTGTTCCTGGCGCTGCTGCGCGAGCCGCGGGCCGAGGGCGCCACCCGGGTCCCGCCGGCCGCGCTGGGCCGGGTGCTGGGCCTGGACCGGGCACCGGAGGTCAAGACGATCCGCCGCAAGCTCGCCGGGCTCGCCTCAGCCGGCCGGGCCGCAGACTGGCAGCTGGCCATCGCCCGCCACCACGCCGCGGAGAGGCCGGGCACGCTCGGCTTCCTCTACACCGGCGGGCACACCCGCGCCTACTTCGGCACCCGGGACGTGCAGAAGATGCACGTCGCCCGGCTGAAATTCCCCGGCCCGGGCACGGAGGAGACCTGGGTCACCGATGACCGCGGGGACCCGCTGCTGGTGGTGCTGGCCGAGCCGTCATCCTCGCTGGCCGCCCAGATCAAGGCCCTGCTCCCGGACCTGCGCGCCATCACCGGCCCGGACGCGAAGCCCGTGCTCTGCTTTGACCGGGGCGGCTGGTCCCCGGACCTGTTCGCGCACGTCACCGCGGCCGGGTTCGACCTGCTCACCTACCGCAAGGCCGAGGCCGGGAAAGACATCCCCGCCGTCTCCGGCAGCGAGTTCACCACGGTGACCTGGACCGGGGACGACGGGCGGGAACGCGGCTACGACCTCGCCGAGACCAGCATCAGCCTGCCGGTCACCAGCGGCGGGCACAAGGGCGAGGTGCTGACGCTGCGGCAGGTCACCCGCCGCGACAAGGACCGCCAGGTGCACATCCTGACCAGCCGCGACGCCGCCGCGCTGCCCGCCCCCGCCGTGATCTGGCGGATGACTTGCCGGTGGCGGGAAGAGAACTACCTCCTGGCCCGCGATTGCTTCGCGCTCGACGCCCTCGACAGCTACGCCGTCACCCCCGACGACCCCGCCCGGCGGGTCCCCAACCCGGCCAAGAAGACCGCGTCCGCCGCGGTCAGCGCCGCGAACAAGGACCTGGCCGCCGCCGCGGCCGCCCGCCAGGACAAGCTCGCCGCGCTGCGCAGCCCGGCCCCCGGCACCACCACGGTGATCACCAACGCGATGCTCGCCGGACTCGATGCGCCCGCCGGCGCGGCCCGCCGCAAGCCCGGCGCCGCCCGGGCCGCCGCCAAAGCCGTCCCCGCCAAGATCCCGCTCAGCCAGCACAACCCGGACATGGTCAAGCTCGATGCCCAGACCAAGCTGATCACCCACGCCATCCGGATGGCCGCATACAACGCCGAGACCATCCTTGCCCGCGCCCTGAACGGCCATTACGCCCGGGTCGGCGACGAAGGCTACGCCCTGATCCGCGAAGCCCTCACCGCCAGCGGCGACATCATCCCCGGCGGCGGCACCCTGACCGTCCGGCTCGACCCGCTGACCGCGCCCCGCAGAACCCGCGCCATCGCCGCCCTCTGCGCCCAGCTCAACACGACCGAAACCCGCTATCCCGGCACCCAGC
>CAWGWI010000022.1:0-210471 GCA_963826275.1 Terriglobia bacterium | reverse complement strand
CACCGAGCCGTCTCGATTGGCGACGATCTGGTGGATAAATGGATCTCCTTTGTGTTCAGCGACATCGTTCCCACAACAACACCATGGCGGAGTAGCGCGAGATCTCCCTTGAGAGTACCAATCCAAATTCCTCCCTGGGGATCCGGTGCGAGGGTGCGGCCGCTCGGAACCTGCCAGGCGGGACTGCACGAACCTGGAAATTGCGGATATGGACAAGCTTTGGCGGGTTACTGGAGCACTACCCAAATATCGCCGTCGATGTCCTCTGCCAGTCCGACCACAAGCCCAAGCGACTGGTGATTTGGTTCGGGAATACGGCGGAACTGCCCATTCTTGAACAGGTAGAGTCCGTCATCCACTCCCACCCACATGTTGCCAGCGTGATCTTCCAGCATGGAGGCGACTCGGTTCCCCGGCAAGCCAACCTGGGTGCGAATGGATGAGATGGTCCCGTTCTTTTCAATATGGTCGAGAGAGCCAAGGTTTGCGACCCAGATTGTGCCGTCTCTGCTGGCTAGAACTCCGTTCGGTAACTCATTCCCCAAGCCCTCCAAGCTGAGAAGCTGGCGATGGGTGGGTCGCGAAATTTATCTATTCCCTCCGTTGTAGCTCCAAAGAATCCCTTCCCGATCCACAAAGACAGCGTTCACGGTATCGCTGGACAAGCCTTCCGTTCTTCCAAAGTGGTCCACGACATTTCCATGAATACAAAAACGCCCATGCCATGAGTGCCGACCCGAGAGATTCCGTCTCGGTCGAAGGTCATGTTGTGGACGGCGAGTTTTGCTGCCATCGAAGCTGGGCGTCACAAACGGTTGAAACACTCCATTTATTAGTCGTCCAAGCCCTCGCCCCGGGCCCCGGTGCCGATGCCGACCCACAGGGACCCATGGGACCATGCGCCAAGCCCGCGATCCCGGTTTGTCCTATGTTGGATTTCAGCGCTTCGATCGGGTACGTCTTCGAGACGCCCTCGCTCCAAGTGGACAAGAGTCGTCTGTCCTCCGAGCCAAAACGCGCCGTTTCCATCGGCGAGTAAAGAATTTATGGGGAAATTGGTATTCCATCGGTTCTTCCGAAGCACTTCACCGCACGGTCGGTGACATGGCACAGCGGCAGGTCTGAAACACTGTTGTTGCTCCGCACCACCCAAATCGAGCCCTCATTACCTTCAGTAACATTTTGAAGACTTCCAACACCTTGCAACTCGAGTTGCGAAGTAACCACCCGACCTTTCAGGTGAACGATCCCATGCAACCCGAATACCCAGAGGCCTCCTGCGTGGTCACAAACACCTTCACTATCTGGCCGAAGGGGCCACCTTTTGTGATTGATCCACCGTTCGGAGGTCCATCCAGGGAGTAAAGCGAACGCCGTCGAATGTCCTCATATCTTCCGGCTGTGAACCAGAGAAAACCGTCCGATGTTTGTGTGATGCCATACGCCGCTTCGCCGGAACCATCTTGGAGGCGCCAAGAGGTGTGAACGTATTGGCTGGTGGCCTTTGAGAATGAGGGCGTGAGCCACGCCTGCGAGCAAAAATATCATCAAAGGTTCGAGCCTCGACGACAATTGTCGTGAGGAACCAGTAAGCGCGGGTCGGGGTGACTCTACGTGTCATCACATTTATTCCTCACGTTTGAACACCGGAGTTCATGCCTATTCCTCACGTCGTCCTCTGTGTTATGCCTTCCCCGTTTCGGGCAGAGTTGCGAACCAGCCGACGGTGTTTCCGACCTGCCGTGAACGCGATGTTTGAAGGAATGCGAAGTTCTACTTCGGTACCGGTACCAACTTCGCTCCACGCCGCCAGCTCACCTCCGATAAGTGCTGCACGTTCGCGCATACCGTACAGTCCGTAGTGTCCTTCATTCCCTTTCCCCTCAAGAACCGCTGGATCAATCCCTTTCCCATCGTCTCTCATACGCAATGGGAAATTTCTCATGGTCATACCGGATTTCCACCTCGACGCGCCGTGCTTGCGCGTGCCGAAAAGCGTTCCGCAGTGCTTCGGCAGATATCTTGTAGATTTCGTCGCGCAGGATGGGATGCAGATCTCTTGGCTCGCCCTCAACCGCTACCCCGGAGGGTAGGATCGGGATTCGGTCGAGTCAGTTGCTAGTTCTTCTCCGAGAGTGATAATCGCCCGAGCTAGATCGTTCCTCTCAAGCGTTGAAACACGCAATCCCTGCACTGCCATCCCGACCCTCGGTAATCGCCTGAGCGGCTTGCTCGATTGTGCTGTCTAACTGCTCCTGCGCTTCCATGGGCGCTCTCGCAGTATCTGCGAAACAGTTTGGAGACGGAGCAGCAAGCCGTGGAAGCTTTGCAGCAGCGTGTCATGGAGATCCCGAGCGATCCGTGTGCGTTCGTCGACGCGCGCATCCAACGTCATCTCGAAGTCATGATGCAAGTGCCGCAGACGCAATTCGTAGACCGCCCACACCAATAACGTAAACACGGCCACGCACAACACCCGAAACCAATTCGTCTGGTAGTAGGCAGGCTCGATGGTGAACTGAAGGCTATCGCCTTCCTCGTTCCACACGCCGCTATTGTTGCTCGCGATCACACGAAACTTGTAGTTGCCCGGAGCAAGATTCGTATACTGCGCCTCGCGCTTATTGACGACCTCTCTCCAGTCACGGTCTTGCCCATCCAATTTGTACCTGAAATGAATTTTTTCCGGGGCCACCAGGCTCAGAGCGGTGTAATCGATCTCCAAGTCGTGGATTCGGGGCGGCAATCGGAGATTCGAAGCCGGCTGAGGCTCCTGGGAAATTCTGCCAGTAGGTCTTTTGGTCGGCGACTATTTCCAAAATGTGTATTGGCGGAGGTATTCTGTTGAAAGCGACGTGGCGCGGATCAGCAGTCTGAATACCGTCTGCCGTGTGGAACCACAATTTGCCATCTGTGGCCTTCCCCACTGAAGGACCGAAAGTTCCGGGCGCAGTCAGAAACCCTGACGCCGTCTGCCGCGTCCCACAACGTGGTTTCAACCCTATGTGACGGGTCGGCGATCCATGCATCTAGTTCGCTCCGCGAGATCCTCACCAGTGCGCAGGCGGTGTTCAACCACAGAAAACCATCGTTGTCTTCTATAGACCAATGGACCGCGTCACAGGACAAGCCGGTTTTCGTGGTGAGTGTAGCGATATGGCCGTCTTTGATTCGGCTAAGGCCACCCCCCTCCGTTGCCGCCCACAATGCACCGTTGCGATCCAGTCGAAGGTCGGCCACAGGTCCTTTGCCGAGCCCATCAGCAACTGTGTACGAGGCACGAACCTGCCCATCCTTGAAATACAAAACGCCCCCGTCCTGCCAGAAACCTAGCCACACTCCGCCTCCGTCAGCAATCACGATCTTCGCTTGTTGATGACGTCCCAATGCTGCCCATGAGAAGTTCTCGACCAAATGCCCATCCCGCACGTGGGAGAAACCCTTATTGCCTGAAAGCCAGAGGTCGCCAGCCTCATCCCCAGCGATCGAATACACTTCTGTACTGGGCACAGCCGCATTTACCGCTACAAACCTGTCGTTCTTGAAGGTTGCCAGTCCGCGAGCCGTGAACGCCACCAACCGTCCGCGATTATCCTCAAAGAGAGACTGCACCATGTCATCGGGAAGGCCATCGCGCTCACCAAACATGGTAATTTGGTCGCTCTTCCACCTTATCAACCCGTCGTGAGTAGCTACCCAAACGCTCCCATCGTCAGCTGCCAGCAAAGAATTCGTATCGGACAAACCACGCTTCTCAGCGACACTAGTGATTGGGAGCTCTCGAAAGCGGTCTAGCCCCCGAGTGGTGCCGACCCAGACATTGCCTTCGTGATCCTCGAAAAGGCTACAGATGATCTCGCCTGAGAGGCCATCACCTGTCCTAAAGGTATCGGTCCGACCCTGATGTACGTGGATCAGACCGTGTACATGGGTTCCGATCCACAGTCCTCCATCGCGGTCGCGAAGCAGTTTGTTCGAGTCGACATCGCGGTCCGGAAAGAGTGCATTCGAATTGTTTGCGCCGCGAATCGGGTACTTTTGTATTCTGTCACCCACAATCTGCGTTAGACCGGCTTCCCGAATAGCGATCAACAGCCGCCCATCATCCGCTTTGCTCAGGTCATCGATGCGGACTCCCGGCAAGAGATAATGCTTTGGGGGACTGGACTTCCATCGCCAAAGTCCAGACTCCGCGCCGACCCACAACAACCCCGAGTTGTCCTCATACAAAGTCCAAACGAATTGTCCGAACACGCCGTCCTGGCCATAGCACTCCTCGTGACCATTTCGAATTGCGCACAGACGCCCTCCAGGGCTGTCGCTGGCACTGCCGAGTATGCCTGCCCACACCGTGCCTTCGTGATCTTGGAATAACGATGTGATGAAGACTCTGCCTATTTCCGGGTACTGTGTTAGTTTGCCGTCACTCCAACTGACGAGGCCGGCAAAGGTGCCAATCCAAAGCGTTCCGTCGCGCGTGACAAGCAGTGCGTAGGGCTTGTCGGGAAGCTGCTTGCCGTCAGGCGGTTGCCACGGCATCGCGCGGATGCCATCAAATCGAAACAAGCCGAATTCGCTGCCCAGCCAGAGATAGCCATCGGGCGTTTGAGCCATCGCGAAAATGGCGCCGATGGAGAACCCGTCACGGTTAGTCCACGCAGTGTGCCCGTACTGGCTGACATCGAGCGCTGGGTCGAGTGCGAGAGCAGGAGAAGACCCGAACAGGACAGTTACTGCGCTGAACGCGATGAGCAAGATCCAAGGTTTCATTCGCCACCGCACCAGATCTGCGAGTACGCTAACCGTCAAACTTATGTGAACCGCGCCTGCGAATCAGAACAATCAGCTGTGTATCTCAAGAACAAAGAACCTACGGTGATCTCATTACGGCACGGAACGAGCACAGATGAGGGTGTCGGGAACTATGCTACACGTTTCCAATTTCCAAATCACGTCCTCGCCATTCCCGAAGAATGTCGCGCGCGCTCTCGCCCTAGGGGCCAGTGCTGTTCGGCGAGACAAGCTGTTACCGCTCAGGACCCGTTCGGCGGTAACATACGGGCGATGTCGACAGGGCATGAGTTCGAAGAGCCGGAGAAATCGGCCGTAAGACCGCCCGTAGCCCGTACGTTGTTTTCTCGGCGGTCGCGGCGTAACCAAGTGGTGCTGATCGTGACGGTCGTTGCGATCGGAACAATTGCTCTCTTGTTTCTATTTCGACGTTCCGGTTCGTCCAGACCGAATGCGGTACAACTCACCCTCGGCCTGCCGCACGGCATAACGTTACACCGGAACTGGCACCCGTTCGAGTACATGGCGCTTTCTCCCAATGGCGAGATGGTGGCCTTCGTGGCGACCGATGCGTCGGGTGAAAGCTCGTTGTGGATCCGACCGCTGAGTTCTTCAGAAGCGCGAAAACTGAAACAGACCGAGGGCGCACTGCTGCCCTTCTGGTCACCAGACTCCCAGTTCATCGGCTTTTGGACGGGTGGAAAACTGAAGAAGATACGACGATCGGGGGGAACTCCCGAAACAATCGTCGAGGTTCCAGAGATCGCGCAAGGGGCATGGGGCGCCGACGGAACAATTCTGTTTGCACGAACAGTAAATAGCCCCATTTTTCGCGTCTCTCGTGATGGCGCAAGTACGACTCCGGCGACCGCGTTGCTTCCGGGACAGGTCAGCCAATTCTGGGTGCAGTTCTCGCCCGATGGCAAACAGTTTATTTACCTGGCTCGGACAAGTCTCACCGCGGATGATCCGAACGCGAAGGTATATGCTCAGCGACTGAATGGCGGCGCTCCCTTTGAACTCGTGACGACCCAGCACCGACCCATAGTCGCTGCTGAGCACTTGCTGTTCATACAGCAACAGAATCTCTTTGCGCAACGGATGGAATGGAAGTCATTGCGAAGTACAGGAGAGCCTTTGTTGGTGGTCCGAAACGTCGCTGCATCTCCAGCGTATCTCGGCAGTTCCGAATTCGCCGCTTCGCAAAATGGAGTGCTGATTTACCGTACCGCAGAGGAATCGTCGATCGATGTACTCAAGTGGTATTCACGAGACGGCTCAACGGTTGGGGGTATGGAACCAATAGTCGATTATCAGCAGTTCACTCTTTCTCCCGACGGCAAACATTTGGCACTCAACTCGTTCCAACAGCACGCTACAGGCAATCTGTGGCTTATCGATATCGCGACAAGTACAACGACACCCTTGGTAGTTGATCCGCATGCGCAGTCCGATCCTGTGTGGTCGCCAGATTCTCGCTACGTTGCTTTTAATCTCTTGCCGAACGGCGGAAGTGATCCGCCGTTCCTGGTTGCGAAGATCGAAGCGGGAAAGCAGCAGCTAGAGCCTGTTTATGGTGATAACGGAAGGGACTGGGTGGAGGATTGGTCTCCGGATGGTACGTTTCTGCTGACGCACGACACCAGGACTCTTTCGATACTGCCGCTGAAGGGCGATCGGAGACCAAAGGCTGTATACACATCGAGTTTTCGTAAGGATGAGTTCCATTTGTCTCCGGATGGACACTTGATCGCCTATGGTGAGCTTCGCGACGGGAAGTGGGAGGTCTTTGTTGCGTCGTTTCCCGCATTTCACGATATAACGCAGGTGTCGCAGGCCGGCGGCGTACAACCGCGGTGGCGCGGGGATGGCAGAGAACTGTTCTTCCTCGATTCTGAGGGAGCAATGATGTCGGTGACCGTGGACCGCGGCTCGCCTCCGAAGGTCACCAACCAGCACAAGCTATTCGATACTGGAATGGTCCCAGATGCGACGGTCAATCAGTATGCAGTGACTCGAGATGGCCTGAAATTTCTGGTCCTACAACTGCGGCAAGGCTATCAGGAATCGTACTCTGTCGTTCTGAACTGGCCTGCGACTCTGAAGTAACGCCTCAGACTGCCCTCGCCGCAATCGAGATGCCGACCCGTTTCGTGTTCGCCGGAACACCGGCCCTCGGTCTTTTGCAATCAACGACTCGCAGTGCCCGATTCGTCTGACCTAGGGTCGCGCCTATGTTTGTCAGGGTCACAACTTTCGTCAGATTTGCGCTAAGTCCTACAGAACCGAAGGTCACGCTAGAGGGTGAGAGCTTCGCCGCGGTGACGGTTACCCTCTGCGCCGTCTTAGTCGAATCTGCAGCACTGGTCGCAGTAACGATGTGGGTTCCAGCAACGGCAGGCGCGGTAATGAGGCCGGCAGTGGAGATCGTAAGCGCAATTTCCGTCCGTATGAAGCGAGTTGGGGCTAAGATGTGTTCCTACTCATGCGAAAACGGCTCACACAGGCGGTTGTCGTGCTGAGCATTCGGCTCGCGTGCTGCTCGTTCGCGTTTGGTTTGGATCCCGCGCTCGACATCAGCCAGTACGCCCACACCGCATGGAAGGTGCGCGACAGCTTCGCCAAAGGCTTCATTTACGCTATCGCACAGACGCCCGATGGCTATCTCTGGCTCGGCACCGAATTCGGCTTGCTGCGCTTTGATGGCGTTCGGGCTGTGCCTTGGATACCGCCCAATGGCCAACTCCCCAGCAATGACATTCCGACGCTGCTGGTCACACGTGACGGTACATTTTGGATCGGCACATCCAAGGGGCTTGCCAGTTGGAAAGATGGACAGCTCACCACCTACTCCGAGCTGAACGGCAGCCGAATCGCAGCGTTGCTTGAGGACGGCAATGGCACCGTGTGGGCCGCTACACGCGAGGCGCGCATTTTTGGGGGGAATGTCGGCCCGATCGATGCAGACGCTGAAGGAAATTTCTGGGTGGGTTTCGATAAGGACTCTCGGAAGTGGAAATCGGGCCGACCGCAGTCATTCGAAGTTCGGGACTCGATGCATTCGCAACCGGCGCTTGCAGAGCTCGAACAATTCGCGTTTCCGACTGCCAATCATAAGCGACTGACAACGTCTGCTGCTGCGCAACTCGAGAGAGGTGCCTCAACCGGCTTGTCGCAGCATTTGAAGCCGCCGCAAATCCTCCGAGATCGTGACGGGGCGCTGTGGGTCGCCACACCAGACCGCGGGCTAGTTCACATCCATCAGGGCAAGACGGACGTCTTTTCCGAGCCTGATGGCCTCTCCGGCGACACCGTGACCGGACTTCTTGAGGATCAGGAAGGCGATGTTTGGGCGGTCACGATGAACGGCATCGACAGGTTCCGTGAGTATGCCGTTCCCAACATTTCAATCAAGCAAGGATTATCCAACACCAATACCGTGGCGATCGTTGGAGCTAAAGACGGTGGCGTCTGGGTCGCGACCTACAACGGCCTGAACCGGTGGAAGGATGGCCGCATCTCCGTGGTGAACGGCAATCGAACACCCAAAGGAGCACCATATTCTCTGTTTGAGGACAGCGCGCGGCGGATCTGGCTTTCGACGTTTCAGGAGTTTGGGTATTTGGAAAACAACCGATTCGTTCAAGTGCATGACGTTCACGGTGGACGAATCACATCGATGGCTGAAGGGCCCCCCGGACATTTGTGGCTGGCGAAAGAGGAGACTGGCCTCCTTCATTTGTTCCAGGGACGAGTGGTCGAGAAATTTCCGTGGACAGCCCTGGGACACAACGACGACGGCCGCGTTGTCCTGGCCGATCCTTCGCAGCACGGAATATGGCTGGGATTCAGCGCAGGAGGTGTTTCCTACTTGGCAGACGGAGCGATTCGGAAGTCGTACTCGGTCGCCGAAGGGCTTGGCGCGGGCAGGGTGAATAGTCTCCGCTTTGGCCCGCGCGGCGCGCTGTGGGCCGCCACTGAAAACGGGCTCAGCCGAATCAAAGACGATCACGTTACGACGCTCACGAGCAAGAACGGACTGCCCTGTGACAAGGTCCATTGGACCGTGGATGACGCCGATCATTTCGTTTGGGTTTACACGGCTTGTGGCCTCGTCCGCATTGCCCGGACCGAGTTGGATGCATGGGTCGATGATCCATCCAGGTCAGTCCCGGCTACGCTGTTCGATGTCTCGGATGGAGTGCGGACCCATTCCTATCCTTCTGCTGTGCATGGCGTGACCAAGGCTTCGGACGGAAGAATCTGGTACGTAGCGTTCGATGGCGTCAGCGTGATCGACCCGCAGCACTTTCCGTTCAACAAGCTCGCGCCTCCCGTTCACATCGAGCAGATCATCGCGGATGACAAGAGCTACGATGCGACGAACGGGATGCGGCTGCCTCCGCGAGCCCGAAATCTGGCGATCGATTACACGGCGCTGAGCCTGGTCGCGCCGGAAAAAGTGCGCTTCCGCTACAAGTTGGAAGGTCAGAATCGGAACTGGCACGAGGTCGTCAACGACCGCGAAGTGCAGTACTCGAACCTGCCGCCTGGGAAGTACTGCTTCCGCGTCAATGCGTCCAACAACAGCGGCGTATGGAACGAGCAAGGCGCATCCCTGAATTTTGTAATCCCGCCGATGTGGTACCAGACGAACTGGTTCTACACGCTCTGTGCGGCCACCTTCCTGGCATTGCTGTGGACGGTCTACCAGTTGCGCGTCCGGCAACTGGCACACCAGTTCAGTACGCGTCTGGAAGAGCGAGTTAGCGAACGCACACGCATTGCCCGCGACCTGCACGACACGCTGCTACAAAGTTTTCAGGCGCTGTTGCCACTCTTTCAAGCTGCTATTTACAAGCTGCCCGAGAGTGCGATCGACGCTCGCAAAATAATGGAAGAAGCTGTTGATCAGGCGTCTGAAGCGATAACCGAGGGCAGAGATGCCGTGCAAGGGTTGCGCATGTCCACGGTCGAGAAGAACGACCTTGCGGTAGCCATTCGGACGGTTGGGGAAGAACTCGCTTCTGCTGAGACCAATCAGTCCTCCCCGAACTTTAATGTGGTCGTGGAAGGGACATCCCGGAATTTGCATCCAATTCTACGCGACGAAGTTTACCGGGTTGCAGCGGAGGCGCTGCGCAATGCGTTCCGGCATGCGTCAGCACAAAACGTGGAAGTTGAGATCCGCTACGACGAAAAGTATTTCAGACTTCGCGTTCGGGACGATGGAAAAGGGATTGGCCCCGAGGTTCGTCGCGGAGGCGGCCGTGAGGGGCACTTCGGCTTGCACGGCATGACGGAACGAGCCAAGCTTGTGGGCGGTAAGCTAACGATCTGGAGTGAAGTGGATGGCGGTACGGAAATCGAGCTGATCATTCCAGCATCGAGAGCGTACGGGAAATCGACGCGGCGTTTCTGGTACTTTGGGAAGCGCTCCGCGACGGATACCGATGTAAAGGAAACGAGCGAGCGTGAGTGATGGCTCAGCTCAAATTCGAATTCTAGCAGTCGACGACCATACCCTCGTGAGGCAGGGGATAGCCGTACTCGTCGGCACCCAGCCAGATATGACTCTGGTCGCCGAAGCCTCGAACGGCCGCGAGGCGATCCAACAGTTTCGAACGCATCATCCAGACGTCACGCTGATGGACTTGCAAATGCCGGAGATGAACGGCTTCGATGCGATCGTAGCGATTCGAGGAGAATTTCCCGATGCGAAAATTGTCGTGCTGACGACCTACAAGGGCGACGTTCAGATTCTTCGCGCCCTCAAAGCAGGAGCGCAAGGGTACCTGCTAAAAACTGCATTTCACAAGGAACTCGTAGAAACCGTCCGAGCGGTTCATGCCGGAAAGAAGGCGCTTTCTTCTGAAGCCTCGTACGAAATCGCCGAGCATGCAACAGACGACGCCCTGACCCCGGCAGAAATCAGTGTGTTGCGCTTGATCGCGGCTGGCCATGCCAACAAGCAAATCGCGGATCAGCTTTCCATCACCGAAGAAACAGTCAAGAGCCGCGTCAAGAGCATCCTTTCTAAGTTAGGCGCCAACGATCGAACACATGCTGCCATGATCGGATTAAAAAGGGGGATTATCGGAATCTAAGGCACAAGCTGGCTCGCCTCTTCGTCGTGCCCGCACGGCAGAACCCGAATGAGTGACGATCACGGCTCTTTTGGGGGTCCTAATTTTCGTCCATAACAGACGATCCTAGTCAATGCAGACGGCTATCTGTATTGGGACGCGCCGGTCTCGGAATGTTAGGGCCAAGTTCATGGTACGTCGATGCTGGCCTATTCGGATGGAAGCGCGTCGAAGCTCCACGTCGCAAGAGTAGTCCTACTTCCTCCTAAGAATCCCCCCCGAAAACCGAAATCTCAACGCTCAAAAGAAGCCTGCGATTCGCTCCCAAGAGTTCGCGATTCGGCCCGATGTGGGGTCGTGCGCGAGAGAAAGGCGGCGCACTATAGCACACAAGAAAGAGGGGCTCAAAGCGGTATTGAAGGTGTTTTATGTCTAAGATTTCCCAAGCCATTGTTTACCGCCGCTGCAACCGTCGCCCTGTTCGCGTCCGCAAGACAGCAAGCCGGCTGCACAACTTCGATCGTGGTACACGCTGGGTCGTGCGTCCGGATGGCAAATCCTATGGAAGCTATACGTGCAGTCATGACTCGCTTGCAAGGTCTGCTGGTTATGAAAGTGAGAACGAGGCCTACGCGCATGGCGCCCTCAGAGTGCACTATGATCCAATGACAAATGCTATACGGATCGAAGCTCGAAAAGCCACTCCGCAAGCGATTGCCCTCGCGAAGCAGATCATCGATAAGGTCCCCGCTGGCTTAGCGCACGTTTCCATAGGAGAAGGGCATGGTTTCCGCTCGTACATGGGCAAGCCGTCACAGGTCGCTGCAGACATCTCGCGCAATCGGCGCCCGGCCTGCGGGCGCTCGTTGAGCACGTGGCGATCTCTTCTGTGGGAGTGTTCACTGTGAAGCTAAATGTTGTTTGTTGGCGATGGCACGTTCTGGGCTGGGCGGACACTCCGTTGACCGGCTGATTCCAGACGAACCTGCGCTGTTATTCAGGACTGCTCGCGTTCGACTGTTTCGCCAAGGTAGCGCGCAACAGCAATCTCCAGATTGAAATACATTCCTTCATTTTGCAGCATCTGCCCCAGCGGTGATCTTTGCACGATCGCCAAAACTCTCGGACTCATGCCGATCAACCATAGTTGAACACCATGCTCGCGTTGCCTCTTCGCCACTTGTGCGAACATTTTCATCGCGGTGTACTCCATATCCAGGACTCCGCTAGAGTCCACCGCCACGACCTTCGGTTGCGCTTCCTTGATCAGCGGCTCAATCTTGTGTGCGATCTGTGCCGCATTAGCAAAGAAAATCGGTCCTTCCGGCCTCAGCAGCAATAGACCAGGGAAACTTTCATCCTCGGGATGTTCCGGCGATTGCGGCCGAAAGACGTTTGTTCCGGGCTTGCGCCGCAGGACATACACTGGAGGATCGGCTAACTGGTAGGCCAAAGTGATCAGGGAAACTATTATCGCGACGATGATCCCCTTCAAAGTGCCGACGAGCACGACGCCTGCGAACGCTACGATTGCCCATAAAAATTCGGTCCGGCGAACATTAAGAATGTCATGAAACTCAATCGGCTTAATAAGTCCGTAGGAATAAACAATAACGGTCGCCGCCAATGCAGCTTGCGGCATCATCGCAATGAGGGGAGCGAGAAAGAACATTGTGACCAGGGTCATCGCCGCAGTTACCATCTCCGCTAATTGCGTGCGAGCTCCCGCGAGGACATTGACTGCCGTTTGCGTTGTGCCGCCGCCCCCGGGCATCGTACCCATTAGCGCGCCTCCGACGTTGGCGAGTCCTGTCGCAAGCAGCTCTCTGTCTGCTCGTGGCGTGGGCTCGTTTTTCCGCGCGAAAGCTCGGCCGGCCGCAACCGTCTCCGTGAAACTCATCAGAGCAATGCCTAATGCCCCGGGCCAGAGCACGCCCACCAATGAAAGGTCTGGCCTAACCAGCGAAGGCATTCCTTGCGGTATGTGCCCCACCAGTTCGACACCCCGATTTTGCAAGTGCAAGAAATATGCGCTGGCGATTGCAGCACCTACCGCCAGCAGCGGTGCCGGCAGTTTCGGCGTGAAATGCTCAACAGCTAGCAGAACCATGATTACCGTGAGCCCTACTGCCAGCGTCGGTATCGAAGTTTTGGGAAGGTGGTGAACCGTCGCGAGAAGATTCTGAACGAATGTCCCCCTTGTGAAGTGGATGCCTAGAAGTTTAGGAACCTGGTCCAGCACAATAACCAGCCCGATGCCGGCTCTAAACCCAACGAGTACCGGTTCGGAGATGAAGTTTGCCACGAATCCTAAGCGCAAGAGGCAGGCCAGACCTAGTGCAGCGCCAACCAGTACCGTCAAGGTCGCTGACGCTCTCAGTAGATTTGTGGTGTCGCCGCTCGGCACAACTTGGCCCAACTGAGCGGCGGTGAGAATCGCCAACGTTGTAGTCGTGCTGACACTGAGCACGCGCGAGGTCCCGAGCACCGAGTAGATCATCATCGGCACCAAGGCGGTGTAGAGGCCTAGCTGAACAGGTAGACCGGCGATCATTGCGAACGCCATCGCCTTAGGAATGATCACTGCGCCAGTGGTCAATCCCGCGACAATGTCGGGCCGCAGCCAATCCCGACGATACGATAAAAGCCATTCCGGTAATGGACGAAACCGCTGGTGCGTCGACATGCTCCAGATCTACCAGCTCTGCGGGATGATTCGATGCCTTTGCTTAGGCTCTACGTACCCTTTGGCCTTTTGTCGCGGCGGAAGCTTCGGAGGCGTATACGGAATCTCCTCGTACGGGATGCTGCCGAGTAGGTGAGCCATGCAGTTCAGGTGGGCACGCTTTTTGTCGTCTGACGGAACGATGTACCAGGGTGACGCCACTGTATCCGTAGCTGCGAGCATTGCATCTCGTGCGCGTGAGTAGTCATACCAGCGACGGTGCGATTCCAGATCCATAGGACTGAGTTTCCAGCGTTTCGAAGGGTCTTTGATGCGCGCAAGAAAGCGCTTGTGCTGTTCCTTTTCCGACACTTCGAGCCAGTACTTCAGCAGGATGATGCCCTGGCTGACCAGGAAGCCCTCGAAGATCGGGCAGTCCCTGAGGAATTGCCTGTGCTCCTCTTCGCTGCAGAAACCCATTACGTACTCAACACCGGCGCGGTTATACCAACTCCGGTCGAAGATGACGATTTCACCTCCGGCGGGCAGCTGTTCAACGTAGCGCTGAGCATGAAGCTGAGTCTTATGCCTTTCAGTCGGGGCTGGGAGAGCCACTACCCGAAAGATGCGTGGGCTGACGCGCTCCATGATGCGCTTGATCAAGCCGCCTTTTCCGGCAGCATCCCTTCCTTCGAAGAGGATGACAATGCGGGCATTGGTCGCTTTGACCCAGTCTTGGAGCTTGACGAGTTCAACCTGCAACTTGAAGATTTCGGCCTCGTATTCTTTCTTGCCGATCTTCTGTTGCCCATTGACGCCGGAAGGTCGACTGTCGCTGTTCAACCCTGATTTCCGTTTTCGTTTACCTTCGGATGTCCTGCTCATCGCGCTTCCTCCAGCGCAACACGGGCGAAGCCGCGACTCTCCCAAGGGAGATAACGAATCAGGTCAACTGCAAGCCGATATGCCTGCACGACGGCAGTCCGGCTGACGCCGAGTTCTGCGGCGATTCCGTCAGAGGAGTCTTTCGCGATGCCACGCATTACGAGCACGAACCGAGACAGTACATCCAGGCGAGAATGAATCAGTTCCGAATGTCTGACCAGCTGACGAAATTGTTCAGCCAAAAGCGGAGCTTGCTCGTGAACGAGTGAGTCGCCTCGCTCGTACTTGGAAGCACGTTCCGCGACCGACAGCCGTTCTTGCTGAAATGCAGATCGGAAGGTCGCCCGGACTGCCCAGTGCACAAGCCATTCGTGAAAATCCGGAGTGTCAAGCGTGGCAATGGTACAGGCATCGATCACACATGCCTCTGCTAGCTTTTGGTTTCCCACCAAGAAGAGGGCCAGCCAGTGCAGCGCGTTGTGGTAGTCCCCGAATTCATTACGGATATGGTCATGTGCAACGTATCGATGCCTTCGTCCGATTTCCGCCAACATAGCCGCAAGCTTCATGGGTTCTTCTGTCCTCTTGTTATGTACAGCAGATCACCGGCTCCTCTGAATCTCCACACGGAGCATGTCCAACTGTCGCTATCTGACGTGTGCATGTGTTATGCCAACCGAGAGACGATAAAGGCGACTGAAAACACGGACGTTGGGTGAGAACTGCAAGTTCAGGGGTGAGCACTTGCAACAGGTGACTGCCGCTATATGGGCAGACGCCTAGGGGTGGGCTGCGGATCGCGAAGCGCGTTTTTTACTATCGACGGCAAGGTCGATGGCTCGGCATTGCAAAACGTCGTGCTGCCGGAAGAATACGAGGCTCCCAATCGAAGCTCGGGTGGCAATGCCTGGATCTGCGGTCGCACTACTTACAAATTTCGCAACAACTTTGGCAACAATTGCGCTCAAAAGGCCTATTTGTTACCACTCTCGTCGGTGGGAAGTGCCTGAAATCTCATAGATTTAGCAGCCGACGAGAGATCAGTAGGTTGAAGGTTCGATTCCTTCCGCGCTCACCATCTTTTCAACAACTTACGGTTGTTGAAATCCACTGCGAAATCCACCGCCATAATTCATCGTGGTTCGAATGTCAGAGTGACGCATGAGAGTTTGCCCGATTTGTCTTTTACCTCAAGCCCCAGGCCCTTCAGAATTCTCAGCCACGACGCACCGATCGTCGATCGCGGGACCATTTCACGCGGAAATTGGGGGTCGTCGATCTTCGACCAATCGAACTGCGTGAATACGAGGAAGCGTCGGGGATGAGGTTTCACCATTCGACCCCAGGATTAGCTGCAGTTTATCTCCCCACATGCCGGTGAGAATCGTGATCGTGCGAATGTTGTTCTGACTTCGCAGCAGCACTCTTTCTTGCCCCGCTAAGATAACAAAACGAAACTAAAAGAAGCAACTCGTAATATACTAGGAAAGGAAAGTAGGATGGGTTCGGCCCGGTAAAGGAACAGGGTGGGGAATCACGTGATTACTCAAGCTCAAATTGCTGATTTATCCAGGAATTCTCCCCTATCCGCGACTGAATGGGCGCGAGACCGGATCCATCGTAATCGCCGGCAAGAACCGGTGGGCTTCTTTTCGGTATGCTCGGCCCATCCCTGGGTGCTCGAGGCGGCGATTCAACAGGCTGTCGAAAACGATTCGTATCTCTGTATTGAATCGACATCGAACCAGGTGAACCAGTTCGGCGGGTACACGGGCGATACTCCCGCAGAATTCGTGGAGCGACTGCTGGAACTGGCTCAGAGTCTGGGCCTGGCAGAACATCGCCTGCTGCTGGGAGGCGATCACCTGGGACCTTACCCGTGGCGTCATCTTGCAAACGCAACCGCCATGGAGAATGCTTGTCAGTTGGTGCGTGAGTGCATTCTCGCCGGCTATAGCAAGATCCACCTGGACGCAAGCATGCGGTGCGCGGATGATCCGCTGAGTATTTCCGAGGAAGTCATAGCGCATCGTGCAGCGCTGCTGTGCCATGCCGCGGAGATGGCCTGCGAAGAATCTGGCCGCAATGCCGACTCGGTAATGTATGTGATCGGGACGGAAGTTCCAATTCCGGGCGGGGAGCAGGTGAATCAGTCGGAACTTCGAGTCACTGATACGGGTGCAGTGCAAGATACGCTAGACGTCACTCATAAAGCGTTTGTGGAGCTAGGCGTTGAGGCTGCATGGGAGCGAGTTGTCGGATTGGTCGTTCAACCGGGAGTGGAATTTGGAGATGACACGGTTCGTGACTACGATCGCGACCAGGCACGCGCGCTGAGTCAGCACCTGCCTTTTCATCCGGTCATCGTTTATGAGGCACACTCCACGGACTACCAGATGCCTGCAAGACTTCGTCAAATGGTGGAAGACCACTTTGCCATTCTGAAGGTAGGGCCATGGCTGACGTTTGCGATGCGCGAGGCAATATTCGCTCTGAGCGAAATTGAAAGAAATTGGCTGGCAGGCCGGGCCGGCGTTCAGCTCTCGAATGTTCGCGGCGCGCTGGAGAGCGCCATGATGGGTAATCCGGAACACTGGCAATCGTATTACTCAGGACAACCCGCGGAACTCAAGTTCGCTCGCCGATTCAGCTTCAGCGATCGAAGCCGATATTACTGGCTCGATGCTTTTGTGCAATGTGAAGTGAAGCAGTTATTTCGAAATCTTTCGACCGCGAAGATACCCCTCAGCATTCTGAGCCAGTTTATGCCGCTGCAATACGACAGAGTCCGGACGGGGCAACTGGTGGCGGAGCCGAGTTCGTTGATTCACGACAGCGTGCGGAATGTCTTACGCACGTATGCAGCCTCTGTGGGTCTACTTCCTCAAGAGTCCTCGTAAATGAGATTACCAACGTGTTGCCCACCTCGAAATTGATTCTTGCCAAACTTTGTAAAGAACATTAACTTAGTCTGCTATCCCGAATAGCAGTGCTACAGCCATGACGCCAAAAACAGCACGAGGTGTAGAACAAGCTCGTTTACAGGCTCGGATCGGCGCTGCGCCATCTCGCCCCGGGTTACTGAAGGAACTGAATGCTCGCCAGGTATTGAGCCTGCTGCGCAGCCACAGCCCATGTTCGAGGGCAGACCTGGTGCGGATGTCGGGACTGAGCGCGCCTACGGTATCCAGTACCGTTGCATATCTTCAGCGGAAAGGCCTAACCAAAGAACTGGGACTGGGAACGTCAAATGGCGGACGACGCCCGGACATGCTTTGCTTCAACTCGAGCTACGGTTGCGTAGCGGGTGTCGATCTTGGCGGCACCAACATTCGGCTTGCGATCGCGGATCTGGACGGAAAGATACTTGCTCGCTGGAACGTGAGCACACGAGGGAATCGAACTCCGAAGAAGATCATCGCTCTCATTCAATCGGGACTACGACATCTGATCCAGCAGACTGGGATCGCCGAGAAGAAGTTACTCGCGGTCGGTCTGGGTGCTCCGGGCATCACGGATGTGCGAGCCGGAATTGTGATTTCAGCTCCGCACCTTCAGGAGTGGCAGTCTGTCCCATTGCGAGACATGCTCGAGTCAAAATTGGGCATACCCGCGGCCATTGAGAACGACGTAAACACGGCGGCACTGGGTGAAAGCTGGGCAGGATCGGCGAAGGGTGTTTCTAACTTTATATTCCTGGCGATCGGGACGGGGATTGGCGCGGGTATCTACATTGCGGATCGTCTTTATCACGGATCGGAGTGGGCGGCAGGTGAAGTAGGTTATCTATTGGTCCCAGGTGCCCCCGTGGTTCCGATGGCGATCGATAAGCCCGGTGCGCTTGAAGTGGTAATCGGCGGGAATGGAATCGAAAGAGCCTGGCGTCAAGTCTGTCGCAACGGTTCACGGAACGGACGCGGCAACTCGCAGTTGAAACCCACTCAGGTCTTCGAACTCGCCGAGGAAGGCGACATCCACGCTCGCGGGTTGCTGCAATCCACGGCGCAGGTATTGGCGCATGCCATTTCCAACATCTCGGTTCTTCTGAACACGTCGCTTGTGGTGCTTGGCGGCGCCATAGGGAGCAGTGAACCCCTGTTGCGTGCTACTCGCAAACTTCTGGACCGCAACGAACTCGCTCGTCCCCGACTGGCGATCAGCTTACTTCGGGAAGATGCTCAGCTTTACGGTGCTATCCGTCTCGGCCTCGATCAAGTCGAGTCTTCGTTGTTTTCCTCTTAAAGACGAATAGGTAGTCGGCGTCTGACGTCGCTCTTTTACCAGACCGACGTCGGGCACGACTTTGTTAGTAACCATAACAAAGTGGTTGCCACCTGGCTGCGAGAGCCGAAACCAGTCAGGGAAGCAAGGGTGACGGTACCGAATCTGTATATTTGACGAGCAGCACCTCGTTACCGATTTCGTTGTAGATCAACTCATCTACAGTGCCGCCGGCAAGCAGAAGGCCGTATCCGCCGGGACGCATTCCTTCTGCTTCGCGCTGCGCAATATGGGCCGCAGGATCGTCAGCTGGATTTGCGATCGCCGCGTGAGTAAGCGATTCGCGCCGGAAGCCGGCGCCAGGATCGCGTACATAAAAAACCATGGCCCTTCCCGTGCGAACGGCCGTGACCTCAACCACCTGCTCGGGATTAAATGCGGCACCATGCTCCATCGCATTCAGAAGAATCTCCCGAAATGCCTGAACCATCTCTTCGCGAGCATCCTCAGCTAATTGAGAACTCAACTCCTTGGCAAAAGTCATGAGGCGCTCAGCAGTGATGGGCCGGCAGTTCGCGCGGACGGACACCCAGCCGGGCTTGGCCGAAAGCACTTGTATGTCCTCTCGCCATTGGTTGTCCGACGCTGCGTTGCGCGCCAGCGTCGCAATTTCGTCGGGATCGAATGGAGGTGTGAAGCAGGCGAATACCCGCGCTCGCAAGGCCGCGATCACGTCATCCGGTGTGCTGTGGCGAGCCAGGACGATGCTCTTTACCCCAGGTCTGACAGCGCGCATTTCCTCCAGCAGCGCCAAATCCTCCTCCACGGAACTGTCGGGACTGGTGATGGCAACACCGAACGATCGCATCCGCAGTCGCTGTAAAGCGTCGGCGTGTCCGGCGGAGATTTCCATGGGAAAACCGCCCTCACACAGTGAATAGCCGATTGTGCGGCTCACCTGATCATCACTTCCGATTATTAGCACCCGGCTCATGTTGTACTCCGAGCTTATTTGTCGATTGAAGACGCGATCCCGAAGACCATAGATGAGATGTTGAAGTGCGGCAGTAAGTGGTACTTCTACTCACTTTGCAATTTTCCGGAGATTCTATGGTTCCGTCGCTTGAACTTTAACGACAAAATAGCGGAACGAACCTTCTACTGAATTGATCCAGTGAGGGATTCCGGCAGGAATCACAATGACATCCCCCGGCAGCAACTGCCGGGGCTCGCCGCCATCGATGGATGTTCCCCGTGGCTCATCCGATTCTTTCTCACTTTCGCCTACGACGCGGCCACCGACGACAATTGTGGCTTTTCCTTCCACGACATAGAACACGTCTGTAAACTTGCGGTGCACTTCGACGTTTCCAGCTTTAGTGCGCATCGCCGTCATAACCTTGTAATTACTTCCTTGCGCCAAAGTTCCTCCTTTCAGGAACGATGTCGTGACCTCGGCGCTAGGGAATAGCTGAACCGCCGAACCGGCTTTCGTTTGGCTTGTCGATTGTGATGGCGTCGTCTGACAAAAGGCGGATGCATACAGAATGATCGCAAGCAAAAGCCCGGTTGAACGTTTCATCACGACGTTTTGCATGAGTACCCTTTCCAGATACCAGTCGGTTTCAATCGATGAAGCCGGTCAGAATCAGAGCGAATTAAAGCTGAACACAGAGGAGCGCGCGTCTAGTCCTCAGAATCAATCTGTACCTGTTGCAGTCGTGGCGCAAAAAGGTGAATGACAAGCAAAGCAAAGAGATAAGCCGAACTTGCGATGAAGAAGATCGGGACATAACTATGGGTGTATTGCAGAAGAAAGCCAGTGAAGCTGGCGATGCACATGCCACCGACGGCGCCGCCGAATCCTCCGAGACCCACCACCGAAGCAACAGCACGTCGCGGAAACATGTCGGAAACCAGGGTGAAGATGTTGCATGAGAATCCCTGGTGCGCCGCAGCCGCCAGTCCGATGGTCAGTACGACGCCCCAGAGACCGGATATCTTTGAAACAAACGCGACAGGAACGACCGCGATGGCACAGATCAACATGGCCGTTTTGCGCGCACTGTTGACCGTCCATCCGCGCTTCAGAAGAGTAGAGGAAAGCCAGCCGCCACCGATGCTGCCGACGTCTGCCATGACATAGATGGCAACCAGTGGAGGACCGAGTTCCGTCAGGCTGAGACCGCGCGTCGAATGGAAGAATTTCGGCAGCCAATAGAGGTAAAACCACCAGACGGGATCCGTGAGAAATTTCCCCAGCACAAAAGCCCAAGTTTGGCGGCAAGGCAGCAGTTTTTTCCAGGGAACGTAATTGCTCGGCTCCGACGGATCGCTCTGAATGTATTTGAACTCGCCAAGGGATAGGCGCGGGTGTTGATCCGGACGGCGGTACAACAGAAGCCAGCAGACAAGCCATGCGGCGCTGAATATTCCGGTGAAAAGAAATGCCCAACGCCATCCCAGATGGAAGGCGATCCATGGAACTGTGAGTGGCGCCACAATCGCGCCGATGTTGGAGCCGGAATTAAATATGCCAGTGGCTAAGGCACGTTCTTTTTTGGGGAACCACTCGGCTACCGTCTTGATACCCGCAGGGAAGTTTCCCGATTCACCGAGCCCGAGCATGAAGCGGGCGACGCCAAAGCCGAAGGCAGTACGGGCCAATGCGTGGCCCATCGCAGCCAAGCTCCAGACCGCAATGGAAATGGCGTAACCGAGTCGCGTGCCGACGCGATCGATGAAACGTCCCACACCGATGAGCCCGATCGCGTACGCCGCCTGGAAGGCAGTAACGATGTAGCCGTACTGAATCTCGTTCCAGCCAATTTGCTTTTGCAGGAAGGGAGCCAGAATCCCCAGAACCTGCCGGTCCATGTAATTAATGGTGGTGGCAAAAAACAGAAGAGCACAGATGGACCAACGAAAGTGTCCTCCGGACGATCCGTGTCGCGCCGACGGCCCGTTCGAGCTATTGGAAGGAGGAACCTGATCGGTTTGCAGTGACCCTTCTGGCACGTGGACTCCTGGCCGCTTAGCTGGAAATTCTACCTCTTGTTCGAAACGAAACTGTCGAGCATCTTACAAGGTTCGGTCTGATCAAACTATGGCGAATCAGCACAGGACGCGGGTCATATTCTTGAGTGGAGAAGGCGTTGGCGGCTCACTGTTGTTCATGAACATCGATATCTATGGCAACGCTGTTGACACCACATCGTCGGCATGCGGTGCACTATCTCGGATTGCCAGCGCCGTTTTCACGCGACAGAAGGATTAGGACAAAGGGCAGATACCAGAGGCATCCCAATATCTGAGTATTACGGGTAGCTGCGGCCTAATGGCAGATCAATCAGTGACCATTGGCCCAATTCCTTTAGAGGATCCGGCACCCGGTGATCCAGGGAAATGGGTAGCCCACAGCCGGTGCCCTTCGCGAGTGCCTCGTTGCGAGTCCAGAAGGTAAAGAAGAGGCGGTGCTTCAGTCGCGGAGGGAGTGGACTGAGAGCGGCTCGTTCCTGAGAGGAGAACGACGCTCCTGCAATCGAGTCTACGGGGCACTCGATCCGACAGCGTTCAATGTCGACGCCAACGTCGAATGTACGAGCTATTGCGAAGAGTGCTCGGTCGTACGAGTGAGACATGTTGAAATGTAACTTAACACCCGAATCAGGCGCCACCTCTGGCTTGCCGAAGGAAGAAAAACAGATGCACTTCTTCCGGATTGTCATCCAGATGGCCTGCCAGAACTATTTTCAGCAGTCCGCGAGCTGCAATGAAGCGCTTGCGATCCTCTCCAAGTCGATATGAAGTTGCTCTGGCCCGCTCCGACGAAGAGAGCGCGTCGCTTAGAGCCGAGAGCTGAGGTTTGAAACACGAAGGGATGCTTTCCAAACGTGTACTTCATTCGAGCCCAGAAGCGGGTGAGTAGTGGGACGTGACCAGATAACTTTATTCGTATTTTCAGCGACAGAGATCACGGGTCGTTACATCCGGGTGTTAAACGCCATTGGAGCGGATTTCCTTAAGCCCTATGTTTTCTCTTGGCCAGGATTCAGAGGGTAGGTGAACGAGTCCAGACGTGCGCCGGCCGCCGAGGCAGGAGATGGCCTCGGCGCGGTGACAGCAGGTGGGGAGGAACTGAAGTTCTCGTGCTGGCTCATGGAATACATGATCAGCTCTACCCGATTTGAAATACCAAGCTTCTCGAATATCCGAAACAGGTAATTTTTGACGGTGTGTTCACTGAGTCGCATGCGCGCAGCGATCTCGCGGTTGCTCAGTCCCTCGGCCACCAATGAGACCAGTTGCTGCTGTCGCTGGCTGAGCAGGCTTTCGCCACGGGCGTTGAGCAGGCATGGCGAGATTGATGTTGAAAGCGCTTCCAGCACATAGCGCATCTGGCGACTGTTCGCCCAAACTTGTCCGGCGTAAACGCTGCGAATTGCTTTGTGCAGAAGAGCGATTGGGTCGGTGCGGAATACTGTTCCCAAAGCCCCGGTTCTAAACGCCGCCACGATCAGATCCTTTTCGGGAGCATCGAGGACGAGGATAGGACGTACCGCTGAATAGCGCCCTCGCATTTCGGACAGAACTCTGAAGCCAGCCATCGAGCCATCACAAAGACTCGAACTGATAAGTGCGACATCGGGCTGAGACTCTCCCAGTCGCAAAAGAAATCCGCGGCTATCACTCTCGCAGGCCAGAACCTCTATCGAGTCGTCAAGCCGCAGAAGGGCATCGCTGAGAAGTTGGCAAGCCAAAACGCTAGACTCTGCCAAGAACACACCAATGCGTTCCGTAGACATGTACAACTCCTTCTTCATTTTCCATTGCTAGACGTGCTGGTGGCGCTGGTCTTCCGAATCATCGTTGTTGGGAAACACGAGACTTCGGCTTGAGTTTCGCGGCGCATGCAGGTCCTCCTTTACAAAAACAAGCAGGAGAAAAAAGGCTCAGCAGGAGCACAGAATAAGGCCAAGTGCGTTGGGGTTATTCGTAACATTACGGATTCAAATCCGAACCATTCCGTTGGCCTCTACGCATCATTTTGCGCGCTGCTTTTTCCCAAACTAAACACTTTGTCTTCGCAGGTGAGTCTCGGTCCCGAACGGACTCGTTAGTTCCACGGCATCTCTCTTAGTACGAGGCACGAGAGTTGCACGAACTACGAGCTCGAACTCGCTAAAGCAGTGCTCGTGCAGAAGGAGAAGAATTACTCCCATGCGGGACTCCTATCTGCCGCGAACGTGCGCGGATACTTCCGCCATCTTGCTGTACCGGATAAGCAGAGCTTAGATTCCGCTGCAGCGCGGTTGCATTGAACCGCGGAAGAGGCATGCAAGGAGCTTCGGTTTTCCTTGAAAACTGTAGTGACAGGGCGAAGCTGTACCTGCAACCCTCACAAAGGGCTCTGACCTTCTAATTCTCGGAGTCTCCGACGCCGGCAGCGCGGAGTCCTAGTCTCCGAGTCGACTTCCAAATGTTTCTGCAATATTACGGTTTTCACGAGCAGCCGTTCGGGTTCACCCCCAATCCGCGCTATCTCTTCCCGAGCGAGTCGTGCCGCGAAGCGCACGCATCGTTGCACTATGGGATAGCGAACCAGGTTGGGTTTTCAACACTGATCGCCGATCCGGGAATGGGAAAGACCACGCTGCTGTTCTCGATTCTCGAACAACTTCGAGAGACAGCTCGAACTGCGTTCGTCTTCAACACGCAGGGCACCTCTCGCGATCTACTTCGCTACATCAACCACGAGTTCGAGTTGCCCGATTGCGGGGATGACCCCGTGAAGTTTCATGAGCAGTTCAAGGAGTTTCTCGTCACCGAGGCGCGCAAGGATAGACCTGTGTTGCTTCTGTTAGATGAGGCGCAGAACCTCGACGCGACATCGCTAGAAACGATCCGACTGTTGTCGGATTTCGAGACGCCGGGCAAGAAGCTGTTACAGATTGTTCTGGCCGGGCAACCGCAGTTCGCAGAAAAACTTGCGGAGTCGAGCTTGTCGCAACTGTTTCAACGCATTGCAACAGTGAGCCGGTTAGCGAGACTCAATCCGGACGAAACATCTGCCTACATTGCGCACCATCTTTCGAAGGCGGGCCATTGCGGCCATCATCTATTTACGCCGGACGCCCTGACGTGGATCGCTGAGAAAGCACAAGGGATACCGCGAGAGATAAATCGTCTCTGCTTCAATGGGTTGTCGATCGGGTGCGCATTGCAGAAACGAGCGGTTGACGTCGCCATCTTGACCGAGGTCGAACATGACCTGGACCTGCGTACCTCGGAATCCGGCAGCCGGGTACGGCGGGAGGCAGTGGCATCGCCGGCAACAAAATGGGATTACCCCCGGAACCATCTTGCTGATCCGGTAATTTCAACAGCCAGCAGGGAGTCGGCGATCGCAGTTGCTTCCACGAGTTCCCAGCTTCGCGGCTCCTCAGTGAGCACGCAATCGAGGACGCCTGGCAGTGAACGGCGTACGCGCGAGAATTCGGTGTTTCATCAGGCAGCGCATCCTAGCGCAACGCTCACGGAAGAGATAGAAACAAGGTCGCAGCGTTCAGCAATTCCATCGTTTGTTCCGGAGAAAGCTGCATCGAGCTTGGTATCGACGGCCCTGAAAGTGACAATCGCCGTTGTAATTCTCATCGAGATTGCAGTAGCTATCGTCTTGAGAGAGGGTGGCGCGCCGGCAACTCTCCAGATCATCGATCGAGTTCGCGAGCAGTTTCGAACTCTAGTGAACGACCGCAACAATTCGAGTACGACCTCCTTTGGCGCCGAGACTTATCGAGCGGTGCTCGTTGCAGCTAACTGTTGACCGGCAGTCACAATTCTTCATACTGATTAATCCGCCTTAACCAGACGTCGCGCTAAAGGACGCAGCTTGAAATGATGCCGAGGCGAAGGGCGCGTTTTAACATCTCGGCCCCGGTTGTTTTTCGGTGGAAAGACCGGGGCGGTAGCTATGAACGGGGGGACGGCGTGACTCGTGACATCGGGATTGGTGGGATGTTCATTGTTACCAGAGGACCGTTTCCGCCGGAGAACGCGACGATCCGCTGTGAAGCCTCACTACCTTCGCTGGACCCCAATCGCAGGACGTGGCGGCTGCGAGTGTCGGGGCGAGTGCAGCGGGCAAGTGCCCAACCAGGGAGGAGTGAACTGGGAGGCTTTGCCGTCAGGACGATGAGCTTCCTGCTCTCCCATGATGATGCGCGGAGCCTGCACATTGCGGTGAACTAATCTCTACGGCTCACACGGCCCCGCAGCGCCAGTTGCCAGCAGTCACCACTGGCGGACGTCGCGCTAGATTAACCCGCTTAAGCCATTCCAGAGACGAGGCATGGAAACCCAACAATCGTTTGAAGTGTTGCGGCCAGGCTACCCACTACTGAGAGTTTCTCCATGGATGCTGACCTACAGGCGGGCGTTCATCATTGGTTCTCAGGTGATCCTGATCTGGCTGACCTACTACGGAAGCTTTTTGCTGCGATTCGATTTTCGCCTGGATCAGCCGACGCTTGCAATGGTACGGGGAACGATTCCAGCTGTTGTCGCGATAAAGCTTGCGGTCTTTTACTTCTTCGGCCTCCTTTGCGGATGGTGGAGATATGTCGGCGTAGACGACCTCTGGGATATCACCAGAGCGGCCGCGGTTAGTGAAGCGTTCATCTACCTGGTGATCGCGTGGATCCTACGAACCCCGGGATTCCCGCGTTCGATCTACGCGATCGATTTTCTGCTGACGATACTTTTCGTCGGAGGAGCGCGTTTTGCTGTCAGGATCTACACGGAAAGTGCACGAGTCTATGGCGCTCAGAAGCAGATGCTGATCGCAGGGGCCGGCTGTGCGGGTGCCGAAATCGCGCGCCAACTGAAACGCAACTCGGAACTGGAGTACAAGCCAATCGGCTTTGTAGATGATGACCGCACGAAGATCGGCATGAAGATTCATGGCCTCAAAGTTCTGGGAAGCATCGAGACCCTTCCCAATCTGATTGATCAGAACAAAGTCGACTGCGTACTGATTGCGATTCCATCTGCTAGTGGCTCAGTGGTCGAGCGTATCGTGCGCAAGTGCTACGAGTGCAAAGTTGAATTCAAGATTTTGCAGGGGATCGGTAGCCGGATCAACGGGCACCCTGCGAGGGAGATGCGTGATCTGCGCGTGGAGGATTTGCTGGGCCGGGAACCGGTGCGGCTTGACTTGGAGAGTATCCGGCAGAAGTTGCAGGGCAAAGTTGTCCTCGTCACGGGAGCAGGCGGATCGATCGGTTCTGAGCTATGCCGGCAGGTGGCGCGTTTCGAGCCAAAGGCGCTGGTGATGTACGAAAGGTCGGAAAACGACCTGTTCAAGATATCGACAGAGTTGTCGGGAAGCCTGCCTCATTTGGCACACAACGCCGTGGTCGGTGACATTCTGGACGTCGCCCAGCTACGGGAAACGTTTGCTCTTTACCGGCCCGACTCCGTGTTTCATGCAGCTGCCTATAAGCATGTTCCGATGATGGAAACGAACTGCTTCCAGGCGGTTACGAATAACATATTCGGCACTTACAACGTGTCGTTGGTGGCCCGGCGGTTCCAGGTAAAGGACTTCGTACTGATTTCTTCTGACAAAGCCGTGAACCCGAGCAACATCATGGGAGTAACGAAGCGAATTTGCGAACTCATCGTGTTGTCTTTACAAGAGGCGGATACAAGATTTGTCGCAGTACGATTTGGGAATGTTCTGGATAGTAACGGGAGCGTATTGCCTCTGTTCAAGCGTCAACTTGCCGGTGGTGGTCCACTGCTGGTCACACATCCCGACATGAAGCGCTACTTCATGACTATCCCGGAGGCGGTGCAACTGGTTCTGCAGGCCTCGAGCATGGGACGAGGAGGAGAGATCTTCGTTTTGAAGATGGGGAATCCGATTCGGATTCTGGACCTGGCAAAGAACGTAATTCGTTTGTCTGGGTATGAACCCGGACGAGAGATCAAGATTGTCTACACCGGCCTTCGACCAGGGGAAAAGCTTTGCGAAGAACTGCTTTTCGAGCGTGAAGGCCTGAATGCCACTGCTCATGAAAAAGTTTCAGTGATTGACGGCGGCCGGGTTGACTTCGTGAGTGTGCGCAGCTGGCTGGACGATCTCTCGAGGATCGTGGAAAGCAAGAATGTGAACACTCTAGTTGCGAAACTGGCAGAGATCGTGCCGGAGTATTGTCCAAGTAAAGAGATGCTGTCGCTTTGTGAAATCGATCGTCATGATTTGGCTGACCGATATCGCAAGGCCAGTGTTCGTTTTGTTGCCGTGGCGGAGCGCGAAGCGGCCTGAAGTCCTTCCTGATCGCCAATCGCCAGCGTGTGGAATGAATAATGAATAAGGACATCGAATGAGTAAGAATTTCGAGCTTTTGCGGAGGACGCAAGGCTCAGATTCCCTGGAGCCATTCCAGGTCGGGGGCGAGTACTGGCCGGAGGGCGCGAGAAGGCACGCGCTGCCCGGGGGCGTGTCTGCTCACTCCATGCGCGAACCCGAATGGCTTCGCGCCGCCGCTATCTTGAGGAATCACTGGCGTCCGGCCGCACTGTTTGCCCTGGGAGTGTTCGCACTGGTCGCGGTGATCACGTTTTTGACGAGACCGGTTTATGAGCCCGTCGCCCGCATCGAGGTCGATCCGCCGGGGACAGAGGCGTTTTCGATGGAGGGGCACAATGGCGAGGGCAATGCCAGCGAATACGTCACGACCCAGGCGAAAAATCTTCAAAGCGACCAACTGGCCTTGGCTGTTGTGCGCAATCTGCGACTAGACCGCGATCCAGACTTTGCCGGCGTCAAAGCTGAGACGGGCGAAGAGACCGCGTCGGTTCGCCAAACTGATTCTCCGGAGCTCACAGCCGCTGAGAACGAAGCACTGAAATCGCTGCTGAGACGCACGGTGGTCAACCGTGGAAACGACAGCCAGGTCATCGAGGTTGGAGTTCAGGCACATGATGCAGAGCAGGCGGCCAGGATAACAAATACGCTGGTAGAGCTTTTTGTCCAGCGCGATTACGAAGCGCGGCACGATGCGGTCGTCCAGTCTTCGAACTGGCTGCAAAAGCAACTCGACGACATCCGCATGAGGATGGAAGAGTCCAATCGCGCATTGACGAACTTCCAGAAAGCAAGTGGACTCGCGGTGGTGGGAGATAGTCAAAGCACGTATTCGGAACAGATGACGGAGTTGAGCCGGCAGCTGATGCAGTCGGAGGCCGATCGCATTCAGCTGCAGGCATACCTGAACCGCTTCGATGGTGACAAGTCGAGTTCGTTGCCGCAGATCAGTAGTAATCCGGTGGTGCAGACACTTACGCAGAAATTGGCGGAGGTGCGTGCTGATATCACGCAAAACCTGGCGATCTATGGGAAGAACCATCCAGTCGTCAGGAAGCTGCAGATGGAGGCTGACGAATTGCAAACGCAGCTGACGGCACAAAGAGCTGCAATCCTGAAGGACCTGAGGACCAGCTATTCGGCCGCACAGGCGCGAGAAAAATTGATGCAGTCGCAATTGAACAGCGCGAACCGACAGCTGAGTCTGATGACGCAGTACATGGCGCTGAAAAAGGATGCTGATGCGAATGCACAGCTCTACAACAGTCTGTTCGCCAAAATCAAGGAAGCTGGAATTGCGGCGGAATCGAAGTCGAGCCCGATTCGGGTGGTTGACCGGGCGCGCGTCCTGGATTCACCTACGCACCCTCGTCGACTAGTAAATCTTGCGATTGGTTTTTTTGGAGGAATATTTGGCGGAGTTCTGCTGGCTTTTCTGATCGAGGGCTTCAACACGAGAGTCCATACGATTGAAGACGTACGAAGGTACATTGGCACCTATCCCGTTTCCGTAATGCCGGTGATCGATGAGACCGAGAGAAATCGCATCGGCGTCCGTCGCTTGCTTCCATCCGTTCGCGAAAAGCGGAGCTCTCAGCCATTCTTGACTGACCGGCCAAATTCGCCGGAAGCCGAAGCGCTTCGTGGTCTCTATACCGCGGTGAGACTCTCGCATCAGAATCAAGCAGCCCACGTGATTCTGGTGGCTTCGCCGAACCAGGGTGAGGGAAAAACGATGATGTCGGTAAATCTGGCGCTTGCTTTGGCTGAGCGGGGGCGAACCTGCATCGTTGATGCCGACCTGCGCAAAGAAGGTGTTGCGCCAGCATTCGGAGTTGTTTCAGATCATGGCTTATCAGACGTGCTGCAATACGACATGCCGATCGAAGAGGCGTTGATGCGATCCGTGGGTGTGCCCAACCTGACCCTCTTGCCGACTGGAGTTCCCTGCTCAGATGCCGCTAGATTCATCGGCTCTGCGGCGATGTCGCGGGCCATACAGTACCTGCGTACGCAATTCGACTTTGTGTTAGTCGATTCGCCACCGGTTCTGCCCTTCTCTGACGGACGAGTTCTCTCAACCTTGGTAGATGGAGTATTGCTTGTGGGGCGTTCAGGTGTCACCAAGCGCGAGTCATTGCTTCGTTCGCTTGAGTTGCTGAGAGAAGTACGGTCGGCGCCAGTGATCCAAATTGTCCTGAACGCGGTTGAAGTGTCGGCGGTTGAATATAACTCCTATTACCAATACGGAAAACGAAGGACAAATCACTGAAGTGGTGTACCTGACTGAAATGAGCGGGACGCAATGCCGTCCTTGGCCATCCTCATGCACTTTGAGCAGTTGAACATAACCATACAGGAATGGGAGCGGCGCACGAAGGATTGTCCCGACCGCACTGTGTTCCAAAGCGCAGCCTGGCTTTCGTTCCTCCTGAAGACACAGCATGGTGAGCCGGTATTTGGCGCTCTTATGGATGGTCGCGATATTGTTGGATATTTTTGCGGAATGGTGGTCAGCAAGTTTGGTATCCGGATATTGGGGAGTCCAATGCCAGGATGGACCACTGCCTATATGGGTTCGAATGTCGTGAGCGGAATTTCCCGCCGGCTCGTGTTGGATGCGATTTCGCGATTCGCCTTCCGGGAGCTAGGTTGCGTCCATCTGGAAATGATGGATCGACGCGTGACGGTGGAAGACGCGCGCGCTGGTAATTTTCGCGTAAGGCCGTTCACCGGCTTTGAAATCGATTTGACTCAGAGCGAAGACACATTAAAGGGGAATATGTCTGGCGCCTGCCGGACAAATCTTCGAAAGGCGCTGAGATCTGGCCTGCAAGTCAGGCAATGTTGCGATGCAGGTTTCGCTGATCACTACTACTCACAACTGCAAGATGTCTTCGCGAAAAGGAATTTGGTTCCAACGTATAACAGGGAGCGCGTGCAGGAACTCATACGATGTCTGCTGCCGGAAGGAAAAATACTGCTACTCCAAGCGCTCGATACTGAAGGCCAGTGCATCGCCTCAATGATAACCGTAGCCTCGAACGATACGGCTTTCCTGTGGGGATCGGCGAGTTGGCGACAGTTCCAAATCATGCGACCCAACGAACTGCTCATGTGGTCCAGCATGAAGTACTGGAAATCTCACGGAATTCGACGATTCGATATGGGGGGAGCCGGCGATTACAAGCGCAAGTATGGGGGTTACGAGATATCAGTGCCGTGGGTTCGCGTTTCTAAATACGCCGGCTTAGACGGCCTTCGCGCCACTGCCGCGCAGATCGTGAAGCTACAGCAGAGGTTACGTGGCTTCTCCAAGGCTCCATTTCGCGCGGCTGAATTATTCGGCACCGGCCAGCGTGCCGCGTGACAAGTCAACACCGATTACATTCATCGTATTCATCCGCTCACAAATAGAACTATTCGATACGCGTTGTCTTTGCGAACGGCGTGGAACTTCAAGGAAGCACTTCGTCTCAGGAGGAATTGATGGAGAATTCGACGTCCAAAATAGCGGTCCTAGGGTTCGGATATTGGGGCCGGAATCTGGTACGAACTTTTCACGAACTGGAAGCGCTCAGATGGGTATGCGACACACGCGACGAAGCATTAGAGGAAGCGGAGTGCAAATACAACGTGAACACCTCCAGAGATCTGGACGCGGTTCTCGCGGATGGTGAGGTTAAGGGAATCGTGATTGCTGCGCCAGCGGCTCAGCACTTCGAATTGGCGCGCAAGTGTTTGTTGGCGGACAAGGACGTCTATGTCGAGAAGCCGTTGGCGCTTCAAGCAGAAGAAGGCCAACAACTGGTGGATTTAGCGCGAAAGCACCAGCGGATACTCATGGTGGGGCACATTCTCGAGTATCACCCGGCGATCCTGGAACTGAGGCGACTCATTCGTGATGGTGTGTTGGGGAATATTCATTACATATATTCATCGCGCCTAAATCTGGGGAAATTGCGTACGGAAGAAAACATCCTCTGGAGCTTTGCTCCGCATGACATCTCCGCCATCCTGTTTCTGCTCGGAGAAGAGCCGGGCAGGCTTTCTACCCATGGCGGCAGGTACCTTCGTCAAAATGTCGATACTACTCTGACGACTTGCGAATTTCCGAGTGGAGTTCAGGCGCATATCTTTGTCAGCTGGTTACACCCGTTCAAAGAGCAGAAGTTGACCATCGTAGGAGGGCGCAAGATGGCGGTCTTCGACGATGTGGAGCGCGAACGCAAACTGGTGTTGTATTCGCACAGCATCAACTGGGTGGACCGAATTCCGATTGCCGAGAAACATGATGGCGAAGTGGTCGCTCTGCCTAGAGTGGAGCCGCTGCGACTGGAGTGCGAGCATTTCCTGCAATGCATCGAAACCCGTCAACGGCCACGCACCGATGGGGAGACCGCAGTGCGAGTGTTGAAAGTACTCGAAGGATGCGAGCAGTCGTTAAAAGCCAATGGGCAACCAGTAGAAATCGGAATTGCGAAGCCAAAATACTTCGCACATCCAACGGCAGTCGTGGACGCGGAAACCGAGATTGGCGACGACACAAAGATCTGGCATTTCAGTCACATTATGTCCGGAGCGAGGCTGGGATCTCACTGCAATCTTGGGCAGAATGTGGTGATAAGTCCGGGTGTGGTCATCGGGAACAATGTGAAAATTCAAAACAATGTTTCCGTGTACACCGGAGTGGAGCTGCAGGACGATGTGTTCTGCGGTCCTTCGATGGTCTTTACCAATGTCGTCAATCCACGCAGTCATATTGTCCGAAAGCATGAATTCCGCCGGACACTCGTAAAGCAGGGTACATCACTGGGGGCGAATTCGACGGTAGTGTGCGGTGTCAGCATTGGGAGGTATGCCTTTATCGGAGCGGGTGCTGTTGTCACAAAGGATGTGTCCGACTATGCATTAATGGTCGGCGTTCCCGCACAACGAGTCGGCTGGATGTGTTATTGCGGGATACGGCTGCCGCAAGGCGGTTCCATGGTGAGTTGCAGTGAATGCGGACGGCGCTATGTGATCGACAGTGAAAATTGCAGAGAGATAACACTTATTCCCGTCCAAATCGAGAATGCGAAAGTCGCCGAGATTGCCGCGTGACGTTGCGGATTAGTTTGTGAGTGACGACAGCTTCATTCCGTTCCACCGGCCGTCGATTGGGCAGGAGGAGTTCGACGCGGTTCGTCGCGTTCTAACTTCTGGTTGGTTGACCACGGGTCCCGTGGCTCAACAGTTCGAGCGCGAGTTTGCCGATTACATTGGCTGCAAGTATGCCCTGGCTGTCAATTCGGCAACTTCGGCACTACAGCTTGCGCTGGACGCGATCGGAATTCGCCCTGACGACGAGGTGCTGGTCCCAACCTATACGTTCACTTCTACCGCAGAGGTGGTCACCTACTTTGGGGCAACGCCGGTGCTGTGCGACAGCGTTCCGGGCGGTTTCAATATCGATCCGACCGACGCCGAAGGGAGGATCACCGATAAAACACGGGCAATTATTCCAGTACATATTGCAGGCGAACCATGCAGACTCGATGCGATCCATCGCATAGCGACGCGTCATCACCTCAGCGTCATCGAGGACGCGGCCCATGCGCTGCCTGCTGGTTTTCGTGGACGACGGATTGGCACCACTTCAGAGCTGACTGCATTCAGCTTCTATGCCACAAAAACCATTACGACCGGTGAGGGCGGAATGCTTGTCACCGATGACGACAATTATGCAGCACGAGCGTCGATGATGCGGCTGCACGGAATCAGCGGAGATGCATGGAAGCGATACTCGAAAGAGGGGTCGTGGTATTACGAAGTCCTGGATGCGGGATATAAAGCTAACCTGTGCGACCTGCTCGCCGCAGTGGGCTCCGCACAATTGGCGAAGTGCGACCAATTTGCCCTGCGGCGCAAAGCCATCGCCGAATACTATTCCTCGATGTTGGCGGATATCGAGGAGCTCGAGAATCCACCTATTCCGTGCGAAGAAGTCGACCATTCGTGGCATCTTTTCATTCTGAGGATTCGTCCGGAGATGCTGGATGTCGATCGTAATCAGTTCGTTGGGGAAATGAAGAGAAAAGGCGTCGGCACGAGTGTTCATTTCATTCCTCTTCATCTCCATCCTTATTACAAGTCGAGATATGGTTACCGATGCGGAGATTTTCCAAACGCAGAAGACGCGTACTCGCGCTGCTTATCGCTGCCCATCTTTCCGGACATATCATTAGCGGAGATGAACCGTGTAGTCCGTACTGTACGAGAAATCGTGCACAAGAACGGCAAGGTCCATTCGGTTGCGGCATGAGGGGATACGAGGCCATACCGGCTTGTTCGTTCGGTGCCGAGAAAGCAGTCGGCGAAATCAGCCCCTGGTGTCACTCAGCAGGAAAGCGAATCTTCGATGTTTGCATTGGCATGCCTTTACTCATTGTCACGACGCCGTTGCTCCTGCTGATCGGCGTTTCGATAAAGCTTACTTCGAAAGGGCCCATCCTATTTCGCCAGAATCGGGTTGGGCGAGGCGGGAAAGAATTTCGACTATTCAAGTTTCGCACGATGACTCACCGCGACCGGCAGTCTGGGCCCGGAGTTACTAGCGCGGGCGATGCGCGCATTACCCGTCTAGGTCGAATATTGCGAGGATCCAAACTCGACGAACTGCCGCAGTTGTTCAATCTTCTGCGCGGCGATATGAGCCTGGTCGGCCCGAGGCCTGATCTGGCGGAGTTCCTCCGCGATTTGCAACCGATCGCCTGGCGGATGCTTTCGCTGAAACCCGGAATCACCGGCTGGGCGACGTTGCACTTTCGGAAGGAGGAACAGCTGCTTGCGGAGATCCCGGAGAAACAGATGCGCCAGTACTACGTGAACGAAATCTTGCCGCGCAAAGTCGAGCTCGATCTTGAGTACGCGGCGAGCGCCAGTTTTGTGAAGGACTGCGGCATTCTGTTCCACACTGCTCTCGCCATTTTCAGATGATCCGGAAGTCATACTCCAATGCATAGATTTCCCGAGGGCAAGAAGTTCGCATTCACCGTTTTCGATGACACTGATAACAGTACCGTCCAGAACGTCGGGGCAGTCTACCGGTTGCTCGACGAGCTGGGCATGCGTACCACCAAGTCCGTGTGGGCGCTTCCCAATGTGCCCGGCGCGAAATTCGGGGGCTCAAACCTGCATGATCGTGAATACCTGGAATGGGTGCTCCAACTGCAGAAGCGAGGCTTCGAGATAGCGCTTCACAATGTGCGCAACGCAGATTCGCCACGCGAAGTGGTTAAGCGTGGATTCCTGGAGTTCGAAGGCCGAATTGGCAAGCCGCCACGGATTCACGTAAACCACTCCAGTAATCGCGAGAATATCTACTGGGGTGATGCTCGACTTACTCAGACTCCGGTGAAGTTGTGTTACAACCTGGCCACCCGCTACCGGAGATCGGGACATTTTCTGGGACACGTGCAGGACTCAGAGTTCTTCTGGGGCGATATCTGCCAGGAGAAAATCGAATATGTGCGCAACTTCGTGTTCAGCGAGATCAATCTTGATAAGGTGAATCCGGTCATGCCGTATCACGACGAATCCCGGCCGTTCGTTAGGCAGTGGTTCAGCAGTTCCGAAGGGGCGCGAGTGGAGAGCTTCTGTGACACTATCTGCGAGAGCAATCAGGACCAACTGGAAGCGGAAGGGGGTGTATGCATCATGTACACGCACTTCGCGGTTGGCTTCTGCAACGGAAGCCTCAATCCTCGATTTGAGCAATTAATGCGAAGGTTGGCGAGGAAAGATGGATGGTTCGTTCCAGTATCAACGCTTCTTGATTTTCTTCGCGACGAAAATCGCGATCGCAGAATAGGCCGCGAAATGCTCTCAGCGCTGGAGCGGCGCTGGCTGCTAGAAAGATTACATCTGTGGGCGCGCCATTGATCACAGCTGGAGCGCAGCACAAGGAGGCGGAGCGAATCTCCAGGAACAATGTCGCGGCGATTTCTGCCGAAACCTTGAGTTGCGCGAAAAGGACCAAAGTTGTACAGATGACGTCGATTCACGGCCCGCTTGATGCGCGTATTTTTCACAAACACAGTAAGAGCTTGGCGGGCGCAGGCTACGAGGTAGTGGTGGTTGCGCCGGAGTTGACGCTCGCACATGACGACGACGAACCCAGGCTGGGAGTAACAATCAGAACCGTTCCCCGTGCTGGAAGCCGAGTTGAAAGACTAAGGAAAACGATCTGGGATGTGTATCACGTAGCTCTGGCAGAGGATGCCGACATCTATCACTTTCATGATCCTGAACTGATACCGATTGGTTTGTTGCTAAAGCTTCATGGAAAGCGAGTGATTTACGACGTACACGAAAACCTACCACTACAGATCCTGACGAAGCCGTGGATATCTCCTATATATCGGAGAGCGATTGGCGCATCTGCCGGAAGATTCGAGTGCATGGGAGCGTCCTGGTTCGACGGCATTGTGGCCGCGACCCAGGAGATAGCGGAAAGGTTTTCAGCAGGTAAGACCATCACGGTTCAGAATTTTCCGGATTTCACGCCCCAGCGCCGGGTTCCGTATTGCGATCGTGAACCCGTGGCGGTTTATATCGGCGCGATCAGTCGGATTCGAGGAATCCACGAAATGGTGGAGGCAATTGGCAAGGTGCCAGCCGAACTCGGCGCTCGGCTTGCGATTGCCGGACCGTTCGACTCTATCGCGTTGGAGCGTGAGGTGCAGAATGTTTCTTTACCAAATATCCACGTGCTGGGCTTCCAAACTCAGGTGGCGGTTACCGAGTTGCTGGCAAAGGCGCGAATTGGCCTGGTGCTGTTGCACCCGACACCAAGCTATCTGAATGCGCTGCCGATGAAGTTATTTGAATATATGAGAGCTGGGATCCCTGCCATCGTTTCAGATTTTCCATTGTGGCGGAAAATCGTGGAACACACAGGCTGCGGTGTACTGGTTGATCCCCTGGATACTGCAGCGATTGCGAATGCCATCAGCCGCCTATTGAAGAATCCCAGCGAAGCTGAAGAGATGGGAAAGCGCGGATACGAGGCCTGCGCACGGAGCTTTAATTGGGGGACGGAGAAGAGCAAGCTCTTACGCCTATATGCAGAGCTGGCCAGTTGACTTTGCACTCGGCTGTGCTGGGGAGATTGCAGAGTGACCCATGACGCAACGCGGCAAACTACTGCTTTGTGGAGCGACAGGCGCATATGTCACGGCGGTGATCCTTGTAGCATTGCGAGTCGGCCTTGATCCGACCTGGCCAGTTCTGGTCGCTTTGATCGTCCCGCTGGTAGTGTTGTTGGCCCGAAGATATCCCGGCCTGTTGATTGCGGCCATGCTGTTCGTTGGCAACTACAAGACGCGAGCAGCCGTTGGGATCAGCCTGACCGATCCAACACTTATCATCGTTGGACTTCTTGCCGTCGTGACGTTATGGGAGGTACTGCTGATTATCGGTGGTGTTGGAGAAAAGTCTTTAGGCCAGTTGTTCCTTGGACAAAAATGGGCAGTGATTACATTTCTTCTATTGCAACTCACTCTGGCAGTGAGCTTCCTCTACACAGCCTCACCGCTGGCAGCAACCGAGAAGCTCGAACACATCATCGTGTTCAACACGCTTGCGTTTGTTCCGCCCTTCCTGCTTTTTAAAAGGGAGCGGGATTTGCGAGTACTAGTTTGGGCGATGGTAGTTCTTGCGATTCCCATTGCGGTTCGGCTGATCCTGGGAATCTCTCATCCCAGCGAGCGGCAACTCTCCGGAGAAGCGGACGTGACATACATCGGAGATGCGGAACTACTCGGCATTACCATTCTCACCTTGCTCTACCATAGATTGCCTGGTTCGTTCGGACGAATGATGACATTCGTTACGCTTCCACTCCTCTCAGTTGGAATTGTCGCCTCGATTGCGCGTGGCCCTTCGCTGGTGCTTCTAGTTGTCGTCGTACTGACGACCTTACTTTTGCCTCACGGCGGACCACAGCGGATATCGCGAAAAGTAGTGCTTACAGGCGCTCTCCTGTTAATTGTCGGAATGGCCGGGGCTCTGTTCTGGGTACGACAACTTCCCGGGGCAGAGGTGAAATCGCACGAGAAGGGAAATGAACTGTCTGCGTTGATGCATGGAACACTCGATGCAGGAGGCACCACCAGCAAGCGGTTGGAGTTTTTCAAATCGTCGGCAATGGCATTCTCGGAACAACCCCTGAGCGGCCTGGGGTTGGCGGGCTGGGGAAGTTACTACTACGGCGACAACCGATCAGCATTCCCTCACTGTTTTCTCCTGGAGGTCGCCGCGGAGCAGGGAATTCCCGGGTTGATTGCTTTGCTGGGATTGCTGGGCGCTGCAGCAGTTTCGCTCGCGCGTATTCGAAGAGCGGGAAGTGAATTTATCTTTGTGCTGCCGGTCTTTCTATTTTCCATCCTGCTGAACATGATTACCGGAGGAATTGATAATCGAATCATGTTCTTCTGGATCGCCGCGGTCTTCGTGGTGGACCGGATGGGGCTGGAGCGAGAGCGTGAGGATGCTGCCGCAGCCTATGCGTCCGAATATGCATGGCAGAACAGGCTGATGAGAACGCCTGTCCTATGAGGTCTGTCGCTCCAGAGCGGCCCCTCGTATCAGCCATCATTGCGGCGTGCAATGAGGCTGAGTTCATCGAGGGCGCCGTAAAGTCTGTGTTGAGTCAGCAGACGGACGGCTTCGAGCTCGAGGTATTGGTCATTAACAATGGCTCAACGGACAGCACACCAGCGATCGTCGCTCATTTGGCCGCAACAGATTCGCGACTGAAGCTATTCGACAACCCGGTGAGGAGCACTCCAGCAGCATTCAACACGGGAATACGAGACGCACGGGGAGAATACATCTGCATCCTGGGAGCACATGCTCTCTATCCGCCCGAGTACGTTTCCGTGTGCGTCGCGGAGATGCGCCGCCGGGGCGCGGTTGCTTGTAGCGGAAGAATTCTTACAGTTCCTGCTAACTCTTCGTGGCAGGCGCAAGTGTGCGCGTGGGCCATGGCGCATTCATTTTGCTCGTCGGGAAGTTCAGTGCGTACACAGAAAGCTGGCTTTTCCGACACCATTCCTTTTCCGGTGATTCGCCGGAGCGCGGTGCTGGAGGTTGGCGGCTACGACGAGACACTTCTTCGCAATCAAGATAACGACATGAACCAGAAGCTTCGTGCGAGAGGACACAAGCTCTTGCTGACAGACAAGGTTCAATGCTTTTATTACGCTCGTTCGGGCGTCATGGAACTGTGGCGGTGGGGATTCGGCAGCGGTCGCTGGAATGCAATTAGTCTGAAGAGGAATCCTATCTCGCTGCGCCCCAGGCATCTGGTCCCGCTGATATTTGTTTCGTCCATATTGTCGCTTCTTGCAATGGTCCTAGTTGGCGCCGCCGCGGGCAGTTCATCCACCGCAGTCTCCGTGGCTTTGACGCTGGCGTGTATGGCGGTTGGCGGGCACCTTGTATTGGGAAGTATCGCCGGTGTGCAGGTTGCTATGCGCGAAAGGAGTGTTCGGGGGTTGTGTCTACCGGTCGTGATACTCGGATTCCATCTGGCGTATGGATGGGGAACGCTGGTTGGGCTGTTCACGAGCGGAAAAGTTTCTCGGATCGACATGCGACAACGCGGAGCTCAGCGACAATCGGCATGCGACTAGCAGGTTTGTGAATCTGGAATGCCAGGCCAATTTGTCTCGACAAAGCGGAAGGAGACGTCAGGGAACAACTTCGAACAGAATGAACGAATAGTCCAGAAACTCTTGCACAGAGCGCAAGCCTTTGCCGCAGGATCAAAGAGAGGCTTCGCGCAAAAAGTTGTTGTGCTAAGCAGCGGCACTGTCGTTGCCCAGGCGATCAACTTTCTCCTGATTCCGCTGATCACTCGTCTCTATTTGCCTGCGTCAGTGGGCCTGTTGGCGTTGTTCACGTCCTTCTTAAGTATGGCGCTAGTAGCGGTATCGTTGCGATACGAACTCGGAATCGTTTCGGCACAAGACGAGCGGGAAGCATCACAGCTAGTGTTTCTCTCGATTCTGTTCACGATTCCACTCAGCCTGCTGATTTCAGCACTCCTCTTTGTGCTGATACGTTTTTCGCTGTTTGGGTTTGGTGCGCTTCCACGCTACGCAGCGCTGTTGATGGTTCCGGTCCTGCTGTGCACTGGCGCTTTTGGTAGCTTGCGCTACTGGGAGATCCGGCGAGAACGCTATGGAGTCATTTCGAGAGCCACCGTACTGCAACACGGAGCGCGGTCGTTGTCCCAGGTGGGAATCGGATGGTTTCGCGCCGGAGCCGCAGGATTACTGATTGGTGAACTGCTGGGACGCTGTACAGGAATGGGGACGATGTTTAGAGACGCGTTCCCCATCATAAAGCGTTATGTATCTGAAACCAGGGGATCGGAGCTTCGCGAGACTCTGAAACGGAATCGTAAGTTTCCAATTTATTCTTTGCCGTCATCTTTCGTCGATACGCTTTCGGTAAACATTTCTGTGCCGCTGCTGGTCGTGCTATACGGTTCCGGCGTCGCCGGACACTTTGCGATCGTGCAGCGGGTAATGGCTGTACCCATGTTTCTGCTCACGGTTGGCGTCGCTGATGTCTTCCACAGTTCCATGGCGCAGCACGCGCGGGAGAATCCCCAACATTGTGCGACGCTATTTCGCAAGACGGCTCTCGGCCTCTTGCTCATAGGCGTGATTCCTGCAGGGCTCTTGTTTTTCAAAGGAGAGCCGCTCTTTTCGCTGGTGTTCGGCAGTCGCTGGTTATTGGCTGGTGCTATGGCCGGCGCCGTCGCGCCGTGGTTCCTGATGCAATTTGTGGTGAGTCCCCTAAGCCGGGTGGTGCTGGTGTTCCAGGGGCAGGAGTTCAAGCTCATCTACGATTTACTGACTGTCGTCAGTATTGCGATTGTTTTCGGAATGGCGAAACAGCGAGCCTTCCCCGTTCTCCAAACCATTCGCTGGCTGAGCGCCGTGAACACGTTTGCCTACGCGGCATATTTTTTCCTCTTGATACATGTGCTATCGAGGAACATCCGCAGTACAACTGGGCAGACGGAAGTCCCATCGCCGGTAAGCAGCTAAAGCGACCTGGGAAAAGTTGGCGAGCTTCGCAATGTGTGGCATAGCAGGCATAATCGATCGCTTCGGCAATGCGGATCGCGGGAACGCATCCCAGATTCTGAGCCGGCTCGAACACCGCGGCCCTGACGACTATGGGTTCCTTCGCTATGGCAGAGGAAGGGTCGATGCAGGGCGCGATTGGAGAGCCGGCCAATCGGAATCCGAAGTGATGCTGTTTCACCGGCGGCTCTCGATTCTTGATCTCTCAGCCACCGGATGGCAGCCTATGAGCTCTGCCGATAGCCGCTACCATTTGGTATTCAACGGCGAAATCTACAACTACATGGAGCTCCGCGAGGAACTAGAGCTATTAGGCCATCGATTCCGCTCACAATCGGATACGGAGGTCCTGCTGGCCGCCTATGCGCAGTGGGGAGTCAACGCGCTGGAACGTTTCATCGGGATGTTCGCGTTTGCGGCGCTGGACACTGTTTCTCGAACTCTGTTGCTTGCCCGCGACAACTTCGGCATCAAGCCCTTGTACTACAGCGTAAGTCGCGATTGCTTTACGTTTGCGTCCGAGATCAAAGCCCTGCTGGAATTTGGAACCGCAACACGAGAAGTCGATCGCGAACTGTTGCTGCTCTACTTGCGTCACGGAGCTTGCAAATTCGGCTCTGCCACGATGTTTGCCAATATCCATCAGCTTCCTCCAGCGCATTATCTGCTGATCTCGCTCGACTGTGACTTTCGATCTGATCCAATCTGCTATTGGAAACCACGGAGCGAAACAAATACGGACATCTCCTTTGAAGAGGCGGCTTCACAGGTTCGGGAATTGTTCCTGAAGAACATCAAGTTGCATTTGCGGAGTGATGTGCCGGTTGGCGCGGCATTATCGGGCGGGATCGATTCGTCGGCGATCGTTATGGCGATGCGCGCAGTCGATAGCAGAGTTCACTTGCATACCTTCAGCTACATTGCAGACGACGAAGCGATCAGCGAAGAGAGATGGGTGGATATTGTCGGTGCAGCGGCATGCGCTGAAGTTCACAAGACGCGGCCCGATGCCGACTCATTGATCTCTGACCTGAGTTCGCTGATGTACGCCCAAGACGAACCGTTTGGTGGAACGAGTATGTACGCCCAGTACCGCGTTTTCCGCGCGGCGCGCGAGGCTGGGATCAAAGTCATGCTGGATGGACAGGGCGCCGACGAAATTCTGGGTGGGTACCGGTATTATCTGGGCGCCCGCCTGGCGTCGCTCGTACGACAAGGGAAGTGGGGAGAGGCGGCGGACTTTCTCATCAAGTGCTCACATCTTCCCAACACCGGGAAAGTCTGGCTGATGCTCGTCGCCGGCGAACACCTGCTCCCGGCCCGCTTACATCTGCCGATGCGGAAGCTGATCGGTAAAGACCCGAACCCCGCATGGCTCAAGCGCTCATGGTTCCACGAAGATAAAAGTCGCTCCGTAAAGGACTACGGACGAAGCTCGGAGTTGCTCAAGGAGCGCTTGTTGCGCACGCTGACGGAGAGTTCGTTGCCGAATCTGTTGCGCTACGAAGATCGCAATTCAATGGCCTTCTCCATCGAGAGCCGGGTGCCTTTTCTGACGGCTGAATTCGTGAATCTCGTGCTGTCGTTGCCGGAAGATTACATCGTCGCGCGAGATGGAACATCCAAAGCTGTGTTTCGGCATGCGATGCGGGGTATCGTTCCGGATTGCATCCTCGATCGCCGCGACAAAGTGGGATTTGCTACCCCAGAGCAAGCGTGGCTGCTTCGTGGGCAAGACTGGGTACAAAAAATGCTAAGTTGTGAAGCGGCGGACTCCATACCTTTCCTTGATATGAAGCTGATCCGGGGAGAATGGGATGCGGTGCGACAAGGCCGCAAACCGTTCGATCTTCATGTGTGGCGCTGGGTAAACCTGATCCAGTGGACGCAGCAGTTTGGAATTCAATACAACTGAGAAGCCGCGACTGTGGCTCGAGGGTAGTGTGAAGCTCGTGTTTTGCACGATCGGGTTGGCAGCATTCATGTGCTGCGTAATTATCGCGATCGCAAGCGCTGGATCGAAGCAACCGTCAAGTAAAACAAGCCGGGAGTTCTATGTGACACCGCGCGGTGACGATGCAGCGGATGGCAGCGAGGGACACCCCTGGCTCACGATCCAACATGCGGGCAGTAAGGTGGGCCCGGGTGCTACGGTCCATGTGGGCCCGGGGGTCTATGTTGGACCGATCCGCACAGAGGTGAGTGGCAAAGCCGACGCGCGAATTCGATTCGTGTCCGATAAGAAATTTGGCGCCAGTATTACCGGCACCACGGATGATCCGGTCTGGCTCAACTCGGGAGACTTCGTCGACATTCAAGGATTTGATGTCGCAGGACGTGGCTACATTGGGCTTGAGAATGATGGATCGTTTGTACGCATCATCGGAAATCACGTACATGATCTGGCAGTCGCGTGCGAGACGAACGGTGGGGCGGGAATCGATAACGCCAGCTTTCATGCGAGCGACAACGATGTGATAGGGAACACGGTGGAACGAATCAATGGCACTCCAGATTGCGCGAAGCGGGTGCACGGCATCTACCAATCCAATCTGCGCGGACACATCTGGAACAATGTCACGGCCTTCAGTGGGGGATGTGGTATCCATCTCTGGCACGCCGCAAGCAATGTGACGATCGCGAATAACCTGAGTTTCAGCAACGGATTCGGAGTTTGCGTCGGAGCGGGTGACGAGCCTGGCGGCGTTCGAAATGACAATACGATCGTGGCTAACAACATCATCGTGCACAATGCGAAGTACGGAATCTTTGAAACCGGTGCAAACGGTCCGGGCAATCGGTTCATCAATAATCTGGTCTTCGCGAACGAGGGAGGCGATCTCGTCGTGCAGAATCGATCCGCCGTGACCGGAACGATCAAGGCGGATCCAGCTGCGGTGTTTGTGAACTGGAAACCAGACGGCACCGGTGACTACCATCTCAAGGCTGCAGGCCCGGCAGTCGCTCGTGGTACTTTGACGGGCGCCCCGCCCGACGACTATGAAGGGATCTCCCGCAACGCAAAACGGACCTACGATCTAGGTCCGTTTGCTGCTCCGTGAAATTTTGAAGTGCCTGCTAACTCAGAACCAGGGCCAGGTAGCGGCAGTGGCGCCGAACTCGTACGCTCCGACGTCCCAGGCTCCGCCGACGGGACGGGATCCGCCGCTGAAGTCAGTGGCAGGTGCGCTGGTGCTGGTCCCCGCATTGATCGCCGGAGAAGTCGATTTGAGATGATAATCGCCAGTTCCATTCGCCTGGTAATTGGTGAACTGCGGATCGGCGGTTACGGTGCCTGTGGCCGACAAACCATTCTGTAGTGAGATCTCGGTGGGATTGCCGGTAACAAGATTGTTCATGTAGCGGTTATGCGTGCCGGTGGCGCCGTACTCGTCGATACCGTAGGCAACGTTCTTATAGACGATGTTATTGGCGACGAGAGTGTTATCGGCGGTCACGCCTCCGGGACTATCACCAGCGCCGACAATAATCCCGCCATAGCAATTGAAGACGGTGTTATTGACGATGGTGGCATTGGTGGCGGCGTGCCACATCTGAATGCCCCAGGCTGCGACATTGAAGACAATGTTGTTGGCCGTGGTGCCGCCAGAGTTGGAAAGATAAATTCCCTGCACGGTGTTGCAGGAGCCGTTGTTGCTGGGGCCGATGTTTCCGACGATGTTTCCGATGATGTCGTCGTTTGAAGCTGAGTAATTGGAGTTGTCGATACCGGCGCCGCCGCTGCCCGAACAGTCGCCGGGAATGTTGTGGACGTAGTTGCCGAGGATGCGGACGTAGGAACCGTTGTTCTCGACACCCAATCGCGAGCCGGTGCTGATGTCGAAGCCCACGAGGTCGACGTAGCTGCCATTCTGCATCCAGACGGCTTCGGAACCGGAAGAGCCCATGACCTTGGCTCCCCATTGCACGTCGGAGATGTAACGAATGCGCTGCGAGGCAGTGCCACTCTTGCTGCTGGTAACGGTCTGGTAGACGCCGGCAGCGACGTGGATGGTGACACCGGGCGTGGCGGAGTTGGCGGCTTTCTGAATGGTGGCGAAGGGATGAGCTTCAGAGCCATCATTCGAGTCGCTGCCCGAGGGTGAAACATAGAGGGCCGGACCGGAGGATGTCGGCGGAGGCGTTGCAGCGGGAGAGACAGTGACAGTCGCGCTAGCGGATTTGCTGGTATCGGCTGTGCTGACGGCGGTAACTGTAACGGACGTGGCCGCGCTCACGGCAGGCGCGGTGTAAAGACCACTCGAACTGATGCTGCCCACGCTGCTGCTCCCGCCACTGACTCCATTAACTTGCCACGTCACGCCAGTGTTGGAGCCGCCGGTGACAGAGGCGGTGAACTGCTGTGTTTTTCCTGCTACGACGCTCGCGGTCGTGGGGCTAACAGCGACTGTGATCGGCTGGGATGCGCCAGGAGAAACGGTGACGGCTGCGCCGGCGGACTTGGTGCTATCCGCGGCACTAACGGCGGTGACGGTCACCGATGTGGTGGTGGTTACCGCAGGTGCAGTGTAGAGGCCGCCGGAGTTGATGGTGCCTGTGCTGCTGTTCCCGCCTGTGACTCCATTAACTTGCCAAGTGACAGCGGTATTTGAAGTGCCAGTGACGGTCGCAGCGAACTGTTGCGTCTTCTGCGTAACGATGTTGGCTGTGCTAGGAGCGATTGCCACGGTGATCCCGGGAGTCGGAGCACCGCTCACAGGAGTGACGGTCACAGCCGCAGTCGCGGATTTCGTGCTGTCGTCGGTACTGATTGCGGTGATAGTGACCGCGAGATTCGTGCTCACTGCTGGCGCCGTATAGAGGCCGGTTGAACTGATCGTACCTAGGGTGCTGTTTCCGCCAGTCACTCCATTGACTTGCCATGTGACTGCGGTGTCGGTCGTCCCAGTCACGGTTGCGCTGAACGCCTGTGTATTGTTCGCAACCAGGTTCGCGGTGGTTGGAACAACCGAGATGGAAACGGCATTTCCCGAGGATGAGGAACTAGGATCAGGTGCGGTCGACGTGGCCGGAGAGGAAGAGGTGTTTCCTCCGCAAGCGACTAAAAAGCTAAGGCCGAACAACAAGCACACATAAAACGAAATTGCTTTGTTCTTTGCTGAATATAAAGACATGAATGAATCCCGCAACTTTGAAAGTGATCACAAGATATCGGCCGGGTTGTGGATTCACGATGGGCCAAAGACCTGTGTGCAAGGAGCGAATGACCCTTAGTTGTTTGCCGTAGTCACTGGAGGTGAGAAGAGGGAGCCGCTATCTACGGCAAACCTCTTATGGTTCGCAGAAGATCCCTTGCAGAAAGAAAAAAAGGGGCGAGATGGACTCGCCCCAGGGTTGAAACAATTGCCGGTCTCAGAACCAGGGCCAGGTAGCGGCAGTGGCGCCGAACTCGTAAGCTCCGACGTCCCAGGATCCGCCGATAGGTCTTGAGCCGCCGCTGAAGTCAGTGGTGGGTGCGCTAGTGCTGGTACCCGCATTGATTGCCGGAGAAGTGGATTGGAGATGATAATCTCCAGTCCCATTCGCCTGGTAATTGGTGAACTGAGGATCAGCGGTTACCGTCGCACTAGCCGATAACCCGTTCAGCAATGCGATCTCGGTTGGATTGCGGTCACCAGATTGTTCAGGTAGCGGTTGTGGGTCCCCGTGGCGCCGTATTCGTAGATCCCATAGCCCGAGTTTTTGTAAACGATATTGTTGGCGACCAGAGTGTTATCGGCCGTCACTCCTCCCGGACTGTCACCTGCACCGACGATGATGCCGCCGTAGCAGTTTCACGGTGAGGAACACTGAGGGAAGACGGGGTATCGCATTAAAGGCTTTGCCTTAGGCCTATGCTCTTCCGAGATGTCTGGAACACGGGGGCACTTTATGAATAGCTCGATCAAGACTTTCATAACTGTCGCACTGGCTCTGACAGTTGGCGTCGCCAATTCATCGGCACAAGCTCGGTCACAGACTCCCGTGGCTCCCGCGGCAGCAACGCCGACGGTTCAGCCGATCGCTCCTCCTTCCGCTGCAAAAACAACCGCCGAGAATTCAGAAATGACAATCGGTGAAGGCGATCTGCTCGAAGTCAGCGTGTACGGAGCGCCCGATTTCGAGAAGAAGGAGGTTCGAGTCAGTGGGACCGGTGACATTGTCTTGCCGATGATCGGGCGCGAGCACGTTCAAGGACTGACGGTGCAACAGGCACAGGAGTTGGTCGCAAAGAAACTCACGGAGGGTGAGTTTTACAACAATCCGCAGGTTTCTATCTTTATTAAGGAGTACATCGGGGAAGGGGTATCCGTGCTGGGCGAAGTCCAGAAGCCCGGCGTTTATCCGCTGCTTGGCCAGCACCGCTTATTTGACGCGATCTCTATGGCAGGTGGCACAACGCCAAAGGCAGGGAGGGTCGTGACGATAAGCCGCCGCGCTGATCCGACTAAGCCCATCACGGTTACGCTTGGCAATGATTTTCAGGGGTCGACGGAAGGGAACGTGGAAGTTTTCCCCGGCGACACCGTGATGGTGTCGAAGGCTGGCATCGTGTATGTCGTGGGCGACGTTAAGCTGCCCGGTGGATTTGTGATGGAACACGGCAGCATGACGGTGTTACAGGCAGTGGCGCTGGCTCAGGGCGCCAATCCGACGGCCGCACTAAACTCTTCCAAGCTCATTCGCAAGGTTGATGGAAATCAACAGGAGGTGCCAATTCAACTGAAGGAAATCCTTTCATCAAAATCGCCAGATGTGAAAGTGCAGCCTGACGACATTGTTTTCATTCCCAACAGTGCCGCCAAGTCGGCGATGCGCCGCAGCCTGGAGATGATCGTACAGACGGCCTCAGGCATGGCCATCTATCACCCCTACTGAGAAGTTGTGAGCGCCTATCCAAGGGCAGATCCGCTACAAGAGAGCAAGGCTCGTATTCATATGAATCGAGGGGACGGAGACGGCCCGATCAACCTGTGAGTGCCCTATCCGCAGATTTCAAACATATTTCGACTGAGAAGGCTCTTCTGTTCGTTGGGTCCACATGGTCTCGAAAATCTTGATCGTCCTTTCTACGTTGATCGCCCTGGCTGGTTGTGGCGGAAGCTCGCAAAAGGAGGCAGCGAATCCTCCGGCACCGACACCAACACAGCCTGCACCTGCACCGGCGCCCGCGCCGGCCACCGGTGCGCAGGACTACTTTGTGTCTACTTCTGGGGCGGACAGTAATTCCGGATCGCAATCGGCGCCGTGGGCAACGATCCAGCATGCGGCCGCGATGGTTGTGGCGGGGAGCACGGTGCACGTAGCGCCGGGAACCTACGCCATCCCCTTGATTACGTCGGCATCCGGCACGCCGTCAGCTCGAATACGCTTCGTTTCCGATGTTCAATGGGGAGCGCACGTGCAGACGAACGGTGCCGCTTCCTCCTGGGAGAACGATGGGGACTACGTTGATATCCTCGGATTCAGTATCAGCGGAGACGGAAACATCGGGATTCTGAACCAGGGATCGAACGTTCGCATTATCGGCAACGAGGTTCACGATATTCCGGTATCCGATTGCACCGACAACGGCGGCGCCGGAATCGATAATGCGAATTACTCCGCGCAGAACGATGACGTCATCGCAAATTACGTGCACGATATCGGAAGTCTCTCTCGCGCCTGTCTGCGGGTTCAAGGGATCTATCACTCGAACCTCAGCGGGCACATCTGGAATAACGTATCGGTTAGAAACGAAGCATGGGGAATTCAGCTCTGGCACGCGGCGAACGCTGTCGTGGTGGCGAACAACTTGTCATCGCAAAACGGAGCAGGCGGAGTGACAGTAGGCGCAGGAGACGCGCCCGGTGGGGTGACCGCGAACAACATGGTGATCACCAATAACGTTGTTCTTTATAACGGGAGTGGCGGCACGGGTGTGGGCATCCTGGAAACAGGATCGACTGGCCCTAACAACTTCTATGGAAACAACGTCGTTTTCGGGAGTGCAACGTCCATTGGTCTCCAAACAGGCACCGCGAGTAATACGATTGTTGCCGACCCGAATCTGTTGAACGCCGCAGATCCCCACGCGCTTTGCAACAGCAGTTTTATTCTCAATACCGGCACATCCGCAGGCGCCCCTCCCAACGACATGGACGGAGCAACACGCCCGAACCCACCAGACATCGGCCCATTTCAATGCGGTGCAAGTGATCCGGCCTGGCCGTGGATGTAGTCGACGGCCAGTATTAGTACGTGATGCTGTAATGAGCATCGAACGTAAGCTTAGCTGTACCCGCACGGCTTTTCCCGCATAGTTTGCTCCCGCGAAAAATTTCAGCATCGATAAGGTGGTGCTTCATGTTTTCGAAAGCAACTGTCCCCCACAACTATCTTGAAAGCGCAGTGCAGCAGGGCATTAGAGTTCTGGAAACGGAACCGCCACGCCCTTTTGTAAGTGTTCCGCAATTGGTGTTACAGCAATCGGTTTTGCATTCGCATGCCGTAGCGGTGCAGAGCGGCACTGAAATTCTGACTTATGCCGAACTAGATCGGAGAGCTAGCATTTCTATTTTGGTGCACCGCTGGCTCGCCTGGAAGGCCAGATTGCCTTTAGCACTCTTTTGAACCGAACATCCGACATGGCTCTCGGTTCGGAGAAACTGGTCTGGCGTGAAAACCTGGGGTTGCGAGGATTGGAGACGTTGCCGCTGGTATTCACGCCAGCTGCCTGAGAGATGCATTCGTTACACGGGAATTAGAAACGCAGAGCGACAGACTTGAACGCACGACCGCCTGAACCTTGGGCGGTCGTCGTGTTTTCGGGCGACGGAATTTGCGCGATCAAATGGGTTCAAGGCTGTGTGTGTGCAGCTTCTCGTTCGTAACCCTCGAGGTTCGATCGTAGAGTCTGCTGCAGCTTGTCATCGTTCTGCTGCAGTGCGAGATCGAGCGCCAGCCGTTCGTTTTTGATCGCTTCCGAGGAACGCCCGAGATGGCTGTACGCGTTGGCAAGCATGTCGAGGCATCTCCAATCCTTGGTTTGGCTCAACTCAACAGCCGCCTGCAGCGTGGTGACGGCACCGGCGAAGTCATTGCGCATCACCATCGCGTAACCAAGGTTGACGCGATATTCAACCGAGTTGGGATTCAGCACGATCGCCTTTTGCAATTCGTCGATTCCCTCGGCGAGTCGACCTGTTTTTGCTAATTCCCACCCGAGATGACTGTGCGCCTCGGGGAACTCGGGAGCCATGGTGACCGCCTTGTGCAGATGCTCGTAACCTTCCTGAGCCTGTCCGCCCTCAAATAGCAGCGTGCCCAAGTCCGATTCAGCCGCGGCATCGGAGGGATCAAGTGCGATCGCCTTGCGCAGATTGGAGATTGCTCCGTCGAGGTCGCCGGTATTCGCCAACGAGACGGCAAGATGGTAAAACCATGCGGCATGGCGTGAATCCTGCGCGCAGGCCTTGCGATATTCCTCAACGGCTTCTTGCTCCTGTCCGTTCGCAGAAAGCGAAGTAGCGAGCGCGTAATGCGCCACGGGGTCGTCCTGTCGATCGAGAGCCTGGCGCAAGATGGGGATTGCTTCCGCCCACTGCTTTTTTTCGATCAGGAAGAAAGCCTGATTGAACAAGCCGTAATACTTCGTGGCTTGCGGATCGATCTTCTCCATGCCGCCCGGCGGAATATTTACGAACTCAGGAATATTCACCGCGCGATTAGCGGCGGTAGTGTTGTCGACGATGATCGCGGGCGTATCGTTGCCGTTGGCATCGATGTGCGTCAGCATGAGCTGCGTGTACGCGGAGCGCGCCTTCGACGAAAAAGCAAGCCAGCGTCCATTCGGCGAGAATGTGTGCCACGAATTCATCAGTGAAGTGTTGCACTTCATCAGCCGAGCTTTCCCACCTGCAAAGGGCACGATGTAGAGCTTGCTGTCTGGGCGCATCAACAGACCATTACGATTCTGAACGAAGACGATCCAACGGCCGTCGGGAGAGACTTTGGGGAAATTATTGCTCATGCCATTCGCCGATGCCCCGACGACCGGCTCGGCCTTTCCACCTCTGCCATCATTGAAAGGAATGCGATAGAGATCGTATTGGATCTGCGTTTCGTTCGGATCATTCGCATATTCAGGTTTCGCAGCCCCAGCCGGGTAAGGATCACGAGCCTTCGCGCGGCTGAAGATCAGATACTTCCCATCCGGAGACCAGAAAGCGCTTGTCTGCACGAACTGCGGATCGTCCGCGCCTGGGAGCAGACGCAGCTTCTCTTCCTGACGGTCGTACCAGGCAAGGATTCCGCGAGTCGGATAGAAGACCTGCGGGAAGGGGAGATGACTGTAGTTGATGCTGAAAAGACGAGCGGCGAGTCCGGGTGCAAACTCGGGGAGCTCGTTCTTATGCGTGTTCCCCAAACCGGGAGGCCCAATCGATGTGACCACATAGCGTCCGTCCGGTGAGATCTGGGACATGAATCCGAAACGCTTCACATCGGGGTCGGAGTTCTTGCCATGAGAGCTTTCCAAAAACGAGCTCCAGCGGATGACATCCTGATTGCGAATGATCATGTTCCTGGAGACCGGAACCATGGCATACAAGCCTTTGTCGTTTTTCGGTCCATCCATGTCGAGCCCGAGCCACTTACCGTTCGTAGAGAATGAATGGCAATTTGCGCAGGTTGGAAGGTCTTCCATCACCACGCGGCTCTGGCTCTCGCCGATGTTTCGTAAACGCCACTTGATGAGCGGAATGGCGAACGGCGGGAGCGGTTCAATCGAGCCTTGGGCGGCACGAGGAGTGGACAGCACGGGGACGTCGCGGTAAAAAACGGGCGCTCCGACGGGGTCCACTGAGGTGAAGATATTCACGCTGCCGCTCGATACGGGCAGGTTGGATGCGTTGTCGGCGAATCCGGTTATCAAGATGGTCGCTGGCGACTTCACCGAACGTTGTTTGATCTGGGTCCATGTTGCGGCATCAGGTTTCCAGGTGCGCATGGCCGCTTGCTCCGGAGTCAGTTGCGAGAGCTCACCATCGGCAACCACGGCCGGATCGATCTCGCCCCGTTGCAAGTGTTCTCCAGCAACGTCCAGACGAATGCTCGCTGAGTGGTCGGCGAAGAGGACTTCTGCCTGCCAGTGCATGGCTCGATTACTGGGATCGGTCCAGAGAAAAGTCGGAGACGTGATCTCCGGAGGAAACACGGAGCCTTCGAGGGGATAGTTAATCGTGATCTTCGACTGGGGACTCGGTTGGTCCGCGCCGGAGACTTTAGAAAGTCCGGACCAGCCAAACAAGAAGAGCGAAGCAGCGGTGAGAGTTGCTGCAACGAAGGCAGGAGCGCACACTAATTTCACGAGCTTCAAACGCGGCTCTCAATAAAGTATTCGCCCCTACACAAAAGTTAGCCTCTTTGAATGTATCGCGCAGTGATATCCATCACGTCGGCGACGAAGAAGGCAGGTGAATCTGCGTCCTGATGTTCCACTTAGGCAACCTGTGTACCTGATTCTCAACTCACATCGTCGAGAAGGAGCTCCCCTGAGCTCTGCTGAGGTGTGACGGTGCGTTTAGCTACTGCTATTTCTGCTCTCCTGCTGCTTGTTGCCTTCTCTTCTGCTTCTGCACAAACTGGATTTCATTCTGAATCCTATCCCGCGCCCGGTTCCACGATGATCGCCGCCGACCTCAACGCCGATGGCGCGCCTGATCTTCTGTTCTTCGGTGATACGACTGCGATCATGCTCAACGACGGTTCTGGCGGCTTTGGATCTGCGCAGTCGCTGAGCATCACCGGCGTACGTGCCGCAGCCGTTGGAGATCTCAATGGTGACGGAAAGCCTGACCTTGCCTTTTGTGTCGCCAACAGCAGCACGAATTACTCCATCGCGGTATTTGAGAATGATGGCGGCGGCAATTTTCATCAAGGCTGGACCACCGCCTTCAACGGTATCTGCACCGGCATTGCAATTGGCGACGCCAACAAGGATGGCAAAGCCGATCTCTCCGTTGTCGGCTACATCAGTAATTCGGGTACGTACAACAATTCCATCAGCACTTATCCTGGAGACGGCACCGGCAACTTCGGAGCGCCAGTCGTCCAGCAAAACATCAATCTTGACGGTACTCTCTTTCAGGGAACCTCGACCCCGCCGGGCCAGTGCGCCGCTGGCAGCTCTGTAGGAACCGATTTCTCCGGCGACGGCATACTTGATCTCGTGATTCCCGGAGACTGTAACACCGCTGCTTTCGCGACGAATGCGGGTACGCTTTGGTTCGCCAAAGGTGACGGCACCGGCCATTACGCCTTCTCGCAAATTGCTCAAGGTGATCTCGGCTACGATTACAACTTCCCCCGGCTCGTCGACGCGAATAACGATGGGAAAACGGATGTCGCGATCGTTGACTACCAGTCGGGGCCGCATGCCTCGTCCGCGACCCACTCCGGTCTTCTTCTGAATCAGGGAAACGGCGTAATGAAGTATTCGCAGGCGTTCGAGGAATCGGCGTACGCGGGTTACGGCGGGTGGATCTATTCTGCCTCTGGCGCAGATTTCAACAATGACGCGCTTGCCGACTCAGTCGCTGGTTTTGCCGAAGTTCCGAGCAACAGTAGCAGCCAGACCGAAACCGATTATGTTGGCATCTTCTATGGGCAGCCGAACGGAGCCTATCAGGAATCGAAACGGTGGACCGTCCCGAGCCGTGTGACTGACCTCATAACCGCGGATTTTGATAAGAACGGCAGTCCGGATATCGCAGTTGTCGAAACCGGTTCCAATGGTGACCGGCGGCTGGTGATCTACCTGAACAATCAATCGTCCGGCGGGGCGTCCTGCAGAGCGCCTTCCTCGCCCGGGGCGGTGATCTGCACTCCTCAAGCTGGTAAGACCTATCCTTCCCCAGTGCAGTTTACCGGCGCCGGAACCGGAGCCAGCGGAAGTGTGAATCATCTCGAGTTGTGGATTGATGGCAACAAAATTGGGAACTACCCGGGAAACACTGTCTCGACAAGTGTGCCGCTCGCCAATGGCTCGCATACAGCAACGCTGGTCGAAGTGGATTCGAATTTCAACTACATCAAATCCGCGCCCGTCAGCTTCAGTATTGGTTCCGGCGGAAGCGGTGGCAGTTGCAACGCGCCAACTTCACCCGGAGCCATTCTGTGCGCACCCGCTATGGGCAGCACAGTCAATTCTCCGGTACAGTTCACTGGTTCGGGAACTGGCGCCAGCGGGACCGTGAATCATCTTGAGCTGTGGATCGATGGCAAGAAGATCGGCAACTATCCCGGGAACACAATGACTGCAAGCGTTCCGCTCGCAAACGGTTCCCATACCGCAACTCTGATTGAAGTAGACTCAGCTTCCCACTACCTCAAGTCCACTCCCGTCACATTCAATGTCGGCAGCGGTTCGGGGTCGTGCGGGGCGCCGTCCTCGCCGGGAGCAATCCTGTGCAGCCCGGCACCGGGCAGTACGGTCAGTTCACCGACGTTGTTCACGGGCGCGGGGACAGGAGCAACCGGCAAAGTGGATCACCTTGAACTCTGGGTTGATGGCAAGAAAATCGGCAACTATCCGGGCGCTACGATGAGCGCGAGCGTTCCGCTGACGGCTGGTTCGCATTCAGCAACTCTGGTCGAAGTGGATTCAAGCTTCCATTACCTGAAGTCGACGCCGGTGACTTTCACTGTCCGATAGGGAAACCAGGCGGGCGCAGCCGCACAGCGCCCCTGCATTTTCCCAATCCAGAGCTGATTTTGACGGTAATCCGAACCTGTATTAATCTGTGCCTACACTGAGAAAGGAGGTGGTCCAGTGTCGACAAATTCAGACAGTCATAGTTACAGCCACAGTGAGGTGCTTGAGGTCTAGGGCGTTTCGCTCTAAATCCTCTCCTGGCTTCCGGTGTGACGGCCACCCGATTGGTGAGTGGCGCGACAGTGTCAGGCGGCGTTCTCAATGGCGACGCTGCTGGAATCGGAAGTACTTGGCGGGGGGTCAAACGTTAGGGTGACCCGCCTCAGGCCAATTTAAACAGGCTACCGGACGGCCCACGATGCTCACGATCGTGGGCCGTTGCATTTTGGGGGCTATACGCGCCCCGGGGTTCGCAACAGCCGAGCAGGAAGAGTCAGCAGCGCCCACAGAAACTTCAGGACTCCGTCGACCGCGATGCCAACAATCCGGAAGGGCAGGAGCAGCAACCACACGAACGGATAGGCGATCAACACAACTAATGCCAGCGGCCAGCAAAACACAAAAAGAATGCACCACAGGATGAATGCGAGCATAAGAGCCTCTCTGGTTCAGAATACGCTCGATTGTGGGCAAAGGTTCCTATCAGTGCCAAATCACGAAATAACCACATGGCAAGTTGACTAATGGCCCAATCACCGATGACGCAATAGTGTAGAATCTGCCGTTCTGGGGTGGGTTGGTGAACAAGGTCTGCAGCAGCGCCGACGAGGCGATCCGCGACATTTTCGATGGCGCCACCGTAATGGTCGGCGGCTTCGGACTGTGCGGCATTCCTGAAAACCTGATTAACGCTCTGCACCGCAAAGGCGTGCGCGACCTGCTTACCATCAGCAACAACGCGGGCGTGGACGGTTTCGGACTTGGGCTGCTGCTGGAAAGCCGCCAGATCCGAAAGCACATCGGCAGCTACGTTGGCGAGAATCGCCTTTTCGAGCAGTTGGTTTTGTCGGGGCAACTTGATCTGGAATTGAATCCGCAGGGTACGCTCGCCGAACGCATTCGGGCTGGGGGCGCAGGCATTCCGGCATTCTTTACCAGGACAGGATACGGAACGGTTGTTGCTGAAGGCAAAGAGACGCGCGAGTTCAATGGAAAGGCATACGTGATGGAACACGCACTCACCGCGGATTTCGCCCTGGTTAAAGCATGGAAAGGCGATCGCTGGGGCAATCTCGTGTATCGCAAGACCGCGCGGAATTTCAATCCTATGATGGCGACTGCGGCCAAGATCACGATCGCCGAGGTGGAGCACCTGGTAGACGTGGGTGAGTTGAAGGCCGACGAGATTCACACATCGAGCATCTATGTGCACCGCATCGTTCAACTGCCGTGCGAAAAGCGCATCGAACGCCGCACCGTGAGAAAGGCAACTGTCTGATGCCGGCTCCCGACAGCACCATTGAGGAAGTGCGCGCCAGCGTGCTCAAGTACATTCGCATGTACGAAGAAGGCAATTTGACGCTCGGCGATCTGGCGGCGGAACTTGCCGTGATGGCCCCGGCGTACGATTATGCAATTGGCGGGATCCAGGATCACTGGGGAGATCTTCTGGCGACCGCGTACAAATACCGCACAGAATCGGAGAGCAATGCCATGACATCGTATGACGATCTGGAACGAAGTTTGACGGCATTTCGCAGGGCTGAGGCGGCCTGGTAGCGATTGGTAGTCGGGAAATTAGTAACAGGTAATCAAAAAAACTGAAAAACTGATCGACTCATGACTGAGATCGCATCCAAAGTCGGCAAGCAACTGGACATGGAAAAGCGCGAGCGCATCGCGCGCCGCATTGGCCTGGAGTTGCGCGACGGGTTCTACGTAAATCTCGGCATCGGACTTCCCACGCTGGTCGCGAATTGCGTGCCGCAGGGCGTTGAAGTGATCCTGCAGAGCGAAAACGGCATGCTTGGTGTAGGACCGTATCCCATCGAAGGTGAGGAAGATCCCGACCTGATCAATGCGGGGAAGGAGACAGTAACCGAAATTCCGGGAACATCATTCTTCTCCAGTGCGGAGTCATTCGCCATGATTCGTGGCGGCCACATCGACCTGACTGTGCTGGGCGCTATGGAGGTCGATGAGGAAGGCAGCATCGCGAACTGGATGATCCCGGGCAAAATGGTGAAAGGCATGGGCGGCGCGATGGATCTCGTCGCCGGAGCCAAGCGCGTCATCGTCGCCATGGAGCACACCACGCGCGAAGGTCAGCCCAAGATCCTGCACAAATGCACCCTGCCACTGACGGGCGTGCGCGTGATTGACACCATAGTGACGGAAATGGCCTATCTAAGGGTGACGCCGGCTGGGTTGGTGCTGGAAGAAATTGCGCGCGGGCTTACCGTCGAAGACGTTCAGCGGGCAACGCAGCCAACGCTGATGGTTAGCCCCAATCTGCGTACAATGCAAACTGCTTGAATTCGGGCATTGCGACTTGGTCTCAATGATCCAAAGAGATGAGTTTCCAGCATTCCTTGGCAATTGCCCAATCTTCCTGGGCAGCGATCACCAACACGCGAACGGGCGACCCAGCCGCAGTGACATCGGCGTCGAGCTTTGGGTGAGTGTTCTTGGTCGTCTCCAACCGCACTCCCAGGAATTCAAGGTTCGCGCAGGTCTTCTCTCGAACTTCCGCTGAATGCTCGCCGATTCCGCCGGTGAAAATCAGTGCGTCCATTCCGCCAAGGACGGCGGCCATGGAGCCAACGCCAGCCTGTAATCGATGCACGAACATATCAAACGCCAGTTGTGCGAGTTCATCGCCCTGCTCCATGGCAATTTGGATTTCGCGCATATCCGACGAGGTGCCGGAGATGCCGCGCAATCCTGAGCGCTTGTTCAAGATGTCATCGAGTTGTTCGCCGGTTATATGGGTCGAGCGCATCAGGTAAGTGAGTATGCCCGGATCGATCGAACCAGAGCGCGTGCCCATCATCAGGCCTTCAAGTGGCGTGAAGCCCATGCTTGTGTCGATGCTGTGGCCGCCGCGAATCGCCGCCAGTGAACACCCGTTGCCGAGATGGCAACTCACGAGTTTGAGCGACTCCAGCGGTTTGCCGAGCATTTGCGCTGCGCGTCCGGCGACGTATTCGTGATTAATCCCGTGGAATCCGTAGCGCCGGATTCCTTGCTCGAACCATTCGTACGGTCCGGGATAGACCGTAGTGTGCAAAGGCATCTGGCTGTGGAAGCCAGTATCGAAGACGGCGATCTGTGGAACAGGCCCGAGGACCTGCTCCACGATTTCCATGCCGTCGAGTTCGGCTCGGTTGTGGAGCGGTGCAAAAACGGAGACTCCGGCGATGGCGGTTTTTACTTCCCCATCTACGCGCACCGGGTGTTTGTAATGCGGACCGCCATGCACGACCCTATGTCCAACCACGTCGATAGCCGTTGGCTTCTCGACCAGGCGCGATTTTCCTGACCAGAGAGTGCTGAGCAGGTATTGGATGGCGCCTTTGCGCGAAGAAATTCTTGCGCGTGCGCGGACGACGTTGCCGCCCATCTTGCGGACGGTGACCTCAGCGGAGTCGCCGTCCCACTCGATGGTAGCCGCCCAGAGAGGCTCAGGCGCTTCTGTTGGAAGCTTGTCCCCGAGCTCATACAAGAAGCTCTTCTGGCTGCTCGACCCTGAGTTCAGTACGAGAATCTTCATCGATTAATAGGGCCACTTCCAGTTTTTAATCTCGGGCATGTCGTCGCCGTACTTCACGATGTAATTCTTGTGCTCAACCAGCCTATTGCGTAAGTGCTGCTTGAAGTGCGCCCCAATACGTTGCAGGCGCGGCACGCGATCCACGACGTCGCTCGCGAGATGGAAGCGATCAAGATCGTTCAGCACAGTCATGTCAAAAGGCGTTGTCGTGGTGCCTTCCTCCTTATAACCGCGGACATGAATATTGTCGTGATTGGTGCGGCGATAAGTGAGGCGGTGAATCAGCCATGGGTACCCGTGATAAGCGAAGATGACCGGCTTATCGCTGGTGAAGAGCGAATCGAAGTCGCGGTCGGAGAGCCCATGCGGATGCTCGCTCGCCGGTTGAATGGTCATCAGGTCCACCACGTTGACCACGCGAATGCGCAGATCGGGGAAATGCTGCCGCAGCAGATCGACGGCGGCCAGAGTCTCAAGAGTAGGGACATCGCCGCAGCAGGCCATTACGACTTCAGGCTCGGCATTCTCGTCGGTGCTTGCCCAATCCCAAATGCCGATTCCCGTGGTGCAATGCTTAATCGCGGAATCCATATCGAGCCACTGCAGAGCGGGTTGCTTGCCGGCGACAATCACGTTCACGTATTGCCGGCTGCGCAGGCAGTGATCGGCCACCGAAAGCAGCGTGTTGGCATCTGGAGGCAAATAGACACGGACGATGTCGGCCTTCTTGTTCACCACATGGTCGATGAAGCCTGGATCCTGATGGGTGAATCCATTGTGATCCTGACGCCAGACATGCGAGGTCAACAGATAGTTCAGTGATGCGATTGGGCGACGCCACGGGATATCGTTCGTCACCTTCAACCACTTGGCATGCTGGTTGAACATCGAATCGACGATGTGAATGAAGGCTTCATAGCATGAGAAGAAGCCGTGCCGCCCGGTGAGGAGATAGCCTTCGAGCCAGCCCTGGCACATGTGTTCGCTCAGCATTTCCAGCACGCGGCCATTCGGGGAGAGGTGCTCGTCGACGGGAAGCAGAGGCTCCATCCATTCCTTGTCAGTTACCTGATAAATTGCGTCGAGCCGATTGGAAGCGGTTTCATCTGGACCGAAGACGCGGAAGTTCTTGTTCTTCTCGTTCTGCTTCATCACATCGCGCAGGAAGTAGCCGAGCACACGCGTAGCTTCAGCGAACTCGGTTCCGGGCTTAGGCACTGCAAGGCGATAGTCACGGAAATCCGGCATCGCCAGATCTTTCAGCAACAGGCCGCCATTCGCGTGCGGATTGGCTCCCATGCGTCGAGTACCCTTGGGCGCCAACTCTGCCAGTTCCGGGATCAGCTTGCCTTCCTCGGTGAACAGCTCTTCCGGACGATAACTCTTCATCCACTCTTCGAGCTGCCGCAGATGATCCGGACGCGACGCCAGTTCTGACAACGGCACCTGGTGCGCGCGCCAGGTATTCTCAACTGGCTTGCCGTCCACCATCTTCGGCCCGGTCCAACCTTTGGGAGTACGCATTACGATCATCGGCCACACTGGCATCCCGCGGCCTTCACCGCGGCGATAGCGGGTCTGAATCTCATGAATTTCTTCGACGACGGTGTCGAGCGTGGCCGCCATCAGTTGATGCATTACTTCCGGTTCGTGCCCTTCGACGAAATAGGGCTTGTAGCCACAACCGGTGAAGAATTGGGTGAGCTCGTCGTCACTCATGCGGCCCATTACCGTCGGGTTCGCGATCTTGTAGCCGTTCAGGTGCAAGATCGGCAACACGGCTCCGTCGCGCGCTGGATTCAGGAACTTGTTGGCGTGCCAACTGGTGGCGAGCGGACCGGTTTCAGCTTCGCCATCGCCCACAACGCAGCACACCAGAAGGTCGGGGTTGTCGAAAGCCGCGCCAAATGCATGCGAGATCGAATAGCCAAGCTCGCCGCCTTCGTGAATCGAGCCTGGAGTCTCCGGAGCTACGTGGCTGGGAATGCCTCCGGGGAAGGAGAACTGTTTGAACAACCGGTGCATGCCTTCGGCATTTTGCGAGATATTCGGGTAGATCTCGCTGTAGGTACCTTCGAGATAGGTATTGGCCACAAGTCCCGGACCGCCATGTCCCGGGCCGATGATGTAGATCACGTCAAGATCATCGCGCTTGATCAGGCGGTTGAAGTGCACGTAAATGAAGTTCAGGCCCGGGGTGGTTCCCCAGTGTCCGAGGAGCCGAGGCTTGATGTGTTCGAGCTGCAATGGCTCGCGTAATAGAGCATTCTGAAGAAGGTAAATCTGCCCGACGGAAAGATAATTGGCGGCGCGCCAGTAGGCATTCATCTTGCGCAATTCTTCGGCGGAAAGAGGACTGCCGCTGATGGTGTTTTGCGCCGGCTGGTTCATTGTTATAGTGGCCATCATTCCTCCTGGTGCTGATGTCTGCTGAGTGATGCTGGATGAAATAGACGGGAAGTCTTTCCGTACGCCTTTACAATACTCCCCGAGTTTGCGAGATGCGTGAATAGATGGCCAATTTCCGCGGCAGGACGAAGATTAATCTTCCTGATTTGAAAATCAGCTACTTTAGCGGAACTTAGGGAAAGTAGTTGGCGTACATAGAGGCAGGCCGGACCTGCTGGCCGTTAGTGTGTTCTTTGGCAGCTCCGTGAGATTGAAGGAGGTCTGCATGTCTGGATATCGGCGGCATTCGATTGTAGGCGCGGTGATCCTGATCGTCATCGGCGCGCTGTTCCTATACAGCAACCTGCACCCGAGTTTCGATCCCTGGCCGGTGGTGTCGCAGTATTGGCCGCTGCTGCTTATTTTCATTGGACTGGGCAAGCTGTGGGATTACTACCGCTTTCGGCAGAATCCCGGGGCGAGCGGTGGTCGCTGGTTCACAGGCGGCGAGATCGCCTTCATCATTTTGCTGATTTTGTTCTTCGGAAGCATGAGCCTGGGCGGAGTGGGAACCCGGCATCACGCGTCATGGGCACAGAGCGTGGATCGAGGCGCGGCGGAATCGGTTGATGTGAGCGTCAATATGCCCGCGGGAGATCTGCATATCGACAGCGGAGGAAGCAAGCTGCTGGAAGCGGATTTTGAGTATCAGTCGCCTATGCCACGTCCGGAGGTGAGCTACACGGTGAATGGGAACGAGGGGGAGCTGCGGTTGTCGCAGGAGGAACACAAGCCGCACATTCAGTTTGGCCCGACGCACAATTCGTGGAACCTTCATCTTGCGCATGATGTGCCGATGGAAATGCACGTGAACATGGGCGCCGGACGAAACACCCTGCAACTGGGTGGTTTGGACCTGACGCACATCGATGTGAACATGGGCGCCGGGTTGCTGATCGCGGATTTCAGTGGGAACTGGAAACAGGATGTGGACGCTACTTTCCACGGTGGCGCGGGGAATGCCACGATTCGTCTGCCCAGCAACGTTGGAGTTGTGGTGAGAGCAAAAGGCGGTCTGGGTTCGGTTCAGGCAGAGGGCCTGACGCGGGATGGCGACAACTACGTGAACAGCGAATATGGGAAGTCGCCGGTCACGCTGCACGTGAACGTGGAAGGCGGCGTGGGACTCATCAGGCTCGAGACAGTGTCGTAAAGATTCGCTCGCCGAGCTTATCGAACATTGATTGTTCCGCTCCAAGTGCCTTTGCGATCGCCTGCCACGTCTTTGACTGCGACATTGATTCGATAGGTACCACTTCTCAAAGGGGCAGTGTAGAGAAACGTGAAGTCTTCTCCAGCTTGTTCTGAATTCCTCTTGATCGTGCCTTCAAAGATGTCTTCGATGCGGCCAGTTTGAGATGTAATTCTGCCGTACAGATTCAGGGATTTTCTCCGGTCGACCGCTTCCGTACTCCAAGTGACATTTTCGTGTTGAACCGATACTGTAATCGGGACCAGTACCGTGTAGTCAGTCACCTTGACCTGACCGGTAAAAACGTTCATCGGAACAAGGGTCATGCAGATCTTGTGGGTAACGATTTCGTCCAAATCCCTGAATTGAAACGTGGGAACTGTGCCCAGAGGCGAGATGACTCTATCGATGCAAGTGCTGCGTCCGTTCGAGTCGAGGGCCTGCGGTTCTCCCAATTGCTGAAAATCGCCGCACCGACAACGATTGGCGAATTGGACCTCAACGTTCTGTCCGATTCCAAAGATGAATCGATACCGCCATATCTCCCCTTGCTTTCGATCTTGATTTGTTGAAATGACTTCGTCCGGTCTTCCGTAAGCGATGTGAATCCTTCCCCGATCTGTTTTCCATCCAGGAGTATCATCCGTCGCGAAATTTTCGTTGGCATACAGCATCCGGCGATAGTGTTCTTGTTTGAATTCGTTCAGAAATGTTTCAGGAGTTGGGTCGCGGCGTAGCCAGAACTGTTCGATGAACTGATCCCGTTCCACGTCGGAGCGCAGACGTTCGAAAGTTGTGCGTTCTTCGTCTGTGATGATCCAGCGGACGTCCTGGTTTAGCCACGCTGTGTAGTTGGAGCGAGGCGCCGGACGCCGAGCGGTTGAAGGCGCTTTGGCGGTTTGTTTGTCGAGATTGCACTGGGCAGAACTGGCGACAGAAAAAGCCGCCAGCGTGAAGGCGGCGATCAACTTCGAGATGGCAGAACACGCCATGTATCCAGACTGTGATTATATCGCTGGTCGAGCTATTCGATGCTTTCGCTAGTTTTTTCGAAACTGGTTTGCGCGCTCGAACTCCTCTTCCAGTTCGCGAGTGCGCAGATTCTCGCGGATGTGCGCCAGCTTCTGTTCCACACGGAGCAGTGCATCCTGAATGTTCCTGGTGTTGGTCAGGGCTACGTCACGCCACATGGAGTAGGGGCTCTGAGCGATGCGGGTCATCTCGCGCAGAGCACGGCCGCCAATGGCGTTGGCATCAGAATCATTTGCTAACTCCTCCACCAGGGTTGAGGCCAGCGCGGTCGAGAGCATCTGTGGCAGATGGCTGACCCATGCGCAGATACGATCATGTTGCGCAGGATCGATGGGCAAAACCTGCGCGCCGATCTGATTCAGCAATTGAAGATAATCCCGAATAGTGCCAGTGTTCAGATCCTGATCCGCATAGGGAGTGACCAGCCAGACAGCTCCGGTAAAAAGCTGCGCGTCTGCATGCTCGATACCACCGTGTTCTTTCCCGGCCATTGGATGTCCCGGCAGGAAACGGTGAGCTGCCTCGCCGCCAAACACGTCTTTCGCGCGCGCCATGATCTCAGACTTGGTGGAACCGACGTCGGTGATCAGGGAATTCGGGGGCGCCACCGGACCAATCCGCTCGATGAGATCGATGATGCTGCCGACCGGGGTGGCAAGTACGACAAGATCGCTGTCCCGCACGGCCTGCTCGGCGCTGGTGCAGCCATCATCGATGGCGCCTAGCGAGCGCGCCTGTTCCAGCACCGGCTCGCGGTCGCAGCCAACGATGCGCAGTTGCGGCGCGTGCTCTTTTAGCGCTAGGGCCAATGAGCCGCCAATCAAGCCCGTGCCGATGATGGTGACTTGCTTCATAAGAGCCGTTTCATGTTTCGCGTTTCACGTTCTCGAACATCAATAGCCAATGAAAAAGATGCGCCTCTAATCTGAAGCCGATTTTCTCGAAACGTGAAGCGTCTTTACGCGATGGTTCGCCCGACCGCAGACGCGATGATCTTTAATTCCTGCATTAGCTTTTCGAACTGTTCCGGGAACAGTGACTGTGCTCCATCAGAAAGCGCCTTCTCCGGATCATGATGCACTTCAATCAACAATGCATCGGCACCTGCTGCGACGGATGCGCGCGCCATCGGCGGAACCTTGTCGCGCCGTCCGGTGCCGTGCGAGGGATCGGCGGTGATCGGCAGATGAGAAAGCTTCTTGGAGACGGGAATCGCCGAAATGTCCATCGTGCTGCGCGTGTAGGTCTCGAAGGTGCGAATGCCGCGTTCGCACAAGATCACGTCATAATTCCCGCCCGACATAATGTACTCGGCCGAGAGCAGTAGCTCTTCGATGGTTGCCGCGATGCCACGTTTCAGTAGGACTGGCTTGCGCACTTTCCCCAATTCGCGCAATAGGTTGAAGTTCTGCATGTTGCGCGCGCCGATCTGCAGGATGTCGACGTACGGCATCATGAGTTCGATCTGCGAGATCTCCATGACCTCGCTGACCACCAGCAAGCCAAACTTATTGCCAGCTTCACGCAACAGTTTCAGGCCGTCTTCTCCCATGCCCTGGAAGGAGTAGGGAGAGGACCGCGGCTTGAACGCGCCTCCGCGCAGAATCCTGGCACCGGCTTTTGAGACGATTTCAGCGGTCGTGAACAACTGCTCGCGCGATTCGACCGAGCACGGACCGGCCATGACAACTACCTGCTCGCCACCGATGGTGATGCCGTTCGGAAGCTTGACGATAGTGCCCTCAGGCCGAAAGCTACGAGCCGCCAGTTTGTAGGGTGCACTGATCCGGTGGACCTGCTGCACGCCGTCGAGAAGTTCCAGTTCGCGCAGGTCGAAGTCGACTCTTGCGCCTACGGCACCGAGAACGGTCTGCGAGACGCCGGTACTGCGATGGACGTCGAAGCCAAGCGACACCAGATGATCGATCACCGACTGGATCTGCTTCTCCGACGAATCCGGTTGCATTGCAATTATCATCGTTGATTCTCAGTAGTCAGTGGTCAGCGACAGAAAGTTGCGCAGCCAGAGCCTGGCCACTAATCGTTGACCTCTGCATCGAATTCCGTTTTGCCGTCGTCGCCCGGCTTGTGCTCGGTAACGCCCATTTCTTCTTTCTGCAGATTGCGCATCACGTCGATAAGGCGCTCGTAGATCTGCACCAGATGGCGACCCCTGAGCGGCCCGGCACTCAAGCGGCTGACGTTCTCGAAAATCTCCTGTTCGCGTTTTGGCTCATAAATCGGCATCCCCGATTGACGCTTGAGCCGGCCGATTTCCTGCGCCGCATGCGCGCGCTGATTCAGCAAGTCGACCAGCATGGAGTCGAGATCGTCGATTTTTTTACGCCAGTCGCTGATGTCCATGAGCCAAGCTCTTAATCTTCTATTCTCAAGCCTTCACTGCCGTCGAAGTCCCCGCACGCAAGCCGCCGATGAATTCTGCCACGGCGTTCGCCGCTTTGCTTCCGTGTCCGGAACGCTCAACTAGTTGGACGATAGCCGTGCCGACGACCGCAGCATCGGCGAAGGCGCCTACCTCCGCGAACTGCTGCGGATTCGAAACACCGAATCCCACCGCGATCGGCAATTGCGGTGAACTGTCGCAGGCGGCGTACAAGGGCGCCGGCATCGGTGGCAAGTTGCTGTCGCACACCAGTGACGCCGGTTCGCGAGACTGCATAGACGAAGCCGGTCGAGGCTTCGCAAACGGACCTCAGGCGTTCGTCCGTGCTGGTTGGCGCTGCAAGAAAAACCGTTACCAGATCTCGGCTACGCATTAGCTGAATGTAGTCGTCAGCTTCTTCCACCGGAAGATCCGTGACGAGCGCGCCATCAACGCCTGCCTGCGCTGCGTCATCACAGAAGCGTTCCAGGCCGTAGCGCAGGATCGGGTTGAAATAAGAAAAGACGATCAGGCCGGCATGTGGAGCATGTTTACGAACATCGCCTGCGAGCGTCAGCACATCGCCGAGTTTCACCCCGTTCTTCAGTGCACGGTCGCTGGCGGCCTGGATCACCGGGCCATCGGCGACGGGATCGCTGAACGGCACGCCCAATTCGAGCACATCCGCGCCTGCAGAAATCGCCTCCAAGGCGACTTCGCGAGATGTCTCCAGATCCGGATCGCCGCAAGTGATGTAGGCGACCAGTCCTGGCTTGTGTTGGAAATTGATCGGCACGATGGTCAGCGGCCTCAACTCAGCCAGAGATTCCTTTCAAATTTTCACGCAGGATTCCGATGTCCTTGTCGCCGCGGCCTGAGATGTTCACGATCACTACTTCTGACTTCGCCATCTTTGGTGCGCGCTTGATGCACTCCGCCACCGCGTGCGACGATTCCAGCGCCGGAATGATTCCTTCCAACCGAGAAAGCGTTTGGCAAGCGGCAAGTGCCTGGTCGTCGGTGGCCGAGGTGTAGATTGCGCGACCCGTATCTTTCAGCCAACCGTGCTCCGGTCCGACGCCGGGATAATCCAATCCCGCGGAAACCGAATGCGTGTTCGCAATCTGCCCGGCTTCGTCTTGCAAGACATAAGAGAATGTTCCTTGCAGCACGCCGGGCGACCCGCCGTGAAAACGTGCAGCATGCTCGCCAAGTTTGTCGCCGCGTCCGCCGGCTTCAACGCCAATCAGTTGAGTCTTCTTGTCCTGGATGAATTCGTAGAACGCTCCGATTGCGTTCGAGCCCCCGCCGACGCAAGCGATCACCGCGTCAGGTGGACGACCCTCGGCCTTCATGATCTGTTCGCGCGCTTCGCGGCTGATAACACGGTGAAAGTCGCGCACCATCGTTGGATAAGGATGCGGTCCGAGAACGCTGCCGAGCAGATAATGAGTGGAGCGGACGTTGGTCACCCAGTCACGCATTGCTTCGTTGATGGCATCTTTGAGCGTACGCTGACCGGCGTCGACGCCGCGGACTTCCGCGCCGAGCAACCGCATGCGGAAGACGTTCAACTCCTGCCGCCGCATGTCCTCTGAGCCCATGTAGACCACGCACTCGAAGCCCATCAGAGCGCAGACCGTCGCGGTTGCTACGCCATGCTGGCCTGCGCCCGTTTCTGCAATCACGCGCTGCTTGCCCATGCGACGGGTGAGGAGCGCCTGACCCAGGCAGTTGTTGATCTTATGCGCTCCCGTGTGCAGCAAGTCTTCGCGCTTCAGATAAATGCGGGCGCCGCCCAGGTGCTCGGTCAATCGCTTGGCAAAGAATAGAGGCGTGGGCCGCCCGGCGAAGTTCTTCAGCAGATCGTCGAGTTCAGCTTGGAAATCCGGATCGGTTTTCGTTTTCTCGTACGCCGATTCCAGTTCCTGCAACGCCGCCATCAGCGTTTCCGGAACATAGCGTCCGCCGTAAGGACCGAAGCGCCCCGTGGCCACCGAACCCGGTACTCGTCTCTGGAGAATTGCCATAGCTAAACCATCACACTCGCGCGCCGCGCGGCGCGAATAAAATTGCGGACCTTGTGGGGATCCTTGATCCCAGGACTTGCCTCGACTCCCGAAACAACATCGACGCCGTATGGTTGAAACAGGCGAATCGCTTCGCCAACGTTTTCAGCGTCGAGCCCTCCGGCGACGATGACCGGAATCTGTGCCTCGATCGCTTCGACCAGCGGCATTGCCGCTTCCCAATCGAATTTCTTTCCGCTGCCTCCACGGACCTGGCCGTGCGCTGCATCGAGCAGAATCGCGTCTGGACGAGCAGCATCATCAGGCCAGCTGATTCCAACGTTCAACTCGTCGACGAAATGTTCCGGCAAATGCATGGCGCGATAGAGCTTCGGTTTCTTGCCGAAAGCCGTTTGCATCGCGTTCACTTCCGCCATCAGGCGATCGCTCTCATCGCCATGCAACTGAACCGCGGTAAGGCCGGTTCCCTTGACGATGGTGCGGATGCGTTCGGCATCCTCGTTCACGAAAACGCCGACCTTCTCCACCGACGCTGGCAGTTCGGCCACGATCGCCCGAACCCGCTCGGGAGTGACGCGCCGTGGACTGGTCGCGAACACAAAGCCTAGCGCGTCTGCGCCGGCGTCTACCGCCATGCGCGCATCTTCCAGGCTGGTGGTGCCGCAGATCTTTATCCAGGTCATGCGCGTCCTACCGAAGCTCGCTGCACTTCCGCCGAAAGCCGGGCCAGTTCGTGGCCAGGATGATCATGCTTCATCAGCGACTCGCCAATCAGAAACGCGTGGTATCCAGCTTCGCGCAGAATATGCAGGTCCATGCCGGTATGAATGCCACTTTCGGCAACTCGCGTGATGTTGGGCGGGAACCTGGAGCTGAGTTCCAAAGATGTATTCAGATCAACTTCGAACGTACGCAGATCGCGGTTGTTCACACCAATCAGTTCGAATCCAGCGTCGAGCGCGCGTCCTAGTTCCTGTTCGTTGTGGACTTCACAGAGCACATCGAGTCCGTAGGACTTGGCTTTTGTGTGCAGGTTTCGCAACTCATCGTTGCTCAATGCGGCGACAATCAGCAGCACTGCGTCGGCGGAGTTGGCCCGCGCTTCCAGCAATTGGAACTCGTCGACGATGAAGTCTTTGCGAAGACACGGAATGTGAACCGCGGCGGACGCTTCGCGCAGATAATCGAGCGCGCCCTGGAAGAACTCTTCGTTCGTCAGCACAGACAGGGCAGTGGCTCCATTTTGTTCCAACTCGGTGGCCAGCGCCTGCGGGTGAAAACTTGCCCGGATCACGCCACGCGAGGGCGAGGCCTTTTTCAACTCCGCGATCACGGCCAGATTGCCATCCTTGGCCGCTTGCCGCAATGAATGCGCGAATTCGCGGGGAACGTGCTCGCGAGCATAGCGCTCCAGTTGCGCAAAGTCGGCGCTGGATTTGGCGGAATCCACTACGCGCCGGGTCGCGGCCACGATCTGGTCAAGTTTGGCTGACATGCGAAGTAGTCATTGATTATACGGTGCAGCTGCGCGAGTTCGCACTCGGAGCGTGCGGCCAATTGTCTATTGCCGTTAAGGGACTTTTGGGGTACACCTTTGGGCAAGCGAAACAAGCGAGCGGACTATGCAAAAACCGACAGGTGTTGTCGTTCTTGCGATCCTTTCCTGGATCTTTGCGGCGTTTTTGTTGATACCAGCGCTGGCACTGTTCTTCGGATCATCGTTTATTGCCGCCATGATCGGCCATCAATTTGGGCCAATCGCGGCATTTGTTGGAGTAATCGGGGGAGCAGTTTTCCTTGTCATGGCGCTCGTTGCAGCTATCACTGGCTGGGGGTTGTGGACCCTGCAGGAGTGGGCGCGCATCCTGACGATCGTCATTCAAGGCATCGGCCTGGTACTGAGCGTTCTGTCGCTGTTCGCGTTAGCGTTCTTCCATCCATTCGGGACTTTCTTCCGGCTGGTGCGTATCACCATTCACGGGTTGATTATCTGGTACCTGATGCAGCCTGAGGTCGTGTCAGCCTTTAAGAGACCGGTGGTCGCGTAGACGGTTTCACGAATAGCGGGCTGAAAGGCCACATGCAACTCCTGCAGCCGTCAATATGCTTTCGCGATCACCGACCGATGCGCGACCGTCTCGCCCGTCACGATGCACTTTCCTGGACCGTCATATTCGTCGACTAGAGGAATGCAGCGCACGCTGGCTTTGAATTCCTTGATCCGCGCGTCGCATGCCGGATCATCTTTTATGTGAGCCATCACGAATTTGCCGCCCCCTCGTTCTGCGGTGGCATCGGCGAGGATCTGCGCGACCTCGTCAAGGCTGTTGGCAACCAGCGTGTTCTCTTTTATGCGCTTTCGGCCGGCTTCCAGCAGCTCCGTTTGCATGCGCTCCAGCAAGGCTTGTACGTACACGACAGCTTCCTCTCGCTTCTGTGGCTCTTTGGTTCCCAGATCACGACGTTTGACGACAACGGTTCCGGCCGCGACATCGCGGGGGCCAATTTCAATGGTTACCGGCACACCCAGTTGCTCCCAATGGAAGAACTTCGCTCCCGGGCTGAGTTCCTCGCGAGCGTCCACCTCCACGGAAAGCCCTGTCGCCATGAGTGATTCGGCGATCTTTCCGGCCTCCTCCAGCACCGTTGCCCTCTCCCCTTCTTTGCGGAAGATGGGCACTATGACGACTTTTGTCGGTGCGAGTTTAGGAGGCAGCACCAGGCCTTTGTCGTCCGAATGGGTCATGATCAGACCACCAATCAGGCGAGTGCTTACGCCCCAACTCGTTTGCCATACGTATTCGAGCTTCCCTTCTTTACTTTGGAACTGAACGTTGAAGGCCTTGCCGAAGTTCTGGCCCAGTTCGTGACTCGTACCTGCTTGCAGCGCCAGGCCATTCTGCATCATGGCTTCAATCGCGAACGATCGATCAGCGCCCGCGAACTTCTCGGCACGAGATTTCACGCCGCGAATCACGGGCATTGCCATGATCTCCTCGGCAACATCCGCGTACAGATGCAAGATTTTCAGCGCCTCCTCATGCGCTTCTTCCTGCGACGCATGGGCGGTGTGTCCTTCCTGCCAGAGGAACTCCGTGGTACGCAGAAACATGCGCGTACGCAGTTCCCAGCGCACGACATTCGCCCATTGGTTCAGCAGTAACGGCAGGTCACGATAGCTCTTGATCCACTTGGAGAAGAAATGTCCGATGATGGTTTCTGATGTGGGCCGAACGACGTACGGCTCTTCCAGTTTCTTGCCACCAGCAATCGTGACCACAGCAAGTTCTGGCGAGAAGCCTTCTACGTGTTCGGCTTCGCGCCGCAGGAAACTTTCAGGGATGAATAGCGGGAAGTATGCGTTCTTATGACCAGTCGCCTTGAAGCGACGGTCCAGTTCGGCCTGTAACAGTTCCCAAACTGCATACCCGTTCGGCTTGATGACCATGCAGCCCTTTACCACTTCAGCGGGTTCGGCCATATCGCCTTGCAACACTACATCCTGATACCACGCGGAAAAATCTTCTGCCCGAGGCGTAATCTTCATACTTTGAGTTTGCCATACTGAGTGGAGCGCTTGGGCGAAAGTTTTGGAACTCTTTTCGTTGTGGTGCGAATACCTAATGAAAGCGCTGACCGCTGAGCCGGAGATGCTGTTCTAGCCAATGCAATCCGCCGAAAGCAAATCCGACGTTGAGTTGCTCGGGCTGGCCTTTTCCGGCGACGAACGCGCTTTTCTAGCCCTTTACGAGCGGCTGAAGACAGGAATCTTTCGCTACGCCTATTACATGACGAGTTCCAGATCTGTAGCTGAAGAAGTTACCCAGGAGGTCTTCCTCACGCTGCTTCAAAATCGAGCGCGGTTCGATCCCAAGCGGGGCGACCTGGGAGCTTTCGTTTTCGGAATCGCGCGCAACGTCGTGCGCAGGATCGATCGGCGCGAGCGTCCCTTTGAACCGCTCCCGGATGACACCGATGTTCTTGCTCGTCTGATGGGACCAGCGGCGGCGTTATCCGATCAGTTGGATCGAGAGCAGCAGATCGGCAACGTCCGCTCCGCAGTTGCTTCATTGCCGGAGCATTATCGTCAGGTCGTTGTTCTCTGCGACCTGTTAGAGATGTCCTACGCAGAAGCGGCCGCGAGCGTGGGGTGTGCCATAGGTACCGTGCGATCGCGTCTCAATCGCGGGCATAAGCTGCTAGCGGAAAAGCTCAAATTGGTAGGAGAGACAGAGGCTGTATTCCGCAATACCGGTACCGAAGGGTGCCTGATATGACTTGTAACGAATTACACAATCTTGTGGAATCCGAACGCTCGGTTTTCCGAGCGGAGAATGTGCTTAGCGCGGAAATCGCTGCTCACATCCAACAGTGTTCTTCGTGCTGTCACTGGATCCGGATGAAGGAGCAGTTGAGCGGGAAGCTGAATCTGCTGCGCCGCTCCGCCCCTGCTGTCCCCGCAACGCTCGATGAAAGCATTCTGGCCGCTTATCGCAAGCAGATGCAGCAGCCTGTCACTGCTTTGATTCCGGTCCACAGACACTCATTGTCCCGAGGAATGTTATGGCGAGCCGCCATTGCCGCTCTTTTGCTCATCGGTGCGATCATCTTTTTCGGAAATAGAAAACGGGTTGCGCCGCCTCTCGCGGCGCGAGTCCAGCAGCAGTCTGTCGCGGCAGAAACGCCGATCGAGCCGCGAACATCGGCGGAAATGCCAAAGTCAGTTATTACAGCGAAAAAGCTCCAGAAACGTCCCGTCCGGGGAAAAGCGATTGTCCCCAGAACTGAGGATGTCGCGGGAGCAGGTGCCGCAACGGAAGCTGCGGATAGTCTGCCGCCAGACTTCCGGAGACTAATGTACTGCGATCAACTCAGCTGTTCCGGAGCGATGGAAGTGATCCGAATGAATCTTCCGGCTTCAGCGTTAGGAATGACATCGCCTCTACGCTCGAGCAATATTATCGCTGCGGATGTTGTAGTAGGTGCTGACGGAGTAGCCCGCGCAATTCGAATCGTGAACTGAATCTGTATCGGAGGTCATCATCATGAATCGCAGAAACCGTTCGGTTGCTTCAATCTTCTTCGCAGTAGTTCTGGTCGTTTTCGGAACCACTGCTTTTGCTCAATTACCACCGAATCCACCTGAACCGGGTGAAGCAATCGCTACTTTCTCTTCGCCAGCGATACCAATGCAGGCTAAGGTCGCCACAATGGGGCTTCGTGTCGACAATATGGATGCCTCTCCTGTGAAGGGGAATCCGTTTTGCGGCACTATCACCACCGAACACACACAAGTTTTTGCCGACGGCAATCGCATTCATACAACCGAGACGTCCATGCTCTGTCGGGACAGCCAGGGTCGAATCCGCCGTGAGGCCGAGATCAATCTGCTCGGCGTTTCCTCGCAGAAGGATCTCCCGAAGATTGTGACCATCGTCGACCCTGTTGCGGGAGTCCGGTACATGCTCGACAGCAATATGAAGATTGCTCGGAAAATGCCCATCGAACCGTTCGCGTTGTCTACCGAGCCCGGCCCGGGCCTCCGGACTTCGGGACAGATGGCGGTTGTGGTCAAAGGCGAGGCCGAGAGTGCGACTGGCGGTCCTGGAAACGTCATGTACTACTCAACAACAACGATGGCTAAGAACGCGGGGCCGGCTCAAAATCCGCCGAATATCGAAAACCTGGGTGACCAGACCATCGGCGGTATTCATGCAACAGGTAGTCGTGTGACAACCACAATTCCCGCCGGCAGCATGGGGAATGAGCAGACAATTCTCGTTCAGTCCGAGACGTGGTCTTCTCCGGAGCTTAAGGCCACGGTCATGACCAAGCACACCGATCCCTGGGCTGGAGAATTGAAAACGCAGCTTACCAACGTCAACAACTCTGAGCCCGATCCGTCGCTATTCACAGTTCCGAGTGACTACAAGATCGTGGACGAAAAGCCAATACAGATAATTAAGGTGCAGCCTCCACCATCGCAACAGTAGAGACGAGTTACTTTGCCGCTTTCGCTAGCGATTGCACGTACGAGACGATCTGCCAGCGTTCGTCCTGGGAGAGCGATTCGAAGCTGGGCATGCGATGAAGACTGAAGCCGTGGGCGATCACCCATTCCAACTCGCCGGGTGTGAGCGCATGTACGGCCTCGGTTTGGAGTGATGGAGAGTGACCTTTGCCTTCTCCGTTTGCGCCGTGGCAACGAGCGCATTTGTCGGAATAGAGCTTCTGTCCGGCGTTGACGGCAGCAGTATCCGATGCCAGCGGATTGGGACGCGCGCGATCGGCCTCAGGCACATGCTTAACCCAACCCGGTTCCTCTGCCTGAACCGGTCTAGCAGAAGATACAATCAAGGCTGTTGCCAGCAGTACAAACATCACGCGAACTTCAACGAGGCAGAACATAGCTCTCTCCCCGGGACGAAGACGACTTCAGATTGCATTACCAAATCTACAGAGGGTCACGGTCGCACTCAATGATAGCGATCGTGAAGTTTTCGTCATGCGCAGGAGACAAAGATGAGACGTGCTGGAAGCAAAAAGTGAATTGTGAGCGCCGATGCAAGACTGGCTTGGAAATACGCCGTGCCTGCTGTACACTGCGCCGATCCTGCATTGGCCTGCAGCCAATCCTTGAGCCGGTGGAGGCAGCACGTGAATCGCATCCGCCTGATAACCCACGAGCAGAAGCAAATCCTGTTAGTAGATTGCAGCGGTTGCACGCCGTCGGAACTCCTGCCGCTTATCGATCAGGTGCCGATGCACGTCAAGAATTACCCGCGTGAATCCTTGCTGCTGCTGGGCGACTTCAGCAACGCTGAATTCAATCGTGAGGTAATAGAACGATTGAAGGTGGCCACCGTTTTCGACCGTCCGCACCTGAAGCGATCGGCCTGGGTGCTCACATCGAATCTGCCGCCAGTTCTCTACGAGTCGATCAAGACGTTTTCTGGACGCGAGCTTCCAATCTTCGCCACGCGCGAGGAAGCGCTGGGCTATCTGGTTGCATGAAGCGCAGCCTTCTTGAGGCCATCATTCATGCCGCAGCGCCTCCCCGCCTGCCATCAAATGACTAGCGGCGGTTTCTGTAACCGTCTTCGTATCCGCGCTGATAGGCGGTCAGATTCTGGCCTTTCCAGTTATCGGTTTTAAGGTTCAAGGACTTGTTCTGGCGGCGGTCGTTCTGTCCATTCTGGAATCCCGCCTGATAGGCACGCCGCTCTGCATCGGTATTCCCATAACCAGCAGGACTGCCAACGTACCCGCCGTTGCCATTCCATCCGCTTCGAGCCTGGTCGTCGCGATCATGGTCGCCGTCGTGACCGTAGCCGTTGTTGTAGCCGTACTGGCCGTTGTTCCGCCGATTACGGTATCCGTCTTCGTACCCTCTCTGGTAAGCGGTAAGATTTTGCCCCTTCCAGTTGTCGGTTTTCAGGTTGAGCGACTTGTTCTGATTGCGGTCGTTGACGCCATTCTGAAATCCAGCCTGGTAGGCGCGCCGTTCCGCATCGGTTTGCGCCTGTGCTGGACGGGGTACGAGGAATACCGGAGTCGTACCCAGTGCGAGCACAAGAACGAACTTGCTCACTGTTTTCAACATAAGGATCTCCCTGATCCAGGACCGTAAGTCCGTCCCAGAGGCATATTTGATGTCACTGGATATTGGATACTGGAACTGGCCCCGGTTTTGCCTGGATGCAGCCCTGAATTCCTAGGAGAGTGGAAAGGTGGCGCGCGGTCAGCCCGCGCACCCTAAACGCCTTATAGGAGAGACCTATTTTTGGCGGGAGATCGACTCGCGCATGCGCTCTTCCTGTGCGCGTAATTCTGCCGAGAATTTGTCGCCAAAATCCTCGGCTTCGTAGATTCTGCGAATCTCGATTTCAGTTCCTCCATCGAAAGGAGCTCGTTTGAGCCACTCGACGGCTTCTTCTATTGAGTGGACGTTCCACAGCCAGAAACCCGCGATCAACTCCTTGGTCTCGGCGAATGGCCCGTCGATGATCGTGCGCTTCTTTCCTTCGAACTTCACGCGTTTGCCTTTTGAGGTAGGCTGAAGTCCCTCGCCGGCGAGCATCATGCCGGCCTTGATCAGTTCCTCGTTGAACTTGCCCATTTCGGCAAGCAGTTCTTTGCTGGGCAACACCCCTGCCTCAGAGTTCTTGTCAGCTTTCACGATCACCATAACTCGCATTGTGGTTGTCTCCTTTTTGATTGCGTCGGGAGGTCCGGCCATGGATGCCGGCGCGTCCGATTCAACGGCACGTCGGATGAGACGATGGGAAATCGACAAATGCACCAGTCGAGAACGGAGTTTTTCTATTTTTTCCAGTGGTAGGCGTCGGGTTGATCAAGACCGATATGAGCCAGAACCCGGCAGGCGAACTGGCGCGCCATATCATCAATCGAGTCAGGACGGTTATAAAACGCCGGGATCAAGGGGAAGATCGTTGCTCCGGCATCTGCGGCCCGGTACATGTTGCGGATGTGGATCTTGTTCAGCGGCGTCTCGCGAACGCACAGCACGAGTGGCCGTTTTTCCTTGAGACAGACGTCCGCGCCGCGTTCGATGAGGTGAGTAGCCATGCCGTTCGCGATCTTGGCAAGAGTGCCCATGGAACAGGGAATCACGATCATGGCGCTGGTCGGGTAAGAGCCGCTTGCCACGTTTGCCCCGATGTCGGTGTTGCTCTGCAACTTGATCTTGGAAGATCTGGTTCCAAGCAGCTGTTCCACCAGGTTGCTACGTCCGGTCAATCCGAGTTCTTCAGCCATCACTCGCAGGGCATTATCGGAGGGAATGAAGTTCAGGGTTCCGATGCGATCATCGCGCTCACACGTAAGTAGCAGTTGCTTCAAGAAGATAGAGCCGCTGGCCCCAGTGGTGGCGACGCTTAAAATGCGCTGGTCTGAATTTGTCGATTTTGGCATCAAAGTAGAAAAGAACGTCCGCTGAGCCGGACGGGTGAGGATAGGGACACGGCTGCACGGAAGTCAAGGCCGGCCCTTGGGCGGTACTGTGGAACCGTCCGAAGAAAGATATGGCCAAGAGTTCGGCGCGACGCTTCCGTCGTAGTGCTGCGCAACTGCATGCACTAGCGAGTGTGGAACGGACGATATCAGAGAATGATTCGGTTTCACGCTGCCGCTATCTGAAAGACTACGCATCCGCATTTCAAAGCTACCAATCGGTTCTTGCGCCAGAGGAGTTGAACGACGACCTCCGTCAGGCCGATGTAGTGCTGATCGGCGATTACCACGCTCTTTCCGCCGCTCAGGCGTACGCTGCTTCACTCCTACATCAATTGGCACGAGGTTCGCGTCCGCTGCTCTTCTGTGTAGAAGCTGTCCTGGCACGCGACCAAGCGATTCTCGATGAATGGTACCGCGGCGAGATCGGGAGCGAGGAATTGCGCGAGAGGATTCGCTTCGATGCGGATTGGGGATACGATTGGCGTCCCTATTGCGAGTTGCTGGAGACGGCTCGGAAGGTGACGGCAGGTGTGTACGGGCTCGATTGTCCTCCGCGCAGCGATATGCGAACCATCGCGCGGCGCGACCGGCATGCGGCCTCCCAGGTGTTGGATTTGCGCCGGAGACATCCCCAGGCCGTGATCGTGGTGCTGTTCGGGGAATCGCACCTGGCGCCCAACCATCTGCCCAGCTTGTTGCGCGTTCAACAACAGAAAATGCGAATCGTAACGGTGCTACAAAACGTGGATGCGCTTTACTGGCAGGCTGCAGGAGAGCCCGGCGAAAGCGTGGGTGCTGTTCGCGTAGATGCAGACGTTGTCTGTGCGTTTACGTCCACTCCACTGGAGAAATACGAGAATTACCGGCTCTACCTTGAACAGTGGAGGCGCGAGCGGCCCAGCGCGCCGGACCTGGCGCCCAGCTTCTACAACCTGATCGATACGCTTAGCCGCTTCCTCAAACTCGACCAGCTTGGTGCCGCGTTTCATCCTGACAATTATCCCGAGGTGAGTTGTACGAGGCGCAGTCAGAATATACGCAGTCGATTGAAGCGAGCGGCTCTCGCCGAGGGTGAGATTAGCGAGACCATGGCGGCGGTGCGGTTACGTGGAAGCTGCTATGTGCCAGCTGCGCACACTATCTTTGCCCATCGATTCCTGATGCCGGAAGCCGCGGAGGAAGCAGCGCGCTTCGTTCATCATGCCTGCCACGGGGGAGAGGTCGCGCCGGCGTGGGATGCCTCGGAAGAAGACGAGTTCTACAATCGGGTTATGGAACAGGCGGTCGCCTACCTGGGATCAAAAATCCTCTGTCCTACACGAGTGGTGACATGCGTAGCCGACACGAGCATCCGGATGGGACAGACGCTGGCGAGCCGCATCTACGATGCTTATGTGGCCGGGAAGGTCAGTAAGCGATTTCTGCGTGCACTCTTCTGCGCACCGGTCCGGGAACCAGGCGCCGCTCGCGAAATCTACTTCAGCGCCATCGCAAAGCTGAAACCAGGGTGCATCCTGCTTCCGGCCCATTTTGGCCAGTTCTCCCCAATGGTAAGCTGAACGCCGGGCCTTCCGATGAATGTTGAGCAGATCCGGCAATTATTCGAAGACGTGCGCGCGGGGAAAGTCACCCCGGACGATGCGGTTCAGCGCATGCATCATCTGCCATTCGAGGATCTCGGATTTGCGAAGGTCGATCACCATCGCCTGCTGCGCAACGGAATGCCGGAAGTGATCTTTGGACAGGGTAAGACGCCAGAGCAGGTGTCGGGGATTTTCGAGCGGTTGGCTGAGCGCGGGACCAATGTTCTGGTAACGCGGGCCACGCCGGAGCATTGGCAGACGATGCACCAGAAATTCCCAGGCGCAACGTATCACGAACAGGCGCGGGCGATTGTGCTGTCGCAGGACAGCAAAAAATACGGGAAGGGCAGGATTGCCGTAGTCTCAGCCGGAACAAGCGATATTCCGGTTGCGGAAGAAGCCGTGGTGACGGCCGAAACGATGGGGAATGAAGTCGATCGGCTGTACGATGTGGGTGTGGCAGGCATCCATCGTCTGCTGGCGAATCGTGAAGTGCTGCATGGGGCACGAGTGGTGATTGTCTGCGCCGGAATGGAAGGCGCGCTGCCGAGCGTGGTCGGCGGACTCGTGGGTATTCCCGTGATTGCCGTTCCCACCAGTGTGGGATATGGGGCGTCTTTTCAAGGATTGGCGGCACTGCTAGGCATGCTGAATTCGTGCGCCTCAAATGTGAGCGTGGTGAACATCGATAATGGGTTCGGAGCCGCATATGTTGCGTCGGTCATCAACCGCCTTTAGTCTCGCGAAGCAGAAGCTGCTGGAGTGGAGCCTGCCGAGCATGCCTGTGCTCGAGACACGAAGGGTGATTCTGCGGCAATTGCGGGCGACCGATGTGGACGACATCTTTGAGTATGCCTCCGATCCCGAGGTCTCGCGCTACACGCTTTGGGATACACATAAATCGCTGGATGAGACGCGCGTATTCCTGAGCTACATCATCGATCAGCATCGGCGCGGCGAGGGCATGGTTTGGGCGGTCACGCAACGCGTCACTGGGAAAATGATCGGTACCTGCGGATTCGGATCATTCAAGCACCGCGATTCGCGCGCGGAGTTGGGATTCGCCCTGTCACGCCGCTTCTGGAACCAGGGCCTCACGACAGAAGCAGTGGCGGCGGTGTTGCGGTTTATCTTCAGCGATCTGAAACTGAATCGCGTGGAGGCGCGATGCGACCTCGAGAATTTCGCATCCGCGCGAGTGCTGGAGAAGTCCGGAATGAAGTATGAGGGTATCCTGCGGCAGCATGCGCGGATCAAGTCGGAATTCCGGGATCTAAAGTTGTATTCGATCTTGCGAGAAGAGTGGGAAGCGGTAAACGGCGAGCGGCTCGCCTGGGCAAGGGTCCGCGCCACCAGAGAAATGAAAAGGCCGGTCAAATGCGACCGGCCTTCTTCTTTGGACGACAGTGTGGACGAACTAATCTAAAACTTCGAGCTTCCAGCCTTTTTCGCCGCGAATCAGGAAAATAGATTCTTTCTTCTGATCGGGCTTGAAGAAGTCGGCGCCATAATTCTGAATCAGCTTGCCGCGATCCCAGGTATTGAATTTTTGCACCAGGTCGCTGGAGGCATCAAAGGCCTTTCCGAGCTGGTTGGCATCCCATTGCCAGGTGTATTCGATCTTGGCGCGGCTCGGCCCCGTCATATTGATGTTGTCGATTCGTACCAACTTGCGCACCGCGAGTGGAACTTCATATTGGGTAGTGCCGTCAGAACTCTTCCAGTTTTTCTCGCCGGGGATGGAGTCGATCACACGTTGCCCGGCGTCGGTGAGCTTTACCACTTCACCACCGCCGATCGCATTCTGAAGAGTGACGAATCCAGCCTTCTCCAACAACTGGTAGTGGGGATCTTTGGGTTTCTCATCGATGCTGGGCATAACAACGCCGGTGCGGAAATGAGTCTTTGCCGTTTTGGCGTTTAAAATGTCGGTAACCACGGCCGATGCTTCCTGCTGCGAGAGGCCCTTCTTCATCTGGTAGACGTAGTAGCCGATTCCACCGACGATGCAGCCGATGAGAACGACAACCAGGAGCATCGGCCCCCAGCCGCCTTTACCTCTTTCCAGTTCTATTTCCTGTTCAAACATGCGGCACCCCTCCCAAAGAAGTGTCCTGGCGCGACCACGAAGATCTGCTTAACCGTGCAACATCGTAGGTCGAAGCTGAGGGGAAGTCGCTGCCGCAAGTCACCAAGGGCTGTGACGCGTGTGACAGGCTAGATGCGGGGGCCAGCGGGTTGAAGGGCTCCAATCCGATGCGGCGAGCCGGTGCGGATCATTGCCATCAATCTTGACCTGCTCTCCTGCCTGCGAACGGGAGCAGCCGTTCAAAGAGTTTCGTCACGGCGATCTGTATAGCTGAATTGACAAGCAGGCGGGCAACCGTCTATTTTCGCGTCAGTAAACGATTACTCAATTTGAGGAGCCGCTATGCGGTTGCAGTCGCTCCGCGAAGAAGTTCTGGAGGCTAATCTCGAACTTGTTCGCCGCGGATTAGTGCTCTACACGTTCGGAAACGCCAGCGGCATTGAGCGCGGGGATGGCCTGGTAGTGATCAAGCCAAGCGGGGTTCCGTACGAGACCATGACTCCTGCTGACCTGGTGATCGCCGATCTCGAAGGCAGAATTGTCGAAGGCACTTTGCGCCCGTCTTCCGATCTGCCGACTCACCTGACTTTATATAAGGCCTTTCCGGAAATCGGCGGAGTGACGCACACGCACTCGCGTTACGCAACCGCATGGGCGCAGGCGCGCAAGGCGATCCCCTGCTTTGGGACGACGCATGCCGATTATTTCCACGGCGCCGTGCCGGTGACCGAAGTGCTCGGCACGGACGAGATCGAAGGCGAGTACGAGATCAACACAGGGCATGCGATTGTGCGCGCATTTCGCGGCGTGAGTTGTTCCAGCATTCCCGCAGTACTGGTGGCAAATCATGGACCGTTTGCCTGGGGAAAGAGCGCGAAAGAGGCGGCGCACAACGCCGTGATCCTGGAAGAGATTGCGCAGACCGCATATTTGACATTGCAGATCAACGGAGATTCGGGTGCGATTGGGCGCGATCTGCATGACCGGCATTATCTGCGGAAGCACGGCGCGAAGGCTTACTACGGGCAGTCGAAGTGACACACAGAGCAGTGATCGAAGAGGCGATCTGAAATCATATGGCCAAGCAAAAGATGACGATGGGATTGATTGTTGGGAACCGCGGATTCTTCCCCGATCACCTGGCGAAGAGCGGACGCGAGGAAATGCTGCGCGTTCTGGAGAGCGCGGGAGTCGACGTGGTAGCGCTCACGCCGGAGGAGAGCAAGTACGGCGCGGTTGAGACGCGAGAGGAATCGCGGCGCTGCGCTGAGCTTTTCAAGAAGCATCGCGAACGCATTGATGGAGTAATCGTCACGCTGCCGAACTTCGGAGAAGAGCGGGCGATTGCGGACACGCTCAGGCTGGCCGATCTGAGGGTGCCGGTGCTGATCCAGGCTACGCCGGATGAACCGGCAAAGATGTCAATTGCCGCGCGCCGCGATAGCTTCTGCGGCAAGATGTCGGCGTGCAACAACCTGAAACAGTACGGGATTCCGTATTCGATCACGACGCTGCATACCGAGGCGCCTGATTCACCGGAGTTTTCGCACGACCTGGAATGGTTCTCGGCTGTATGTCGAGTGGTGAAGGGCTTCCGGAATCTGCGTGTCGGAGCGATTGGCGCGCGGCCGACGGCGTTCAACACCGTTCGCTATAGCGAGAAGATCCTGGAGTCGAATGGCATCTCCATCGAGACGCTGGATCTTTCCGAAGTGCTGGGCCGCATCGCGCGCATGAAAGATGGTGATGATCACGCGCAGGCGAAGTTGGCGGCGATCAAGCAATACGCGGATTCCAGCAATGTCCCCGCGGCGGCGCTGCTGAAGATGGCGAAGTTGGGAGCGGTGATCGATCAGTGGATGGCAGCGACAGAAGTTGCGATCAGCGCGGTGCAGTGCTGGACGTCGTTAGAAGAGAATCTCGGCGTCGTGCCTTGCACGGTGATGAGCATGATGAGCAACGAACTGCTCTCGAGCGCCTGCGAGGTCGATATCTGCGGCGTGCTCGGCATGCATGCGCTGCGGCTGGCGTCGGGAACGCCTTCGGCGCTGCTCGACTGGAATAACAACTACGGCACGGATCCGAACAAGGCGGTCTGCTTCCACTGCTCGAATCTGCCGAAGCATTTCTTCCGTGAAGTGAAGATGGATTATCAGGCGATCATCGCCGGGACGGTCGGGAATAGAGAACACGTACGGAACCTGCGTCGGTCTGGTGAAGCCGAGCAAGATGACATACGCGCGCTTCTCGACCGACGACCTAGGCGGCCGCGTTCGAGGCTACGTAGGCGAAGGCGCGTTTACGGATGATCCGCTGAACACGTTTGGCGGAGCTGGCGTGGTGGAGATTCCGCAGATGCAGAAGTTGTTGCACTACATCTGCGAGAACGGATTCGAGCATCATGTGGCCGCGAACTTGTCGACAGTCGGAGCGGCAGTAAATGAAGCAGCAACGCGCTATCTGGGTTGGGAGATGTACTACCACGGCTGCGAAAACGGAGCCTGCTGATGGCGATTGTTGCGGGAGTCGATTTCGGAACCCTGAGCGTGCGCGTTTCGCTGGTGGACAGCGAGCGAGGGCTGCTGGATTCGGCGATCGCCGAATATCCGCTGCACCGCAAGCGTGAAGATCCGGAGCACGCGACGCAAGCGCATGAGGATCATATGCGCGCGCTGGCGACGGCTTGCCGCGAAGTCCTGAAGAAGACGGGCGTTAGCGGCGATCAGGCTGAGGCGATCGCTCTCGATACGACCGGCTCGTCAGTGATTCCCGTCGATAAGAACATGCAGCCGCTGAACGAGTATTACCTGTGGTGCGATCATCGCGCGAAGGGCGAAGCGGCGGAGATTACCGACGCCGCGCATCGCGAGGGGTTGGAGGCGATTCGGTGGTGCGGCGGCGTTTACTCGAGCGAGTGGGGATTCTCGAAGCTGTTGCATTGGCTGCGACACAATCCGGATAAACGGGATCAGTTCGCTTCGGCGTTCGAGCATTGCGATATGGTTGCGGCGACACTGTGTGGAATCACCGATCCGAAGAAGGTGAAGCGCAGCGTTTGCGCGATGGGCCATAAATGGATGTGGAATGCGTCTCTAGGCGGATTGCCGCCGGAGAAATTCCTGGTTAGCGTTGATCCGCTGCTCGCAGGTGTGCGAGAGAAGTTGGATGGCGAATACGCGACTTCGGATCAGATTGCCGGGAAGCTCTCTGAGCGGTGGGCGAACGAGCTGGGATTGAAGCCGGGAATCCCGATTCCGGTGGGTGCTTTCGACGCGCATTGGGACGCGATTGGCGCGGGCGCGCAGATCGCTGACATGGTGAACGTGGTCGGCACGTCGACGTGCATTATTGGGATCACAGAATCGGAGCAGCTCGTTCCTGGCGTTTGCGGCGTTGTGCCGGGAAGCGTGCATCCGCGATACACGGGAATCGAAGCGGGACTCTCGGCGGTCGGCGATATCTTCAACGCGATTGCTTCGCGCGCGGGCGTGAGCGTGCGGCAACTCAGCGAAGGCCTCGAAGCGTATCAAGCTGGACAAACTGGCCTGCTGCGCATGAGCTGGGACAATGGCGATCGAACGGTGCTGGTGAATCCGAATCTGCGCGGCGTGACTCTTGGCTGGAATCTGCAGAGCACGCCGCAGGACGAGCTGTTTGCGGCCATCGAAGGCACTGCGTTTCATACGCGCGTGATCTTCGAGCGCATGGAAGAGCACGGCGTGGAAGTTCGTCGGGTGATCAACGGTGGAGGAATTCCGCAGCAGAATCCGGTGCTGAACCAGGTGTACGCGAACGTGTTGGGCAAACCGGTTCTCGTGCCCGCAGGAAAAGTAGTGAGTCTCGGATCGGCGATCTTCGCATTTCTTGCGGCCGGAACATTCAAGACAATCGAAGAAGCGCAAGAGCGCGTGTGTCCGCAATACAAGGTCTACAAGCCGGAGACGGAAGCGCAGGCAGTGTACGAGACTCTGTATCCGCTTTATCGCAAGCTCTATTACGCGCTCGGCGGAAAGTGCGATGCATCGCTCGGCGATGTGCTGCCGATGTTGATCAAAGCGGCGGAAGCGGTGAATAAAAATAAAACGGTGACAGCGCAGGCGTAATTCACGTCCCACCCACGCCAAAAGAGGGCGAGGGTGGGGCACCCGGCGATGTTCTGCCCATGCTGATCAAGATGGCGGAGGCGGTGAATAAAAAGAAAGCGGTGACAGTGCAGGCGTAACTCTCATCCCACCTCCGCCAAAAGAAGGCGGAGATGAGGCACCCCGGTTCCGAGATACGCGGACAGGAATGTCCGCGCCACACAACCATTCCCACTCGTTGCTTCGCACGAGTGGGGCACCCGAATTTCCACTTATTCCAGCGAGTCGGCGTCGATGCCGATGTTCTTTTCGCCGGCGGCTTTCTTTTCGTTGTATTTCTTCACCCAAGCTTCGAAGCTTTTGCCGGCAGCGGTGTCTTTGCCGGTGAAGGCGACGGCGGCGATCTCGTTATAGCGGATCTTGCGTTTTTCGACGGAGTCTTTTGGCATCACGCGCGCGTAGCAATCGGAGAGATTGTCGCCTTCACAGCGACGATCAAAGAGATAGCCTTCGACGGTCTGGCCATCTTTCAGCGTCAGGGTGAGATCGCCACGATAGTCGAAAGCTTTTTCGAGGGCTTCGCGAATCTCGGCGTCGGTGGCAAGAGCGGGAATCCAGCCTTCAAGATTTTCATGCGCGAATCCGGGCGCAGTGTCTTCGTTATTCACATGCATCGGTTCGGACATGGTTTATGCCTGCGAGGCCGGAGTGCTGATCTGTACGAGCGGGCCGTGGCTCGGCGTCATCTGATCGTCACCGATATCGGGATCGCGATACTTGTTGAAGATGGTGGCGCGAACGGTGGCGATGAATCCGCCGAGCGATCCGAAGGTGTCGTTCACGGCGCTGGCTTCGTAGCCGCTGTGCACCATGCAATTGGCGCACTTGGGATTGCCGCTCTGGCCGCCGTAATTCTCCCACTGCGTCTCGCGAAGAAGTTCGGCGTAGGAATCGGCGTAGCCGTCCTGCATCAGGTAACAAGGTTTCTGCCAGCCAAAGATGTTGTAAGCGGGCATGCCCCAGGGCGTGCAGTCGTAATCGCGGCGTCCCATTAAATATTCGAGGAAGAGCGGGCTCAGGTTGAAGCGCCAGTTCGCGCGGCGATTGCTCAGAATGTGGCGGAACAGCTCGCGAGTCTTCTTCTTGCTGAGGAAGTGTTCCTGGTCGGGCGCCTTGTCGTAGGTGTAGCCGGGTGAAAGCATCATGCCTTCGACGCCGAGTTCCATCATCTCGTCGAAGAAAGCGCGCACGCTCTTGGGATCGGTGCCGTCGAAGAGCGTGGTGTTGGTGGTGACGCGGAAGCCGCGGCGAAGCGCTTCCTTCATGGCTGCGTAAGCTTTGTCGTAGGTGCCTTCGCGGCAGACGGAGAAATCGTGATGCTCGCGCTGGCCGTCCATGTGAACGGAGAAGGTGAGGTACTTGCTGGGCTTGAACAGATCCAGCTTTTCCTTCAGCAGCAGCGCGTTGGTGCAGAGATAAATGTATTTCTTGCGCGCGACCAGACCTTCGACGATCTCGGTGATCTGCGGATGCATGAGCGGCTCGCCACCGGGGATGCTCACCAGGGGAACGCCGCATTCTTCGACGGCCTTGAAGCACTGCTCGGGCGAGAGATTCTGCTTGAGGATGTGCGCAGGGTACTGGATCTTGCCGCATCCGGCGCAAGCCAGGTTGCAGCGGAAAAGCGGCTCCAGCATGAGAACGAGCGGATAGCGCTTACGTCCCTTGAGCTTCTGCTTCATGACGTAAGAAGCGACCGTCCACATCTGCGACACAGGTACTGCCATCAGTGCATATCCTCTCTTGCTGGTTAGACTTAGGCCGCAGACGCGGCGCTTCAGAATACTTAGATGATAGCGGATAGGGGGCCGATGTGCCAGTTACGTTCTGACGACGGGCTCACCGCAGAGGACGCAGAGAGCGCGGAGGAAACCCATTCATTTCAGTAGCTTTTCGATGTCCCGTTCGAGATTGGCCGGGGGCGTAAATGGGGCATAGCGGTCTACGACATTACCCTGCCGATCGATGAGGAACTTGGTGAAGTTCCAGCGAATGCTGCCGCCGAGCAGGCCGGACTTTCTCTCTTTGAGGAACTTGTAAAGCGGATGGGCGGCGTCGCCGTTGACGTCGATCTTACTGAAGATGGGGAATTCGACGCCGTAGTTCAGGTCGCAGAATGATCTGATGTCGGCGTCCGAGCCGGGCTCCTGATGTCCGAACTGATTGCACGGGAAGCCGAGCACTTCGAGACCGCGCGCGTGGTACTTGGCGTAAAGCTCCTGCAGGCCTTTGTACTGGGGAGTGAATCCGCACTGGCTGGCGGTGTTCACGATGAGCAGGACCTTGCCCTGGTAGTCGGCGAGCGACTTGGGTTGGCCATCGCTGAGCGCGGCGGTGAAGGAGTAGATGGAGGACATGGTCGGTCTTTCAGTCGGTCGGTCTTTCAGTCGATCGGTCGTTCAGTATTTCAGTAATTCGGTGCATCAGTAGCTGCGCCAGCCCCAAGATTTCCCGAAAAAGGAAGTCCCATGGGGTACCCCCACCCCCGTTCCCTATGAAAACAAATGGCTTGGAGGCATGGGATAAGTTAGTCCCTACAAAACACGGCACTTAGTCCGAGTGGTCCGATAAAACAAAGGAGTTAGGTCGGACGGAGGCCGACAGTTGTTAGTTGCTAGTTATTAGTTGTTAGAAAAAGACGCTCCGGCCGACGTACCGCCCGAACAGATCTCCCTGTCTCTATTGTGGCAAATTCGAGGGCACCTACTGGACACTTTCGCGAACTTTATTTCCGCAATGGATTGAGACGGTTGCGGCGATTTTGGCGGAAATGGGGGCTTGACAGCTTCGTGGTGCGGCGGCTGTCTGGCTGGAGAGATTGAGGAGGGTAGGGATACCTCGCTGCGCTCGGCATGACAGTCCTCGCTGCGCTCGGATTGGGGAGATGGTGAGTCCCACATCTGCCAACAGAAGGCAGATATGGGGCACCGGGCGATGGCCGATGTGCTCGAAAACTGCATCTGCGAGACGGACTCGTTCGGGCTGTTTCGACTCGGCCATGCGGTCCTTCGGCTCACTCAGGATTTCGGCAGCGGGCTCAGACGCCCGCAAATCGCCTCAACTTCGCTCAACATGACACGCGAAGAACAAAGCCTCGCTCAAGATGACAGGGTCAGAACGAGGCTCTCCCACATGACAAACGTCAAAAACAAAAGCGGCGGACAAGCCTGCCCTGAGCGAAGCCGAAGGGAATGTCCGCCCCACACAAGCAAGCTAAGCGCTCAGGTTTGTCTTGGAGATCGGTAACTCGCGGATGCGTTTTCCCGTGGCTGCGAAGATGGCATTGCACAAAGCGGGCGCGAAGGGCGGAACGCCCGGTTCTCCTACGCCTGCCGCTGGAGCGGTGCTCTCCACCATGTAGATGTTAGTTTTACGCGGCGCCTGGTTCATACGCGCAACGAGGTACTGGTGGAAGTTGGTCTGCTCGATGGCACCGTTCCTGGCGGTGATCTCGCTGAATAACGCGAGACTGGTTCCGAAGACGGCGGCGCCTTCAAATTGCGATTTCAGAGTTTCGGGATTCACGACGGTGCCGGCGTCGACAGCAGTGTTCACTTCATGGATAACGACGTCCCCGGCGGGCGTGACTTCTACTTCGACAACAGTGGCCACGTAGGTGAGGAAACTGCGATGGGTGGCGATTCCCATGCCACGGCCTTTGCCGAGCTTGCGCTTACCCCATCCAGCCTTTTCGGCGGCGAGTTCGGTCACGTGACGCAGACGAGCCGTGTCGAACGGATATTGGCTGTAGTCGGCGCCGTAATTGGGGGCCACGCGTTCTTTGGGGAGTACGCGATCGGGTCCGATGAGAGCGAGCAGGTATTCGAGCGAATCCTGATTGGCCGCGTGCGCCAGTTCGTCGGCAAACGATTGCACGGCGAAGGTGTGATAGATGTTCGCGACGGAACGCAGCCATCCGATGCGCACGTGATTTTCGGCAGGGCCGTTTTCGACGCGCAGGTTGGGGATGTCGAAGGGAATGTCGCTGAAGCCGAGGCCGAGTTCGCCTTCGCCGCCATAGGTGCTGTTGAGCGCGAAGGTTGAACCGATGGGCGGGAAGACTGAGCGCTGAAGCCATGCGGTGGGCTTGCCCTTCGAGTCGAGCGCGGCCTTCATATACATCGCCGCGACGGAGTGGAAGTAGTCGAACTGAATGTCGTCTTCGCGCTTCCAGACGACCTTCACGGGGCGTCCGGTTTTCTTCGAGAGGATCGCGGCTTCGACGCAGTAGTCGGGCTTCGACTTACGCCCGAAGCCTCCGCCGAGCAGGGGGACGTGGCAAACGACTTTTTCCTTGGGGATGCCGAGGGTCTTCCCGACAGACTCCTGTACCTGTTGCGGATCCTGCGTAGGAGCCCACAGAAAGACCTGGCCGTCGCGATAGTCGGCGAGCGCGACCGGAGGTTCCATGGAGGCGTGCGCAAGATGCGGCGCGTAGTAATCGGCTTCGATCACCTTGCCGCCCTTGGCGAATTCGGCGTCGGCATTGCCAATGTCGCGAATTACCTTACCCGGCTGGTGCGAGGTCGCCTCTAACTGCTTGCGATATTCGTCGGAGTTGTAAGAGGCGTTCGCACCGTTGTCCCAAGCGATGTTCAGCTTCTTGCGACCTTGAAATGCGGCCCAGGTGTTGTCGGCGATAACGGCAACGCCGCCGAGGGGCTGGAACAGGTGCGGAGGCGTGAACGGATCGATGGGGATGACCGTACGGACTCCGCGGACCTGCAAGGGAGCTTTATCGTCATACGACTTAACTTTGCCGCCGAGGACCGGAGGATGTTCGATGGAGGCGTAGAGCATGCCATCGAGTTTGGCGTCCATGCCGAAGATGGCTTTGCCGGTGCATAGGGCCTCGAGGTCGTAGCTGGGCATGCCCTTGCCGATGTAGCGCCACTGGGCGGGTGTTTTGAAGTGCAACTCTTCTTTCTTGGGAACGGGCAGTTTGGCGGCGGCGCTGGCGAGTTGTCCGTAGTCGGCACGGCGGTTGCCAGCTTTGTGAACGACGGCGTGGGGCTCGGTGGTGCATTCAGATTCTGGTACGCCCCATTGCTGGGCGGCGGCGCGCACAAGCATCAGTCGGCCGGTGGCTCCGGCGACACGCATGGGCTCAAAGAACTCGCGCACGGAGTGAGAGCCGTCGGTATCTTGGGAGCCATAGCGGGCATCACCAATGGCCTGTTCGAGCTTCACGCGCTTCCAGTCGGCGTCGAGTTCATCGGCGACGATCAAAGGCAGGCTGGTACGACTGGTGGTGCCCATCTCGGAACGGTGGGCAATGATGTAGACAGTGCCGTCGGTGTTGATGGCGAGAAAGAGATCGGGATGGAGGACCGAGTCAGTGAACGCGGCGGAAGTGCCGTTGGAGTCGGTGTCCGCGGCCCAGGCAGATTGCGGCAGAACTTTGAGACTGAGGACGAAGGCTCCGGTGGAGAGGACGCCCTTGAGGAATCCGCGACGAGAGACATTTTCGATGGCGTTCATGCGGTCTCCTTGGCGGCGGACTTGATGGCAGCGCGAATGCGCTGGTAGGTCCCGCAGCGGCAGATGTTGCCGGACATGACCTGGTCGATGTCGTGATCGGTGGGCTTCTTGTTGCTGTTCAGAAGAGCAACGGCCTGCATGATCTGGCCAGACTGGCAGTATCCGCATTGCGGGACGTTGGTTTCGATCCAGGCTTCCTGCACGGGATGAAGGCCGTGAGCGGCGATGGCTTCGATGGTGACGACGTTCTTGCCGGCAGCGTCGTCCATGGAGGTGGAGCAGGAGCGAACGGCTTTGCCGTTGAGGTGGACGGTGCAGGCGCCGCAGAGTCCCATGCCGCAGCCGAATTTCGTGCCGGTGAGTCCAAGTTCATCGCGCAGGTACCAGAGCAGAGGCATCTCGGGATCGCCGTCGTAGGAGCGATCCGCGCCATTCACTTTTAAATGAATCATGTGTCCTTCCAGTTGGAAGAGTCCCCACAGTGAGTTAGTGCTAAGAGGATAAATGCAGCAACCCTGTTAAAAGATGTTGAATATTCCTAAATTTTCGTGAGGTTCATGGCTCAAGTGGATGGAGGTAAGGGAGTTAACGACGAGTCGGCGGAAAAGCAGCAGCATGCAACCAGCTCAGGAGCAAAATCCATCGGATTGAGCAGCGGATTTCGGACAGACCAGCGGAGCAGCTATGCTGATTGCAGGAGTCTCGCTATTAGTCTTCGTCTTCGTCCTTGTGAGTGCGCGGTTGCTGTATGACCGCAGCCATGTCTTTTTCTTGTTGTGCACCGCGGTTGAGCGATGGTTCCGAGGAAGTGAATTGGGAGTGCTGCCGGACGGCGGCAGCCGGTCCGGGAAACGGGGAATCGGAGCCAGTTCAGCGAAAGTCAGGGGTGCCGCCGCACCTTAGCCAGCTGCAATCCCTATGGAGGCGCCATCGCAGGGGTAGCGCCGGGGTTAATGGCTGGCGACGGCATGGTGACTGGAGTCACGTTGACGGGGAGAGTTCCCCATATGAAGATGAGCGACCAAGGCTTCCGGAGGGATTCCGGAAGATAAGGACCAGCCACTTCATGCCTACAGACGGTCTAGCGACACAGCGCTTCAAGCTTGCCAATCACGTGCTGTTGCCGATTTACGTGGAATTAGCCCAGGCCATGGGTCCGTCTGCACCGGCCCGGCCCAAGGGAATTGTTGAGCACGAGGGCGAGCACGGCGAGCATGTGGTGGATCCCGAAGAATGGCTGGCGGCTATTGACTCGGTAGTAACGCCTTCCCAGCTGCGGCAATTCATACAGAAGAGCAAGATTGCGAATCGGAAAGACTCGCTGGAGTGGTTGATCAAGCGCTACGTGAAGCGTGCCGGGGTAAGCCAGCCGGACCTGGATAAACTGGACTTCCTGCTGGTGCAGTATCTTTCGACCTGCCACGGCGACAAAGCCGAGGCGAACGACTTCCCGTTGGACAAAGTAGCTGCTCTGCTCGAACCGCTGGTGGGACCACTGGCCAAGCCGCTTCCGCCGTGGAGCGTGAAGCTGAACGAACTGGCCGATGAGATGAAGGCCTACGAGCATCTGCAGGACATGACCAAGCATGAGCTGGTCGATCGTGGAAGAAAGCTGAAGAGTTCGATCCGGCGGCAGCCGAATGATCCGACGATCCTGATTACATTTGCGCGATTCAACTACCTGGTGCGCGCGACATTCGTGCTGCTGTGGCAGGCGGACGTGTGGTGGATCGAAGAAGGACTGAAGTTCCTGGAGACGCGCGGGGAGTATTTTCTCGATTGCGCTGCGGTGGGCTTCTCACCGATCCAGCCGATTACGGAGCTGTATCCGACGCTGACGAAGTGGAAGAATCCGTCGTTAGCCGATTATGCGCTGGATTCTACCTATCGGCAGTTGCAGGGATTGAGGCACATCGTGGACTACGGCGATGGGGCCGGTGTACGAGTAGTGGGTAGTCGTTAGTAATCAGTTCACGCTTTGCCCACTCGAGGGCGAGTGGGCTCCATCAGCGATAGTTCTGCCGAGGTCGGCCGTTCCCACGCAAGTTTTCCTCAAGCGAACGCGCAGGTTTCCTTCAAGCGAATCTGACGCTTTGCCCACTCGAGGGCGAGTGGGCTCCACAAGCAATAACTCTCTATCACAACAGCTGTAACGATACCTAACGGCCGTGGCGGTGCGAGCCGGGCTGGTTCATCCGGTCATGTTGTGGGAGGCCGGCGTCTCCAACCGCGATTGGCGCGGTGATCTGATCGAGATACGCGAGATAAACGGAGAGCAGTTCGTAGGTCTCGTAGTAGGCGCGCATGTCGAGGGCCTTCACGGTGTCGTCGTGAGAGTGCACGACGTAGAGAAGATCGGTGCCTGGGCGGCCAAGCGAATGGATGGTGATGCTGGCGATTTTCGCTTTGCGAAAAACGTCAGTATCGGCGAGGCCGTCGTGATCTACCTGCCATGACTTCAGTTGAGGCATGTGCACGTTCACGGCGGCAAGCTGCAGTGGCGTCACCAGACCGTTGTCAGGCCAGTAGTGCGGGGTCACAAGGCCGATGCTGTCGAGGTTGATCATGGCAGCAATCTGATGCTGCTGGTCCGGCGTCAACCGCTTCATGTAATCGCGCGAACCGCTGGCGCCGTGGTATTTTCCGCCGAAGGCGATGAAAACCAGCGTGTGCTTCATCGCGACCGATCCAATGGATTCGGCGAGGATGGGAAGCATCGCCGCGCCACTCCAGTTGTCGAGAGCGCCGGTGCCGCCGCGGTGATCGTAATGAGCGCCGATGATGAGCGTCTTCGGTCCAGTGCCAGGGATGGTGCAGATCACGTTGGGTAGATCTGAGTCGGTCTTCTGTATCTGAAGACGTTCCGCAGGACATTGTCCTGTTTCCGCGAAGAGCTGGCGCAGGCGCTCGGGGCGATCTTCGTCGCGCGTGGGAACCAGTCCGACGCGCTCCTGAACGATGCGCAGACCTAAACGGAGAAAGACGATCTTCTTTGTATCGCCAGCCGAGTTGCAGGCGAGGATAAGAAGCAGCAGGATGGGCGCGAGTCGAAGCACGCAGCGGGGAATCATCTCATAAAGTCAAAGGCGGTGCACGCGGGCGAGGGCGTCCGCGCCACCAAACTGCTTAACGATCCTGGGCGCGGCCTTTCCACATGCCGCCGGTTCCGGACCAGTAGCGAATGGCGGAGTGGATTGAGGCTCCGATGTAGAAGAGCGCGGCGGCGGGGAGCGTCAGCGTCCAGAGAAGATTGAGCCGGTAGAAGCGGACCATGGGCGCGTAGGCGATGAGCATGGTGGTGAGGGTAGCTGCGGCGAGCGAGATGGCGAGCGTGGATCGCGAAAAGAGAAGAGCGATAGGCAGCAGGTAAAGGATGGCCAGTCCAAAGATGGTGCCGATGAGGAGCAGCGTGGAGTGGCCGAGCTGATTGAAGGCGCTGCGCGAGATCATGCGGCCGATTTCGCCAGACAGATTCGTAAGGACGAATGCTATGAGCGGTCTCGGTGGGACCAAGCCAGAGAGATCCGCCTGTCTTCTTGATGGCACGGGCGAGAGCGCAGTCGTCGATGATCTCGCTGCGGATGGATTCGATGCCGCCAGCTGCGGCGAGAGCTGCGGGACGAATGAGCATGCAGCCTCCAGCGGCTCCGGCTGTGGCGCGCCGGCGATCGCGAATCCATGCAGGCGGGTAGAGCATGAAGAAGAAGAAAACGAATGCGGGAATCAGCCAGCGCTCGAACCAGGATTCGCAGTGGAGCTTCACCATGAACGAGGTGAGGTCGGTGCGATTCTTTTCGGCGAGCGCGACAAGGTTCGCGAGTTGTTGGGAGCGTGCTCGATGTCGGCGTCGGTGAGCAGGAGGTAGTCGGGATTGAATTCCAGTGCCTTGGTGACGCCCTGCTGTTGTGCCCAGACTTTTCCGGACCAACCAGCGGGAAGAGGCTTTCCGTGTCAGGATGGTGACAGAGTCCGACATGTTTGCGGTGATGGCCGCTTGATGGGCGACTGCGGCGGTCGAGTCGGTGCTGGCGTCGTCGACGAGGACGATGTGGAGGTTGGCGTCGATCTGCTGATGAAGGAGGCTGGTGACGGCGCGGGCGATGACATCAGCTTCGTTGCGAGCGGGGATGACGACGGCGATCGTCGGGCGAGTGTTGATGGGGACCGCAGGTTGCGATTTTGAAATTCGCCAGAAGCTACCGCGGGCGAAGAGAAGATAGATCCATGCAGCGAGTGAGACGACACCGCCAGCGATGAGCGTGATGTGCATGGAGTCCGGGGATAAAGGTAACAGACGCGGGAGCGGAACCCGAGATGTTCGCGATGTGGGGCAGTCGGCAAACGGTAAAACGCGGGCGAGGGCGCCCGCGCCACTAAGAGGAGGCTAGCCGGTGTTGTGAAGGCCGGCGGCGATGCCGTTGATGGTCGCGCCCAAAGAGTAGTTGAGCATTTCAGTGTCGGTGCCCGCGCGTTTGCGGCGGAGTAGTTCCACCTGGATCAGGCTCATGGGATCGACGTACGGATTGCGCAGGCGGATGGAGCGCGAGAGTACGGCATTCTTCTCGAGCAGCTCTTTCTGATCGGTGAGCCAGAGAATCATCTGGCGCGTGCGGTGGAATTCTTCCGCGAGCATGTTGAAGACGCGTTCGCGCAGCGCCTGATCAGGTACCAGCGTGGCGTACATGTGCGCGATGCCCATGTCGGCTTTGGCCATGGCGATCTCGACGTTGTGAATCAGGTCAGAGAGCAGAGGGAAGCTCTTGAACATGTCGCGCAAGTACGGCTTCGTTGTTCTGGCCTTTGGCGCGGAAACGCTCGATGGCATAGCCGACGCCGAACCACGCAGGAACGGCGTGACGGCTTTGCATCCAGCCGAAGACCCAGGGGATGGCGCGGAGATCGTCGAGACCGCGCGTTTTGGTACGGCGTGTCGGGCGCGATCCGATGCGCGCGTTTTCAAGTTCGTTGACCGGTGTGGCCTGCTCGAAATATTCGAGAATGTCTGGATTTTCGGCGATGTGTTCGCGGTAGTAGGCGTAGGCACAACCGGACATTTCTTCCATGGCCGGGCCCCAGCGCTCATCAGAGCCGGGCTTCGGTCCATTCGGCCGAACCATCGCTTCGAGGCAGGCCGAGGTCATCAGCTCCAGATTCCATTCGGCGAGTACCGGGTCGGAGTATTTCCAGTTCATCACTTCGCCTTGCTCGGTGATCCGGATATGACCAGAAAAACATCCGGGCGGTTGCGCGAGAATGGCGGCGTGCGTGGGACCGCCGCCGCGGCCGACTGTGCCTCCACGGCCATGGAAGAGGCGCAACTTCACATTGCACTCGGCGGCGGCGCGGTGCAGATCGCGATGCGCTTTGTAGAGTTCCCAGGTGCTGGTGAGCATGCCGCCATCTTTGTTGGAGTCGGAGTAACCGAGCATCACTTCCTGCCAGCGATCCCAGGAATCGAGTGCAGGCTGATATTCAGCGGCCGTCCAGATGCGGCGCATAACGCCGGCGGCGGAGCGCAATGAGTCGATGGATTCGAACAGCGGAACGGGCATGAGACCGGGATTGCCGGCGTCTCCCGCTACACTGACCCCGCCGAGTGTTGCCAGTTGCAGCACCGCGAAGACATCCTGCTCAGTCTCTGCGCCGCTGATTACGTATTGCCGAAGCGATTGCGGCGGGTGTGTCGTCTTGAGATGCGCAACGGCGCGCATAGTGTTGAGCACGTCGATAGTTTGCGGAGACAAAGAACCGGCGAGATCGCCGCGCGGGGTGCCGGCTTGTATCGCTGCCAAGAGCTCTTTTAGCGCCTGCGCATGAACGCGGGCGTGCTGCCGGATATCGAGCGTGTAGAGGTGGAATCCAAAGACGCGCAGTTTGCGGAGTAGTGGTTCGATGAGAATTTCCGCAACGTTGGCGGCACGATTCTCGCGGAGGCTCTGGCGGACGAACTGCAGGTCCTGTTCGAACTCGCTCGCATCGGCATAGGCTTCGGGCGAAGAGCCTTTGCGGGTGCTTTGCAAGCGGCGAAAAACGTAGCCGAGAAAGCGACGGTAGAGTTCGATCTCCGCTTGCGCGGCCCAGCGGAATTCAACGTTCTCGAGCCGAGATTCGTAGTCCGACAATTTTTTGCGAAGGGCTTCGGAGATTCCGGCTTGGCGCACAGACGCGCTGATGCCTTCGAGCAGCTGCCAAACTTCCTTGATGTAGTAGTCGAGAATCGCCGTACGGGCTTTGTCGAGTGCTTCTTGAATGCAGTCGGGGGTGACGAAGGGATTGCCGTCACGATCGCCACCGATCCATGAACCAAAATTCACCAGCGCAGGAAGATCGCCTTCGCGGAGATCGAGTCCGTAGACCTTGTGGAACGAGTCGCGAAATTCCTGATAGAGGCGCGGCAAGGTGTCGAACAGCGCCATGGGGAAATATTCGAGTCCGATGCGAATTTCGTCGGAGACGCGCGGCCTGCGCAAGCGGACCTCGTCGGTCTGCCAGAGTTCGGTGATCTCCGCTTGAATGATCGATTCGCACTCGAGGGCTTCGGCATCGGTGAGGGGTAGCCGGTCCAGTCGTTCGAGTAATTGGCCGATGCGACGGCGCTTGAGCAACACGGTGAGGCGAGCGACTTCCGTGGGATGCGCAGTGAACACCGGCACAACTTTGACTTCGCGCAAGGTCTTGACTGCGTCTTCGGCGGAGATACCGGCCTTCTTCATCCGTAAAAGCGTGCCGAGAAATGATCCGGGGAGAGGCGGTTCATCGAGATGAAGCTTGCCGGCGCGGCGGCGGCGCTTACGATGATTGGTTTCCGCGAGATTCGTAAGCTCGAAGTAGATGGCGAAGGCCTTGGTGACTTTGTAAGCCTGATCGAGTTCCATCTTGGAGACGATGGAGTGGACCTCTTCCATTAGATCGACGTCGACTTTCAGCGGTGCGGGCGGACCAGATTGTTCGCGGTGCTGAATGAGCAGGCGCCGGAGACGCTCGACTACTTCATAGAGAGCGCTGCCCGATTGTTCGGTGAGAATGCGTCCCAGCAGGATGCCGAGAGAGCGGACGTCTCGGCGCAGAGGCTGTTCTTTTGCTGAGTCGGAAGTGCGCGCGGTCAGCTCAGCCAGACGGCTGTTCTGATCTTTTACTCCCCAAAGTGGCTGATCCTCGCCCATGGTCATTGATACCATATCGAGCGTGTTTTTCGCGAAATGTTCGCTGCGCCGCGGATAGAATTCCTGCAACTTAGATGGACTGAGATCGTCTATATGCTGACTTGGAGGGATTCGTGTACAAACTCGCCGTTTTGCTACTCTTGAGCACTATGCTTTCGGCATCTGCAAATAACGTTTACGACTTTACGCTGAGTTCGATTGACGGTCAGCCCGCGCCACTTGCGGCCTACAAGGGAAAGGCGATCCTGCTGGTGAATGTGGCCAGTAAGTGCGGGTTTACGCCGCAGTACAGCGCCCTGGAATCGTTGTACGAGAAATATAAGGATCGCGGCCTGGTGATCGTTGGGATTCCGGCCAACAATTTTGGCGCGCAGGAGCCGGGCACGAATCAGGAAATCAAGACTTTCTGCACGCGCACGTATCACGTCAGCTTTCCGATGATGTCGAAGGTGTCCGTGAAGGGCGACGATACGACGCCGCTGTACCAGTTTCTGACAGATCCATCGACCGACCCGAAGCACAGCGGCGAGATTAAGTGGAACTTCACCAAGTTCCTGATCAGCCGCAACGGCGAGATCGCGGCGCGCTTCGAACCGAACGTTACGCCGGACTCGGCCGAGTTGACTGCGGCGGTCGAGAAGGCGCTGCAGTAGAAGAAATGTAAGTGGATGTGAGGGCGTCTGAAGAGGCGCCCTTTTTGTTTCAGACCTTCGGGTTTAGATCCGCGGCATTTAGATTCGCGTCAGGCGGGCCTTCTCAGCTTACGCATCTGCAACTGCCTCCCTCCATCTTCGAAGCAAACTTCGTCCATCAGCGAGCGCAGCAGGAAGATGCCGCGGCCGTGTTCTCCGGCGACATTCTCTCCTGAGATGGGATCGGGGAGTGAGGCGACATCGAAGCCAGAGCCGGGATCCCGAATCGTAATGGCGATGTCCGATTCGCTGCATTCGACACGGCAACGCACAAGCTGTGTCGGATCATTGCGGCAGCCATGAATAACCGCATTGGCGAGAGCCTCCTGGATCGCAACGAGCAAGTTGTAATCCGGCGTGGCGGTGGGGCAGTTCTCGCGAATGAAGTCGAGCATCTGGTCGCGCGCTTCAGGAACGTCGTCGACGGTGCCGCGCAGTTCGAAGTCCCTCTCCATGAGAACCGCCAGTCGTAAATTCTGGAGAATAGAAAAAGTGTAAGAGATGACTATTAAGCGGAGTTGAATTTGCGAGAGTGCAAAATTTTGCGCAACTCGTGCGTGAGAAGAGGGGGCGCGAAGAAATTTCCACAGAATGCTTTTGTGGAACCAATGCTGCTACTGATGTGGTGCAACAACCAGCAATTAATTTGTTTGTACTCACAGGCCCTCAAATGTTTTTGTGAACGCCACAGGTTCCCAGGATAGGTAAGACATGGGTTTCCGCAGTCCATCGGACGTAGCATTTTTGCAATTGAGTGATTCTGTCTTTTGCGTACAGTGCGAACTCATCAGCTATAACAACACGTCGAATTGTCTCGCATGCGGTAGCCAGGCCATCTTGAATCTGGGACGGCTCATGGGCGGATCGCTGCTGGCGGAAGAGACGGCCACGGTAATCACGGACGAGAAAATGCGCCGAGTCGTGGCGGAGCTTCTGGGTCCTGGAGCAATTGGAAGGAAGCCTGCAACGCCGGTGGACGCGCCGGAGGCACCGGAGATGCCTGGTCCGCGGCTAGTCGCGCGTTCAGCGGAGTACGGTACTGCAGTGGTGGCGCGAGCAGAACAGACGCCGGACCTTGAGTATCGAGTTGTAAATGGTTCGCTGGTGCACCTGGACTCGCCGATGCGCATGGTGCTGGATCGGGCGATGGGATTGACGCGCGCATCGGGTTCGGCGCTGGCGCTGATCAGCGATGGCAAGATGCAATGTCACGCGACAATGGGAGCGGGCGTCCCCGGACTGGGCGCGCAGGTAAGCCTTGAGCGAGGTCTCTCCGGGATGTCTGTTCGTACTGGGAAGGCGTGGCGATGCGATCAAGTGACGGGAGACCCGGTGGTGGATCTGCAAGCATGCCGGTCGCTGGGGATACAGTCGCTGGTGGTTGCGCCGCTGGTTCACCTGAAGAATGTGCTGGGAATCCTAGAGGTACTTTCGACGGAGCCGTACGCGTTCGACGATCATGATGTCGCGACGGTGCAATTCCTCGCCAGCTTGATGGTGATGACGCTAACCAGGCAGACGGGCAAGGGGCCCGCGTCGGTTTTGGCAGCAGCCGCGACGGAAACGCTGCAAGGACGCAGGGGTTCCGCCGCGTTGGTCGTGTAAAGAAACGTAAATTCAGTAAGGTGGCAGCAGAATCGGGTCAGGCGCTCTCTAAAGTAAGCTGATGTGCTTACCTAAGACTCTGGCGGCTGTTGTACTTCTCGCTGCACTTGCTGTCAGTCCGCGAGCGCAGGCCACGCAAGAGTCCCATCCCAGTACAGCGGCTGCACAGTCCAGCAGATCCTCTGACCAAAATCCAAAGAAGCAGGAGAGTGGATCCCCGGCAATTCCTTCAGCAGGAACCAACCAAACTGCAGCGGCGCAGACTGGAACGAATCAGGCGGAGACGGAAGAGGAGATCAGGAAGCGCGAAGAATCGCAGCGCATCCTAGGAGTGGTTCCGATGTTTGGAGTGACCAATCGGCACCATCCTCCGCCGCTTACTTCGGGACAGAAATTTCATCTGTTCGTTAAGGGTACGGTGGATCCGTTCAACTGGGCGGCGATCGGGATACAGGCAGGAATCAGCCAGGCCTACAACGACTTTCCACAATATGGACAGGGAGCTTCGGGATACGCAAAGCGTTATGGCGCTGCCTTCGCGGACAGTACCTCGAGCGGATTCTTCGCGAACTTTGCGTACCCAGTGCTGCTCAAAGAAGATCCGCGTTATTTCAGGTCGGGAGAAGGAACGATCAAACGCAGGATCGGATATTCCCTCGCACAGGAGTTTGTGGGGCACAAAGATTCCGGCGGCAAAACCGTGAATTGGTCGAACATCCTGGGAGGATTTACCGCAGGTGGATTATCGAACCTGTATTATCCGTCGAACGATCGCGGTTTTGGTTTGACGATGAGCCGCGTAGGAATCTCCTTCCTGTACGGCAGCACGGGTGGAATCATCTCCGAGTTCTGGCCGGACATTGATCGCGCAGTGTTCCACAGAAAAGCCGCCCCGCAGAAACCCTGACGCAATTCTTCTCCTTCAAATTCACCGGGTTCACGATTGTGACCGCATCGATTATCCTTGCTGACCAGAGTAGGTTTGGGGAGGAACGCATGAAAAATGCGAGAAGTCGATTTGTGTTCGTGATTGGAATGTTGCTGCTGGGAACCGTAGCGATGACGGCACAAGATCAGTCGCAGCTGCACGGTACGCCCGGAACGATGAATACGCAGAAAATCGTGCGGGAAGTGCGCCATGAATTACTGATGCTGCCGTATTACGACGTATTCGACAACATACAGTACAAAGTCGAGGGATATAACGTCACGCTGCTTGGCTATGTCACGAATCCGACGCTGAAGTCCGACGCCGGAAATGCGGTGAAGCGAGTCGAAGGCGTGGAGCAGGTCAACAATCAGATTGAAGTTCTGCCGCCGTCGCCGATGGACAATCAGTTACGCCGAAGATTGCTTCGCGCGATTTACGGATTCTCGTCATTACAGAAGTACGACATGCCGGTGATCAAGCCGATCCGGATCATCGTGAAGGGCGGGCACGTGACGCTGGAGGGAGTGGTGGATAACGAGACGGACAAGAACACCGCCGGCATACGCGCGAACTCAGTGCCGGGGATTTTTTCGGTGAAGAACAATCTGCAGGTGGTTAAGCCAAGCTAGGCAGGACGAAGAGGAAGCTCGCGTCGCGCTTTTTGTGGCTGCGCTTCGCTCGGCCGGCGCGGTCGCTCGCCTAGATCCTTCACTCGCGATAAAGCTGCTCGCTCGAGGATGACAGGACATAGAGGTCGCGGTTTCAAAGGAGAAGAGTGCCGATACAGCATCTGTTACTGAAAGGTCTTCCAACGGCGGCAATCGGTACTTTTCTTGCGCTATTTCCGATTGTCAATCCATTCGGGGCCGTTCCCATGTTCTTTGCGCTGACGTCGAAATACACAGGCTCGGAGCGGCGGATGACCGAGTTGAAGGTCGCGCTTTTCGTGATCGGAATCCTGGTGTTCTTTCTACTGGTCGGCCGATTCGTTTTGAGTTTTTTCGGAATCAGTCTGCCGGTGCTGCGGATTGCCGGCGGATTGATTGTTGCCAATGCAGCGTGGGGGATGGTGACGAGCAAGAGCCGCATCACGGATGCTGAAGGCGATGAGGCTATCACCAAGGAAGATATTTCCTTTACGCCGATGGCAATGCCGATCCTGGCGGGGCCCGGTTCGATTGGCGTGGTGATGGGGCTGGCGGCCAACAGCGCTAACGACATGCTTGCGTACATTGGAATGATTATCGGAATCGCCGTTCTGGGCCTGGTTGTTTATCTCTTCTTGCGCCTGGGTGGACCCCTGGTGCAGTGGTTGGGTCCGAATGCCGCAGGATCAATTAACCGGATCTTCGGTTTCTTGATCCTGGCGGTCGCGGTGCAGTTGATCTGGGATGGGATCTCGGATTTTCGGACGTAGTTTCAAAAAACGCGTCCCACCTGGAAGAAGAATTTGTGGTGGCCGGTCGTGCCGTAGCTGCCGCCGACGATGACCGGTCCAAATGCGGTCTGGACGATCATGCCGAGAACCGCGTCGGCCGGCCATGGAGACTCGTTCATTTCGTTGGTAACTCGACCGCCTTCGACTTCACCGTAGGCGAAGAGTCCCTTGCCGAGAAGCGGTGGGAATTTCACAATCTGCTGAAGGTATCCCCCCTGTAACAGCAAATATTGGTTCGTCAGCAATTCGTTTCGACCGAAAGCGGCTAATCGAACCGGTCCTCCGAGGCTGAAGGAGGGAAGCCCGGTGCGCGTGAAGCCGAAATCCGTGCCCCCGGAAATGCCTCCGAATAGACTGCCCGGTTCGCTGACGGGGACGTAAAACCTGCTCAGGATCTCCGACGATGGGAACGCGTTGTTGCTGCCGAGGTAGGAGTCGAACCAGCTGAAACTTGAGTCGAGCGCCACCCCGCGGCGCGGGACGACTGGATCATCGAGGAGATCGAGGCGGTAACGAATGGAAGATTGTCCGAGGCGATCGGCGGGATTGCCAAACAGGGGCGATCCGACCTGCTCTTTTAGTCGCAGATAGCCCAGTTCATAGCCGAAGCGCAACTCGCTGCTGCGACTGAACTGGTAGCCGGCGTCGAAGTAGCCAGAAATCTTCTGCAGACGGTATGCAGCGATTTGATTGTTCTCGTTGTAAATGTCGAAGGGAGATGTATTGGCGATGGCGCCCGGATCGATGAACCAGCCGGGGAGTCCTTTGAGAGGACGGAAGTAGTCGGTGGCAATGCCGTATTCGGAGCCGAAGGCGAGGTCGGTACGCCACTCCGCTTCATGAGAGCCAGTGCCGAACTTAGTGAGGCGGGCGCCAAGCGCGAAGCGAACGTTCTGGATCTCGGATCCGTCGATTGCGATCAGCGGATTCACCAGGATAGGAGCTTCCTTCTGGGCGGCGGTGATGAGGAGACCGGGCTGTCCGTTCTGTTCGGTGAGACCGTAGTTCAGCTTGGAGAAGCGTCCGGTGCCAACGATCTGAGTCAGACCGTTTTCGAGTTTGTCGATATCGAGCGGCTGCCCGGTCAATCTCGAAAGATCGTTTTGAATGACCTTCGAGGCCGCGGGTGTGGCGCCTTGCACGGCCACGAACTCAGGCGTGGGTACGGTTTCGCGGCGGCGGGAGTTGCGCTCGGCGATATATCGATTCCACGTTGCTTCGTCCACGCTAAATGCGCGGAGGAGGTTGGCTTTCTGCTGCGCTGCCTCGTATCCCTTTGCGATCAATTTCTGCGCAGCGTAGTAATCCGTGGACGTGAAGTCGGAGACGTCGACGGTAACGAGTAGGTCCGCCTTCTGCATGCTTTGGAGTTCGTTGGCCGCGATCACCACGTCGATGGAGTCGGACAGGACGCCGATGGAAGAGATGTTCCGGTCGGCGGTAGTTGCCTTGGTCTGAAGGTGGACGGCAAGAATCAGTTGGCCACCCATTTCCCGGCCGACATCGACTGGGAGATTGTCGAGCAGACCGCCATCCACGAAAATGTGCTTCTTGTCGACAACTGGACTGAAGAAGCCTGGCAGAGACATGGAGGCGCGCATCGCCTGCGAGACTGGCCCATCGCTGAAGACGTACTTCTGCTTGGAGACCAGATCCACCGCGACGCAGCGAAACGGGATGGGGAGTTGGTCGAAGTTCTTAACATCGGAATAGGGCAGCATGTAGCGGTCAAGAATCAGAGAGACCTGATATCCGGCGTTGAATCCAGAGGGAAGCCGCAAGCCATGCTCCAGTCCGAACTGAAGCGTGTTGGGATAATCGCGGGCGTCCTCTTTGCGACGGTAGGAGAGATCCTGAAAAGGAATCTGATCGCTCAGCACCTGGTCCCAGTCGATTGCGCTGACGATCTGGTTCAACTGTTTGGGATCATTTCCCGCCGCGTAGAGGCCGCCCACGAGTGCGCCCATGCTGGTGCCGGCGACGTAGTGCACGGGGATGTGGTTTTCCTCGAGCCAGCGGATGACGCCGATGTGAGCCAATCCGAGGGCGCCGCCGCCTTCGAGGACCAGAGCGATGCGGGGAGCCGGCTTGGATGGAGCTTCTTGTGCGATTCCGGGCGCCGTGAGGAGGCCCAGCACGATGAGCAAGCAGCAGAATTTGGTTCGCATGACGATTCTCAGGGAGACCTGTGCCGGGAGGGTGGCATTGGAATGTTACCGCTTCGTCACATCCCTTGGTATGAGAGAACTGATAGCTTATAGTGTGAGCACGACTGACCATGGACTTTGACCAGTTATCCACCTTCATCGAAGTTGCCAAGCTGGGAAGTTTCTCGCGTGCCGGACAGAAGGTTTTCCGGTCACAATCGGCAGTGAGCGCGCAGATTCGCCAACTGGAAGACGAGTACGGAGAAAAGCTGCTGGATCGCAGCGGCAAAACTGTGCGATTGACTCCGGCGGGCGAAGTCTTTTTCGAGTATGCACAGCGGCTGCTGAATTTGCGGCGAGAATCGCAGCGCGCGGTTGCCGACCAGGGGACTGCTCCACGCGGCGTGCTGGCGATCGGCGCGAATGAGGCCACGTGTCTTTACGTGCTGCCGGATGTGTTTGCCGAATACCTGCGGCTCTATCCAGCGGTGCAGCTCAGCATCTATCGCAACTTCAGCCGCAAGATCCTGGAACGAATCGAAGACGGATCGATCGACGTGGGCATTGTGACCATGCCGGTGAAGTCGAGCAGCTTGAAAGTGCGCTCGATCTTCCGTGACAAGCTGATGCTGATGGTGGATGCCAATAATCCCCTGGCAAAGCTTCCGGCGGTCCCAGTGAGCCTGGTGGCGGAACAGCCCCTGATCTTTCCCAAAACGGGCTACACGCGACAAATTCTGGATAAGCTGTTTCGGCCCTATAACACGCAGCTGCAGGTGCGTATGGAACTGCCGAGCGTAGGCATGATCAAGAGCTTCGTGGCAGCTGGCCTAGGCGTTTCGCTGATCAGCACCAGCTTTGCGCGGGATGAGGTGCGCTCGGGACAAGTGAAGCTGGTGGCGTTGAAAGACGTGGACTTATCGCGCGAGCTCGGGCTGGTCTACCGGCGCGACCGGAGTTTGCCACGAGCCGCAGCGGCGTTCGTCGAACTGATTCAGCACCGGACAGCTGCTATGAAAGCAGCAGTAGCCGCAATGGTTGAAAAGCCAGCCCGTCCCGCTTCGGGCTTGTAGTTTTTCGATTCATAGAATCAGAAATTTGAATTTCCCTTCACCTTGATCGCGGATTGTAATGGAGTCACCCGCAAGGGTATTCATGCGATACGGAGGCGGCAAGGTGGTCTGTCCTAAATGTCACGCTGAATATACGTCGTTGAATCCTTGCTCCTGTCCCACGCGGCCCTTGGCTTCATTGATGCAGGAAGCGAAGGAAAGCCGTCAGGGTTCGGAAGGTGAGCCTGCGTACGCTCAGACCGGGTTGAGTAATCCGTTCTGGGAGGCTCCGTCGAGAGATTAGCGTTTTGGGTTGTCTCTAGTAGATGTGCTCCTGTGTGTGTCTTCATAAAGTAGTAATTGGTTCTCCTCCTATAGCGTGTGCTGTGAATGGAGATGGCGCCCTGCTCCGGGGCGCCTTTTTTATTTGGCGCTGTAATCTCGCCCAATTTCTAGGAAGGGCAAGTGCGCGTGAGCACTACGCAAATACAAACGGCTACAATGTTTGCACTTACCACAAATGGGCCACTTGTCCACAATCACAGATGTGTCGTCTTTTATGGTGTTCCCGGCAGATGTCGTTTGGCCCGCTCTTCTTTTGGAAGGCAGACTGTTGGGTACTCTACCAATTCTGGCAGGTCTCATCGTCGAATGGCTCGCACTCTGGTTGGGTGGATTCGGCTTATCGTGGAAGAAGGCGGCCATCATCGATGTTGTGATGAATGCCGTCTCGGCGGCACTCGGGGTGGTGCTGATACCCGCGTTGGGTTTCGCCTGGGAAGTCTTTCCAGGTAGCGTACTCTACAAGCTCTTTAATGTCGGGACGTTCAATCCTGGAACTTGGGCAGCTACATTTGTGATCGCGGTGATGGCAACGACAGCCATTGAGGCACTTGTAGTCAGGTGGGTCTTTAAGGTACTGCTCGGCGCGAGACGGTTTTGGATCCTTTGCGGCGCTAATTGCGTCAGCGTTGCTATTGCTCTTGTAAGCCTTTGGACACATCCTCCCAAGCTTTGAAAATTTCGTCTCTGTCTGAAGCGCGTATAACGTTCTGTGACCGATCACAATGGTTCAATGTTGAACTATCATATTTGTTGTGCCGAAACGATCTTCCTCCAGCAAATCTGAACGCCGCGCCCTATCTGCCTATGTGAAGCTGTTGCGCGCCAGTGATACCGTGCATGCGCTTGCGACCCGTGATCTATCCCGTTGGGAGCTGACTGCGAGCCAATTCGCGGTGATGGAAGCGCTGTATCACCTGGGACCGATGGTATTGTCGGAAGTCGCACGCAAGATCCTGAAAACTGGCGGCAATCTCACAATGGTGGTGCGGAACCTGGAACGGCGCGGGCTGGTGAAGCGGGTGACCGGCGAGAAAGATCGGCGCTTCGTAAAGCTGAGTCTGACGGAGAAAGGGGCAAGGCTGATTGCGGAGGTCTTTCCTAAACACGCGGCATGTATTGCCGGGCTTTTCTCGAAGCTAACGGCTGCAGAGCAGGTTGAACTGGCGGCGCTGTGCAGGAAGTTGGGGCGTGCGCTTGCAACTGCAGATCCCTCGCTGCGCTCGTGATGACAAACCCAAAAAACTGTCGCCACGCGCCACCAAAACCGTTCGAAAACGCAAGGTCCCTCGACTCCTGGCCGCGCGATCCAAAAGGATCGCGAAAACAACTGCGGCCAGTCGCTCGGAATGACAGAAGCTTTGAAACACGCGGGCGATGGCGCCCGCGCCACTAAAGCTACCAGTCTTCCCCTCCCTGAAACTATTTTAATGTTAAAGCATCTAAATCATTGTCGAAAGGAGTTGGGACAATGATCAGATTGCGTCCAGCGGATCAGCGCGGGCATGCCGACCACGGTTGGCTGAATACGTATCACACGTTTTCGTTTGCCGATTACTACGATCCGGAGCACATGGGATTTCGGTCGCTGCGGGTGATTAATGAAGACTGGGTGCATCCGGGAAACGGGTTTGGCACGCATCCGCATCGGGATATGGAGATCGTCACTTACGTACTGGAGGGTGGGCTTTCCCATAAGGACAGCATGGGCAACGGTTCCACGATCCTGCCGGGGGATGTGCAGAGGATGAGCGCCGGGACGGGCGTGCTGCACAGCGAGTTCAACCACTCGAAGGATGAGTCCGTACATCTACTGCAGATATGGCTGCTGCCGGAGAAGCGCGGAATCACGCCGAGCTACGAACAGAAGAACTTCTCGCGCGACGAGAAGCTGAATCGGCTGCGGCTGCTGGCATCTCCTGATGGCAGGGAAGGTTCGGTGGCTATCCATCAGGATGCGGAACTATTGACGTCCGTTTTAGAGAGCGGCAAGTCAGTTGACTACGAGTTGAGGCCGGGCCGGCATGCGTGGTTGCAGGTCGCGCGAGGCAGCGTGGAAGTGAATGGAAAACAGCTGCAGCAGGGAGATGGAGCGGCGATCAGCGAGGAGTCGAAGCTGACGATCACGGGGAGGCCGGGAGACGAAGCCGCCGAGGTCCTTTTATTCAATCTGGCATAAGGACTCAGCGGATGGCTGGCGCAGAGGTTGAAAAAACGGGTGAGGCTGCGGCCGCCGACAGAGCGGCCGCACTGAACCTAGATGGAATGCAGCAGGCGCTGCGGATTGGGCATGCTGGTGTCGTCGTCCGATTTCTCGGGGGTTCGGTTCTTGTCGGGAACCGCCTGCGCGGGAGCGGCTGCCTGAGGCGCGTCGCAGCTCTTCCCCGACTTGTTGTTCGTATCCGCGCAGCTGCTCTGCGGAACATTCTTTTCCTGCTGAACTTGATTGCCCTGGGAATTGGCGGTTGCAGCGTGTCTCTGCTGCTGCAGGTCATGGAGTTTCAGCGCACTGAGTTCACTGCTGTCGATGAACAGGGTGCGGATCATGATGCGTTGCGATTCGATCGTGCGGCCTTGCGCAAAGCTGAGGCCAGCTACGATCATCGAGGCAAAAACCAGAATCGCAGTCAGTCCATCACGAGTGAATCGAACCTGACGCGCGGCTTTTGGAAAACGCTCGTTACCTTCCACATTTCACCCCAGGGGACCTACATAGTAAATACCCGTTTGATGCAGTTGCAGGACCAAAGCTTCAACTGATACAAACGTCTGATTCTTAGATGAGTTCTGCGTGGATCACGAGATCAGAAAAGCAGAGTCCGTGCAAAATCTTGCACACTGTTTCCATGAACACGGACCGTTTCGGTGATTCGCGTGCATGGTAACGTTCCGCGAGTGCTACTGGCCGACGTCGCAGCAACGAACCCTGGGGCTTACTCCCGCCGAAAACTTGCGACTGTTGCCGTCCGATTCGGCATCTTCTAATATCGGAGCTATAAGCCGCACTTATGTCTTCCAAAAATCTGAGTAATGGCAAGCAGCTGAAGCAGCGCGCATCCGACGAGGTCTGCGCAGGCCGGAAGCCGTCTGAATCGGAGCAGCAGTGGGCGGAAAAGACGCTGGATCCCCTGCTGGAGAAATCGCCAGAGAAGCCGATTGGCGCGCCAACGGGAACCAATCTCGACGAGAACGGGAATGCGCGATTCAGCACGATTTCGGATGTGCCGATCCGGCGTTTGTACACGGCGGCAGACCTACCGGAAGACTGGAGCTATGACAAGTACCTGGGCTATCCGGGACAGGCGCCGTTTACGCGCGGAATTCACGCCAGCGGGTATCGAGGGAAGCTGTTTACGATGCGCCAGTTCTCCGGGTTCGCGTCGCCGGAGGAGACCAATCAGCGTTACAAGTACTTGCTGGAACATGGCGGGAGCGGGCTGTCGGTCGCATTCGATCTGCCGACACTGATGGGGTATGACAGCGATCATCCGTTCAGCGAGGGCGAGGTTGGGAAGTGCGGCGTCGCGATTGATTCGCTGGAGGACATGGAGATTTTGTTCGACGGCATCGATGTGCAGAACGTAACGACATCGATGACCATCAACTCGCCCGCAAGTGTGCTCTGGGCGATGTACCTGGTTGTGGCGGAGAAGCAGGGCGCCGACTGGAAGAGGATTTCAGGGACGATTCAGAACGACATTCTGAAGGAATACATCGCGCAAAAGGAGTACATCTATCCGCCGGCGCCATCGATGCGTCTGGTGATCGATACATTCGAGTTTGGATCGAAGTTCACGCCGCGCTTCAACACGGTTTCAATCAGCGGGTATCACATCCGAGAGGCCGGTTCGACCGCGCTGCAGGAGCTGGCGTTCACCGTCTATGACGGCGTGGAGTACGTAGAATGGGCGCTGCGTCGCGGCTTGGACGTAGATGACTTTGGTCCGCGACTGAGCTTCTTCTTCAATGCCCATAACGATTTCTTCGAAGAGATCGCGAAATACCGAGCCGCGCGCAAGATCTGGTATCGACTGATGACCGAGCGCTTCAAGGCGAAGAATCAGCGGACCTGGCTAATGCGGTTCCACACGCAGACAGCAGGTGTCTCGCTCACAGCGCAACAGCCGATGAACAACATTGCGCGTGCGGCATTGCAGGCGCTGGCGGCGGTGCTGGGCGGAACGCAATCGCTGCACACGGATTCCTACGATGAAGCGCTGGCGTTGCCGACGGAGCAGGCAGCGAGAATCGCGCTGCGTACACAGCAGATCATCGCGTATGAAACCGGCGTGGTGAATACGATCGATCCGCTGGCGGGATCGTACTTCGTGGAGCGACAGACACTCGATATGGAGAACGGCGCGTTCGACTACTTCGGCAAACTGGATGCAATGGGCGGCATGGTAAAGGCAATTGAGCGCGGGTATCCGCAGAAAGAGATTGCGGAAGCCAGTTATCAGTTTCAGCGCGCGGCCGAGGCGCGAGAGAAAGTGATCGTGGGAGCGAATGAGTTTACGGTGGAAGAGCCATCGCCGCAGATTTTGTATATTGGCGACGAAGTGGCTCATTCGCAGACAGAGAAGCTAAAGCGACTGCGCGCACGGCGGTCGAACGAAGAAGTGGGCAGACGTCTGGAGGCGCTGAAGAATGCCGCGGCGCAGGAGCCAAAGGTGAAGTCGGACGGGACGATCTCCGATGCGAACACCATGCCGTACATCATCGAGGCGGTAAGGGCCTATGCGACGGTGGGGGAGATCTGCGAGGCGCTGCGCGATGTGTACGGGACGTACGAGGAGACGAGCATCACGTAGGCATTGAAGAATTCAGATGAAGATCGCAGATTGGAGCGCGGCGAAGAGGCCGCGCTTTTTGTTGGCCTGAGAAGCGGCCGGGCGCACGCCACGGTTGAGGATCACATGGACTTGTGATCTCATATGCGGATGCCGTTTCTGCACTACCGGCCGTCGCCTCCTCTGTCCCAGTTCGTCGAGATGTTCTGGTACTACGAGGGAGAGGCGGGTGGTCCGCATACGAAGGAACGGCTGCTGCCGCAGGGATCGTCGGAGCTGGTCGTCAATCTTCGCGAAGATGAAACTCGGATCTACGATCACGACAATTTCGACGAAGTTCATAAGCTGAGCGGCGCCGCGATCTGCGGGCCTCATTCGCAGTTTTTCGTGATCGACACGGCCGAGCAGGATTGTGTGGCCGGTGCGCACTTCAGGGCTGCAGGCGCATTCCCGTTCTTCGACTTACCTTTTTCGGAGCTGCACAACGAGCACGTTTCACTCGATGTTCTTTGGGGACGAGCGGCGATCCGCTTGCGCGATCGGCTACTGGAAGAGCCCACGCCGGAGGCCAAGCTGCAGCGCTTCGAGCAACTTCTTCTAGAACAGTTATACAGGCCAATGGAGCGACATCGCGCCGTCAACTATGCGCTGGTGCGACTCGGGGCGGAGCACGCGCCGGTCGCGGAGTTGTCCGATGAGATTGGAATCAGCAGCCGGCGGTTGGTGGATGTTTTCAGTCAGCAGGTGGGACTCACGCCGAAGCTGTTTGCGCGTGTGCAGCGCTTTCAGAACGTGATACAGAACCTTCCGCCGGAACAGGATGTGGATTGGGTGGACGTGGCGCTCGGATGCGGCTACTACGACCAGGCACATTTCATACACGACTTCCGCAGCTTCTCTGGCCTCAGCCCCAGCACTTATCTGAAATACAGGACGCGCCACACGAATCACGTGCCCATTTTCGACTAGTTCAGATTTTTACAATACCGTCGTCGTGAGGCGCGCCAGAATGTGGACGTGGGTAAGAGCGGCGAGACGAGCCGCTATAAGAGGAGGATTCCATGGCGAATAAGCCGAACTACATTCCAGAAGGATATAGGGCGATCACTCCGTACCTGATCGTGAAGGGCGGGGCCAAGGCGATCGACTACTACACCAAGGTGTTTGGCGCGAAGGAATTGATGCGAATGGATGGACCGGATGGCCGGGTAGGCCACGCCGAACTGCAGATTGGCGATTCACACATCATGCTCGCCGACGAGCATCCGGAGATGAAAGTTGTCGGTCCCCAAACACTTGGAGGATCGGGCGTGGGAATACTGGTCTATGTACCGGACGTGGATCGCGTGTTCCAGCAGGCGGTGGATGCGGGAGCGAAGGTCGATCGGGCGGTGAAAGATCAGTTCTATGGCGATCGCTCGGGGAACATCATCGATCCATTTGGACATAAGTGGACGATTGCGACGCACGTGGAAGATCTTTCGCCCGAAGAGATGAAGCGCAGGGCAGAAGCTGCGATGCAGACCACCTGATCGCGAAACAAAATAGACGCCAGCAGAACGCAAGGGCTCTGCTGGTGTCTAATAGTAAGCATGCGGGGGATGACCAGGATCGGCGTACTGGCGATTCTGCTGTGCTGCGTTCTGGCGGCGATGGGCTGGTGGTATTACGGGGTGTTCAGCTGGAACTATCCACAATGGAAGAGCCGGGCGCGGTTGAAGATCTGGCGAATATTCGGTGATCCGCTGGACAAAGAAGCGAAACGAATTGCGGGACGCGATGCGATCAATTGCGGCGTTTCCGATGGGCGCGAAGAACATACGAATCGCGTGACTGGATGCATCTCCGATGCGATGAGTCATCATCATGGGTTCCGCGCACGCTTCAGCTATTTTGGGACCGAGTCTTATGGGGCCGAGGGGCTGGCGGGCGGGCCGGGCGGGGCGGTTTTCGAGCTGGTGCTGCGGATCTCGCCCGTGTTCTCCGGAGAGGACGTTTTGCTGGTTCGCAGAGCGTGCCCAGTTCCTCTTCGAATTGCCCTTCGTGAAAACAGTCCGCTTCCGGGTTGCGCGCCGTTTGCCGGATCGGCCAATGAGTATGAAGTCCTGCGCGACGACGGGGTAAGGAATCGGGCCGCGGTTGGCTATTAAACCAATTCAGGCTTGTTGTAGCCGGGCTTAAAAGCCCGGCGAGGAGAGCGCTCGAGTTCACCGGCCTGAAGGCCGGTGCTTCCACTAACGCTGGTGCTTCCACTAACGCTGGTGCTTCCACTAACGCTGGTGCTTCCACTAACGCTGGTGCTTCCACTCTGGTTTCCGAATTCCTCCAGGATCGTTTCCAGCAAGGGCAGCATGCGAGTGACGCGCTTGGCGCGAATGACGAAATCCCACAGCGGCTCGAACTTTTTCCATCCTGCGGCATAGGCGAAGTGCCGCAGCCGGCCTGACCACTTTTCTTTTGGTGAGCGCGCCCTGAAGGATCGATCCCCAGCGATAGAAGTCTTTATAGGCGCGCCAGTAGCCCGCTTCGAGTTGAGCGCCGGTCAATTTGGCGGGCCTGTAGACGCAGTGACGCGTGTCGTAGAGATCCCAGTTGTTGTGCAGCAGGCGGCCCTCGCGCTGCATACGAGTGTGCAATTCCGTGCTCGGATACGGTGTGAGGATGTGAAACGTTGAGGTCTCGATGCCGTTGGTGATCGCCCAATCGATGGTGCGGTCGAAGACAGTTGCGTCGTGGCCGTCCATGCCGAAGACGAAGCTGCCATTCACCATCACGCCGTGATCGTGCAGGCGGCGAACGGCTTCGCCGTAATCGCGATGGAGATTCTGAAACTTGCGCTGCTCGCGAAGACTGGTCTCGTCGGTTGTTTCAAATCCAACGAAGAGGCTGCGCAAGCCGCAAGCTACTGCTTTCTCTAAGAGGCCGGGCGAGAGGATTGTGTTGACGGTTCCGGCGGCTTGCCATACGCGTCCCATCCCGCGCATGCCGTCGAAGAGAGCTTCGGCAAAGTGGCGATTGCCGAAGAGATGGTCGTCAAGGAAATACAAATGGCGACCTGGCAGACGGGCGATTTCGGCGAGTGCGTCGTCGACGGTCTGTGTATAGAACGATTTGCCTCCCTGAAAGAACGCCTCCTTGTAACAGAAGTCGCAAACGTGCGGGCATCCGCGGGAAACCACGATGGAGTTGGGGACGAGATACAGGTGGCGCTTGATGAGATCCCGGCGAATGGGCGGAATGCCAATCAGTGAACGAGTTCGGGATTGGTATCGGCGCTGCGGGTGGCCAGCGCGGAAGTCGCGCAGGAACTCGGGCCATATGTCCTCGCCGGGGCCGAGGAAGACAGCGTCTGCGTGGGTTGCGGCTTCGTCGGGTAATGACGTGACGTGGAGGCCGCCGAGCGCGACGAATGCTCCCCGGCGACGATAGTGATCCGCGATGCGGTACGCGCGAAATGCCGAGGTGATGTAGACCTGGATAACGACGAGGTCGGGAGAATCGTTCAGGTTGAGTTTCTCGACGTGCTCATCGACGAGAGTGACTTCGTCGTTCGGATCGAGATACGCGGCGAGAGTGGCTAGTCCGAGAGGAGGGAACAGCGAGTATTTAATCGGGCGAAACAGTGGGCTGGTGGCTTCGGTAAGGGCGGGTAGGATGAGTTTCACTTTCATGGCGATTGAGAGTACATGAAGTACTTTGTATTGTAAAGTACTCTCTGGTGCCGCGTTCGCGAGATCAGTGGCAACTGCAGTCAATTGGGAGTTCATCGTAGGGTCCGGTGGCCAAATCATTGAAGACTCAAGTGAAGGCTCCGCCTGGTCTCACGCGGCGGACAAGGGTAAGCGCGTGTCAGAACTGCTATTGAGGTTCCTGATCGGTGGCGTTGCAGTATCGGCATTTGCCGTGATCGGGGACCTGTTCAAGCCCAAGAGCTTTGGCGGACTCTTCGGAGCCGCCCCCTCCGTGGCGCTGGCTACGCTTGCACTGACAATCGCAAAAGATGGCAGGCTCTATGCGGCAATCGAAGTGCGCTCCATGCTGGCCGGAGCGGCGGCACTGTTCGTGTATGCGATCGTGGTGAGCCGACTGTTAATGCAGCACAGGATTTCCGCGTTGACAGCGACCGTGGTGAGTATGCCGGTGTGGTTTGTGACGGCCTTTCTTTGCTGGATGGTGTTCCTCAGGTAAGCGATGCTGATCAAGACAGACTGGTCGGTGCTGCGCAAAACCAAGTGGAACGACTACGCCGTTCGGTTTGTCCTTGGCGGATCGATCACGGTGGTTGCGGGTCTGATTGCAAGAAAGTTTGGGCCCGGCGTTGGGGGACTGTTCCTGGCGTTTCCGGCGATCTTTCCCGCTTCGGCCACCCTGGCTGAAAAGCGCGAGAAGGAACGCAAGCAAAAGAAGGGCTTGTCGGGCGTGGAGCGGGGACGCCTGGCGGCGGGAGCGGAAGCAGCGGGCACGGCAATAGGCAGCGTCGGACTGCTGGCCTTCGCGTGCGTGTTCTGGAAACTGCTGCCGAGCTGGAGACTGTGGCTGGTCTTTGTGATTGCCGTGGTGGCATGGGGCACGGTTGCGGTTACGTTGTGGTTAGCGCGCAAGCGGGTACGGTTTCGGCGAAAGCGCGTGCACGCGTGAATGTTCGGCACGACAGGCTAGGATGCGGCTTCGGCGGCGAGTTGGTCCGCGTCAGGTACGCGTTTTTTGCGGAGGCTCGTGAGTGCCACGCTGGCAAGGATGATGACGGTCCCGATCATGGTGCGAGCCGTGACTTTCTCATTTGCCAGAATCCAGCCGAGCAAGACAGCGACAAGAGGATTCACATACGAGTGGGTCGAAACGACCGCCGGCGAACTCACCTTGAGCAGCCAGGTGTAGGCGGTGAAGGTGACAAGCGATCCGAAGATGACGAGAAATAGCAGAGAGGCTACTGAAAGCGGAGTGAAGTCGGAGACATGTACGTGCGAGCCTTCGCCGAAGAGGAGTCCGACGACGCAGAGTTGGATTCCACCGACGAACATCTGCATGGCAGCAAAAGTCATGACGGAAGTTTTGGTCTTCACGCCACGCGAGTAGATAGCTCCGGTGGCCCAAAGCACTTCGCCAACAACGATTGCCATCGCGCTGAGAAATACGGCGCGCTGGTGACCATGGATGCCGAAGGGAACGAGAATCGCGACACCAGCTAATCCCAGGAAAATCCCTGCCAATACTTTGGGAGTGAGCTCGTGCTCCTGTCCGCGTGCGCGCGCAAGCACGACCATCCATATCGGAAGAGTCGCGGCCAGTAAAGCGGCGAGTCCGGAAGGCACGCGCAATTCCGCCCACGCGAGCAGGCCATGACATCCGAGAAAGCAGAAAGCGGCGGCAAAGCTTGCGGAGAGCCATAACCGAGGCTCGGGACGAGCGTCACTTCGAGTGAGCATCCAGGCCAGCAGGATGGCGCCGGCAACAAGATGGCGTGTACCCATCATGAGCAGCGGGGGCAGGGTCTGGACGGCAAATCGAATAGCGAGGAAGGTGGAGCCCCAGATGATGTAGATGGCAGCGAAGGCGAGCAGGAAGGTGAGAGTATCGGGCTCGGACTTTGTCGCTAGGCTGCGGGGCGTTGCCATAGATAAACTTATCACGATGAGACACGTAGTTCGACATTTGAAGAAGTGCGATCCGGTGCTGGCGACGATCATTGAGCAGGTGGGGCCACTGCGGATCGACAAGCGGCCAGCGACGTATGAGGCGATGGCGCGGGCGATTGTCTTCCAACAATTGGCGGGAGCGGCGGCGAGGACGATCTTCCAGCGTGTGCAGGCTGCTTGCGAGAAGGCGGTCGGTGGAGAAGGCGCAGAGCGATCGCTGTATGGCGGGTTCAAGATCACGCCGGAATCGGTGCTTGCCTTGACGGAAGAACAGATGAGAGCGTGCGGGCTTTCGCGGCAGAAGCTGAGCTATCTACGCGATCTGGCGGCGAAGACAATTTCACGCGAAGTGGATTTCGAGCGACTGCCCGATATGTCAGACGAAGACGTGATCGAGCACCTGACGCGCGTAAAGGGCATCGGGACATGGTCGGCGCAAATGTTCCTGATGTTCGCGCTGGGGCGGCAGGACGTGATGCCGACGCTCGATCTGGGGATCAACAACGCGATCCGTAAGCTATATGGAAAGCGCAATGTGCCGAAGGCGAAACAGATTTTGAAGCTGGCGGAGAAATGGCGTCCGTATCGGACGTTTGCGTGCTGGTACCTGTGGCGGAGCATGGATACACCGGCGGCGATTCCGCCGAAAGAAAACGGGACGCGCAAGTTGGCGGCGAAGTCGAAGCCAAAGGCGCGGAGGGCCTGATCGCGTCGCTCGGGTTCGCACACAACGAGCTCCCTTGGCATGGATAGGGATGCCTCACTGCGTTCGGCATGACAGAATCCTCGCTCACGCTCGGATGGGAAGGACACGGGTTAAATGATGGTTCCCACTCGTTGCTTCGCACGAGTGGGGCACCCGCTTCGTGACCCGCCTCCTTCTTTGTGGTTAAATAGTCGGTTCCCATGGCAGAGCAAGCGAAAATCCGAGTGCTGGTGGCAAAGCCAGGGCTCGATGGACATGACCGCGGCGCCAAAGTGATAGCGCGCGCTCTGCGCGATGCCGGCATGGAGGTCATCTATACAGGTCTGCGGCAGACGCCGGAGATGGTGGTGAATGCGTCTCTGCAGGAAGACGTGGACGTGATCGGGCTATCGATTCTGTCGGGCGCGCACAACGCGATCGTACCGCGCATCATGGACCTGCTGAAGCAGAACAAGATGGATGATGTGCTGGTGCTGGTGGGGGGCATTATCCCCGATCAGGATATTGCAGCGCTGAAAGAGATTGGCGTCGGTGGTGTTTTTCAGCCGGGAACACCCATGGAACAGATCGTTCAATTCATTCGTGAGCACGTGAAGCCGCGCGGCGTGACGGCAAACCAAACCTAGCCACGGATTTGACGAATGCTCACAGAAGATTCGGGAAAAGAATCTGCGGAAATCCGTGAGGTCTGTGGCTGCTTTTGAATTGCCCTCCGCAAGCCTGCTGCCCATCTCCTATAATCTTCACTCCTGATGACCATCCTTTCTGATTCTGAAAAATCCCGTCTGCAAGAAATCATCAGCAAGACGACCGGTCCGGCGCCATGGTACTGGAAGAATTTCCCGGTGGTGAAGAATGCGGCCGGCAAAGGATACGAGTGGGTGCATCACGGCGAAGAAGGGCAGCTGGCTCACCTGGTCACGTTGCATGAGGCGGGCAAGAGGAACGATCCGCTGCTGGCGTTGAACATCTATTGCACGCCGTTCGAGATTGGCGAAGGAAGATTCGGAATATGGTGCCCGGAAGGGCGCAACATGGTACGAGTAGTGGCATTTGAGCTAGATGGGTTGAAACCGTTCGTTTTCGAGGAGATTGTTGGCTGGTTCAAGCAATCGACCGAACGCATCTTCGCCAAGGTCGAGCCTGCGGCCGATTTCGAATTTTCGGCCGAACTGAACGAGGGAATGCAGGAATTGAGTGTGCCTGAGCCGCTTCGGGGTGTGAAGGAACTTTCCATGATCGCCCGGCGGGGAGCGATCGGAGACGAGGATGCGGCTTGCGCTGTCTTCATTCTGTATCCGCATGCGGGGCTGGTGGAGGTGCTTCCGCAGCGCTGGTTCAATCGCAAGGAGTTCGATGTAGGGCGACAGTGGATCACGCGGTTGGCGCGCGATCCGGTGTCGCACCGGATCATCGGAGATGGCGTGAGGATTCCGGCGTTTCGACTGAGCGAAGACGGGCGTGAGCTGGATGGCTGGCTGGAGTGAATTCGGCCACGGATGGCATGCATGGTCACGGATAATTCTTGGAGAGATGAATTCGTGAAGGTCGGTGCGATCCGTGGCTAAGTGTTTTGAAATCGAAGATTGTGCCGGAGTGACTCTGCTCCGGCTTATTTCGGACGATGGCACCAATCGTCTGACGCGCGAGTGCGTTCTTACCCTGACTGGAATCATTCGCGATCTTGGGCAATCCGCGCGGCCACTCGTGATTACTGGCAACGAACGCTTCTTCTCAGCCGGAGCCGATCTCAACGAAATCGCCGCACTCACCGGACCCTCCGCATATGAATTCTCGAAGATGGGTCAGGAGCTGATGAATGCCGTGGAGGCCTTTCCGGCGCGAGTGTGCGCGGCTATCCACGGGTATTGCATGGGCGGCGGGCTCGACCTGGCACTGGCCTGTCATGTGCGGATTGCCCATCCACACGCGACATTCGGACATCGCGGAGCCGCACTGGGGCTGATCACGGGATGGGGTGGAACACAGCGGCTGCCGCGGCTGATCGGAAAATCTCGCGCACTGAAGATGTTCGTCGCGGCCGAAAAACTCACAGCTGCGCAGGCGTGCGAGATCGGATTGGTCACGAAAGTAGCCGCCGATCCGGTGGCGGAAGCTTTGCAGCTGCTTCGTGGTCACAAGGCGCAGAGACCTGGGGTCATTGCCTGAGGTCAGGCTACTGGGCTATCGTTATCGGTTCATATCTCGTTGTCCGGGCGGACCCATGAAGCCGACGTCGACGTCCTCTAGCACTCATCCCAATGTGATCGAAACCCGTGTTGATCCTACCTCGGCGCGCTTTGAGAAGAACATGCGCGCCATGGCTGAGCTGGTCACGCGAATCCGCAATGAAGAAGACGAGCTTTCGCAGGGCGGCGGATCGAAGGCCATTGAAGCCCAGCATGCTAAGAAGAGGTTGACGGCGCGGGAACGGATTGCACTGCTGCTCGATCCGGGCACGGAGCTGTTCGAACTCGGGATTTACGCCGCGAGTGGAATGTACGAAGAATGGGGCGGTGCACCGTCGGCCGGGGTGATCACGGGGCTGGCAAAGATTCATGGGCGCACGTTCATGATCATCGCGAACGATGCCACGGTGAAGGCGGGTGCGTTCTTCCCGATGACGGCGAAGAAGGTGATTCGCGCGCAGAATATCGCGCTCGATAATCACATTCCGACGATTTACCTGGTCGATTCCGCGGGTGTGTTTCTGCCGCTGCAGGAAGATGTGTTTCCCGATACCGACGATTTCGGGCGCGTGTTTCGCAACAACGCGGTGATGTCGGCGAAGGGGATTCCACAGATTGCGGCGATCATGGGCATGTGCGTCGCGGGCGGCGGATATCTGCCGGTAATGTGCGATCACGTACTGATGACCGACGGCAGCGGACTGTTTCTGGCGGGTCCGGCACTGGTGCAGGCGGCCATCGGGCAGAAAGTTTCTGCTGAAGAGCTGGGCGGAGCGGAGATGCATTCGGCGATCAGTGGGACAGTGGATTATCACGAGCCGAGCGACGAAGCGTGCATCACGCGAATACGCTCGCTGGTGGACAAGATGGGAGCGCGACAGCGCGCGCCGTTCGATCGTGGCGAAACAGAGGAGCCGGTGTATGCGGCGGAAGAGCTGTACGGCATATACGAGTCGGATCCGGCGAAGCCGTATGACATGAAGGAAATCATTGCGCGCATCGTGGACGGCAGCCGCTGGGACGAGTATCGCCCGGAGTATGGCAAGACGCTGGTGTGCGGCTTCGCGCGAATTGGCGGGTATGCGGTGGGGATTGTCGCGAATCAGCCGAGCCATCAGCACCAGACCGACGAGCAGGGTCACAAGCATTTGGAGTTCGGACGCGTGATCTACACCGAGTCGGCGGAGAAGGCGGCGCGCTTCATCATGGATTGCAATCAGAACCTGGTGCCGCTGATTTTCCTGCACGACGTAAATGGCTTCATGGTTGGCCGAGATGCGGAGTGGAGTGGGATCATCAAAGCCGGTGCGAAGATGGTGAATGCCGTGTCGAACTCGGTGGTGCCAAAGATTGCGGTGATTCTCGGCGGATCGTTTGGCGCGGGCCACTACGCGATGTGCGGCAAGGCCTATGATCCGCGATTCTTGTTCGCGTGGCCGACGGCTCGTTATGCGGTGATGAGCGGGGACTCGGCGGCTGGCACGCTAGTAGAGATCAAGGTGAAGCAACTGGAGCGCGGCGGCAAGAAGCTGAGCGAGGCAGAGCGTAAAGAGCTGTATGACTCCGTGAAGGAAACTTACGATCGGCAGACGGATCCCCGCTATGGGGCGGCGCGGCTATGGATTGATGCAATCATCGATCCGCTGGACACGCGGGATGCGATTATTGCGGCACTGGCGGCGGCGTCGCTGAATCCGGAGGTGCCGAAGTTCAGCGTAGGAGTTCTGCAAACATAATGGGGGCTCAACTTCGGTGATCAGCACACCTGGCATCATGGCGGTCCTGTCGGGACTGCTCTTCTCTTTTGGTTTTCTATTGATTACATCCGGTGTGCGCAATTCAGTGCCGGCATTGCGCTTTGCGGGAGCGGCACTGGTTTCCGTTCCGGTTGGCGGCATCACGTATGCGATGTTGGGAGCGAAGGTGGGACAGCACATGGGGCTGCGCTTCTACAGCTTCCCGTTCGGAGCCGCGGACTTGCACTCGCGCGCACAGTTGTGGGGGAGCGTCGCTTGCTGGGTGCTGCTGTGGTGGGTGGTGCTGAGCTTGCTTTTCTCACGTCTCGATTACGGTAAAGATCGACAACACAGGGCAGCGAATGGCCGATGAAGTGAAATTGATCGAATGCCCGCGCGACGCATGGCAAGGGTTGAAGGGGCACATCCCTACTGATGTGAAGGCGCAATACCTGCGCGCTCTGATTGGGGCGGGATTCAAGCACATCGATGCGGTGTCGTTCGTGTCGCCGAAGGCGGTGCCACAGATGGCTGACTCCGAGCAGGTGCTGGAGTTGCTTGATCCGCCGGATGATGTCGAGATCATCGGCATCGTGGTGAACGAAAAAGGCGTGGAGCGCGCGATCAAGACGGAAGCAGTGAGCACGGTCGGATTTCCGTATTCAATTTCACCGACGTTCCTGGAGAAGAATCAGAAGCAGTCGCCGGAAGTGGCACTGGACGAACTCGAGAAGATCGAGAAGAAGGCCGACGAAGCAGGGCTGGGCGTGGTGGTCTACATCTCGATGGCATTCGGCAATCCTTACGGGGATTTGTGGAACACGGATGAGGTAGTCGAGGCCGTGGACCTGCTGGAGAAGATGGACATCCACGCAATCTCGCTGGCAGATACGGTGGGAGTGGCTGATCCAGACAAAATTCGCGACGTGTTTTCGGCGGTCGCCAAGTACAACTATCTCGACATCGGCGTGCACCTGCACAGCCGCCGCGAGGAAGCTCGGCTAAGGTTCTCGCAGCCTACGACGCGGGCTGCCGGCGTTTTGACTCAGCGATTGGCGGACTGGGCGGATGTCCATTTGCGCAGGACGACTTGGTTGGCAATATTCCGACGGAAGAAGTTATTGAGGCGCTGAAGACGCGCGGCGTGGGATTGCCGATCAGGAAGTCGCTAGAAAATGTGATGCGGATGTCGGCGGAGATCGCGGCACAATACACCGTTGCGGGCGTGGAAGATTGAGTTTCCGGCCCTTTCCAAAGGAAGAAAAGGACCGGGCACCCGGATGCGCAGTTGCTAAGAATGTAAGCGGTATAATCGCGTGCCACGTACACTGGCGCGAGTAGACATGCACTTCAATACTATTGTGCTCAATTACGATCACGGTTGTGCCACCGTCACTCTCAACCGCCCGGACAAACGCAACGCAATCACCTACGAACTGATCGATGAACTGCTGGCGGTGCTGGCGGCGGTGGAGAAGTCGCGGGCGCATGTGCTGATCATCACCGGCGCGGGCAAGGCGTTTTGCTCCGGCATGGATCTGGACAACCTGCGTGCGATCACCACGCATTCGCAGGAAGAGAACGCGAAGGATTCGGAGACGATGGCGCGGCTGTTCCGCACGATTTACGAATTTCCGAAGCCGACGATTGCGGCGGTGAACGGTCCGGCAGTGGCTGGAGGCTGCGGGATTGCCACGCTATGCGATTTCACGCTGGCCTCGACCGAGGCGAGATTCGGGTATACAGAGGTGCGCATCGGATTTGTGCCGGCAATTGTGTCGACGTTCCTGATCCGGCAGATCGGCGAGAAGCAGGCTCGTGATCTGCTGCTGACGGGGCGGATCATCGACGCGCACGAGGCGTATCGCATGGGACTGGCAAACGAGGTGCTCGATCACGAACGATTGATGCACCGCGCACGGGAGCTGGCCCAGGCGTTGCAGCAGAATAGTCCCACGTCGCTCGCGTCGACCAAGCGCCTGCTGAGCGGCTACGCGTTCAGTGATTTGAATACGCAGATCCACGCGGCGGTTGATGAGAATGCGAAAATTCGAACGACGCCTGATTTCCGCGAAGGATTGAACGCGTTTCTCGAGAAGAGAAAACCGAACTGGCAGGGATGAGCGGCGTCTTTCAGCTAACGAAAAATGAATAAACCAACGATATCGGAAGCTACGCTACGGGTGCGCTACGTTGAAACCGATCAGATGGGCGTGGTGTATCACACCAATTACCTGATCTGGATGGAAGTGGGACGCGTGGAATTGTTGCGGCAACTTGGCTTCACCTACAAGGACATGGAGCAGGAAGACGACTGCTACATCGCCGTGGTGGAGATCTCGTGCCGTTACAAGGCGCCAGCAAAGTACGACGATGAGATCCTGCTGCGCACACGGATCAAGCGATTCCGGGCTTCGCTGATTCAATTCGGGTACGAGATCCTGCGGGCTCCGGACCAGACGCTGCTAGCAGAGGGCGAAACAACACATATTGTGACCGACTCGACTTTCAGCAGACGCTCGCTACCGGAGAAATATCTGACGGTTTTCAGGGGAGCGGTGGGAGAGTGAGGGCGATAGGTAATAGGTACTTTCTCCGCCGCTCCGACCTGCCTCCACCACGCCTCACCTGATACACTGACACGTTTGCCTGAAGCAGCCAGTGCGGCCTGATAGAGGTTCCTCGGAAGGACGCCGACAAACACATGGTCCCTATGCAGCCTGTCCGAATCAACGGGAACGATCTGGATTTCGAAGAACTTAGTGCAGTGGTGTACGAACAACGTCCGGTGCTGTTGGAGAGCTTTGCGCGGGAGTCCGTCGAACGAGCACGGGCTATTGTGGAAGATCTGCTGGCCGGGAATCGCGTGGCCTACGCCGTGAATACGGGCGTGGGTAAGTTGAGCGACGTGCGAATCGCGCCGGAGCAGATTCGTGAGCTGCAATTGAATTTGTTGCGGTCGCATGCGGTAGGTGTTGGCGAGCCGCTGTCGGAGCCGGAGGTTCGCGCAATGCTGCTGCTGCGCGCTAACTCGCTGGCAAAGGGCAACAGCGGAGTACGGCCCGTCGTGATCGAAACGCTTTGCGAAATGTTGAACCGCGGAGTGCATCCAGTGGTCCCATCGCAGGGGAGTGTGGGAGCAAGTGGAGATCTGGCGCCGCTGGCGCACCTGGCACTCGTGTTGATCGGAGAAGGGGAAGCCTTCTACGGCGGAGAACCAGGTAAGAAGCCGCGACGGAAGGGCGATCCAGCGAGCCGGCGGATCAGCGGAGCCGAGGCTCTGAAACACGCTGGCATTCATCCTCTGGCGCTCGAAGCTAAAGAAGCGATCTCGCTGATCAATGGCACGCAGGCGATGCTGGCCGTGGGCACGCTCACGCTGCGGGCGGCGGAGATCATGATCGACAGCGCCGATGTGATTGCCGCGCTTTCACTCGATGCGCTGCGCGGAACTGATGTTGCGATGGATGAACGCATACACAGAGCTCGGCCGCACCTGGGGCAAATGCGAAGCGCACAAAACATACGCAAGATGCTGGAAGGCAGCGAGATTCGCGAGTCCCACCGGCAATGTGGACGAGTACAGGACGCGTATTCGCTGCGCTGCATTCCGCAAGTCCACGGCGCGGTGCGAGACACGCTGGCGCACTGCCGACGAGTGTTTGAGATCGAGATGAATTCCGCGGTGGATAATCCCCTGGTTTTCCCCAAGCCCCGACAAGTCGGGAAACGAGAGGAAGATATTGCGGGGGATGTAATCTCCGGCGGAAATTTTCACGGTGAGCCGCTGGCGTTTGCGCTGGACTTCCTGGCGATTGCCCTAAGCGCGCTGGCAGGAATTTCTGAGCGGAGAATCGAGAGGCTGGTGAATCCGTCGCTGAATGAGGAGCTGCCGCCGTTCCTTGCGCAAGGGGCCGGGCTAAATTCCGGATTCATGATGGCGCAAGTGACCGCAGCGGCGCTGGCGAGCGAAAACAAGATATTGGCGCATCCGGCGTCGGTGGATTCGATCACGACATCGGGCAACAAAGAAGATTACGTTTCGATGGGAATGGCGGCCGCCATCAAGCTGAAGAAGGTCGTGCAGAATACCCGCAACGTGCTGGCGATTGAGGCGCTCGCATCGGCGCAAGCGATCGACTTCCTGGCGCCGTTAAAACTCGGGAAGCGTGGGCAGCGCGCGTACGATCGCATACGTGCGGTTTCCAAGAAATTGGAGCAGGATCGCATCATCGCGGGTGATTTCGAACGCGCGGCCGAGGTGATTGCGTCGGGGAAGATTGCGGACGTACTGGACGGCGAGTTCGTTTCCTGAAGCAGCGGGTTGTGATCGCAAAACCCAAGTCCAGTGACACGTACGCTGATGATCGCCGCTTGGGATGTGATAAAAACGACTACGCAGAAATGGTCTTGATGAGAAAGTTTCCAGTGCGGCCTTTCCCGTGTTTAAAGAAGGGTCGCCGAGTATCCAGCCGGCGTGCGCGCCGGTATTTTTATGCATGGCAGCCAGGTGGAACGTGTTAAGAGCATTCTTTATTTATCTTTCCGAGAGCAAGGGTTTACGGAAGTTTGCCGAGCAGTCGCCGTTGGCGCAGCCGATGGCGCGCCGTTTCGTTGCCGGTACTACGGTCAATGATGCGATTGCCACGGCTGCTAGCCTGAACCAAAAGGGCATGGCGGTCTCGATCGACAATCTTGGCGAGAACGTGACCAACGTCGCCGAAGCGCGTGAGAGCGCAGACCTCTATCACCACATACTGGACGACATCGCCAAGCGGCAGCTGAATGCGAATGTCAGCGTGAAACTGACGCACATGGGACTGGACGTCGATGAGTCACTGGCGCGGGAACTCGTATGTGGACTGATTGCGCATGCGGCGAAGATCAACAACTTCATCCGTGTCGACATGGAAGGGTCCCCTTACACACAGAAGACGCTCGACTTTGTGCACGAAATGCATTGCGTGCCGGGAAATCAGGGGCGGGTGGGCGCGGTGATCCAGTCGTACATGAAACGAAGCGAAGCGGATGTAGAGAAGCTGCTCGCTGAGGGGATACGAATTCGCCTGTGCAAGGGTGCTTATAAGGAGCCACCGGAGATTGCATTCCAGACGAAGTCAGATGTCGATGCGAACTATGTGAAGTTGGCGAAGATCCTGGTAAAGAGCGGTGTTTACCACGGATTAGCGACGCACGACGAGAAAATCATTCGCGAGATGATTGCCTTTGCTAAGCGCGAAAAGCTGACTCGCGAAGCTTTCGAATTTCAGATGCTGCACGGCATAAGACGCGATCTGCAAGAAGAGATCGTGCGCGAGGGTTGGCGCATGCGTGTGTATGTTCCGTTCGGAACGGAGTGGTACCCGTACTTCATGCGGCGGCTGGCGGAACGTCCGGCGAACGCGTTGTTTATTGCAAAGAACCTGTTGCGACGGTAAGGGCGTTTCAGGTTTCACGTTTCAAGTTTCGCGAAAAATGCACTGTTCTCTTCCCACTCGTTGCTGCGCACGAGTGGGGCACCCGGCCGTGGAGCGCACATTCGCTCGAGTCCTCAACTTCGTGATCGTGCGCGGATTTCCGAGCGCGATCTCGCCTTTCGTCGAGTTTGAAAGCAAGTGGAGCTACCTGTTTCTGACCCAGGGTTTGCTTTTGCTCGTCTCGGCATTTCGCTGGGGGGCATCCTCTTCGCGGGTGGTACAAACCCGTCTCCGCGCCACGGCTGAGCAACGCATCGAAAAGTGAGGTCGAGGAATTTCTTCCTATTCCCACTCGTTGCTGCGCACGAGTGGGGCACCCAAGTTTCCGAGCCTTTGCCAACAGAAGGCGATAGGGTGGGCACCCGGAGGATCTCATTAATCGATTGTGAAATGGGAAACGCGAACTTAGTGGTTTTCGGGCTCGCCTTCGTGGGCGAGATTGAGGTCGAGACTGCGCTTCAGCAGGTCACGCTCGTCATCACTGAACATGGACTTGAAGCGGTCTGACTCAAGAACGCGCTGGCGTTCCTGGGGATTCATGGTCTCCAGGTTGCGATAAGCGCTGCGCATCATGGTGCGGCGGTCTGCCGGCATATTCTTCATGCGGTCGAAGATGCCCATGGCTTCCTGCTGCTTGGCAGGCGGCAGGTGCTCCCAGGTTTCCATGCGCTGTAAAACGCGTTCCCGCTGCTCAGGAGGCAAGCTGTTGAAGCGTTCAAGCCGGTTCTTTAACTGCTGCTGGCGCTCCGGAGGAAGAGCCTGGAAATTAGGATCGCTCTGGAGTTTCTTTTCCTGTTCCTGAAGGGGGAGATCTTTGTTGTTGCGAAGCCATTCGCCGCGGTGGGGACCGGGGCCCTTGGGAGTCCACATGCCATTGTTACCGGGCGGAGCCTGTAAACGAGGCGCGCTGTTGTTCTGCTGTGGCTTGCGCTGTTGCGCAGAGAGCAGCGCTGGTGCCAGCACCAGAGCTGCCGTCAACAGAACACACGAAATGGGCTTGATTCCCTGCATCGCCTAAGCACAACAAAACTCAGAGTTACTGACTGACGGACTGGTCGCCTGCATCGTCATCGAGCAGTTCAAAGTTTGCCAGCACGTCACTATTTTTATCCAGATACTGCAAATCCGCCACAGGAGAAATTTTCTGCTGTGTCACAGCCGGCAGTGCCGACTTATTGGAGGAGTGATCCGGACTTAGGATCAGCGACGCGCTCAAAAGGATCAGCAGGCTGAAAGCCGCGGCGAGAGCGGGTTTACGGAACCAACTCATCCAACCGGCCGACTTCGCCGCCTCCAGTTGCGCTTCCTCGCGGACGCGAGCCCGCAACCGAGTCATGAAATAAGGAGACGTCTCTTCCGGCGCCTGCCACTCATCAAGCAGCGCCATGGTCTTCTGAAACGACTCAACTTCTGCCGTACAAGCCTGGCAAGCACGTAGGTGTTCCTGCGCTCCGGCGGGGATTACCTCGCCGGTGGCCAGATCGAGCAGGTAGCCGTGAACCTCCGCGCACTTCATATCCCATTCCCCTATACAAAATCCTTGAGCCGGTCGCGAAGCGTTTCGTACGCCCGAAACAGCAGCGACTTCGTCGCCGACTCACTTATTTTCAGGACATCGGCAATTTGCCGATAATCCATACCCTGATACTTATGCATGATCACTGCTTCACGCTGCCGTTCGGGCAACGCCTGCACGTGCTTGCGAATAGCTTCCATTCGTTCGCGCCGCAGGATCGACTGCTCTGCATTCAGCGAGGAATCGGCGACGTCGATCGTGAGCCCACTCTCGTCGTCGGGTTCATCCAGGCTGACGCTCATCTCGGGACGCTCATATTTCGTGTCCCGTACATAGTTCACAGAAAGGTTCGAAGCGATGCGGTAGAGCCAGGTGCTGAATTTTGCTTCCGCATTGTAGGTTTGCCGGGCGCGATAGACACGGAGGAAAACCTCCTGCGCCAACTCCTCGGCAACACCGGTATTGCGGGCTACGCGATACATGAATCCAAGCATCGGGCGACGATACTTCTCGCAAAGAAAGTCGAAGGCGGCATCATCGCCATCCTTCACCCTGAGCATGAGATCCGCATCGGTCAACCCTTCTGCACTTACAGGCGACGCCGCTTTTTTCGCGACAGCAGTGTCGCGCAGGCGGCGGGCACCCGCACCTAAAACTCCACCGTTAAGGGCTACGCTGCTCACATCTGAGGAAACCCGCACCCCCTCAGAAAGTTGCGCGTTTTCCAAGGTCTCGGGCTCGTGGGCGGGTCCGGTCGAAACACGCGGATTGTGAGGCTTATCAGGCATTTAACAGCAGGTCCGGTTCGGCGTTTCTGGCCGTTACCGAAGTGACCGGAACTCCACATATCCTACACGAGAGGCCCTTCCAAAGCAGAGGGATGTATGCAGGTTCAAGAGGCGAGAACACGCCTTTCTGGTACGAGGATGGGGTTTCAGGCCTTCAGGTAAGTACCTGATTTTCTGTAGTTTGTGGAGATCCAGGCAGCATGGCTCGGGATCAATCTCCACTCCTGACCAGCCATCCTGAACCGGCGGACTGACCTGCAGCGAGAACAGGGGGCGCGGTTGCGAAATGACAAAAAGGCGCAGCGGCTTTGGCGCGCTGCGCTGTCCGAATGGGAATCGCTATTTGGGTTCGGATTGGTCGTTAGGCGCGGTCCCTGGGGTCTGAGAGGCACCCTGCCGGTGCTTCAGATTTGCCGGACAGGAGTCGGAAACCATATCGACACGGGTCACCAGAAATTCCGGTGTTGAACCGGCCGCTGACGAACTGGAACCAGCCATTGAGCCGGTTGTGCCGGTGGAGTTGCTGGCTTGGCTGGGCTGTTCATTTCCATGGATTCGGACTTGATGGTTGACATGCTGCGCCACATCAGGTCCGTTGAGGTGTACTTCCTGCCCGTTGACCGGTTCCAGGAAGTAGTCGCTCTGTTCACGGATGATACAGCCCTCCATCATCTGCTCGGTGTCGCTGCTTGCCTGACTTCCGGCTTGTGAAGCCATGCTGCTCGATGCTCCTGAAGTGGAGCCTGTTTGCGTTGCGGCGTCGGGGCTGCTCTGCGACCATGCAACCAAGGCGAACACCAACATCACAAGAAGCAGGGAAAGGTGTTTTTTCATAGGCTCTCCTCCTAGATCGCCCGTCGAGTGGGATGTGCTGCTGGAATCGCAGGTTTGCCGAGGTTGCGCCAGGTGAGAATGGGCGACAAATGCAGAACGACCAGGGCACACGCAAGTTACTTTCGCTACTGTGGATTCCACCAGACCGCTCTTGCGGTTGATATGCTGACTGCGAGTTTCGAACCTTGGGGAGCAATTCTTGGGAACCGCACAACTCGCAAATCCCTCTGCTGAAGCTGATTTCACCGGGACACAACAGAAAGAAATTGAAACTGCGCCGTCGGTACCACCAAAAAAACTCACCATTAATACAGCCGCACTCGTCAACGCGATGGTGAACTGCGATCCGCGGGTGAGCGACCTGATCTTTTCTCCGGGGCGCGCGCCGCAGGTCGAACTTGATGGGCAACTGGTTCCGATCAAGATCTCAGGCTTGCCGCATCTCACGCCGCAACATACGGAGAGCGTTGCCAACGATCTAATGGCGGGAAACCGTAAGGCACCGCTGACGCTGAAGGAGGAGGGATCGTGCGATCTCTCCTACAGTATTGCGGCGAAGTGCCGCTTCCGAGTGAACATTTTTCAGCAGCGCGGATCGTATGCCATCGTCATGCGCGTGATTCCGCATACCATTCCAAGTTTCGCAGAGCTCGGACTGCCAGAGCAGTTGCGCGATATCTGCCAACTGAAGAATGGGATTGTTCTGGTAACGGGACCGACTGGTTCCGGCAAATCCTCTACACTCGCCGCAATTATCGACCAGATCAACACCGATCGCGCCGATCACATCGTCACCATCGAAGATCCAATCGAATTTCTGCACCAGCATAAAAAGGGGACGGTCCACCAGCGCGAGCTGCACAGCGATACTCCGAGTTTTGCGCTGGCACTGCGAGCGGCTCTGCGGCAGGCTCCGAAGGTGATCCTCGTCGGCGAGATGCGCGACAAGGAAACCATTGAAGTTGCGCTGACTGCGGCAGAGACAGGTCACCTGGTGCTTTCGACACTGCATACGATTGACGCCTCGAAAACGGTAGAGCGCGTGATTGGCGTCTTCCCGCTCAGCGATCAACAGACAATACGTAAACGGTTGGCGGCTTCGTTTCGATATTTCGTTTCGCAACGACTGATCCCGCGGCGTGGCGGTAAAGGCCGTGTGGCCGCAGTGGAGATCCTGAAGTCCACGATGCGCACGCGTGAGTATATTGAGCGCGGAGAGGGCGAAGGGCGTGCCTTGATCGACGCCATCAAAGACGGCGATCAGGAAGGCATGCAACAGTTCGATGGGGAGATCGAGCGACTGATTCGCGAAGGTGCCATCGACATGGACACTGGACTGGCCTACGCCACCAACCCCGGCAACCTAAGGCTGGCGCTTGCGGACTTCGACCCAGCGGAGTTGCTCGCGTGAGGACGCAGCTCTGAGCTACACGCGGAAGGCGCAGCCGACAGCTGCGTCATGTGAGTAGTCGTAGCACAGGCCGGCTGCGCCCGCGTACTTGATCCCACTAAACTCTAAGATGCGATCTTGCTGATGGGCATTGCGGGCGTCGCAGCACTCGCCAAGGCTGCCACGAGCGGAACGGCGCTGCGCTTGGGTCCGCGCTTGCGTATCAGCAGCAAACGGATACGCTCGAGCAGTTCGATCGGCGCATAGGTTCCTTTAGGCAGGAAGGCGTCCGCACGCAGGTCGCGGTCGTAGATCCGGATCTTTCCGGAGAAGAGAATTGCGGGAGTTTGTGGCGAGAGGTTCTTTACTTCCTCGATCAGCCAGTGTCCATCATGTCCGGGCATGATGAGGTCGGTGAGCACCAGGTCGATCCCCCCGCTGCGGAACACAGAGAGAGCTTCCTGCGCGCTGGAGCATGTGAGGACGCGATAGCCCCGGGTTTCCAGCATTACTTTTCGGATGGAGAGGGATTGCTCATTGTCGTCCACACAGAGGATGGTTCTTTTCGGCTTCATTGGGGTTCCTGTCGGGTACAAGCCTCCATGCCGTGACAATGAATGTCGTGGGACCGGCCAGAGGAATTGTCCCGCTCTTTTGAATGTGGCTACTTTTTTTGAATCACCAGGCGAGCGGAATCCTATTCAGACAGGGAGTTGATGTAAAGAGTTTGTGCGAGAAATATATGAGGAAATCGCGGCAGAAGTCCGAGATGAATTCAGCCGCGATTTACGCGCACGAACGAGTCACTCTGGCGCGCGGTTGGTCAAAAGAAAACTTCTCCGCGCGCCACTTCCACAACATTTCCACCGACGCGAACGTTGGAGACGCGCTGATCGTGTTTTTCTGCCGACACGAAAATGCGGCTCGGGCGTTTCATCTCGAGTCCCTGCTCGATGAGCACGCGTTCGCCCGATTTGGACACACCATGTGCAGCCATCCACGCCGCGCAGCATCCTGCGGCGGATCCGGTTGCCGGATCTTCGCCGTTGTAGAAGATCATGCGAGCATGCAGGCGCGCTTCCGGATCCACGGTCTCGCGGCAGACCAGATAGAGAAACTTGCTGTCCTTGCCGTCGAGATAGTCGGTCATAGCTGACCAGCTGGCGCGTAAGTTTTGTAGTGTCGACAAGGAACGAAACGGGACCATCGTAAACGGGACGCCGGTAGAGACTGTCTGGATCGGCAGCTCAGGATCCAAATCGTCGGCACGAACACCAAGCGCTCGGGCGACTTCTTCATGTGAATGCACACTGCCGAATTCGGGATCGCGCTGCTGCATCTCGCCAAAGAGTTCGCCATGCTTATTGGTGGTGAATTGAACAGGAATCGTGCCCACGTTCAGTTCGAGGCGAACTTCTGGCGCACCGCTTGCCATGCGCAGAACCCAGGCGGTTCCCAGAGTTGGATGCCCGGCGAACGGAAGCTCTTCGTTGACGGTGAAGATGCGGACTCGGTGTCCGTTGCTCTGCTTCTCGCCAACGGGACACGAGATCACGAAGGTTGATTCGGAGAGATTCATCTCGCGCGCTAGCGACTGCATCTGCTCTGTTTCCAGGTCGGACGCATCGGTGAATACGGCAAGCTGATTGCCCTGCAGCGGCTTGGATGTGAATACATCGACCTTGGTGAATGCGAGTTTCTGCATGCGCTTATCCTCTCTCGATCCTTGCTGTTCTAGAAGATGTCTTTGCGATACTATTGGGATCAAAGGATGATGTGGGTGATTAATCCTCATGTGTAGATATACGCACGTTTTCGAGCGAGCCATGCGCAGCTGTTGTTGTTGCTGCCAGCCGGGCTAGCACGTGTGTGCCACCCGGCGTTCAGTCGGGTGGATGTTGCAAAATTCCCACCTGTTATACGCCGAGCGGCAAAAACGATCAGTAACCGTGACTCTGTACCGCGCCTCCAGCCGGCGCTAATTCGCATGTAACAAGGAGAAGAGCATGAGCAGTAATGGAACCGAAGCAGCGGCCAGCCCCCGGATGCCGCGTATCAATGAACCTGCGCCGAACTTCGAAGCGAAATCCACGCACGGCGTTATTCGACTGAGCGATTACACCAGCAAGGGTCAGTGGGTGATGCTGTTCTCACACCCAGCGGACTTTACACCCGTGTGCACTACCGAGTTCATCGAGTTTGCAAAACGCAATCCGGATTTCGAAAAACTGAACGTTCAGCTGATCGGCAATTCAGTGGACAGTCTCTACTCGCACATCGCATGGGTCCGCAACATCGAAGAGAAGGCGGGAGTGAAGGTGCCGTTTCCTGTTGTCGCCGATCTCGACCAGAAAGTCGCGCGCGCGTTTGGCATGGTCCACGAAGCAGTGAGCGATACGGCCACGGTACGCGCGGTATTTGCGATCGACCCGAAGGGCGTGATTCGCGCAATCCTGTATTACCCGATGTCGCTCGGACGAAATGTCGACGAGTTGGTGCGTATCTTTATGGCCCTGCAAACTGCCGATAAGAATGCGGTCTCGACTCCGGCGAACTGGAAGCCAGGAGATCCGGTGGTGGTGCCAGCGCCGGCCACGCAGGCCGACGCGGAAAAGCGCGTGAGCAGCCACGAAGGCTTGGAATTGACCGATTGGTACCTGAGCAAAAAGAAGCTGGCAGACGGGGCGGCGAAGTAGATGGGATCGGGCGCGGACAGGTGTCCGCGCCAGTCACTTCCCAAAGCCTGTACGGGTAGTCGTCATGCCGGCGGCGAGAAGCGCGCGTTTGATCATCGGACCCTTGCGATTGCTACAATGACTGCGGTCACGGAAGCGCAGGGTGTCCGGTGATGCCCCCGGTCTTCAAAACCGGTGAGAGTCGGGTTAGCCCCGGGTCTGGTCGGTTCGACTCCGACACGCTTCCGCCATTTTGCATGACGTTCGAACTGCTCTCCGCGCCCGGCAAGAGATCGCAGAACTATAACTTCCCAAACATGTCCAGCCACTAGGGGCAGATCTGTCGGCTCTAACCTATAGGCTGCGCAACCATGCGATCCACGTCCGCGAGGATCCTGGTGACAACTTCATCGACCGCTCTCTTGCTCCTGTCAGAGAGTGGAGCACCGAGTTCAAAATCCTCACCTTCAATTCCGAAGACTACAAACCTGGGTGGAAGCTGGTCGAGTGCTCGCGCCAGTTCGATCGCTTGAGGCACGCCAAAGGCGTGTGTGGAATTGGCAAAGTGCGGAAAGGGTAAGCGCTCTTGGTGGACATCGAACCGTCGAATCGTGCCGGGCAGGGCACCAGAGCGCATCGCGTCGATGAGAACGATCGAAGATGCGCCGCGCCAGGTTTCGAGAAGACGAAGGCCGTCGCCAGGCTCCTCGTGAATTGCAACTTCACTACTGACTTGGCCTTGCAGGCCGCGAGCAACGGCAATTCCGATCCCGTCGTCGCCATGGAGCAGATTGCCAACTCCGATGATGACCACACGGGAAGGCATCGCTAATCGCACTCGATATTGAGTTTCAGGAAGTGGGTGGCACACGAAATGCACGGATCGTAATTGCGAATCGCTTGCTCGCACTGCCGTTGCAGGTCGTCCGGTGGCGTGTCGATATGCGCCGAGACGAACTCGCTGAGATCGGCTTCCATGGTTCGCTGATTTTGTGAAGTTGGAGGAACGATCTTCGCGTCAAAGACGATGCCATGTTCATCCAGACGATACCGGTGGTAGAGAATTCCGCGGGGGGCTTCGGTGCATCCGAAACCTGTCGCTACGCGTGGCGACGGCTCGACGGCGGCACTTGCCGGGATTTCCAGATTCGTAATGATGCGCAAGGCCTCTTCGCATGCGAATACGAGTTCCACGCTGCGCACAATAATGCTTCGAAATGGATTGCGGACCGCGACGTCCAAACCGGCGTCGCGCGCCGCCTGCTGAGCCAGGGGAGAGAACCTGTCGAAATTGAGGTTGTAGCGGGCGAGCGGGCCGACGAAATACTGTCCCCGTTGCTTGATCACAGAATGCAATGCATTCGAATGCGGCATGTGTTCTTCCGCGAAGAACCGGTCGTAATCACGAACTGCAATATCGAGCCCTTTGTTCGAAACCAGACGACCGTCGTTCATCGGATAGTCATCAGAATTTTTCAGCGCCACAAACTCGTAATCGCGCTCGAAATCTGGAAATGAAAATGTGGCTACCCAGCGAACCGTTTCGAGAGCAGCATCGAGGGCCCACTTCAAGTCTTCCAAGAGCGCCCGGAACTCTGCCAGACGGGGAATCTTATAGAAGCCACCAACGCGTACATTTACCGGATGAATCTCGCGGCCGCCGAGGAGACTGACGATCTGATTGCCGACTTTTTTGAGGTGGAGTCCTCGCTGCACTTCCGCCGGATGATCGGCCGCCATGCGAATGGCGTCTTCGTATCCCAGGAAGTCGGGCGCATGCAGCATGTACACGTGCAAGGCGTGACTCTCGATCCATTCACCACAGTAAAGAAGGCGCCGAAGTGAGCGGATGGGCGCCGGAATCTCCATGCCGAAGGCGTCTTCGATCGCCTGGCACGCGCTCATCTGATAGGCGACGGGACAGATGCCACAGATGCGAGCGGTGATGTCGGGGACTTCGCTGAATTTGCGCCCTCGCAAGAAAGCCTCGAAGAAACGTGGGGGCTCGAAGATCTTCACTTGCACGCCGCTCACATGATGGTCACGGATTTTGACGGAGACCGCACCCTCGCCCTCTACCCGAGCCAGGTAGTCGACTTTGATCGTCTTACTTTTCATGAGCCTCACTCTCCCGGCGGAAAGGTTCGGCATACGCGTTGAAGCTGCGGAAGGCGCGCAGCATGTCCGGTTCGCTGACTCCTAATTCGCTCCATTGGTGGCTCAGCGATGAGGTGTTCGGTGTTTCTTTCGGTCCGAAGCAGCCATAGCAGCCACGGCTATAGGCCGGGCAGATCGCTTCGCACCCGGCTTGCGTTACCGGACCAAGACACGGCACGCCCTGCGCGACCATGATGCAGACGGTGCCGCGCTGCTTACACTGAACACACACACTGTGCGCGGGAATGTTCGGCTTGCGATGATTCAGGAAAGCGCTGATCACCTCAACCAGTTGACGCTTGTTGATGGGACAACCGCGAAGTTCGAAGTCGACGAAGACGTGGTCGGTGATGGGAGTGGATTTCTTCAGAGTTTCGATATAGTCGGGCCGCGCATATACGATGGAAGTGAATTCCTTCACGTCCTTGAAATTGCGCAGGGCCTGAATGCCGCCGGCAGTAGCGCAGGCTCCGATGGTCACCAGGCATCGTGAGCCGCGTCGAATGGAATGGATGCGTTCCGCATCATGCGGTGTCGTGATCGAGCCCTCGACCAGGGACAAATCGTACGGGCCTTTCTCGACGGCGCGCGAGGCTTCCGGAAAATTCGCGATGTCGACTGCGCCGGCAATAGCGAGCAATTCATCTTCGCAATCGAGAAGACTCAATTGACATCCGTCGCAGGAGGAGAATTTCCAGACCGCTAATTTTGGCTTGTGCACGGTCATATCAGATCTCCGCTTTCCCGAGGATCGGCTCGATCTGGTCCAGACAGAAGACGGGCCCATGCTTGCAGACGAATGTGGGCCCGAACTGGCAGTGACCGCACCATCCGAGGCCGCACTTCATATTGCGTTCCATGGAAAGGTAGGTGTGCTCGGCGGTGACGCCGCGCTTTCGCAGCTCCATCACCGTAAATAGCATCATCACCTCAGGGCCACACACGAACACGGTTGTGTTCGAAGGATCGAAAGGCGCTCGCGGAATCATGGTGGTGACCACGCCGACATTTCCACGCCATGTGCTCGCAGCGCGATCGACTGTTACCTGTATTTCGAGGTCGAACTTCCCGCGCCAGTGCTCCAGTTCGTGACGATACAGAATGTCGTCTGGCGAACGGGTGCCGTAGAGGAGAACGATCTTGCGGTACTCTTCGCGATGCGACATCAGCCAGAAGAGTGCAGGCCGCAGCGGGGCCAATCCGATGCCACCGGCGACGATGAGTATGTCGCGGTCTTTTGCTTTATCGACCGGCCAATGAGTCCCAAATGGCCCGCGGATGCCGATTGAATCCCCGGATTTCAGGCCTCCCATCGCCTTGGTCACGGTACCTACAACGCGTGTGGTGTGTTGAATGGCGGGACTGGCACCCGGATCGCTGCTGATGGAGATTGGGACTTCGCCTACTCCAAAAACGTAGAGCATATTGAACTGCCCCGGCAGGAACGAGAGGGCGCGGCCATTTTCAGGGATCATCTCCAGCGTGAACGTGTCGTCGGTTTCCATCTTCAGCCGCTGGATGCGATACAGGTCCGGCAGCATGAGTTGTGGAGACAACGTTTCGATAACGGGATGTTCAAGCGTTGGCGCCATATAGATCCATCAACTGCAAGCTCGTCGACTCGAGCCTGGTGGTCATCATCTGGGTGAAGCGGCGAAACATTTCATAGCCGAGGTCGTGATCTTCTTCACACTTGGTGCGAAGGCATTTGCCGTCGAAGGCCAGTGCGCGCGTGGGATGCAGGGCGCGCGCATCGAAGTGCCAACGATAGGGTGGGAACAGCCACGACCAGCCCAGCACTTCGCCGTTACTCGCCGTCAAAACGGTAGTGTGACCGCGATGGGGGATGAGCAATTCCACGGCGACCAAGCCTTCGCGAATCAGGTAGAAGTGATCGGCAGGGTCGGACTGATGGAAGAGAACCTCGTCCTCTTCGAAACGGACGTTCTTTGCGCACTCCGAGATCAGACGGATGTACTGCTCGTCCAGTCCGTGGAAGAAGGGATGTTCCCGGATTATCGGTTCAAGCGTTTGAATCATGGCGCCTCCCCTCTGGGTTTGAGTCTGTTCCACGAATTGCGCGTACCTCTTCCGTCAGATCGATGCCAACCGGACACCAGGTAATGCAGCGGCCGCAACCGACGCATCCGAGGACATCGAATTGGTCGCTCCACGTTGCGAGCTTATGAATGAGCCATTGGCGGTAACGGGATTTCACGCTGGCACGGACGCTGCCGCCATGGATGTAGGAGAACTCGGTCGTGAAGCATGAGTCCCATTCTTTCCAGCGCTCGGCCGTTCTTCCCGCCAGGTCGGTTGCGTCTTTGATGGTGGTGCAGAAACAGGTTGGGCACACCATGGTGCAGTTCGTACAGGAAAGGCAGCGCGCCGCCACGTTGTCCCATCGCGGATGGTCATACGAACTGTAAAGAAGATCCTTCAGGCCAGCAGTGTTTAAGGTTCGGCCCATGTGGCGAGCAGTTTCGGCCACAACCTGGTGAGCCGCTTCCTTCTCGGCCGCGGTAGCTTGCGAATGTGCAACCTGAAGCAGCAGCTTGGCTCCCCTGTCGCTCCCGACGTCGACGACGAAGTAGTGTTTCTCGGCGTTCACGATTTCCGTGAGCGCAAGGTCGAAGCCGGAGGTTGCGCTGGGCCCGCTACCCATCGACGCACAGAAGCATGTGCCTCCTGCCTGGCTGCAGTTCACGACGACAACAAAGGCGCCACGTCTTGATTTGTAGTTGGAATCGACGAGATCGCCGCTGAGAAAGATCTTGTCCTGAACTTCTATTGCGCGGAGTTCACAGGGGCGTACACCAATCAACGCAAGAGAAGGCGAAGAGGAAGATTGTTCGGGAACGATAGAGAATCCTTTGGCGCTTCGTTCCGCGCTCCAAAGTTTCTGAACCGGCGGTTGTAGGATTCGCTTCCAGGATTGAGGTCCGAGAGAATAGCCGAAATAGGCTCTGTCTTCACGCCGCTTGAGCCGATAGGTTCCGGGCTCCTGCTCGTCCGTCCACCCGATGGGCAGGTCTTGAGCCGAGTTCAGGCGATCGACAATGACTGCGCGATCGCGGATCGTCGGACCAATCACTTCGTAGCCCAGTGCGGTAAGTGCTTGCAGCAGTTGCTCCAGGTGAGGAGCTTCGATCACAACCGTATCTTTATCTTTGACCTGAAGAGGCGTGGTACCCATACAGCACTCCTCGAGGTCGCGGTCGGATTGGCGTGTGGACGTGAAACTTCGGTTGTCACGTGCAAGCGCGCCGGGCTGGCCACGGCCCAACGGCCCTGTTGACTATTCCTGATTTCAGTATAGACCGCATGTCCGCCGGGAGAGCTAGCTTTCCAGTGTCGTTTTCCCGTTTCCGGAATCGAGCTTTGCTTTGCAAAAGTTTGTAATCCACGCGGCGATCTCGTGCCTATAGTTTCCTCGGAGGTCGTGTCATGAAGGCCTATGTGGTCATTACGACGGACACCGGCAAGGCCCAAGAGATCGCACGGGAAACGCGCGCGTTGCCCGGCGTCAAAATGGCCGATGCCTGCTGGGGCTCGGGCGATGTTTACGCAGTGGTGGAGTTCGCGGCGTGGACAGAGTTGAACGATACCGTGTTGAATAAACTTCACTCGATGATGGGCATTACGCGGACCGAGACACACGTTGCGGTGGATGCGTAAGTTATTGTTCGCGGAACAAAATCTGAGGCAGCACATCACTGAAATCGCTTCGCGACAGCATTAGACTGAAACCACGACGTGGAGGTGAACCAATGCAACTCCAGTTCACTTTCGAGCAACTCCGGCTACTCTTTCACATTCTCGAGCAAGATTGCCGCCAACTGCGCGAGAAGATTTCGCAAACGAACGATATTGATGGGAAGCGCCTCTTGAACAGCGAAGAGGCCGCTGAAGGAGAGCTTCTCGAAAAGATCGTTAGCCGACAATTGCAGTTCAGCTCGGATGAACTCGATGAACTGGCCCAGGTGTTGCGAGATCACGAGCAGAAGCTTCGCAAGGAACTGTCGCAAAGTTCGGAGGGCGGCGCAAGGCAGGAGCTTAGGAATCAAGCCGCTGCTCTGGAAGTGCTCCTCGATAAAGTTGTGGAAGCTTGCGCCATGCTCTAGTTGTTGAGTGACAGGGGATAGTTCGAACAGTTCTGAGAGACCTATACCTTGCGCGTAACCAGCCCCGCCATCATACAAAGGGGCGATATGGTCGCTATTTATACAGGCATCTATCTGGGGGCGCTGCTCGTCTTTTTCGTTGGGAGGGAATTGCTCCGAGGTTCTCGCGCGAAGCGAACCGCGCCTCATCCTCGTTGATACAGCATCCAAGGAGGTTCCACGATGCCGACTCCTGCACTCAAGCTTAAGTTCGATGCAGTCTATTACCACGTGTCGAACATGGAGAAGTCGATAGCCTTTTATTGCGACGTGCTGGGATTCCGCCTGGTATCTCGCGACTATGTGGCACGATTTGATCTCGATGGCGTCCTCTTTGAGCTTGTTCCGAATCCTCCGGGCAATGCGCTGCCGGGCACCGGAAACGCTCGCTTGAGCCTTGGTGTTACCGACATCGGGCAGGCCACGCGCGATCTACAGGCTCGAGGGGTGATGACAACACCCGTGAAAGAAGAGCCGGGAGGCATGCTTTCATATTTCAAGGACCCGGACGGCAACGAGCTTTGCCTTTGGCAGTACGCGTGAGCAGCATGCTTCCCATACGTTTCCAGGCGTAGTGGAGTTTTTCTAACGAGATTCCGAGTCCGCTGCCGCATCGTTCCAGTGATTCTCGGATGCTGGCGGGATGAAACTCATGGCTCGCTCGCTCAGTGCCGTGATTGTAAGGCTCGGGTTGACACCGAGATTGGCGGAGACCATCGATCCGTCGCAGACATACATGTTCCGATAGCCGAAGACGCGATTGCGGGAGTCAACGAGTCCGTTGCTGGGTGAATTGCCCATCACACATCCACCCAGGCAATGAGCGGTGCTGGGGACATTGAAAAGTATCTCGGGCACCATGCTCATGGCGACTCCGCCGGTGAGCGTCGCGAACTTTTGCGCAAATTCGTTCGCAGCGGGGATGTAGGTAGGGACCTTCTCGCCGCGGCTTGCCAGGAACTTGCGAAACGGCCAGAACCACAGGCGCTTCCAGCACATGTCGATGTGCGCCTCGAGCGCCTGCATGCAGAGCAGGATCACACTCTCGCGCGCCCAACCGTAAGGCTGAAAGATGCGGAAGGTTCGCACTGGATGGCGCAGCGCGGAAGCGAAGACGTTCCTGATCCAGCTGAAGATTCGAATGCGGCCGGGGCGACCGCCGGTCAGGATGGTTCCGAGCAGGCCCATGGCATCCGATCCGCTGGGATAACGAACCGCTTCAATATGTGTGTGCTCGTCGATGAAGATGCCGGAACCGATGGCGATTCCCTTAGAGAGATCATCTGTGTGCCCGGGGATGCGAACCCCGATCAGCGACTCGGAGTTAGTGCGGACGAAGCGTCCTAATTGGTCGCTGATGGCGGGCAGCGAACGTCTTTCTTTCAGATGAAACATTAACTCCATGGTTCCCAACGACGAGGCGGAAAAAATCACGCCGCGTGCGGTGAACCGCTGCTTGCCGAGTCCAAATAGTGAAGTCGAGCGGACAGTGTGGACCTCATAGCCGGCGCTGCCGTCAGAAAGGCCAGCGAGTGGCTTCACGTCGACTACACGGGTTTCGGCAAAGACGCGCGCGCCGTGCTTTTCGGCGAGATAAAGGTAATTGAGGTCGAGAGTGTTTTTCGCGCCGTGGCGGCAGCCCATCATGCATCCACCGCAGGCGATGCAGGTGGTGCGCTCGGGTCCTTCGCCGCCGAAAAATGGATCGGGGACAACTTGCCCGCCTTGCTCGCCCTCCTGGGGCTCAAGCACAGCAGCGTTGGTGCGATAGAAGGTATGGCCTACTCCAAGCTGATCCGCGACTTTTTTCAGAAGACGGTCCGAAGGGCCAAGAATCCGGTTCTCGATTACTCCTAACATGCGCGAGGCGCTGTCATAGTGTTGCGGCATCTCGCGTTTCCAGTCGGCTAGCCCGGCCCACGATCCCATGTCCCAAACTTTGTCTGGCGGGCGGAGCATGGTGGTGGCATAGGTGATCGATCCGCCACCAACCGCGCAACCGTGCAGGATGGTGACGTGCCGAAAGAAGCGCATGTTGAAGAAACCGCGCAAGGCAAGCTTCGGACGCCAGAACCAGCGATGAATCGACCAACTGGTGCGCGGAAGGTTTTCGGGTGTCCAGCGGCGGCCCATTTCCATGACCGCGACGCGATATCCCTTTTCGGTGAGTCGATGCGCGGAGACGCTTCCACCAAAGCCGGAGCCAATCACGATGAAGTCGAAATCGAAATGCGGCTTGGAACTCATGGTTGAGAGCCTCACGGGGTACCAAGAGAGAGAGCCGTACTTCCTATGTTATTGCTATGCGGGCAGGCTGGGAGTGAAGAAAGCTGGAATCGTGATCCGTCGTCCTTAATAGGGAACGGAGGATGTTCACGTTGGCTGAGAGCGCTGCAGCGCCGATGGCAAGAGACGTCGACACGGCGTGCTATTCTGCCGTACCTATGGGGCGAGTGATCCTGGCATTGCTTTTACTGTCCACCATTTCCAGTGCACAACCGAAAACGGATTCGCTGGACCAATTGGCGTCTGACTTCTGGGCGTGGCGGGCGCAGTATCGTCCGTTTACAGGGGACGATGTCCCACGCATGGAGCATACGGGTGGAGTGCGCGACTGGTCGGCGGCGGCCATTGCGAAACAGCGTGCCCATCTGACGCGATTCGAGGAGCGCTGGAGGTCGATGAGCACGGAAGGTTGGCCGGTTGCGAAACAGGTCGATTATCGGCTGATGGGTTCGGCGCTGGCGCGGGTCAGATGGGAACTGGATGTAAATCCGCGATGGCAACGGGATCCGACATTTTACGTGGAGCAGACGGTGACTGCTCTAGAAGAGGAATTGCTGCCTCCACCCCCGTTCAGCGATGAGCGTTCACGAGAGCTCGTGGCGCGTGCCGAGAATATTCCTTCGATCCTCGAGCAGGCGAGGGCAAATTTGCGGCCGATTGGTCCCTTTGCTGAGCTGGCAATCGGGTCGCTGGCTGATATCGATGCGCGGCTGCAACGTGTGGAGCGAGGCGTAACCCCGTTGCTGGCAAGCGAAGAGCAGCGTACGCAGTTCAGCGCGGCTGTTTCGAAAGCCAGTGTAGCGCTGATCGCCTATCGCGAGTGGTTGAAGCAGAACCTGCCTGGCATGCGGAAGGACTTTGCCCTGGGCGCGAACGCCTATGGATTTTTTCTGCACAAGGTTGCGCTGCTGCCGTACACGCCAGAGCAGTTGCTGGCGATGGCGCGGCAGGACTTTGATCGTGTGCTCGCCTTCGAGGTCTACGAACGGCAACGGGATATTGGCGCGCCAGAACTAAAGATGGCCGGGAGAACCGAAGAAGAAGTCGGTCGCGGAACGCATGACGAGGAACAGATACGGCAATACCTGGTGTCGCATCAGATTTTGAGTGTCCCCGCGGATCTGCCGCACTGGACGCTGCGTCCGATGCCGGATTACCTGGCGGCGCTGGATGGCTTTGGCGAGATCGACGACTTTGGCAGCGCGTCGCGACTGCACGACAACGGAACACGCTGGCTGACGCCGCCCTCGAATCATCTCCCGTACTTTAACAAAGCGTATGCGTTGGATACGCGGACGACCGGCGTGCATGAAGGCGTGCCCGGACACTTCTTTCAGTTGTCGCTGGCGCGGCGAAATCCGGATCCCATACGACGGCAGTACTACGATTCCGTGGCCAACGAGGGCATCGGATTCTATGCGGAAGAAATGATGTTGCAGGCCGGACTGTACGACGACAGTCCGAGAACGCGCGAGATCATCTACAACTTCGCGCGTCTGCGAGCGTTGCGCGTGGAAGCGGATGTGAAGCTTGCGCTGGGCGAGTTCACAATTGAACAAGCTGCCGATTACCTGGAGAAGACGGTTCCTATGGATCGCGATACCGCTCAAGGAGAGGCGGCCAGCTTTGCTACTGCGCCCGGCTTAGCCATTGACTATGAAATTGGCAAGCTGCAAATCGAGCGCATGCTGGCCGACCGGCGTCTGGAATTGGGAGATAAGTTCAATCTGCGCGATTTTCACGACTACGTATGGATCAATGGAAATGTGCCGTTTTCGCTGCAACGGTGGGAACTGCTGGGACTGGACGACGACATCAAGAAGGTGGATGAACTCTCGAAGTGAGAAGAAAGTCTCCTCTTAAACCCGTTTCGCTGCGCTCAACTGAGAGAGTACCTTCTCGAGTTGCGGGAGAATCACTGACGGATCGCAGAGTGCTTTTGCGCGCGCTGGTCCAGCTTCGCCGAGTCTGCGGCGCAGATCGCTATCGCGGATAAGGCGTTCGAGTTGCGACGCGAGTTCATCCGTGCGGCCGGGTGGTACAAATACACCGCAGGTATCGTCAACGATCTCAGCTGGCCCTCCCATTGCGAACGTCACGACCGGTAGCGCCTGCGAGAGTGCTTCCACAAAGACAAGTCCGAATGGTTCGGGAGCCTGGTTCGGCTGACAGAAGATATCGGCCGCGGCGAGCAGGTGAGGCACGTCTGGTCGCTGGCCTGCGAAGCGCACGCGATCAGATATGCCGAGGCTCGCCGCTTTTGCCTTGAGATCGGAGAGATAGGTTTCCTCTTGTTTTCGTTGAGCACCCCCAATGAACCATACGGCCCACGGCAAATCTTGGCTCATCGTCGCGGCGGATTCCAACAGCAGATTGTGACCTTTCCAGGGTTCCATACGACTGACCTGGACGATCACCACTGCGTCATCAGGAGTCTTGAGCTCACTGCGCAAGCGCAATCTGTCGTCGGGTGAAAGGCGGACACGATGGCTCGAGACCGGGTACCGCATTACCTGGCGTCCAACGCCCGGGAAAATTCTGGTTACGGATTCTTCACAGTAATGACCGTTGCTGATCACGAATCCGGGCTGCGATCTGCGTGCCCAGCGTTCCAGCCAGTGCTTGCCCGAGAAATGATCGTGCGCCCAGAACAGTTCTGGAACTCCAGCACGTTCGATCGCCGGCGCGAAGATGGAGTGAGTCCAGGGAGAATGGCAAATTACAACTGCATATGGCTTCCGGCGCAGCACCGTGGTGAGCTGTCGGCGGGCCGTCACGATCGTGAGCGGATTTCGCGCGCGCACTTCCGGCAGGTTATGGATCGTTTGCCCGGCAGAGGCCAGCTGCTCTCTCAATTGGCCGTCGAAGCAGAGGGCGAATTCGAATTCGGTGGAAGGCGCCAGGGGCAGATTTTCGACGCAGGTGAGTATTGCGCGTTCGATTCCGCCAAACAGATTTCCGCTGTGAACATGAAGGACCGAGAGGGTTTGTTGCGCCAGAGGCTTTCCGGGGGATGAGGTCATGACGCTGGTTGGTTCGAGCGATGTGATTTCGGGATGTGCGGCAACTTCTTCCATTATTTCCGGAACTCAGTCTCATTCTCCCAGATTCAGAGGTGCAAGGTCCGGTTTCCCAACGAGGGCGACTCCCGAGGGTAAACATCGGTACAACTGGCGGTATACGCCTGTACATTGACCCCTGCCCCGGGTCCACGAAAAATGACTGATTGTGATGAGCGCTTCGACTGAGATGCCAGAACAGATCGGCGCGAGCCAGATCGCGCCCTCGCATGGCGCAGAGACCTGTCGCTTCTGCCGGCTGAACGAGAACCCTGGCTCATCGTCTGCGGAGGATTCCATCAGCACGGGGGCATGGACCGCGCGAATCTTGCGTTGGCGGAATATCTGCGATCGGACGGACACGAAGTGTATCTGGTTGGGCACGACTTTGACGAGGAGCGAACTTCGGGATTTGTGCGTGCCCAGGTGCCGCGATTTCTCGGCTCGACTGCGCTCGGCGAGCGTGGACTCTGGCACGTGGGAAACCGAGAGGCGGAACGACTGGTGCGGCAGCATCCAAGCGCCCGCGTTGTGGTGAATGGGGGGAACTGTAGCTTCGGCGACATCAATTGGGTGCACTACGTTCACAAAGGCTACCCTTCGATGTACCGAGATGCGCTGCCGGCTTGGATCCGCTGGAAAGACCGATTGTTGCGAAGTATGTATCGGCGCGGAGAAGCGCGTGCTCTGCGGTGCGCGAAGCTGGTAATCGCGAATTCCCAGACCGCCGCGCGGCAAGTGATTACCGAGGTCGGTGTTCCGGCATCGAGGGTGAAAGTTGTGTACCTGGGCAGCTCGCCTGATTTGCGTCCTGCGACTGCATTGGAAAGAACAGCTGCGCGCGACTGGTTGAAGATTCGCCCAGCCGATCGAGTCGTCGCCTTCGTCGGCGCGCTGACATGGGACGAAAACAAAGGGCTGGAAACGCTGTGGCGAGCTTGGGAACGGACGTCACGTAGCTTTGAACGGAATTGCGTTCTGGTGGTCGCCGGCGGAGGAGCAAAGCTGGAGCGCTGGCGTTCGCGAATTGCAGCGAGTGGGCTGGGCCAGTCGGTGAGGGTTCTCGGATTTACCGAGCGCGTGAACGATGTTCTAGCGGCGGCGGACGTACTTGTGAGTGCGTCACTCTATGAGACATTTGGGTTGAATGTGCAGGAGGCGATCTGTCGCGGAGTGCCTGCCATCGTCAGCGCCTCAGCAGGAATTGCCGAGCTTTATCCGGCAGGAATGCAGCCACTGCTATTGTCGGATTGCGCGGACAGCGATGGCCTTGCCGGGCTGATCAAGGGCTGCGTGGACAACCTGGAGCATTGGAAGAAACAGACGCGCGCATTTGCGGATCAGCTGCGAAGTTACACATGGACTGATATGGCGAAACGGATTGTGGAACTCGCATCGGAAGCAAACGGATGAGCCACATCTATTCCATTCCAGTCGATGAGTCAGCATGTGCGGCCGATTCGATTGCGCCGCGCGCAGGTTTGCCAGGAACTCGCCGCCACCGAGTGCTTTTCGTGGTTGAGAGCGGCACGGACGTGCGGTTGGTCGAAGGACTGGAGCAGGTATCCAGTCTGGCGATTCTGGCGAGGAAGATTCGAGGCGGCCGTGAAATCAGCCAGCAGCCCTCGGTGCCGGTTCAGGTGACCGTGGGACCGAGCTCACGTCCCAGATTTGCGGAACTTGTATTTCGCGGGTTGATTGCAAAGCGGGACGAATACGACGTCTGTGTCGTACAGGGATATGGACTGGCAGCGCTGGCAGCCAATTCCGCAGCCAAGATAACAGGGAAACCGACGACGATGTTCGTATGCTCGGCTACGGAGGAGTACTATCGCTGCCGCGTATCGGCGAACGATCGTGAAAATCCGTATCGCGGATTTGAGAACTGGACTCTGCGAGCGCTTGCGCGGCTGAATGCGCGAAGTGGGGCGAGCTATGTCGTGTTAAGCCGCCATCTTGAGACAGTAGTGCGGTCGCATGGTGCTGGCACGCACGTTTCTGTCATTCCGGCATACGGCGTAGACGTCGATGTGTTCAAGCTGCCGGTGACGCCACGATCCGTTTTGAGGACTCAATTGGGTCTGCCCGCGATGGGTGCGCTCATCTTTTCGAGCAGCAGGGTTGCGCCGGAGAAGGACACGACGACCCTGCTGGCGGCGCTTGCTGAACTGCTGAAGGCGAACCGGGATGTATGGTTGCTGTGCCTCACTGGGCGTCACGAGAAGTTCCTGCAACTGGCGAGAGAATTCAATGTTGCCGAACGCGTGATCGTGAGCGCCGCCGTTCATCCTACGAGAGAGCTGCCAACTTATTACCAGGCTTCTGATCTATGCGTGCAAGTGAGCCGAGCCGAAGGGCTAGGGTTCTCTCCGTTGGAAGCGCTTGCGTGCGGTACACCCGTGGTTGCGACAGCTACGGGGGGACTGTGCGAAACCATTATCGACGGCGTGACTGGCTGGACCCATGCGCCGGGGAATCCTGATGATCTGGCCGCGAAGATCGCCGAGGCGATCGACAATCCGGAAGAATCGAAGCGTCGCGCTGCAAACGGACGCGCGCTGGTCTGTCGCGATTATGAACGCAATACCGTCTTTCGAATGCTGGCGGATCACATCGAGGGCATGGTGCGCTAGCGTGCCGTCCAGCCGCCATCAATCACGATGGTATGTCCGGTGATCAGCGAGGCGGCGGGGGACGCGAGGAACACGACTGCTCCTGCGACGTCCATGGGTTCGCCAATCCGGTGCAAGGCCGCGATGCGCTCGACGACATCCGCGTGGAATGCAGGATCTGCCAGTGCTTCCGCTGTTCCAGGCGTGTGAATGAAGGTAGGCGCGACGGCGTTCACGGTGATATTGTACTTACCCCATTCCACCGCGAGACATCTGGTCAGGTGGACGACCGCTGCTTTGCTTGTGCAGTAGATCGACTCGGTCGGCAAGGCGACGAAGCCCGCTTGCGAGCTCATGTTGATGATGCGTCCACTCTTCTGGCGGATCATCACGCGACCAGCAGCTTGCGCCGCGAAGAACGTTGCCTTGAGATTCACCTGCATTGTGAGATCGTAGTCATGCTCGGTGACATCCTCGGCCACGTTGCCCGGAGCGATGCCGGCGTTGTTCACCAGGATATCCAGGCGCCCGAAGTGTTTGACCGTGTCGTCAATGGCACGCGAGATCTGGTCCTGCTTCGTAAGATCCATTTGCAGAGGTAACGCGCGGCGGCGCAGTCCAGTGATTTTGTGCGGCAGATCGCCATCGGCCTTGATGTCGCGCAATCCAACCGCAACGTCCGCGCCAGCGTTGGCAAGTGCAAGAGCGATGGCGTGTCCTAAACCGCGGGCAGCGCCGGTGACCAGTGCGATTTGGCCGGTGAGATCGAAGCGAGGAAATGTTTCCATGATTTCGATTCTTTGACTGCGTTCTTGAGTATAGCCGCCTGTGCAAAATTCAACGGGCGATCCAGCGCGTGAAAGCTGCTTTCTTTTGAGTGACTTCCAGATTTTCTAGCCAACTAGATTTTTGTGTTGCGTAACAATTCGAGTAGCGCATAATGCTCGCGCCGTTCTCTCCCCGTCCTCCCCCAAAGGTATTCTGCTGTTGAGCAACTGCACTGGACGCCCATAGCCTCCAACTAATCACCCAACGAACGAACTCAGAAAGTTCAGCCACCGCAAGCCTCGGCTTCGTCGAGTGATTTCAGCTAGCATGGGCGAATGAAAATTCTTTGCTTTCTGCTCGTCGCCGCCTGCGCCGTTGGACAAGCCCAGACTTCCAGCACAAATCCTGGCTATTGCGGTGGATCGAGCGCCGCATGGGCCGAGATGCGCGAAGATCTGCGAGATGAAATACAAGATACGGAGAAGCTGGTTGGAGGGATGGGCGCGCGCGTGACCATGCTTCGATACGATACCGGAAACGTACAGGCATTTAGTGGGCGCGACGCCTTGCAAGTTGACGCCGATCTTTGGCAATCGTTGATTGACCACATGAAGGCGAGGAATCAGAAGCGCAGAGATCTGTTGGAGCGTTGCGATGCGCGCGCAAAGATTGCAGCTGCCGCCGAGTCAAAACGCAAACCAGTGCAGCGAAGCCGTTAAGAAAGTGCGCAGCGCTTGCGAGCAGCTGCGCACTGTTCATCAAAACTGGTTGTTACTTGTGACTTGCAGCCGCAGCGACCGTTTCGCCCTTCTTTGCTCGGCTCACCGCCGCGATGAAACCATGCGCCGCCGTTGGAACGGGAACTTTTCCGTCGAGAACGGCCTGGTTCGATAGATCCTTTCCATACATGGCTTTCGTGGAATCGCCATCACGTTCAATCTCGGAGCCACCAAGGTCAGCGCCCGCGAAGAGACCTTTGGATCGAGAATAAGTTAAGATCTCGGCGTTCATCTTCCAGCCCTCCTGGGCGGAAGCTTGGCGGCCGACAGGGCCGGCGCTGGCGGAAACTTCCCCGCCAATCTTGAATTTATCGTTCAACAGATGACGCATGCCTTCCTCGTTCATGATCATCATCACCAGTTGAATGTCCTCTACACCGATTTGAGCTCCCCAGCTGCCACCGGTAATTGTGAAGAAGGCCGGCGCGCTCCAGGAACCGTTTGGCAACCGGCACGTGGCCACGCCACGTCCATGACGTCCGCCTAGAATGAAGCCGCCCTTAATCATGCTTGGTACGACTGCAACGCATTTCGCGCCGCTGAAAACCTCATTTGGTATCCCTTTGTCGGGAGCATTCTCGATCTCACGCAGCGTTTTGGCGGCGTCTTGCAAACGTTCGTCGACATCCGTTTTTGTCTGATCTGCCCAAACGAAGCCGGAAAGAGCGAGCATCAGCATCGACACCAGCGCCGGAAGACGTAGTACCCTGAAATTTTGCATGTCGTTTCCCCCCATTTTTTACGATGTAGGGAACTATCGGCAGGTTATCCGTCGCGAGTTGCGGGCGGCATGCTCAGTGCCTGGCGGAGGCGTATTGCGGGCCGTGCAACTTCGCGTAGTCGTACATCATCCTGACCAAATCGGCATTGCTCATTGGCTGCCAGCCGTGGCCTTTCATGGGGCGGCCAAATTCGAAGGTCGCATTGGCAGCAGGATTTTTCACGTCGGTCAAAAAATCCTGCATGCGATAAACCGCGAGGTTAAGGTAGTAATTGTCCATGTCACCGACGTAGATATGGATCTTGCCGGTGAGTTCCGGTCCGACGCGTTGCCAGTTCTTCTCGAGATACGCGCGCAGATCGTAACGGCGCATGTAGTCCGCAACCTGATGGTCGATCTTTCCCGTACGCTTGTCCCAAAGAGGCTGCGGATAACCGTCAGCTCCAACCGGACCGTAGACGGCCTCCCAGGCCTCGAGTTGCTGACCGGAGCGGCCGTGCGTTCCCAACACTTGCTCCAGTTGCGACATCTCGCGCACGGTGAGAAGTACCTGTCCTTCAACCGTTCGCCGCAGCGGGCGCTGCGGAATCGGCGGAGTGTAACCAGGAACGTCGAAGGCATTGTCATCCTTATAGATATCGACCAGTTGATAGCGGGAGAAATCGATCGGATCGGGATAGAACGTCCACGTGCCGCCGAAGAACTCGGGATGAAAGACTTGCAGTGCCAGCGATTCCCATCCGCCGGTTGAACCGCCGGTAAGCAGGCGTGCAAACGGTTCCTGGATCATGCGGAAATGGGTTTCTAGATATGGAATCAGCTCCTGCATGATGGCGTCGCCGTAGGGACCATTGTTGGCGGAATTGACTGCGTAGGAATCGTCAAAAAATGGGGTTGGATGCTGGAAGGTGACGGCGATCATGGGCGGGAGCTGCCCATTGCGCCAGAGGGCCGAAAACTCCGCAGAGCGGCCGTATCGGACCTCATCGTCAAGGGCGGAGTCAGTGAAATCCAGAGGCGCCGCGTCGCCAAAGTGGCCTTGATCGTAGATAACTGGATACGGCTGCGAGGTGGAATCGTAGCCGTGGGGCAAAAGTACGGTTGCGCCGAGATAGATGGGCTGTCCCCAGAATGCGCTCAACAGCTTGCTCTGAATACGGACGTGGCGGATCCAGGTGGTGTCGACGGGAGCGGGTATGGGCCGAACAGTCTCGCTGAGGGTGAATTTGAATTCGTCCGGAACCTTGGGGTCGAAATGAATTTTGGCGACCGCGCTGTGGAGGTTCCCTGGCGAACTGTTGAACTGCTGGCCCTCGCCCTGATCGAGGTGCGCCCAGATGACGCGGCCGTCGGAGCGATGGAATTCCGTGTAGACGTTCAGAACGGCTTGCGCATAGTAATCGCCGGCGGGGAGCTGCGAGAGATCGGCGAGCGGATAGCCAAGTGTTCCGCTAGAGATGGCGACCGGCTGTGCGGGGGCGAGTTGTGCGACGTCGGTTCCGAAGAATTGCGTGCGAGATTCGAATGATCCGACTTGGAGACGCGGCTCGGGCGTGCGCGAAGTGGCGAGAATGAGAAAAACGCGTCCGGTGATCGGCGAGACGTGCGCGGATGCTGGAAAAGAAATCTGAAATCGTGGTGCTTGCTGGGCAGTGGCGATTGTTGCGAACAAGAGAAGCGCGAACGCGAACAGCGCGCGAAGATGGAACGGCCGTCGCGTGGTTTTGAGCGGTGCGAACATACGGGATCGGACTAACGAGGATAAGGAACCGCACGACTTTGCGCAAACTGCAGGCCTGCTATGAGTATGATGGAATGCTTTAGGTTGAAACACCTGGAGTGAGATGCAGCTACGGAACACAACAGCATGAGCGCCGCAGAGAAACCTGCCCAAACATCGGGGGAATACGAACACGCAGAGGAAGCTGCGGCATACGTACGCGGGCACATCAAGACACAACCGCAGATCGCCGTGGTTCTCGGATCAGGATTGGGAGCGTTCGCCGATGAGCTGAGCGAGGCGGTGCGCGTTAATTATCGCGACATCCCACACTTTCCACAGTCAACTGTGGCGGGGCATTCGGGAAGGCTGGTGGTTGGATACGTTGATGGTGTGCCGGTTGCCGCGATGCAGGGCCGCGTACATCTTTATGAAAGCTATTCGGCACGCGAGGTCGTGTTTCCCATGCGAGTGCTGGGGCGGCTCGGCGTGAAGGCGGCAGTCCTGACGAACGCGTCCGGCGGAATCAACGCCAGTTACAAGGCCGGATCGCTGGTGGTGCTGAAGGATCACATTAATATGCAGGGCGCGAATCCGCTAGTTGGTCCCAATGACGAACGCTTTGGTCCACGCTTTCCCGACATGACTCATGCCTACACGAAGCAGTATCGCGAATTCGCGTTGGAGGAGGCGAGACGCCTGGAACTGGATGTGCATGAAGGCGTCTACGTGGGACTGACCGGTCCAAGTTACGAAACTCCGGCGGAGATCCGCGCATTTCGCGCCATGGGAGCAGACGTGGTAGGCATGTCGACGGTGGCCGAGGTGATCGTAGCGCGGCACATGGGGATGAAAATTCTGGCAATCTCGTGTGTGGCGAATCTGGCAGCGGATGTTTCGAATCAAGAGTTGAGTCATGGCGAAGTGCTCACGGTGATGAAGAAGTCGGAGGGCAGCATGGCTCGATTGCTGAAGGCCGTATTGCCAAAGATTGCTGAAGATCTGCGAGCTGCGCGGTGAGGACATGAGTTCGCCTGCCGTTAACATCGAAGAGGTAAGCTGGTCGTTTTCATTCCTACAGGATGGATCATGAATTCTCGCAACCTGTTGTTGGTGTTCCTGGTATTCAGCGGTTCACTCGCGGCCCAGCAAAAGAAAACCATCAATCTGCCCAGCAGCAAGAAGTTGATGGCACCGGCACCCGGCGATCCGCGCGCGATTGGCAGCCTGCCGACGAATATCGTGGTCAGTCCGGACGGCAAGTACGCGGCGATTCTCGAGAACGGCTATGGGACAACGGCGATGAACCAGCAGCAGGGAATCGCGGTGCTGAACCTGGAGACGAATGCCATCACCGAATTCCCCGATGCGCGCCTGGGCGCTCACGCGAAGCAAAGCTATTTTCTTGGACTGGCGTTCAGCGGCGACGGCAAACATCTGTACGCGTCGATGGGATCGCTGACAGATCCGACGGGAAAATCGGCTGGGGATACGGGCAATGGGATCGTGGTGTATTCCTTCGCCGACGGGAAGGTCGCGCCGGAGCGGTTCATCAAGATTCCGCCGCAAAAGGTTGCGGAAGGAAAGCGGGTGGCGCGTGTGTCCGATCATGCGCCGAAGGGCACAGCTGTGCCTTATCCGGCAGGATTGGCGGTGATCAACAACGGTGACGCGGAGAAGTTGCTGGTCGCGGATAACTTGTCTGACGACGTTCTGCTGATCGATGCCGCGTCAGGCAGCATTGAGAAGCGTTTCGACGTGAGCACCAGTGATTGGGTGCCGGCGTCGTTTCCGTATGCAGTCATAGCAACGAAGGACGGCAAACGTGCATGGGTGAGTTTGTGGAATGCGTCGCAGGTGGCGGAACTGGATCTCGAGAAGGGAACAGTCACGCGCTGGATCAAGCTGCACGCGCCGAAGTCAGCGACCGATCCAGGGAGCCATCCGACGGCAATGGCACTGAGCAAGGATGAATCGACGATCGCTGTGACCCTCGCTAACACGGACGAGATTGCGCTCGTTAATACAGGATCTGGAATAGCGGTTCTTGCTTCAGCGAAATTGGTGGGACAGAGTGCTGCTGGCGCGTTTCCGAATGCAGTTGCATTCAATGAGAACGGGACGGAGTATTTCGTTGCGAACGCATCCAGCGATGCTGTAGCAGTCTTCGATTTAGGCAGAGTGCTCAGGGTAGTGAATGGTGCATCGCTATCTGCTCGGGACATCAAGTTCGATCATGAAAGGGCTTTCGGCTTCATTCCCACCGAGTGGTACCCCACCGCGCTCGCTGCTCACGGCGATGAACTACTCGTCGTCAGCGGCAAGGCGCAAGGCACTGGACCGAATGCGCCGCGGGAGGGCGCTTCGGATCGTGCGCATGCTTCGCATCCTTATATTGCGACGTTGCTGCACGGATCGGTAGCACGGATCAAGATCTCCGACGCGGAGAAGAATCTTCCGGCACTTACCCAAGAAGTGCTCGATAGCAATCTGATGAGCGGACGGGCGAACGCAATTCCGTTCAAAGGCGGCAAGAATCCGATTCACCACGTGATTTACATCATCAAGGAAAATCGCACCTACGATCAGCTCTTCGGCGACATCGGCGTTGGCGACAGTGATCCATCGCTGGCGATGTATGGCGAGGACATTACGCCGAACCAGCATAAGCTGGCGCGGCAATTTGGTGTGCTCGACAACTTCTATGACAGCGGCGAGGTTTCGGGCGATGGACACGTGTGGTCGACGGCGGCGATCACCAGCGACTACACCGAGCGAACGTGGCAGATCACGTATCGTGGAGGCGAGCGCAGCTACGACTTCGAAGGCACGGTGGCCGACGAGTATCCGATCAAGCAGGGCATCGCGGATGTGAATGAGCCGGGCACCGGATACTTGTGGACCAACATGGCGAAGCACGGAATCACGTATCGCCACTATGGCGAGTATGTGTCCAGCCATTTTTGCGATCGAGGCGGAGATGCGGATCTCCCGCCGCAGGAGGGGACGCCGCTTGCGACGCCAGGACATTGCGCGCAACGAGTATCGAAGCCCGGAGAGCCAATGCCGACGGGCGCAGGAGTGGCAGACGGTCCGCCGAATCCTTATCAGTGGGATATACCGTTGCTAGCGGAGAACGTTGCGACGAAACCGGAGCTGCGCGATCACTTCGATCCCAACTATCCCGATTTTCGGCTCGATTTCCCCGATCAATTGCGCATCGACGAGTTCCTGCGGGAGTTCAACGGCTGGCTCGATCAAAAGAAGAGCGGCAAGTCGGATCCGATGCCGCAGTTCATCATTCTGCGCTTGCCGAACGATCACACGTCGGGAACTCGGCCCGGCATGCCGACGCCGAGTGCCTCTGTCGCTGACAATGATCTGGCTGTAGGGCGCGTGGCCGAAGCCATCTCACACAGTCCGTACTGGAATGACACTGCAATCTTCGTGCTCGAAGATGACGCACAAAATGGAGCCGATCACGTAGACGCGCATCGCAGCATCGCGCTGGTGATCAGCAAATACTCGCCTTCGGCGACGCAGAAACCATTCGTTGATCACAACTTTTACACAACGGTAAACACGATCCATACGATGGAAGTGCTGCTAGGCGTTCCGGCGATGAACAATAACGATGCGCAGGCCGCGGTCATGGCTCCGCTGTTCACCGGAAGCGGGAACCAGCCTGCGTTTGAAGCCGATTACCGCAACCAGGAAAGTGATTTGATTTACCAGGCCAATGCTCCGCATGCGCAAGGGGCGAAGGAGTCGATGAAGATGGACTTCAGCCATGCGGATGCCGTCGACACGGCGAAGCTGAATCGCATTCTGTGGCGCGATCGCATGGGAAAAAGACCTGAGCCGAAGCCACAGCACAATGTGCTGCCTGCATCGGCTAAAGAGGATGATGACTAAGAACAATTGGTAATCGGGTAATAGGCAATAGGTAATTGAAAGTCAAGGCAAAGGCTCGGGAAAGATTGGTGATAAGTCAGTGCTACGAAAGCGTGAAGTGAGAAAATAGGTTGGTTGAGCACGTGGGGTGCTCCTTCCCGTTGTGAAAGCGAAGTTGGATTCAGCTCCGGTTTTATGAATCGGAGCTGGGCGGTTTGCATCAGAGAAAGAAGTCGTCTTCTGCGTAGTTCCGGAATCCTAAGTGACAATTATTGGAGGAAGAGCAATGGCCATTGCAGTCGCACTTGAAGTCCCAGCATTGACGTATGCGTATAACGCGCTGGAGCCGTACATTGATGAGCAAACCATGCACCTGCACCACGACAAGCATCACCAGGCGTATGTCGATAACGCGAATGCCGCGCTGGCGAAGCATCCGGATTGGCAGAACAAGTCGCCGGAAGAGATTCTGAAGAGCATCAACAGCGTTCCCGAAGACATCCGCACTGCAGTGCGCAACAACGTGGGCGGACATGTGAATCACAGCATGTTCTGGACGATCATGAAGCCGAACGGCGGCGGCGCACCAACGGGCCGGATCGCTGAAGTGATCAACGGACTGGGCGGCTTCGATGGGTTCAAAGAAAAGTTCAACGATGCCGGGGTGAAGCGCTTTGGCAGCGGCTGGGCATGGCTGGTACGCAGCAAAGCCGGTCAGTGTGAGATCCTGAGCACGCCGAACCAGGACAGTCCGATCATGGACGGGCACTTTCCGATCATGGGCAATGACGTGTGGGAACACGCGTATTACCTGAAGTACCAGAATCGCCGTGCCGAGTATCTGAAGGCGTGGTGGAACGTGGTGAACTGGGACGTTATCAATAAGCGGTTAGAGCAGGCGAAGTAGACCTCAAAAACAAAACCAGCCACGGATTGCACGGATTTTCACGGACATTTTATAGAACCATCCGTGATGATCTGTGGAATCCGTGGCTAAGTTGTTTTAGGTTAGTTTTCCCGTCGTTGCCAGGCGCGAGTACCACTTTCCTGAATCCTTGATGTAGCGCTTCTGCGTACGGAAGTCGACATACACCAGTCCAAAGCGCTGTGAATAGCCTTCCGCCCATTCGAAGTTATCGAGAATGCTCCACGCGTGATAGCCGCGGACATTGGCGCCATCTTTGATGGCGCGGCCAACCGCGCTGATATAGCCGCGATAGAAATCGGTCCGTCGTCGATCGGGTACGCTGCCGTCGGTCATGGGAGTATCACCGTACGAGCATCCATTCTCGGTTATTTCGATTACCGGGTTGTCATATTCCTTACTGATACGCATGATCAGGGCGTGGAAACTGTCGGGCCAGACTTCCCAGGCGAAGTCGGTGATGGGACCCTGCTTGCCCCCGCTGGTTTTCGCATGGATGGGACCGCCGCCTTCGCCGTCTTCTACGATGGTGCGCACGTAGTAATTGAGGCCGATGAAATCGAGGGGCGCCTTAATCATTTCCATGTCGCCGGACCGCACGTCGAGTAGCTTCTCGCCGGAATCGTCGAGCGTGAATTTCGGGTAGCGGCCGTGCATGGCGGGCTCGATAAAAAGAATGTTGTTGAATGCATGGATGCGGTCGGCAGCGGCGCGATCAGCGGCAGAATCAGTCTTCGGCTCGCAATTGCTCACGCTGAATGCAGAGCCGACTTTCAGCTTCGGATTGATCGCCTTGATCGCTTTGAATGCCTGCCCCTGCGCCATGTTCACGACGTGCACGGAGTGCCAGAAATCCTTTTCCTCGTTGCGGCCGGGAGCGTGAATACCCCACCAGTAGCCGAGCGTGGTGAAGACCCAGGGTTCGTTGAAGATCGACCAGTTCGTAATGCGATCTCCAAGCGATTTGACCACAATCTGCGTGTAGTCGGTGAAGTAGCCGACCATGTCGCGATTGGGCCAGCCGCCCTTGTCCTGGAGCGCCTGCGGCAAATCCCAGTGATAAAGAGTTGGGAGCGGACGAATGCCGGCGGCAAGAATGGCGTCGGTCAAGCGATTGTAGAAGTCGAGACCCTTCTGATTTACAGCCCCGGTGCCGGTTGGCTGAATGCGCGGCCATGCGATGGAGAAGCGGCAACTCTTCAAGCCCATCTGCTTCATCAGCGCGATGTCTTGCTTATAGCGGTGATACATGTCGCAGGCGACGTCGCCGGTGTCGCCGCCCTTCACGCGGCCCACGGTGTGGGACCAGTGATCCCATATCGACTCGCCTTTGCCGTCTTCGTTCCATGCACCTTCGACCTGATAGGAGGCGGTGGCGCTACCCCAGAGAAAATCTTTGGGAAAATCCACGGGAGTGACGTGAATGGGTTGCGTGGTGTTCGGCACCGGATCGGCGGCATTGAGCGCAAAAAGGCCGACGCGCGAGAGCATGGCGGCGCCGGCGAATCCGGCTGAGGACTTCACGAAGGTACGACGGTTGATTCCATCGAAGGGCATGGTTTGGGTCTCCGAAGTAAAGCGGCTTTTTAGCACATCGGAGGCAGAGTTGTCGCGGGAAAGTGGTGAACGGCAGCGAGCGGAACCTTAAGATTTCTTAAATGCGCATGGTACCAAACGCAAGGTCCCTCGACTCGGTCGCAACAGAGGCGACCTCGCTCGGAATGACAGCTTCATCTCTATTCTTCGTCCACGTATCCCTGCCTGACTGCATGAATGAAGTCCGTGTACGGCGGTGCGCCGCCGGAGGCGCGCAAGTCGCTGGCGATCTGTCCCCGATGATAGGCGGAGTGCATCAGCACATGCGTGATCACGTCCTGCACCATGCTGCGGAAGGACTCGCCCTTGGTATTGCGATAAGAAATCTCTTCTTCCAGTCTGGCGGGAGTGAGTGCATCGAGATATTGCTGCCACTGGCCAGCATTTTCGGCGCGGTGGTGATCGGTTTCGTCGAGCGTCCATTCGGGCCAGACCACGGGATCGGGGCGGCTTTCAAGGCGAGCCAGCCAGACACGCTCGGTCGCGATGATGTGCGACATCACCTTGAATGCGAAGTGCGTAGCGGATTCGTTCTTGCGCAACGAAGCGATGGACTCGCGATTCGCCCAATCGTCGTAGGTGAAGAGGCGGCGGAAATAGTCGAGGAGGTTCATGCGAGGACGCTCGGTTGATCAGATGAGGACGAGTGATTCGGGGAAGCGGATTGTTTGTCGTAGAGAGTTTAAAAGCGGACGTCGGTGGAATCCCACCCTAGCCAAAAGAGGGCTAGGATGGGGCACCCGGTATTGTTCCCACCCACTCAAAAAGCTAGGATGGGGCACCCAAAATCCGTCCGCGCCACACAATCAATACCTACCTGCCCGATGCATTCGCTGCGACGCTTTGGCTCGGGGCGCTCACGTCAGCGAATGAGAAAGCGTTCAGTACGTTGTCATACTTCTTGCCGCCGACTTCGACGTAGGGATAGATGAAGTAGTTCAGCGGTTCGCCTGCTTGCGCCGGACTCAAAACGATGTCGCGGCCCAGCGTGAACTGCACGCGATTCGGATCATAGGATCCGAAGTAGAAGTCTTTCTTGGCCTGGTTTTTCCAGGCTTCGGAGATGTCTACCGCTACCCAGCCTTTGCCGTTGAGATAGAACTCAGACCAGCAGTGGTAGCCGGGAATCTCGCCGCTGGTTTTCGCGGCGGGGAGAGGGAATCCGATCTCGAAGCGTGCAGGAATACCCTGCGAGCGCGCCATAGACATGAAGAGCGAATGGAAATCGGTGCAGTTCCCGCGCTTCGAGTCGCAGGCCCAAAGCGTATCTCCGCGCCCCCAACCGGTGCCGGTTTTGTCGTACTTCATGTTGGCGAGGACGTAGTCGTAGATCGCGCGCGCCTGCTGCAACTCGCCGGTTTTGCCCGCTACCGTTTGTGTAGCCAATTGCGCGGGCAATCCAGTAACCGGCACGAGCTTGTCGGCAGCGAGATAGCGCCGAATTGAGGGATCGTAGGCCGCCGGTTTCACCGAAGCGCCAGCTGGGTTGGGCTGTTCCGAAGCCTGCCGCTGCGCTTCGCTCAGATCGTTCCGCTCGAGACGGACCACATCGTATTCGACGACGAAGTGATAATCCGGCTTCGTAGCTTTTGCGTTGGTGGCATACAGCATCGAGTTACCGAAGCGTTTCTCCTGCGTCTTTTTCAACGGGAGATCACCTTTCATGCTGGTGACGCGAACGGTCTGCCATCGATCGGAATGAGCGAGTGGGATCCACACGCGGAGCGGTTGGCCAGCGTCGACGGATTTGACGGTGAATTCGTAGCGAAAAGTGAAGTGACGGGAATTCTGCGCCTCGGCCATGATGGCCAGCGAGAACAGCGCGAGCAGCGTGAAGACGACTCTACGCGAAGTCATTCTGAGCTTTCTCCTGAAGCTGGTGGTGAAAAGGGAACGGCCGCCGGGCGTTTAGGGGAGGCGGATTCAAGTGAATCCGCGGCGGCAAGGTCCCCAGAGAACTAGTCTTTGGTTCGTCGGCCTGGGGCTCGGCTTGGCGCGGGGCTGGAACATTTAGCAAGCTCAGCTCGAACATGATGCCTGATTCCAGGCCCTGATTCAAAAAGATTGGGCACAGCGGCGTGTAAAAAGATGGTGAAAAGAGACCTTTTAGCCCGGGCTCGAATCTATTAGGCTATAGCTGTTTCCGACCTGCGGGGCCTTCCGGAATACCGTGGCCACGTCGGCGGTATCCAAACTTCGTTTGGATCGAGGGTACAGGGGGAAACGCCTGTGCCTCCCGTGCTTGGAAAGGGAACAACACTGGTTGAGCAGATTGCTGCTCACATCAGATCACGGGAGTGCCGCGCGTTCCGAAGTTCCCCACTTAGCGCGGCATGAGACTCAAAGACAAATACGGGCGCAACATCACCGACCTGCGGATCGCGATTACCGATCGCTGTAATTACAAGTGTGTTTACTGCCGGACGGGGAACGACGGTGCACAGTTTGCCGAGTTGCCGATTTCCGATTACCTCCGTATTGCGCGTGTCTTCGCCAGCTTGGGGATTGAGAAGGTTCGCGTGACTGGTGGAGAGCCGCTGTTGCGCAAAGGTGTGGTCGATTTCATCCGCGAGTTATCGGGTTTGCGCACCCTCGATGGCGAGCCGCTGGACCTGGCGATCACGACTAATGGCCATCTGTTGGCCGATATGGCGCAGCCGTTGCGCGATGCCGGACTGCGACGGATCACGGTAAGTATGGACGCCGTCGAGGCTGCGACATTTGAGCGCGTAACCCGTGTTCCGCGGAGCTTCGAGGCGGTGCTGGCCGGCGTTCGTGCCGCGAAAAAGGCCGGGCTAGAGCCGCTGAAGATCAACTGTGTGCTGCTGCGTGGCTTCAACGAAGATCAGATCATCCCATTCGGCAAGTTCGCGCGTGATGAAGGCATCGCAGTGCGCTTCATCGAATTCATGCCACTGGAAGAAGATCGTGTCTGGTCACCAGATGTGGTAGTCACGCTGGATGAAATCGTGCGCGAGATGAATAAGTTTCGTCCGTTAGTAGAAGTCAAGCGTGGATACAGCGAGACAGCGCGCAAATATATGTTCGACGATGGCGTCGGCGAGATTGGGATTATCGCGCCGGTGTCGCATCCTTTTTGCGGGCATTGCAGCCGCGTGCGCCTGACCTCCGACGGCAAGATTCGCACCTGCCTGTTCTCGGTATTCGAGCACGACATCGTTGCGCAGATGCGACACGGGGCGAGTGACGCGCAGCTATCTGATTTCATCCGCAAAGTTGTTGATCAGAAAGAAGAGCGCCACCACATTGGCGAACAGGATTTCGTTCCAGCCTCGCGGACCATGGTGCACATCGGCGGATGAAGTTACGGACACTCGAGGGCTAAAGCCCTATTTTAATCGCGAACGAATTACGCGGCGCTGAAGCGCCGCTCTTCCACGGCTATTCGAACATTCGATTTTTCAGTCTAGCTAAAAGCTCGCGGGCGAGGGCGCCCGCGCCACAGAGGACGCTGAAGCGGAGGTCGAACATGGCGAAAAGCGCAGTCCCCAAGGCTGTCTCGGTCGGTTTCGAAAATATCATTCCGATTTTGCGGGTACGCAGCGTCGCGGCCAGTATCCAGTACTATGTTCAAAAGCTCGGCTTCAAGATCGATTGGCAAGCACCAATCTTCGCCTCCGTGTCGCGTGGCCGATGCCACATTTTTCTGAGCGAAGGGGATCAGGGCAACCCAGGTGGATGGGTGTGGATAGGTGTCGAGGACGCAGACGCTCTTTTTGAGGAATACCGCGGCAGCGGAGCCAACGTCCGTCATCCACCGACCAACTACGACTGGGCTTACGAGATGCAGGTAGAAGATCCGGATGGAAACATCTTGCGGATGGGCGCAGATCAGAAGCAGGATCAGCCAATCGGCGAGTGGCTCGACATGCAGCGACGGCGGTGGAAGTTTGAAGGCGGAGAGTGGGTGAAGTCAGAGTAGGGTCTGCATCGCCGTCAGTTCGATATCGAAGTGCCTCTGCACTTAGATGGGAGTCTGCTCCTCGGAGGGCTCCTTCGACTCGGCCGTTCGGCCTCGCTCAGGATGACAAAACCCTCGATCTCGCGTGGATGCGCCAGCGGAGGTCGACTGCGCCGCACGAATTTACCGGGACTTGCATCCGCCCCAATCTCAGTGCAGAATAAAGGTTTGTCCCTGGAATACCAAGGAGCGGTGACTCTATGAGTCTTTCTCCGAGCCAGGGGCATCTTTGGTAGTAGCAAGTTGGTAGTTCGGCTTCAACATCCCCGTGCTTGGGGCCTAGTTGGGCAGCGCAAGCGCTGGAGCCGATGGAATGCTTTCAACAACCCCGTCTGGTGTGACCAACACACTGGACTGAAGGCGAGAAGAGAAATTGGCAACCACATTGGCAGCCTGTTCGCTGGACAATTATCTTGTCCTGCCCGATCACACGATGGATGAGCGAATCGCCGCCGCCCGCAAGGAATTGGGCCGCGAAGTCGTCATCCTGGGCCACCACTATCAGCGCGACGAAGTGATCCGCTTCGCCGATTTCACCGGAGATTCTTACAAGCTTTCGCAGGAAGCCGCCAAAGCGCGCGGCAAGTACATTATCTTCTGTGGCGTGCACTTCATGGCGGAGAGCGCCGACGTGCTCAGCCGTCCGGGGCAGATGACGGTTCTACCAGACCTGAACGCCGGATGCTCGATGGCCGACATGGCCGAGATCACGCAGGTGGAAGATTGCTGGGAGCAATTGGTCGCCATGGGGCTGACCACGGATTCCGGCGAGGGCATTACGCCCATCACTTATATGAATTCCACGGCTGCGATTAAAGCATTCTGCGGCGAGCGCGGCGGACTAGTGTGCACGTCGAGCAACGCAGGCAGCGCTTTCAAATGGGCCTTTGAGAAAAACCAGAAGCTACTCTTCCTTCCTGATCAGCACCTGGGCCGCAATACCGGCTACGCACTGGGAATCCCACTAAACGAAATGGTCATGTGGGATCCATACCAACTGATGGGCGGAGTGACACCAGAGCGCCTGAGCGCCGCGAAAGCGATTCTGTGGAAGGGGCATTGCTCGGTTCACCAGCGCTTTCTGCCGGAGCATGTCGATAAGGTTCGTGCGAAATATCCCGATATTCAGGTGGTGGTACATCCGGAGTGCCGCTGGGAGGTCTGCCAGAAAGCAGATGGAATCGGATCGACCGAGAAGATCATCAAAAGGGTGAAAGAGGCACCGGCCGGTTCCAAATTTGCAATCGGCACGGAGATTCACCTGATCAATCGACTGGGGAAGACCACTCCGGATAAAATGGTGATAACACTGGATGATTCGGGGTGCCTCTGTACGACCATGTACCGCATTTCGCCGCAGCATTTATGCTGGGCCCTGGAGAACCTGGTCGAAGGTAACGTTGTGAATCGGATCAAGGTGAAGGAAAACGTTAAGCATTGGGCGCGGGTGGCGCTCGATCGGATGCTGGAGATTCAGTAGAAAATGGCAAATCGTACATTTACGCTCAGCCAGGCGAAAGAGTTGCTTCCTGTACTCGAAGGCCTATTGCGCGGTGTGCAGGAGAAGAAGCAGCGCATCGAGGAAATTGACCAGAAGTTCCAGGAAGTGAATAGCCGCATCTTGCTGCATGGTGGCTTACTGGTGGATATCGCGCCGTTCGCGAAGTTGCGTGCCGAGCGCGACAAACTCGCGGAAGGCATCAAGGACACTGTAAGCGAGATCAGCGCCATGGGCGTGCAGATTAAAGATCTGGACACCGGGCTTCTGGACTTCCCTTGCGCGGTGGATGGGGAAGTTATTCTCCTATGCTGGAAGATGGGTGAAGAAACGATTACACACTGGCATACTCCTGCGGAGGGCTTCGCTGGTCGCAAGGTGGTCGACGCGCGCATCGCGAATGCGGGCCGCCGAGGACGAGGAAGAAGCATTCACTAACGTTTGAAGATGTGGAGAAAAAGAAAGGCGCTGCCGATGAGCAGCGCCTTTTGTTTTGAACGATCGATGTTCTAGTCCACGGTCAGCGTAGTGGAGGCGGTCACGCCACTGAAGGTCGCCGTGATCGTGGCCGTCCCAGTGGTGACGCCAGTCGCCACACCCGTGCTGCTATTGATGGTAGCCACGGCAGTGTTGCTGGAGGTCCAGGTAGCAGAAACAGTATTGGTGCTACTGTCGGAATAGGTCGCAGTTGCAGTGAATGTCTGTGTGCCTCCGCTGACTACCGTCGGATTGCTTGGAGCAATGGTCAGTGAGCTGACAACCTTATTACTGACCGTCAGGGTTGTGCTTTGCTTCATGCCGCTGTCGGTGGCAGTGATGGTAGTGCTGCCGAGAGCAACTGCCGTGGCCAAACCGTTGGCATCGATAGTAGCGACGGCGGGATTCGAGGAGGTCCAGGTGGCCGTCGAAGTGATATCGCGCGTGCTGCCGTCGCCAAAAACTCCGCTTGCGGAGAATTGCTGCGTCCCAGTAGGCAGGATGGAGGCATTCAGCGGGCTAATCGTGAACGAGGCGACATCATTATTTCCGATAAAGAAGTTGTCGCAACCTGCCAGGATGAGAAGCAAGAGGAGAGCGGCGAAGCCAAAAAGTTTTCGCGAGTTACTGGCCATATACAGCCTTATTCCTTGAGAAGAAGATCAGCTTGAGCTGGACGTTCTCGTTCCAGAATTATAGCTGGAATGAAGTCATGAGGGAGGAACGCAAGAGCGGAGAGTTCTTGCAGGAAGGTTCAGCGTTTCACTGCAAGATGTTCTGCTGCGGTACTTCGGCGAGTGACCGAACATTTCACTTAAGTCACATAAACAATACGTATTCTCCTGCTATATTGTTTCTGTTGCCGTGACCCCTTCTGTTCCAGAGACTTCCGAGTTGTCCCAGGCTTCACCCCGGCGAGCAGGCTTTGCGCCTGCAATTCGAGTTCACATCCTCATTTTTGCGCTGCTCCTGTTAAGTGTGGCATGCAATCGAGCGTCGAATGTCACCAAAGAAGTGGTCTACGTGACCGCGCCACAAGTGAATCTGCGCGACCGTCTTGCCCCCATCTATGAAAAGAAGGGGTTGGTCCACAATGGGGAGAAAATGTACGTGCTCGAAAGAAAGAAGCGATTTCTACGAGTGCGTACCGTGGCGGGGGAGGAAGGATGGATCGAGGAACGTTTCACGATTGCCTCCGGCACCTACGAGGAGTTTGAGAAGCTGAGCGCGGAGAACGTGAACACTCCCGCACAGGCACATGCGGTGGCGCGAAACAGCCTGAACCTGCACCTCACGCCGGGGCGCGATACCGAGCACCTGTACCAGGTAAAAGAAGGCGAAAGGCTGGAAATCCTGAAGCGCGCTACGGCTGAAAAGCCCGGTTCTGCGCCTCTGCCGGCCGTCCAACCGGCAAGTATGAAGAAAAACGCCGTTCCCTCCGGCCCGGTGCTTGAGGACTGGTGGCTGGCCCGCGATTCGCAGAAGCACGCAGGGTGGGTCCTGGCCCGCATGGTCGATATCGACGTACCGATGGAGATCGCGCAATATGCGGAGGGTCAACGAATCGTCGCATTCTTCGTGCTGAGCGAAGTGCGGGACGGCGAAAAGGATGTTCCGCAGTATCTCGTACTGATGACCGAGAACAAGGACGGCTTGCCGTACGACTTCAATGTGGCGCGCGTGTTCACATGGAATCTGAAGCGGCACCGTTATGAGACTGCGTACAAGGAACGCAATTTGAACGGCGTGTTTCCGGTCAAAGCAGGAACTGAGGACTTTGGCAGCGACGGGAAGCTCCCCACCTTCACCCTGACGGTACTCGACGATCAGAATCAGCCGGTTCAGCGCAGATACCGGATGACGGGCGTGATCGTAAAGCGGGTGCTATCACCGGAGGAGGAGCAGAAGCGTGCTGCCCTCAAAGCTTCAACATCCGCACCACACCGGAAGTAGCGATCGGACTCGTTTGGTTCTCTTTAGGTGCTCCGCACCGGTAGCTAAGCAGTGCGTCCCCGGAATTCGCGAAAAACAATCCTCCGGCGTGAGGTAAGTAGGCATCAGCCAAGCGGGCGACTGGAATCCAAGAGCTTGTTCGGAGTGGCCATGGCAGAAAAAATCAAGAAGCTGAATCTGCAGCGCGACTACAAGAAATACTTGTATTTCATCGATGGCGAAGGAAACGTTTGCCAGAAGCCGAAATCAGGCGATGGCGAGTCGAAGGTACTGGTGCCGCACGCAGTCGAGCGCGATAACCAATTTTTGTACTTTATCGACAAAGAAGGCGATGTTTCCCGTTCTGCGCGAGGAACGAAAAAGAAAGCAGCTTAGCCCAGATGTGAGCGATACCCGAAAGGCAATCCCTCAACACTACGTCTTCTTTCCTAACACGATCGATCAGGACGAAAATGCACGGCCAGAGTGCCTGGAATATGTACATCTTCCGAAGCGGGCGGACGCAGAAGAATTCAGCAGAGCTGATCAGGGAGCTGGCAGAATCCTTCAAAAAGCTGAGCTCCGGTGCAGTGGTCCACACCCAGTTACTGGATGCGTTACTGCGAGCGGGAGAGCTGGAATGCGCGCTTGCTGATCTGGACTCACCTTTTTCCACACTGCTGAAAAACATGACAGAAGCGCTCGCCCTGGCACTGGTACGTTCGGAAGCCGGCGATCACACGGGGACACCGGAACCGGCGGGCATTCTTCGCGACTTGCAAAAAGTGCAAATGCCGCCGGCGGTGCTTCTATCGCCTCCCGAGGGATTCGCCTACTACGCTTTGCACCCTATGAGCTACGTGGACGCGATCCGCGGCCTTAAATCGAAGCCTTGCCAAGCGGCGGTGATCGGGATTCGCAGCATCGGCACAACCCTGAGCGCGGTGGTGCAGGCCGCCCTGGCTTCGGTGGGGCTAAATGCGGAGAGAATCACGGTTCGGCCTACCGGACATCCCTATAACCGTACGACTCAGTTCGCCAGGGCTCAGCGTAAGTGGGTCGACAAGCAACGTGCCCGAGGCGCGCACTTCTTCGTTGTCGACGAGGGGCCGGGGATGAGCGGCTCTTCGTTCTTATCGGTCGGTGATGCGCTAGTGAAAGCTGGTGTGGATCGAAGCCTGATCACATTTATCGGCAGCCGTATTCCGGATCCCACCACGCTGACGGCACGGGATGGCGGGGCTCGATGGACGTCTTTCCGGACAATTTGCGTTGCCCCCAATCGGCGGCTTCCCGCCGGAGCGACACAGTTCATCGCCGGGGGAATCTGGCGCGGCCGTGTTTTCGGTGACGAAGGAAATTGGCCGGCGTCCTGGACCCAGATGGAAAGGCTTAAGTTCCTGTCAGATGACGAGCGGCGCCTGTTCAAGTTTGAAGGTTTCGGCCGGTTTGGGAAAGAGGTGCATTCGAGGGCGCAGACAGTAGGCCAGGCCAAGTTTGGACCGGTTCCAATAGACGCGGAGGAGGGATTCAGCATCTATCCAGTGGTGAAAGGTGAGCCGCTGCTTGCGGCAGACCTTTCGGCGCAGGTGACTTCCAGGATCGGCTCCTATTGCGCTATGCGTGCCAGGGAACTTACCGCTGAGGCGGTTTCGTCGACAGAGTTGGAAAAGATGTTGCGTTTTAATTTTCGCGAAGAATTTGGCGTGGACGGAGCACAGCACGCACTGGAGATCGTTCGTCCGGTCATCGCCGACGGCCGTATGCTTCCGCATAAGTGGTTGCGAACAAATACTGGCGAGTTGCTGAAAGTGGACAATGCCAGTCATGGGGACGATCATTTCTTCCCGGGACCAACCGATGTCGCGTGGGACCTGGCGGGAGCCATCGTGGAGTGGGGTATGGACGATTCTGCAGCCGAAAGCCTGCTGGCAAGGTACCAGAGCGAAAGTGGCGATGACGCTCGTCATCGTTTGCCGGCCTATCTGCTGGCATACAGTATCTTCAGGATGGGGTACTGCAAGATGGCAGCGGAAGCGATGAGTGGAACATCGGAGCAGAGTCGTTTGGAGTCGGCCTATTTGAACTACCGGCAGATTGCGTGGCGGGCCCATGAGAGAACCTCGGTCCATCGCGAAGTTCTGCGGCTGATCCCGAAGAAGGATCAGGTTCCGGAGCTTCCAATCAAACAGCTAGCGTAAAAGAAACCTGAAAAACAGTATGAAGCAGTCTGGGTGAGTTGTTCGGGACAGCAGTCGCTACTCGCCTATCGATCCGGGAACATGCGATGCCTATGAGCACCAAGCTGCGCGTAAGGATTGTCTCTGGAATTATGGCGTTCGCTTTTCTGATCGCGCACAGCTTCGCCCAGGCGCGGCCTGCGTTCAAATATTCGGGCGTCGTGAAGGATGGGCAGGAGATGAGCGTGGCCGGGGCTGCGGTTGCAGTAACTTCGCAAGGCCACACCATACGGACGACGACAGATAAATCCGGACAGTTTGCGGTGAGTCTCGAGAGTGGCCCGCAAGCTGTCGTGCGAGTTCAGATCGCGGGCTTTGCGCCGCAGCAGGTAAGTATTCAGGCAGACGATGCGATTACGCTGAAGCTTTCTCCGGCCGCGGTATCAGAAAATGTGGTCGTTTCCGCGACAGGGACCACAGTCAGCGAGATCGACAATCCAGCGAGCGTCAAGATCGTCACAGCGACGCAACTTCAGGAAGCATCCAGCACTTTTCTCGACGATAAACTTCGGCAGGTGACCGGACTGGAACTGTTTCGGCGATCCAGTTCGAGGGTCGCGAATCCCACGTCGCAAGGTGTCTCGTTGCGCGGCTTGGGTTCCACGGCGGCGAGCCGAACTCTCGTTCTTGCCGATAGTATTCCGCAGAATGATGGGTTTGGCGGGTGGATTCACTGGGACGAGATTCCGCAAAACACGCTTCAGGAAGTGGAAGTACTTCGTGGAGGAGCGTCCGATCTTTACGGCAGCAGCGCGATTGGCGGCGTGATCGATCTGCTGCAACAGCCGCCGGGTGCAGCTTCCTACGATGCCGAATTCGACTACGGATCCCAGAACACGCCGCACGGAGTCGTCTCCGGCACGCTTGCCCACGGACCCTGGAGCGGGCTACTCGCCGGCGAGTTCCTGCGCACCGACGGCTACATTACTGTTGCCCCCAACCAGCGCGGGCCAGTCGATATTCCCGCCAACGTGGATTACGAAAATGCCCATGTAGATATCCGGCGCGTGCTTGGACAGCGAGGGTCGGCGTTTCTTCGCGGGAATGTGCTGGATGAATCGCGCGATAACGGAACTCCATTGACGACAAACGCAACGCGCCTTTGGAGATATGCGAGTGGGGTCGACTGGACCCCGACGAAAACTGGCGCCCTATCGCTGCGGCTCTTCGGAAGCACAGAGAACTATCGGCAGAGCTTTTCGTCAGTCAATGTCAGTCGTACGGCGGAGCGTCTGACCCGTTTGCAACAGGTCCCCAGCCAGGAGCTGGGCGCCTCGGCGAAGTGGGTGCAGAGCCTGGGCTCGAAGGTCACGCTGGTTGGTGGCGCCGACACGCGCGATATTCGCGCGACCGATCTGGAGAATCCGATCAGTGGCGGCTCGATTTCAGGCGTGGTCGACACGACTTCACGACAGCGGATATCCGGATTCTACGGACAAGCCCTGATGCAATTATCAAAGTGGACCCTGATCGGGGCTTTGCGCGGCGATTACTTCGCCAATCTAGACACGCACACGATCAACCAGACCTTCCCGAATCCGGCTATAACGACGACGCTTCCCAATCGATCCGAGACAGTTGCCAGTCCGAAGCTGGGCGTAGTGCGGCGTATCACCAGCAACGTTGCGATCACCGCAACCGGTTTTCGCGCATTTCGTGCTCCCACGATGAATGAGCTGTATCGGACCAGCCAGGTGGGACAACAGCTCACGCTGGCGAACCCGAATCTTTTGTCGGAGCGGGCAACCGGCTGGGAAGTGGGAGTCCAAATCGCGCAGCCTTCGCGCAATTCGATCCTGCGAGCCAGCTATTTCTGGACGGAGGTGAACCGGCCCATCACCGCGCTGACGATTTCTACCTCCGCAACGCAGATCATCAATCAGCGCGCGAATCTGGGGCAGATTCAGAGTCGTGGCATAAACATTGACTACCAGTCGCAAGTGCGGTCGTGGATGAGCGTGAATGCGGGTTATCAGTTTGCCCAGGCCACGGTTACCCGCTTTGATCAGCAACCCTCGCTCGTGGGCAATTGGATTCCGCAGGTCCCGCAACAGATGGGCAGTGCGCAGATCAGGTTTTTCAGACAGAAGTGGGGACTACTTTCGCTCCAGGGAAGGGCGAGCGGACGTCAATACGACGACGATAAGAATCAATTTCTACTGCACAGCTATTTTCGCTTCGATATTTACGGCTCGCACGAAGTAGGCTCGAACGTGGAGTTATTTGTTGCTGCGGAGAACCTATTTGATCGCGCGATCGAGGTGGGCCGGACACCGATATTAACGCTGGGGACCCCGCGGGTCGCGAGAGTGGGGATTCGTATCCATTCCCGGCGCTGAGTGGGCGGAGCAGGCTTCTTCGAGGAGCCCGTGCAAGGAATGAAGAGGTGGCCGTTCTTTAGTCCAGGGTGCAATTCCGAGAAATTGTAGGTTCAGCTCTACGAAAATCTGTATCTTAATGTTGAAAAGGCTGAGTCAAGGCCGTATTGTACTGTTGCTTGGTTCCGGCAAGCAGCTTTAACGCAGGACTATCGGCAAGGATGTGGTAGCAGCGCTGGGCAGCCGTTTTGGCTCAAGCAAATAGAGGAGATCGGCAATGGATACAAAGCCGGCACAGAATATCCAGGACTCTTTTCTTAACACTGCACGCAAAGAAAAGACAAACATCACGATTTATTTGATGAGTGGAGTCAAGCTGACTGGGCGGATCCGCTCTTTTGACAAATACTCCGTCGTGCTGGAAACGAACAATCAGGAGCAGTTGATTTTCAAACACGCAATCTCAACGGTGGTCATGCCCAAGTCAATGCATGGCGGCGAATCACGTCCGGCAGTGGTGGGCAGTGAGCCAAAACCGAATGCCGTCGCCATTAATTCAGGTGGCGCGGCAGCCAGCCCCTCGGGCACGGAAGGCTAGCAGCCGGATTTGCGCAGTTCCAAAGTCCAACGGAATTCTTTCTCTACCAAACGGGAGAGCTCTGCCCCGGTTCCTGTCAGGGAGCCAAGGGAAAGGGCTTTTCTGGTCGGACTCGACTACCGCATCAAGTCTGAAGCTTCTACAGCGAAGGGCGAATCTCGCCGAAGCATCCCTGCCCAGGCGCAGGCAGCGCGATCGGTGGCCGAAGCTGCGAGTGGAGAAACCGCGCCAGCGCGAGGCACTCGTTTCCCAGCAGAAGAGTCACTAGCGGAGTTGCGCGAGCTTACGCTAAGCGCAGGGGCCGAAGTCAGTGGTGAATTCCTGCAGCGCCGAGACAAGCCGGATCCGGCGACCCTGATCGGTCGCGGCAAACTGGAAGAAATTGCCGGAGCCGCTGCTTCCGCGGGCGCCGATCTGCTCATCTTCGACCACGAACTCACTCCCTCCCAACAGCGAAATATCGAACGCGAGGTGCATTGTCGTGTCGTTGATCGCACTGCCCTGATCCTCGACATTTTTGCGCGTCATGCGCGCACCCGTGAAGGCCAGTTGCAGGTTGAGCTGGCACAGCTTCGTTATCTTCTGCCGCGTCTAGCCGGACGAGGTATCGAGATGTCGCAGCTGGGCGGCGGCATCGGCACACGCGGTCCGGGTGAAACGCAGCTGGAAACGGATCGCCGCAAGATCTATCGCCGCATTCGTCACGTGGAGCAGCAACTGGAAAAGGTTCGTCGCATTCGCAGCCAGCAACGACAAAGACGCGAGTCGGCACCGGTGGCTACAGTTGCGCTCGTGGGCTACACGAACGCGGGAAAGTCGACGCTGTTCAATGCGCTGACGCAATCCAAGGTTCTGGAATCGTCCAAGATGTTTGCCACGCTCGATCCGACGATTCGCGCGGTTACGTTGCCGTCGAAGCGCACCGTCCTGCTGTCCGACACGGTGGGATTCATTCGCAACCTGCCGCATACATTGGTCTCCGCTTTCCGCGCGACCCTGGAAGAAGTGCAGCGAGCGTCGCTGATCCTGAATGTGTCGGACGTAACCAGCCACAGCCGCGCGGAACAGGATGCGCAGGTCGAATCAGTTTTGAAGGAACTCGAGGCGCAGGATAAGCCGCTGGTCCGAGTGTTGAATAAGGTAGATATTCTTCCCGAGTCCGAACGCGCCGGAACGCGCAATACGGAAGACACCATTTACGTCTCGGCAAAGCAGGGTGAGGGGCTCGCATCCCTGTTGGAGGCGATTGATCGTCGGCTAACGGATGACGCTTTGAGCCAACTGCGAGTATCGGTTCCGCAGAGTGAAGGTAAAGTGCTCGCCCTGATTGAATCCAAAGCGCGCGTTTCGTCGCGGCAGTATCGCGATGGGGCGGTCGACATGGAATTGCAGGCGCCGGAATCGGTGGCGCGTCGCCTTAAGAAGTGGATCGTCAACTAAGAGGAACGCCGTATCGGAGTGTTCACGCGAAGCGATTGAGAATTGAATAGAAAATTTAAATGGGCCGACAATCAGGATGCAGGTTAATGTCCTGACCACCGGCCCATACGATCCTGAATCGGATCGGAGGTGATAAGACTATTTTAGGACTGTTGTTTGAATAGTCAAGGGCAGGGGACTATGAATTTTCCAGTGCTGGGAGTCATTGACACCCGGGAAAACAGGGTGGTAGCTTAGAATGTTTAAGCGCCATACATTACACTTACTTATAGCGACTGAAGTAACCGTTATACCCACCCGATCATGGAAGAAACGCTCCGCCAACTCAGCGACCTACTACTGCGCTCGATTCCCACCATCGTTCTTTTCCTGATCGTGTACGCCGGTTACACCTTTCTGGTACATCGTCCCTTGGTGCGCACCCTGGGGGAACGTCACGACCGCACCGAAGGAGCCCTGGAAAAGGCTCGGGCCGATGTTGCCGCAGCAGAGGCAAAAGCCGCCGAGTACGAGCAGCGGATCCGGGAAGCACAGGTCGCGGTATTCCGGGCGCAGGAAGCTCGCCGCGGTGCTGCGATGACGGCGCGAGCGGAAGCGCTGCAGGAGGCTCGCCGCCAGGCGCACGCACGCGTGGCCCAAGCCAAGACCGTGCTGGATGGCGATGTAGAGGCGACGAAGGGCAGCTTGCAAGCCGACGCTGAGCGTCTGGCGCGGGAAATCATCGAGCGCATTCTGGCTCCGGTTACGGCGGCGCAAACGCCGGTCGGCGGTGCCCAGTGAAGCGGATCGCACTCGCTGGCCTGTTGTTCTCTCTGGTGTGTTTCTCCCTGTGGGCTCAGGAACCGGCAAAATCTCCTGCGGCTCAGCCGCACGCTGCACAAGCTTCTCCGGAAGCCACGCCACCTGCGTCTCCAAATAGCCAACCAAACTTCGAAAAAGAGATCGCCCAGAACGAACGGCAGCTCACCACGGAATCGAAAGAGGCTGCCGGTGAGAATGACGAAGAGGCTTTCAAGCACTCTCCCTCTGTGCAGTACGTGGCCCGGCATTTGGGAATCAGCGTCGAAACCGCTTATTGGATTTTGGTCGTTCTCAACTTCGCGATTATTGCCGGAGCGATTTTGTGGTTCTGGCGCTCGAAGATGCCGACGGCATTTCGAAATCGCACAGAGACGATCCTGAAGTCCATGGAGACCGCCCGGAAGGCCAGCGAAGATGCGAACCAAAGGTTGAAGGATGTGGAAAGCAGGCTTGCCCGTCTCGACTCGGAGATTGCGCAGATGAAATCGTCGGCTGAGGCAGCCGCAAGAGCAGAAGAATTGCGAATACGCGAGGCTGCGGAAGAGGACAAGAAGAAGATCATCGAATCCGCCGAGCAGGAGATTGATGCGGCAGCTCGTGCCGCACGCGCGCAGCTGAAAAGCTTCGCAGCGGATCTCGCAGTCGGGCTGGCTGAAAAGCAAATCCGGATCGATTCCAATACCGATCAGGCCCTGGTTCGCGGCTTCGGTAAGCAGTTGGCCGAATCGGCGCGGAACGGAAAGGAAAAAGCCTGATGTCCGCTATTGGAAGCCGGTACGCTCGCGCCTTCGCTGACGTGGTCTTCAGCATGAAGCTCGACCCGACTCGCACGGTTGCAGAGGCGGAGAGCCTGCAACAGCTGGTGCATGACAATGTCGAACTGCGGCGCGTTTGGGAGAATCCCTCGATTCCGGCTGAACAAAAGCGAGCGGTGCTGGATGGGTTGGTTCAGCGGCTGGGTTCGTCGCGGCAGGTACGGAATTTTTTTGCCGTGTTGATCGATCACCGGCGCGTCTCGCAACTTGACGACATTGTTTCCGAGTTTCAGCACGAGATCAACGATCGGCTCGGATTTGCGGAGGCCGAAGTTTCTACCGCCCGCGCGCTGACCGATGCCGAGAAGCGTGATCTGGAGAGCCAGATCTCTCAACTGACCGGCAGGCGGGTTCAGGCCAAATACGCAATCGATCCGAAGTTGCTGGGCGGTGCGGTGGTGCAGATCGGCAGCACGATTTACGACGGCTCCGTGCACGGGCAGTTGAAGAGGCTTCGAGAAGAACTGATAACCGCGTAGGCACCGTTCCCACGCGTGCAGTTCCGCGGTGTTTGAGAATTCCAAAGTACGCAGCAAAAAGAAAATAGCGAAGTTCCTATGGCACAAATTAAAGCAGACGAGATTACAAAGTTAATCCGCGATCAGATCGAGAACTACGAGTCGAAACTTGCGGTCGACGAAGTCGGCACGGTGATCACCCTTGGCGACGGCATTGCGCGCCTGCATGGCCTCGACAAAGTGATGGCGGGCGAACTGTTGGCGTTCCCGCACGGCATTGCCGGCCTGGCCATGAACCTGGAAGAAGACCAGGTCGGTTCGGTGCTGCTCGGCGACTACACCGAGATTAAAGAAGGCGACCAGGTCCAGCGTACCGGGCGCATCATGAGCGTTCCGGTTGGGGACGCAATGATTGGCCGCGTGGTGAACGCGCTCGGCGAACCGATCGACGACAAGGGTCCGATTGCGACCACGCAGTTCAACCCGGTTGAGCGGCTGGCTCCCGGCGTCATCGCCCGCCAGCCCGTGCGCGAGCCGATGGCGACCGGTCTGAAGGCGATCGATGCCATGATTCCGATCGGTCGCGGACAGCGCGAACTGATCATCGGCGACCGGCAGACGGGAAAGACTGCTATTGCGCTGGACACGATTATCAACAGCAAGGGCAAGGACCTGATCTGCGTCTATTGCGCGATCGGCCAGAAGCGCTCTTCGGTTGCTCAGGTCGTGAAGATTCTCGAAGATCACGGCGCGATGGATTACACCATCGTGGTGGTGGCGTCAGCTTCGGAGCCGGCGCCGATGCAATACATCTCTCCATATTCGGCAACGGCTATTGGCGAGTACTTCCGCGACAGCAAGCGCCACGCGCTGGTGATCTACGACGATCTTTCGAAGCACGCGGCTGCGTATCGCGAAATCTCGCTGTTGCTGCGCCGTCCACCAGGCCGCGAAGCATATCCAGGAGACGTTTTCTATCTCCACTCCCGGTTGCTGGAGCGGTCGGCGAAGCTGAGCGACAAGAACGGCGGAGGATCACTCACTGCTCTGCCGGTGATCGAAACCCAGGCGGGCGATGTTTCCGCGTACATTCCGACCAACGTGATTTCGATTACCGATGGTCAGATCTACCTGGAAACCGATCTGTTCAACTCCGGCATTCGTCCGGCGGTGAACGTCGGTCTGTCGGTGAGCCGCGTCGGATTCTCGGCGGCCATCAAAGCGATGAAGCAGGTGGGCGCCAGCTTGAAACTCGATCTCGCGCAGTACCGCGAACTGGCAGCATTCGCCATGTTCGCCAGCGACCTAGATAAGGCCAGCCAGGCGCAGCTTAATCGTGGACAACGACTGACGGAAATTCTGAAACAGGACCAGTATCAACCGCTGCCATTCTCGCGCCAGATTCTGATCATTTATGCCGGCACGAATGGCCATCTCGATGACATTCCGGTGAACCAGTGCCGCGAATTCGAGAAGGGTCTGTATCCCTATGTTGAGGCAACGTATCCGAAACTGTTCGAGACGATCGAAACCAAGAAGGCGCTCGACGATACGATCAAGGCAGATATGAACAAAGCTTTGAAGGAGTTCAAAGTGCGGTTCGTTCAGGAACGCGAAGCCGCAACCGCAGCAGTCGCGAGATAAGCCATGGCGAACGTACTCGATCTTCGGCGCCGAATTCGCAGCGTGCGCAGCACCAGGCAGATCACCAAGGCCATGAAAATGGTCTCGGCGGCGAAGCTGCGCCGGGCACAGGACCGTGCCCTCGCGGCGCGTCCCTACGCGCAGATGCTGAACAATGTGCTGAAGTCGCTGGTCTCGAGAGCCGACGTTTACGATCCCGAGACCGGTCAGCCGAAACACCCGTTGTTGATCAAACGCCCTGAGAACCGCGTACTGCTCATCGTGGTTACCGGCGATAAGGGATTGGCCGGTGCGTTCAACGCCAACATTCTGAAAGCCGCGCATCGCTTCATCGAAGAAAAAAAGGGCAAGACGATCGACATCGTCTCCGTGGGACGCAAGGCTCGCGAGTACTACCGGCGTCGCTATCCGGTGGTGAAACGCGGCGAAGAACGCGCGGGAGAAGTGCAGGTGCTGGCCGAGCAGGTCGACTATTTGAGCCACATGGATTTCTCGGAAGCGAATCGCGTTGCGGGCGTGATTATCGACGCATACACGAAAGAAGAGATCGATTCGGTTTACCTGATCTACAACGAGTTCAAGTCGGTGATCTCGCAGCGGCTGGTAATCGAGCAGGTGCTTCCGATCGAGCAGGTGGCGGAGACAAGCCTGGTTCACGGCGAAGCACCGACAGAGGTCGAACGCAAGCGGCAACTGGAAGCTGCTGCGACAGCGGGAGTAAGTCCGCGGACGCCGGACACGCGCGAGATCGATCGCCGCGCAGCGGAGTTTGCGACCGCCCAGGTGGATTACATCTACGAGCAGTCCCCTGAGGAGCTGTTCCGCAGCTTGCTTCCGAAATATGTGTCGGTACAGCTGTTGCGTGCAGCGCTGGAATCGGTAGCGGCCGAACATGCGGCACGAATGACAGCGATGGATGCAGCTACCAACAATGCGAACGACATGATCGACTCGCTGACGCTCAGTATGAATCGCGTGCGGCAAGCATCGATCACGAAAGAGATTATTGAGATTGTGAGCGGCGCGGCAGCGCTGTAAGAGCGTTTCACGTTACACGTTTCGCGCTTTACGAGTTTGTATCGTGGAGCCTTAGACGTGAAACCTGAAACCCGAAACGTGAAACGGAATTTATATGGCAGAAAATATCGGAAGAGTGATTCAGATTGCAGGTCCGGCGGTTGACGTCCAGTTCACGGAAGCCACCATGCCTCCTATTTACGAGGCATTGCGCGTGGTCAGCGATGGCTTCAACGTGCCGGAGCCTATCAATGTCGTCCTTGAAGTGCAGCAGCACCTCGGCGAGGGCCGCGTGCGTTGTGTCGCCATGGAAGCGACCGAAGGTATGGTCCGCGGCATGAAGGTGGTCGACCAGGGCGGTCCGATTCGCGTGCCGGTGGGTCGTCCAACATTGGGGCGCGTGATGAACGTGATCGGTCAGCCTGTCGATGACTTGGGTCCGATCGACTCTTCGGAAATGCTGCCGATCCATCGACCGGCTCCCGCGTTCGACGAACAGGCAACAAGTGCGGAGATGTTCGAGACCGGCGTCAAGGTCATCGACCTGATCCAGCCGTTCCTGAAGGGCGGCAAGATTGGATTGTTCGGTGGCGCGGGTGTGGGCAAGACCGTGGTCATCATGGAGCTCATCAATAACGTGGCGAAGCAGCACGGCGGCTTCTCCGTCTTCGCCGGCGTGGGTGAGCGTACCCGCGAAGGGAACGATTTGTGGCTGGAAATGAGCGAGTCGGGCGTGATCAAGCCTGGCGACTCGAATGCGTCGAAGGCCTCGTTGATCTACGGGCAGATGACCGAGCCTCCTGGGGCACGTCTGCGTGTGGCGCTCACGGGACTTACCGTCGCCGAGCACTTCCGCGACGCTGAGGGCGCCGATACGCTGCTCTTCATCGACAATATTTTCCGTTTCACACAGGCAGGAGCGGAAGTATCCACTCTGCTCGGACGTATGCCATCCGCCGTCGGTTATCAGCCGAACCTGGCGACGGAGATGGGTGAATTGCAGGAGCGCATCACCTCGACGAAGAAAGGCTCGGTAACCTCGGTGCAGGCGATCTACGTGCCGGCAGACGACTTGACCGATCCGGCTCCGGCGACGACATTCGCTCACCTGGATGCGACCACGGTGCTCTCGCGTGCGCTGACCGAGCTGGGTATTTATCCCGCGGTCGATCCTCTGGCCTCGACGTCGCGCATTCTGGATCCGCACATTGTCGGACAAGAACATTACGATGTTGCGCAGGGCGTGAAGCGAATTTTGCAGAAGTACAAAGACCTGCAGGACATCATCGCGATTCTCGGCATCGACGAACTCAGCGAAGAAGACAAGCTGGTGGTGGCGCGCGCTCGCAAGGTACAGAAGTTCCTTTCGCAGCCGTTCCACGTAGCCGAGCAGTTTACGGGATTCAAGGGCGAGTATGTGAAGATCGCCGACACGGTGAAGGCCTTCAAGGAAATCATCGAAGGCAAGCACGACGACGTGCCGGAGCAGGCGTTCTACATGGTCGGCACGATCGACCAGGTGCTCGAGAAAGCCGAAAAATTGAAGGCGGTAACTGCGTAGCCGAAAGCTGATCGCTCTATGGCCGACACATTTGCAATCGAAATCGTTACCCCGGAACGGCTGGTGGTAAAAGACGTGGCCGAAGAGGCCCAGATTCCCGGCAAGAACGGGTATATGGGTATTCTGCCGGGTCATGCGCCGCTGATCAGCGAACTCGCGGTGGGCGAGATCACCTATCACGTGAACGGTGTGACCAATCGCATCTCCGTGGCCTGGGGTTTCGCGGAAGTGCTTCCGAACAAACTGACGATCTTGGCCGAGACAGCTGAGCGGCCCGAAGAGATCGACGTCGCTCGTGCTGAGAAGGCGAAAGCGCGAGCTGAAAAGAAGCTTGAGGACGGCAAGTCAGAAGAAGAATGCCGTGACGCTCTGGGCTCCCTAGCCAAAGCGCAAACGCGTATCGAAGTAGCGGAAAAGAAGTAGGTAGCCACGTCGATCAGTCTCTCAGTTCATCAGTCTTCGCAAGGCCGCCGAGTGGCGGCCTTTTTTGTTGGACCCAGCTTATCGCAGAGTCGTTCAATAAATGCGGGTTTCGCCCTCCGGGAGAGTGAGGAACCGGCTCTCACCGATGCACTCGCGGAGGAGAGCCGCTTTGAGATCGATCTGCGGCTGATCGATTGCCTCGGTGGACAATTGAAAGGTGCCAAAGTGCATGCCAATGCTTTGGCTTGAGCCAAGATCGAGATGCGCCTGGACGGCTTCGGCGGGATTCATGTGCATGGGCTTCATGAACCAGCGGGGGGCTCATAAGCGCCGATCCCCAGCAAAGCCAGGTCGGGTGATCCCAGCCTTGTCCTGATTTCCGAGAAATGGGTCGAATAGCCTGAGTCCGCGCCGAAGTAGATGAGGCGATCGCGATGCTGAATCATGTAGCTGCCCCATAGACTCTTTTGCCTGTCCCGCAGACTGCGTCCTGAAAAGTGCTGGGTGGGAGCGAAGGTGATTTTGAGATTGGAATGAATTTCAGTCTCATCCCACCAATCCAATTCGCGCACGTCTTCGAATCCGATGGAGCGAAGCAGCTTCTCGTTTCCTGTCGGAACCAGCACCGTGGGAGCAAACTGCTGATTCAGCTTACTCAGCGTGTCTACGTCGAGATGGTCATAGTGATTGTGCGAGAGGAGAATGAGGTCGATGTTCGGACGCTGCTGAAAATCGACGCCGGGCTTACGGACTCTGGCTGGGCCGAGCCACCGGAATGGACTCACTCGCCTGGACCAGACAGGATCGGTGAGGATATTCATGCCGTCCAACTGAATCAGAAACGTCGCGTGGTTCACAAAAGTGATGGCAACGTCGTTGGGGGCAAGCTTCTCGTACAACCGGGAGATCCCGGTGTTAGCGATGGATCTCGGCCATTTACTGCGTTTTTCCAGGAGCAATTTCAATACGCTTGAGATCCGAGGAAGAAATCCTTGCGGGAGAGTCGGATTGTAGAAACGTTCGCCGTCGAAGTGATCGGAGGTCGGTGGCAGAGATACAGAAACGCCCAAAGGTTGAGTTCTCCCAAGTGTTATATCCAGATTAGATGACAGGTGAGGCAGTCGGTAGCAGGAAGGTCTGACTTAGGCAGTTAGCGCCAGGCCGGAGAAAGTGAAGCTTGTGCTGTACCGCAGGCCATCGCGGGCTGTTTCGACTCGGCCGTTCGGCCTCGCTCAACATGACAGTTGTGAATATGTCACGTCTAGGATACAGGCGTGAATTGTCACCGCTAAGGCAATTCCCAGTCCAGCGCGTAAATGTCTTGCGTGCCGGTGTCGCGGAGGAGCAGCGGCGAATCATCGGGAGCGAGGGACAACCCTCCACCGAAACGGCCGGTGATGACGAGATTCTTCAGGTCGGCGACTCGTTCTGTTTTGTGGTCGGCAATGCGAGTGCGGAGAACGGCGCCAGCCCCCGTGAAATCGAGAACGTAGATGTACTGACCGTCTTTCGACAAGTTGAGCCAGCCCATGCTGCCTTTTGCCAGTTCACTCCAGGTTTGAGTCTGCAAGTCGAAAAGCATGAGGCGAGTGGAGTCCGAAGAAATCGCGAAGATGTACTTTCCGTCGGGAGACCATCGTGGTGAGAAGAGGTTTTGCGATCCCGGTAGAGCAGAGACCTTATGCGTTGCGAGATCAAGAACGCGGATTGCCGGTGCAGAGCCCGCGTTGGCAGCGTCGTTCGCGTCGCCGGCGAAGATAATCTTCGTCCCGTCGGGCGACCAGTTCGGGTCCTGTTGATGATGAGGGTCATCAGGTAGCAGGACTTTGGGACTTCCGCCTGCTGCGGGAACCTCGTACATGCGCGCAGGTTTCGAAGAACTCTGCGGGAACTCGAAGAAGATAATCTGCCTTCCGTCGGGCGACCAGCGCGGCATGACTGCATACAGCGGAGGGTAGGTAAGTTGCAGGCGCTGGCTGCCATCGAGTTTGCTGCGCCAGATAGTCCCTTCGGGATAAGCCGTGTACGCGACCCACTGGCCGTCTTTGGAGAAATCGAGATACTCCGCGGAAATTCCAGAGAGAAAGGGAAGGAACTGGCCAGACTTCGAATCGTAGCGGGTGAGTTCACCGCGATAGGTCCGGCCGACAACAAAGATTTTTTTCCCGCCCTTGCCCGGAATCGGTGAGTACAAGGACATGGGGCTCGAAGTGAGCTGGACCGGCTTGGTCTCACGCCGAAAGAATGCGTGTTCCTGCGGAAGAGCCCAGATCTGACTGTGCGACTGGAAGACGAAATATTTCCCGTCGACGGTCCACTTGCCGCAGCACTCGTCGGGAGGATCATGCCATCCCGCGAAAAGCTGGTGGAGGTTCTTTCCGTCGGCGGAGATCTCCGATATGAGGTGCTGACCACCTATGTCGAAGCCTTCTGAAGTATCGAAGCGCAGGTGGTTGCCGTCGGGTGACCAGACGAGGTTAGAGACCTGACTCTTCGTACTGGCGAGCTTACGGGAATTGGTGCCATCGGCGTTCGCAACGAATATGCTGCCGGCGTTGGTGTAGGCGAGCATGTTCGCATCGCGTGACCAGGAGGCATCTTCGCCGGCGGTGTCTCCGAGGCGCCGGGGCGATCCGCCGAGAACAGGGAGACTCCAAAGCGGTCCACTGGGGGGCACACCCTGACCGTCGATGACAAGAAGTTCCGAGCCGTCTGGAGACAGCGCCGCCGGAACCATGTTGGGTGAAGGCACGTTCTCGATGCTTCTCGTTTCCCCACCCGAAAGAGACATTTCCGCAATACTTGCCTGCGCACTGCTTCCGAGTTCGAGGTAGAGGCGGGAACCGTCTGTGCCGATCAGGGATTTCTGGCGGCCATCGTGCGTGAGTTGAACGTAATTGGAAACTTTGGGAACCGGCGTGGAGCGCGTAAGGAAATAGGCGAGGGCGGCGATGAGGAGGAAGAGCGCAGCGGCTGCGATCGCGCCGATGATGCGACGCCTGGATTTTTCAACCTGTGGACGAGCGGCGACCGCCGATGTGCCCGATTCCGATAGTCCTTCGAGGGCGAAAGCCATATCGGAGGCCGACTGAAATCTCTGCTCCGGATTTTTCTCGAGCCCGCGCTGCACGATTCGCTGAAGGCCCAAGGGAGCTGTGGGGGCAAACTCGGTGATCGGCGGCGCGTCTTCGTTCAGGATCGCCGTGAGGGTCTCCGCCGAGGTCGGCTTTAGAAAGGTGCGTTCGCCGGTGACCATCTCCTGAAGAATCGCGCCGAAGGCGAATATGTCGGAACGGGCATCTGCTTTTTTCCCTCGTACCTGCTCCGGAGACATATAGCCGGCGGTTCCCATCACCAGGCCTGGCTTCGTATCCAGCATCAGTGTAGGAGCGCGGTCAGCTTCCGACTCGTCAGGTTGCGACATGGTTGCCAAGCCGAAGTCCAGGATCTTGACGCGCCCGTCGTTCGTGATGAAAAGGTTTCCTGGTTTCAGATCGCGATGGACGATTCCTTTTTCATGGGCAGCGGCCAGTCCGTGGGCGATCTGTACGCCGTAGTCGATTACCTTGCGGATGGGTAGCGGACCGCGCCTGAGCCGATCCCAGAGCGTCTCTCCTTCGAGCAATTCCGAGACCATGTACTGCTGGTCCTCATGCGTTCCCATCTGGTATACGGCCAGGATGTTGGGATGGTTGAGGGCGGCTGCGGCGCGCGCTTCGTGCTCGAAAAGGTGCATGCGGCGCCGGTCGGAAGTAAGAAAGTCGGGAAGGACTTTAATCGCGACGTCACGGTTGAGTCGCGTATCCCGGGCGCGATACACCTCGCCCATTCCACCTGCGCCCATGGGTTCGAGAATCTCATATTGCCCGAGCATCATTCCGGCAGTCAGGGCCATGGGATGGGCAGAGTATACATCGGAAAAGTGTGAATTATGCGCTTGAAAGCGTGCAGACAGAAGTGTCAGCCGCACACGAACCGAACAGGCTTTCTTACACGCGAGTCAAGCTGCGGATGGCGCCGGTAAAGACAGGGAACTGGCGACAGAGTTCGTCACGATTGCCTGCTTCGTAATCGGCATAGTCGAAGCCCGGAGCGACGGTGGTTCCCATCAGGGCGAAACGTCCGCCTTCCTTCAAACGAGCGCCCTGCCAAACGCCGCCCGGAACGACGTGCTGCAGGTACATGTTGGAGCGGAGATCCGAGCCGAGGGTGATGAGTTCGCCGTTGCCTCCGGGACGAAGCTGGAGCATCTCGACGGGGTCACCGAGATAGAAATGAAAAATCTCTTCGCCGGGCAAGCGATGGATGAGGGAGAAAGTGTCCGGAGCGAGAAGGTAGTAGATGCATGTCGAAAAGGCGCGCGGGCCGCTGTATGCAGGCGGGAGCGCGGAGTGGGGGATCTGGCCCGAGGATCGGTAGGTTTCGCGGAAGTAGCCGCCTTCGATGGTGAGCGGTTCGAGTTGGAGGAGTTGGCGGAGTTCGTCGGCGGTGAGTTCGGGCATAGAAGGATTATCTCGTAGCGTTCGCTTCGCGAACCGCCCAATCGGAGGCGAGTGGGCTCCAATTCAAAAACTGCAGATCCCTCGCGGGCTGCGCCCGGTCGTGATGACAAAGCAAGAGCAGAATCTGATGAGCGCGGGCGAGGGCGCCCGCGCCACCGAACCACTATTCGGCGCGGCGGAAGGCGAGGACAGCATTGAGTCCACCGAAGGCGAAGCTATTCGATAGCGCATACTCAACCTGCGCGTGGCGCGCCTGATTGGGGATGATGTCGAGATCGCATTCGGGATCGGGCGTGGTGTAGTTCGTGGTTGGCGGCAAAGTGCAATTGGCGAGCGCCATCAGAGTTGCGACGGCTTCGAGCGATCCAGCGGCACCGAGTGCGTGACCGTGCATTGACTTTGTGGAGCTGATGGGAACCTTGTCGGCTTGCGCGCCGAAGACAGCGCGGATTGCCGAGGTTTCCATGGGATCGTTCACGGGAGTACCGGTGCCGTGAGCGTTGATATAGCCGATCTGCTCGGGCTGCAGCTGTGCGTCGTCAAGTGCCTTGCGAATCGCAGCGGCGGCGCCTTCGGGAGCTGGTTTGGTGATATGTGAGGCGTCGGAGGACATACCAAAGCCAACGATCTCGCCAAGAATGCGAGCTCCGCGTGCTCGTGCTACCTCAAGGGGCTCCAGTACAAGCATGGCCGCCCCTTCGCCGAGAATCATGCCGCGGCGATCGCGCGAAAAAGGCCGGCAAGTGTCGGGGGCAACCACGCGCATCGCTTCCCATGCCTTGAGGATGCCGAAGCTGAGTGGCGCTTCGCACCCTCCGGTGACCGCCACTTCGGCAAGTCCGGAACGAACGGCCCAGAATGCCTGTCCGATGGCGTGATTCGACGAAGAGCACGCGGTGGAGATGTTATACGCAGGGCCACGAATGCCGAACTCCATGGAAATTGCGCTGGCACCGGCGTTGGGCATGGTGCGCGGGATGGTAAGCGGATGTACTCGATTCTGGCGCTCGTGATAAACGGCCCAGAACCCCGCATCCTGGCTACCCTGTCCACCAATCGAAGATCCGGTGATGATGCTGGTCTTGTCAGAAAGCTCCCCGTGAAAATCAAGGCCGGAGGTCGAAATTGCCTCGCGCGCCGCGATCACGGCGAACTGAGCAAAGCGATCGAGGAAATCGGCCTGATTTCCTTCGAAGAAAGCAGCGGAATCGTAGCCGTGGACCTCAGCTCCATTTTGAAACTTCAGGGAAGAAACATCGGAGACAGTCATGGGACCAATGCCGCAGCGTCCGCAAGCGAGGGCTTCCCAGTTCTCGGCGACGTTCTTGCCGAGGGCTGAGATGATGCCGAGTCCGGTGATGGCTACGCGCCGATTCAAGGGGTCGTTGTGGTCGAAGACTCGCCACCTGCTGCCTGCGATTGTGACTTGGTGAGGATCAACTGACGAACGCCTTCAACCATTTCACGAACGGTCTTGATGTTACGCGCTTCTTCGTCGGGAATGGAGATGTCGAACTCGCTCTCCAGATCGAAGAGCATGTTCACACTGTCCAGCGAGTCCAAGCCCAGATCGGCGAAGGTGCTTTCAATTGTCACTTTCTCCACCGGAATTCTTTTCTGCTTGGCGATGATTTCGAAGACCCGTGGAGCAATCGATTCGATAGCGGGAGTTTGGTTAGGGTTCTCGGTCATGGGTTTTGTGTTGATCGCAACATTGTAGACGAGAGGTGCAAATCATGAGCAGAGGTCTTCAAGCCACCGAAGCCGGGCGGGAGTCGGCGCGAGCGGATTCCCGGATCAGGCCGATAAGAACTTCAGAGATTGTTTGAAGATCGATGACCAGGTAGCTGAGATCGACGGAGATGAGGTTGGCCTGAATTGTCCGATGGATCTGACGGCACAATAGCCCGATTTCCTCAATGGTCGATGCGAGAGGGAATCCGAGTTGCTGATGCGTGTAGACAAATCCTGCGGCGAATCTGGCGAGGGCCGGATCCTTGGGAGGCGACTCGAGATCATCAGCTAATTTTCTGATGAGAGCCGCAAGATGGCCGCGATGGTCATCTGGTCGCGAGTCTCTGGTGTTTGTCGTGATCTCATTAGCAGTTGCGTCTGCAATCTCGTTGGCGTTCTCGCGAAGCAGTTGGCTGACACGCTTAAGTGCGATGGGGTGGTGCGGCTCACGCTGCTGAAGTTTTCTCTCGATAGAGCTGACCAGAGTCTCGACTGATGCCGGCTTCGTGAGGTAATCGTCAACCTGGCTGCGAATCGCCTGCAGAGCAGTCTCGAAGGCAGGATAGCCGGTGAGGATTAAGGTCACGCACTCGGGTTGCGTGCGGCGCATTGCGCTTACAACCGTGAAACCATCTCCGGGATGGCCGATATTGAGATCGGAGATGAGCACGTCAAATTGCAGCTTGTTCATGGAATCCAGCGCTTCGGCAACGCTACCTGCCGTCGTCACCTGGAATCCGTGTATTGCCAGGACAGCCGGGAGGGAGAGCCGGATTCCGGGTTCGTCATCGACGAAAAGAATGCGGGCGGGAGCCAAAGTAGTCTCCAACCGGAGAGCGGGACATCCGGCCTTTGACTATTTTTTGATGCAGGTTCTCGGCCTGAATGCGTGTCATAGCCCGTTTTTATCTTGTAGTTAGAGAAGTAACACGTTACCAGCAAGTTACGATCACATTACGGAAGTGATATTTACCCAGTTGGCCAGTTGGCCCTAACATCCACAGTGCAGTTAGGCAGTTCTGGGGGAGGGCTGCCGTGGGCGCTCGGTCCCGAAAGGGACGGAGCGCCTTTTGATTTTGGGCGGAATTCCCCATTTCGAGAGCGACTCAGGCGATTGCGACCTTCCTCTCTCTTCAGCATCTAATGCAGGTGTTAAGATTGAACTCCCGCGAAAGACTTAGGGGACGGTGATCGTCGGACAGGCGTGCGCGTTTGCGGGAGAGAGAACCGATCAGGAGGAGAGATGGCGAGTGATTTGATTCTGGAGGTTACCGACTCGAACTTCGACCAGGCAGTGCTGAAGTCGGAACAGCCAGTGATGGTGGATTTTTGGGCATCATGGTGTGGCCCGTGCCGTGCGCTAGCGCCAGTAGTAGACGAAGTGGCGAGCAGCTACAGCGGCAAACTAAAAGTGGCGAAGATGGATGTTGATAAAAACAGTTCTACGCCCCAGCGCTATAACGTGCGCGGAATTCCGACGCTGCTGATTTTCAAGGGCGGACAGGTCGCGGAACAGATTGTCGGCTATGTTCCCAAGGAGACCATCGAGAAGGCCCTGCAAAAGCACGTGTAACGGAACTATTTGAGGATTGAAAAAAGCTCAGCTGCGGCTGGGCTTTTGCTTTTTGGGTGGATGGTCGATCGGCCGTTCGCTTACCAAACTGCGCACTCGAGGGCGAGTGAGCTCCATGCACTTCTCTTCCTCAGTATTTCCGAAGAACGGCGATCACGCGTCCCTGGACCTGAACGGAAGCGGCCGGAACCATGATCGGCTTCATCGTCGCGTTGGACGGTTGCAAACGTACCTGTGCGCCTTCCTTGTAGAACCGTTTCAGCGTGGCGTCGTAACCTTCGACCAGTGCGACAACAATGTCGCCATTCTGAGCGGTCTCGGATTTCTCCACCAGAACGTAATCGCCGTCGACAATGGCTTCATCTTTCATCGATTCGCCCATAACTTTCAAGGCAAAGACTTCCTTGGAACGGGTGAAATCGGAAAAGGACAGTGTCTCTGGAGTTTCCACCGCTTCAATCGGGCGACCTGCGGCGATGCGGCCCATCATCGGGATCACTAAAGCGGAGCCGTTGAGAGTCTGCTTCAACTTCCCCTTGGGCGCGATCAGGTCGATGGAACGGCTGCGGTTGTAATCGCGCCGCAATAGGCCCTTTCGCTCAAGATTGGAGATGTGCTTGTGAACCGTAGCGAGCGAACTGAGCCCGAGTCCCTCACCGATTTCTTCGAAAGAAGGTGAGTAGCCGTTCTTCTGCACGAACTCGGCGATGTAGTCGTAAACCTGTCGTTGCCGTTTAGTGAGCGCCATCACTGACCCCCGACTGCAAATTACCGCTAAGTTTAGCGAATAAAAGGCGAATGTCAAGAGACAGCCGTTAGCAATTGGCTTTAAGCATTTAGCCAGCCAGCTAACCGCCTGAAGCTAACAGCCAAGAGCTAATTGCTAAAGGCTGGATTAAAACCAGTCGCTGCGATAGGCGATCCACCAGCTCAAGACGAGGATGGGCAAGGTGAGGATGAGACTCCAAACCAGGGGCAGGGTGAAGTCGGCAATCAAGCCGAGCACCAGAAAAATCGCCCAAAAGATTTTCTTTTCCAAGTAGCCCCCCGGCTCGATTCTACTGCCAAGAGCACGCCTCCGATCCGGGAGAGAGGAACGCGATCGTACATGTACGTATGCGAAAGTGTAGGCAGATCAGCTGATTGCTGGGGCAGGTGCCTGCGCATACAATAACCAAGCCCGAGAGAACCACACTGTAGCCCACTGCGTCGGGGTAAACTCTTCGGAAAATCATGCCGGACGTTTCCAAGCACCTGGAAAAAGCGGAGAAGCACCTGCAAAAGGGGAAACTGGAGCAGGCGCTGGACGAGTTCGTGAACGTGCTCGACCTGGATCCGAACGAAGATACGGTCCGGCAGCGCGCCGCGGATATCTGTCTTTCGCTGAATCGCGAGAGACAGGCGAGCCTACTGCTTGGCGACGCCTTCGACCATTATCTCGCCGCGGACCGGGTTTCCGAAGCAAGCACCACGTACAAAAAACTGTTGCGGCTCGGACGGGTTACCGCAGAACGTACCTTCCGGTTGGCACAGTTGTTCGACAAGCACAACTCCCGCCGCGACGCGCTTGAAGCCTACGATCAGGCTGCGACCGATTTTCTTGCGCAAGGGCGCAAACAAACTGCACTTACCGCATTGCGGCGAATGATGGCGTTGGATCCGAATGCAGAAATCTGTCGGCGCGAAGCGGCACTGGCTGAGCAACTTGGAGATCTGAAGGGTGCCGCCGCTTCCTTCTTTCAACTCGGAGGGCTTCTCCGAAAAGAAGGCAAGACGCCGACCGAAGCTTTTGAGAAAGCTTTCGAACTCAACCCGATGAACGGCGATATCGCTGCGGCGTACGCGCTCGAATTGATCCAGCATAAAGATGTTGCGGGAGCTGCGAACGCGCTCAAGCCGTTTGCGGATGGAACCGGCGATCGTGCGGATCTACAGAAGAAATATCTCGAGTGCCTGCTGTTCCTCAAGCGTCTGGATGAAGCCGAGCCAGTGGCGCTGATGCTGTTCGACAGCAATCCCGACGAAATCGAAGTTGTGGGGAAGATTATCGGGCTCTGGCTGAAAGCGAACGAGAACGTCAAGGCAGCCGAACTGGCGCGCGAACTTCAGGTACATGCGGAGAAAGCGAAGAAGATGCGCGAATTCCTGGCAATGCTGAAGGAGATCGCGCAACAGAATCAGCCGGGAATCGAGTTCCTGGAATATTTAGGCACCATTTACAACTCCAATAATCGCGAGCACGAATATTGCGAGACGCTGCTGCGATTGTTCGACCTGAATTTTGCCGCGCACAATTTTCTGAAAGCGGCCGATTGCCTCGACCGCGCAGTGGACGTCGATGCATACGAAACCGGTCATCAGCAGAGGCTGGAGATGCTGCGCGGGAAAATCGATCCTGGACGATTCGATCTGATCGGCACACGCATTGTTTCGGTTTTGAAGACGCAGCCCGTGGACCAGGCAAGTTCTCAGGAGCGGCAACTACCCGCCTCGGACGATAAAGAACCAACCATGCTGGAAGACCTGATGCTGCAGGCAGAAATTTTCCTGCAGTACTCGATGAAGCCAAAAGCGATGGATCGGATCCAGCGGCTGCATAAGCTGTTTCCTCGTGAGGAGGAAAAGAACGATAAGCTGCGGCACCTGTACGCGAAGGCTGGATTCGTTCCCAAGTATGAAGAGGGCGCCGCGCCGCCAGCTGGCGTGAGTGAACAGGCCGGAGCAGCTACACAAAAGGTGATCGATAACTTCGCGCGCGTTACGGAAATTTCGCGCAATATCGCGCGCCAGGGGACGGTAAAGTCGGCGCTGTTTACCACGGTGAACGAGGTGGGGCGCCACTGGAATGTGAGCCGGTGCGTCGCGGGATTAGCCGCGCCGGACAAAGCGCCGACGGCTGTCATTGAATACTGCGCTCCCGGCATGAAGAAGTCGGATACGGGTTCGCTGGTAAAGATGATTCCTTTCCTGCAGAGCCTCTGCATACAAGCAGGGGGACCCGTGGCCTTTGCCGACACGACAGCAGTGCCGCAACTGGATCCGATTCGCGGGGCGCTGGCGACGCTCGATATCCGATCGCTGATGGTCGTGCCGTTCATCGACGTGAACGAGCACACCGGGATTGTGATCCTGGAGCAGTGCGATCGGCAACGAACATGGCGGAGCGTAGACGAAGTCGTGTTGAAGACAATCGCCGAGCAGGTAGTGCAGGCTGTCAACAACGCCAAACTGCGCAGCCTTGTAAAAAATCTTGCGGTCACGGAAGAGCATTCGGGTCTGCTGAAGCGGGCGTCCTATCTCGACGTGCTGCTGGCAGAGGTGAGGCGCGGGCAAGTGCAAAAGAGTCCGATTACGCTGATGCTGCTGAGCTTCGGTTCGGGCGCTGCCATGGTGAAGGAAGCGGGCGAGCCGGCGGTGGAAAGCATGATGCGCGATATAGGGCAGCTGGTGACGTCGAACCTGCGCCAGAACGATTCGGCGATTCGATACGACACTGCTTCGGTGGCGCTGATGTTGGCCGATACCGGCGAGAAGAATGCACTGCTGGTGCTGGACAAGCTGCGCAAGCTGCTGAGCAGCGTCAGGCTGGGTACGCATAAAGATGAACTTCCGATGTCTGCAGGAATCGCGGAGGTAGTCTTGCAACCGCAGTTCGAGGCTGCGGACATTGTGACCGAGGCGATTAATAGGCTGGAAGCAGCGCTGGAACGAGCCAAGCTGGAAGGCCCTAATGGCGCTTTCACGTTGACCGCTGCCGTGCCCGACGTACAAGCGAGCGCTGCCGTTTAGTTTCGTTTATCCAAGAAATTCTCTTCCTAAAAAGCAGCATCCAATCAGAGGTTCTGGCCGGTTGTCGCCGATCCGAGAGCGCTGGTACACTAGCGAGTTTTCGGACGAACGTTCGAGCGGCTCTTTCTCATTTGTGGGGTAGTGATGACAGATATAGCAATTGTGAGTGGCGTGCGCACGCCGATGGCGCGCTATTGCGGCAAGCTGCGAGACTTCACCGCGCAGGAACTCGGAGCGGTGGCGGCGAAGGCGGCGGTCGAGCGTGCCGGCGTCGAGGCAACGGAAATTGATCATGTGGTCTTCGGCAATGCGCAGCAGACTTCGGGCGATTCGATTTACGGCGCGCGGCATGTGGGATTGCAGGCGGGTGTGCCGATTGAGACCCCGGCGCTGACGGTCAATCGACTGTGCGGATCGGGAATGCAGTCGCTGGTATCGGCGGCGCAGATGATTCAGTTGGGCGAAGCGAACACGGTGCTTGCCGGTGGCATGGAATCGATGTCGCAGGCGCCACATGTGATCCGCGGGATGCGCTGGGGTGTGGGACTGGGCGAAGGCAAGCTGGAAGATTCGCTGATGGTTGCGTTGCTCGACAGCTACTGCGGTCTCTACATGGCGAATACGGCGGAGTTGTATGCGGAGCAACAGGGGATCACACGGGAGATGCAGGACGAGTTTGCTTATCGCTCACAGCGACTGGCTGGCGAGGCGCAGAAGGCGTGCCGGTTGAGCGAGGAGATCACGCCGGTGCCATTGCGCAATAAGAAGGGCGAGGCGACGGGCGAGATGTTTTCGATGGACGATCATCTGCGTCCGGAGACGACGCTCGAGGCGTTGCAGAAGCTGCGTCCGTCGTTCGGGAAAAATGGGACGGTGACGGCGGGCAATGCGAGCGGTATCGTGGACGGCGGCGCGGCGACGGTCCTGATGAAGATGGATGACGCGCAGAAGCGCGGTCTGAAGCCGCTGGGGCGTATCGTGAGTTGGGGCATTGCTGGCGTGGATCCGAAGATCATGGGATCGGGTCCGGTTCCCGCGACGAAAGCGGCGCTGAAGAAGGCGGGACTGAAGCTCGATGATATCGATCTGATTGAAGCGAACGAGGCGTTCGCGGCGCAGTATCTCGCGGTAGAAAAAGAGTTGGGATTGGATCGCGAGAAAGTGAACGTGAACGGCGGCGCGATTGCGCTTGGGCATCCGCTGGGAGCGACAGGTACGAGGCTGGTAATCACGCTGTTGCATGAGCTGCGACGCCGCAAAAAGAAGTATGGGCTGGCGACGGCGTGTATTGGCGGCGGGCAGGGGATCGCGATGGTGGTGGAGAGCAATAATTGAGGGCTATGAAAGTTGCGATGCTTGGAGTCGCTTGGGCCATCTTGTCAGCAGCTCTTCCGTCCAACGCTTCGACCGTGAAAGGAATCGTGATCGATCATCTCGGCGCCACACAACCGGCTGCACAAGTTGAGTTGCGAGACGGGCACAACCACATAGTGAAGAAGTTCAAGACTGCAGAGGACGGGAGATTTGAGTTTACCGGTGTGCAGGCGGGACATTATTCCATCTACGTCACTGCTCGTTGCTTCAAGCTAGTGAAGAAGTCGGTTCAGGTAGGAGCAGCGCCCGTGTCAGAGGTGAATGTAGAGCTCGGGTCTCAACAGAGACAGTGCAATGGAATTGACTGAACTCAAGAACGGAGCGCGTGAGTCGGTTATGCAGATCAAAAAAGTTGGGGTTTGTGGTTGCGGGCTGATGGGATCAGGGATTGCGCAGGTGAGCGCGATGGCCGGATTCGACGTGACGGTGCTCGAAGCAGAACAGCGCTTCCTGGACAAGGGCTTTGCGGGGATCGAGAAGTCGCTGGCGAAGTTTGGCGAGCGTCCGGTGGAGAAGGGCGGCATCACCGCGCAACAGAAGGACGAAATCCTTACGCGGCTGAAGGGCACGACGAAGGCTGAAGACCTTGCCGATTGTGACATCGTGATTGAAGCGATCATCGAGAACGTGCCGGACAAGAGGAAGCTGTACGAGCGGCTGGACTCGGCCGTGAAGAAGGACGCGATCTTCGCGACCAACACGTCGTCGATTTCGGTGACCGAGTTGATGACCGCGACCAAGCGACCGGAACGATTTGTCGGGCTACACTTTTTCAATCCGGTGCCGCTGATGAAGCTGGTGGAAGTCGTGAGAACGATTGCAACGGATCCCGCGGTGTACGAGAGCGCGTATGGATTTGCGAAGAAGCTCGGGAAAGTGCCAGTCAGGACAATCGACAAGACCGGATTTATCGTGAATCGGCTGCTGGTGCCGTATCTGCTGGATGCGGTGCGCGCGTACGAAGAGGGCGTGGGCTCGATTGAGGACATTGATACGTCGATGAAGCTGGGCTGCGGCTATCCGATGGGTCCTTTTACGCTGCTCGATTTCGTGGGCCTGGACACGACGTATTACATCACGCACGTGATGTTCGACGAGTTCAAGGAGCGCAGATTCGCGTCCCCGTCGTTGCTGAAGAGAATGGTGCTGGCCGGCTGGTATGGGCGCAAGAGCGGCAAGGGATTTTATGACTATGCGAATCCGGAGAAGCCGGTGGCGCAGGATGCGGCGTTGCGAGGGATGGCGGAAGAGGGGCAGAGCGGAGCAAAGGCCGCTGATTGACGTTCCCACACGTTCGCTTCGCGACGTGTGGGGCACCCGCATGCATAGTTCCTTCGCTGCGCTCAGGATGACTCGAGGAGAGGGATGTATCGGCGAGACCCGAGGAGCGAAGGAGAACGAAACATCGGAAAATCGAGGAATCGTAAAATCGAAGACCTGAAGACCTGAAGACCTGGAAAACTGGCGTGTTGAGAGACTGAACGACTGAGAGACTGACCGACTCATCGACTGAGAGACCCGAATGGCTTCTAGCGCAGTGGTTCCACCGTACGAGAATCTGCAATATGAGAAGAAGGGCGCAATCGCCTATGTGACCGTGAATCGGCCGAAGGTGCTGAATGCGCTCAATCGTGCCACGATGCAAGAGCTGCGCGCGGCGTTCATGGCGGCGAAGGACGATCCAGAGGTGCGGGTCGCAATCCTGACTGGCGCGGGCGAGAAGGCGTTCATTGCTGGAGCGGATATCAACGAGCTGGCCAAGCTGAATCCGGTGGAGGCGAAAGAGTACACGCAGTGGGGTCAGTCGGTGCTGGATGGGATTGAGAATCTGGGCAAGCCGGTGATCGCGTGCATCAATGGATTCGCGCTGGGCGGGGGGTGCGAACTGGCGATGGCCTGCACCATGCGACTGGCGAGCGAAAATGCGAAGCTGGGGCAGCCGGAGGTAAAGCTGGGAATTATTCCAGGATACGGTGGCACGCAGCGGCTGCCACGACTGGTCGGCAAGGGACTGGCGATGCAATTGGTGCTGACTGGCGAAGTGATCTCGGCGCAGGAAGCGCATCGGATCGGGCTGGTGAATGAAGTGGTCGCTGCGGCGGAGTTGATTCCGCGCGCGGAAGCGATCGCGCAGAAGATTATTGCCAATGCACCATTGGCGATTCAGTACGCGATGGAGGCGGTGCACAAAGGCATGGAGATGACACAGGCCGAGGGGCTCTATCTGGAGGCGACGCTGTTTGCGGTGAGCTGCGCGACGGAAGATAAAGCCGAGGGGACGAAGGCGTTTCTGGAGAAGACGAGCGGCAAACTTCAAGGGCAAGTAGCCGCTGATCAACGCGGATCAAAACCCATTTCACCACAGAGGCACAGAGGATTTCAGAATTAAGATTTCAGATTGAAGATTGGAAAAGGCTGCAATGCGGATCAATCTTCAATCTGAAATCTTCAATTTGAAATTGGTTTCTCTGTGTCTCTGTGGTGAATTCGCTTTCCTGTCTGTGTTACAACTAACTGCGGATGATCAAGTCCTTTCACAAGCTGTTGATTCCCAAATCGGAAGCGGATTATAAGGCGCTGACCGAGTTTTTTTCTGCGCTCGGATTGGCGCGCGGAGAGATGTGGGAAGGACGTCGCAGCAAAGGCATGAAGCTGGAGGTGCCTGAGGCTGGCGTCGAGATCGGTATGGGGCAGGGATTTCCTGACGCGGACCTGGTGATCGAGGCCGACAGCGCCGATCAACTCTACGAAGTGGCGCAGCGGCACGGGTTCAAAGTAGTAGAAGAGATTGGCGATCAGGATTGGGGCGCACGCATGTTCGCGCTGGAACTGCCTGGAGGCTATGGAAAGCTCGCGATTTTCTCGTACAACTCCGAATGGCGGCATAAGCAGACCGAGGGCGAACTGGACTCGAACGGCCTCCGCGTCGGGATCGTGGTGAGCCGCTTCAATTCGTTCATCACCGAGCGACTGCTGGCGGGTGCGCTCGATGCGCTGAAACGCAGCGGCGCGAAGAATGAAGACATTGAGATTGTGCGGGTGCCGGGAGCGTTCGAGATCCCAAGTGCTTGCCGGACAATGGCTGAGACCGGCAAGTACGATGCGTTAGTTGCGCTGGGCTGCCTGTTGCGCGGTGATACCGCGCACTACGACGTGATCGTAAATGAGGCGACGCGTGGGATCGGGCAGTCGATGCAGGAGACGGGCGTGCCGCATGGCTTTGGCGTGCTGACCTGCGATACGCTCGAACAGGCGATTGATCGCGCGGGATTGAAAGCTGGGAACAAAGGTTGGGAAGCGGCGCTGGCGGCGGTGGAGATGGCGACGCTCAAGAGAAAACTAGTGGCGAAATGACCCACCTCTGCCAAAAGAAGGCAGAGATGGGGCACCCCGAGTTTTCCTGATCCCACCCATGCCAAACGAGGGCAAGGCTGGGGCACCCGAAGTATCGTAATGGCAAAAATGGGTACGAGGCGCAAATCCCGGGAACTGGCTCTGCAGATGCTTTTTCAGGCTGATATGGGGAAGCAGTCGCCCGAGCAGGTCCGAAAGACGTTCTGGGGAGAGCGCAAGGATCTCGAAGAAGGCGTGCGCGGGTTTGCCGATGATATTTTCCGGGTGGCTACGGATCGGTCTGACGAGATCGATAAGCTGATCGAGACGCATGCCGAAAACTGGCGCATGGAGCGCATGGCGGCGGTCGACCGGAATGTGATGCGGGCAGCGGTGGCCGAATTTGTGGGTTTTCCGAAGACGCCGGCGCCCGTCATTATCAATGAGGCGCTAGAAATTGCGCGTAAATTTTCCAGCCCTGAATCCGTCAACTTCATTAATGGCGTGTTAGATAGTGTGGCGAAGGATTTACAGAAAAGACAGGTATGACGATGAAGTGGTCCGATGAAGCGAATTCGATCGTAGAGGAGTTGCTGCGCGATATTCCGGCGCCGGTGCGTCCGGAGGTGCAGGAAGCGGCTTCGAGTCGCGCCGAGGGGCTGGCAGGCGACGATGGCGAGGATGAGGTTTCGATGGAGACGGCGGTGCGGGCGTTCATCGAGAGCACGCCGTCCGATCTGCGAAACCGGCTGAAGCATGCGCTGACATATCATGGGATTGACCCGGAAGAGTACGACGAGGCGTTCTCGTCGTAAGCAGTGTTTAGTGGTTAGTGGGTAGCTGGTAGCAAGTAGCTGGGTTTAAACGCAAGGTTCCTCGACTCCTAGCCGCGCGATCTAAAACCCGGATCGCTGAAAAACAAAGCGGCTAGTCGCTCGGAATGACAGGAACTTTGGTGGATAATTGGGTAATACGGAGTTGGCGATACGGATAGATAAGGCGAGATTGCCTGTCTTTCGCGAAGCCAATCGAAAAATCGATGGTTTGCATCGGGCTTTTCGAATCGAGCATTGACGGTCTCGGCCCTAGTTGTTATATTTATATGGTTCTGCGAGTAAGTTTAGCCTGTCTGTAGCACCCCGGTTTTACCAGGACGCTAAGCAGCTGAGCTGTAAAGGGTAAGTCCAGAACGGATTTGCTTTCTGTTCTGCGTCACCTCGCTGAAAGTGCCTGCGCTTCCTCCGGCCAACGGGGGGTATGCAGGCGAAACAGGGAACGAAACGGAGTTTCTCGGTTCGCAGAAGCCACCGTCGCCGCCCTGATCTCAAGAAGCAATTTCTCCGGTGCGCTTAGGCGCAAGGGGGAAGTATGGCGTGAAGAACGCCAGCCAGGCTCGAAATAAGCCAGGTCAAAGGAAGTCGCGCCCGATCGCGGCGCCGCAGGCTGGATTGTGTGTCCGGCGGCGGGCAAGCGCGGGCTGTGTTTAAAGGAGCAGCAAAGAGTGCCTACCTTCAATCAGTTAGTGCGGAGCGGCCGGTCGGCCCCGAAGTACAAGACGGCGAGTCCGGCATTGCAGGGATCCCCGCAGAAGCGCGGTGTTTGCACCCGCGTGTACACGCAGACGCCGAAGAAGCCGAACTCAGCGCTGCGCAAAGTTGCGCGTGTTCGTCTGACGAATGGAATTGAAGTCACGACCTACATTCCTGGCATCGGCCACAACCTGCAGGAGCACTCGATTGTGCTGATCCGCGGGGGCCGTGTGAAGGATCTGCCGGGCGTGCGTTATCACGTGGTGCGCGGAACGCTGGATGCGGTGGGTGTTGCCAATCGCAAGCAGAGCCGTTCGAAGTACGGTGCGAAGCGCCCGAAGAGCTAGTCGGTAGTCATTGGTCGTTAGTCGTTGGCTAACGGCAAAGGTTCCGAGCTCCAGCGGGATAGCTGAGAGCCGAAAGCTAAGAGCTGAAAGCGAATTTTAGATATGCCAAGAAAAGGTCACATTTCAAAGCGCGGAACGGAGTCGGATCCGGTCTACAACTCCACGCTAGTAACGAAGTTCGTGAATTCCATGATGTGGCAGGGCAAGAAAAGCACTGCCTCCGGCATCTTCTACAACGCCATGGAAAAGCTGCAGGAAAAGGGCGGCGACGAGGCCATCAAGATTTTCAAGAAGGCCGTCGAGAACACCAAGCCCCTGCTGGAAGTGAAGACCCGCCGCGTAGGCGGCGCCAACTACCAGGTGCCGGTGGAAGTGAATCCTGATCGGCGTACGTCGCTGGCGATTCGCTGGATCATCAGTTATGCCCGCGCTCGCGCCGAAAAGGGCATGACCGACAAGCTCACCAATGAACTGCTGGATGCGGCCAACGGTCGCGGCGGCGCGGTGAAGAAACGCGAAGATGTGCATCGCATGGCGGAAGCCAACAAGGCATTTGCACACTACCGGTGGTAATGAGCGTTTTTGCTAACGACTAAAGACTAGCGACTAGCAACTGTTTTTGGGGTGAGGGACCGGCCCTCTTTTTATGAGCCGGTAAAGGACTAGAAGTGGCGAGACAAGTTCCATTAGCGCGTTGCCGGAATATCGGCATCATGGCTCACATCGACGCGGGTAAGACCACGACGACGGAGCGCATCCTGTTCTATACGGGGCGGACCCATCGCATCGGCGAGGTGCATGAGGGAACCGCGACCATGGACTGGATGGAACAGGAGCAGGAGCGCGGTATCACGATTACCAGCGCGGCTACCACCTGTACCTGGCGCGATGTACGAATCAACATTATTGATACGCCTGGCCACGTGGATTTCACGGCCGAGGTGGAGCGATCGCTGCGCGTGCTCGACGGCGCGGTCGCGGTGTTCGATGCCGTTCACGGCGTCGAGCCCCAGTCGGAAACCGTATGGCGCCAGGCCGATAAATACGGTGTTCCGCGCATTTGCTTTATCAACAAAATGGACAAGACGGGCGCTGACTTTCGAGCATGCGATGGATACCATCCGCAAGCGTCTGAACGCGCGTCCGGTTGCGATCCAGTTGCCGGTTGGCCAAGAGGCTGCTTACAAAGGCGCCATCGATCTGTTCGAGATGAAGGCCGTCATTTACAACGACGAGACCATGGGCGCCGAGTACGAGATCGAAGAAATCCCGGAAAACCTGATGAAGAAGGCGCAGGCCTTCCACAATCAGATGGTCGAATCGATCGTCGAGAACGACGATGAATTGCTGCACAAGTACATGGAAGGCGAAGTCATTTCGCCCGCCGAACTGAAGGCTTCGCTGCGCAAGAGCACGATTGCACTGAAGGTGTTCCCGGTGATCTGCGGAACAGCTTTCAAGAATAAAGGCGTACAGCCACTGCTCGACGCCGTGGTGGATTTCCTTCCGTCTCCACTCGACGTTCCCGCAATCAAGGGCGTCGACCCTGACAATGGTCAGGAAGTTGAGCGCAAGGCTGAAGACAATGCTCCGTTCTCCGCATTGGCCTTCAAGATCATGAGTGATCCGTTTGTCGGACAGCTCGTGTTCGTCCGCGTGTACTCCGGACATCTGAAGACGGGCGATAGCGTGTACATCGTAAGCAAGCGCCGCTCAGAGCGCATTGGGCGTCTGCTGAAAATGCATGCCAACAAGCGCGAAGAGATCAGCGAGATCTATGCAGGCGACATCTGCGCGTGCGTCGGACTGAAGAACGTTACGACTGGCGACACGATTTGCGACGATAGCCATCCAGTATTGCTCGAGTCGATTGAGTTCCCGGCTCCCGTGATTGCGGTTGCGGTGGAACCCAAGACGAAGGGCGACCAGGAAAAGATGGGCTTGGCTTTGTCGCGATTGGCGCAGGAAGATCCGACATTCCGCGTGAACACGGATCCGGATAGCGGACAGACGATCATCTCCGGCATGGGCGAGTTGCATCTGGAGATCATCATCGACCGTATGATGCGCGAGTACAAGGTCGAGGCAAACGTCGGCAAGCCGCAGGTTGCGTATCGTGAAACGATCCGTAAGGCTTCCGAGGCGGAAGGCAAGTTTATTCGCCAGACAGGCGGCCGCGGTCAGTACGGTCACGTGAAGATTCGGCTGGAACCCAACCCGGGCAAAGGCTACGAGTTCGAGAACGACATCACCGGCGGCTCGGTTCCGAAGGAATACATCAAGCCGATCGATAACGGTATCAAGGAAGCGCTCGAAGGCGGCGTACTGGCTGGCTACGAGATGGTCGATGTGAAGGCTGTCCTGTACGACGGCAGCTACCACGATGTCGACTCCAGCGAAATGGCGTTCAAGATCGCCGGATCGATGGCGTTGAAAGAAGCTGCGCGCAAGGCGAGTCCGGTACTGCTCGAGCCTGTGATGGCGGTGGAAGTGGTGGTTCCGGAAGACTTCATGAGCGCCATCATTGGCGACCTGAACTCGCGCCGTGGCCGCATTGAAGGCATGGAGCATCGCGCCGGTTCGCAGGTGATCCGCTCGTTCGTGCCGCTCTCCGAGATGTTCGGTTATGCGACGCAGATGCGTTCGGCGACCCAGGGACGCGCGACTTTCTCGATGCACTTCGCACGCTACGAAGAGGCGCCGCGTTCGGTGTCGGAAGAAATCATCGCCCGTGTTCAGGGCAAAGCAGTAGGCAGATAAAGATTCGGATTCAGGTTTAGGAGCAAAGAGAATGGCGAAAGAGAAATTTGATCGTAGTAAGCCGCACGTGAATGTGGGGACGATCGGACACATTGATCACGGGAAGACGACGCTGACGGCGGCGATCACGAAGGTATTGTCGAAGCACAACCCGAAGATCCAGTTCCGGTCTTTTGATTCGATTGATAACGCTCCAGAAGAGCGCGAGCGTGGTATCACGATCGCGACCGCGCACGTCGAGTACGAGACGGCGAACCGGCACTATGCGCACGTCGACTGCCCGGGTCACGCCGACTACATCAAGAACATGATCACCGGCGCGGCGCAGATGGATGGCGCGATCCTGGTGGTGGCGGCGACCGATGGTCCGATGCCGCAGACGCGTGAGCACGTGCTGCTTGCCCGTCAGGTAGGTGTGCCTTACATCGTGGTCGCGCTGAACAAGTGCGATGCGGTGGATGATGCCGAGCTGCTCGACCTGGTGGAACTCGAAGTACGCGAGCTGCTGAAGAGCTATCAGTTCCCGGGCGACGATCTGCCGGTAGTACGGCTGTCGGCTCTGGGTGCACTGAACGGCGAAGAGAAGTGGGAAAAGCAGGTTGACGCGCTGATGGATGCGGTCGACAAGTACGTGCCGCTCCCGGCGCGTGATATCGACAAGCCGTTCCTGATGCCGATTGAAGACATCTTCTCGATCTCTGGACGCGGCACGGTGGTTACCGGCCGTATCGAGCGTGGCAAGGTGAAGGTTGGCGAAGAAGCCGAGATTGTGGGCTTCCGCGAGACGCGCAAGACAGTCGTGACGGGCGTCGAAATGTTCAAGAAGCAGCTGGACGAAGGTCTGGCGGGCGACAACGCCGGTCTGCTGCTGCGCGGCACGGCGAAGGAAGATGTGGAGCGCGGGATGGTGCTGGCGAAGCCGGGATCGATCACGCCACACAAGAAGTTCAAGGGCGAAGTTTACGTGCTGAGCAAGGAAGAAGGCGGGCGTCATACGCCATTCTTCAAGGGCTATCGTCCGCAGTTCTACTTCCGCACGACGGACGTGACGGGAGTGGCGGAGTTGCCGGCGGGCACGGAGATGGTGATGCCGGGCGACAACGTCAGCCTGCAGATTGAGCTGATCACGCCGGTGGCGATGGAAAAGGGACTCCGGTTCGCGATTCGTGAAGGCGGCCGTACGGTGGGCGCCGGCACGATCTCGGAGATCTTGGACTAAGAGTTTGAGTGCGTGGCGCGGATGGTCCGCGCCGCAGTAACAAAACATTGACGGTCGGGACGCAGTAACCCGCAGGTTCTTTGAGACAAAACGAATGATAGGAAAAGAAAGAATTCGCATCCGGTTGAAAGCTTACGACTACAAGATTCTTGATCAGTCGACCGGAGAAATCGTTGAGACGGCGCGGCGTACCGGCGCACAGATCGCAGGGCCGATTCCATTGCCCACGATGAAGAACAAGTACACGGTGCTGCGTTCCCCCCACGTCGACAAGAAGTCGCGTGAGCAGTTCGAGATTCGCACACACAAGCGGCTGCTCGACATTCTCGAACCGACGCAACAGACGGTGGACGCGCTGATGAAGCTCGATCTTCCGGCTGGTGTGGACGTCGAAATCAAAGCATTCGGTAAATAGCCGAACCAAAACCTACAGTGCCGCCAGCGAGTTAACCGCGGGCATGATGAGGGAGAGAAAAGAAAATGGCAGTTCTCGGAATAATTGGAAAGAAAGTCGGGATGACGCAGCTGTTCGATTCGAACGGCGATGTGCGTCCGGCGACAGTGATCCAGGCGGGGCCATGTGTCGTCACGCAGCGCAAGACAGCCAGCAAAGATGGCTACGATGCGGCGCAGATTGGACTCGTTGAGTTCCTCAAGGAATCGAAGCTGAACAAGGCTGAACTCGGTCACCTGACGAAGAACAGTCTTCCGCCGGTTCGCATCATTCGCGAAGTCGGAATCGAAGTCGCTGCTCCGGCTGCTGCCGATGGCGATGGCGATAGCACGAAGGTTGGCGATCGCGTGCTGGTCGATATCTTCGACGGCGAAAAGTTTGTCGATATCCAGGGCGTAAGCAAAGGCCGCGGATTCGCAGGCGTAGTTCGGCGGCATCATTTCGCGGGCGGCGCGAAGTCGCACGGTTCGATGTTCCAGATCCCTGGATCGATCGGTTCTTCGGCGTTCCCGTCGCGCGTGTTCAAGGGAATGCGCATGTCGGGTCACATGGGAACCGACAACGTGACGGTGCGCAACCTGCGCGTGCTCGGCGTCGATAAGGACGAGAACCTGCTGGTCCTGAACGGCGCAGTGCCGGGACCGAATGGCGGATACGTGATTATCACCAAAGCGAAGAAGCCACCGAGAGAGCGTCGCGGATTTGCGGGTTCCACCACGGTCGATCCGTTGAAGGCTTCGAAGCGAGCCATCAAGAAAAAGTAGCCAGTGGTTAGTGGCTAGTGGCTAGTAAAGATCCAAGGCGGGCAACGCCTGCAACGATTGGAATAAAGATATGGCAACGATTGATGTATTGGACCTGAGCGGCAAGAAGGTGGGCTCGATGGACTTGGCCGATGAAGTTTTCGGCGCGGTCAACGAAGACCTGCTTTGGGAAGCCGTGAAGCAGTATCAGGCTGCCCGGCGCGCCGGAACTCACGCGACCAAGAATAAGAAGCTGGTGTCCGGAGCGGGCAAGAAGCTCTGGAAGCAGAAGGGAACGGGACGCGCCCGCGTGGGCTCGATCCGCAGCCCACTGTGGCGGCATGGCGGTACGGTTCACGGACCTCAGCCCCGCTCTTACGAGTACGCGTTTCCGAAGAAGAAGCTGCTGGGCGCATTGCGCTCGGCGCTGGCGGCGAAATTGGCCGACGGCAAGCTGACGGTGGTCGAGAGCTTCGACCTGAAAGAACCGAAGTCGAAGGCATTCCGCGAGTCGTTGGGGACGTTGAAGGTTGTGACCACGGCGCTGCTGGTGGATGGCACGGCTGAGAACAAGAATCTCGAGCTGAGCTCGCGCAACCTGAAGGGTGTGGAGCTGGTGAAAGGGTTCCAGGTTCATCCTTACCACCTGCTGCGGTACGACATTGCGATCTTCTCGCGGCCCGCGCTGGAGAAGTTGCAGGAGTCGCTGAAGGCGTCCGCGCCCAAGCGTCAGGCGGAGGTGGCGTAATGAAATCGCCCTACCAGATCATTCGTAAGCCGGTCATCACGGAAAAGGGATTGGCCGTAAAGGAGCGCGAAGGCACGCTGGTTTTCCAGGTAGCGCCGAGCGCCACCAAGACGGAAATCAAGCAGGCGGTGCAGGCAATCTTCAAAGTGAAGGTTGACTCGGTGCGCACCGCGAACTTCCCTGGCAAAGAACGTCGCCGTGGAAAGTTTGTCGGGTTCCGTCCGGACTGGAAGAAGGCGTATGTGCGGTTGAAGACTGGCGAGAAGATGCCGGAGTACGCGCAGAACCTTTAGTCGTTGGTCATTGGTCGGCAGTCGTTCGCGACCAGTGAGAAGCAAGGGCAGAGCAAGGTGCTCACCCGATAACGAAGCTGAAAGCCGAAAGCTGACAGCCGAGAGCTAAGAGCTGAATATGGCAATTAAGACATTTAGACCGATCACACCGACGCTGCGATTTCAGACGAAGCTGGTCAACGAAGATCTGACCACCGATCGTCCGCACAAGCCGCTGTTGGAATCCAAGCAGCGCACTGGTGGACGCCGTAATGGCGGTGACATCACCTCATGGTGGCGTGGTGGCGGGCACAAGAAGAAATATCGCGTCATCGATTTCAAGCGCGACAAGGCGGGAATTCCCGCGACGGTGGTTTCGGTTGAGTATGACCCGAACCGCTCGGCGAACATCGCGCTCGTGACCTACGCCGATGGCGAGAAGCGCTACATCCTGCAGCCTGCCGGATTGAAGGTGGGACAGAAGATCACCAGCGGCGTTGACGCCGACATCCTGGTGGGCAATGCGCTTCCGCTGCGTAACATCCCCGCCGGTACAACGGTGCATGCGATTGAGCTTCGTCCTGGAAAGGGCGCGCAGATGGCCCGCTCCGCCGGAGCGCAGGCACAGCTGGTTGCGAAGGAAGGCGATTACGCTCTGTTGAAGCTGCCTTCCGGCGAAACTCGCCGCGTGCTGGTGGATTGCATGGCGACGATCGGCCAGGTCGGCAATCTTGATCACGAGAACGTTACGATCGGCAAAGCCGGACGTACGCGATGGCTGGGCAAGCGTCCGCATAACCGCGGCGTGGTGATGAATCCTGTGGATCATCCACACGGCGGCGGCGAAGGCAAGACCAGCGGCGGGCGTCACCCGGTAACTCCGTGGGGCCAGCCGACGCGTGGATACAAGACCCGTAACAACAAGCGGACCGACAAATTCATTGTCAACCGCAAGAAGAACAAGTAGCGAACGGCGCCACGGGCGCTGCGAAGGGAATAGAGCTTAGATATGGCACGTTCAACGAAAAAAGGGCCGTTCATCGATACACACGTGATCGCCAAGATCAACGGGATGAACGAGCGCAATGAGAAGAAGGTCCTTCGTACCTGGTCGCGGCGTTCGACGGTCGTGCCCGAAATGGTGGGCCACACCATCGCCGTGCACAACGGCAAAAAATTTATTCCGGTGTACATCACCGAGAACATGGTGGGACACAAGCTGGGTGAGTTCAGCTTCACCCGCCAGTTCAAAGGACACTCGGTAAAGGCCGCCACGGAAACCGCGGCGAAGCCGGCCGCGCCGCGCGCGTAACGAAGGTTGAGAGAAGAGACGATGGAATTCAGAGCCGAAGCACGGTACGTACGAGTCTCGCCGCAGAAGGCGCGACTGGTGCTGGACCTGATCAAGGGACGTCGAGTGGAAGAAGCTATGAATACGCTGACTTTCACCAAGAAGGGCATCGCGCCCAACATCAAGAAACTGCTGCAATCCGCGATCGAGAACGCAAATTACCTGAGCACGGAAAAAGGTCTGGACGTGGATCTGGACCGGCTGTACGTGAAGAACGCCATCGCCAACGACGGCCCGCGCATGAAGCGCATTCGTCCGGCACCGATGGGACGCGCGTACCGCTATCAGCGTCGCATTGCTCACCTGTCGATCGTGCTGGCGGAAAAGGCCAGTGGACATGGGACGACTGCGACGGTAGTGGGCGAGGAAGACGTTCACGCGGCTCCAGCGCGCAAGAAGACTCCGGCAAAGAAAGCAGTCGCGAAGAAGAAAGCGCCTGCGAAAAAGGCCGCTAAAAAGAAGTAACCAGATTTTGTTGACAGCTGCTGATAGCCGGCAGCGATGAGGGGAACGATGGGACAAAAAGTCCATCCATACGGATTTCGGCTCGGCGTAAACAAGCCATGGAAGTCGCGCTGGTTCGTGGAGCGTGATTACGACAAGCTGTTGCTCGAAGACGTGAAGCTGAAGGATGAGCTGAAAGACAAGCTCAAGTCAGCGGGCGTCAGCTCGATCGAGATCGAGCGTCCAGGCAACAAGCTGCGCATCATCATCCGAACGGCCCGGCCAGGCATCATCATCGGCCGCAAGGGTGCGGAAATCGACAAGCTCAAGGGTGAGTTGCAGAAGCGCACGAACCGCGATGTGTATGTCGACATCCAGGAAGTGCACAAGCCTGAGCTGGACGCGCAACTGGTGGCTGAATCGATCGCGCTGCAATTAGAAAAGCGCGTTGGATTCCGCCGCGCGATGCGCAAGTCGGTGGATTCGGCGCTGCGCTTCGGTTGCAAGGGAATCAAGGTACGCGTGAGCGGCCGTTTGAACGGCAACGAAATCGCGCGCTCCGAGTGGTACCTGCAGGGACGTCTGCCGCTGCACACGCTGCGCGCCGACATCGATTACGGATTCGCGGAAGCGAAGACCACCTACGGCGTGATCGGCGTGAAGACGTGGATCTATCGTGGCGAGATTCTGCCCAGCCGCAAGCGCGAGCCGCAGAAGGCAGTAGGCGCGTTTTAGAGACGCCGTCGGTCGTCGGCTATCGGCTGTCCGCGAGGACGCTGACCGGCGAGTGACACGGATAACAGAAGATTGAGAACAGCGAGGCTGATGAAGCCGAGAGCTGATAGCTGAGAGCCAACTTATGTTGATGCCAAAGAAAGTGAAGTATCGCAAACAGCAGCGCGGACGCCGTGCCGGCAAAGCGTGGCGTGGATCGTCGCTGTCGTTTGGAGATTTCGGGTTGAAGGTGCTGGAGCCCGGTTACATTACCGACCGGCAGATCGAAGCCAGCCGTATCGCGATGACGCGTTTCGTGAAGCGCGGTGGCAAAATCTGGATCCGACTGTTCCCCGATAAGCCGGTGACGAAGAAGCCTGCTGAAACCCGTATGGGTAAAGGCAAGGGCGCACCTGATCATTGGGTTGCGGTGGTTCGTCCGGGCAAGATCCTGTTCGAGATGGAAGGCGTGACGGTGACCGACGCGAAAGAAGCAATGCGTTTGGCGTCGCACAAGCTTCCGTTGCGGACGACGTTCGTGGCCCGCGAAGGACACGTGTAATTGGAGTTTCAATCGACTTGAGTCATTCAAGCCGGAAAAGAAAAGAATATGCCGAAATCAGCAGATAAGTTCAGAAACACGACAGACGTCGAACTGAAGCACCAGGAGCGGGAGCTGCACGACCAGTTGTTCCGGTTGAAGTTCCAGCTGTCCATGGGCCAGTCGGAGAGTCTGAAGAAGATCCGCGAGCTTCGCAAAGATATCGCGCGGGTCAAAACTATTGCACGGCAGCGTGAGTTGTCCGCCGTCGGGGAGAAGAAGTAATGGCGGAAACAACGAAGCAGGCTTCCACGCGCAAGACGGTGGTCGGCGAAGTGGTCTCGACCAAGATGCACAAGACGATCGTGGTTGAAGTCGATCACAAGAAGGCGCACGCGCTCTATAAGCGAGTGGTAAAGAGCACGAAGAAGTTCTACGCGCAGGACGACAACAACTCCGCGCATGTGGGAGACGTGGTCCGGCTCGAAGAGACGCGTCCGCTCTCAAAATTGAAGCGCTGGCGGCTGGCGGAAATCATTCGCCGTTCGGCATTGGCTCCCGAAGTAATCGCGGAGAATAAGGCCGCGAGCTAGTAGCGGCGGTTGCGCGCGCGTGAGCGCCAGCGCATGAGGAGATGGAACGATGGCAGTGATGATGCGAAGCATGCTCGAAGTGGCCGATAACTCCGGCGCCCGCAAGCTGCAGATGATTCTGCCGCTGGGCGGCCATACCGGACTGGTTGCCGGCCTGGGTGACGTGGTGACCGCGAGTGTGAAGGAAGCTTCGCCCGATGGCCAGGTACAGAAGGGCAAAGTGGTGAAGGCGGTAATCGTGCGCACCCGTAAAGAACACCGGCGTCGCGACGGTACCTACATTCGCTTCGATCAGAATGCGGCAGTACTGATCAATGAAACCGGCGAGCCAGTTGGGACCCGCGTATTTGGTCCGGTGGCGCGCGAACTTCGCGAGAAGAAGTTCTTGAAGATTGTTTCACTTGCTCCAGAAGTTCTGTAGGAATTGATTGATTGGGCCATTGGGTGATTGAGTCATTGAAAGTCGCCTGTGGCACTGAATGAGAATCGTAGAACGATAGAGAAGAGCAATGAGGGAACCGGCCAATGAGTCAATGGCTGAATCACTCAATCGCTCAATGAGAAAAAGATGGCAACGGCAACGACGACAAAGCATAAGACAATCGATATCCGGCGCAACGACACCGTGCAGGTGATCTCCGGCCGCGACGCAGGCAAGCAGGGACGCGTGCTGCGCATTATTCCGAAGACCGCACGAGTTCTGGTAGAGCACGTTTCGATGGTGAAGAAGCACGTGCGCCCGAATCCGCAGCGCAACATCAAGGGTGGCATCGCGGAGCAGGAGAGTCCGGTGGCGGTCTCGAACGTGATGCTGGTATGCAGCGGCTGCAATCGCCCGACACGCGTTGCACACGAGCTGCGCGGCGATCGGAAGATGCGCGTTTGCAAGAAGTGCGGCAACACGCTCGACAAGACATAAATCGGACACGTTCCGAAAATGATGACCCCACGAAACGGTAACCACTCCGAGGACCGTGGGAGAAGGTAGAAGCAGAGCAATGGCAGATAAGAAAGATAACAAGCAGCAGAAGCAGCAAAAACCGCAGAAGGCGGCTGCTGCGGCAGAGCCCGAGCAGTTGGGCAAGGGCGGACGTCCGAAGGCGAGTAACGCAAGTTCGGCGCGGCTGCGGTTCCGCTATCAGAAGGAAATCGCTCCAGCACTGATGAAGGAATTCGGCTGGACGAATCCGATGGCGGTACCCAAGGTTGAGAAAGTAATCATCAACATGGGTGTAGGCGAAGCGACGCAGAACGCCAAGGTGCTCGATCCTGCGGTCAACGAGCTTGGCCAGATCACCGGACAGAAGCCGGTGGTGACGCGCGCGAAGAAATCGATTGCAGCGTTCAAGGTGCGCGAAGGAATGCCGATCGGCGCGATGGTGACGTTGCGTGGCGACCGCATGTACGAATTCCTGGACCGCCTGTTGAATGTGGCGCTCCCACGTGTGCGCGACTTCCGCGGTGTTTCGACGAAGTCGTTCGATGGACGCGGCAATTACACGCTGGGTCTGCGCGATCAGCTGATCTTCCCGGAAATTGATTACGCGAAGGTCGACAAGATGAAGGGTATGAACGTGACGATTGTGACCACGGCGAAGTCGGACGACGAAGCGCGTGCGTTGCTGAAGCACATGGGCATGCCGTTCCGGGCATAAGAGTTTCGAGTCAGAAGGAACAAAAGGATTTCATGGCAACTACAGCAAAACGAGTGAAGGACGCAAAGAAGCCCAAGTTCTCGTCGCGGAAACACAACCGCTGCCAGATCTGTGGACGTCCCCGCGCATTTTTGCGCAAGTTTGGACTCTGCCGCCTCTGCTTCCGCCTATTGGCGCTGCGTGGCGACATTCCAGGGGTAACGAAGTCGTCCTGGTAAAACCGTCGTTGGTCATCGGTCGTTAGTCGGTTGCAAGAATCGCTAACACCAAACGACAAACGGCTAACGACAAAGATGAGTTCCGTTGCTGCAGGTTCTCCCGAAAAGAGGGAGCTAACGAGCAACGCAAGGAGAAACAAAGCATGACCGATCCGGTCGCAGATTTCCTGACGCGTGTTCGTAACGCGATTGGGGCAAGACAGCAGAAAGTGGATGTACCGGCTTCGCGCCTGAAGCTTGATATTGCCCGTATTCTGAAAGAAGAGGGCTATATCTCGAATTTCAAGCCGACCGAAGAGAACGGGCACAAGCTGGTTCGCGTGTACCTGAAATACGGCAATAACAACGAAGCCGCGATCAGCAACCTGAACCGTGTGTCGAAGCCCGGCTGCCGCGTATACGTCGGACGTACCGAAATCCCCCGCGTGCTGGGTGGATTGGGGATCAACATCCTGACCACGCCCAAGGGTGTGATGACAGGACGCCAGGCTCGCAAAGAAGGCGTGGGCGGCGAGATCCTCTGCGAAGTTTGGTAGTTAGTCTGTCAGTCTCTCAGTCGCTCAGTCTGTCAGCTTAAAAATTGACGGACTGAAAGACTGATCGACTGAAAGACTGAAACAGCTGAAAGCGGGCTCACCCGCCATTTAAGCGAGAGAAGAGCAAATGTCGAGAATTGGAAAAAAGCCGATTGCCGTTCCCAAGGACGTGAAGATTGCCATTACTGGCAGCGTCGTAACGGTGCAGGGTCCCAAAGGGAAGCTGGATACTACGGTTCCCGAGGGCGTGAAGTTTGAGCAGAAAGACGGGCAGTTGCTGGCTGTTCGCGAAGACGATTCGCATGCAGCTGTCCACGGACTGGCGCGCGCGTTACTGAACAATGCCGTGCACGGCGTGACCACCGGCTGGGCGAAGGAACTGGAAATTGTCGGCATCGGTTATAAGGCCGAGTTGAAGGGCAAGGATGTAGTGGTATTCAATCTTGGATATTCGCACCCAATTGAGTATCCGTTGCCCGGTGATATCCAGGCCGTTGTCGATGCCAAGCAGACCCGCCTTACGGTGAGCGGAATCAACCGCCAGAAGGTTGGACAGGTTGCAGCCGAAATGCGCAGCTTGCGTCCACCTGATCCGTACAAGAACAAAGGCGTGCGCTACTTTGGCGAGAAACTGAAGAAGAAGGTTGGAAAAACCGGAGCGAAGTAATTCGGGCTAGTGGCCTGAAGAGAAGCTCTGCCCGGTACAGAAACCCGGGATAGGAAAAGACAAATGTTTACGAAGACAGCAAAGAACCAAATTCGGCAGCGGATTCACGATCGTATCCGTAAGAAGGTTTTAGGTACGGCGGAACGCCCGCGCCTGAGCGTCTATCGCTCGGTCAATCACATTTACGCGCAGGTCATTGACGATCTGAATGGCGTCACGGTTGTGGCGGCAAGCACGGTCGAAGGCGAGAAGGCCAACAAGACCACCGGCGGCAACGTCGCTTCGGCGAAGGAAGTCGGAAAGCGCATCGCCGAGAAAGCCAAACAGAAGGGCATTACCAAGGTGGTGTTCGATCGTGGTGGCTATCTGTATCACGGACGCATTAAGGCGCTGGCCGAGGCGGCTCGTGAAGCCGGACTGAAGTTCTAGCAAGTTCCAGGAATCGAGAGTAACG
>CAWGWI010000021.1:0-138353 GCA_963826275.1 Terriglobia bacterium | reverse complement strand
CCAATTGCTTGTCTGGTTCGGACACTCACACCGGTGTCATGTTGAGCGAAGCCGTATGGCCGACCTGCTTGTGTGGCGCGGACATTCCTGTCCGCGCAAGTTGCGCCCTGAACGGAAACCAATTACTTTCATCCGTCACTTTCATGACGAGGTCGCAATGAAACTACTCTTCGCATTTTTGCTCGCGTTCATGACCACCACTGCCGTCGCCCAGGAAGTCCCTGCCATCGATAAAGGTCTCGCGCTTACGCCACCGATGGGATGGAACAGTTGGAACAAATTCGGCTGCAACGTAAATGAAGACATGATCCGCCAGATGGCCGACGCCATGGTCACCTCCGGCATGAAGGACGCCGGATATCAGTACCTCAACATCGATGATTGCTGGCAGCTTTCGCGCGACAAAGATGGCAACATCGTCGCCGATCCACAACACTTCCCCTCCGGCATGAAGGCTCTTGCGGATTATGTTCACTCGAAGGGACTGAAATTCGGCGTGTACTCCGACGCCGGCAGCAAGACCTGCGCCGGACGTCCCGGCGGCCGCGGCCACGAATTCCAGGACGGCCTGATGTATGCATCCTGGGGCGTCGATTACCTCAAGTACGACTGGTGCAACACCACCACACAGAATGCCCAGGCCTCGTACGCGCTCATTCGCGAAGCTCTGAACGCTTCAGGACGTCCCATCGTGTTGAGCATCTGCGAATGGGGCACAGCGAAACCGTGGCTGTGGGGCGCCGAAGTCGGCGGCAATCTCTGGCGCACTACAGGCGACATCATGGATAAGTGGGACAGCACGGAAAAATACAGCAGCGGCATGCTCGTCAATCTCGACAAGCAGGTTGGACTTGAGAGTTTCGCCGGTCCCGGTCACTGGAACGATCCCGACATGCTCGAAGTCGGCAACGGCGGCATGACCACCACGGAGTACCGTTCGCACTTCAGCCTGTGGTCAATCCTCGCCGCACCACTCATTGCAGGCAACGATCTCCGCAGCATGACACCTGAGATCAAAGAGATTCTGACTAACAACGAAGTAATCGCGATCGATCAGGATCCCCTCGGCCGCCAGGGACGCCGCGTCTGGAAAGATGGCGATCTTGAAATCTGGGCGCGTCCTCTCGTCGACGGCAGCCGCGCGGTAGTGCTCTTCAATCGTGGCGCGAGCGAACAGAACATGGCCGTGACCTGGGAACAACTCGAGTATCCGTCGCACCTCAACGCGACAGTGCGAGATCTCTGGCAGCACAAGGATCTGGCGAAAACTTCCGGGAAATTCGGCGCGAGCGTGCCGTCGCACGCAGTCGTGATGGTGACCGTCAGGCCGTAGCCGCGGAACGCGTTAGTGGCGCGGGCGCCCTCGCCCGCGTTTTGACCTTTTAGGTACTCTCTACTTGAGAATCACTGCCATCGCCGAGACGTCCCACACCTTGTCAGCGTCTTGCATCGAAAGACTGTGTCGTCGACTGACGACACGGTGCCTTCGTGATCAGAAGCTGAGAACCTGCAAGGAGTTCAAATGCAATCTGAAATTAAGGTTGGGCAACGTTTCACGTTCAATATGTCCGACAACCCTTCGCGAGAGCGGCAGGCCGTGGTAACTCGCGTGCTCTCTAATAGTGAGGAAGGACTCGGGCCGGAGGTGGACTTCTATCAAGCGTATTGGGTGGAGGCTCACGAACTTCCAGAAACAGAGACTCCGACAACGCTGGTGTTTGATCGTGCAACTGACGGAAACGTATACCTCGACGGACGCCCGGTTAGCATCACTTTGCTGAAGTGATCGTCCGCTTAGGAACATCGACGCTATGTCCCCGCTCTCTCTGTACCCCTTCGAATCTATTCTCCCGGCATTTAATTCCAACCCGTCCTCTACTTGCCAGGAAGATTGCGTGTGAAGCCAATTGCGTCCGGCTGTTGGCCCATTCAACTCTTCAGTCGTTCACGACGAAACAGAAGCCACACGAAATCTGGTCATCACTTGCAACCGAATTGTGAGTGATAATCTCCTTTATCGCGATCTATCGCGCCAAAATAATTTCCGGATAGCTTCATCCGCTTCATTGGGGGCACCCACTGGATTCGCGCTGGAAGGACTATGAGATGCGGAAAGGGTTTACGAGAAAACCACAAGCAGACGAGCCCGCGACGCGAGGCAAGAACTACATAACCCCTAGCGGTCTGCAACGCCTCAAAGATGAGCACCGGTTTCTGCTCACCAGGGAACGCCCGGCCGTTGTGGAGGTGGTGACGTGGGCTGCCGGCAACGGCGATCGCAGTGACAACGCCGACTATCGGTACGGCAAGCGGCGGCTGCGGCAGATCGATGGGCGGATTCGCTTTCTCACGCAGCGAATCGAAGCCGCGGAAGTAGTGGACCCGGAAGCTCCGCGAGCGGGGCAGGCCGCGACGAGAGCATTCTTCGGAGCGACCGTGCGCTATGCCAATGCCGCGGGAGCGGAGCGAGTGCTGAGCATCGTGGGCGTCGACGAAGTCGATCTCAACCGCAACCACATCAGTTGGGTGTCACCTCTAGCGCGCGCGTTGATGAAGTCGGCAGCGGGCGACAGCGTAGTTCTCCAGGCGCCGGGCGGCACAGAATACCTGACCGTGTTGGAAGTGTGTTACGAGCACATTTCCGTGGAACCGTTCCGTGAACCACCTGGATCCGAGGCCTCGGCAAAGGGACTCTCTCGCCGACGCTAATCCACCTGACAAAAAAAAGACGAAACGGCACAGGCCGGTCGCCCATTCGAGCCTTCAGTTGGCTTGAGTGTTCGGGAATTCCAAAATCCACAGTTGACATCGACAGATAATTCACTACCATATGGTTGTGGATAAGTTGGGTACAACATTTGCGGCTCTGTCTGATCCAACCCGCCGGGCGATGATCGAACGCCTCTCCCATGGGCCTGCCTCTGTGCATGGATTGACGGAACCGTTTGCACTCTCGCAGCAGATGATTTCAAAACATATTGCCTACCTGGTGCGGGCGCGGATTGTCATCAAGACGAAGCGTGGACGGGAGAGTGTGTGCACGCTCAGGCCCGCGGCCATAAAGACAGTCAGCGACTGGGCGATCAGCTATCGCCGATTCTGGGAAGAGAGTTTCGACAAGCTGGATGTGGTTGTGAATCAAATGAAAAAAGGCGAGGTCAGAGATGGCAAAAAACACGGTTAACGAGACAGAGCGGATGGTTGTCACTAGAGTTTTTGATGCCCCACGCGAGTTGGTTTGGAAGGCGTGGACAGACCCGAAGTACGTGATGCAGTGGTGGGGACCCAAGGGCTTTACTGCGCCCGTTTGCGAGATGGATTTTCGCGTTGGAGGAAAATTCCTCTGCTGCATGAAGTCGCCGGATGGGCAGGAGTTCTGGAATGCGGTTGAATACTACGAGATTGTTCCGTACGAGAAGATCGTTTCCTTGATGTACTTTTCCGACTCGAAGGGAAACAAGATTGATCCTGCGCAATTAGGAATAGAGCATGAGGCTATAGACGGTGCGTACGACGTGACCATCTTTGAGGATCTTGGAAACGGCCAGACGAAGCTCACCTTCATTGGAAATGAACCCATGGAGAGCGCGAAAAATAGCGGTCAAATGGAGGGCTGGAACCAGATACTCGATAAACTTGCCGCAGTTGTTGCGGGGCTAGCGCAGGCGAAATAAGAAGCTGAAGTTTTGATGATCGCATGCGCGCGATACAGCTAAGGCTGGCGGCGGAGGCTTAGTTAGAACGGGCTTCTCGCCGCTTGGCCGAGCAGATGATGTGCTATTTGCCACGCACCACATGAACGCTCATCGACCACTATTTGGCCGAGCCGGTGGCCCATTCAAGCCTTCAGTTGGCTTGAGTGGGGCAGTCCATGTCGTTTGCGCCAGAACACGCGAAGACACCGTGCCGCTCGCGACCAAACAGAAGACACGCGAAATCCGGTCATTACTTGCAACCGGATTGTGAGTGGTAATTTCCGCTACCGACAGGCACGTGGGCGAGGCCGGTGGCCCATTCAAGCCTTCAGTTGGCTTGAGTGGGGCAGTCCATGCCGTCCTGCCGCAGGACCACGCGAAGACACCGTGCCGCTCGCGACCAAGCAGAAGACACGCGAAATCCGGTCATTACTTGCAACCGGATTGTGAGTGATAATCTCCGTTACGAACACCTAAGTGAATTTAGAAAGCTTGCTTCGTTTGGATTGTCGCCTTAGCGTCCAGAACGGTGAACGTGATCTTCGTGTTCGGCGCAAGGATCACCTGCATGCCAGACTGGCTGTTAGCGCCCCCAACCGTTACATCTCCACCGGGTACGGTCGCACTTGGAGCATTGCCTCCACCGCCGGTCAGGACGTCTATCCCAGCGCGTGTAATATCCGCTTGTCTCGCTCCCGTATCGTCTGTCCGGTGTTTCTTGTAATCGTATCGATGCGGGGTCCCGACACGCGTGACGATGTCAGAATCAACACCGTAGGTGATTCCTTCGGAGATGATCGAGGTGATCCGGAGTTCGAGTTTGCCGGGCCGTTGGTAGTTCATCGTAGAGACAGCGTCTGTCACGACACCATTGACGAGCGCTCCTTTGTGGACCATGACATGATCGGTGCCGAAGCGGAGGTCGTGGTCGAGACGAGCAGTGAAGGGCTCCCCGATGGTGACGTTGTCACTCATCATTAAGTTATCAAGACGAACGGTTATCTTGGTTCCCTTCGGAATGTCAGTGGCAAGGCTGATGGCGGAAAAACATAAGACAATTGCAATGGAGGCTACCGCATAGCTTCTCAACATGCATCCTCCTCAAGACCCCAGTACGCCCAACCCCATCTGCTTGTGTAAGTTGCTACAACTTTGCCTCTGCAAAAAGGACCACAATACCGTTTTGGGATCGTATCGCATCATGGCATGACGGCGGGTGGCCCATTCAAGCCTTCAGTTGGCTTGAGTGGGGCAGTCTATGCAGTTTGCGGCAGGACACGCGAAAATGCCGCGCCGCTCTGTACGAAACAGAAGCCACGCGAAATCCGGTCATTACTTGCAACCGGATTGTGAGTGATAATCTCCGTGTCGTCGGCATCTATCTCCACCTGGCAGGAAGACGGCTTGACGCTGCACCGATCCACGGTGTCTAAAAGCAGAATGAGGAATTCTCTTTTAGCAATTGTGCTGATGTTCGTCATCGGTTCGGCCACTGGGGACTGGGCGCAATACTCAAAGTCTTTAAGCGAGGCCGATACAGCGTTGCCGTTTTCAATCTCCCTCGTCCCTACGAGTAGTCACGAGGAGCCGCTCGGTCGCGGCATTTCAATAGCGAAGAAATCTCCCGGCTATCTCTACGTGGTTCTCACGAATATTTCTTCCCAATCGCAAGTGGTTTTTGAAGATTGGAATAGCTGGGGATACCAATCGGTTTCGTTTGAGGGGCAGGCCGCAGACGGCCGCCGTTTCGTGATCTCTAGAAAGTCGCACCCGTTCACGATGAATTTTCCATCTACTTTCATCGTCCCTGCTGGCGAACACATGGTGTATGCGATTGCGCTCGACGATGAATGGAAGGCTGTCCCTTCGGTGCCAATCGCTGATGCAACTCCGATCTTGGTTACGCTGAAAGCTATCTATGAAGTTAAACCCAGCCCGGAAGCAACGAAGGGTGAGGTGTGGACCGGGCGTTTGGAATCACATAGCTATCAAGTGAAGTTGAGACATTGGCAAAAATAGATGCTGACCGGGTGGCCCATTCAAGCCTTCAGTTGGCTTGAGTGGGGCAGTCCATGCCGTCCTGCCGCAGGACACGCGAAGACACCGTGCCGCCGCCGCGACCAAACAGAAGCCACGCGAAATCCGGTCATTACTTGCAACCGGATTGTGAGTGACAATCTCCGTTATGGACAGCTATGTTCATAAACCGCATCAAAGTCCTCAATTGGAGTACTCAGATGGTTGACCGAGCGATGCTTCACCAGCTCATCGATGCACTCCCCGAAGAACGACTTCAAAACGTCGAACGCGTTTTGCAGTATGAAGGGATTACGCCAAGTGGAGTCGGGAGAATCCCGGATGAAATCGCCGATAGAGTCCGGCAGCAGCTGGCGATGAGGCAAATCGAGCGTGACGATTGGGACAGCTTGCGGACGAAAATGCGTCAGGGCATATCACGCAGTACTGAGCGTCTTCGAGTGAACGGCATGTTCGATCCGGCGCGGACAATGCCTGATGGGTCCACCTCGGCATGTCACGGTGTAGACAAGGATGGAGCTCTTTTAGTCCTTACATTCCGTACTTCAAGGGACACAAACTTGAAATCGCGGAGCGTGTGTCGTTTTTGCAAGAAAGTCAGTCACTTCGATATAGCCAAGATGTTACAGGTCCTGATGGTAAGCACACGCATCATGAGGCTGATTTCGCGGTCCCTGCGTGCGTCTGATGCTTACTTGTTGATAAATCCCTATACCACTCCGTATCTCAGGTTGAAAATAGTGAGTGATAATCTCCGTTACCAGCATCTATGCAAAACGGATATGCCCTTCGCTCAGCATTTAGGGTTGCTTGGTGATCTTTACCGCAGCCTTCCAGCCTTCCCATTCGAGAGTGAGCATTGCTGTGTTATTGCTTTGCGAGTCAAACGCGAAGGTGAGCTGGTCCACAGTCTTACGCTGCAAACCTGAATCCATGTCGATGCGGGCTAGATCACTCGATTGGCCCGGGTACGGCATTCCCCATTGTCCAGTGTTTGTGTTGATAATCAACTTCCAGGGTTTCTGACGTTCTGGTATGACGTACAGCGTGTAGGCGCCTGCTGGAACAGTTTTGCCAGCGATGATCAGGTTCGTATTCGTGACAAATGATGTTGCCTCGTCCGCGCCTGCTCGCCAGACCTGACCGTAGGGAACCCTGAATCCGAAAACTTCACGCGGACCACCATTATCGGGGTTTCGGAGTTTCGGCCTGCCATACTGAATCACGATCAAGGACCCGTCAGGAAACTCCGTATCCACGCAGCCGCGAGGACTGAGGCGCTGCAATTGTTGCGGCTGAAAGCTCACAGAGCTGCATGGTTGTAGAGGATGTTGATCGCGACTCTTTGGTTCAGCTTGAGTGCTGTGAGAAGGAAGAATGGTAACTAATCCAGCGGTAAGACATTTGAGAATCAGAGAACGCATCCGCCGTCTCCTATCTGATCCAAATGCTGAAGTTGAATTAGAGCTGCTCGCACAGTTTACGATAGCTGTCGCTAAATCTCGATACCACCTGCTAAGCAATCGAAGATCGCGCTGAGCCTGCTGAGTAGAACTTGATCTACTGGCTTTCATGTGAAGCCAGAAGGTAACCAGATAAAGCAGCGACGGAACGCTGAGTGACCTAATAACCGACGCCAGTGAGAGAGTATCGGTGATACTGAGCAGAGCGGTCGAAATAAGAACGCCTGCGTGTAAGGCCATAGCGACTGGAATACCTACAAGCAGTCCTTATCTCCCGAAATGATAGTACGCAAGAAAGCATGAAAGAACCGACGTGAATACCGCAGTGAAAACAATTACCGGAAGGAGTTGATGTGGAAGTAGCAAATCTCGCAGTGCAGCTGCCTCGTTGTGATCAACTGCACGGATCGCAAAAGGAGCCGCGAGTATTGCAGAAGATAGCGAAGCTAGTACGAAGCTTTGGTAGGGCCAAGCATATGGACTCTTCTCCACACGGGACATATTTTAGGCGAACTAGTGGAGGTGGAGACTTCTTTTAAGGTTGGCGTGAAATCTCCATACCACCAACTATCCCGCTCTGAGATACGGAGTGATAATCTCCATTCCCGACAGTTATCCTCTTCCTTCGGCTCATATCACGCTTCTAAATCCTGATTTCAGTTGCAATCACGCACGGCTCCAAATTCATCATATATTTCTGAGTAAACTCCGAGACCTCCCCGCTCACCTGGAGAAAATCGATGGCTCTAGCAACATATCGAATACTCGCCAACGAATATGACGCAGAAGCGGACGCCATTGCTGATTATGAGGCTATCCATAAACTCTACAGCGATCTCGGAATCCTGGACTCCTTTGACGCTGCCGTGCTCACGCGTCAGTCCGATGGGAAGGTCATCATCGTAAAGCGAATCGATGAACAGTCTGATGAGCAGTCTAAAGGGAAACCGAGGTGGGTCGCCGGACTCGCGGTTGGAACTGCGGTCGCGCTTTTCCCGGCCGTCGCATTGGGCATCCCAGTCGCCGGCCTGGGCATGGGATTGCTCGCTGGCGCAGGCATGGGCGCCGTCATCGGTGGACATGTCGCGCGCGGCATGAAGCGGTCCGATCTGAAGGATCTCGGCGAGTTGCTGGACCATGGAACTAGTGGTCTATTGGTCGTCACGACTACGGAGATCGAAGCCAGAGTGGAGCCGGCCATCACTCGGGCCCACAAGCGGGCCAAAGCTAAGCTCCATGCCGACAACGATGCTATCAAGGACGAGATCGGTCGTGCGGCATAGTGGTGGGAGCCCGTTGTAGCAGCTGGGGGTATAGAGTTACGAACGGCGAGCGCGTCGTAGTCTTGCTTTCCAATTCGCTCGAATATCAACTCTTGCAGCTGTAATTCTTGCAGCGTTGATCTCGCCTAGGTCTTATCAGCTAGATGTCGCGAGATCGGCTTATCACCACTACTTGCAGCCCGTCTGCTGGCCGGAAACATTCGGATGAAGCCGATTGTCGTGAACCATCGCCAGCGCTCCCTAAGGGCCGTCTTCGCCTCGATGCCACGCAAAAGTTGTCAACCCCCTCATCTCCACAAAATCGGCCTAAGCTGTTCCATTCACGCCACATATAAACTTCTAGAAAGTGTCTAGTAGGTCCCCTCAGATTTGTCACAATAGAGATAGGCTCTGGAGTTCGAGAGGTAGTCGCTGGCGTTCGGACGTTTTAGGATTTTGCTTTTACTAACTACTAATTACTCGATTTTTGCTTTTGTCTGACTACTGACTACTGACTACTAACTACTGGCTACAGCATTTAACTCCTTTATTATGCGGGACGATGGGACTAAGTCCTTTGTTTGCCGGGACGAGCCTCATCCCATACCCGTAAGCCCTTTAGAATGCGGGACAAGGGCGGGGGGAGGGGTATCCCGGATGGGTGGTACAGACCGGGGACATCCCTGACAGTTTGAACCGGGGACATACCTGACACGGGGATCCACGTCGGACCTTACCGCGGCAATCCGAACTGCTGCCAGACCTTGAACCACGGATTCCGCGCGCAGGTTTCATCGTGCCGTCGATTGGCGGCCTCGCGGTCGCTTACTGACATGGGCCTGGTGTCCGGTAGAGAGGACAAGCGCTCCAGCAATTCGATTTCGGCGATGGTCTGCTCCGGGTCCACGTTGGTTCAGATTCTAATACAGGCTTCAAAGAAACATTTTCTAGCCGCTGCTTCCATCGACCCAAGCTGCCGTATCGGAAGTATGATGGATAGGTTAGGAGAGCAACAATGAAAGGAACCGTGAAGTGGTTCAACGATTCAAAGGGATTCGGCTTCATCACTCCCGATGACGGCAGTAAGGACGTTTTTGTTCATCACACCGCGATCAGCAGTGAAGGTTTCCGGTCCCTGGCGGAGGGCGACAAGGTCGAGTTTGAAACCGAACAGGGTGCGAAAGGACCGCAAGCGAAGGATGTAAGAAAAATCTAGGCGCCCCGGGAAATTGCTTCACTGTCCCGTTAGAAAAATAGGCTGAGAGTTAGTCCCCCTACATTCAGGTGGACGGGTGTGCAAGTTGTGCAGTTCTGGCGCAGATAGTAGGTGTCAACCTGAAGCACGCGCTTGTACGGCCATTGGATGCCGGCGGCGTACTGTTTCTGGTTCCACAAACCGCTTGCGCCGTCATAGAAAAACTCCGCCGAGGCATAGGGACTGAGCCGGAATTTGCGGATCGCGAGATCGCACTCCCCGAACATGTAATTCCGATATCGCGTCGAGTAAGTCCCGTTGACCCAGCGAAACTCCGCCCGGTTCCGATCTCGTAGCAGCAGCCATGACCGAGGACGAAAACCTGGCATACCCTGCAGCACTACTCGATTCTCCGACTTCGGTTTTCCGGTGAGTGTTTGCAGGTACTCGTATCCTCCGCCGAAGACGAGCGTATGTTCCTTGTCTGGGTCGATGTTTTCAGGATGAGGCTTGGTAAGCTTCCTCCGCTGGCGGCCGATCCCGAGCCCGGTATTCAGCTGCTGGTACGGAAAGTCTTCTCCTTTTTTCGAGCCAACAAAGCCCAGCAGGCGCCACTCATCTGCCAGCTGAAAATGAGCGTCGAGTTCTGGCCAGAACTCTCCCGCAGTTTGCGACTGCGCTGATACTGGCAAGCAAAGCGCCGCTACCAGCGCAATGCAGAAGGCAATTCTCGACACAGAAGTATTCGCCACCGCTATTTCGGCCACCCGATCCACGAATATTGCCAAGCCACTTGTAGGTTTTGATAGTTGCCGCCGAAACGAATGTAGGTTCCGTCGCTGTACGCGATTTTGATCGATTGGTGCTTGCTGACCGGAAGGGAGACTGTGCCTCCAATGCGAGATCCAGTCTGCTTGGTCTCAAGATTCCGTATTCCGTTCAGTGCGGCGATTCCGCCCCACCAGAAATTGCCGTCGAGCGATGCCCAAGCACGCTTGACTCGGCTGATGTCGTAACTCAGGTGACCCTCGAAACTCCCCAAAGGGTCTTCCGTTTGCGGCACGGGAGCCGGAACATTGTAGTAGGCAGGATTGGTGGTGTAGAGCCACACTCCGCCATAGGCGTCGAGCATCCAATGGCCCCATCGTTGGGAATATCCAAGCTCGGGTTTGAAGGCCCAACGATTGATTCCCCAATTAACGAGTTTGGTTGAGCTATATTGTCCCGTGGGCGCAATCACCTTCAGGCTGGCGCCCAGAATTCTTTTCTGCCTCCACTTCATGAATTCCTGCGCTTCCATCGCGGGTCCACCCAACAAGTTGACCGAGATGCGCGCAGAGAAATCGAGCAGCCCCGATCGATAGACCGACATGTCTGTTCCGAATACATTTCCGCTGAATGTGCCGACTGCATAAGGCAGCGACGCCGTAATATTTGCCGATCGGCCAAAGAGCCCGAACGAGTGGTAATAACTAAAAACCGGCACGTGATAGGTGCCAGTCGCGCCAGTGATCGGAATGGTGCCGTTGAAGTTCACTCCACCGTGGTAGAACGACCATGTGAGTGTCACCGCGTTCCCATGGAGCGGAGTTATGACATAGGCTCGAGGCGCAAGATCCTGCCCGGCGAGTTGTAACGCGAAGGCAAACATGCCCGCCAGAATTGACTTAACGAGTGATTGCATGGCCCTTTAGTCGCGCACGTCGGTTGCCAGCGCATACACATCGGTTGGCGATACATGATTGACGATCAGCACCGGAGGTACTGGACTCACGAACTAGATGCTGACGCCACCGTTTTCGCGCTTCGGGCCAGCGGGACCGGGACGCGCGCGAAGATTCTGGTGCCTTCGCCGGGGGCTGAGGTTATCTCAAATTCGCCTTTGGTGAGATGAATTCGTTCCCGCATACTGACGAGTCCCAATCCTCCACTGAGGCGCGCCTGTTCGACGTCAAATCCGCGGCCATTATCTACGATCTCAAGGGTGAGATTCTCTCCTGATCGAACGAGGCGCACATCGACCCTGGTCGCGTCACTATACTTATCGATATTGTGTAAAGCCTCCTGCAGAACACGCAGAAGGCTAAGTCCGACGATGTCGTCGAGATGAGCGGGGATCCCCTCACAATAACAGTCGATCGGGATGTGCCCACGCTGCGAGAACTCGCGGCAGGCGCTTTCTACCGCGACTTTAATACCGAGAAACTCCAACTCCGGCGAGTGGAGTTGATGAGAAAGAATCGCGACCTGATCGGCAATTTCCTTCACCTTGGTAGAAAGATCCTTCAGTTTCGGCCGCCTCGATCCCGACGAAGCGGAAATGGGCTTCCCGGCCCGCAGCATCTCGATCCGCAAGATCGCCAATCTCTGGCCGATGTCGTCGTGCAATTCTCTGGCGATGCGGGTGCGCTCCGCTTCTTGCGCCTGGATGAGCCGTTCTGAAATCTGACGGCGAGCTTGCTCGGGATCGCGACGGTCCGATAGATCGGCGCACCCGATATATCCGCAGACTTTACCGCTGCAGACGATCGGCGCAACCACCTCGGTGATGCGGACGTACTCGCCATCCGCCCGCCGGAGACGATACTCGAGCGTAAAGCAATGAGCTCTGTTACATGCGCGAACCGGCCCTTCGAGGACCTTGGAAAGATCCGCGGGATGGATGCTCGCGGTCCAGCCTCTTCCCAACTCTTGTTCCGCTGCGCGGCCCGTGAACTGTAACCAGCGCAGATTGGAGCACGTTCGCTCGTGATTGTCGCCGGATAGCCAGATCAGCGCGGGTATCGCATTCAGCAAAGCGCGTACTGCTTTATCGGATGTTGAGACCTTCGCCGATTGAATCGCAACAGCAATTGCCTGCGCTTGCTTGCGAAGGGATTCGCCGATTTGCAGGCTCGGGGTTCCCCGAACCTCCACCGTGGCTGGGGCCCGTCCACAAATACATCGTCGGCTTGTCGAAATAGCCGGGTTCCGGCTTCCAGCAGACATGTTGCTCTACACCAAGATGAAACCAATCTCAATCGGGGCCGGGAGCCGATCCCACTTCATCGGTTTCGACGCGTGGGAGTGCTCCGGGGATGTGCCGGATCAGCTTGGTTATGATCCTCCACCGTGGTGTAGATCGCAAGTCTTGGAAGTGACCAATTCAGACGCAGTTTGCGTTTCGGAATATCACGGTCTTCAGCTACTTTGGCCACTGCTTGAACATTTTTTGAATGGCCTTCTCGACCATCTCCTGGTTCTTATTACCCTTGTCGCTGAGAGTGTCCTGGGCAATTCCGCGCCAAATGAGAGACTGTGTTTTTGTGTCATGCAGGTCGATGATCATCGTCCCTTCCGTGTTCTGCTCTGGCGTGATGCCTCCCATGCCTCCGCCAATGCCTCTCATGCCCCATGCATTCCAGGAGGTCTCCTGGCGCAGACCACCACTCGCTAGAACGATGAGATCAGGATGCTGGCTCTCCTGAACCATCTGCAAGCCCTTCGCCTGCAACGCGGAATTGACGTCCTGCTGAGCGACTTGCGCCAGAATGGAATTCTGTATCTGGTTTGCATTGTTCGATCCCCAGGCGTAGGTGTGATAGTTCGAGAAGCTCTGATTATGGTTGTAGTTGACGGATACTTGCTGAGCGGCAGCGGCGGCGGTCAAGCAAGCGAACAGCGCACACACCGTGATTTTGAGTTTCATATCTTCCTCTTCTGGACTAATAATCCCCTTGAGTAAGTTATCCAGCCGGAAGCCATTACGAAACTGGCAACTCTTTCAGTGAAAATCGAAAAAAGTGACAGGAAACGCGGAGGAGATCAGCACGAGAGAGATTCAGCCTCACTGCAACAATTCAGCGATTCTCTGGCACTTTTTCGACTTTCGTTTTCTCCTCGGAAAACCGATGATCACCGGCACGATGCGCCTGACAGGCACTGAACTTTTTGGCGAATCGTACGGGTAGTCTTACCAGTTTTAAAGATCGTCAACACCTTTAGTATCGAAAAACAGCTTTTCAAGTCCCCAAAATAGCTGAGCGGAAGGGGAACGCTGGTGCAGCGGATCCGTGTAGCAGTTGCGGACGATAGTCCCGAGATAACTCGTATTCTCGTCGACATACTGGAACCAGACTTCCGCATCGTGGGAATGTTTTTCAGCGGAACTTCCGTGCTGCAGGGAATCGAGAATTTGCATCCGGATGTGCTCATCCTCGACATCTCATTGGGGGATCTTAGCGGGTTTGAGGTGATAGAGGAGTTGCGGAAGCAGAACTCACCGACGAAGATCATCTTCCTGACTGTTCATGAGAAATTGGAGTTTGTGCGAGCGGCTTTCGATCTGGGAGCCTGGGGGTACGTATTCAAATCGCGCGTGAGCCTTGATCTGGCAAAAGCCATTCGTGCTGTCTTCAGGGGTAAACGCTTTTTCCCTTCGCTTCTTTCGCCGGCTATGTGATCGAGTTCGAGGAACCGCGACTCTCTTAGCGCTACTGCTTCAGGAGCTGATAATTGGAATTCTGATCGGTCACCACCAGTTGTTTGCTGACTCCATTGATTTGCGTGCTCGCGACGTGGTTGGTGCCATCCGGCAGTTGGGCAAATTGCGCGGAGATGGTGACCGCATCTTTCGGATCGTCAAGATAGGAGGCCACATGGATGTTTACCAGCTGTTTTGTCTGCCCGTCGATTGCAAGCGTCACCGAGTCATTTGGCTTCACGTAGTTCTTGATGATCAGGTTCACCATACCGTTTCCGACTGGCTGCAACGAAATGTTGCCCTGCTGCTTAGCCTGCATGAGGCGGTCCGGATCAGGCTGCGTGTATTGCTTCGCCAACGCTGCGATCTGTTGCCCGTATTCCTGGAACTCTGCTTTCTTCTTTTCTACAACGTGCTTCTTCAGGCGGCCTTCGTGGCCACCCCCCGCTGATGCGGGTTCGTTGCTGATCTCTGTCTTCTGCTGACCGCCCGGTCCCATCTGCACCTGGTATAACTTCGTGTCTTTGACCTCGCCTTTCAGGGCGATGGTTTCGTTTTCCTGCCAAGTGTATTGCGCCAACTTCTCCTTGTTCACGGCCTGCGCTTGTTTAAAGGCCGTTACCTTTTCTTCAACTTGCGGGTTTTGCGCCAGAGCCGCAGCACCCGCGAGGGTTACGAGCGCCATCGCCGCGGTGGTCAAGACGTATACAGGTATTTTGAATGCGGTCACAAATGAATTCCTCATAGTGCCTCCGTACGATCCAAGAACGGTGCCGTTTGCCCAGAGTAAGTTAGGCTTGATAGTTCACTCACCGCATCTAGGAAAATTATCAGCGCGTCATTGAAAAGAATGTAGGCTACTTTGGCCACGAAGAAGCGGGGACATTGTTCGGCTAAGACCGCGCGAGCGCATCGTCAGATGGGATATCTCGAACCGTGTTAGAAATGGGCGCGGTGCAAATGGTGAGGGTCCGCACTAAGCCGCTTCTTCCCGCCACACGTCGAGGGACTGAATCTCGGCCAATGGGATAAGACGCGCAAATCCGCATCTGCACTGGGAAGAGATTGCATCGGTATTACTAGGCGTCGGATCACAAGAGCGAAGCACGGCGATTCGCATGCCGCAGACCGGACATTTAAAACCCACACAAACAATCTCGTGAGACACTGGTGCGCCTCTTTTCTGGATTGCTGGACCAAACCGAGTCAGCTTCCTTATGTGGTGTGCCCGCCCGGAGTCGACGAGATAAAGGTACTGCCGGCACAAGCGCGTTCAATTGCCAATAGCAAATCTGAACGCATCCGGCTCTTGAAAACGTAGCCGTTGGCCCCTGTCTGCAAGGCCGCAGCTACATAGTCCTCTTCCTGGTGCATACTGAGAAATATGATTTTGGTAGCACACCCGACCTGCTTTAACTCGAGCGCCGCATGTATGCCATCCATCTCCGGCATAGCGATATCGAGGAGCAACACGTCGGGGTTAAGCCTGTTTACGGCTTCGACCGCACTGCATCCGTCGCTCACGGTTGCGACGACATCGAAGGCGGGGTCGAGCATCGCGAAGACTCGCCTAAGCACGTCGGGGTGATCGTCGGCCAGGACAACACGGCGGCGCGTTTCACGCTCCTGGCTGGATGTCCCGGTTGCCACAAGGTACGGCATGGGTGAATTTTGATCTCTTGGGTTCTCCTATGACACTGTCAATAGTCATAGCTTCCTCCGGGAACTGCCCACCCGGCAGAGCTGGATTTGTGTTAGGTTCCGATCAGATTCCCGGGGTACTCTGGCCCGGGGCGGCAATCTGCCCGGCGAACCATCAAAGAGCTCAAACCTGTCAGTTCTGACAGTTGGGGTCTGACGCCAGACAGACTACAAAGTCGCTGAGGTGGCGCTTGGGAAGGTGTCTCGAACCAAAAAATCGCCCGGTACTCGGCTTATCCTATTGAAAATGTTAGCAGGACATCTATGCTGGAGGCGCGGTAATTCTGACCGGGGAGATCAGCCATGTCAAAGGCAAGGATATTACTGGCTGACGATCATACTTTAATCGTTGACGCATTTAAAAAGTTGCTGGAGCCCGAGTTTGACGTGGTCGCGACGGTCTCGGACGGACGTGCGCTTCTGCGCACCGCCGGCGAATCGAAGCCCGATGTCGTGATCATCGATCTCGGGATGCCTCTGCTCAATGGAGCCGATGCCGGACAGGAGTTGAAAAGGCTTTTGCCTCACATAAAACTCCTGGTAGTCACGATGAACGAAGACTACGAATTGGCAGCCCACGCGATGAAGCATTGGGCGGCCGGGTTCCTGCTGAAGAAATCCGCCGGCACGGAATTGATCAAGGCGATACGCGAAGTCCTGAAGGGCAACTCTTATGTGACCCCAAAAGTGGCCCAGCACCTGATGGATGAATTCGTTCGTGATCCGCGTTCCGAGCGGGATCGGCATTTGACGCCCCGGCAGAGAGAGATACTGCAGTTATTAGCAGAAGGCCGAACGATGAAAGAAATTGCCGCAATTCTAAACGTTGCGGCCCGCACGGTGGCATTTCACAAATATCGCATCATGGATGAATTCGGGCTCAAGACCAATTCCGACCTGGTAAAACTCGCGATCAAAGAACACATCATCAGCGCGCCCTGAGATCACCTCAAGCCACTCTCGCAGCCATGGAGCAAGGCTCCACGTGAGCTTCCGCGACTACTTCCGTTCCGTGCTCCGGCGCTGAGTTGATCGTAAGCGCGCCTCCGACCATTCTGAGCCGTTCCTGCATGGTCATTAAGCCAAGTCCGGAACTGGGCGATCCGGTGTCGAAACCAACCCCAAAATCCTGAATGTGCATGCGAAGCGTGGTTCCGTCGTTCCTTATCGCCACCGCGATACGTGGCGAACCGCTATGTTTCACCGCGTTCTTCAAGGCTTCCTGAGCCACGCGATAAAAACAGAGCGAGACGAGTTCGGGGAGCACTCGCGGCACGTTCTCCTCCCGCATTTCAATGGCAATGCCGTGCCGTGTGGAAAATTGCTCGCAGAGCTCCCGTACGGCGGCGGGCAGCCCAAGGTGCTGCAGCTTATTCGAATGCAGACGATGAGACAAATCGTGCACGTCAGTAGAAAGCTCATCGAGCTGCGCCATGACGCGCCGCAAGGTTGCATGATCCGTGGTTCTCTGGAACGGGATTTCACCTTGCCAAGCGTCGATATCCATCATTACGAGCGCTAGTCGCTGGCTGATGTCGTCATGAAGTTCGCGCGCAATTCTCTGCCGTTCGACCTCCTGGCTCTGGATCAGCCGGGTTGTCAGTTGATGCAGTTCACGATTCAATTGACTGAGTTCGGCGGAAGCTTTTTTGGCGGCGGATATATCTTCCACGGTGGCTACCACAACTGGTTCCTGATCGCCCGAACCTCTCAGGAATGTCACATTCACGCGTCCCCAGATTCGAGTTCCATCCTTGCGAATGTAACGTTTATCCATCCGGTACGTGTCGGCAAGGCCCTCGCGCAATCTCTGAAATTCATCCCAATCGTTTTCCTCGGCTTCCGCGTCAGAAAACTGGCAGCAGTTCATGCCGATAAGCTCATCGACCGAATAACCAAGGATTGAGCACAGCGTCGGGTTAGCAAATAAAATCTTACCGTCTACATTTTCGATCGCGATTCCGATCGGCGCCTCTTCGAACACGTATCGAAATCGTTTTTCGCTTTCTACTCCTGCCTGTTGGGCCTGCTTCCGCATGAGTGCATTTGCAAAGAGATTTCCGAGCACACAAAGACGATCGATCAGCGCGGCAGGCCACGAGAGCTGATGCGCATCGCGAATCAGCACCAACACGCCTTGAACACCGCTCCCCAAGCCGCAAGGAATGAATGCCGCTGACTGAACCGACCGCTGTGCGAGATGCAGCTTGTCGGTCTGCGCCTCGGGAGGCAGCTCGTCGAGGGTTCCGAGAACTACGGGTTCGGCGCGCAGCATCTTCGCCGTCACCCAAGGAAGTTCTGTCCCCGTATAGGGCGGAGGTTGAGGGTCGCTGTCATGTTGAGCCGTATAAACATGTTCCGTCGGTCCAGAGCCAATGACAAACCATGACGCACGATCGATCTGCTCGGACTTGACGATCGCTCGCAGCCCCTCTTCGATTTCGCCGTCGACTCGTTCCGCGGGACAAGCCGAGAGCCTTACGGAGCAGCGCGAGATAGCCGCCTCGATGGCGAATCTTCGGTCGAGCAATCTGCGGGTTGTCCTAGCCCGTTTACTGACCGCCATGAGCACGGTTACAAGAGACAATTCGATCGCACAAAACAGCACACCACCAGTGATGTAGAGGTGAGAGGTCTTGATCGACGTCGCTGCGAGCAAAAACTTTCGTCCGGCGGTCGAGATCAAAACGGCGGAGAGAGGGGTCCATACCTGCCCTTGTAAGTCATTCAAAAAGTGCATACCACTTCGCCCCCAGGGGATCCGCATGCCCGCTATCTTTCGCCATGGTAAAACAGTTTTCGCCGAAATCAACCGTTAAGGATTTACTGTTCGAGATTCGTAAATGGAGAAAGCAGAGCAGCAAAAGCCTTCCTGGCGGGTTTTCCTCTTCTGCGAGCTCCCCGATTATTGAATCTCCATTGGTTGTGGCAGCGACCCTTTCGTACCTTGCCAAGAGGCATCCAACTTGGTGCAACGGATTTCGTCCCTTGGGTGAGCAAGCAGGAAAGCTTAATCCTTCCCTGAACACATCTAACGGTAGTTCGTTCGGAGATGTATCGGGTAGACGCGCAATCAGCAGGCGAGGTGTCGTATGGGCCCTTGGAAGAAGCACCGGTCCGAAGCAGATCGCGACATCGACCGCCCTGCGCCAAAGCACGACCGTTATCGATCTATCGTCGAGAATGCTCCCGAGATCCTCGCGCTACTTTCCGCTGATGGAACCATTCAGTATGCGAGTCCGCATACCGGGAAAGTTCTGGGCTATCGGAACAGCCAACTGGCGGGCCGCAACATTTTTGAATTCGTTCATCCAGACGATGCGCCTCGCGCGGCTCAGGAGTATGCAGACACGGTCGAGCAGGAAGGGGAGCGCGTTCCTTCGGTTCTACGGCTCCGGGACACCAGCGGCGAGTGGATTCCGTTCGAGATTGTCGCGAGCAACCGGCTGCGCGATCCAGATATTCAGGCAGTGATTTTCACCGCGCGCGACCTTCGATTCCGCAAGGAAATTGAAGCCGCAATCCTCCGCGCGAACGCCGACACTGAGGCGGAGGTGGTGAAACGAACCACCGAACTGGCCAGAATCAATGCGGAACTGCGGATCGAGAACCAGGGTCGCCGACAGGCCGAAGATCGACTGCAGCATACAGTCTCGCTCCTGAACGCCACCTTGGACTCTACCGCCGACGGAATCCTGGTGGTATCGAACGAAGGTAAGGTCACGAGCTGCAACAAGAAGTTTGTCGAAATGTGGCATCTGGGCTGTAACTCCTCCGTCGGGAAAGAGGATCAGCACGTACTCGCAGAGGTGATTGATCAACTCCAGAGCCCCGGTGACTTTATTGAGAAGGTACGATCGCTCTACACCGACCCTTCGGCCACCAGCTTCGACGTTCTCTATTTCAAAGACGGTCGCATCTTCGAGCGATACTCGCAACCGCAACGCATCAACGACAGGATCATGGGGCGGGTATGGAGCTTTCGCGACGTTACACGGGCGAGAAACCTCGAAGTGGAGCTGCGGCAATCGCAGAAGATGGAGGCAGTGGGAAGACTCGCGGGTGGCATTGCCCACGATTTCAATAATCTGTTGATGTTGATCTCTGGGTACGTTAGTCAGCTAATGGAAAAACCAAATCTCGGGGAAGGGCACGTTATCTATGAGCAGATACTGGCAACGACGCGGCGTGCCGCCTCGCTGACGAAACAGCTGCTTGCATTCAGTCGCAAACAGCCGGATGCCCCAGCCGTGGTGGACCTAAACCTCATCGTATTGAATCTTGAGCCGATGCTCCGGAGGCTGCTCTCGGATCAGATACAGCTCGAGGTTGCGGTTGCAGCGGAGCCGCAACCGATCTATGTAGATATTTCGCAAATCGAAATGATGATCATGAATCTCGCGGTCAACGGTCAGGACGCAATGCCTGAAGGAGGGCAGCTTTCGATTGCGACCGCGAGTAAGGTGATGCCGTCGTCCGAAAGCGAGGCGAACGACACGCCATTTGCAGTCCTCGAAGTTCGCGATACGGGGCATGGCATGACGAAGGAAGTTCAATCCCGCATTTTCGAGCCTTTCTTCACGACAAAACAATTGGGAAGAGGCACTGGACTGGGCCTCTCCACGGTGCTGGGCATCACCGAACGCGCAGGGGGACACATAGAAGTGCAAAGCGAACCCGAGCAGGGAGCTATTTTTCGAGTGTATCTCCCGCAGGTCAAAGCTGGGCCTGCCGCGCCCCTTAACGTTACTTCCATTTCTTTGCCGGCCGGCGGCAACGAAACCGTACTGCTGGCCGAGGACGAATCTGGTATTCGGGCGATGACGCGAGCGTACCTGGAATCTCTCGGCTATCGCGTTCTGGAAGCCGCAGACGGAGCCGAAGCAATTGGCCGTTCTCTCGAGTATGGCGGCCCGATCCATCTCATTCTGACCGACCTGTTGATGCCAGGCATTCGCGGAGACTCGGCAGTTAAGTCGATTCGTACATATCGGCCTGCGATCAAGGCAATCTTCATGTCCGGATATGCTGATCAATCGATGCCAGAAGATTACGAGAACATCTTGTATAAGCCTTTCGAGTTCCCAGAACTTGGCAGGCGGATACGTGCGGTCCTGGACGCTGAGTCGGGAGCGTCCAACGAAAACTTCGAGCCGGCTGCAGATTAACCCTGAGAACTGCTCTTTGCAACTCGCAGAGTACGGCATCGACTTTTGCGGTGCTGCAAGCTACCCTCGAGGCAAGGGGTGGTCGGTGAACTTTGCAAACAAAACGGTCGTTGTAGCTGGCGGAACAGGCGGACTGGGACGAGCTGTCAGCCTGGAATTTCTTCGCAATGGCGCTCGGGTTCTGGTCACGTATCAGAACGCCGCCGAATTCGGGGCGTTGAAGAAAGCTGCTGAAAGGGATGCGCCTTCTCTGCTGGGAGAAGCTGTCGATGTAACCGATGAGGCTGCCGTCCGCCAATTCGTCGATGGCGGCTTAGCCAGGAACGGGCGCATCGATGCGCTGGTCAATACGGTCGGCGGATATGCCGGCGGGATCAAATTGTGGGAGATGGATCCGAAAGTCTTCGAGAAGATGCTGGCCTTAAATCTGCGTTCCGGGTATGTCTTAGCGCGAGTCGTCATTCCGGCGATGCTCAAAGCCGGTAGCGGCTCGGTGGTCAATATCTCTTCGCGAGCTGCGGTTGATCATGCAGCAGGAGCTTCCGCTTACGCGGCTTCGAAAGCCGCGGCCCTGGCGATGATGGACTCTTTGTCCGAAGATGTGCGCGGCACCGGGATTCGCGTGAACACCATTTTGCCCAGCATTATCGATACGGAAGCGAATCGAAAGGCAATGCCGGGGGCCGACTTCACGAAATGGCCGAAGCCCGAAGAAATCGCCCGCGTCGTCGTGTTCCTCTGCAGTGACGACGCGAAGGTGATTCACGGAGCGGCGATCCCAGTGTACGGAACCAGTTGAAAGCTAGCGAGCGGCGGGCTTGTTTGGGCGAATCGCCTCGTGGGAAACGATTCCCTTACCTTCCAGGATCGAATACCCAGCATCTACCTTGAGCTGCTTGCCGGGAATCTTCTCGACCATGCCGGACGGCCAGCGAATCTCGACCGATTCAATGCTGGATGCCGACCCAAGGCCAAAATGCAGTCGAAGATCGTGTTGCGACAGATAGCTTCCGCCGCTGCGCACCTCGTCGACCTGCGTAACTTTCCCGGCGGTGATTGTCACTTTGGCTCCGATCGCGAGGCGATTGCTCTTCGTACCCTGCAATTCGAGACCAATCCAATGGTTTCCAGTCATGCCATGATTGCGGAGAATTTCCGGCTGACCGTCGAGGTCTTCTATCACCAGGTCAATATTGCCGTCGTTGAACAGATCTCCGGCAGCCAATCCGCGAAGCACACGATTCTGCTGGATATCCGCTCCGGCCTGCTTGCTGGCATCGCAAAAGGTTCCATCTCCCTGGTTAATGGAGAGGATCGTGGGCTCCTTATATTTCGCGCCGGATGCGAGTTGATCAGCCTGCGGATAAACGTGCCCACTCACTGCAATCAAGTCGAGCCAGGTGTCATTATCGATGTCAAAAAATGCAGTGCCCCATTTCACCCATGGCAAGGAAGCAACGGCCAGACCCGAAGGAAACGTAACGTCGCGGAAATTCCAGTCGCCGTCGTTCCGATAGAGCGTGTCGTATTGATCGGCGAAATTCGTTATGAAGATGGAAAAGCGGCCGCTATGCGTGTAATCACCGATGGCCACGCCCATCGTGCCCTGCATCGAACCGTCGTCGGTGAGCGCCGTACCCGACTCCATTCCGATCTCACTGAACTTGCCGTTACCTTCATTTTTGTAGAGGAAATTCGGTGTGGCGTCGTTCGCAACAAAAATGTCCTGACGTCCAACGCCGCCGAAGTCCGACCACATTACGCCGAGACCGTAGAAACCATTGGGATCATCGACGCCGCCGGACTTACTGACATCCGTGAAGGTGCCGTTTCCGTTGTTATGAAACAAAGCATCACCGGCGCCGGGCATGCCACGCGGGCCGCACTGCACATCGAGGCCACGATATTTGCAGGTCGGTGTGCTACCGAAGCTGGGAAGATCGTTCAGATGGAAGTCGAGATAGTCAGTCACCATCAGGTCGACGTAACCGTCGCCATCGTAATCCGCGAATGCAGCGCCGGTGGACCAGCGGCCATCCGCGACTCCGGCCTTGGCGGTCACGTCGGTGAAGGTACCGTCACCATTGTTGCGATAAAGAACGTTGCCACCCAGGCAGGTGAGGAACAGGTCAGGCCAGCCATCGTTGTTGTAATCGCCAACCGCTCCGCCCATGCCAAAACATGCAGTGTTGATGCCGGACTTCGCTGTCACATCGGTGAAAGTGCCGTCGTGATTGTTGTGGTAGAGCGCGCCCGGTGCGGGCTGATGTTTCAGTTCCTGATCGACGCTTGGGTTATTGGTGAAGTAGATGTCGGGCCAGCCGTCGCGATCGTAATCGATGAGCAGCACGCCACCTCCCATCGACTCAACAATGAACTTCTTCTCTGGAACAAAGGTGTGGCGGAAACGAATACCGGCTTTTTCGGCGATGTCTTCGAGTTGAGGGATTTTGCGTCCGGAACAGGCGAGGCTCTTAACGCCGGGTGGAACAACGGATGGAGCGTGGCCTTGCTGCGCGACACCACCTGCACAGAGAAAGAAAATCAACCATCCTGCCACCAGGGATCGGGTAAAACTCACCACTTCAGTATAGCTGGTAGAGGGATATGAACCCGCAGCCGGCACTCAGTTCGGAATGGTGATCGAGGGATCTTCTTCTTTCGCCTTCTGGTAGCAGATCTGAGCTTTCGAGCCATCCCCGATTTCGGCGTAGAGCTGACCAGCAGCGATCAGAATGGGCGGAGGGATCGGATTAGCAGTCAGCTTCTCCAGGATTTCGGCTGCGCGTTGCTTGTTGTTGGTACGGGCAAGCGACGTGGCCCAGGCGTATGCCATGAACGGGTCAGACATGGGGGCATCGCCGAGACGATCGAAGACGGTTACCGCTTCGGGATAGTTCTTGATCGAATAGAAAGCGAGGGCAAGCATGCCCTGGGAGCGCTCGTCTTGTGGGTTTTCCTGAACATAGACCTTCAATGCGCGGGCGCTCTCCGCGTAATCCTTCTGGAGGAAAGCAGCGCGACCAATATTTCGCATCAGGTTCGGTGTGTCGGGATTCCAGCGCTCGGCCTGCTGGAAATCGGCGAGAGCAGGCGCGTATTGCTTTTGACGCGCTTCCGAGGTGCCCAGATCGTTGTAAGCGTTGCCGAGCACAGCGCGCAGCTCTTTTTCCGCGGCAGCAAACCGGGACGTCTGATCCTGGGTCAGCTTCGCGGCTGCGAGGGTCTCGGCGTCGAGGGGCGCTGCCGGATTAGCCACTACCGGCAAAGGAGCAGCAGGCTTGGAGTTTTCGGCGGGCACGGCTCCGACGGCGGCCTCACTGTTGGCGAGAGCCTGCTGCTGTCGACCCGTCACCAGCAGCTTTGTTTCGATCTCCTTCGATCGCTCTACGTACCTGGTTCCCTCTGCCCTCTCGCCCTTGGTAATGAGAATCCGTCCAAGTGTGAAGTAGGCACGGCGGATCTGATAGTTGTTACGAGCTTCGTCCTTCCCGGTCAGTTCGATAGCTTTGCGCAAGGCGTGCTCGGCCGCGACATTGTCCCCGCGCCCATAGGCATTCAACCCCATATAAAGGTAGGGCTCCGGCCAGTCTGGACGGGCTGCGGCAGCGACTTTCAGGTAACTATCCGATTCGTCGTAGTTCTTTTCATTCGAGGTGATATACCCCATGAAGTAATTGCCAAAGAAATCCGTGGGATTCTGCTGAACTTCCGCGAGGAACTCCTGGCGCGACTGGGGCGTAGCCTCCCAGCCATTCTTCGTCAGGTAGAACAGCCCGAGATAGTAGTGTCCGCGCGAGATCTTGGGGTCGATCGCAATGGCCTTCCTATATTCAGCCTCGGCATCGTTGGGAAAACCGGCGACCTCGTAAGCGCGTCCAGCCATAACGTGAACGGCGGCCTTGTTCTCTGCCGAGTTCTCCATGTCTGTGAAGAGCGCCGCAGCCTTCCCTTTCTCTTTCAACTGCAACAGGGCGCTGGCGGTCGTGTAAGCCACTTCCATATCGCTCTGCAAGTCCAGCGATTTACTGAGGGAAGTCGCCGCCTGCCGATAGTCTTTCTTCAGCATCCAAAGCTTGCCTTGCAGGTTCCAGTAGGTGGCATTCTTCGGATCGCTCTTCAGCAGCTCATCGCACTGCTTCAACCCTTCGTCGGGTTGGACGGCACGGAAATAGGCGAGCGCGAGCGCGTAGTGGTTTTCGGGCGTCGACTCCAAGTCAAGCGAACGCTTGTACAGCTCAATGGCCACAGAGTACGCCGACTCCAAAGTCCGGAGTTCTGCCATCTCCGCAAGACTGAGGGCAATCAGCCTCTTGTTAGCCGTGGCAATGGTTTCTGGGTCGCCGGATTGTTGAGCGGCATTCGCGGCCTGTAGGCGGGACTGGAGTTCCTGGGCTGCGGGCGAACTTTGAGCGGCCTCCGATTGTGCTAGCGAAACCGCGGGCGAGACGATTGGCACTGATGCCAAAAACAGGTATAGAGGAAGGAAACGGAATCGAAAAGGGCGATAAAGCACCTAAATAAGATACCTCTTCCGCCGGGGCAGCGTCTGTGAAATCACCCCGACCGAAGGATCCGAAAGGCATTATCATCTTCGAACCAAGTGGGGATTGGTCCGGGGTTGAGGCCGAAATATCTATAGCTCGGCTGTCGAAATTGCTGCCGTCGTTCGTCGTCACCATACAGGGCGAAAACCGCTCGCCAGGAGAGAAAAACCGATGCGTTACATGATGCTGATCTATACGCGCGAAGCCGAAGGCGCGATGACCGAACAGGAAGTAGAGGAGCTGAAACAGCGGCACCGGGCCGTAATCGAAGAAACCGCTCGGGCGGGAATTTTCCGGGGAGCCGAGCCTCTCCATCCAACCAGCTCCGCTACCACTCTGCGCGTCCAGGATGGGCAAGTGCTGACAACCGACGGCCCTTTTGCCGAGACCAAAGAACAGCTCGCCGGTTACTACATTCTCGACTGTAAGAATCTGGACGAAGCTATCTACTGGGGCAGCAGAATTCCTACGGCGTGCGGTGGACGGCAAGGCAGCCTCGAGATTCGTCCCATCCAGGAGTTGCGCTCTCAGGGCATTGCCGAATTAGCTCAAAAGGAGCTCACGACGGCTTCGCGTGCCTGATACGCCTTCCACGATAGAGGCGGTCTTCCGGGAAGAGTCCGGCCGGATCATCGCCTCGCTGATCCGCATGTGCGGGTCCTTCGACTTGGCCGAAGAGGCCATGCAGGAGGCGTTCGCCTCGGCACTGGTGACGTGGCCGCAGCGTGGTATGCCCGCGAACCCCGGGGCGTGGATCACCACGGCAGCGCAACGGAAGATCATTGACCAGATACGGCGTCGTCAGACCCACACTGAAAAAGAGGATGCGCTGGTCTATGAAACAAAAACATCGACCGAGCAGCAGGTCCTGGAAGATCCAATGCCCGAGTATCCCGATGATCGCCTGCGCCTGATCTTTACCTGCTGCCATCCGGCGCTGAATCAGCAAGCACAGGTGGCGCTGACTCTGCGAACACTCGGCGGCCTGACTACGCCAGAAATCGCGCGCGCCTTCCTGATCCCCGAGCCGACATTGGCACAACGCCTCGTTCGCGCCAAAGCAAAAATTCGCGAAGCACGCATTCCGTATGAAGTTCCGGCGCTTAATATGCTCAAAGAGCGGCTCAGCTCCGTGCAGGCGGTCATCTATCTGATCTTTAATGAAGGCTATTCTGCGACGGCGGCGGAGAGCCTGATTCGTCGCGAGCTATGCGCCGAGGCGATTCGGCTGGGACGCATCCTGACGCAGCTCATGCCAGAGGATCCCGAGAATCTTGGCCTGCTGGCGCTGATGTTGTTACACGATTCGCGGAAGCAGTCGCGGACGAATGAGTCGGGCGATCTGGTTACTTTGGAAGAGCAAGACCGATCCCTGTGGGATCACGAGCAGATTGCCGAGGGGCTCGGATTGGTGGACCGCGCCTTGAGAATGCGTGCCGCCGGCCCCTATCAGCTTCAGGCCGCGATCGTCGCTGTTCACTCCGAGGCGAAGAGCGTCGAGGAAACCGATTGGGGTCAGATCGAAGCCCTCTACGCAGAACTTCTTCGCATATCGGCTTCACCGGTTGTCGCGTTGAACCACGCCGTCGCGATTGCCATGAATCAGGGCTATGAAAAAGGGTTGGCGCGGCTCGACGATATCGCAAAAGAGGGCAAGCTTCAGGATTACTACCTGCTGGAAGCCGCACGCGCTGATTTGTTGCGGCGACTGGGGCGCTTCGCCGGCGCCGCAGAAGCCTACGAACGCGCTCTGAAGCTGGTGAGCAATCCGGTCGAAGAGCGATACTTGCGGCGGCGCATCGATGAGATCGACTCAGCGGTCGCAAACTGAAGCCCTCCACGAATTACCTCCCGCAGTTGCTTGTTCCGGCTGCTTTCTTCCCCTAACCTTTAGACAGTAACTCTCTCATTGCATGCAGCAAGGAGTCTCATGCATCGCGCCTTCCGCGAGACCGTTCTGAAGGCGTCACCGGGGACTGGAAACCAGGCATCTTTTCCGCCACGGGTTCTAGCACTTCTGGGTTGGCGGGCGTGAAGCGATTGTGAGAAGCTGGCGACAATCGCCGGAGTAGACGGCACACCCGGAGGACCTATGTCCCTGCGCATGCTGTTGTACTGTGCCTTGTGCGGCCTTTTTTTGTCCTGGGGCGGCCACGGCGAGGGTGGTCACGTCATGGCTTCGTGGTGGATGCTGGGCATCGTGCTGACCGCTGGAGTTTTCCCTGTCGTTCATTTTGGCCCAACCAACTTCCTTAGACGCATGGCTGCCGTCTGGATGGTCCTGGTGCTGGTAGCGGTTTTTGTCACCTGGCTGGAAGGTCGTGTGTATCTGCCGCTTGCCGAGTGGAACCAATCCGCTGCGCTGATTGGTCACTTTCTCCTTTATACGGTATTCGCGCTCGTCATCGCCGGGCTCGCGGAATTGTTCGGTCTGGTTGCTGAGGCCGGCGAGACCCCCGCCACCCGCGATGCGGACGGCATCGTGCTCGTTATGCTTGCGGGCGGGATCGTCTATCTCGTTTGCCATTGGATTTTCGGGGCTTTGTTCTACCGTTATTTCACTAACACTTACTACACCAGCGTCCTGGAATTGAAAGTTGGACTCGAAGGAGCAAGCAAACTGGGCTGGCGTCTTGGCTTGATTGAGTTCGGTCGCGGAGCACTGATGGCCTTGGCGGTGGTGCCGGCCGTGGCAACTATGCGCGTCGATCGGATGAAGGCCGCCATTATTGCCGGAAGTGTTCTGTGGATCGCAGGCGGCCTTGGACCACAGATCGTACCGAACGCGATCGTTCCGCAGCACCTGCGATGGATTCAAACCTGGCAGACACTGCTGCAGAACTTTCCGGTTGGCTTCACCACGGTGTGGATCATGCGGAAGATCGAGGAATCAGAACCCGAACCAACCCCTCAGGCGGCATCAACTACAGCTTAGACTATCGAGCTCGGGCGTGCTGCGTGAATTGAAAAGAGCCCACTCAACGCAAGTGGGCTCCGCAACTTCTACGCTGTCGTCGTCGCCGGTTTCGCTGTTGTATCACTGTAGTTGTTGATCGCTTCCAGCGTCTTCATGTGGTCGTACCAGGTGAACTTCAGGATCAGCGACGTCACCGCGACGACACCAAACGCGATCGCCGCATTCCGCAGATGCCAGGTCACGATATAAATGGGCAGTGCCACCAGACATATCTGCCAGACGATTCCGACCACGATGTTGAACATGTCGCGGAAGAAATCTTTATTGCGCTCGAAATTCGGCTCTTCGGCGCGAACCTTGGCGAGAATCGGCCCCCAGAAGCCCCACGGCCGCACGCGACGGTAAAAGTCCTTCAGTACTTCTTCATCTTCCGGCTTGGTGAGGAATGTTCCAAGCAGGCAGCCAATCAGCGAGATTCCCAGTACGATGGGGAAGATCAAGGCGACGTCGACGTTGCCCTTGAAGCCGCTCAGATCGAGGATCTTCGGCAGCGCCTTCGGCATAATCAGCGACGCGGAGATGCCCGTCACCATGCCCCAGAAGTAACCGTAGCCGTTGAAGCGCCACCAATACCACTTCAACACGTTCGACGCGGTATAGCCTCCCCACAGACCGGAAACAATCCAAAGCACCACCGAATTCACTGACGCCACATACCAGCCGATCAGCACACCGATCAGGACTACTGCGAATGATGCTACATAGCTAAGCCGCACGTAGGTGCGCGGGCTGGCATTCGGATTGATAAACCGCTTGTAGATGTCGTTCACGAAATACGGCGGCGCCGCATTCACCGTTGCCGCGAAGTTCGACATGAAAGCCGCCAGGAGTCCGGCGATCAAGAAGCCGAGCAGGCCTGCGGGAACAAATTTTCCGAGGGCGTACGGAAGCACCAGTTCGAAGTCCATGTGCGCGCCCATACCGCGAATGTTTTCGCTGAAGAAGACGATCGCGAGCACGGTCAGGCCGGTGATGAGGAAGTAGCGCGGGAAGGTCAGCACCACGTTCACCCAACTGCTCATCATGGATGCTTCGCGCGGATTCTTTGCCGAGAGGATGCGCTGCATGTCGTAATTGGGCGCCGGGCCAGCCATGCTGATCAGAATGCCCTTGAACGCCAGCATCATCACGAAGAAGCCGAAGAGCCCATAGCCGTCTTCCGCAATCTTCGTTGTGGCAGCAGGAAGCATCTGCGACCAGTTCAGCCCGAGATGCCAACCGAAGAAGATATTGTCCCAACCGGCGGGTACGAAGCGCGCCAGCGTTCCGGGCGCCACTTTCGTCATCGCGATGATCCCAACCGCAAACGACGCGATCGACAAAATGCAGAACTGGATTACTTCCGTGAGTACCACGCTGATCATGCCGCCCTTGATCACGTAGATTGCGGTGATAGCGATGAGAATGACGGCGTACTCGTTCGGCGAGAGATGCCACGGAAGGAACGTCGCCGCGAATTTGCCGATGCCCTTGAAGCCGTAGCTGAAGAATCCGATGATGCTGACGAACGCGTAGACCACAACGATAAGGTGCGAGAGTTGCGCGCCGCGGCCAGTGCCAAAACGCGTCTTGATCCACTCGGCGCCGGTCATCACGTTCGATCGCCTGAGCCAGGTCGAGAGGTAAACCATCAGGAAGATCTGGTTGAAGGTCGGCCACAACCAGGGGATCCAGACGCTCTTCAGTCCGTAGATGAACATCCAGTAGACCAGCAGCATGGTCCCGCTGATGTCGAACATACCCGATGCGTTCGAGATGCCGAGCATGTACCACGGCATGGCGTTGCCGCCGAGGAAGTAGGCCTGCATGTCGCGCGAGGCTCGGTGAGAAACCCAGTAGCCAATGAACACGGACGAGCAGAGATAGGCAATGATGATGGCAATATCGATGGTATGTAGATGCACGCGTATACCTCGGTCCTGAAGTGGGCGCCGTTAGCACAGGAAAGCTTGGCACGCTCCGAGACGGCGCGAAATCAGAACTGGCTCAGAGGATCGATCACTATACACCAGAACTCGCGCGAAAAAGCGAGTACTCAAATCACGGCACTCAGGTTGCGGAGCGCCGAGTTTCGCGGTTCCGACGCATGTTTTGCCCTGAATGGAAATAACGCTCTCCGTAAAACGGTTTGCGAGTTCCCGGAAGACGAGGAAATGAAATATCCATGACGCGTCCTTACTTCAGCACGCCCGCCAGTACAAACGCCAGCATCGCCTGCCAATTGATGCAGATCTCGTTGCTCGCGTAGGACGCCTGCTCGTCCGCATAGACTTTTGCGGGAGGAGTATCGGCGGGAAGCTTCTTCAAGACATCGTCCTGCCTGCCTGCGTTCGGTCCTCCCGAGAGCAGCCCCGGCCACGGTTCGGGATTGTTGTCGGCTCCACTCGGGCGATGATGCGGATGCCTGTAAGGATTCGCTCCCAGCTGCGTCACCCAGGAGAGCGAAAATGCATTCCGTCCCAACAAATAGTGAAGATTATCGAGCGCAGTGTTCACGAACGCCGGATTCGGCGAAAGGGTGTTGGCAACAAGGAGCTGCATACCGTAGTTCGCCGCCACGCCATTCGATCCCCACACATAGTCCTTGGTCAGCAGGCTCACGTGGTAGCCATTTTTCGCTGTTTCGTCCACCACCTCCTGAGCCGCAGCAGTCGTCAGCTTTTTGATCTCGGCGACCGCCTCCGCGTCCCTATTTCTTTGCTTCGCCATCGCATAGGTCCACAGGCCCATAGGCGCGACCTGTCTCCACGACTCGGCATCGGGCTTTCGCAGGAGATCGGTGAAGGTTTTGTAATTGGCGACGAAGTACTGGTTATAACTGGCATCGCCTGTGGTGCGCCAAAGTTCGGCGGCAGCCCATAGCCGCTCATCGCTGCAGTTGTTGTCGCCGTACTCTCCGGTACTTACTCCCGGTGGGTTTTTGAACGTGACGTTCGGATTCTGCTCGGTCCACTGCCATGCCTTCTTTGCCGCTGCCAGGTTCTGGGCGGCGAACTTCTTGTCGAACGGCGCATAGACGCGCGCGGCGATTGCCGCCACCGCCGACAGGTCTGCCGTCGCGCAGGTGCTCTTGAAAGGCGTGCTGCCGGTGCCGATTACTTCGCTCGGTAGCGTATCGTCCTGGGGCATCACAAAGCCGCTGAAGTGCGTGCTGGTCTGCTTGTGCCAGACGCCGCCATCGTCATCCTGCATCTTCAGCATCCACTCCAGGTTGAAGCGCGCTTCATTCAGAATGTCGGGTGTGCCGTTGCCGCTCTCAGGAATATCCAGTTTCACCTTCCCAGCTTTTGCAGGGAACATCTCGTAGGCCCATAGCACCGATCCCGTCGAAATCCCCGAATTCACGACATAGCGCCCGTAATCGCCGGCATCGTGCCATCCGCCGATGTTTGGCCTGGGCCCCTGCTTGCCAGAAGACGCGTGAAACTCGCCATTCAGATGGCATGCGGGATGTTTATAGGCTGCAAACTCAGGCCCCATATCGACAGCCGTGCCACAGCGTTGCCCGTAAAAGCCGCGCATGGTGAGATAGAACGCACGGTCGTAGACATTGGGACCGATGGGAAATGGCCAACTGCGTCCCACGCCGGCGATTTCGAGATAATAGTTCCCTGCTGTCTTCAATGACGAGAAGTCGGCTGCCTGCACGGTGTCGCCACTGTCCTGATCTTTCGCTGGAGCCGAAAGTTTCCCTTGCAGCACGGTTTCCCCGTCGCTTGCACGCTTCACCACGAAGCTGCTGCCCGGCGCGCTGACTAGCGCAACCTTGGGACCGGATGACAGGTATCCGGCCTGATCGACCTTGATCGCCGCCGTCGGCGTCTGCGCGTTAGATAACACTCCCAACAATGAGCTGACACAGAGGTACAGAAGAGCACGCTTCATTCAGTCCTCTCGCAACAAATAGATTGCTCAACGAGTACGAACATTTGTAAAGCCTGGCGTGCTGATTGTCTTGTGATTTTCGCCTGCTGACACAAGAAATCGATTCCCGTTTCTGTAACGCTACAGTAAATCGATTAGCTCAAAATGCCCTATTCTCGCGTGTTTTAGCTCACTGGTTGCGCAGAGTCTCTCTTGTATAATCGCGCCGTCATTCGTTCTTACAACTGTGACTAGTCGTGTCAAGGACTGCCCGTGCGGCAGAGCGACAGTTGCTAACTCAGCGCCAGGGAGCTGTTATGCAATTTGGGCATTTCGACGATGCAAATCGCGAGTATGTAATCACGCAACCGGATACTCCACTGCCATGGATCAACTACCTGGGCTGCCAGGCTTATTTTGGACTCATCTCCAATACCGCAGGTGGATACTCATTTTATCGTGACGCGAGGCTTCGTCGCATCAGCCGCTATCGCTACAACAATGTCCCCTACGATTTCGGGGGACGTTATATCTACCTCAGAGACAACCAGAGCAGCGAATTCTGGTCGCCCTCGTGGCAGCCGACGCGCAACCAGGTCGAGAAATACAGCTGCCGTCACGGCATGGGCTACAGCATCATCGGATCGGAATACAAAGGCATTGAGGCGCGCACTCGCTACTTCGTTCCTCTGGATGAGAACCTGGAAATCTGGCAGCTGACTGTGACTAATCACCGGCAGACGCCGGCGTCGCTCTCGATCTTCTCCAGCATCGAGTTCTGCCTCTGGGACGCGCAGGACGACAGCACGAACTTCCAGCGCAATTTCAGTATCGGTCAAGTAGAGATCGAAGACGGCGTGATCTACCACAAGACCGAGTATCGTGAGCGCCGTGATCACTTTGCCTACTTCGCGCTGCTCCGCTAAACTCGCCGGCTTTGACACACAGCGCGAATCGTTTGTTGGCCCTTATCGGGGCTGGGACAAACCGGCCGTGGTTGAGCGCGGAGAGTCAGCAAACTCCGTCGCATATGGCTGGGCACCCATCGGATCGCATCACGTGAAGCTCGATCTCAAGCCTGGCGAGTCGCAGCAGGTCATCTTCGTGCTTGGCTATCACGAGAATCCCGTGGCGGAGAAGTTCGATCCGCCGGATTCCCAGACGGTGAACAAGAAGACCGTGAAGCCGGTCATCGCGAAATATCTGAAGGCTGCCAACGTTGACGCCGCTTTTGACCGGCTGCGCGCCTACTGGGACGATCTGCTCAGCATCTGCCAGGTGGAGACACCCGACATCCATACCAATCGCATGGTCAACATCTGGAACGCCTACCAGTGCATGGCCACGTTTAACATGTCGCGTTCGGCGTCATTCTACGAATCAGGCATCGGGCGCGGGTTGGGCTTCCGCGATTCCAACCAAGACCTATTGGGTTTCGTGCACATGGTGCCTTCACGCGCGCGCGAACGCATCCTCGACCTGGCCTCGACGCAGTTGCCGACGGGCGGCGCGTATCACCAGTACCAGCCGCTCACTAAGCGCGGGAACAATGATGTTGGCGGTAACTTTAACGACGATCCGCACTGGCTGATCATCGGCGTCTCCGCTTACATTAAGGAGACGGGCGATTGGAGCATCCTCGACGAACCGGTTCCGTACGACAATGAACCAGGCTCCGAGAAGCCGCTCTACGAGCACCTGCAGCGCAGCTTCCAGTACACGCTCGACCGCCTTGGGCCGCATGGACTGCCGCTCATCGGCCGCGCCGACTGGAACGATTGCCTGAATCTGAACTGCTTCTCTGACACACCCGGTCAATCGTTCCAGACCACGACGAACAAAGAAGGCAAGACCGCCGAGTCCGTGTTCATCGCCGGCCTCTTCGTGCTCGCAGGAAATGAGCTGGCGGCGATCGCTGAGCACCGCTGCCATAAGGATGAAGCGAAACGCTATCGCGCCGAAGCAAAGAAGATGGACGAGACCATCCATCAACATGGTTGGGACGGCGAGTGGTTCATCCGCGCCTACGACGATTTCGGCAAGAAGGTCGGATCGAACGAGTGCGAGGAAGGCAAAATCTTCATTGAGCCGCAGGGCTTCTGCGTGCTCGCCGGAGTCGGTCTGGAAGATGGACTTGCGAAGAAGGCGCTCGAATCTACCCGCAAACATCTGGCGACCAAGCACGGCATCGTGCTGCAGCAGCCGGCATATTCGCGTTACTACCTCCACCTCGGCGAGATTTCGTCCTATCCGCCGGGATACAAAGAGAACGCCGGGATATTCTGCCACAATAATCCATGGGTCATGATTGCCGAAGCGAAAGTTGGCAATGGCGATAATGCCCACGACTACTACTCGCGCATCAACCCGTCCGCGCGGGAAGCGATCAGTGATCTGCACCGTTGCGAGCCCTACGTCTATTCGCAAATGATCGCCGGCAAAGATGCGCCGACGCACGGCGAGGCGAAAAACTCATGGCTGACGGGAACCGCGGCGTGGAACTACTACGCCATCGTTCAGCAGATCCTGGGGATTCAGACTTCCCTCGATGGCCTGCAGATTGCGCCAGTGATACCGACGTCGTGGAAAGGCTTCAAGGCGACGCGTAAGTATCGTGGCGTGACCTATAAGATCGAGATCGAACGCCAGGGCAAGGGAAACAAGATCGTCCTCACCGTCGACGGAAAGAAGGTGGATGGAAACACAGTACCTGTTCCCGCCAGCGGCACCAAAGAGATCAGCGTCAAAGGAATTCTGGGCTAGGAGATTGTCTTGTACGTTTCGAATCAACACCGGTACGACTCGATGCAATACCGGCGCTGCGGCCGCAGTGGCGTTCAGCTGCCCGCAATCTCTTTGGGGCTCTGGCACAACTTCGGCGGCGTTGACGCCTACGAAAATGGCCGCGCGATCGTACTGCGCGCCTTCGATCTGGGCATCACGCAGATCGATCTCGCCAACAACTATGGTCCACCGCCGGGCTCGGCCGAAGAGACCTTCGGCAAGATCTTGAAGCGTGATCTGGGTTCTTATCGCGACGAACTCATCATCACCAGCAAGGCGGGATACGATATGTGGCCCGGTCCGTATGGCGAGTGGGGATCGCGAAAATACCTTATCGCCAGCCTCAACCAGAGCTTGAAGCGCATGGGACTGGAATACGTCGACATCTTCTACTCCCATCGACCTGATCCGAAGACGCCTCTGGAAGAGACGATGAGCGCGCTGGATTTTGCCGTGCGCTCCGGAAAGGCTCTCTATGCCGGGATTTCCAATTACAACCCGGAGCAGACGCGCGAGGCCGTTCGCATTTTGCGGGAACTGGGGACGCCTTGCCTGATCCACCAGCCCAGTTACTCCATGTTCCGGCGCGACATCGAGCACGGTGTCCTCGACGTGCTAGGCGAAGAAGGTGTGGGCTGCATTGCCTTCAGCCCGCTGGCGCAAGGCTTGCTCACCGATCGCTATCTTGAAGGGATTCCTGCCGGTTCGCGCGCATCCAAGCCGCACGGCTTCCTGAAGGCCAAAGACGTGGATGAGCATCGCGTCGGCCAGGTGCGAGAACTGCAGTTTATTGCGAAGAAGCGCGGCCAGACGCTGGCACAGCTGGCGATCGCATGGGTACTACGTGACGAGCGCATGACGAGTGCGCTGATCGGCGCCAGCCGTGTAGAACAGTTGGAGCAGAACGTCGCCGCCATCAACAACCTGAAGTTTTCGGCGGAGGAGTTAACGCAGATCAATCAGATCTTGGCGCGTTAAGAAGAGTACCAGGTCCGTGCCGAGTGTCCGGTCCTTGCGAAGCAGGGGCTGGATTACCTTACGGCTTAGGCTTTCCCGGCAGGATCTGTTCTCGCGGAACGATGCCCTTCCCCTCGAGCACCGAATAGAACTTGTCCGCCTCGAGGTTGGTCATTTTGTCGACGGTGCCCGAAGGCCAGTCGATCTCCACCGAGTCGACCTTCGTCGCCGAGCCAAGCCCAAAGTGCTGTCGTAAATCGCTTTGCGACAGGTAGCTTGCGCCGCTCAGCACTTGTGACGTCTGGGTTATGCCACCTGCGGTCAGTTTGATCCTGGCATTGATCGCCAGTCGATTTGTTTTCGTTCCTGCCAACTCGAAGCTGACCCAATGCCGTCCGGGAATACCTTTATTCCGCAGGACCATTGGCGGACCATCAAGGTCTTCGACGACAACATCGACATTGCCATCATTGAAGAGATCACCGATGGCAACGCCGCGAGAAACGCGTCTTTGTTGCAGCGCAGGGCCAGTTTGCTGGCTGGCATCGCAAAATGTGCCGTTGCCCTGATTGATATTGAGAACTTTGGGCTGCTGATATCCGGCGCCGGGAACATCGCCCATTTGCGGATAGACCTGGCCGGACACGAAGATCAAATCCAGCCAGCCGTCGTTATCGAGATCGAAAAACGCATCTCCCCACTTCACCCATGGAAGCGAAGGCAAGGCCACGCCCGACTTGTAGGACACGTCATGAAAATCGTAGTTGCCGTCATTCCGATAGAGCGTTGAGTATTCATCCGCGAAATTAGTTACGTAAATGGATGGCCGGCCGGAATGATCGTAGTCGCCAATGGCCAATCCCATGGAACCTTGTTCGGAGCCATCTTCACTTACCGCAGTCCCAGACTCCAAACCCATCTCGGTGAACTTTCCCTTGCCTTCATTCTTATAAAGAAAGTTCGGTCCGGAATCATTGGCAACATAGAGATCGGGACGCCCCGTGTTGTTGAGATCGACAAAGGCGGCCCCGAGTCCATAGAATCCGTCGGGATCATCGGTACCGGTTGCTTTCGAAACGTTCGTGAAGGTCCCGTCGCCGTTGTTGTGAAAGAGGGAGTCGCCCGCACCACGCAACCCGCGAGGACCGCACTGCACATCCCGGCCACGATATTTGCAGGTAGGGATCTGGCCGAATCCGGGTAGATCATTCAATTTGAAGTCCACGTAGTTATCAACAAACAAGTCGACGTAGCCATCGTTATCGTAGTCGCCGAATGTCGCGCCGGCAGAATATCGCCCGTCGGCGACTCCGGCTTTCGCGGTCACGTCGGTGAAGGTTCCGTCGCCGTTGTTACGATATAAGACATTGCCGCCAAAACTTGTGATGTAAAGATCGGGCCAGCCGTCGTTGTTGTAGTCGGCGACAGCGCCACCGTTGGCATATCCAGGAGTCGCGATACCGGCTTTGTCCGTCACATCCGTAAACGTGCCGTCGTGATTGTTATGGTAGAGCGCTCCGCGCGCCTTTTCCCCCTTCAACGCACCTGCCACGCTCGGAGCATTGGTGAAGTAGATGTCGAGCCAACCATCGCGATCGTAGTCGAGCAACACCACCCCGCCTGACATCGACTCCACGATGTATCGTTTTTCCGGATCGTAAAAGTGTTGGAAGCGGATTCCTGCTTTTTGTGTAATGTCCTCGAGTTGAGGAATCGCACGACCCTCGCAGACGATGTTCTTGACGCCCTTTGGCGGTGGCGGAGGTGCCGAGTGGCCGCCCTGACTAAAAGCAGGTACCGACAATCCGCATAAGAGTGGTAAGAGAAAAGTTCGAGGGAGTAATTTGAGCATCAGATGTCAGTTTGGATCGGAACCGTCCGCTTTCTTGGAGTTCTCCTCAAGGCGCCGTGCGGACGATTCGCGTTTCTCCGTTTTGATCTGCTTGTACACTGCCAATTCGCGATCCGCGTCTTCGCGGCGGCCTTCCTTACGATAAGCCATCTGCAGCTGATAATGCACGTAATCCAAACCGGGAGACAGCCGGGAAGCGGCTTCCAGATACGTGATCGCCTCTTTGGTCTGTCCCCCGTCCAGCAGCGCCTTGCCCAACTGGTAGTTCGCCCCGGGATGATCGGGATTGCGAGCCAGTACCGCCCTTAAGTGTGTCATCGCCTCATCGGTTTTCGACTGGCGCAACAGCACGTATGCCAGGTTGTATTCGTCCTCGACATCATCAGGCGAAGCTGCCATCTCTGCACGAAACTCGGCAGCGGCATCGTCGAACTTTTCGATCCTGAGGAATGCATTGCCTGCAATGGCATGCGCTCGCTGCAGTTGTGGATCAATCTGCAAGGCCTTGCGCGCTGCGGCAGCGGTCTGGGGATAGTACCCCATGTCATTCCAGGCCTGCGCGATCAGCAAGAGCGTTTCCGTCGATGTTTGCTCAGCTTGCAGTCGTTCGAGAATCTTGGAAGCCGGTTGATATTGATTGGTCTTGATGAGAGAAACAGCCCAGGTATAAGCGATCCGTGGATCGCGAAATGCGCTCTCGCCGAGAGGTGTAAAAGCCTGTGCGGCGTCTGCGAACGAACCTGTATTGAATAATGCCATCCCCAGCATGGCGTGCAGGGTCATATCCTGTGGTTCGGCCTGCACCGCAACCCGCAGCGCCCTGGCAGCTTCGGGATAGTCTTCCTGCCGCATGGCTGCCATGCCGAGATTGCGCATCAACCGGGGTGTATCTGGGTTCCACGTTTCCGCTTCCTTGAACAACTCTTCGGCGACCGCGTAATTCTTCTGCCGCGCCTCGGAGGTTCCCCAGTCATTGAAGCTGATTCCCAGAATCTCCCGCAATTGCTTCTGGCGAGCGTCGATCGCTTTTTGTTCGAGAGGCGTGAGCTTGGGATTCGGTCGAGCGTCGCCTTCCGCGGTTCCCGACGCGGACGCAAGCTTCGCGGGTGCGACGATGCCTGGCAGGTCGCCCCCAGGGTTCTCTCCGCCACCCATCCCTGATGCGGCGGCTTGATCCCCAACCTGCTTTTCTACCGCTTTCATATAGAGCGCGAAAAGCTGTTTCGAATGCTCGAGTTGCTGCTGGCCTTGCTCCCTGTGTCCTTCGGAGACGGATAGACGCCCGAGGATGATGTAGGCCTTGCGTATCTGATAGCTGTTACGAGCCTCGTCTTTTCCGGTGAGCGTGATGGCCTTGGTCAGATACTCTTTCGCTGCGTCAAACTTCTTTTCCTGGTAGGCATTGGATCCGAGGAAGAGCCACGGATCCGGCGACGTAGGATCGGATTCGGCCGCGATTCTCAAGTGCTGGTCAGATTCCGTCAACTTGCCCTGCTTGGATTCCATCGCTCCCAGGTAATGACTGGCGAAGTAGTCATGCGGCTCCAGGCGGACGGCTTCCTGTAACTCGTGCATCGACTCGTCGGTGGGGCCCCAACCATTGTTTTCAAGATACGTAAGTGCCAGGAAGAAATGCACGTGTGGAAGCTTGGGATCCAATTCAATCGCGCGTTTGAACTCGCGGATCGCATCATCGCGATATCCGTTGTCCCGGTACCCGCCGCCGAAAACCATATGCCAGATAGCACGGTCCCCATACTGGCTCAGCATCTGCTGGAATACCTGCCCGGCCTTTTGCTTGTCCTTCAGCTGCAGATAGGTGGAGGCAAGCGCAAACTGAACATCGGGATCGGACTTCAATTCGGCAGACTTAGTGAACGCTTCGATGGCCTGCTGAGGGTCACCTTTCTGCTGCGCAATTTTCCCCTTCGCGAACCATGCGGAAGCATCCTTCGGGTCCGCTTGCAGGACTTTGTCGAGCTCCCTGATGGCGTCTGCAGGCTTGTCAGCAAAGGAAAGCACCATTGCCAACCTGACGCGGACTTCTGCGACGTCTTCGAGCGTCAGAGACCGCTGATATTCCTTAATGGAATCGTCGTAGCGAAGTTGCGCCGCGGAGAGTGCCCCCATTTCGCGCAACGCCATTGCCGCAAGCTTCTGGCTTGCTTCCTCTACTGCCGCGGGAGACCCCGTCTGGGCGGCCGCACGCTCCGCGTCATACATTTTCTGCAACGGCTCGCCCGCCGCATCTGCCTGTTGCTTAGAACTCGCGGTACGCGACGCGGTGGAGGTGCGCTTGTTTTGCTGCTGAGCGGCGGACCACGGAACAAGGGCCAGAAAAAAGATAAGAGAGAAAAAACCAACTCCTAAACGTAGATCGGAAAGAATCCGGCCTATCGTTCGGTGGAAGCGGGTACACGCGCTAGACAAAGGTTTGGACACAATCAGAGCCGGGATTACATGGCCAAAAAAGCAGAACGGCAGAACCTGATTTTATCAGGTCCTGCCGCTCATGGTTGGTTACGTCGTCGTAACAGTTCGGCTAGAAGCTAAGGTGTACGCCGTACTGGATCTGACGACCCGCGTTGCCGACTACGCCATTCGACTGACCCCATCCGCTGCTTAGAGTCTGACTAGATATGACGTTGTTGGTCGCGCTGCAAGGCTGGTATAGACCGCCAGCATTGGCAGCACCGCAGTTTACGTTCTGAATCGGGTTGCCCTGCAGAGTACCCGAGTCATTGCGGAAGTTAGCGTGGTTGAACGCATCGAACAGATCGATACGGAACTGCAATCTGAACCTTTCGGTCAGCTTGAAGTTCTTATCAATCGACAGATCGGTATTCAACAGGCTGCTGCCCTGGCAGAAGCCACGTGGCTCCATGTTCGGGCTGATAGTTCCGATCTGGTATCCGATCAGGGTAAACGCGTTCTGATTCATGATCGTATTTCCCTGTCGCGTCGCACAGCTCTGTCCCGCAACAACTAAAGGCCGCTCTGCGCCGATCCAACCGGTATTGAACATGGAGTTCAAAGCGGCTCGGCCTGGGAGACAATCTGCAGTGATCCCGAGAACATCGCAGTTCTGATGATCGGCCAGATTGGTTGTGTTCTCGCCAATGCCGTTCTGGAACACGCTGAGAGAATTTCCCATCGCTTCCGTGGTGATCAGACCCAGCTCCCATCCTCCGAGCGCTCCGCGTACCATCTTGTTCGCCTGGTTCAGGTCGGGCAAGTAGTAGTTGAAGTTCGCCGTGAAGATGTGAGGCCGGTTAATGCTGGAGTTACCTTTATCGAGGGCAGGGTCTGATGGGTACAGCAAGCCACCACCCACTCCAAGGCCGCCGGACGAATCATCCGTCATGCCAGCCGGGGTTGCGATCGAGTGTGACCACGTGTAGGCGGCAGTCAACTGAGATCTCTTGTAACGCGTCTTGAACAACGCTTGCAAAGAGTTATAAGTCGAACTGCCCTTGTGAGCCCACCAGGTCAGATTGCTCGAGTAATTGTTGAACGCGTAGAACCCTGCGGTCTGTGCCTGCGCAGCGGTCATAAACGACGCTGCCGCCCAGTTCTGCGGGGCAATCGAGTTCATATTCTCGCTCGACGTTTGGAAAAGAGCATGGTTGCCAACATAGCCCAGTTCGAGAGTGGTGTCTCTTCCGAGGCTGCGCTGCACGCTCAGATTCCATTGGTACGACATGGGGACTACAGCTCGTGGATCCATACCGCCGGCCGGAGCTGAACCAGGGTTTACGGTTGCCGTGGAAGGATCTGCATCCAAGGCACGAGTGTAGCCAGCGGTAACGGCAAATGGAGCGTTTCCGACCAAGGTGTAACGGCTTACGCGCTCGCGCTGGTAGAACGTACCGAACCCAGCCCGAATTGCTGTATTGCCATCACCCCAAGGATCAAACGCCACACCAACACGGGGAGCGATCAGGTGATTGCTGTTGTTTACAAGTGCTCGGCCAGGACCAACACTTCCAGAAGTGAAGTTTGTTCCGTACTGCGCGTTGGCTGCGGCACAAGGGTCCACGCCGGCGACGTGCCAGAGACCGTTGCAAGCATCAGAGGCAGGAAGTGCCGGATTGTAGAGACCAGGTTGGAAGTTGGTGATCTGATCGGTCGGCTGATACGGAGCATCCAGGAAAGACCAGCGCAAGCCAAGGTCAAGAGTCAGGCGCGGGGTTACTTTCCAGTTGTCGGCAACGTAGAACTCGTCATCGTGCCACCGCAACTGTGCGCGGGTATTGGTCGATAACTCGCTCATGCTCCACTTTGCTCCCGGGATCATCAGGTTCGCCAAGTCGTTATTGGTAGGAACGCTGGTGGCCCAGTTGGCCGAGCCGAAAGTGGGACGTTCAATAGAGGACGCGTTTATATCTTCGTTCTTGCCGTTCCAGCTCATCAACGCACCGAACTTCAGCGTGTGCTTACCGATGACCTTCGAAGCGTCATCTTTGGCAACATACAAGTCGAGCGTGTTGTTCCAGGGGGCAATTGTCCAGTAGTTCTGATAGCTGCCATAGGCGTTCAGGCCGCCCCAAAGAGTGGGGAGACTCGCCGGAGAATGCTTCATCGAGTTCGGGTACTGAGATGGGAGCGCGGCGCTGATAGCGCTCTGTAATGCTTCTCCGTACAGGTACCCATTGTTCGGGTTGGTACCACCCTCGGTGATGTTGATGCGGTTGTTCGAATAGCTGAACTCGGCATCGTTCACCATGGTGGTGCCAATGGTCCTGGTCCACTTTCCGACGATGCTCTTGGAAGGCTGGATCCAGTTGTCGTTCAAAGCCGGATAAGGATCTTCACCCCAGTAGCCGGAATTGTAGGCATCGTTGGACCAGGAATCCTGAGTAAAGCGACCCATGAACGTGTTGTTCTTGTTCAGGTTGTAATCGGCGCGGATGTTTTCCTGCCGCCACATTACGGGACTAGGAAGTGAGGCCGACCAGTTGGAGCCATTCACAAATGCCTGGTTCGGTAGAGGGTATTTCTGCACCATCAGCAGGGCCACTGGAGAGGGATTAGCGATCTTCAGCGGATTGCCGGCAGCCTGGTAAGCAACTGGGATATTCGGACTTGACTCGCCGCAGCTTACGCCCTGAGAGAAGTCGCCCTGGGCTTCTAACGCTGTCGGCACGCACCCTGTCTTCGTAAAGCCTGAGATGTTGTGGTTCCACTCCTGACTCCAGAAGAAGAACAGCTTGTTTTTAATGATTGGGCCGCCAATCGAGTAGCCCCAGTCATTGCGGTTCAGCTTGTCTTTGCCATCATGAGGAAGTGTCTGTCCCGCGGCATCTGCGATTGCAGTTCTCTGAGCTGCAAACCATGTGCGAGCATCCAGCGCCGTGTTACGGCCGCCGTATAAAACGGTTCCGTGCCAGTCATTGCTTCCACTGCGAGTAACGATGTTAATGACCGCGCCGGCAGCCTGGCCGTACTCTGCGCCGTAGCTGTTACGCAGCATCTTGAATTCCGCGATCGATTCAATCGAGGGATAGATCAGGATCGTGCGGTTCGAACCGGTGTCGTTGTTGTTGGCACCGTCCACCAAGTAGAGGTTGGTGGTGGTTGCGTTGCCATTTACCGAAAAGTCAACGCCCGCCTGCAGACCTTTGTTCTTGCTGTCGAAGTTGTTCGCGGCAGAAACGCCCGGAGCCAACTGCGTCAACTGAACAAAGCTGCGGCCATTCAGTGGCAGTTCGCGAACCTGCTGTCCCTCGACGGTTTCACCGAGAGATGCATTGTCCGTCTGCACCTGGATGGCATTGGCTTCCACGTCCACATGTTCCGTGGCGCTGCCGACTTGCAGCTTCACGTCTACCGTGGTCGTTGAGGACGCGTGCACTTCTACTGCATTCGTGACCGACTCCTTGAAATTCGGAGCCTTAACGGCCAACTGATAGGTACCTGCCGGCAGTGCTTCAAACCTGTAATCGCCGGCAGAACTTGTATTCATTGTGCGCGTAGCGCCCGTTGCCGTGTTGGTGACGGACACCGGGACGTTTGCAGCTACCGCCCCTGTCTGATCCGTCACTGTTCCGGCGACGATGCCCGTGGTTACCTGAGCGTATGCAGGTAACATCAAGCATGCTACGCAGAGAATCAGCGAAACGATATAGCGTCTCATCGGGTCTCCTGCTTCATCTTTCTTATGCCGATCTTTCGGCTTCATACTTCTATTTGCTTATTGATTGAAGCTCACTGCAGACCGGGATTCGCAGTGCCCTGTTGAGGAGTTTTGGGGTGTTGGTTTACCCCTTCCCCAAGCCTGAACGTATAGTGCATACATGTGTTCTTCGACACTTAGTATTTTTGTACTATACGGAGCGGTTTGTACAACTACTCTGGCGTGCCTGTCAAGAAATTCTGCGGACCGCTTTCAGGACTAATCTGATTGTGAGGACAGCAGTTGCGCCTATTTGGGGTTTCCGTCTGGCTGCGGCGCTGGCCACGACTGTGACTAGTATTTTCTAATTAGCTGATTTTTCAACAGCTTCCCTCGACAGGAACACCGAAGCTCCAAATGAAATGACTGGCGCGCAAGAATGAGCGCGGGGCTCCCGCCAGCGAGAATCCCCGCCCATGGTTAGTTATCGCCAAATTACTGTTGTTACCGATTTGGGAGCGAGTTCCACCACCGCATTCTGAGAGCCGGCACTCAAAGTTATCCTTCTCGAAGCGCCCGAATTGGTCACCACTACAACGGTTCCACCGTCGGGATTGGCCAACGCTACATGAGAAAGATCCGCTATATCGCCTGCCGATTCAATTCGCACCGCGCCGGACCGTACGGCTCGCGAATAGTGTGCGAAGGCCCAGTATTGTCCGCTGCGCGTCACTTTCTTCGTTTGGGAATTGACGGTGACAACGCCGCCGCATGGAAACGGTCCGATGTTTGGCTTCCCCACTTCATCGAGCACAAGGTTCCAGGCGATGATGCAACGCCCGTAATTACGAATCACGCCGGTAAAGGTGTTGCTCCATTTCACAAAGTCGGTCTCATAGTCAGGAGCCGTGTAGTCCGGACCGCCCTCGGTCCAATACATTTCCGCGTCGGGATGAACGGCTAGCACCTTCTGCATCCACTCGGGCTTCCCCAGATATCCATGCCACGCAATCGCACTCGTGTACTTGTGAACCTTCGGATCGTCCAGCTCGCAGATGGCCCGGCCCCACAAGTTGTAGTTGTGATCGATCAGCCAGATCTTCGTATTTAAACCAGCTTTCTCAATCGCTGGCCCCAAATCCTCGCCAACGAATTGCACCTCGATTTCCTGTGGCCAGGTGCACGCCGGCATCTTGCCATCCTGATCGGTGTCCACTTCGTTTTGCGGACTGACCGCATTCATCACGACGCCTTCATTCTGATAGGCCTGGAGGAACTTCACGAAATAGTTCGAGTAGACCGGAAGGAGGCTGCGCGAAATCGTTCCACCGAGCAGCGTGTTCTTGGTGGACTTCATCCATCCCGGAGGGCTCCAGGGCGTGCCTAGCAAGAAGAGATTCGGATTGAGCTGTCGCGCGCTGCGCAGTGTCGGAAGGATGTACTCGCGATCATGCTCGATCGAAAAGCGCTTCAATTCCGGATCCGGATCGCCGTCGTCGTAGCTGTACGCGTTTCGCGAATAATCGCTCGACCCGATACAGACGCGGCCCACGCTCAGGTTCATTTGCGACGGGTGAAAGAGCTCGTGCAGCAACTCTTCGCGAGCGGCTTGCGGCATCTGCTGAAAATTCCAGCAGGCTGCGTCGGTGAAGGCTCCCCCAAAGCCGAGGATCGGTTGGTATTTCTTACTGCCGTCGATGCGAATGGCTTCCCCGAGGCCCGCGGCTGTGGTCCAGGATACTTTCGGTTGCTCGACGTAACGTCTTGTCTCATCGGTTACGAACACCTGAAGCACGGCGTCTTTAGGAGTTGACTGTGCCGCAAATGCGTTGGAAGGTACAACCTCGGAGATGGAAGCCAGCGCCGCAGTGGCGCCGGCAATCTGCAGAAACTCACGACGAGTGCGAGATGACATGGGCTCCCTTCTGAAAAAGGAAAATGGCAGAGCAGTGTACCTCACTAGAGCTGAAACATCCGTATCAGCCGAAATTCCTCTTAAAGGGAGGAGGGCCTGGCCCAAATCCCGCGAAAAATAGTTGGGACTGTTAACTAACGTCTGGGACGGAGCGTCGTCCAAGTAACAGGCAGACGAAAGGCCTCAAACAGGAGTCAAGTTTATGTTGAGCAATGACAATCGCAATCGGATCTTCGGGGCCTCGCTGGTATTTGCCGGCATCGTCGGCCTTATAGCGCCGCCCATTCCGGCCGTTCGTCCGTGTGCGACGGAACTGCTCAACCGGGCTGGCATACGCGTCAGCTACCTGGCTCCAGCGGTCGCGCCCTTCGCTCCCCGGTCGCCGCGAGTCAAGGTCGTGAAAGCGCACGCCGTAAAAATTGTTCTGCCCACCCTCTAGATCGCATAGCAACTCTGGTTCTCTGCTGCCACTGGAATTGACCACCCTGAACAGCCACAGCGATAATAAGACCGCTCTGGAAATCCGCTGAGCGGCGGTGAAAATTGGCAGAACAGAAATCGAAAGAAAACTGGGAAGACATCAGTCAACGCGTGGGTCGCGAGATCGGCAAAGCTGCTGGCGAAGCCGAAAAGGAAGCAGAGCGGCTGATCGCTTACATCAACTCCGACGTGGTGCCGGCAGTTCGGGAGCATTCAACTCGCGCGCTGCGGATCGCCTCTCAAAAGATGGCGGAGTTCGCAGACTACCTGGACGATCAAAGGAAAAAGTCCTGAAGCTCTCCCGGGCCAGCTCTCTCCTCCTGATCATCGCAATCCTCGCGTCGCTCGCCGGCTGTGGCGGACACAAGCCGGCAACCGCAAAGGCGCCCCCGCCGCCCACGATCACATCACAGCCGCCCGCGCCTGACACCACGAAGTCTGAACCACCCGCGAAGGTCGCTGACGAAAAAGAGTTCGGCCCCGACGCCAAGGTCCTCGTGACGCAAAACGGGATGGCGAGCTGGTACGGCCCGCCGTATCACAACCGCCGAGGAGCCAATGGCGAAATCTTCGACATGAACGCGCTCACGGCGGCGCACCTGACCTTTCCGATGAACTCGATCATCCGCGTGACAAATCTGAAGACGCATCACTCGGCCGTTGTGCGGATCACGGATCGCGGCCCCTTTGTGCCTGATCGCATCATCGACCTCTCCGTTGGAGCAGCAAAGGCTATTGACGTGTGGCGTCCCGGCACTGCTCCCGTTCGTCTTGAATTGTTGAAGACGCCGAATAGTCTCGATCTTCCTGGTCGCTGGTGCGTTCAGATCGGCGCTATCAAAGATGAGAAAGAAGCGCTGCACCTGAAAGAGAAACTCATTCACCGCTATCGCACAGCACAGGTGCTGGAGTTCCGCAGTCCGGTGGGAGACTACTGGGTGCGCGTCCGGGTTGCCGAAGATGACAAGCGCCGGGCCGAAGAAGTTGCTCGCGACAATTCCGCCCCCGAAGGCAATGTTTTCCTGGTGCGCTTAGACTGATGTCGACAGGGTGGCCGGTTCTTTCATGGAAGGGCCGATCCCTTGCGCTGGAGCAATAAGAAATGTCTGACTGCCTCTTCTGTCTCATCATCGAGGGAAAGATTCCGTCAAAGAAGGTCTACGAAGATGATCGGGTCTATGCCTTCGAGGACATCAACCCACAGGCACCCACCCACTTTCTGGTCATCCCAAAAGAACACATTGCAGGATTAAAGGAAGCGACGCCCAAGGATGCCGAGATGATCGGCTACTTGAATCTCACGGCCGCAAAACTGGCCGAACAGCGAAATCTAGGCAGAGGGTACCGCACCGTGCTCAATGTCGGACCAGACGCCGGTCAGAGCGTCTTTCACATCCACCTGCATCTGCTCGGCGGACGACCGATGGCGTGGCCTCCGGGATAGTTCCACCACTGGACCAGATTCTCAGAGCGCTGTTCCCGCAGTCTGATCGATTGTCCGTCGAACCCGCCATTCACCGGTACTTACCCGGCATTCACCGAAAAGTGCGGGTAAGGCTCCGCCGCAAACGCTAGTCTCGCTATGTTCGAAGTCATAGAGCGGGAGATTCAGATGTTTGTGAGGAAACAACAAGCTGCGATGCTCGATATCGGCGCAGGAACCACTCTCATCATCGTCGGAATCATTGGTGCACTTGCTAGACTTGGTGTCTTTGATAACAACCAGCTTCCGCATTGGTCGGCCGTCGAGCATTGGTGGCCGTTGCTGGTAATCATCGCGGGGCTGATCATGTGGCTTTCGGACATGGAAGAAGTTCAGAAGACGAGGCAGTCGCGTCCGAAGCTGGAGATCCCTTATGGCGATTGAACGACGCAGCAGAGCTCCGCTGATCTCAGGCCTTGTCGCCATTGTGGTCGGGGGTCTGTTTCTGCTTGATACCTCCGGATACATTCATGTCGGCAATCTTTGGCGTTTCTGGCCACTGATCCTAATCTTCTTCGGTGTAAAAGGACTGGTTGACCCAAGCTACCGATGCGGGCGCAGCAGCAGTATTGGCGCGGGCATCATGTTGATATGGGGCCTGATACTTCTGGCTGCCAGCCTCGGGTACCTCGCTTGGACAAACATGTGGCCCTGGTTCCTGATCGGCTTAGGGGCGCTGCTGATCTGGGAATACATGCGTCCGCAACCTGCTCCACTTCCGCTCTCTTCGGGAGTGCTTAATCCCGAAAGCGTATTCTCTTCGATCGAGAAGGTAATCAACGACCAGCAGTTCAAACAAGGTACCGCCTCTGCCATATTCGGAAGCGTGGAATTGGACTTCACGCAAGCCAACATCGAAGGAGATACGGCCGTTCTCGAAGCGAATGCGGTCTTCGGTTCCGTCGAAATTCGCGTGCCGATGAACTGGAACGTCATCGTCGAGGCGAATGCAGTGTTCGGCGCGTGCGAGAATCACACGCGCGCGCCTTTGCCTACCGCACCTCTCAAGACTCTCGTCATCCGAGGCGGCGCGGTATTCGGTAGTGTGGAGATCCGGAACTGATCTGACCCATGCACCCAATCCTCAGCCGCCCCCGCCAGATCTTGCTATATGTCGTGCTCTGGATTCCGCTCACCGCCTTGCTTCTCTATCTGCTCCACGCTGGCGGCCTGTCGCTACCGGAAGGCGGCGTAGTTCTGTCCGCGTTAGCGCCGGTGTACGCGCTGATGTGCCTGTTGGCGTGGTATCCGTGCCGCGCCACCCCGCTGCAACGAGCAGGAGTCGTTCGCATTGTGGCCACACACTCGGCTGCGGCTCTTCTTCTCAGCGGGACCTGGATGTTCCTCGCGATGCTGTATGTCTCCGCACTCGTCTTGCTCCAGCCATTCCGCAGTCTCGGGAATCATGCAAATCTGTACCGGCTGATCTTTGTGACCGGTGTCCTGCTCTACCTGTTCTGGGTTGCGTCGTTTTATGTGCTGCTGACGATGGAAGCCTCGCAGGAATCTGAACTCCGGGCAACCGAAGCGCGTGTTCTGGCGCGGGATTCGGAATTGCGCGCACTGAAAGCACAGATCAATCCACATTTCATCTTCAACAGCCTGCATTCGATCAGCGCACTCACCAGCGTGGACGCCGCGAAGGCGCGCGAGATGTGCATTACGTTGGCAGACTTTCTGCGCGCAACGCTGGGCATGGGCGAGAAATTGCTCATTCCTTTCAATGAGGAACTCGATCTCGTGCACCGCTATCTGACGGTCGAGAAGATCCGCTTTGGCGCAAGGCTTTCGACAGAAGAAATCGTCGATGAAGCCACTCTGACCTGCCTGATTCCTCCATTGACGTTGCAGCCGTTGGTTGAGAATGCCATTCTGCACGGTGTGGCCCATCTACCAGAAGGGGCTTGCATCCACCTCAAATGCAGTGTGACCGAGAATCGGCTATTGGTCAGTATCGAGAATCGTTTCGATCCCGACTTCAAATCAAGAAAGCGGAGCGGCATCGGATTAGCAAACGTGCGAGAACGAATTGAGACTCGTTACGGTAATGAGGCGAATTTCCTGGCTGCTGCGAACGGGGATCGTTTCACGGTTACGATCAGCCTCCCTGCCGAAAGGAGCGCAGCGTGAGCGAGCAAGAGAGAATCCGCGCCATCATCGTCGACGATGAAGAGCTCGCGCGCCAGGTACTGCGCGAACTGCTCGCGCCGCATCCCGAAATCGAAATTGTCGCCGAATGTGCTAACGGCTTCGAGGCGGTGAAGGCGATTACGGAGATAAAGCCGGATCTTCTGTTTCTAGATATCCAAATGCCGAAGCTCGACGGATTCGAAGTGCTCGAACTCGCGGGCATCGACATGGCGATCGTGTTCACAACTGCCTATGACGAATATGCCCTCAAGGCCTTTGAGGTACATGCCGTCGATTACTTGCTCAAACCATTTGGAGCGGAGCGTTTCGAAAAAGCATTGCAGCACGTGCGCGAGCGAACGGACCGTTCTGAGTCGGCCGTCGCGCAGTTGGCCCAGGCGGCACGCGCGCCGGGACAGTATCTCGATCGTGTGGTAGTGCGGGACGGCACGCGTGTTCATATCATTCCGACCGCGAAACTTGACTACGTGGAAGCACAGGACGATTACGTCGCCCTCGTGAGTGACGGCCACAAATACCTGAAGCAACAGACCATCGCCAGCCTGGAAGCGGCACTAGATCCGCACGATTTCTTGCGGATCCATCGGTCTTACATTGTGAATTTGGTACGTGTCGTGAAAATCGAGCCGTATGGTAAGGACAGCAAGCTTGCGATTCTGACCGACGACACCCGCCTCCCTGTCAGTCGAGCCGGTTATGAGCGCTTGAAGATAGTGCTGGATCGGCTCTTGCCGTAAGAGTTTTGGCACAACCGTGGAAGAGCGGCGCTTTAGCGCCGCGTAAAACGAGATTTGCTTTTCTTCTGTCATTCCCGAACGGACTTCAGTCCGTGAGGAATCCCTGTTCAAACTACCTTACCTATGTGCAGAAACATCCAAAAATTCGTTAAGAAGGTGCCGGGCCGGATGGGGGCGCCGATGCGTCTTGCCGTCATCCAGAAGTTCTGCAGAATCTACCCATAGCCTCGCTCCTCTCCGATTGAACACCTCAAGCGTAAAAATATTCCGTACCGAGATTGAGATTTGGTGCCCCATAACCGCAGGATCGTTCGCTGTGAAGATTCTGCCAAACTTAAGAACCAGATCCGCCCTCCTGCGATCCTCAACACAGGTAAACCGAGATCCGACAAAGAAGTGTTGGGCCATCTGCAGAACGCTGGGGTCTCCAGTGTCATTAAGAATGAATACAGTCCGGGCCGATTTCAGTTGCTCAGGAATTGACTCTGCCATTCCGTGAACAACCACGACGCTCAATAGTGCGGCAATGAGCATTCTTCGGAGCATGTCGTTCAACTCCAGCAATGTGAACAGATAGCGAGTGTATTCCGCTCCATATGTCATTCCGAGATTCCGTCAACCAATCTCTGGTCGATATCAGATTTCTACTGCCCCACCCCCGGCAGCGCCACCTTCTCTTTTATTCCAGATCCCTCCACCACCGTGTAAATCGCGTCCGCCGCTACATCCTTCAGTTCTTCTTCTTTGCCATTGGGCCAGCGAATCACGACTTTATTGATCACAGCGTCTTTTCCTAAGCCGAAGTGCAAACGCAGGTCGCTTTGCGAAATGTAGCTGGAGCCTGACTTCACCTCACGCAGCTGTTGCCCACTCGCGGTCTGGATCGTAACTCGCGCTCCAATCGCCGCGCGATTGCTCGCCGTTCCCACCAGCTTGAACAGTACGCGGTGATTCGAGTTCCTGGTGTCGTTGATGAAAACCGTCGGCGGCTGATTCTGATTGAAAACTACGGCGTCGATATTCCCGTCGTTGTTGATGTCCCCGAACGCGATGCCGCGGCGTGCTTGCGGCGGATCATCGTTCAGTCCGGCGGCATCTGCCATCTCATCGAAGGCGTTCTTGCTTGTGTTCCGAAATAGAAGAAGAGGTTCCTTGTATCCAGGCTCGCCCGGCAGTTTGTCGATGTCCGTATAGATATGTCCGGCAGCAACCATGATGTCCTGCCAGCCATCATTGTCGAGATCCACGAAACCTGTTCCCCACTTCACCCATCGGAATGACGGCTGTCCGGTTTTTGCAGTCCACGTCAGGTCCTCAAACTCTCCTTTGCCATTGCCCTTGTGCAACTCGACGGGCTGATAGGCAAATGTGGTTACGGTAATGTCCAGATTTCCATCATTATTAAAATCGCCAAAATCCACGCCCATCGATCCTAGCGGCTCGCCTTCCGCGCTCACAGCCGCCCCAGCCAGCAACGCTGTTTCCTCGAACGTACCATCGTGCTTGTTGTGGTAGAGGTAGTTAGGCTCGGTATCGTTGGCGACGTACAGATCCGGCCAGCCATCGTTGTCATAGTCGCCCCACACGGCGCCCAACCCAATGTGGGTGGCGGGATCGCTCACTCCAGCTTTCTTGCTGACATCTTCAAATGTGCCATTCCCAAGATTGCGGAACAGGAAGTCCGATTCGCCATGCATGCCCCACGGCGCTTCCACCATCAGGCCTTTGTAGTTCGTCTTGATCTCGTTCAACCTGTCGACTTCCGTGTGGATATAGCGCGACACGAATAGATCGACCTTGCCATCGCGATCGTAGTCAGCCCACGCCGATCCCGTACTGAAGCCGCCCAGGCCTACACCGGCTTTGTCGGTCACATCTTCGAATTTGCAGTTCCCCAGATTGTGGTAGAGCGCGTTCCCGCCATACCCCGTCACGTAGATGTCGAGCAACCCGTCATTGTCGTAGTCGGCGACGGAGATCCCCATCCCCCAGCCCTTGCGTGTGAGTCCTGCCTGCCTGGTTATGTCCTTGAACTTGAGTCCATCTTCCTGGTGATAGAGAGAAATCAGCAGATCGCCACCGGAAGTCTTGTAGCGATCGATGGTCGAATCGTTCACCACCGCAATGTCGAGTTTGCCATCGTTGTCGCAATCGAAGAGTGCGACACCGCCGCTCATCTGTTGGACGATGTACTTCTTTTCCGCGATCTCGTTGCCAGGAACCGGCAACCCAAGTTGACGATTCGCGCTATGGAAATGAATGGGCGGATTCTGTCCGATGGCCGAGGCTATAAGTGAAAGGAGAATTCCAGCGATGGCAGCAAAGCGCATATATGAAAGATGGCCGTTTTTCGATTTTACCTGAGAACCTGTCCGCGCCTGCTCTCCTTGACTTGCATTCGTGTGGACACTTACTCTCACCTGAGGATTTATAGAGTTGTTTCGCTTGATCACACATTCGATCCTGTCCTCACATCATCTGTCCTCCAGAGCTGTTTTCGTATTTCCTGTTAGCAGCTTTACTTCTGCCGTCCGCTGCCGCGGCTCAAAAGAGTTCACCTCCAGCAAAGTCCTCGGTTGAAACTCTTATTCGCGAGGGCAAACTGGATCAGGCTGGCCGCGATCTAGAGTCGATACTCCAGAAGAATCCGACCGACGTTCATGCGCTCACGCTGTTGGGCACCGTTCGACGTAAGCAGGGCAATTACAGGCAGGCAGAAGCTCTCTGGGTGAAAGCGGCGCAATCGGATCCGAACGCGATCGAGCCCGTTGAGAATGTGGCGAAACTCTATGCCGAGGAAGATCGCGTTGACCATGCCGTTCAACTCTATGAAGCCCTGCTCGGGGCGTCGCCACACAAAGCGAAATTTCAGGCGGAACTCTCGGATCTTTATCAGAAGCAGGGGAAATATCAGAGATCTCTCGACTTGGCCGAGGCCATACCGACCAACTCACGCCCAGATCATGTACTCGTCGTCATTGTGGCCGACTACATCGGTCTGAAGCGCGCCGATGCGTTGCAGAAAGCCGTCGAAGACGTCGTCCATCGGGCGCCTGCGAATCCTGACCTTGTTCCTCAACTCGCCAACGTTTTGTTGGACCACGGCATGGTTCCGGATGCTGCTGAACTCCTCCGTCTTGCCGGCAAGCACCAGCGTGTCACTGCGAACTATCTCGCAGCACTTGCGAAAGCGCAGGCCATGAGCGGTCAAAGCAAGCAGGCAGAAACAACGATCGCGAAAGCTCTGGAGCTGGACCCGAAATCTCGTGAGGCTTTGATTGTCGCCGGACGTCTCGCCGGGATAGCAGGCAACTGGCCTTCGGCAATGTTCCTTCTGCAGCGGGCGGAGAAAGCCGGCCCGCCGACTCCCGACTTGCTGCAGAACCTCGTGCTGGCGTGCATGCGAGCCAACGATCTTATGGCCGCCCACAATGCAGCGCTCGATCTTCTCGAGATTCAGCCAGAGTCGCCCGATGCCGCGCTGACCATGTGCGCCGTGCTGATTCGCGCCGCGCACTGGGGCGAGGCCGATCCGTTAATCGACAAAGTTCTTGCAGTGCGTCCCGGCGATAAACGAGCGTTAGTGGCAAAAGGCGTTGTCGATTACAACCTGGGACGGATTGACGATGCACAAAAACATCTCACGGCTTCGCTGGGAGAAGGCTCAGGAGATGCCGAAGCGAACTACTATCTCGGGCTCGTGGCCAAACAGAAAGGCGACTTACCTGCCGCCGCGAACTTCATGGAGGCTTCTCTGAAAAGCGCCCCCGACAATGTCAGCGCGATGACCGCACTCGGGCAGATATACCTGGCCTTGGGCGACGCGGAAAAAGCCAAGCCGGTGCTGGAACATGCCGCCAGCAAACTACCGAAAGATTCCCAGACTCACTACCAGTTGGCACTTGCCTATAAGAAACTCGGATTAACGGACAAAGCTCGTGAACAGATGGCGCTGTTCCAGCAGCTCAGCATCCGCCAGGGAGCTCAACAACCCGTAGGCCGTGTGATGGACGCGCCCAGGTAGCGCCAATCAAGCCGCGCGGTGAAGCGCTTGCAGATGATCCTCGGCGCGGTTAAAGCAATAGTCTGAATCCTCGCTCACCGGGCTCTCGAAAATCTGCCGCTCTTCCCCGTGCACCTTCTCGCGAATAACGTATCGGAATCCCGTTCGGACTCGCGAATTGGGATCGATGAAATCGACAACTTCGGCAACGTACGGGTCTCGCGTGATCTTCATACCTTCCTCCAAGAACGATCGTTTGATTGCTCGATGGCGCAATTTGGTTGTTTTGCCACGGGCATGGTGCAGAAGGGCTCTGCCATATCAAATTACGCATAGTCTGCCGGGCAATACCGGCACACAATTCGGAGGCGCCCCTGTAAAATCCCTTCGCACTTATGATGACAACCGATCTCTCCCGTCGCGCCTTCGTGTCCTCCCTCGCCGCCCTGGTTGCTTGCCGTTGTCTTCCCAAAGCGTTGGCGCAAATGAGCTCTAAAGAACTCGCGGATGCGGCTCGCGCGGAAGCTCAGCATGAAGGAGACGCACCCGACAAGGCTGTCCCCCTTGCCAAGCTCTCGCCGTCGCTGAAGCCTTCCGACGTGCGGACGGCGATGCAGAAAGTCGCCGACTGGGAACTCGCGCGCACTCAGCCCTACTTTAATCAGGACTGGACCTACGCTGCTCTGTACACCGGATTCATGGCCGCATCGAGTGCTATTCCTGAAAAACGCTATCGTGACGCGATGCTCAACATGAGCAATAAGTTCGATTGGAAACTGGGCCCCCGCCTTGAACATGCGGACGATCAGTGCATTGGTCAAACGTATCTAGAGCTCTACTCGGACTATCACGACCCCAAGATGATCGCGCCATTGCGCTCGCAGTTCGACTCCATCCTTGCTCTGCCCGTCACCGCCGACGACAAGCTTCCCTGGTGGTGGTGCGATGCTCTCTTCATGGCGCCTCCCGTATGGGCGCGACTGGCACGCGCAACCGGCGAGCAGAAGTACCTCGACTTCATGAATCGCGAGTGGTGGCGCACCTCAGCCCTGCTCTACGATCCGCAGGAACATCTTTTTTATCGCGACGCAAGTTTCATTCCTTTGCGTGAAGCAAACGGGAAGAAGGTCTTCTGGTCGCGTGGGAACGGCTGGGTAATGGCCGGACTGGTTCGTGTTCTCGACGCCATGCCGGAGAGCGATCCCGACCGCGGCCGTTATCTCGAGCAGTTTAAACAGATGTCTGCGGTGATTTTGACACTACAAGGAGAAGATGGCTTGTGGCGGTCCGGGCTCCTCGATCCAGCTTCGTACGCTCTGCCTGAAGTATCGGGGTCCTCGTTCTTTACTTACGCGCTGAGTTGGGGACTCAATCGTGGCGTACTGGAGAAGAAGACATATCACCCGGCTGTCACGAAGGCGTGGAAGGGACTGCTTCAACACATCTACGAGGACGGCCGCCTCGGATGCATCCAGCAAGTGGGAGCGGGGCCCGCGCACTTCAAGGCAACCTCGTCGTACGTCTACGGCGTAGGCGCGTTCCTGCTCGCAGGATCCGAAATGGTTGAATTGCGCAGCAAAGTTTAAGTAGCCGTTGCTGCGTTACCGCCGCCTCGACTCAGGCGTTAGGTCACTGAAACATCGTGCGCCGATTATTCTGCTTCAGCAGCCGTCCCGTGACGCCGCAGCAGCGACGGTAGATTTTGAGAGAACGCGGAGCGCGGCAATACCATATCGCAACCAGCTTCCTGCGCCTTCAACTTCAACTCGCCCTGCACGTGAGATACGAAGCCGATAATCGCCGTCCCTTTTTTCAGTTCCTTTTTGAGTTTGGGGATGATGGTCAGCGGCTTGGCATTGACGTTGTTCAGGTCGATGATGATCAGCGAAGGCTTTTCTTCGCCATTATTTTTGACCCGATCCAGGATCTCTTTGTCTGTTTTCACAAACTCAACTTTCACGTTGAGCTTGCGCGCGATTTCCTGAATCTTGGCCAGGAAGAACAGATCTTCGACGAAAGCGAAAATGCGCGGAGCCGCGTTTTCGTCCTTATGCACCACCGGCTCGATATCCGGATGTACATATGGGGCCGCGACTGCCGGGCCGCGTCCACGGGATCGTCCACCAGAAAAGTCCTGCTGCCCGTTGTTACGGTAGTTGTGATCCATGGGACGGGTGAAGACTTGGTTTTGCTGGTTGTTGCGGCTGTTGTTATGACCAGGTCCGGAATGTCCCGGCCGGCCGGGCGCACCCCTGCGTCCGCGGCGCCGCCGCCCTTTCCCTCCCTGTGATCCGGAGGGATTGTTCGGTCCAATATTCATATTTTTCTCTTTGCTGTAGTAACCGCTGTCGCGGTGAAATTCTCGTATTGCTCGCTCCCCGAAACACGCACCTTCGCGCTCGTTGCAGCACGGGCAGACTGCGTCCTGGAGCTCTCTTCTCTTCTGATGTTCTGTTCTCGACCGCCTAGCGCCTGGATATTCGCGCTTGAATCGCCAGCACGGGAGTAGCAACGGAAGACATCCGTGATGTTACCCGTCAGCCTTGTGGAAGTGCAAGATGAAAACGACTTTCAATCCGCAGGCTTTTCTGGCAGGTCTCTCGCCCGGGAACTACGGGACCACTATCGCCCCACCCATTGATTATACCTCACCTCGGTTCAGGACCCGGACTTCGACCTACGCGACGTTAGATGCAAATCGTGGCAGCGGGAACTAATCATTTCTCGGCCGCAACCGGTTTGTCCGGAAGGAATACGTTCACTGCCGCGTGGCAATCCTTCTGCGGATCGACTGTCACAATGTTACTGCGTCCCTGAAAATCAGCACTGAATTGCAGGGTGTCCCGCGGCCGCTCCGGCAGACCCGTAAAGCGCGCCCGTCCGTCCACATTCGTGCCAACTTCCAGATCAAGCTTCTTCACGCCCGCAAATCCAGAACGAATCCGCGTGCTGATGTTGGCCTTATAAACCACGTGGTGCGCGGAATCCATCACCGTGATGTCAGCGGTACACGACCCCATGCCCGCATCGATCACAGGAACTTCATTCGTGCCGGTCTGAGCACCGGCGATTGGAATCGCCGCCGCCAACACGGCGATGAGAGCTGCTTGCTTCAGGAGAGTCACCATTCTGACCAATCAACATTATTTGCAACTGGGATCCGAGCTGCTGATGCTGGAACTGCCAGCCGACGGGTCGCATTTCGATCCGCCGCCGTGTGCGGCTACCACTGCGAGTATCGCCCCGCCGCCTCCGGCCGCCGCCACATAGTAGGCCGCTTTCGGAACTCCACCTGTCTTCAGGTAAGCCAGCGGCTTGCGTCGCGACTCATCGAGTTCCACCCTCTGTCCTTTTACCGCAGCCACGTCGTGCGAACCGCCCGTGACATTGATACTCCCTTCGAGGACCGTTGCGTATCCATGCAGGTCGTGCCAGGTAACTTCGTACTTCGTCTGCGGGCTCGTCGGTGTGATTGTGAAATGTCGAACTTTCGTCGCCATCGAACTCTTAGTCTCTACAGTCGCGGTTCCAGCAAGCAAGGTGATGGCGTGAGCGTCATATTCGGCTTCCGATTCGCCGCCCATCGCCACCCAATCCGTTCCATTGTTCAGATGGACAATCGACTTCGCAGGAATCCGCAGCTTGTCTCCGGGCAGGACCTCCTGTGCCAGTGCTGGATAGCCGTTCACCGTCACACCCGGACCTGCGTAGAGCATCGCCGCGCCCCCAGCCGCGAACAACTGGCAGCACAATAACGCGATCGCCCCCGCTATCTGGACCGCACGAAACACACACACCCCTCAAGGAGAGACAGATCTCCATCGCAATCCTAGGGCGGTATTCATGGGAAGGTCAACGGTACACAGGTATAAGGGGTAACGCACTCGATAACTGAATCGAAATGGTGCCCCACCCGTGCGGAGCAACGATTGGGGGGCTTGCATTCGTGTGTGCCCGGTCCTTGAGAAGCAAGGGCCGGAATGAAATCACGCCACCCGCCTCTCTCTCTGATTTAATTTTCGCTCTCCCGGATTCGTCAGCCCCGCATTGGCGGTGATGCCAAGTCCCATCACACGCAGCCACTTCGACTCGGGTTCGTTCTTGAAGCCCATCAAGTCTGGAAGGGTTCCGGCCATGGCCGCCAGTCCCATATCGATGCGAAGTGAGTAGGCAGGTCGATCACCTTGGCCACGCCTCCCGGGAAATCCGTCATCAATAGCTGTCCCCAGTTCCGCCGAACCGCACATCAGCGACCCAAGCGCCGCCCGCTTATTCCGACTCCAGAAGGCGGCCGCCATCAGAAAGAAAGTTCCCACCGTGATGTAGTCAAGGATGGCGTGCGCCGAAGGTGAAATGACGTTCGGCATCCGGTTGGTCGCGGCCGCCAATCCGCGTTGCAGCAGGGCCATAGTGATCCTCCAAGGTGGAAGATGCGGCCCGGTCGTGACAAGGTGGCTGACTACGAAACAGTGACTGATTTCTTTCTTGCCAATGCGCGCTGCAAGGTCTGATCCAGTGCCGCCTTCGCCTTTTCGTAGTCCGCTTGGGCGATTGCTCCCTGTTGCCGCTCGATCTCCAACTGAAACAGCTCTTCTTTGAGCGCGTCCAGGATCATCTGCGAACGATCGTTCGCAGGAGCAGCAGCAGAAATCGGAGCCGCGCCAGCAACCGCAGGACGAGTCATAGGTTGCGACACGCTCTCTAAGTCTTCCAGATCATCTGCTTCCGGCTGTGCACCTGTGCCCTTCGATCTTGAAACCGCCAGGTATCCTCCACCTGCAAGTACGACTCCCAGCGCTCCAAGAATGACCCAACGGTATTTTGACAGCGGATCGGGGGTGTCGATCGGACGCCCGAGTCCGCCTCCGGGCCGGTTATCGGGCGCTCCGCCGCCCTGCATACCCACTTGTCCATTGGGCGCCGGAGCTTGTTCGGCTTCATCTTTCAGCAGGCCAGTGCCCTTTACGCGAAAGCTCAGATCACTTCCCGCTTTCGCCTGCGTCGAAACTTCTACCCGCGCATCGCCGCCCTGTGGGTCGTTCATCAGCGAAAATGCTGAAGGATTCTTCGCTTCGAAGGTCATCGACTTCGGCATCATCACTACGAAGTGCTGCATGTCGCTGAATAGCTTTGGCGTGAACGTGAATTCGCCGCTGTAGGGCAGATGATACGCAAGCTGGAAGCGCGTCTCTCCCGGCCGCAGCGGGAAGGCGAAATAATACGTTCCCTTCTGTTTATCGTCCGGCACCGGCATCGAGCTCACCGGCATTCCATTCGGGGCCTGCGCAACCGCCTCGTCGATCTGCGCGCCTTCAGGCAGGGTGAAAGCATACCCACGATCTGAATTGAGCGTGCGCGGCGGCGTGGAATCGTTCTTGACCGCCATTAACTGCATCACCTGCAGCGCACCGCTATCGCTCTGTAACCTCGTGACGTTCACCGTCGTGGCGACCGGCAGATTCTTGGCGACATCGTACACGGTGATATCCACCGTGCTCACGTTCGGTCCCACCGGTCCGCTTTGCGGGAAATAGTTCACCCCAGCGTGCGTGACGCGTACCAGGTGTGGTGTCCCATCGCTTTCGAAACTGAAGGCAAACTTGCCTTGAGCATCCGTCTTTGAGCGCGCCGACTCCTGCATGCCCTGCGAGAGTGAGAGCAATGCGACATCATCCCCTGCAGCGGGTTTGCCTGTGGTCGCGTTGGTGACGGTGCCGCCCAACGTCGCAGCGGATGCTGCCATACTTGCTGCCAGCAGCCAGACCGCCGCCATTGCGTAACGTGCTTTCAATGAGAACTCCAATCGCTTGTCAGCAGGTGCCCGGTCCTTTCGTGCCGCTGGGAAGGGCCGGGAATACAACTCTGTCCTTGTGGAATCTAAGCTCGGTTCGCCGTGCCTTTTTCTAGCCGCTCGATCTCCGCCAGCACGCTGGCCGCTTCTTCTTCCATCGAGGCACGCATTCCCTGGTAATCCGCTTCGGGAAATTTGCCGGCTTTGTATTCGAAATTCAGATCGCGGAGATTGTCATACACGGTCTCTTTGCGCTCTCTCAGAGAATGTAAGCCGCGTCTTTTCCGTCGACTTCTCCAGGTGATCGGCCGGAGCAAAAACAAATACCAGCACACCAGCCGTCAACAGCACGCAAGCTAAACCCAGCATCATCGCCTAGAGCTCCGTTTCCTGGCGGGCACGCACTCGAAATGTATCGAGTTGCGCCGCAGTGGCATTCGATTCGACCGCCGGCGCCACCCGGTATTTCCACTTTCGCACCAAAATGGCCGTCAGCCAGATCCCGCCCAGCAACACTGCACCCGGCATGATCCATGCCACCATGTCGAATCCCTTCTTCGTGGGAGCCGCCAGCACGGTGTTGCCATACTTGTCGGCAAACTGCTGCAGGATGGAATCGTCGCTGCCTCCACTCGCGATGGCTGCCACAAGTTCTTTCCGCATCGTCTCCGAGTAGGCACAACCGACGTGATTGCACTCCAGCAGAACTTGCGAGCAGCCGCATGGACACATCAGCCGATGTCCCAGGTTGTTGAAGCGCGCATCGCTGCTCGTGCCCAGCAGAGCAACGCTCGCCAGCACAATCAGCGCGATTTGCAGCCAATGTCTCAGGAAAACACGCGGCATTAGCTCCCCACTCCTACCGGTTGTCCCGGCTTTCCGGAAACCAGTTCTGCCGCTCGCGCCGGCGCTCGTACCGGCACTCGTGCCGCCGCCATGTTCGGGATCAACGCCACGATGGTTCCGATAATCATGATGTGCACGCCGATCCATATCCACAGCACCAGTGGATTCAGGTGCGCCTTGATAATCGGATTGCCCGTGTCCTGATTGATACCGCTATATACCAGGTAGAGATCTTCCTTCAGCGTCGTATGCAGCGCCACCATGCTCTGCGGCTGCTGGCTCGCCTTGAAGAAGCGGCGCTCCGGATACATCGTGGTCAGAGGCTTTCCGTTCTTGCTCACATCGACGATGGCCCACTCGCTGCTGTAATTCGGATTGTCATCCTGCGTATTCGAGCGCATCGTCAGCGTGTATGGCCCGATCGACATGCTCTGCCCATTCGTCAGCTCGCGCTCGATATCCTGGTTGAAAGCCGAGCCTGCGAAACCAATCATGATTACGATTACGCCGAAGTGAACGATGTAGCCGCCGTAGCGGCGTGTATTGCGCCGAGTGAGCTGCACCATTGAGGCGAACAGATTCTGGCCTGTGTGGCGCCCTATCACTCGCCCACCGCGTACGAATTCGGAGATCACTGTCGTCGCCACCATCACCGACAGCACGATCGTCATCAGCGAATAGAATTCCGACTGTTCCGTCCACGGCTTCACATAGCCGATCGCCACTAACAGCGCACCTACTGCGAGTCCAGTCAGCACCGGAATACGGAAATTGCGCTTCAGGCTCTCCATTGAAGTCTTGCGCCAGGCCAACAAAGGTCCAACGCCGGTAAGCAGCAATAGCAGGAGCGCCACCGGAATATTCACGCGATTGAAGAACGGCGGCCCAACCGTAACTTTGGTTCCCTGCACCCACTCCGAGAGCACCGGGAAGAGCGTTCCCCACAACACCGTGAAGCACGCAACTAGCAGGAGCAGGTTATTGAACAGGAAACTCGACTCACGCGAGACCAGCGACTCCAGCCGGTTCTCGCTGCGCAGGTGTTCGCGATTCCTCAGGAACCAATATAGGCAGACCGCAAACGTCAGCGCCAGGAAACTCACAAACCACGTGCCGATCGAGGACTGTGCGAACGCGTGCACCGAGCTGACCACGCCCGAGCGCGTCAGGAAGGTTCCAAAGATCGCCAGCATGAACGTGGAGAAGATCAGCCACACGTTCCACACTTTCAGCATGCCGCGTTTTTCCTGCATCATTACCGAATGCAGGAATGCCGTGCCGGTGAGCCAAGGCATGAGCGACGCGTTCTCCACCGGATCCCATCCCCAGTACCCGCCCCAGCCCAGCACCGAGTACGCCCAGTGCGCGCCCAGGAAAATGCCGACGGTGAGAAATCCCCAAGTCACCATAGTCCAGCGGCGGGTAATGTGAATCCACTTCTCACCGGGATACTTCATAATCAGCGCCGCCAGCGCGAACGCAAACGGCACAGTGAATCCCACGTAGCCGAGATAAAGCATCGGAGGATGGATCACCATCTCCGGATACTGCAGCAGCGGATTTAATCCATTGCCATCAGGTGGTAGATTGCCAATCGTCATCGCAAACGGATTTGCGGCGAAATTCACCAGCAATAAGAAGAAGACCTGGACGGCCGAAATCACCACCGAGGCGTACGCCACAAGTCGCGTATCGACCTTGTGCCGCAGCCGGAGCACCAGACCGTAACTTGAGAGCAGCAGAGCCCAGAACAGCAGCGACCCTTCCTGTCCGGACCAGAGCACAGCAAACTTGTACGGGATCGGCAGGTCGCGATTGCTGTGATGCAGGATGTAGGAGATCGAAAAGTCGTTCTGGAAAGTGGCCGTGACCAGCACGACTGCCGCGAGCGCAACCGCCCCGAAGACAGCGATCCCGGCACGACGCGCGGTTTCACTGAGCCGGTCGTAAGCGTCACCCTTTCTGGTTAGAGCGATGATGCCGGCGACAAATGCGTAAGCGCCAAGTGCAAGCGCTAGAAGGAGCGAATAACTACCTAGTTCTGCCATGAAAGGAGCGGCCCACCACCACTGGCGGGTATTTTTTCAGAATCCCCGGTCCCCCGCAACCTCGTCCCGTTTCGGAAAGAGCGCCCAGACCGGTTCTGGGCCTTAGTCTGCCTACCGATTTTCTCCTAAAGAGCCCTCAAAACCGCGTTACGGTCTGGTCATGCGGATCGGAGGAAGGTCGTGAAATCGATACTCGTGGTCGAAGGTGATGCTATGGTACGCCGCTTTTTGCGCACTGCGCTGGAAGCGGCGCATTATTCCGTAGTAGAAGCTGCGACGGATGCCGAAGGGCTGGATCTCGCGGCGCAGCAAAACATTGGCGCCATTGTGCTCGACTGCATGGGAACGCAGGCAGGCGGCCTGCGCACGCTGCGAAAATTGCGTTCCGATCCTTGCACGAAAGCTATACCAGTAATTGCAATGAGCGGCCTTGGACAATATGGCTATGATCTGCCGCTCTGGGCAAACGCCTGTCTGGTGAAGCCCTTTCGGCCTAGCCAACTCATCAGGAAAGTTGAAGCATTGCCGGCACAAAACCTGAAAGATCTACTCCCGAAGCAGGAACCGCCATCGGTGCTAGCCGCCGTCGCGCTCTGATCTCTCAAGCAACTCACGAACCAGGGCAATCAGTTGTGGTGGAGGAAGAGGCTTGGCGCGGAATACGACATTCATGCCCTGGTACTCGTCTTCCGCTTCCGGCATGCCGCTGACGACCATGACCGGAATCTCAGGTTTCACGTCGCGCAACGCGCGCACGAAGACGGCCCCGCTGCAGCCAGGCATGATGTGATCGGTTACTACCGCGCCTATGCTGTCGCCCACCCGGCTCTTCAGTAAGGCAAGGGCGCTTTCCGCCGTGGTCGCGACATACACTTCCATCCCCGCGTCACGCAAAACAGCTTCGCGTACGCGCAACTGCAAGGGATCATCGTCGATGAGCAGAATGCGCGACAATTCCGGTGGGGTAACTCCCAAATTTTTCTACAAGCGCCAGGCTAGATTCCGGCGCTGTTGCTTCAATCAGGCAGTGCGAGCACCGTTAATCAAAACGACTTCCGTCTCTGCCTCCAGCCAGTCTTCCATGGCTGAACCGTACGGATGCCCGCGACGCTCCCACAACTGGTACGCACGGACCCGAATCGCTTCTTCTGTGTTGATGGATTGCGGCGTCAGCACTGCGATATCTGTCTTCGGCTCAGCCGTCTTCTTCCGGCGGGAAGTCTCCGACGAAGTTGCTCGTGCACGCTTTGGTGTCGCCATTACTGATCTACTCCTCTAAATAATTTCCTGAACAACCACACCTGCATACTCAGTGTTGTTGCCCAGCTAATAACTATAGCGCGTTTGCATGTGGATTTCGCGGTGAGCACCATCAAAAAAACCGCTTGCGCGCACCTCCCTTTTCAATATGGAATACGATTCCCCAGAGGTGGCATCAACGTTCCCATTTTTCTTGCGCTTTCTTCTGCGACACCAAAGAAAAACGGGCACCATCCCGGAGGAGATGATGCCCGTGTCGAGGAAATAACTCTGTTACGGCAAGTAGTAACGGAACGACGTCAGGAACATGTTCTCGTCCGTCGTCGGCGAGCCACCAACACCTTGCCAGGTCATACGCTTCACGTAAGCGTACTGGCCTCCGAATTGGAGTCTGCCTCTGTCGCCGTTATAGACCTTGTACCAGAACCCGCCTGTACCTTCGAACATGTTGCGCGTAGCAACGCTGCAGTTGGCTGCGGATCCCGGAGCGAATCCACCCGATCCCGGCACCACTTCCGTGAAGCAACCCGTGGCAGTCAGGGTTGGAACTCCGTAACCAACGAATTTGCCTGCTGCATTCGGATTCGAAACGCGTCCTGCGAATTCTTCGCCTCCATTGAAGTACACGTCCCACTTCTTGGTATGGAACTCCAACGTGCCCAAGCCTTGATAGCTGCGGATCAGAGCCGGCGTTCCATCCGGATTCACCGTCACATCTGGCAGACCTGACGTTCCATAACGACCGACACCGTCTCCACCCAGGAAGTGCACCCCGAGATCCACAACCTTATGGACGGTGACACGCGCATTACCACCGACGCCCCAGCCGGTTGCGTTGCTGTTGAACGCTCCTGCCGACGTGGGCGTCGCCAGCGTAGCACCTGGGTAGACGCGATCACGGAAATTGGAAATCACAGCGAACACTTCGTAGTGCCCGATTCCAGGCTCTGCAGCTGCCTTCACGACAAAGTCAGGCGTGTAGTTAGCCGCATAAGTTGCAGTCGATGCGTTATACAGACCGCCGCCGTTTCCCGGGCCGCCAAAGAAGAAATTGGTTGGCGCGTTGGCGGCTGAAAACGTGGTCTGCGCATTTTCGATCGAAGCACCCAGCCAGAACTTGTTGTTGAAGTTCTTCGTGGCTCGGAAACCGTACTGACGTGACCAGCTGAAGCCGACCGTGTACTGCGGGTCGATCGTCATCGGCAATGCTTCTGTGCGATTGTCCAGACCCTTCTTGGTTTCTGTTACCAAGCTCCACTGCTGGCCGCCAGTGAACGTCCATCCGTTATGTAAAGCAGCCTGTCCCCACAATTGACGCTGGCGGTTTACATAGCTGTTGCTCTGGTTGTTATTGGACGTAAGACCAACTCCCAACCAATCCATCTCGTAGTAGCCGGTCAGGTTCATGTTCTTCATCTTGCCCTGCACCAGGAACGATAGGCGTGACTGGCGGCCTGATCCGAAGAATTCAGAAGTGTTGTAGCTCCCCGTGCCCGGGAAAGGAATCGCGGTAAACGGCGTGTTGATATCAGCGAAAAGCGCACGTTGACGGTACACAGTTTCTGCCGCCAGGAAGGCTCCCGGCGTAATCGTGACGCCCTTGTAGTGAATTGCCAGCGGACTCTCAACTCCGGCGATCCGCTTTTGCGTCTCCTGCATCTCGAGAGCCGCAGCGGTGCTGTTTGCCTTCAGGTCAGTTACATCCTTCTCCAGCGTGGCGGTGCCTTCACCAGCCTTGGCGCTGGCCGCAGCAGCTTCGTCGGCCTTCGCTTGTGCCGCCGCAGCCGAACTCTGGATCTGGTTCAATTGCTGTTGTGTCTGCTGAATCGCCTGATCGCGTTGCGAGACTTGTTGTTTGAGTTCCTCAATCTGGCGTTGTTGCGCGGCCAGCGCGTCCTTCATCTGCTGAAGTTCAGCCGACACGGAGGAACTGCTTGTTGCTTTCTTTTTGGTGGTGGTCTTGGAAGTCGCTTGCGGACTTGCAGGATCTGCCGCGAAGGCGCTCATCGACATCAAGATCGAGAGCGCTAGAGCTGTAGTTCGTTTCATTGCCTCTCCTGAAACAAATTGAAATCGGTGGGCTTCTGATGTCCCGGTTTTGTAAATAGACGTAAGTTGTTGTTTCGAGCGAATCGTAGAGAACGTTTGTTAATAAGCGATGAATGATAAGTGAATATGCCGTGAACAACCGGGGGCCCGGTTAAATATCGAGAGATTATAGTGCCAAACCGGTTCTATGTGACCGATTCGAATCAACGCATTGGGTATAAATCTCCCCTTACGACTAATATCGTGTGGTTGTGGAAATCATATTCACGCCAGTTTGCTCCGGACAACCTGTCGTATCCGCCTCCCTCCTGTTTGAATCGACAACAAGCATCGATAGCATTAGGCACGAGGGATTATTGAAGGTGTGGATTGGCACGCTGTGAAATCGCGTCGCAAACCGATCCGTTCAAGACATCGAACGACGTAAAGGACCCGAGATCCTGACCACGCGCCTTCTGATAACCGTGGACAGCAAAAAACTCATCAAGGGATTTTCTAAGCGAAGATCGCTGCGGAGTGAGAGGAAGCCCGGACCTTATGGGTCCGGGTTCAAACTCGTTAGAACTGACCTTCTGCGAGAGTAGTAAGCACTCTGTTCGAGTCCGTTTCAACCATCAGGAAGTGCGTAGGATCGATCGGATACAGAACCAAAGTTGAACTGCTAAAGATCGACGCTGGCGTGGTCAAGGAGACCGTCACACGTCCCGTGGAGTCCACCATGTAAGAACCGGTCACGGCTGTACCCGGAGCAACCGTATTGCTCAGGTTCAGATCGAGCGTTCCGGTCATGGCACTGCCGGCGTTCAGTACCAGCTGACCTGAACCCGCTTCGAATCCATTACCACTCGTGAAACTGGTTCCGGAGAGACGGGTGGCGAAGGTACCACCCAACGAAGCGCCGTTCACTACGAATGACTTTTGCGCGTACGCCGTTCCGGCAGCGATAGTGGTGTCGGTTTCCTCGATATACAGCCCATTGTTGGCGGCGGGATAGGCTACAAAGCTGTAGCTCTTACCGTTTCCGCTCAGTGTCAGTGTGGCACGCCCAGTGGTTACGTCTGTCACCGTGTACGGTCCGGTGACCGCGAGATTGTTAGCAATGTTGCCATCCAGGTTCGAATCGACTGTTCCGGCAACGGCGTTGATGCCATCGAGCGAAATCTGCGCACCAAAGCTGGCTGGTCCGCTGCCCGCAGATCCGTAAATCGCTGTCGCAAACCTGCCTTGCAGGCTTCCTGCACTGAACGAGCTGGCGCCTTGCTTCGCCATTTCTCCTGAGGACGCCCGCGTCGCGTTCTGTTCCAGCAACTTGAGAGACGCTCCATTCACCATGTAGTAGGTGAACGTCTGCGCCCCGAATGTACTGGTCAGCGTGAGCGTGCCGGCTCCCGTGGTCGCCGACGGAGCCGTATAGCTGCCCGTCACGGCCAGACTCGCTTGCGCTCCCCCGGACGTATTTATATCCTGCAACCCGCTTGTGATGGCACTTACGCCGTCGGCTGTGACTGCGCCAACCTGTGCCAGCGCCGCATCGCTCGCCGTTGTCAGCGGAGACGATGCGAGCAAAGCATAGTTGCCGGCGATGGCCGCCGCGCTGAATTGTGTGGGGTCCTGCAGATCGAGCGTGCCCGCCATTGTTCCGCTGGTGGCATCGGTGGTGATCGCGAAGATCCGGGCGTGGCTCTCTACCACAAACTGCCAGGTTATCGTGCCGGTTGATGTAGTGATCGTCGCCGAACCACGGCCGTCAGTTCCCAAGTGGTAGGTCCCGCCGGTAATCGTTGCGGTTGAATTGCCGGCATTGGCGATATCGATGCTTCCACCACTCACGATGTTCCCGGTTCCGTCCATGCTGATGCTTCCGACCGATGCCACCGGAACCGAACCGTTTTCACCCGAGAATCCGAACGCGTACTGTCCGGCCAGCGAGGCGTTCGAGTACTGAATCGATATCGAGCTATAACCAGGATTGGCGCTGCCATCGGTCGTTGTCGCGGTAACCGTGACCGTTCCTCCCGGGGGCGGCGCAAGCGGCGCCGTATAAACGCCGGTCGAGGAGATTGTTCCGCAATCGGTACTGAATGTCGCCTTGCAGGCTATCTTCCAGGTTACGCTGACCGGCGCCGAATTTACCGACGCTGCAAAGGTCTGTTGTCCGCCGGAAGGAAGCGTCACAAAAACCGGCGAAACGGTTACATACTGCGAAGTGGCACTCGCATTTGGCGTTAGCGTAACCGAAGCGGACGCAGTTTTCGTCGTATCGGCAGCCGAGGTCGCAGTAATCGTTTCCGTCACCGTCGTGGTGATCGTCGCCGGAGCCGTATACTGACCGCCCGCGGTGATCGTGCCGTAGGTATCGTTACCATTGGCGACCCCGTTTACGCTCCACGTAACCGCCGTGTTCGACGTACCCGAAACGGTCGCAGTAAAGCTCTCTGTCTGCGAAGCACTCAGCGTGGCTGTCGTTGGACTGATCGTAACCGTCACATTATTGCTGCTGGAGTTCCCGCCGCCGCATCCTGTCAGCAATACGGTTGAGATCATCAGCAGCGCTACCGCGCCACAAACGATAGACCGGCAAGAAAACCCTGTCTGCGCAAGTCGTGTCTTCAATTGAGGTCCGGTGAAACCCGTGAGCAATTTATTTTTAATAAGAAATTCCAACGGCGATATCTGGAGCTGCACTTCTCCCCCATGGCGCGAGAACTGGCTGGATCCCAGGATCAACGGCTCATTCCCGAGTGAAATATTCTGATTTCTCAGGAGCTGTTGGCACAGGGCTCAGAACCTTTGAACTTAACACGGGAACTCACGTTGGGTTGTGTCAGCTCGCGTGAATTTTTCAGGAGCGCCTACTTACAGCGGGGATGATTATAACGCGAACTCCTCGTCTACAAATTCGCTATGCCCTTTTTTGCGCCGCAACCAGGCGGCATTCTCTTGCTTCTGTAATCCTCGCGTCCCTAAAGGACGTCAATTCAGGTATAAAGATTACACTGTTTCTGAAAAACTATTCCTCGAGCGTGGTGTTTACGTCTCGGGCAAAGTACAATGCAGGAGTTTAAATGAGTGTTCGCGTGAGATCTTCGTACGTGCTTGGGTTGAAGAATCTCTTGGCTTTTCAGGTCCGCAAAGTTAGCTTTCCATTCCTCCTTTCGTTCTTATTGATGGGTGCAATTTTGCTGCAAGGGTGCGGCGGCGGGTCCAATAGTTCGTCGACCGTCGCTTCGATCACCGTGTCTCCTACCTCCGGCTCCGTCAGCGTGAACGGCGACCAGACATTTACCGCCACGGCTCTCGATTCCAATGGCCAGACAGTGACAGGACAGACCTTCACCTGGACTAGCAGCAATACCACGGTTGCCTCCATCACTTCGGCAGGAGTGGCGACCGGCCTGACGGCCGGCAGTTCGCAGATTACCGCCTCGACGGCGGGAGTTACCAGCACCGCAGCTACGCTTACCGTCAACCCGGCTATCGCAACCGTCAGCATCTCGCCGGTCAGCGCGACTATCAAGGTGGGTGCGACGCAGCAGTTCACCGCGACCGCTACCGACGCAAGCGGGAATCCCGTGAACCAGGCGCAGTTCACCTGGCACAACAGTTTTGGTGGCGTTGCCAGCATTGACAGCACCGGACTGGCTACCGGCTTGGCTCCCGGCTCAGTGCTCATCACCGCGAGTGCCAGTGGAATGACGAGCCCCGTGGCGACGCTGACTGTGACGCAATAACGTTAGGTGCAGCGGCGCTCAGCGTTGAAGTCCTCACTGCCTTCCAGCGCTGTTCATACCTCGCTGCTGAAGTTGAAAGTCCGCATGTCCCTCAATTCAGGATGTGCCGACCCTGCGGCCATGGCCGTAACACAGGAGATCTCGTGAAGCAATTGGCTTTGGCCATTGTGGTGATTTGCGCCGTGCTCGCAACTGGTTGCGGCGGAGGCGGAGTTTCGATTTCCATTTCGCCGACTACCGCCACCGTTCCCCCAGGACAGACGCAGCAGTTTACAGCGAATGTCAGCAATGCCAGCGATAACACGGTTACCTGGCAAGTGAACAGCATCGTTGGCGGAAACGCCACGTCCGGTACCATCACCACCGCGGGCTTGTACACCGCTCCCACCGTTATTCCAGGAAACGCATCCGTCACCATCACGGCGGTTCCTTCCGCCGCTCCCACCAAGACGGCAACCGCCACTGTTACCATTGCGGACCCAGTCTCGGTCTCTCCCAAAAACGTTCTGGTTGCCGTAACCGCTACGCAACAATTCACGGCAGCCGTGAGCTTCTCGACGAACACCGCAGTCAATTGGCAAGTCAACGGCGTCCCGGGCGGCAACAGTACCTATGGAACCATAGGGACGGGAGGACTCTACACCGCTCCTTCTACGGTTCCTGCCAGTCCCACCGTTACGATTACCGCGATTTCCCAGGCGGACAACACGAAGACGGGAAGCGCTACTCTCCAGATCACTCCACCGACACTGGTGATATCGCCCAAGGCGCCAACCCTCACATTAGGATCCCAACAGGGATTCACGGCCACCTCCCTGCAACAGCCAGTCAGCCCCGCCTGGAGCATTACTTGCGCCAGCACAACCGCGAGTGATTGCGGAACGATCAATTCGGATGGCATCTACACCGCGCCCTTGGCGCCTCCCCCGGGTGGAACCGTCGTAGTGACCGCCACGATGACCGATGGCAGTGCACTTCCCTCGAATACCACCGTCACGCTTCAGCTTTCCGACGCAATCCTCGCTGGCACGTATGTGTTCGGCGTCACTAGCGATGCAATCAACGGCTTTTCCGCGGAGGCGGGCGTGATCAGCCTCGATGGAATTGGCAACATTACCGGCGGCTCGCTCGACCAGAGCGGTACCGGAACCGGTCCGATTACCATCACCGGCGGAACCTATCAACTCGGAATTGATGGGCGCGGCACGGCGCTTGTTCAGACTCCACAAGGGACAATTGCCTGGCAACTGGCCGCTGCCGACTCATTCCAAGGTGTTCCTCGCTCGCCTGACGGCAAACGGCGTGACCGCTGCGGGCACGATGGAACTTCAACAGGCGTCCGCCACGACCAATCTGAAAGGCGGGTACGCGCTGAATCTGTCTGGCGTAACCACGGCGTCTCCGGCAAGTGCCTTCATGATGGCCGGTAGTCTTACCGCTGACGGCACTGCCACGATCACCAGCGGACTCCTTGATGCCGCAACCAGTTCAGGCCAGAGTTCGCAATTATCCGCCACGGGTACATACACCGCACCATCAGCTGCGGGACGCGGCACGCTGACCTTCTACAGCACCTTCGGCAGTCAGACTTTCACGTATTACGCTGTCGATTCGACTCACTCCAAGCTGGTTGAAACCGACGGCGTCCAGTTGTCCGGAGGCGAGTTGTACCAACAGGCCGCCGGACCATTTTCCGCGTCGAGCTTTAACGAGAAACTGGCCTTCACCTTGAGTGGCTTCCAATCCGGCAATGTGTACGGGATTGGCGGACTCTTTACCTTGAATGGCAGCTCGGGAATCACGAATCGCCTGATTGACGGCACCAGTCAGACTGTCTTCGACACCAATGGCTCGTACATCGTCACCGACCCCGTATCAGGCCGCACCACCGCCACTTGGACCATCGGCAACGGAGCCACCTCGCAATACGTCTTATATCCGCGAGCTGATGGCGGGTTCGTCATGCTTGAAACCGATGGCGTTGCCATCGCTGAAGGCTTGGCGCTTCAGCAGACGCTTACCTCCCCGAGTGTGTTCTCACTTGCGGGAAACCTCGCGATTGGTATGTCGGGATACGAGACTTCTGCGACCTCGCCGGAAGTTCTGACCGGAGCCCTGCTGATCACTCATAAAGGAGCGCTTTCGGGAACTCTGGACACAGCCGACAGCACTGGAACGACGGTCGGAGCCGTTCTGCAAATCGGATCTTTCAACGTGGCTCTCGATAACGGCAGGGGCGTCGTGACATTCCTCTCATCGTCGCCCGTTCTCGCCAACGGCTCGCTAATCGTTTATGTCCTCGACACCAACAATGCCCTCGTCTTTGAGTCGGATGGACATCGAATCCTCACTGGAGCCATAGGGCGGCAGTTCTAGCTGCCGCCCTCCACCAACTCGCAGCCACTCTAGCTCAGCGGTAAGCTGCTTGGCCCTGTTCCGCGGCATTCGTCCCAGCTGAATCGTGCAGCATCAAACGTATCGCTAAACGAGAGTTGCTGGCTTCCAGATTGTGCAAATCGTTCTTCGCTGGATTCTATTTGCTGTGGACCAACAGCAAGCTCTTCTACAAGAAGGAATTGACCCCGCCAAACAGCAAGCGGCCGCTTTCGACCGCCCAGCCTGCGAATCCGGAGATTCCAAGTTTCAATACCCTGCTCACCTTTACCCGCGCCAAGTGCTTGAAATCAGGTAGAAGCTCCGCGACTAACAACGGCTAGAGATTTGCATGAGCCCTTTCGTCGAAACCGATTCCGAGAGATCTGTCCGTCATGTGCGGTGACCCGTTGCTCGACGTGCCACCCAACGGTTCAGCTTGTCGGCAAACAATAAATGTTGTCTGAGACACGGTTGGTTGTACCGGGGAAGAAAGAGGGAACTCCATGAAGTCTCGTTCAAGCGTATGCATATTTTTAGTGTTGCTCGTCTTTACAGTGGCGGCGCCGTATCTTGCGGGCCAGAGTCTGACCCAGGGCGGTGTACGTGGCACAGTTACCGACCCTAGCGGTGCCGTCGTTGCGGGTGCCAACGTCGAGTTAAAGGACATCAACACCGGCGCTACTCAGAGCCGGAAGACAAGTAATACAGGAGCTTTCGAGTTCCCCCTCATACCTCCGGGAACCTACAGCCTCACCTTCTCAGCTCCAAGTTATGTGACCGCTAACCGCACAGTTCAGGTCACAGTCGGCCAAGTCTCCACGCAGGACGTGAAATTGGGAGTGCAAGCAGCCAGCCAAACCGTGACGGTAACTGCAGAGAGCGGGGTCATACAAACGAACACGCCGGATGTCACCACAACCATGTCGAATGAGCAGATTCAATATGTGCCGAATGGCGGCGGCGACCTGACCTACATTGCGCAAACTGCTCCGGGAGCTGTCATGAACAGCCAGGCTGGATACGGCAATTTCTCCAGTAACGGAGTTCCAGCAAACGCAAATAACTTCACCTATAACAGCATGCCCGAGAACGACCCGTTCCTGAACCTCAACAACTCGGGCGCAACCAACATTCTGTTGGGACAAAATGACATTAACGAGACGAGCGTAGTCAGCAACGGCTACTCCGGCGAATACTCGATGCCTGGGGCGAACGTCAACTACGTCAGCAAGAGCGGTACCAATACCTTTCATGGAAACGCGAGCTGGCGATGGAATGGCACCTACGTAAACGCCAACAATTACTTCAATAAGCAGAACGTTCCGGCGACGCCCCGGCCATTCGTCAACGACAACATGTGGCAGGCCTCTTTCGGTGGCCCTATCCGAAAGGATAAGACTTTCTTCTTTGTGGACACCGAGGGCCTCTACCTGCTGGTACCGGTCGCCCAAAGCGTTAATGTCCCATCTCAGGCGTTCGAGTCAGCAGCACTCGCCAATATCGCTACGGTGCAGCCGACCGCCCTGCCGCTTTACCAGAGCATGTTTAACATCTACAACCACGCGCCGAACTTGAATACAGCAACCAATACCTTGTCAAATGGAGGTTGCCCAAGTGATTTCACCGTTGCCGGCTTCGGTCGCTTCCAATCCCTGCGCGCTGCACTTCAACTCCACTGTGACCGGCAACACGCACGAGTGGCTGGTAACGGGTCGCCTCGACCAGAATTTTGGGGCCGAATGACAGGGCGTTCATCCATTTCCGCACAGACCACGGTGTCCAAGCCTCTTATACCGATCCATTGACGCCGGCCTTCAACGTTGTCAGCGACCAACCTCAGTACGAAGGTCAGTTGCAGTGGGTCCATAACTTTGGCGTTTCAACCACGAATTCTTTCAACGCCACCGGTTCGTGGTACAGCGCTATCTTCAAGAACACTGATCAGGCTGCTGCCCTTGCCCTTCAGCCGGTCCAGGTTTCTTTTGCCGGGAATACGTTGTTCAGTTTGGGACAGGGCTATCAACTGCCCTTCGGGACACCACAAGGACGCGACGTCACTCAGTATGGCGCCGTCGACGACGTGAATCACATTCGCGGGAATCACTCGATCAAAGCGGGGTTCAATTTCGCCCGCTATGACATTTCCACTCATGGCCCGGGAGTAGGAACCTTACCGCTTGTTGCCAATGAGTCTCTTAGCTGACTTCTTCAACGGTGTTGGAACGTACGTATACGCAGGCTTTCCCAGTTCGCCTGGAGCAACCGGTCAACCTCTATTCGTTAGGCTTTTACGGCCAGGATACGTGGCATGCGAAGAGCAATCTGAGCCTGACGTTCACGGTTCGTGCCGATCGATATTCCAACCCGAGCTGTGAGACGAATTGCTTTAGCCGCATGGATAACAGCTTCCTCAATATCCCTCACGGTGTAGATATTCCTTACAACCAAACCGTAATGGCGAATCAGAACCTGGCGCTCCCCAACTATCACCCCTGGACCGTCCAACCTCGATTCGGTTTTAACTACAGCCCATTCGGAACAGGCGCAAATCTTGTCATTAGTGGCGGCTTTGGTCTGTTCGCCGCCGTGTTGCCAGCAGGATTTGTCGACAGCACTCCAGGGTTGATCAACAACCTCCCCAACGATCCCACGTTCACCATTCCCGGACTGCCCTTCGCCCCAGCCACACCCGGCAATGCGGGAGCTGCCGCAGCGGCTGGAGCAACTGCATTTCGCTCCGGCTTTACGAATGGGGCAACTTTCGCCGGCTTGAACAGTGCCGTGACCTCTGCAACGGGCACTCCTTTCAGCGTTCCCGACTTCTTTAACGCCGTGCCCGGGATACATTCACCCAGGTTCCAGGAGTGGAACCTGCAAGTCGAGAGAGGCTTTGGCAACAATACGGCGCTGACTCTCCGCTATGTAGGGAACCATGGCATCTGGGAAAGCATCAACAACACCGGACAGAACGCTTACTGCGGGCCCACGGCGGCGATCACAGCTCCGGTCGGAACACCGGACTGCTTCAGCAGCCTGGGAATCAGCTCTTTCACGGGTCTTCCGGCGCTTCCAATCGATCCTCGATTCTTGACCGTCACGGAAATTTCTTCTGGCTACACTTCCAACTACAACGGATTTACCGCCTCGTTCTTGCGGCGCTTCTCGGCGTTCCAGTTCCAGTTCAACTACACCTGGAGCCACGCTCTGGACTTTGCATCCAACGGTGGTATCGCCATTACTCCATTCAACGCGTTGTCGAATGCGAGTATTACCAATCCCCAAAATCCATTTAACGTACGTCAGAACATGTACGGCAATGCCGACTACGATATCCGGCATTACTTCAGCGCCAACTACGTCTACACCACGCCCAAGAGCATCTTGAGCAATAAGGTCGGCAAATGGCTGGGCGACTGGACTATTGCCGGAACCATCTTTGCTCACAGCGGTACGCCGTTCACCGTCGTAGATACGGGAACTGGCGGCACTTTAGCAGGGTACGGATATGGTGGTACAAATCTGTTTGGCGGCATTTTCGCCAATCAGACAGGCAGCCTGGGAGGTACGAACTCTTGCGGTTCCCAGTTTGCCAATCCAACCAATGGAACATGTTCGGCACTAACCAGCAACTTTGTCGCGTCACCCAGCGGGTTCGGCAACCAGGCGCGAAATCAGGTGCGTGGACCGAACTTCTTCAACACCGACCTTAGTATCTTCAAGAACTTCAGGGTTAAGGAACGAATGCAGTTCACGGTTGGCGCAACCGCTTACAATCTCTTCAACCATCCCAACTTCGATCAGCCCGTTGGGGATGTCGCGTCCTCGCAATTCGGCTCCATCGTAACCACGATCAGCCCTCCGACTTCGATCTACGGCTCCTTCCTCGGCGCCGATGCCTCACCACGTGTTTTGCAGTCACAAATCAAAGTGAGCTTCTAAAAACCAACTGGCTGTCTGCGGCGCGGACTTCGGTCCGCGCCTTTTTTATCTCCAGCTATCTTCGGTACACCACCCCGCCCTTCATCACGAAGCTCACCCGCTTGAGGACACCAATATCTTTCGTTGGATCTCCGGGCACCGCAATCACGTCGGCGAAATAACCCGGCTTCAGGGCTCCGATCTGCCCTTCCCACCCCAGCAGCCGCGCGCCATTCGTCAGGTCGGCCTGCAGAACCGCTACCGGATTCATTCCGTACTGCACCATCAATTCGAATTCGCGAGCCTGCGTGCCGTGTGGGAACGGCCCGACGTCTGACCCAACCGCCATCGGCACACCTGCGGCCAATTGCTTCTTGAACTCCTGTGCGTGCAGCGCTTGCAGATCGCGCTCGCGTTCGGCGGCCGCTGGAGTCGCGGCGTGATCGGCAAAGTATTCGGCAATGGCAAAGGTCGGGACCGCCGGGATTTTCTTCTCGCGCATCAATCGCATAGTCTCATCGCTGAGTTGATATGCATGATCCACCGACGCCACGCCCGCCTCGACCGCGTATAGAGTTCCGGGTTCGCCTGTCGCATGGACAGCGACCCGGCGTCCCGTTCGCGCCGCTTCCGCAACCGCCGCCGCGAGCTGCGCTTCCGTGTACTGGTATGGCGTGGAGAGGCGCCCACTCACCAGCGTGTCCTTCCCCGTCTCGTAAATCTTGATGAAGTCCGCGCCTTCCTTCACCTGGCCACGAATCGCTTCCACCAGTTGCTCAGCATCATTGGCGTAGGTCGCGTTCGAGAGCACATGCTGAGCAGGATTGAAATCATTCGCATCCTCATGTCCCCCGAGAATGTCGATGGCATTCCCGCTGATACGAAGCCGCGGCCCCGGAATTTGCCCGGAATTAATCGCATTGCGTACTGCGGTATCTGCGGATCCCGCACCTTCGGTTCCCATGTCACGCTCAGCCGTGAAGCCAGCCATCAAATCCGCTTTCGCCGCTAGAGTGGCGATGATCGTGCGCTGCGGTACCGATTCCTGCACGGTTTGCAGATCCTCAGCGCCCGGGTGAAGAAAGAGGTGGACATGCGCGTCGATCAATCCAGGCAGCAGCGTCGTGTCCCCCAAGTCGATCGTCTCCGCTCCTACTGGGTGCGCGACGCTCGTCCCCGCCGCAACAATGCGCTCGCCTTCCACGAGCACCTCACCTGGCGTGACGATCTTTCCAGTGTCAACATCGAACAACCGCGCTGCGCGCAGGACCACTACGTGGGGCTGAGTTTGGGCGACGAGCGTAGAGGTCAGTAGTGACAGGAAGAGGATCGCAAGCGATTGCAGCTTTCTCATGGCGCAGAAATGCTAGCAGAACAGAGGAAGGATCGAACTGACAATCAAGCCGGCGCGGTCGCCGGGGAAGCAACAATGTCTACGAAAAGCTCTCGCAGGGAAAAGGCAGACGCAGAAGTACGATTCCGTTCGGAGATACATACTCGCGCGAGTACGAACGTGCTCTACAGGCTGCCGACAATACGTGCTTTCAACGACTCATATTCGGAGTCGGTGATCAGGCCTTTCTCAAACATTTCCTTCGCCTGTTCCAGTCGCGTTGCCGCTCCCTCCGTGCTGATGGAACTGGTGCCGCCGGCGCCAGCCGCAGCTCCCAGTTGAATTCCTCCCGACTTCGCGCGCAATTCTTCCAGTTCGCGAATGCGGCGTTTCTCTCTCCACGCCTGTTCTTGCGCCTGGCATATCCGGTAGACCGATTCTGCCTGTTCTTTGCGTAGCCCAGGGAAACTGACCGCTCTTGTTTGCCCCGTCACGGCAAGATCAGGGCTCGACAATGCGACGATCGTAAGATCAGCTCCAAAGATTCGGACCTGGATTCGTACGTCCTTGATGTCCTGCCAGCGAATCGTATCTGGCATGAATCCGCCAAATAGCCCACGCGTCATCCCGATAAATCGCCCCGAGGTCGCACAGACGACGGCGCGTCGATGAAAAAGTGCAAACAGTCTGCGCTGAACCGCATACGCCTCGATCGACTCGCCCGGAACCAGCAGCGACGCGAACTCAGCAATCGCTTTCTGAACCCGAGTGTCTTCACCAACTCCCGGAGTACTCCTGGGCGCCTCTGCCACGTCAGCCTCCAATCTCAATGGGCACGTAGTCTAGGCAGCAGAATACGCTTTGTCAAAAGAAGTACGAGGGCAAAGAAATGAATGTTGGTTTTCAGAAAGAGGGTGTTTGGTAGCGCTACCGGGAATCGAACCCGGGTTTGAAGATTGAGAATCTTCCGTCCTAACCCCTAGACGATAGCGCCACTTGAGTACCGCGGGGACAACTCGGATTATAACAAAATGAGTTCAACTTCCTTGCACGGAAGGCCTTCGTATTCAGCACTGAAACCGGCAATATACGCCAACAATGTCGCGCATGGGGACGATGTTTCTGGATAGAGAATTCCGTCCTCATCGCAGCACATCCAGTCCCAATTGGACAATCTTTTTACAAACTGCCAGCCACCAACAGCGCTAGAATCCTTTTGGGGGCGGGTGGTAACTCAGCTATCTCCACATTCAATCTCAACCGGCACTCAGACGCATCTCAGGAGGCTTTCCGATGCGTTCCCAGGGCTTCCGAGTCTTTCTCGCAATCGTCCTAACGGCGTGTTTCCTCTCCTTCGTGTGTTCCCTCCACGCGCAGGAGGATTCGACGCCGCCAGCCATGACCGCGCGTCTTGTCGATCCCGACGCCGCCATGGTCACCATCTCCAAGCGCGTCGATGAAGTGAACCTCCTCTTCACGGCTACAGATTCCAAGGGCCGCTTCGTTACCGATCTGGAAGCGTCCGATGTGCAGGTTCTCGATAATCGCCTGCCTCCGGAAGGTATTCGCTCTTTCCAGAAGGAAAGCGATCTCCCCCTCCGGGTTGGCCTGGTAATTGATCTGAGCGAGTCCATCACCGATCGCTTCAAGTTTGAGAAGAAGGCAGCCGCGACGTTCCTGAAAAAATCCCTGCGCCCCACTGACCAGGCTTTCATCGTCGGCTTCAACCAGAAAGTCCAGCTTTTTCAGGATTTCACCGGCAATCCGGCCGTGCTGGGCCAGGCCGTTCAGCGAATGAAAGCTGGAGGGAACACATCGTTTTACGATGCTGTGGTTTTCGCGTGTCACAAACTGCAGGAGCAGCCGCGCGATCGCCTGGTGCGGAAAGTACTCATCCTCATCACTGACGGCCAGGATACGTCGAGCAAGGGCATTCTGGCGGATGCGGAGCAGGCTGCTGCGCGCGCCGAAGCTTCTGTCTTTGCGCTCAGCACTAACGACCTGAAATACGACGACTATCCCAAGGGAGAAGCTGTTCTGGAGTTGCTGACCAGATATGCCGGCGGGCAGATTCTGCGTGCTCGCGATACCGATCAGCTGACGAAGGCATTTTCGCAGGTAGAGCAGGCGCTCCGCAGCCAGTATGCGCTCGCCTACAAGCCTGCAAATTTCGCGCCGGACGGAAGCTTTCGCACCATCGAACTCCGTTCTACCAAGCCAAAACTGCGCATTCAATGCAGGCGGGGCTACTACGCTCCTCGCGAAGCACAATAGCTTGAGAGAGTGACCCACCCTTTCACTCTCTTCGGCGCAAGGGTGGGATCACGAATTTCGCTTGACGCTCAATTACCAAATTGCAAATTACCCAGTTACCAATTTCCCTAGACTGGCATCAGCTCAGGCGCCCGGGGCAATTCCTTCGCCGGCTCCGGTTCGCTCACCTGAACTTTTCTCTCAGACTTATGCTCAGGCTTCTGCATATCAATGGTGCCGTGAAAATACGCGCCCTCTTCAATGCTTAGCCGGCGGGTGACAATGTCGCCGTTCACGGAGCCGCCGCTGCGAATCTCCAGGCGCTCACTCACCTGCAGATTGCCGTTTACCGTGCCTCGCACCACGACTTCGGCGGCGTTAACCGTTGCTTTTACTTTGCCGCTCGGCCCGATACCCACGTAGCAACCGTTCACATTAATGTTGCCTTCAACCTGCCCTTCAATCAGCAGCGGTTCCGTTCCAGAGATCTCACCTTTAATAATCAGGTTCTTGCCGATTACGGCATTAGGAGTGTTGACTGAGGCTTTCGGCCCATCTTCCGGCCGGGACATTGGCGACTTGCTGTTGGGGGCTGCGGAGCCATCGACAGGCTCGGGTTTCCACATGAGCGGTTCCTCCCTTTGGGGTTGGTGCCCTTTGTACAGGGACTGCCGCGTACTGGCGAGGTAACGGAGAAACATGGCCGAGTAGACGATGCAGCCTCGGTTAATAACTCGGGACTGCATCTTCTACTTCGGCGTTATTGGCGGGAACTTGAATCTCCTACTGCTTCGTCTCCAGCGGATGCTGTGCCTGTTCGAAGAACTCGTTCTGCAGCTTCAGGCTGGTCTCGTCGGCCTTAATCGCCTTGACACTTTCCGCAATCGCGTCCACCCAGTTCTTCATCGTGAATTCGCCCAGGTCCTTCGTGCCCAGCGAACCATCACCGGAGTAATGATTCGGGAATCTCGCATACCACCAGATTCCCGTGTAGACACCTTCCGGTAGTGCGCTCAGTCTCGCCTGGTCGGCTCCCGACTGCAGCTTCGCGCGGTCCATATGAACGAGATTCGGAGCCGCCACCAGCATCGTCGATGTCTCCGTCTGACCGGCGTGCATGTCGAGTTTGTCCTTCGTGGCGACCGGCGCCGGACCACCCGCCCTCCGTATGCTGATTGGCAAAACATACACCACGTAATCCCGCTTCGAGGCTAGCTGCGACTGCGCGAACAGCGGCAGCAAGCTATCGTTCCCTCCATGGCCGTTCACAATTGCGATCTTTTTGCACCCGTTACGCGCCATCTCGTTCACCGTTTCCTGCAGCAATTGCAACTGCAGTTGCAGGCTATAGGCGAGCGTTCCGGGCTGATGCCGCGCTTCGAAAATCTGGCCGAAGTAATAGGCCGGAAAAATGACGGCATACTCCTGCTTCGCTGCCTGCTCGCTGGCATAACGAACGTCGATAAGATCGGTGCCCAGCGGCAATTGAGGACCATGCTTCTCCACAATCCCAAACGGCAGCATGCATGTCCCCTGTGCCTTTTGAATTGCCTGAATAAAGTCGGGTCCGGTCAACTCCTCCCATTTTGCGGGAAGAGGCGCTTGCGCGAACAATGTCGCACTGAAGAAGACCATGACAAGAGTAATGATGACCACGGCAGCCTTAGATCTGTGCATACTCCTCCTGAGTTTATGAACGTAACATTATCGGCTCGGAATTGTAGTTGATCGTGCCTGAGATCGCCTGTCCCGTTGTGAAACGTAGTTACTTTTGGTTTGGAAAATGCATCTCTGGTTAACAGATTTGGCTCCGGCATCCTTTATCATGGCTTTCCATGAGCAAGGCAAAGATCCTGGTTTCTCTTACCACGAACGACAACGACTATCAGCGGGAACAAGCCGCGTCAGCCGAGGAAGCCGCAAAGCGTGCGGGAGTTGAGATCCAGATCATTTACGCCGACAACGACGCCATCAACCAGAGCCAGCAGTTGCTCAAGGCCATTCAGGCTCCAGCCGGCACGCGTCCGGATGCGGTCGTCTTTGAGCCCGTCGGTACGGGATTGCCCCAGGTCGCCAAGGCCGCTGCTGGTGCTGGCGTTGGCTGGGTTGTTCTCAATCGCGAAGTCGAGTACATCGCGGAACTTCGCCGCACCACGAAAGCGCCCGTGTTTGTCGTAACCACGGATCATCTCGAAGTGGGCCGCATACAGGGCCGCCAGATTGCCGCTCTCCTGCCGCAAGGCGGGTCTGTGTTGTACATCCAGGGCCCCTCCGGCAGTGATGCCGCTCAGCAACGCACCAACGGCATGCAGGAAACCAAGCCCGAGAACGTTCAGGTGCGCGCGATGAAAGCTCAGTGGACTGAAGCCAGCGCCTATCAGGCGGTAAGCTCCTGGTTGCGTCTCTCCACTTCTCGTGACGTCACCGTTGGTGTCATCTCCGGTCAGGATGACTCGATGGCGCTCGGCGCCCGCAAAGCCTTTCAGGAACAGACCGCAGGTGCAAACCGGGATAAGTGGCTGGCGTTACCTTTTATTGGATGCGACGGAATGCCTGAAACCGGCCAGGCGTGGGTTCGCGACGGGTCTCTCGCTGCGACCGTGATCGTCCCCGCAAACGCCGGACAGGCGGTCGAAATGCTCGCACAGGCCCTCGCGAAAGGCACACAGCCACCCGAGCGCACGCTCACGGTACCGCGCTCCTATCCTGCCGTGGAAGTATTATCGAGAAAAGCCGTGAAGGTCTAGCGATGTGCGGTCATAAATAGGGCGCATCCCCGCAATGCGCGACTGCCGAAGTAATGGCTGCGCGTTGCGTGGCACTCAGCGTTACGAACTCGAGTCCATACTCGAAACCTTGCGCGCGACGCACCTTGGCGGCCACTCGCAACTTCGGGGCTCCCGACTCGAGCGGCAGATCCAGATCTACAACTTCGCCTTCGCGCAATTCCACGGGCACGTAAGCTCCCATCCCGCTCTCACTCAGATCGCGAGACCACCCGCGGAAGGAGATTTCCTTGCCGTAGCGTCGGACAATTCCACCAAACTCGATGCGAAATTCGAAGCGCCCTGAGATTCTCTTTGGGTCGACCATTGTGAGTCTTCGACTCTGCCGGAGATGGGAGGTTTTCACCAGCAGTTCGACTTTTTCCATCCTGCCCTTGTTATACCATTAGATCTGGGCAAGCTCTGAGTTTCAAGATTTCTGCTAAGATTGCAAGTTCTCAGGAATCGCCCTTCTTCCCGATTCTGAATAGTTTTATTGGAACTCCTTCTGCTTGGCATTACGACCCAAAAGTTCGCTTCAGGACTCACAGCAATAACGCTGAAACGTTTTAATATCCGGAGGTTCTCCGCCATGGACAGGAAATACCGCCAGCACGGCTATATGGACAAAGAAAAGGAGAAGGCCGAAAAATCCAAGGGTCAACCTCGTCCCCGCACTGAGACTTTTGGCCCTCGCGTCCTGAATATGCCCGGAGCCCGGTCCGTTTCCCGCTGCGCCGAGTGCGGCGGCGTTCTTAAGGACCTTGCCGGCGCGCCCGATCGCTGCCCCAAATGCGGCTTCTCACTTCACTCCTGCAAACAGTGCACCCACTTCGATCCCAGCAGCCGTTTTGAATGCCGTCAGCCTATTCCCGACCGGATCTCTCCCAAGGACACCGCGAATTCATGCACCTTCTACTCGATTCGCGTCATGGTTGAGCGGGAGACCACCAGTAGCGGAGGCGCCGCTCCCAGCAGTTCCGGCGGAAACAGCCGTGTCGACGACGCTCGTCGCGCCTTCGAAAATCTCTTCAAGAAATAAGCCTATAGCCAGCTAACGTCGCGCTCCGCATCTACCCGGTTGCCCGCGCTGACCAGGTCTGTGGTCGAAGAGGGACCCGTGCCAGAATGGTTGTTCCCTGCTCGATCTTTGACTCGATCGCAAGTTCTCCGTTCACCAGCTTCAACCGCTCTTGCATACTAGTCAGTCCGATCCCGCGTCCTCCCATCGCCGTCTCCATATCGAAGCCAATACCTGAATCGCTTATCGTGAGGACGATTGCATCCTCCGGACAACGTACTTCCACCGCAAACTGCCGAACTCCGCTGTGCTTGACCGCGTTGTGCAAGGCTTCCTGCAGGATTCGAAAGAGACAGAGCGAAATTTCTTGCGGTACCGTGCGCGAGATCTCGTCATGATGAAAATCAATTTCGACTCTTTGTTTCGCCGCCAGCTCCTTACAGAAACTCCGCATGGCAGCAACGGGTCCCAGGATTTTCAGTTTGGACGAATACAGTTCGTGCGACAGGTCGTGGATGTCCGACGAGATCTCCGATGCTTGCGCGCATATCTCGTCGACACTCCGGCTTATCTCCTCAGCTGTCGGCTCGATTTGCTTCATCTGCTGCAGATTTACTTCCAACAATGCCAATCTCTGCGCGATATCGTCATGAAGCTCTCGCGCGATCCGCTCGCGCTCACTTTCCTGTGCCTCGATCAATCTCTGGCTCAGCGTCGAAAGAGCTTCTTCCGCTTGTTTACGGTCGGTGATGTCCGCGACGATGCCGATCATGCGCAGCAAATTCCGATTGGAATCAAAGAAAGCTCGCGCCGTCTTCTCCAGCCACACCATCGAACCATCAGGCCGGGTCACGCGGTACCTGACTCGCCCGATCGGATCCTCCGGAGTACACGCGGCGGTAGTAGCCGCGACCGCTATCTGGTCATCGGGATGTACCGTCCCCAACATCTGTTTGCATGTGACGATTCCCGGAGATCCCGTCAATCCCAGAATGTTGGCGAACCTGCCAGACCGCACGATCACATCCGATGCAACGTCCCACTCGTACGCGTACATGCGCCCCGCCTCAACCGCGAGCCGCAACCTCTCTTCGCTTTCACGCAGCGCCGCCTCCACCTGTTTGCGCTCCGTGATGTCCACAATCATGCCGGTAATCCCCGTCAACTTGCGGTCGCCGTCAAAAGAAGCGCGACTTAATCTCTCTACCCATATCGTGCCGCGTTGGGGATGGATCATCTGATACGTGATTCGAAGTTCGGGATTCTCCGGCGTCAGCGCAGCCAGCACATTCTTGACCCTATCCACGTCATCCGGATGAATCTTCGACAGCACCTGCTGACCGGTAACGTCGGCTGTCTCGTCCACACCGAGAACATGCGTGCACTCTCCTGAGCGGATCAACACATCGCTGGCTGCATCCCACTCATACGCGAACATCTTCCCGGCGTGAGCGGCCAGGCGAAATCGCTCCTCGCTCTTCCGCACAACTTCCGCTGCCTGCTTCTGTTCGGTGATGTCCAAGCACGAACCGATGTAACCTGCGAAAGAACCATCTGTCCCATATCTGGGGACTCCCGTGTCGAGCACCCAACGGTACTCTCCATCGTAGCGCCGTAACCGGTACTCCATCTTGAAGTCTTCTCTGCCATCAAACGCCTGCTCGTAAGTGTTCAAGCATCGTTGCAGATCGTCAGGATGAACTCCTTGCGCCCATCCATTGCCGAGTTCGGCATCCAGAGTACGGCCGGTGAAGTCCAACCAGCGCTGATTGAAGTAGGTGCAAAGCTTGTTGGTATCCGATATCCAGACCAACACTGGGGCGGAATTCGCCACCGACTTGAGGAGTTCTTCGCTCTCAGGCATGCTCGCCCACCCAGAAGAGGGATCCAGGAATATGACCGTTTGGAGACCAGATAGAACTAGCGAGTTTTCCTCACCCCAGAATCACACACACCGTCATCACACCCTACTCGCTTAAGGAAAAAACCTTGGCGCGTGTACTCACAAACGAGTTGGTGATCCGGTACTCCGTCCACACTTGCCAGCGCCATTCTACATGGATTTTGTTGGTTAGCAGCTCGGTAAAGAGAGACTTACCTCACCATCCCGCATCTATCAGATATTCGCGCTCTTCCTGTTAAAAGTCGCAATTGACACCATAGCTCCTTCGCCTTCACAGTGCGCGGATGCGATTGGCGATTCTCTGTCTTTTGGCAGTCACAGGATTTCCCTCTACAACTCGGGCGCAGGTTCCTTTCTTCGAGATTAATCGCGAGCAGAGTTCGATCAAGTTCTCTGTCAAGGCATCGGTGGCGATCTCCGGCATCTTCGATCGGTGGAACGCCAACCTGACGTTTACCTCTCCAGCAGTCTCGACAGGGGTTCTGGTCATTAAGGTCGAAGCTGACAGTGTGGACACCGGAAGTGGTGAGAAAGACAAGAAGCTCAAGAGCAAAGACTTCTTCAACGCTAAACAGGATCCGCTGATCACCTTCGTGTCGAAAAAGCTCATCCAGACCGGCCCAGGCACCTTCGACCTACAAGGGGATTTCACCATCCGGGGGGTGACGAAACCGGAAACGCTCGTCCTGGTTGTCTCACGCGAAGGTAACGGGGCTGGCGAGATTAAGGGCACAATGGCATTCGATCGCAAGGACTATGGCATGAACAGCGGCATACCTTTCATCAAGATTGCTGACCGCGTTGAGGTGGACGTCGACCTGAATGGAAAGCGCGTCAGTGGCCCACCCGTCGAACTGAACCACTAGCCGAGTCGCCGGATTTTCCAGTGTGCGACTCCTTTTTGGTAAGCAGGCTGTACAACCTGCAAATAGCCTCCCACATCATTTCGGCCAAACCCAAAAAAGAGCCAGTCCGCCTTGCCTCGCGGCAATTCCGGGCTGGTCTAGACACTCGACGCGCACGAATCCGCTTGTGGGATTCTGGCTAAGGCGCACTCGGGTGGAGAGTTGAGGCCGCTGTGAGGAGCGACGTCATCTTTCAGACGATGCAAAACAGGGACCCGGGCGGAACCTGGACTTCTGTTATGCCCGGAAATGGGTGAGGTTGTCAGAGGGTCAATCTCACCCAGCAAATCCACCAACCCTTGCCAAGGAGAGGCACTCGATGAATTTGACGCCCGAACAACGCTCCCAGGTAGCAGACGAGCTGAAGAGATTTGGTTCTTCACTGAACCTCTCGGACGCACAAAAAGAAAAGCTGCATACATTCTTACTCGAAGCTAGGGAAAAGGTGCAGGCCTATCTCCAGGAGAACCCTACCGCCACCAAAGCAGACATCATCAAGAAAGTTGCGGCCAATCGTGACGGTCTTCGGGAGCGTCTAACGAACTTCCTCAATCCGGAGCAGCTCAGCAAATGGGATGCCGAGGTTGGGAAAGCCAAAGAGTTTCTTGGTCAGAAGATGGCGGCATAGCTCCCGCTTGCCTCGGACTTCAAGCACGAACGGAGCGGCAGACTTCAATCCGCCGCTCCGCTCAGCTCTTACATCAAGTCCTTCACCGTTGTGTTGACCGTAATACGCGTTGCATTGATCACTCCCACGATGTGTGCCGTCGAATTGCCGTCCGTGTCATAGACGTCCAGCGTAAATGTTCCCACATAGTGGTTCCCATCCGGACTCAACCAGATGTTCTCCACAAAATGAGTCGGACCAGCCGGATTGCCGATTCCGGTTGGCGCATTCGTCGTATCGTTCCCCGCCCACGCGAAGTGGTTGAGCTTATAACGCAGATAGCCGGTTTTCTTCCAAACGCCCATGCAGAACTGCCCATCTTGCGCAGGACGCCCGGAATTCATGATCTCCGTACCGTCGCTGTGCCAGGTCACGAGTGCATTATCAATCGGCGTTCCGTTGGTCGGTCCGGGGTTATTGCCTTGCGCGGTTAGGGTCACATGCCAGAGGCCGACGATAGGATCGTTATCCTCGTTAACAAGGACTAAACCGGGAACAGAAAACGTGGATCCCTCCCATGCTTGGCGATGAAAGGCAGCGGCTGGTTTGTCTCCGCACGACGCGTTGGCGGTTGCGGCAAGACTGAGCGCGACCAAGAGCGCTCCGGTCGCAGCAATTAGTTTCTTTGAGATGGGTGTCATTTGATCTCCTTTGCCGATTGGCGGCACTGGCGCGGGATCTTGACGGCAACCGATTCCGCTGACAAGACACAGCTGGTGAAGTTGTGGGTGAAGAAAGGTGAAGCCCCAACCCCTTGATCCGATGTGAAGTCGGTTCCTTCCCCGCAGCGATTAATGCTATAGTTTTGGCCCCAACCGGTTCCTATCGTGTCCATTCACGTCTTCAAGTTCGGCGATTTCGAGGTAGACCCGTCTCGTTTTCAGCTCCACCGCAATGGACAAAGGGTAAAGATCGAGCGCATCCCCCTTGCCCTACTCGTCTTGCTGGTCGAAAAAAAGGGGGACGTGGTAGGCCGGGAAGAAATCATTGAACGCCTCTGGGGCAAAGACGTTTTTCTGGATACCGAGCACGGGATCAACACGGCCATCCGCAAAATCCGCGCCGCCCTTCGCGACAACGTCGATTCACCGCGCTTCATTCAAACTATCTCCGGCAAGGGATACCGCTTCGTCCCCGAGACACTCACCACCGGCAACAACGGAAACTCGTCGGCCATCTCCCATCTAGCTGCGAGCGCCTCCCCTGCCTCCCACGTGAGCACAGCACCGCCTTCCCCTCCAAAGCGCTCTCGCCCTCGACTCATAGCAGCCGCCGTTCTCACACTGGCACTGGTCCTTGCCGCGCTGATAGCGCTCAAATTCGGCCGGCTAAGCAATCAGGCGAACGCTGACAACCGGATTCATTCGCTGGCTGTGCTTCCGTTAGCAAATCTCTCCGGCGACGCCTCGCAAGACTACTTCGCCGATGGCATTACCGACGAGCTCACGACCATGCTCGCCAAGAACACAACCCTCCGGATCGTCTCCCGAACTTCAGCCATGCAGTACAAAGGGGTAAAGCGTCCTCTCCACGAGATTGCTCGCGAACTGGGCGTTGATGGCATTGTCGAAGGCTCTGTCTCGCGTACGGGAGACCACGTCCACCTCACGGCCCAATTGATTTACGCCCCCACTGACACTCACCTGTGGGCCGACAGTTATGAACGCGATCTCAACCAGGCTTTCCTTCTGCCCGCTGAGCTCTCTGCGGCCATAGCCACGCGCTTGCAAGCTTCCAATTCCCGCTCCTCTCAGGTGCGCAACGTAAGTCCGGAGGCTCATGATGCCTATCTTCACGGACACTATTTCTGGGTCAACGGCGACGACAAGCGTAGCCAGGAATATTTCGAAAAGGCGATTCAGCTTCAGCCCGACTATGCGGCCGCATGGGCCGGTCTCGCCGATTCCTATATCCTGCGTGCCGTCGACAACAAGAGTCCGTTAAAGGATGTTGCAACCCAGACGGATGCCGCTGTCCATCGCGCTGTTGAACTCGACGATTCCCTCGCCGCAGCCCATCACGTGATGGCCGCCTGGTACTTGTTTTTCGCCTGGGATCCGGCTCGCGCGGAGGCCGAATCGAGGCGCGCCATCGAGCTCGACCCCAACGACTCCGAACAACACCATCTCCACTCCTATGAACTGCTCGCTTTGAACCGGAAAGATGAAGCTTTGCAGGAACAAAAACGCGCCATGGAGCTCGACCCCTTCATCCGCTCCTGGGGCTTGGGACACACCTATCTGCAATTGCGACTATACGATCAGGCCATCTCTGAGCTCCGCCTGCGTGCCGACGCCCAGCCCAACGAAGTCATGATTCGCTTTAGCCTGGCTGACGCTTACTGGCATAAGGAAATGTGGAAGGAATCGGAGCAGGAGCTGGAAAAAGGACTCCAACTGATGGGCCTGGCGGAGAAAGCTGAGGCTGCGAGAAAAGCCTTTGCACTCGGAGGAGAACGAGCTGTCGAGCGGTGGGGTCTCGACGACGCTCGTACCCGCTCCTACAAAGAATACGTATCGCCATTCGACATGGCGCGCGAGTATGCCTACCTCGGCGACAAAGCGAATACGTTGAATTACCTCGAACAATGTTATCGCGAGCGTTATGCGTGGCTCATCCTGTTGCAAACCGAGTGCGACTTCGACTTCGTCCACTCAGAACCCCGTTATCAGGCTCTAATCAGAAGACTAGGACTGCAACTCCAAAACTGATCTTCTCGGTGCCGTATCTAGGGGAGTCACTGCGCTGGGTTGCTGCCCGCGACGAAACCAACCCGGACGCGAAAGCATTTGTGACTGGCCCATGGATTTTCGGCTCTGGGAGCCCCTTTTGGTGAGTAGGCTGTACAACCTGCGAATAGCCCCCCACATCATTTTTGCCAAACCCAAAAAAGAGCCGGTCCGTCTTGCCTCGCGGCAGCTCCGGATTGGTTTAGACACTCGATGCGCACGAAATCCGCCTGTGGGATTCGGCTAACGCGCACTTGGGTGGAGAGATGAGGCCGCGCGTGAGGAGCGACGTCATCTTTCAGACGATGCAAAACAGGGACCCGGGCGAAGCGCAGACTCTGCAACGCCTGGAAAATGGGTGAGATTGTCAGAGGGTCAGTCTCACCCAATTAAGTCCCCGCCCTGCGCAGTCGTGATCTTATCTCGCGCATACGTGTTTGCGGGAACAATCGCCCCGGCATCCATCGTAAACTTCCGTCATGTCACGGAAGTCCGAGGTTGTACTCGGTGTCATCTCCGACACGCATGGTCTGCTACGGCCTGAGGCTGTCGATGCTTTGCGCGGGTCGGAACTCATTCTCCACGCAGGCGATGTGGGCTCCCTTGACATCATCGATGACCTGCGCCGTATCGCTCCGGTGAAGGCAGTTCGCGGAAACGTTGACTCTAGCCCGTGGTTCGATGCGCTTCCGCAAATCGAAGCAATCGAGATCGGCGGCCTCACCCTTTACATGCTTCACGATCTGAAACAACTCGACTTGAATCCAGCTGCTGCCGGATTCGCTGCGGTCATCTGCGGCCACTCCCACAAGCCGCTGAACGAAGTTCGCCAAGGCGTCCTTTACTTCAATCCGGCAAGCGCCGGCCCGCGCCGCTTCAATCTACCCATCTGCGTCGGACGGCTCCGTATCCGCAACGGCTCCATCACAGGCGAGATGATCGAACTCGCGGTCAGCCGGGGTTAAGTAGAGAATGTCTTTCGTTGGTTCTTATCCGGAACGGCAGGTGACAACCGTAATACCGCCCGGCCAAACGAATCCATAAGCGTGATAAGCTCCGATGTACAGAACTGGCCCGGTGAAATGGAAATAAACATTTTCCCGAAGTGGCTTTTGGGAAAGCTGAATATCGCGGAAGAGCGTCGGCTTCATTTTGCATTGCTGTTTTCAGCGCTTTCAATTCAGCTACTTCTGCCGTTGGCCGTTCACCTTCCGCATTTCTGCTTATTTCGATTCTTGTTCGGAATGCCCTGCCCCGGTTGTGGGATCCTGCACTCTCTTATTGCGATATGTCATTTCAATCTGCAAGAGGCTTGGGCATCGAATCCCGCGGGGGTCGGCTTGTTTCTTCTCGTCGGCTTTCAGATCGTTGCGCGGCCTATTGTCTTGCTCTGGTCAAATACCGGCAAAGCAGTCTCAAGATTTTCCCATCAGGCTGGAACCGTCGTTTGCGCGTGGTTAGCTTTGGTATGGATCGAACGAATGATTACAGGGGGTGTCCATGGCGGCTTTCTCTTGTCCAAAATGTAACACTTTGACTCAGCAGGGCGGCTACCCGGCATGGGTCATCATCGTCTGCATATGCTTTTTCCCGGTCGGTCTTTTGGCGTTGCTGGCGGGCAGAAAACCTGCAATGTGTCCCAAGTGTGGATTTACCTGGCAAGTGTGAGTCGGTATTAGAGACTGTGCTTCAGATATGCAAGTTGCACCGGAGATCGGTGACCGATTGAAGAGATCGAGCAACTCTCCCGCCCGGTCGTGTTCTGGTCGCTAAGTGATTTGTCACCCCCAGTGCGAGAACCGATTGATGCAAATGATAAAGAACGCGCTACGGTTCTACTCAGGCCTCACGGTAATTGAACTTGTTGCTCGCCGGAGTGAAGACTGACGGTCTTCCCTTTCCACACCAATTCGCCAGTCAAATCCACGGGAAGATGGATATCCGCGCTCACTCCCGATGCACTCGACCCGTACTTCACTTCCACCATCCCTTTTGGAGTCGGTACCGCGGCAACCAGCCGATGCAGCTTGCCCAGATGAGGTTCAATGGTGACGGTTGCGAATCCCGGCGCCTTCGGCCGAATACCGGCGACGATCGTCAAGAAGTCGAAATTAGGATGAGCACTCCAGGCGTGAGAGTCTGATCTCGTTGGCTCTGGCTGCTCAGCCCACGTCGTCAGTCCTAAAGCAACCATGTCGCGCCAGGGCTTCAGCAGGTCGAGATACCGATCACCCATGCCCGCGTGCTCAAGGGCGCGCGCCAGATAGAAGCGGAAATAGTAGGTCGCTTCTGTCATCTCCGGAACTGGACCGGAGGAGGCAAACCCTGGATCACTCACCGATAGTATTTTGTTGAGGACATCCCTCTGCTGCTCTCGCGGAATCACGTCGAGCCACACACCTAAAATGTTGGCGTGCTGGCTGTAATGTTTCTGGTCGGGCGTATCAGCGATCAGACCATACTTCTGATTCCAGCACAATTTGCGCACCGCACTCGCCGCGTGAGCCGCGGCTTCCCGATAGCGTTGTGCGCGACCCGAGTCTCCGAACGTGGACTCCAGTTCGGCGGCGTAGCGAAGCGCTTCAATGTATTGCAACGTGATGATCGAGGACCCGCCATCGACCCCCTCGGGCGGCACGCCGAAACCGAAGTCTTTCCCCCAATCCACAAAAGGCCACCAGGATATCTTCCCGATCAATCCATCTGATCTCTGTTTATCTAGAAACCAGTCCAGCACCGTTCTCGTGCCGGGCATCTGTGCTCGTACGAAACTTTCATCTCCCCGATAGCGCCAGAAGTCATGCACCATTCCAATCCACAATAGCGAGAATGTCGGAATGATCTGCATAACCGACGATGGATAGCGGCTCCGTGTAATTCCGTCCGGAATTCGGGAATCATTGAAGGCTTGAATCGCCTGGCGGGCAAGGCGATCGTCGCCCGCTACGGTGTATGAGATCAAGGCCTGGATACGCGTGTCGCCAACGTACTGCATTCGTTCCCAGTAGGGCGTGTCCATGTAGGTGTCGTGCGCATCAAGGCGGGCGGTGCGCCAGCCAATTTCCCATATGGGAGTTAAAGAGGCGTCATCGGATTCGAAACGCGCGCGTTCTTGAAACGGATAGGCGGTGAACCAAGAACGAAGGTTCTCTATATGAAGTGGCTGATCGGCGGTCTTGATATCAAGTTGCAAGTAACGCCAGGTACGCCAGCCCAGGGGCATGAATCGCCGTGCCTCCGCGCCATCCGGGAGGAACTCATCAAAGATTCCCACAATGTGTTTGCCGGTGATTTCGTTGCGGTTGCCCTTCTCTCCCTTGTCGTCAACGAGGGCCTCCGCATAGGTCAGATGAATATTGCTTTTGGCGCCTCCGGTCACCGTCAACTCCGGGTACGCCGTAGTCAGGTGAGCATTGTCCAGCAGCAGACTCACGCTCGCGTGAGCAGGAATCTCGAGTCCACCGCTCGGGAAGGCCTTCGGAAGTTCGACTCCGGCGGCGCGCACCACCCGTCCAACCGGTGTCGAGTCCATCTGCATCGCGGGAAGCGGGTCCGCCACCAGCTGCCAGTTATTGTTCTGTAGTACGGCGCCCCGCGCGATGGCGTTTCCAAGTGAGGCGGGCTTTTCCCATTTGCCTCGCGAGGATGATGCATCGTTCCACGACCAATCTAACACGGCGCCATCGATACGCTCCGACGGCTCAGCCACATAGTAGAAACGTTGTATATCGGCCGGCGCCGGCAAAGCTTGCACGCCCTTTCTCTTCTTCGACTTCCCAGCCCGTATTGGTGTCGGCCACACGTTCCGCGTCCGTGTCCCCCGCGAGCACAAATGCAGTTCGATCGCTGATTTGCGCCAGCGGCGTTAGCGCCCCGAAGTTCCACACCGTCGCCGCGATCTCATTCTTCCCGGGATGCAGCACTGCTGCCAGATCGTAGGTTTCGTATTTCCAGTGTTCAAGATCGCTTCGTGCCGGACCCCGCCCGATCTCCTGCTTGTTAACGCAGAGAAGGAACTGGTTGTCCGCGCTGACATGGACAACAAAGTGTTCCGGTACCTGAGCAATCTCGAATACTTTCCGGAAATGCAAAACAACTCCGTCGCGTTGTGGCCCGTTCGGAGAAGTGATCCACTCCGCCTTCCACAATCCTGTCAGCATCTCGGGAGGTAGCTGGGCGAAGGCGCTGATCGCGTGGCTCATCAGCAGGACAAGAGAACTGCACAGCAGGAGTTTAGTTTTCATATTGGCCCTTGATCGCGGGCGTAGTTGTATTCTCCGCGTTTCTTCCAGTTCGCCAACGCCTGACTCACCGGCTCCCCAATTTGGAAAACCAAAGACTGGCTCGACATCGAACGATCGCCCCCACTCGTGCGGAGCAACGCTGGGAGATGCGAACTTGCACTACTTAAGTGTTGCCGCCACCGTCGACCCTTCGCGCACGAACACCGGCAGCACGCTCAGCGGAGCCGCGTAGCCCCTATGCCAACCCGCGTGCAGGGTGTTTCCGCCATTCAGCTCGCGCCACTCGCCCTCAGGCAGATACACATCGCGCGACACCGTGCCTTGCGCAACCACCGGCGCAACCACCACGTCGTTGCCAAGCATGAACTCGTCCGTCAGTTGGTAGGTGTTCGCATCGGCCGGCACGGAATACCATAGCGGCGCAATAATCGGCTCGCCCGACGTTCGCGAGCCCTGCGCCAGTTCATAGATATATGGTGCAAACTTCACATGCAGTTCGGCCGCTTCGCGGCACAAACGCACCGTCTCGTCATCGAAGTGCCAGGGACCAACCGAGAATTGCATCAGTGGCATCAGCGCCGATGCTTGCGCCCAGCGAATCATCAGCTCTTTCTCAATCTTGTCGCTCCCATACTGATTGCCGCCCACGATATCGGGCATCACGTACGGATAACCCCGCATGGAAAGATTGAGCGCCTCAGGAATAACCGCTGCCAGTCCGTTGTTGCGACCCCAAGTCGACTGCTTGTCGATCAGTCTCTGCACGATTCCTAAAGGCTGCGAATAAACGCCCACGCGCGCCTCGTTGTACGAAAAATGAGCGGTGGTCTCTCGGTTGTACACATCGGCATACTGCGCAGCCGTAATGTCGGCATGCGTCTTCAGATCGCGCGGGACCAGGTTCACGTCGCCACCGTCGAACTTGAATCCGTCAAATCCGTATTTGCTTTGCAATTCGGTAAGCCGTGCACGATACGCAGCCGCCGCAACCGGATTGCTGAAATCCCAGACTGCGCCAATGCCTTGCCACCACTGGATCAGCCCCGCATCACCGGTGCGGTCTCCAACCAGATTTCCCGAATGTCGCAGCTGCGCATAAGTGTTGGAATCGAGATTCACAAAAGGATGCAACCACAGCGTGACCTTAAAACCCATGCCGTGCAGCGCATCGACCATCGCCTTCGGATCGGGAAACTTCGTAGCGTCAAACTGCGTGTCCCCGTAATGGCTTTCCCATTTATCGTCGATCTCGATGAAGCCGGCCGGAATCTTCGCCTCACGAATTGCGTGCGCAAACTCGAGCACCTTGAGCTGCGAAACTTCGGTCTTGTATTCAACCCATGTGGTGAAGATCTGCTGACGGAAATAGTCCTCCGGAGGAGTTGACTGTGGATACCCGATCTCGCGCACGATCCGCTGCACCACATCCTTAATGTCGCTCCCAATCAGGATGTCGTACGAGAGTTCGGAGGCCTGCGGCATTTCGACAAACAGCATGCCGTCGCCCTTATCGCCGGCGATGGCATTAAAGCTGTAGCGAAAATCTAGCGGTGTTCGCACCCATATCGCTGTTCCCTTCGTGTTGTACCAGGCCGGCGTTCCCTGCGTAGATCCCTCGGCGAAGAAGCCGTTCTTCACGATATGCGCGTCGTTCAGTGGAAAGACCTGCGGATCACTCCAACCCTGAAACCCTCCGCCGAACCAGTAACCAGAGGGCGCAATGCGATAACGCAAGCTCGGGATCAATTGTCCGTTGTAATTCAGGGCCCACGTCTTCACATGAACTACATTCGCTTCCGGCGTCAACTCGACCCGCCCAACCGTATCCTTGTCCAGGTCTGTCCCGTACAGCAGCACTAGCGTGTTGCCGTCCATGTGCTTCTCTTTGAATTTCGTCAGGTTGTAGACGGCACCGTTAGTGCGGAACGAAAGATTCGACTGCGCATCATGTGGCTGTGCGCTCTGCAACACCACGTCGCCATTGCGCTGAATCGTCAGCCCAAACCCGGTCTTAGTGATATGGACCTGGTATCCCTGGCAGCGGAGGACAAATTCCTGGTTCGTCTCCACAAATTCACACGATGCGTCTTTTGGCTGCTGCGCAAATCCTGCGCCCAGCGCAAACCACAACAGGCACGCCGCGATTGGGACACCTCGAACTGCAGGTGGCAGCATCGCAAGAATAAGGTGAATCACCCGGGGAACCATAATTTCTCCTTGCGCGACTTCCTTTGCCGGGAGTATATGTCTTCGTGCCACTCCGGATAAGTCACAGAATAGGTGCCAGTTAGGACGATCGGATCGGCCGCGCGATGGTTCGAAATCCAGAGTTCTTTCAGGTACAATGAAGAGATAGGTGCCCCAGCAAGCTCGTTTAGGATCGATGGGAAAGCCATTCCCAGACCCGAATCAGAAGCGAGGAAAGGCTCCGCACGCCTTAAACGACAGGAATTATTTGCGACAACTCAAACGATTTGCGTTTGTCGGCCTACTCAACACCGTAGTCGACCTGGCAGTGCTGAACATTCTGATCTACGCCACTGGGCGTGGTCATAATGGTGGCTTCTATTTCACTGTCTTCAAGATGATTTCGTTCGTCGCGGCTGCGGCGAACAGCTACGTCCTCAATGCTCGCTGGACCTTCGAACTAAAACATGAACGGAATCCGCTGGAGGTCGTGCGCTTCCTCGCTTCCAGTGGGGTAGGATTCATCATCAACGTTACGGTTGCCTCTTATGTGGCGCTGCACGGCGCACCGACCGCGGAACTCCGTCACTTCTGGCCGTCCATCGCCGCCATCACCGGTACCGGCGTTGGCCTTGCCTGGAATTTCATCGCCTACAAATGGATCGTCTTCGTCCCCACCGGCCAGAAGCCTCTTTCGCTCTTCCACGGCCACGACGAGCAAGAAGACAACCACGATCTGGCCGCGCCCAAGCTTGTAAATAACTGACACTATCCGTGGTCGAGAAATCCCGCATTGCGCAGGATTCGCCGCACCTTCTTCGGAGAAACAGAAAGCCTCTCCGCCACGCGCGAGACCTTTCTCCCTTCACGCGCCCACACTTTTGGGATCACGATCTCCGCGAATTCCTCCGCCACCTGCTGAAAGGTTTTGTCGCCGACCATGCCTTCCGACCATGCTCGCAGTGTGTCGTCGATTCCCGAAGCGCGCAGAACACGCGCCTTCAGCAGTAGCATCTCCTCCCAGACGTGATCGCGATCCTCCGGGTTAAGCAGATCGGATGCGGCCGCAATGCACCGCTTCGCCTCCTCCCAGTCCTGGAAGAAGTCGTTGGCTGCCGTGCCCCCGCGCGCTAAATGCGCCTCTGCAATAAGAGAGCGATTCTGTGTCTGCTGCGCCAGCGTGATTGCCTCCTCTGAGCACTGGCGCGCTGTGTTGGCGTGGACCGCCGCATCGGCATCTTCGCCCAGTTGCTCATCTACGTGCGCGTTCTCGGTGGCCGCCAGCAGAATACGGGCCCGCGCCATCAGGATGTGATCGTTCTTATCCTGTGCGAGTTGATACGCCCGTAAGGCCTCACCACTGGCGACATCAATATCTCCGCCGTCCAGATGCAGGTAGCCGGTATTCACCAGGACCGAACCAGTCCCGCCATAATGCTGGTGAAGCGCATAGATGTCGCCGGCCCGCTTCAGATCTCGTAATGCCAGCTGGCACAGTTCGTTGAAGCGCTGCTGGAATCCATCGACTCGAACCGAAACGCTCTTTCGCCCGGATTGCCGCGCTCGCGCGTCGATGCGCTTGCGCAAATGCAGTGCCAGCAGTCTTCGTACATAGGCAGCATTCACCAAAGCGCGCGCCAGGTTGCGATGATTGGGATCGCGTTGCCCGTAGGTCTTCACCGCCCGATCGAAATGCTCCAGCGCTTCCGCGTATTTTCCGACTTGCCGCACGATCCGGCCTCGCGCCGACTCGATATTCCCCAGCGAGAGCCAATCGTCGGTCTTCGACAATTGCCGCTCCGCAAGCTCCAGCAACCGTAGCGCCTCGTCCGACTGTCCTTTCTGGAACAACAGCCAGCTCTCCTGAATGCGAATCACGGCGGCAAGCTTAGGCGCGCCGATCTCCTCCATCAATTCGCGAGCTGCAACGATGTCAGTTCGAGCTGCGTCGTATTCTCCCTTTTTGCGGTGGGAACGCCCCTTCCAGAAATGTGCGATCGCGATCAGCCGCTTGTCACCCAGCTCTTCTTGCGCATTCAGCACAAAATCAAGCAGGCGAATCGCTGCGTCGGAGTCCTCCAGCGCGATGGCACAAAACGCCTCGGCCATGCGCAATAAAAGGAACTCCACGAATGGCATGCGCCGCCGGAGCGCATGTGGGAATTTCGCTAGAGCTTCTTCGACTAGCTTGGCGTCTCCATACCCAAGGTCCACCCACTGGGCGATCGAGAGTACTAGGGCAGCGGCATTGGGTTGTTCCGGGGTAAAGCCATGCAAAAGAGCTTTATGTTGATCGAGCAGCGCGAACCCGTGGGAGATACGCCTCTCGACCAGCGCATCGATGAGTGCCTGGTTGAACTGGTGAACCGAGAGCAGCCCGCGGGGCATAGGTTCTCATTCTAAGCCTCTGGTCCAAAATGGTCGAGTATGCGCGTTTTTGGATCTCTGCTATAGGCGACTTGCTCCGCGAAACCCTGCGCCTGCCTTCATATTTACTGGGTTTAGCAGCAGCAATTGCCGTCATCTCGTCAATGACGTCCTAATTGTTCGCTAGTCCGTTTCGGACTATCAAACCTTGCCTGCCGTCTGATTCCACCGTCTAATGAAAGCGACCGAAGTGGAGAAAACTATGAATCAGCAGCCCGCCAACCACAACCATCACTGGAACTCTTCCCGCTGGGAAGGCATCGCCCGAACATACACGCCAGAGGACGTAGCTCGTCTCAGTGGTACCGTGCGCGTCGAGTACACGCTGGCGCGCAATGGCGCGGAGAAGCTGTGGCGCCTTCTCAAGCAGGAACCTTATGTAGCGGCGCTGGGCGCGCTCACGGGTAACCAGGCCGTGGAGATGGCGCAGGCGGGTCTGAAGGCAATCTATCTCAGTGGATGGCAGGTGGCCGCTGATGCCAACCTCGCCGGGCAGATGTATCCCGACCAAAGCCTTTACCCGGCGAATAGCGTCCCGACGGTCGTCCGCGCGCTGAACAATGCGTTAATCCGCGCTGACCAGATCTCGCACAGTGAAGGCCGCGATGGAATTGATTGGATGCTGCCGATAGTCGCGGATGCCGAAGCAGGATTTGGCGGATCGCTGAACGCCTTCGAGTTGATGAAGAACATGATCGAAGCCGGTGCCGCGGCGGTGCACTTCGAAGATCAGCTTTCGTCCGCAAAGAAATGTGGTCACCTCGGCGGCAAAGTGCTGGTACCTACGCAGGAAGCGATCCAGAAACTGGTTGCCGCCCGGCTCGCGGCGGATACGCTCGACGTGCCTACCATTCTTATCGCACGTACCGACGCCAACTCCGCCGGCCTGATCACCAGCGATTGCGACCCCAGCGACCGGCCGTTCCTCACCGGCGAGCGCACGGTTGAAGGCTTCTTCCGCATGCAGGGCGGCCTCGATGCTGCCATAGCGCGTGGCCTGGCTTACGCCCCTTATGCCGACCTGCTCTGGTGGGAGACCTCGGAACCTAACATGGCAGAAGCGCGCCGCTTCGCCGAAGTCATCCATGCGCAGTTCCCAGGAAAGATGCTGGCCTATAACTGCTCCCCGTCTTTCCATTGGAAAGCAAAGCTCAACGACAACGACATCGCTGATTTTCAGCGTGAACTCGGCAAAATGGGATACCGCTTCCAATTCGTGACCCTGGCGGGTTTCCACGCGCTCAATTTGTCGATGTACGAGCTGGCACGTGACTATGCTCGCCGCGGCATGACGGCTTATACGCATCTGCAACAGCGCGAGTTTGAAATGACAGAGCACGGCTACGGCGGAGTCAAACATCAGCGCTTTGTGGGTACTGGCTACTTTGACGCGGTGGCAACCACCATCGCCGCTGGCCAGACGTCAACCTGTGCGCTACCGGGTTCCACCGAAGCTGAGCAGTTTGAGAGCAGGCAGGATCAGCAGGACGAGATTGCCGCCCTCGCCATGGCCCTGGCGAAAACCCAAAATGGCCCGTCTTCGCCAGTCAGCGAGGCCTGCGACTGACATCTAACCAGATGTCACTGCAGTGGGGATGGCAGATGAGTTCAACAACACAGTCGATATCAGAAAGTGTCAGTGTCGAGCAGCAGGTACTAACTCCTGCTGCCACGGAATTCTTGCGACAGCTTCACCGGCGTTTTGAGCCAACCAGGCAGCAGTTGGTGCAAGCCCGTCGCAAACGCCAGGAACAATTCGACCACGGCGAGCAGCCTCACTTTCTCGAGGGCACCCGTGAGATCCGCGAGCGTGAATGGCGCGTGGCGCCTATCCCCTCCGATCTCGAAAATCGCAGCGTGGAAATCACCGGGCCCACCGATCGAAAAATGCTGATCAACGCCTTGAATTCCGGCGCGAACGTTTTCATGGCCGATTTTGAAGACGCGAATTCTCCGACTTGGAACAACTGCGTCGAGGGTCAGCAAAACCTGCGCGACGCGGTTGCAGGCACCATTGAGTTCGTATCTCCGGAAGGCAAGGAGTATCGGGTAAAAGAGAATCCCGCGGTGCTCTTCGTTCGGCCGCGCGGATGGCATTTGAACGAAAAGCATTTCAGCATCGACGGCTCGCCGATCTCAGCCTCATTGTTCGACTTCGGATTGTTCTTCTTCCACAACGCAACCGCCCTGGTAAAAAAAGGCACCGGCCCGTATTTCTATCTGCCAAAGTTGGAAAGCCACGCGGAGGCCCGGCTCTGGAACGACGTCTTCTTGTTCGCGCAGGAGTATGTTGGCCTTCCCAAGGGAACGATTCGTGCAACCGTGCTGATCGAAACCATCACCGCGGCGTTTGAGATGGACGAGATCCTCTACGAACTGCGTGATCATTCCGCTGGTCTGAATTGCGGACGCTGGGACTACATTTTCAGTTTCATCAAGAAGTTCCGGAATCACCACGATCACGTTCTTCCCGATCGGAGCGTGGTCACGATGGAGCAGCCTTTTCTTCGATCCTACGTCGAGTTGCTGATTCACACCTGTCATCGGCGCGGCATTCACGCCATGGGCGGGATGGCTGCTCAGATCCCGATTCGCAACAATCCCGAAGCGAACGAAGCGGCCATGGAACGTGTTCGCCAGGACAAGTTGCGCGAAGTCAGCGCCGGACACGATGGCACATGGGTTGCGCATCCGGGACTGGTGCCAGTGGCCCGCGAGATCTTTGACGAGTACATGAAGACGCCAAACCAGATTCGGCCTCCGAAGGAAGCGCGCTCGCGCATCACCGCAGCAAATCTGCTGGAGGTCCCCCATGGCGCCATCACGGAAAAGGGCCTGCGCCGCAATCTCGACGTCGCCCTGCAATATCTGCAAGCGTGGTTGGGGGGATTGGGCTGCGTGCCGATCTATGACCTGATGGAGGACGCCGCCACTGCGGAGATCTGCCGTGCGCAGACCTGGCAATGGCTGCGCTATAACGCGCATTTCGATGACGGGCGCCCCATCACGACCGAACTCTTCGAACGAATGCTGAAAGAAGTGGTGGCTGACGTTCAGTCGCGAACCTCCGCGAATGCCGGCACATTGCATAAAGCGGCTGAACTCTTACAACAAATGTCGGAAGGCGAGTTCGAGGAGTTCCTTACGTCTGTAGCCTACAAGTATCTCGCCTGAGTTTTTCCCGGACGGCTCGTCAGTTCGGATTCCGGCTAACCACAGCGGCCGGAACCGAACGGGCGAACTGACGGCTCGGCGTGCACGATTGGCTTCGCGGGAGGAAGCGTGCACGCCGATGCTGAATCCCCCTCCGCAATTTAGCAACATACCTGCCCGTCGAGTCATCACTATCACTAGAGAACGATCGTATGAAGACCAGAACAGCAGTTTTGCAAGCTGTAGCCCTCTTGTTATCGATGCTCGTCCCCAGTCTCGCCAACGCACAGATCACATCTCGCGGTGGAGCGGTGGCGCGATTGGTAGTCACCGCCGTAGCCTCCCACGGCTCCGACGTGCCGCCGATCACGCGCGACGACGTGATCGTGCGCGAGGGCAAAGACCGCGATAAGGTCCTGGATTGGGTCGCCGCGACAGGCGATCACGCGGGTCTTGAATTCTTCCTGATGATTGATGACTCGGCCGCCGAAAACATCGGCTCGCAATTGGTAGATTTGCGGAAGTTTATCCTCGCGCAGCCTGACACAACCAAGGTCGGCGTAGCTTACATGCGAAACGGAACTGCGCAAGTCTTGCAGGAGCCGACCACCGATCACCAACAAGCTGCCAAGTCTCTTCGACTTCCAACCGGAGTGCCCGGCGTGAACGCCAGTCCCTACTTCTCGCTTTCCGATCTGGTCAAGAAGTGGCCCGGATCGACCAACCGGCGCGAGGTACTGATGATCACCAGCGGTGTAGATGGTTATTGGGGAGGCGGCAGCCCGAGCGATCCCTACGTCGACGAAGCCGTCGCTGACGCCCAGCGAGCGGGGATCATCGTGTACTCCATCTACAATCCCGGGGCCGGGCACTTCGGTAGCAGTTACTACCGGACCTGGTATGGGCAGATGTTCCTCTCTGAGATCTCAGAGAGAACTGGCGGCGAATCCTATTACACCTCCTTCTCCGGCCCGGCAGTTTCATTCACCCCGTTCCTGGAGCAGTTGGAACAACGGCTGAATCATCAATATTGGTTGGCATTCGCACCTAAGCCGCGGAAGAAAGCTGGCCTTCAGCCGGTGAAGGTGACCACGGAAGTTGCAAACGCGGAACTAATGAGCGCCGATCGGGCGTTTGTGCCGGCAACCCCGGGAGCGCCTGAGTAGAGCCGGGCAACAAAATAAGTGCGGCTGCCTACATCTTCTTCCATATCAGGTCTTCGTTGTTGCGCCGGTCAATAAGAGCATCGACATTACCGCTCTCATTGCGACGGAAAACGAAGCGCCCCTCCACCCCCGGGCGGAAGAAGATATCACCGGCCTCCGGCACCAGCAGTTCACGCTTGCGCTCGCCCCGCTGCGAATACAACTGATCCCCTTCCCTCGCGAGGCTCCGAGTGACGCCGGGCGCGAGTTGGTACGTACCGAGATACTCGCCCAGCCTGGTGCTATCGACCTTCCCGGGCGCCGGATCCTCATAGTAGCGAAGCACCTGGCCAGCCACGATCTGCCATTGCCCGTTGCGGAACATCCACGTATCGGTCTCGTGATATCGCGCTTTCAGATTCTTGCCGTAAACCACTTCTGTCTCGTCCAGGTCGTAGGCCAGAATCGCGGTTGTCCCCACGATGCGGCTGTGCGGCTTCACCACTTTGATCGTTCCCGAGTAGCCTTTCGGGAGTGGAGTAACATCGGCGACGAGCGCCTGCTTATCCATGTTGCGCCCCTTTTCGTCGAAGTAGAGTGCATCTTCGGCGATGTACTTCTTCCAGGGCGCCTGATTCCCGCCCGCAACCGCGTCGAACAATTCCTGCGTTCTGCGTACAAGCTCTTCTTGCGTGATGGTCGCGGTATCAGCGGGAGCGGGTTGCGGCGCCAGCAGCACAAGCGCCATAACAATGGAACAGATGGGCATGGCAAACCTCGGGCTGATTCTATCGCCACCGGCTCAGTGTGCGAGATGCGCCGCGGCACCGTATCGCCGATTATGCAGCGGGCAATCGCGGAAATGACGGCATTCATCCCGAACCGACGTCTACTTCGGTCCACATCGTGTCACGACAGCCACGGGCATCTTTCCCGCTATCGTGCGTAAGTCTCACGGAATCAATCGCAGTTCCTTTGGCGTCTCCGGTGCACTCTCACAGTCGCCCGAAGGAGGCCCATATGAAAACCGGCACCACCAACATCCACTCCACCAATCTGAGCCGCCGCGCAGCGATCCTGCTCGGCACTATTGCAGCGCTATTGACCGCCGTAGCCTGCACCGAGAAGCCCAAACCCTCCGTCGTTGCAGAGAAGCCTGTTAGCGCTATGGTGCGCCCGGCGGCACTCAACACCAGTACGCCCGAGATCGCTAAGCCGGTTTCGATGGAAGCGGCGAACAATACATCTGCCTCGGCCAAGCCCGCCCTGAAGCCGATCACGTTCAAGAGCCGCGACTATGGCGTCACGTTCACATATCCGTGGCAATACGTCTATCTGAACGCGAAGACGCTTGCGAACGGCAGCGCATCATTACTGCCAAAACCCGACGGAAGTGATGGCCAGGTCACGCTGGCGCGGGTTGAAATCCCCAAGGGTTTCTACGCCGACAGCGACCTCAAGAGCGCGTATTTCATGCTCACTCTCAACCAGGATCTTGGCGAACAGGATTGCGCGGCTTCGATCCATCCCGACAAGAAAGGTGAAACCCAGAACGAAGCCATCAATGGCGTGAACTTCCGCTGGAGCGAATCGGAAACAGGCGGACATGGCAGCGCAAGCAAGGTGCGCAACTATGCCACCTTCGCCAACGACACCTGCTACGAAGTCGAAACAGGCGTGATCACCGAGAGCGATGGTCTGGTGAAGGAAGTCAATCCCGATCAGGTGATGCGGCGCCTGAGCGCAATTCTGAAGACGGTAGAAATCAAAACATCCACCGAAAGCGCTTCTGCTCCCCAACTGAAGAGTTCCGCAGACCCAAAACCGCTGGACCCAAAGAATTGACCTACCTCAGCACTGGGCGCAGCCATCCGCAGGTTGCGCCCAGATGTCATTTTCATGACCAGCGATAACATCCCCGGCTTTCCATCCGCTACAATGATGTTTCTTCAGACGAGCCGTTACCGGCTTACATAAGTTTTCAATTTGGTGGGGAAAACTTGCATGACCTTTGCGTCTTCGCTTCGGCGCTTTGTAGTGACTGTTACTCTTCTGGCGTTCGCACCCGCGATCTACACTCAAACTTCGGCGCTCGTGCCGGACGTGCCTGCAAAATTCGACACTCCGACTGCATCCTTCGACTTCGTTAAGCGCGAAGTAATGATCCCCATGCGCGACGGAGTGAAGTTGCACACGGTTATCGTGATTCCGAAGGGCGCAAAGAATGCGCCAACAATTCTCACGCGCACACCTTACGACGCGTCAAAACGAGCCCAGCGATCCCGCTCCACACAGATGTTGGCGATCCTGCCGCAGGGCGACGAGGTTTTCGTGGCGGATGGGTACATCCGCGTGTTTCAGGACATTCGCGGGAAGTATGGATCGGAAGGTGATTCGTTCATGACTCGCTTTCTGAGAGGACCCTTCAATACCAGCAACACCGATGAGTCGACCGACGCCTACGACACCATCGACTGGCTGGTGAAGAACGTGCCTGAATCCAACGGCAAGGTCGGCATGTTGGGAAGCTCGTATGAGGGCTTTACGGTCGTCGAGGCGCTGGTGAATCCCCACCCTGCGCTGAAAGTAGCGGCGCCTATGAGCCCCATGGTCGACGGCTGGATGGGCGACGACTGGTTCCACTTCGGCGCTTTTCGGCAAACTAACTTCGACTATTTCACTGATCAGACAACGATGCGAGGCGAAGGCCACGAAATCCCGCGCGAGGCCTACGACGACTACACCAACTTCCTTCGCGCCGGTTCGGCCGGCGACTTTGCAAAAGCTGCGGGCCTCGATCAACTGCCATGGTGGCGCAAAACGGCCGAACATCCTGCCTATGACGCGTTCTGGCAAGCTCAAGCGCTCGACAAAGTAATGGCGGTACAGCCACTGAAAGTGCCCACCATGTGGATCCAGGGACTGTGGGACCAGGAAGACATGTGGGGCGCAATTCATTCCTACACCGTGGTGGAACCGAAAGACACGAACAACAACATGAATTTCCTGGTCATGGGTCCGTGGCGCCATAGCGGCGTGAACTACGACGGATCGTCGCTCGGTCCACTCCGGTGGAATGGCGATACCGCGCTGCAATTCCGGCGCGATGTGTTGAAACCTTTCTTCGATCAGTACCTGAAAGATGGAGCGCCCAGGGCGGACACTCCGCCAGTCTTCATCTACAACTCCGGCGAAAATCATTGGGACCGCCTGAAATCCTGGCCGCTGGCGTGTGAGAGCGGTTGTGCCGCGAAGCCGAAACCTCTTTATCTGACATCCGGATTTGGGCTCTCGTTCACCGCTCCATCGGAGACGAACTCTTCGTCTTCCGCGTTCGACGAATATGTCTCCGATCCGGCAAAGCCTGTTCCCTACATACCTCGGCCCATATACGCATCGGATCACGATGCATGGAAGCGCTGGCTGGTGGACGATCAACGTTTTGTTGACGGCCGCACCGATGTTCTTTCCTACGAAACTCCGGTCCTGACCGAGCCCGTGCGCATCAGTGGAACACCTGTTGTGAATCTGGTGGCATCGACCACCGGCACCGACGGTGACTGGGTGGTGAAGTTGATCGACGTGTATCCGGACCAGGTTCCCAGCCAGCAGGAGTTGGGCGGCTACCAACTTCCCATTGCCATGGATATCTTCCGCGGCCGATATCGCGAGAGCTTCGAGACGCCCAAGCCGATCGCGGCGAATACCCCGCTCTCCTACAAGTTCATTCTGCCTACGGCAAACCACGTCTTTCTGCCCGGGCACAGGATCATGGTGCAGGTCCAGTCGAGTTGGTTCCCGCTCTATGATCGCAATCCGCAAACGTTCGTGCCTAACGTGTTCTTCGCCAAACCAGGAGACTACGTAAAGGCAACGCAGCGGATCTATCATTCGATCGGGGCGGCGAGCTTTATCGACTTACCAGTCGTTCCGGCACACTAGAAATAACGGTGCATACAATGAATGTGACTTCCCGCTCATTCGTTCTCGCTCGTGTTCTTACGACAGTCGCAGGTTTGGCATTGTGCGGCATCGCAAACGCGCAGGTTCCCGCAAACTTCACCGCCGATCAGGATCGTCAACTGATGATGGATCAGCTTGGCATCAAAGCACTGCGCCCGGGCGCCAGCGGCGATGAGCGAGCGCCAGATCACGCCAACTACGACGAGTCGAAGGCCAATCCGTTCACTGATCTTCCCGATCCGCTCACGATGAAGAATGGCGCGAAGGTCACGACACCCGAAATGTGGTGGAAGCAGCGTCGTCCTGAAATCGTCGAGGACTACGAGCACGAAGTCTATGGTCGGATCCCCAAAAATGTCCCGAAAGTTACATGGACAGTCTCAGCCGTCGATCACGAGCGCATCGGCTTCATGCCGGTCGTCGCCACGAAGTTGATCGGACACGTCGACAACTCGGCCTTCAGGTCGATCGACGTCAATATCAAGATGATGCTGGTCACGCCAGTAATGGCAAAGGGGCCAGTGCCCGTTCTGATGATGTTCGGGCCTGCCGATTTTCCATCGCCCAACGAGCCATCTCCTGAGGAGTTCGCCAAAATCAACGCCGCGCTAAAGACGCTGATGGCACAAGAGGATCCTTCCCTGAAAGCAGTCTTCGAGCAACACCCCGCGTACGAACTCGTCCATCCGCGGCCTTTTACGCGGCCCGAATTGAATGAAGACGGCGATCTGCCGTCGACGTGGCAAATCATCGCCAACGGCTGGGGATTCGCCATGATCGATCCCGCCAGCGTTCAGGCCGATAACGGAGCCGGTCTCGTTCGCGGCGTCATCGGACTGGTGAACCATGGTCAGCCGCGTAAGCCCGACGATTGGGGCGCGTTGCGCGCGTGGGCCTGGGGTGCGGGCCGCGGGCTCGACTACCTGGAAGCAGATCCCGCGGTGGATGCAAAGCACGTCGGTATCGAAGGTGTCTCGCGTTACGGGAAGGCCGCGCTGGTCACTATGGCGTTCGATCAGCGCTTCGCCATGGTGTTGGTTGGTTCGTCCGGTAAGGGCGGCGCCACACCGCTGCGCCGCAACTTCGGCGAGGGCGTCTCGAACCTCGCAACCGGCGAGTATTACTGGATGGCTGGAAATTTCCTGAAGTACGACGCATCCGACGCATCCTTCGGCAGCAGAACTGCGAACGACCTTCCCGTCGATTCCAACGAACTGATCGCCCTGTGTGCTCCGCGCCTTACCTTCATCAGCTACGGCGTTCCTGAAAAAGGCGATGCCCATTGGCTGGACCATCAGGGCAGCTTCATGGCCACGGTTTCAGCCGATTCAGTATTTCGTTTGCTCGGCGCAAAAGGACTCGGCATTTCCGACGAATACCACTCAGCCAGAATGCCAGCCGTGAACGTTGGCCTGCTCGATGGGCAACTCGCCTGGCGGCAGCACGACGGTGGGCACACCGACGCTCCCAACATGAAGTACTTTCTGAAATGGGCTGACAGCTACATGGGTCAGAAAGGCGCCTTGCCTAACTGATTCGCTACCAGATTCAACGGACATTCACAGATGCTGCGGAATCATTTGGGAGATCAGGTCCGCCCGAGATGAGTTTTTCGGATGCGACTCGCCGCCTGCACATACCCCCAGCGGCAGCCGTTCCTCGTTTCCAGACCCGAAGCGACAGCTAGATATTGTTCCGTGCAGCGGATTTCAAAATATTGGAGATCGCAAGCACGCGGATTCTCCGGTTCATTTCGCACGCGTGAGGCAACAGAGAATTTCGTTTTCTCGTCCTAGTTGCCAAAATGATTTCACGTCGCAAATTTCTCTCCGTCCTGGGGGCGGGGACTGCCGCCGGCGTGGCCGGTGGGTGCGCGGCTTTGACCGCTACCGCATCCAACTCAGCATCGAGCTCTCCGGGATCGCTGCAGGCTAACATCGATCACATCATCTTCACCATGCAGGAGAACCGGTCTTTCGATCACTACTTCGGCAAGCTGCCACAATATCGTACAGCTCACGGAATTCCCGGAACCGTCGATGGTTGCCCAGCGAATGCGTCCAACCCGTCCGCCGACGATCCGTCACAGGTCGTAGTTCCTTATCACCTCAGCACTTCTTGCCACGAAGACCTGAGTCCGTCGTGGAATGAGACACGCGTGGACTATAACCGGAGTAATCCCACCAGTCCTCAAGCCACGATGGATGGCTTTGTGCTCAGTGCTGCGAAATATTCTCGCGAAAATGGCGGCCTTGACGTTCAAGGACGCCGTTCGATGGGCTTCTACACCGAGGCGGACTTGCCCTTTTACTATGAACTGGCTTCTCAGTTCGCCATCAGCGATCGTTATTTCTCGTCCTCTCCAGCCGAAACGCTATCGAATCGGCTATTTCTACTTGCGGGATCGGCGTTTGGACGCGTTTACCCCGATGTACCAGAACCAGAACAATATAACGAGCCAACTATTTTCGACCTGCTTGAGAAGGCGGGGATTTCCTGGAAGATCTATGTGAACGGCGATTTCACCTACTATCAATGGTTCGTGGGCTCAAACATGAATCAAGCGAACATTGTCGGTGTCGAACAATTTTTTAGTGACCTGACTTCCGGTGCGCTTCCTGCTGTATCAATGATTGAGTCCGGTCCCGCTACCGGATTGGACGAGCATCCCATCAACAACATCCAGACCGGGGCGAAATATATCAGCACCTTTATCAATGCCCTGATGTCGAGCGCCGCCTGGCCTCGATCTGTCTTTTTGCTGAACTATGACGAAGCTGGAGGATTCTACGATCATGTTCCTCCGCCTTCCGCGACTCCGCCTGACAACATCGCTCCCATACTTAAGCCGGGGGACATTCCCGGGAACTTCGATCGATACGGATTCCGCGTGCCGCTGATCATGATCTCTCCATGGGCACAAAAGAATTTCGTCTCCCATGTTGTCGCCGATCACACATCAATTCTCAAATTCATCGAGACCCGATTCGGCCTGCAGCCACTGACAGCCCGGGACGCTGTCGCGCACGACCTGCTCGACATGCTGGATTTTTCGGCCATGTCGTTTGCGACTCCGCCATCTCTTCCCGTGCAACCCGAATTGGATGCTTGCGACGACAGTGGCGTGGATTCATGAGTCAGCGTCGAGAGCGAATGATCGCACATCAGGAAGGAAATGGCCGGCTTCTGTCCGATGGTAAGACACCACTCCCAGTACGATACTTCCTCGATACTTGGTGTGAGACAATCGCCACTGGAACCGCTATCTCAGCGGAGATGAAGCGGAGCGATGGATTCGTCTGGTGGAACAGTGCGATTCTTCCCGATCCCTCTGGGGTCCTCGAAACCGAGGACGGTCAGCAACTTCGCGTGAACCTCTTCGAGTTGAAGTCTAATCGCGCCTACTTCTGCCGCGTTCGCCGAGAAACGGCTTACCTTCAGCTCACCGTTGCGAGCATCGCGCGGCCTTAGGCTAGTCAGAGAGATGGGAGTAGATGGGGTGCCTGGTGGGATTCGAACCCACGTCATCCGGAGCCACAGTCCGGCGTTCCACCGCTGAACTACAGGCACCATCTGGTGAGGATTGGACTCGAGATCGCGAGTAAAACGCGAGCGGGCCATCACTGACAGGAGCGCTCCGGAACGAAGCGATTCCTATCAATAGTTTGATTATATCAATCGACACTGAGCGCTGTCAGTCGAGAACGAATGGAGGGTCTTGTGGGTGCCCCACTCGTGCGAAGCAACGAGTGGGAACCGCCGTGGCCGCACAAAAAAGATCCGCCTTGCGGCGGACCTCAGTTGAGACATGCGTTCCAGAGAGAAACTATGCGCGTCCTACTCCAACATACTGATAGCCCATCGAACGGAGCCGGCCCGGATCGAGCAGGTTCTTGGTGTCGATGATGATGGGCCGACGGAGCAGCCGCTTGATCTTCTCGAAGTCGAGTGCGCGGAACTCTGGCCAGCCGGTGCCCACAACCAGCGCGTCCGATCCTTCTGCAGCAGCATACGGAGAAGTGCAGCAGCGGATACCCGACAGCTCCGAATTTCCTTCCGACACAGCAACCGGATCGTAAGCGCGAACATTTGCGCCTTGCGTCATCAGATTCCGCGCCAGCAACAAGGAAGTCGATCCCGCGATGTAGTTAGTGTTGGGCTTGAATGCCAGGCCAAGAATGCCTAGCTCTTTGCCCTTGACGTTGTCCACCAGCGCCGTGATTTTGTCGACGATCCGGTCCGGCAGCGTACGATTTACTTCGCGCGCCGCGCTCAGGATGCGCAACGAAACTCCATTGCCATCGGCCAGACTGGCCAGCGAATCCATCTCGGTCTCGGCAAAGGGACCTGCGAAAACCGATCCCGGCTGCAGGCATCGTGGACCAATTTTCTTGTCGAGCCCCAAAGCCAGGGCCAGGTCCATCGCATCGGCCTTCACGCGCTCGCTCAAGCTCGCAATCTCGTTAATGAAAGCAATCTTGGTGGCAACGAATGCCGTTGATGCTTCGCGCACCAGTTCTGCTGTTTCGTGATTCGTAACAATCACCGGCACGCCACGCATCACCAGAGGACGATACGTTTGCTTCAGCGCCATCACTGCGTCACTGGAATTCGTTCCGAGCAGAATCCGGTCAGGCCAGTTGAAATCTTCGACAGCGCAACCGTTGGTGAGGAACATGGGCTGCGAAACGATGGTGATCGCCAGTCCAGCTTCCTTGATTCGCTTTTCGATGCGCGCGCAGGTTCCCACCGGAACCGGGCTGCTCACTACGATGATCGTGCGCGGACGCGCCATCTGCGCCAGCCGCATCGCCAGGTCTTCCACCTGTATGTGCGTATCTTCGGCCAGGAAAATGACGCTCGACTTCGCGGCCGCTGCGGCCACTTCCGTCGAATACATCAGCCGTCCGGAGCGCACGTTGCGGCGCAACACTTCTTCCAGATTCTTTTCGTAGAAGCCGAGCTTGCCTTGCGCCACTTCCTTCAAACGCACACTGTTCTCGTCAAAGCAAGTGACCGGCAATCCAAAATCAGCGAGGCACGCAGAAATGATCGTCCCCAGATAGCCGGATCCATACACGGCGGTATGCATACGATGTTTCCTTTCGGCCGACGAAGGCCTGCAGGCAAGCACTTATGGGGGAGGGCTCTAGTCCTGCTCTTTCAGACCATAAGTTGTAGCGTTTTCAATAGTTCATCCGCAATCCGAAATCAGGCCATGTCCGGTAGTTTGCGGTGACCCCAAGGAACTCGCCAAGAAACGAAAGATCGGCCAAAGAGATAACTGAAAAGTAAACGAGGAAGGGCTGAAAGGACTAAGGACTATGGGTGCTCTACCGGAACGAAACGCTTTCCCAGCGGAATCGGAGCCAGATCCGTCCAGCGCTCGTCCGCAGCCTCGCGAACGAATGTGAGCTCCTCAATCTCCACCCGGCGTGAGCCGTCGAAGGTCCGCCAGCGCTCCCGCGCGATGTTTTCCGCCTGCTGCGCCGCCTCCATGGTATCCAGCTTGGCAATGGTTAGATGAGGCATGTACGGCCAGCTCTCTTCCGCCCATAGCGAGGCGCGGTTCATCTGATCGTGCAGCTCCCGCATCCGGTACGCCGCATGCGCCACGCGGATGAAAATTGTGGGCGTGATCGGCATGAATGTCTCCACCTCTCCCATTTCGATCACGAACGGATTCGCGCTCTGACACACCAGCTCTACCTGCTCGCGAGCCTGCTGTTCCGATCCCCGCAAACAACGCGGAGGCAGCACCGTGATGTGTGCCGGAAGGTGGGAATGGGGCGGATGGAGCTCGCTACGCAAGTTCTCGACAAACTCGCCCAGGGCGTTTCGAATGTATGCGACTAGCGCGTAGCGCGGACTCTCCATGCAGAGGGTAATTATAGACTTCCCCGGCTGTAGAGATGTAATCCGAATCACTGCCGCCTGACCGATGACTACCCCGGCACCTGCCGCACGCCTCGCGAACTCACGATTGACTCGAGTCCCAGCGAGCAATACCATTCGTGCGCGAATGGAGGACCTGCGATGCGTCCATGTTGCCGTTTCCGCCGGGTTCTTTCCCTGATACCGGTTTCCGTTCTGCTCACCGGAGTAGCCCTGAGCCAGGCTGCTGCTCCACCCAAATACGACGTCGCCACCGAGACGAAGATGAAAGGCATCGTCGAAGAAATCAAGTTTCTGCCGCCAACCGGAACCAAACCGCAAGCGCGTTTGCTGATGAAGTCCGGCACGGACGACGTGGAAGTCTACCTCTGCCCAAAGTCGTTTCTCGACGACATGGGCGTCACCTTCAAAAAGGGTGACGAGATCCAGGTGACCGGGTCAAAGGTAAAGCTTGATGGTGTCGAACTTACGCTCGCGCGCGAGGTCATGAAAGGCGAAGACAAACTCGTCCTGCGCTTCGACAACGGCAAGCCGGCGTGGTGATGTAGGACAAGCAGTTTTGTAGGACAGGCAATCCAGCCTGTGCGATGCCCTCTGATCTGTTGAGGCAAGCCTGTGTGGCGCGGACATTCCTGTCCGCGCATGTTAAGATTTTTGTGACCCCTCGTAGCAGTTCTCTCCACACAGTCGGGGCGTAGCGCAGCCTGGTAGCGCACCTGCCTTGGGCGCAGGGGGTCGGAGGTTCGAATCCTCTCGCCCCGACCAATCAACAACTTACGCGATGTTTCCTCCTAATTTGCGCACCTGCCTCGGAGGAAACGTGAAACCGAAATTCGAGCAATTCATCCGCGAACGCAAGTACCTCTCCAACGTCACACCAGCCACAGTCGAATGGTATGAGCAGAGCTTGCAGTGGCTCGACGCCGAGTCACCTACTGATACTGACCTGAAGGCTCTTGTCATGCGAATGCGTGAGAAGGGCCTGAAGGCCACAGGCTGCAACTGCCGCATTCGCGCCGTCAATGCTTACCTCAAATGGTCAGGCTCTCCGCATCGAGTACCGAAGCTCAAAGAACCTCAGTTCATCCTGCCGACATTCACTCTCCCGCAAGTACATCTCTTCACGAAATACCGTCCCAAGAATTTCTACCAAAGACGTCTGCACCTGCTTGTGTCTCACCCTGCTCGATACAGGGTGCAGGATCAGCGAAGCTCTCGGCCTGCACGTGGCTGACTGTCGATCTCGACAATCTGCCTCGTGGACCCTCGACGGCAAGGGCCAGAAGCAGCGCAAGGTTCCCTTCTCATTCGAGCTTCGCAAGGCTCTGTACCGATCACATACGAGAGTTCTGCTCACAGCCTCACTTGTTAGTGTTCGCTACGAAGCGAGGGTGCAAGCTGGACCGTCACGTCATGTCACGTGATGTGAAACTACTGTGCGGGTATCTCGGATTTGATGCGCCTGTCCGCACCTTGCACGCATTCCGTCACACTTTCGCTGTGAACTACCTCCGCAAAGGTGGGTCTGCTGTTTCATTTGCAGAAGGTGCTTGGACACTCCAGCCTTGAAACCGCAGAATGCGAACCTCTAACCGAGAACGGAGCGAACCTCGGGTGTCACTGCCGCCGATGAACACCAGACACAACAAAGCAGGAACTTTCTTTAGATAATTGGGGTCACTAGATGTGTGACCAGCCCCAGTTTAAAGACATTTGGACTTCTCGCGGTTCTTTTCGCCGTTTCACTTTATGGTGGTCCAAACATTGGACAGAAAACAGGCCATTCACGTTGTTGGACTCCCACATTTCACTTATCGCGGGACAAACGAACTTCCCGCTGGATGTTGAAAGCGACGGGAACTACAACCTCTTCCTGCTTGTGTGGCCAAAAGATGAAACTACAGTACAAACAGCTTGGACCATTACAACGGGAGATGTTGTTACTTCAGGGTGGAAAAAGAAGTACGACTAGGTAGCGAAGTCTTCCTCGGAAATGTTTCCCTAAAGCGCGGCGAATACACGCTGGGCTTTAAAGTTCTTACAGACGCTCGCCGAGTTGGACACATCGAATCCCGAGCTTTTTGTAAATGCCGACCCCGATACGTCCGTTCGGCGAGTGACCGATACGACAGTTTGGTGATCGTATCGGCTATTGCAGGAACGTTGGGAATCCTCCTGATTCTGTTCTCATTCATGCGGAAACCGACCGAGTCGCCGATTCCGAGTGGAGTCGCGGTCGAGGCTCCCGACAGAGTCAAACGCTTCCCGGGATACGGCCGAAGGCTAGGCCTCACACACTTCGGCTACATGGCGGCAATTCTTTTCGCCTTGATGGTAATAGTAATGATGCTGCTTACCGGGTTGAATCGCTACACCCCAACAGGACTTTGGGTAAAGCTCCTCAAGCCCGGTGAAGTGCCCAGTACGACTGACGAGTGGACACAACCGATCGTCGTACGCGTGACTACTACACTGCGACCTGCGCAGAGAGGGAGAAGCCTTGGGTCCTATGCCTATGACGACCACTATTTCCTAAATGGCGAAGAAGTTAAAGAAGACCAACTGAAAGTTCGTTTGCGACAACTTTTGGTCATGCGGCCGGACCGAACAGTCTTCATCGACGGAAGCAGTGGACTGCGAGATTCATGGCAGTTGCGCACGCAATTGATATTGCGAAAAGCGCCTATGCATCCCGGGTTGTGTTGGTTACTGGTTCGCAATCTTTGTGTATAGCTGGACAAAAGGTGCTGCGGTTCCAATGCCCTGGGCACTCCTCAACTACATTTTCCTGGCGGTAATGTTCGTCATCCCCACATTGTTGCTGCGTGCTTGGCATGAACTCCGATGGTAACTATTTCCAGCAAACAAGACTGCTGAGTTTTGCGGGAACCATCTCAGTTCTGAATGCCTCCTTTTTTCTAGCAAAACCGAGCATTAAGCTTCGCACCGCCGTTGAGTTCTGGCGGCGGTGGCCGCTTCATTCCCCCTCATGTGGCGATGCGGGAGCATTTCAATTGGTCAGAAAAAGTGCGACTAACGTCAATGGAGGTTCGAGCCATCTCCAACGACCAGGTTCTAAGATCGTCCTCTAGCGCCGACCAATCAATTCTGATGTCTTGCTTCAGACGCCTGGTGGCTGATTCCGGATTGGCAAGCATTGTGTGCTCTTCTCTCGGCTCGACGCACTTCACATTCCCCTGAAATGTTCGATGGCAGCCGATTGATTGATGAGTTGGAAATCCAAATCATCCCAAAGACTGCCACCGATATAAGAAATACGCTTTTGGGGTTAATAGTCTGGATCGTTCAGGTATCGCACCGGGAACCCTGCGTTAAGCGGCCCTTCTCTCAGCTACCTTGACTTCGGCGATTCTCCTGATCAGACGTCGCGTCCGTTCGGCGAGAGCCAGTTTGTCTGCCAAGCATGTTTCCAGCAGTGTGCCGACGGCGTAGTGGCCTGTAAGGTCGGCGGCGGCGGTTAGGGCTACGTATTCGCCTATGCGCAGGTGCATGAGGTGCATAGCCTTGTATAAGACGAAGAGGTGCTTCGCTGCTGGCGACTGAATCTCAGCGAGTTCCCGTTTGAAGTCTTCTACGAAGACCTCCTGAAGGCGTCCCGTAGTTTTTACAGGCTGCTCGCCGATAATCTTGAAGCACTGATCCAGCGTGCCGAGGATTTTGTCATGAACGTAAGCTCGCGCTTCCAGGACTTCCTTAACATCCGGGTCTTGCGCAGCTTGGCTCAATTCCTGAAAGACTTTGGTGGCGCGTTCCGCACCTTGCCGCACGTTGCTAAGCATGAACACGAAAGCTTCCTGTGGACTATTCACTGCCATGATGATTACTCCTTTTCACAATCTTTGTGGATGATTTCTTGTGATGGATTTTGCGACCTGAACGAGGAAGAGTTCTAAATTCGGTGCGAAGGCCTGAGCAACATTCCAGCGAAATCGATTGCTGCTCCTGTGATGAATTCAGGAGTCGAAATCCGGAACAGCGCTGAACCTTTCGTCCAATTTAACTCTGAGTACTAACCGTACCGGGAAACGCAGATCGCGGCTACTGGCAGAAGTGCTAGGGGTCATCCGCAATTTTTACCAGCGTGCCGCCTACCGTTGCAAAGATCGAGACCAGTATTTTGGGCGTCAATGTGGGGATTTGAGCGGATACTTGGAAGGACTCTCCTTGCCCAGCTGATGCACGAGAAAGGACTGCCCTTTCTGGCAAGGTTTTCAATTCCGCTGCGGGCCAGCCGTCCAGAAGCAAGGGCCGACCCTTGTGTCGGCCCACGGTTGCTCTTTACTTCTTCGACTCTGGTTGAGGTGCAGGCTTCGGTTCGCTGGTTGGAGGAACGATATTCTTCAACCTCATATACGTAATCAGGTTGCCGTAGTGCTCGGCGGTGTGCGCGTTGTTCATGCTCAAAATGCCCAGCTTCGGATCGTCCCCTCCGAAGAACTTGACGGTTTGAGGCGCGGAAGCATCGGTCATTCCGTCATAGGCCTTATCGCAATAAGCGAAGGCCTCTTTGAGTGCAGCAATCAATTCGGCCTTCGTCTTCCTGGTCTGCTCAACCTTCGGACTGGGGTTCTTTTCTTCGAGCACGCTGGAACAGAAAGCGTACTGGGCATCGGCGATGTGTCCGAGAATTTGGCCGTAGCTGCGAACCGCCTCAGTGGGCTTAAAGCTGTAGTTCTCCTCGGGCATCTTCTCCGCCGACTGAAGAATGATCGCCTTTACCCGGGAGTAGGTGTCCTTGTTGAAGCTGCTGAGCGGATTGGCGGGCGTGCCAAGCGCTGCAGACGGCTTATCCTGGGCCCAGGCTGCGGTAGTGCTCGCAACGACACAGAGCAGGACTGCAGATAGCATCTTTCGCATGAATATCTTCCTCAACCGAATTTGGGATTTCACACCTACGAAGACCACATTCGAAGAGACGACGATTGTTTGAAACGGTAACTTCCATCCGTCCCCGCGAATCTGGACGGTCTCATTTCATGACACGGTTGGGATTCCGTCTGAACTAGAAAATAAACTGCCGTAGTGCGAGTCACCACCAAAGCAGCGAATTCATCACTTAGGCATGAAGGAGAGGACGCCGATCACTGCTCCAGCCAGTACCAGGAGAGCCGGGTTGATCTTGTATTGCAGCAGGATGAGCAGCGTGCCAACAGAGATCGCAGCCGTTTCTGTGCCGGTAATCGCACCCTTAGCCATGGTGAAGCAGCCAGCCAGCAGGAGTCCGATTGAGACAGGCGCAAGCCCCTGCTGAATGGAGGTTCTCCACGGCCATTTCTCAAGCTTCTTCCAGCCGCGCGCCACGATAAATGCGAGGACGGCCGTCGGTCCGAAAAACGCAACGAGTACGGCGGCGGCACCAAGAAATCCACCCGCCCACTGTCCGATGGGAACGATCATCATCATGTTGGGACCCGGGGCCATCTGGCCCACGCTGTACAAGTGGATCAGTTGCTGAAACGTGAGCCACTTGTGAACGTCGACGGTCAGGACCTTCATCTCCGGAAACGCAGCCATGCCACCACCGACGGTGAGCAGGGATAGATAGGCGAAGACGCGCATTAGCGCCGGAATCTGGTTCATTGGGCCACACTCTCTTTCTGCGCTCGGCGAGGCCGATGGAACAGAATCGCCAGGATGCCGACGCCTATCAGCGTACGCGGAACACCCAGGTGCAACCGGTTCACTGCAATCACCGTCAGCGCCATGAAGACAAAGTCAAACTTTCCTGCGAGCGACTTCTTGCTGAGGCCAACGACTGTGGACAGAATCAAACCAACCGCCGCGGCCGCCACACCTTTCAGCGCAGCGGTAACCCAGACGTGGTCACCGTGGGCACGGTAGAAAATGCCCACGGCGTACATGAGCACAGCGCCCGGAAGGCAGATGCCGACGATGGCGACAATAGAACCCAGCGCACCGCGTAACTTCTCGCCCACCAGGATCGCCATGTTAGTTGCGTTCAACCCAGGAAGACTCTGGCTGATGGACAGCATCTCGACGAATTCCTTATCGTCGATCCAGTGACGCTTGCTCACCAGGCTGCCGCGAAGGTACGGTACGACTCCGCCGAAGCTGGTGGCGCCGATGATCAGGAACTCGAGGAATATCTGGCCAATTGAGACTTGAGCTTTATCGGCAACAGCTTTAACAGCGGGTTGCACTCTTGGCTTTGCTCCGGCTTCGCTCATAGCGCTGGGCTCCTTTCCCTTGAGACGTTAGTCCGTCACTCGCGCTATTCGTGCGACTTGGGTGGATTACCCAGCAGCCGGTACACCGTCGCTGTTTTGGTCGCGTTCAGCGCGATGTATTCCTCAGCCGAGTATTGCAAAGAGATGAAAAACGCCTCCGCACGTCTTAGTGCTTCCTGTCCAAGCTGGGCGCGATCGTGGACCCGGAATTGAAAGGCGAACTCTCCAATCAACGGACGGTGCTCTCCGCGGGTACGCCAGATCGCCACATTGGCCTTGGAGGTGATACCTTGACCGAAATCGAGCGTGCCAATGTCTTGCAGGACCTCCTCGATGACCGTATTGCTGACCAGTTTGATCTCTTCTTTCGGTTCCTTCTTTACCTGAGCCAGCGCCGGCAGTAGCTCGACTAGAGCGTCCATATCGTGCACACTCTCATGGCCCATACCAATTGCGCTGCGCAAGAACTGGACGTTGTGAGAAAAGAGCAGACGAATACCACCAAGCTTTTCCTTCAACGGCAAAGCCTGACACTTGAACTTGACACGGTGGTCGCCAAGAATATGAGGCCGAACGTCGGTCTCAGCCGCCACCTGCATGTCGGGGTGCCGGAACTTGAACACGATCTCCGGATCGCCGATCGGAAACCCATCCTTGTACGGAATTCTCCGCCGCAGGATAAAGGCGTTGTTGTATAGGCGAAAGTCCTCGGTATCGACAAACAGCACTTCGCGGATCTTGATCGGTTCGGAATCGAAATCATGTCTCGCGAAGTGCACACCGTGCTCTTTGGCCGGCTCTTGCATTACCTTTCCGAAATCAAAGAGGCTCTCTCGCGAATGAAACTTGTTAGGCCTGAGAATAAGTTTGCAGCAAAGGTACTCGACGTGATGGATCGGCATTCCATCGGCATACACACCCGGCTTTAGTTGAGGGACGCGCCCCACCCAACTAGGGGTTACTGCTTCTCTCGCCTGCGGCAGTGGTGCGGTGATCGGTGCGGTCCGAGTTCGTGCAACTTCCTTCAGCTGTGTCATGGCGCTCCTCAAGCAACGCTTTCTTGTCGAAAGAAAGTCCTCCTTCGGAAAGTAAGAAGGGGCTGAGTAGCGCGCAACTGGCAAAATTACTGATCCGACTTGCAATAGCCCAGAATTTCGGCAACCAGGGAACGCGGGTGCAGAAGAGCTCAGCAGGCTCGATAGCTCTCGTCCCGAACTCCATGCGTCGGACTACAGAAAGTGATCGCCCTCCCAACCGAACGTGATCAAGCCTTTTACCTTGATCAGCTGACCGTTGAACACTGGCGGATGGGTAGCGAGGCCGCGCACCGTGACATCCTTCCCTGAGAGTTGCTGCGCCCCCACAAAGGGAGAGAAAGTTGTTAGAAGCAACGCAACCATACAAACAAAGGAGCCATTCCACATGGCGTGAATTGTAGCGGCGTTACATCGGGCACCGAGAAATTTGTTCGGCCCGTGACCCAGGTTCGGCGGGTGGCGCACATCGTTTTGCCAGCAAACAATTTTGAGGGTGCCCCATCTCCGCGCAGCGGAGGTGGGTGCTGACCGCAGCGCAGTCGAATCTCGCTTGAACTTTCTATTTGGTTTTTCTCTTCGGTGTCAACGTACACGTGCACGGGTCGTCACATAGATTCAACGATCAACGACCAACGATCAAAGTCCAACGATCAACGGCGTTGATCCCCCAAACCTGTGTTCGTCGTCTTCGCTCGTCAGTCACAAGCCTTGGCCCGAGCTTTTCGCTCAATTGTCAAACGTTCGTAAATTAGGTTTTCTGGTGCGAAGCATTTCGTTACCGCACGAGTCTATGACAGGAAACACAAAGGGATAGGACGTGAAGGAAGGATCTTCGGAGAACCGAGGTTTTTCAGCTGTAGCGGCCCACCCCGAAGGAGATGTGATGTTCACAAAACGCATTGTCACGTTGCTCGGACTATTGGCCCTGGCAACCGGTATGCACGCACAGGACATCGTGCGCGCAAATGTTCCCTTTGATTTCAGCGTTGCCGGACAAAACTTGCCCACCAGCAACTACGAAATCTCACGAATTGAAAACCAGACCGAGGAGACTTTGGCCATTCGCAATCTCAACGACCAGAGTGAATCCAGGTTGGTACTCGCCAGAACGAATGACGCAACCGGTCAACCGAAACTGGTATTTGACCGCTACGGTGGAAAGTATTTCCTCGTCGGAATCGTGACGCAGGATGGCAGCTACGATTTGCCGCAATCCAAGGTGGAACAGCGTTTGGTGAGCCATGCGGCACTTCGCGTGGAGGTCAGCGCCCAAGGCCGATAGGTCATTCCCCGGAAACTCAACAACTACGCTTGTGATGGAACCACATCAAGTCGCGCCATGGGAGACCTGCAGGCTAACCCGCCCCAGTCTCCCTCAGTGAAATCGTCCTCTCGCGCCCAGCACTGGATAACTTGCAACATTCTTGGGTCTGCCGTGGCCGGCTACCGCTTGATCTCCCATTGGCCACTGCACCCGTTTGCGACCCACAATCCATACTGAGAAACTCCCCAGGTCCGATTTTGAACACACTGACCATTCACGCGAACGGGATTCGCGTACTTGAAGGTGCCTCCACTTTGGCAGTACACACGGCCAGAGCCTTGGCCGGACGTGCAATTACTGCGGCCACCACTAAAGCTTCCCGAGTAGTACGCCGGAGGCCTGTCCCATCCGGGTCCGTGATTCGGACCGCCGGGATAACCAGCGTTTGGAGGATGGTTATACCCTGGCCCGCCATATCCCGGGCCGCCAACCTGAAACTCGGCACGGCATCCCTTGTCTACCCATACCTGGTTGCCACGCGTGCCCCACGTGCGGCCTTGAACACACGCGGCCTGGCTGAGCTGGCGGACCATCTGCACCGGTCCATTCCTCGGAATCGGACAGGTCTGGTATTGACCGTTGTTGGAAGAGCAGCGGAATGTCTGCGCCTGAACCGTTGTACTGCTGAGCCAGAGCATGGCAGGCACAAGTAGCGAAAACAATGTCGTTCGATAACGCATAGGCCTCCTGGTTATCGGAATCAGCTAGTCACAGCAGGGTTAGAGCGCTTGTTTTCCGCTCTCGTTGCCATCGCAGCGAACTTGAGTCGGAACCATCAGCTGCGGAAACCGACGTCTCGTGAAGGCAAGCTCAGATGAGGAAAGCCAAAAGAAGCAAAACTGCCCCATCCAAGCCATACCGGCCTGAATGGGGCACCGGGAAAAATCTCCCAACAAAAAATGAGTTCCGTTCGCTCCTACGACTTATGAATGTAGCTCGGATCGCAGAAAATTTAGTGGCCGCTTTTCGAGCTGTTGCCAAAGGTTACGCCTGCAGTTTTCAGTCGCAGCCCGTTCAACACCAGCGTGGAACCCTGGGTAGCGGTCAGCACGCTGACGCCCGCATTCTGCTGTGCGACGATGGTCGCCGGAATTACTGCAACGGTCGTCTTTCCCCGCGCGAAGGTAACCTTCGCATCGGCGCCCGGCTCGGTCCACGTGACCTTGTATTCACCGGCGGGCAACGTCGAAGTACCGACCGTGACTGCGTCACGAAGAGTGACCGTTGCCGAATTCTTGCTGGCAGCAAACAGCGCGGTTGCAAATAGCAATGTGATTAATAGAAATGCGGACTTTTTCATCTGATCTCCTTACTCTGCTGGCATCGTATGGGCGCGCCAGAGCTCACCTACGATTTCAGCATGAAGGGGCGCTCGTGAAACTTAAGAATTGTTAATGCGCGCTAGACAACGCTCGAGGAAACTTCTGCATTCGCTGCACTGAATGGCGTTCGCGCGATGGGAAGGACTATCTCAACCCGTAGCCCAGGATGGGAATTCTGCGCAGCGATTGTCCCATTATGCAACTGAACCGCTCGCTTAGCGATGGACAACCCCAACCCAATCCCACCGCTGCCCGAGTCTCTTGCCTCTTCCACTCGAAAAAACGGATCGAAGATTCTTGTCAGAAACTCTTCGGGAATACCGGAACCATAATCTCGTATCGCGATACGGATCGCCTCCTCGCGCTCTTCGAGATCGATATCGACGTTCCCCTTCGGCGGCGAATATCGAATGGCATTTCGCAGAACATTTTCGACGGCGCGCCGCAGCAGTTCTCCATCTCCCGCAACCTTGGCTGTAAGTCTCCCCTTGACGCGGACACCACAGCCTCGGGCTTCGACTTCGACACAGCTGTCGCGCAAAGTCTCGGCCACGACCTCGTTCATGCACACCATTTCCGATTTGCGGCAGGTCGGGTCCCCTTCCACCCTTGTCATTTCAACCAACCCCGAGACCAGCGTGGTCAGGCGGTCGACGTCGCGTTTTACCCGATCGAGAGCAGCATCGCGATCGGCCGCGGTACGGGCAAGCTTCACCGAGAAATTCAAGCGTGCCAGCGGAGATCTCAGTTCATGCGAGATGTCTCCCAGCAACCGGTGCTCGCTGAGCACCAGTTTCTGCAGCCGCTCCGCCATGCTGTTGAACGATTGTCCCAGCGTCCCAATCTCGTCCCGGCGCTTCGTCTTCACCCGCGCGGAGAGATCGCCTTGTCCGAATTGCTCGATCGTGCTGGCAATTTGCCGGATCGGCGAAATCACGTGTACCGCTGCCAGCCAACTCAACACGGCACAGACTCCGACCACCAGCAGGTAATAGCGATAGAACGGCGCATTGCGCGGTTGCGCCGGCGAAACCGCAACAAACCAGTAGCGGCCGTCACCGGAACGATGCGTCACCAGCGCCTTCCCATTCCTGTGTCCCCGCCACTTCGTGAGTGGCGCTTTCGGAAGCACTGCCGACCGGTCTTCGCCGCTCAGCACATCTTTTCCATTCGCATCGAGCAGGTAATGTAATCCGCCGAACACTGTGTTCAAACGGTGCATGTACGCAATCATTGCCTCTGGGCCCCGGGTTTCCAGGATCTCTTGCGCCTCCTGCACCTCCACCTCATCCATCGCGTCAAACACCGGAGTGAAGTAGGTCTGCTCCATCGCATGGGAGATGGCGAAATACGCCACCACCGAAAGTGACAGGATAATCACCATCGCTACCAGGATTGCGAGGTAAAGAGATCTCATGCTGGCGGCCTAATTGCTTCTCGTGAACACATATCCTATTCCGCGAATCGTCTGGATGTGAGTTCCCCGATCCTCGAGTTTCTTGCGCAGATGGCTAATGTGAACATCAAGAGAACGATCGTAGGGCGTTGCCTGACGGTCGAGGATAGCGGCGGTAATCTCGTCGCGCGCAAGGACGCGGCCCGCTGAACGTACCAGCAGGTCCAGGATATCGAACTCCACCGCGGTCAGATCGATCAGCTTGTTTTCCTTCCACACCTCGCGGGTTTGCGAATTGATCCGCAGGCTCCCGATGGTTTGCGACGACTCCTCCAGTGACTGCTTCCCAGAACGCCGCAAAACCGCACGCACCCGCGCCAGTAATTCGTCCGGGTCGAATGGCTTGGGAAGGTAGTCATCGGCTCCGCTCTCCAGGCCTTGGATTCGGTCTTGCTGTGAAGTTCGGGCCGTCAGCATGATCACCGGCACCCCGCGGCGGCGGCGTAGCTGGTGCAACAAGGTAAATCCGCTGATCGCGGGCAGCATGACATCCAGAATCACCAGGTCGTAGTCTTCTTCGATGGCGCGCGCCAGGCCCTCGCGCCCGTTGAGCGCGCACTCCAGGCGATGGCCGTTTTCGGCAAAGAACTCCCGCATCATCTCGCATAGCTCCGCGTCATCGTCCACGAGCAGGAGCGCCAGGCTTTCGGAATTGTCTGCTATCACCATCTGCGTACTCAAATCTTCCATCACCCAGCGGGGAGGGTAAAGTGATAGTACGGCACTTAAGAAAATTTAACCTGCTCTGGATTCCCTCACTCGCAGCAATTGCCGCTCCCACGGAGCGCAATCCAACAACAAACCTGAAACGTTTCCCGAAGACAGCCATCTACATATTTCTGATTAAGGAGCAACCGCCATGAATAGGCTGAAGGGCAAACGTGCATTGATTACTGGTGGAACTACGGGAATCGGATTGGAGACGGCACGTCAATTCTTGCAGGAAGGTGCACGAGTTGCGATCACCGGCACGAATCCGGTTACCCTTGAATCAGCGCAGAAGGAGTTAGGAATTGATGTCCTCGTCCTCTCTTCCGATATCAGTAACATTGCTGCGCAGAAGACGCTCGCGCAGAAGATAGGCGAGACTTTTGGCGGTCTCGACGTTTTGTTCATGAATGCCGGAATCGTGGACATGCGTCCGCTCGAACAATGGGATGAAGCTGCCTTCGACCGCTCGTTCGGAATCAACCTGAAGGGGCCTTTCTTCCTGATCCAGGCCTTGCTTCCGCTCTTCGCGAATCCCACATCGATTGTTCTGAACGGATCGGTAAATGCGCACATCGGCATGCCAAATACCACCATCTACTCAGCCACCAAGGCCGCCCTTATTTCGCTCGCCCGCACTCTTTCTGGCGAACTCATCTCGCGCGGGATCCGGGTGAACGTCGTCAGCCCAGGGCCCATCTCGACTCCCCTGTATAGCAAGCTTGGGTTTTCGGAAACGGAGTTGAAGTCGGTCGCTGCATCCATTCAAAGCCAGGTGCCGGCGGGACGATTTGGAGCTCCCTCCGAAATCGCCAAAGCAGTCGTCTTCTTCGCCTCCGATGAGGCCGCATTTACGATAGGCAGTGAACTGCTGATCGACGGCGGTATGAGCAACATCTGAGTGCCCGTGAGGATCACGCGGCTACTCTGCTCGCGATGTGGCGACCTACTGCGGTATGAGCTGCGGGCGCTGTGTCACCGAAGGAGCGTTCTCAATCGGACGGGTGCGTCGCATCTGTTCCCAGTCATACTCGTATTCAGCTCCGCAGCGAATGCAGACCTGGTAGGCGCGTCCATCCGCGGATCTGCGAGGCCACAGAAACTGGTGGGAACAACGATGCAATAGACGATCAAGGATTCGGGCCATCTGTCCCCCCAATACCCTCATAGTGCAGCCGACCCGGCCGGCTGGGAAGTGGCGGCCAAGGTTCGCGGCTCCCCGGAAACGGCATTACCGCAAAAAGCGTCCATTCCCGCCCCGGCAGTGCCATGCCCTTTTGGTGCCAAGACAGCTATAGTTGCCAAATGGTAAATAGGTCATAATCGAGCCACATCTATAAGCAAGTTTCATCGAATGCTGCCACTCGGGACTGGTGGGCGTCAGTTCCCCGGCAGGTGAGTTGATGCTAGACACGAAACAACTCAAGAACGTCGGCCTCCGCTTCGCAAGAATTTTCCAGATGGCGATTCGTACGGCCGTATTGTTTTCTGCCGAGCATCCGAACGTGCAACGCCCGGTACAGCAGAGTTTTGATCTGCTGAACGGCCTTATGAAAGAAGCGGGCCGTTTTACCCTGGGATTCGTCGACAGCCAGATTGTTCTCAACAACCTGCTTACTACCGATCCATCGCTCGACCAATTGAACAAGGAATTCCTGAAGCGCGGCATTGCCGCCGTCACGTTCGAACCAGGTCTAACCCTCGCCCGTTATCGCAAGTTGATCGGAGTGGTCTCAGCCTCTTCGAAGGTCATCGATGAGGCTGGTGGACTACGCCTCTTTATCGAACAGAACGAGGTTGAAGGAACCAGGATTCTGCTCGCCGCCAAGAATCAGAAGAAAAATGAGCAGGGCGACACCATCCTGGAAACGAATTCGGAAGCCTACATCCTTTCCAAGCAGATGGAAGACGATGCCGGCAGTCGCGACTTCATGGATTCGGTGGACGCGCTGCTCGAATCGGCCTGCCTCGACCCGTCAGCCCGCAACGCAATCCTTTCTGGCATGTCCGGGATTTCGGAACAAGGCTATGGTGTGCCCATCCCCATGCCTAACCTGGTGGTCGCTAAAGACGGCGAGACCGAGTCCGGCACCGGCGAGGCGGTATACGGAACGGGGGGAGCAGGGAAAGGCGGCCCGGGCTCGGCAGCAGGTGTAGGGAGCGCAGGTTCGACAGCCGCAGCCGGTATAGGACTCGGAACGGGTCCGGGAGTGGGAGGCGCTGGAGCCGGAGCCGCTGGACCCGGTGGGTCGGCCTTTGGCGGTTCCGGGGGCGGCGAACCCAGCCTTGGCTATGGAGGCGGCGGCGCCGGATTAGGCGTTGGATACGGTACCGGCGTCGGCGACGGCGGAGGTCAAGACGCCGCAGGGGGCTCTGGCAAACGCGGTGGAAGCGTGATGTTTGGCGCCAGCATGGCTAAGGGCGCTAACCCGGGCTACTACACCTTCATGGAGCTAATGGAGAACTCAGTCCAGCGCTCTTTATTAGAAGACAGCGGCAATCCGGCGAAGTCGTATAACTCGCTGGCGCGCATCCTGCAAAGCATGGGCGTCGACAAGATTCTTTCGTCATTCCCGGCGGAGCGCCAAAAAGAGCTGGCCAGTGCATCGCCCGAGCAGGTCGCTGCTGAATACGTCGAAGACACCGCGCTGCAGTGGGCGGGCAAGCAGCTGCAGTCCGAGGACGGTGGGCAAAAGTTGCAAGTCGAAGACGACGTCCTGCGCGTTCTCGCACGCACGCTGCAAGCAACGCAAACCGCTGACCGTCTCTCGCAGAAGCTGGTGAAGTTCATACAGGACTTCGCCATTCCGCAGCACATGCAGGAAAAGATCCAGGCGGAATTACGCTGGACCGCCCTGGACATGAAAACCAAGCAAACCCAATTGCTGGCGATCAAGCACTACAATCAAGCCCAGTTTCGGCGATTGCTGGAATTCGTAAAAGAGTGCGTCAGGACTCGACAGACCGAGCGCGCTGCCCCGCTGGTGAATCATTACTTCGAATTTCTCGACGACGAAAAACCGGAGATTCAGGCCGAAGATTTCAGCCGTGCGCCAGAGCTGATCCGCTGCGTTCCCGTAGCCCAAATCGATTTCGTCGGCAAAGCGATCGAACGGCTCGGCCGCACCCTGATGCGCGAAGACCTCTCCGAATTCACCCACTTCCAGGTGGCTACCACTCTGACCGTGCTTGGTCAGTCGATCGCAACCTATGAAGATTTCGACAACGTAGTCCAGATCGGTAGCCTGTTCGAACGCTCGGAGAAGCGCGATCCCGCCAAGCACCGGCGATGCTGTCGCGTGGGAATCGGCAGGCTGGTTCCCGTAAACGCGAACGAGCGTCTGGTTGAGCTGTTCCTCGCGAATCGCGGGGATTCTGCCTGGTCAAAAAAGACAGTCACCTTGCTCGCCTACGGCACTCCCGCGAGCGTGAACAACGTCTTCTCGCATTTGATTCTGGAAGGCGACGCGAAGAACCGGCTGGCGCTGGTTCGGCTCAGCTCACAACTTGGACCGCATGCAATTGAGGGCGCGCGCAAGTTCCTCAACGACGATCGCTGGTACGTCGTGCGCAACATGTGCACGGTGCTGAGCGACTTAAAGGATCCCGAACTCGCTGCGCATATCTCTCCGGCTTTGCAGCATGAGGATGGCCGCGTTCAACGCGCAGCGCTCACGGCGCTAATCAGAAACCGCAGTGAAGGCCGCGCGCTGGTGCTCGCAGAAGCTTTACCGAAACTCGTTCCCGACCTCCTCGACGAGGCGCTCGATGAGCTTATGTTCTTGAAGGATCCAAAGACTGTCCCAGCGATTGGCAAATTTATCGTCGCCGGAAAAGGCAGCGTTGCCATGCTGCGTAAGGCCGTGCAGATCCTCGCCCTGATGCCTGGAGACGCCATGCTCGAACAGTTCTCGAGTATTCTGCTCGCGGGAACACTCGATCCGGAGCTCCGGCGCACCGCGCTTAAGCATCTCTCTGCGGCAAAGACCGAACAATCCCTCGAAACCATGAAGAAACTCGCAGACTCCGCCGATCATCTTGCTGCCGAGGCCCGCGCCACCCTGCCGCCCAAGAGCTAGCGCTCTTCGTTCAGATCTTTCCCGCCAGCATGTCTTCGCACAATCGCTTCACGCCATTGCCGATGATCTGCAGGAAGCGTTCGCCCTTTTCGGCACTCGCTGTCTGAGGATCGCCGTGGCCGCCATGGCGACTCGTCTCCGCAAAAGTCTTGTACACGGCAATCGCCGAAGAGCTGAGCAGTTCCTGACGCCCAAACTCCGATGCTGAAAGCGTCATCCCGTCCGGCTCCGCTTTAGAAAGATCAACCAGCTTCGGAGCAATGCTTAGAAGAATGGATGTCTCCAGTTCGCAAGCGTGCCCCATACCGCCGAATTCGGTCTCGCGTATCTGTGAGAGCTCTTTCGTCACCAGATCCCAATACGTGGCGCCGATAATCAGCGAATCCGGAAATCGGTGCGCCATTGCCTGAATGCTGTAAGCAAGCGTCGCTCGGTTTCCACCGTGGCTATTGAGAATGAGCAGCTTCCGGAAACCATGCTTCATCACGGATGCGGCGATGTCCTGTAGCAATCGGCTCATCGTTTCGACGGAGATGCTGATCGTTCCGACGAAATCCATGTGATGATCGCTGCAACCCAGCCAGATCGGTGGCAAGCAGAGCAAAGTGCGCGGTAGATCGTGCTCCACGCGCCGCACTATCTCCGCACCGATCAGGTAGTCCGTCGACACCGGCAGATGCAGACTGTGCTGTTCGAGCGCGCTGATGCACGCCACCGCGATCACCTTTTCCCGATCAAGCGCGTCTACCTCCGGCCACTTCATCTCCTGCAGAAACATCGGTTCTCCTTCGGGCTCCTATCTGCCCGCTCAGGCTTCGATATGCCCGCTCAAGCTTCTATATGCCAATGATCGGTTCGGTAATGTTGCACGGCCGCCGGATCAAGCTCCACTCCTAAGCCCGCACCTTGTGGAACCGCGGCCTTGCCGTCTCTGATCTCGAGTGGCTGCTTGAGCAGATCGTGCTCCCGAATCAGCCGCCCGAAAACGTCGCTCGGCATTGTCCCCAGCGACGAGGCTGCGACCTTATGCACATAACTCGCCTCGAGAATCCCAAAGTCCAGCTCACTGCCATGCGAATATGGAATCGCAAAGAGATCGGCCAGCGCGGTCAGCCGGCGAAACGCGAAGATACCCCCATTGAAGTGGAAGTAGTCATTGCACTCGAGCTTTGCGGCACGCGCGGCATCTTGCGGCATCTGCCCCATTTCGATGTATGGCAACGACACATGCATCGAGAGCGGGACGTGAATCTTGCCGCGCAGGTAGCGCCAGCCTTCGTAATTCCATCGTGGAATCGGATCTTCCAGGTAGAGCACATTGCCGATCGCCTCGAGTTCGCGTGCAATTCGCTCGGCATTCGCTGGAGTCTCGAAGCGCTCGTTCGGATCCAGCACCACCCAGAAATCTTCTCCGCAGGCTTGCTTGATCTCCCGGCACCAGTCGGCAACAGGATCCGTCACCGTACACTTGAACTTGATGCACTCGTAACCGAGCGCCTTCGCTTCCTTCGCCTTACGGGCTGCATCGGCAGTAGTTCGATGCCCGGTCCAGGCGGCGACTCGTATCTCGTCACGATATTTTCCACCGAGAAACTGGTACAGCGGCATCTCGTGGCATTTGGCCAGAGCATCGGTCAGCGCGCACTCATACCCGTCGTAGACTCGTCCCGCCGGCAGCGGCAGCGCCTGCAGATTCAAGTTGCGCAAGTCCGCGCCAAGAAGTTCCATGGCAACCGCACGCATCAGATCACGTGGAACACCACGATATGATTCGCCCAGCCCGATGACGCCGTTGTCGAATTCCACCCGGATCATGGTCTTCGGGACCTGGTCGAATTGCTGGGTCCAACCCCGCTTGCCGCCAACCGGCAACTTATGAAGCGCATAGTCAACTTCCGGGCTGTTGATGCTGTCCGGACGCGCCGGGACCAATACCTCGTCGAGCACAATACGGCGAACGATCACGCTGTGCCTCGTTTATGAGCAGTTCACTTTATGAGTTTTTCGTGGCGGCTGGCAAGAAATGCGCCACCAGGCAGCCGTGAACTGCGGGTGTTCACGGCATACTCTTTTTGTAGTATTGCGGCCACCGTGCAATAGCGGTACCTTCCTAATCGGTCTCCGATTTGTCTTGGACGAGCGAAAGTCCAGGCAACTGCCTCTCTTGAAACGGACTGCTGAAGTGGACGCTCTTCGGCAGTCCGTTTCGATTCTCTTCTCGTCGTAATCAGTGGATTCAAAATCAGGCGGGTTGGCGGAACAAACATCCGCGTGGATAGCTGGCGCTATCTGTCGTTGGGCCCGATCGGCTTACGCGCTTTGCCGGGTAATTCTCGCAGCCTCAGACTGTGACGCCTTCTTCATCTTCATCACCGCGCGGAAATCCAGCGTGCCAATCAACTCATCGCTCATTTGCATTTGAGGCGAATAGCTGTTCCGCGCCAGTTCGCTGATGATCTGAAGTTCAGCGGGCTTCAACACTACCGACGGAAGTTCGTTGAAGTGCCGGAACATCCACAACAGCCGCAGGCGCTGCTTCAGTTGCGGTCGCAGATAATACGGTCCCTCTTCTGTGACTACCCTGACCACTCCGCGATACAGCCGTCCAATGGACATATCGCTGCATTCCTTAACAGATGTGATGGGGGACAGCCTTGGCCGCTCAGGGGAGAGAAGAAAAAGAATGATACACATGCACTACCTGATGTGCAAACGAGTCACGATTCGTGACCGTTTCCAAGTCCCTGAAAAAGGAGGCGGCTTCGAGCCGCCCCGGAGGAAATACTTGGATGAGACCATTTCTTTCGGCCCAGAGCCATCTTCTGCCCGCACCACCACACTGCCCAGATTACGAAGGTATGCAGCACTACTGGGAGCGTTCGGGATTTGGCTGAGAATTCGTAATTCTTCAGTTAACACATGGCCGGTTGGTTGGATTCCGGCTCAGCCATATACGCTCGCACCGCCTCAGAAAGTTGTGCCCGGAACACCTCGTTCATCGCCCGCAGGTCCTGAAAAAGGGTGCTCAGGTCAACGCGCATCAGGTTACGTTCAACATAGAGGAGTACTACCTTCTCCAGGGCGTGCAACTCGTCGACCATGCTGGAGGCACGATAACCTTCGGCACGCCGTCTTTCTCCGAGGGCTGCTGCCGGTTCCAGGTCCGTCTCCCGCGCACTCCCCGCGCCTCGCTGCAGGTTGTGGATTACGGAATCCAGCACCTCGGAGAACGCCTCGGTCGTACCTTCGACCGGCGAATCCATCCCCATGAACCAGTCATGCAGAATCCCCCGCCGGTTCTCGCGGATCAATTGCACCAGCCGCAACAGGGGTGCCTGCTGCCGCAGGACCGGGCTTGCCAGCCTCTCGCGAATTTTTTCGACTAAGAACTTTACGTCTGCAGGCTTTACTAAGTAGTCATCCACCTGGCTCTGGATGGCCCGCAGAGCGCTCTCAAATGCAGGGTAGCCGGTAAGAATGATGGTGGCCGCCGACGGCTGTATGCGCCGCATCGCACTCACCACCGTGAACCCGTCCCCAGGCTCGCCTATATTCAAGTCCGACAGCAACACGTCGAACGATTGATCGCTGATGATTCTTAGAGCTTCCGGAACGGTAGCGGCAACAACAACTTCGAAACCATGCATTCGGAGGATTTCTGGCAACGTCTGGCGAATATTTGGTTCATCGTCAACAAAAAGAATTCTTGGTCCCACCGTTAAGTTCCTCAAGTATTTGCCGCAAGACGGCAGTTTGCGAACCACGAAGCCCTCGAACTCTTGTCATCCTTGCAAGAAACAGGCCACTCGCGAAACTCATTGCTGCTCAATAATTCCGATGCAGCTCACCCCGCCTGAAGTTGGGTAATTCTTACGCTTGTTGTTGACCCGCCAGTCACTGGACTGCTGGACAACCGTTTTGCAGGTATCTGGACGGCGGCTCCCGTAATCTCGCAAGAGCTCCCGCCACCTGCGATTCTTTCCAGCCATGGCTCACTTTCCCCAACCGCACCGCAGCGTGCGGGCTCCCCGGGTACGAGTCCCGAACAGCGAGTCGGTCAATTTCTCGCTGGAAGGCAAACGCGTTCCGGCGGTCCTGCACGAAATCTCTACCACCGGCGGACTGGCCCAATTCACCGGCTCAGTTCGCGAAGGTACCCTCGCAGAACTTCATATGCGATCGAAATCCGGCCCGATCAGCGGACTCGTAGAGCTGATGCGTCCAGTCACTCGATCTGCCGCCAAGTTGCAACCATTTCGCTTCGTTGCCCTCGGTGACGAAGACCACGATCGTCTCGCCGGAGTCCTTCGGCAGATGATCGACCAGGGATACGGCGCCTAACCCCACACCGGCGCCGCCTCCCTTAGTTTTTGTGACGTATTTGGGTGCCCCATCTCTGCCGTCTCTTGGCAGAGGTGGGATTCGATCATCAAGTTGTTGTGGCGCGCCCGCGGCTTCCGTCTCTTTGAGGCGAGGCTTGCGGGCGCTCTCTTTTATAGAAGCTCAGAATCGTATTCTCGAAACAACTCGCTGAGCCTCGGTCGGCTCCGATCCGTCATCGCATGTATCGCCTGGATCAGTTCGTAGATTCTTGGCGTCATGATCAGCAGGTACCGGCACCTGCCTTCCCCCGGATTCCAGTACGTATGCGGCGTGCCACGCGGAACCAGCACAGCACTACCCTCTCGGGCCTCGACCTCCTCGTCGCCCCTGCGTATTCGCAACACGCCTTCGAGCACATACCAGGCTTCGTCGTCATGATGATGAACATGCGGAGGAGCAATCAGGAATGGAGCGCCTGTATGGCCGCCCGGGTCTTCCCATTCGGCAATCACAAACGAATCTCCACCATTCCCAAGAACCTGTCCCGCCAACGGCGGCGCGATGATTGGTAAAGTCATAGTCGAAGTAATCTAGTGCGACATCGTACCGCGCGCAACGATGGAATAACCGAGGCAGCTAGCATGTTCGTAGTGAAGAACACAGGTGCGATCTGACGGATCATGGAGCAAGTCTACTGCAGCCCCGGGCACAGCTGTCGAACCGCAGGCTGGATTCTGTCCCGCAATCCTCCCGACCTTTTCGAGTGCTGAAAACTTTTCGTGAGCAGTCTCGTGCAACCGCTGTCACGTGGCGATACATCCTTTCCCACAATCATTCGACATTAATCTCGTACCTGCATCATTTGTAGCAACGTGTACTTGTAGACACTCGCAGAGCACAACTCGGGAAACACTTCTTCGCTCTACGGTGGATGGGCAGAGTCGGAGTGAGGACCGGCAAAGCCTCCGTGAATGCAGACGCAGCCCGGACGACACCAACACACCTCCATCGTCGCCCGGGAGGGGTGAAGGCCAACCACTGGCCTGCGTTGACCTCACCCCTTACTGGGCCACTACAAATGTCGAAAACTGTACCCCTGCCCCTACATCTGCGGCGCGATCGTTCCATCCGACCACTTCGCCACCGGAATCAGGAACACGGTAATGGGTTCGGGCGCGCCCTGAAACTGCCCGCTGAAAATGATGGGCGACCCGGGCTTATCCGCGCCCCAGGACGCCGCATCGGCCAGAGGGGCGTAGATCATCAGGTGACACATGTTGTGATTGCCGGCCTCCGTCAGGTACGCCTTCTTCGACATCATGTAGCTCATCGCGCCACCTTCGAGGCCAGGTAGCTCTTTTCGGCTAGCTGCAGTCTTCAGAGCCTCCATGACTTGTGCTTTCGACTGTCTCGCTAAGACCAGGTTCGTCCTTTTGATGGTGAGAGGGAACACGGATCGCGCTGCCGCCGGGTTGAAGCAGATCGGACCCCGCAATTTGGGATTCCAAAAGTCGGCGCTGTCGAACGGCGACATCCAACCGCGCTCCACAACACAGACGAAACCGTTAGTGCCCTTCACGGCGAGCTCATATCCATGCGGACCCAGGACCTGGATCTCAGCTTGGCCGGAAATGGACTCTGGAGCTGCGCTTCGTGCCAGGGCGATCTCGGCGCTGCGATCCATGAGGTACTGATTCAGCGGAGCCATACTCGGATACGTCGCAGGGCGATCCTGCGCTTCCATTGGCCACGCCGCCGCCAACACAACCACGAGCACTGACGTTGCTAACCCGATCGTCACGGGTGTATTTCGCTTCATTGGTTTTTATTCTCCTAACGTATTTCTGGAGACGAATATAGGTTGATATCAATATAATTGGGTTATGTCAACGGATAAGAGCCCTGCCTATGAAACGACTCTCCTCGTCCGCGACTCTTGCCTGTGTCTTCACGTCCAGCGAGCGGCAAGGGCACTGGCACGCCGCTTCGATGACGCGTTCCGCCCATTGGGCCTGACAAACGGTCAATTCTCCCTGATGATGTCGTTGAACCGCCCGGAACCGCCTCCGATGGCGGCAGTGGCGTCACTGCTCGCCATGGATCGAACCACTTTGACGGCCGCTCTCAAGCCTCTCGAGCGCCGCGGTCTCCTCGAGATTACGGCAGACCCCGCCGATCGCCGCGCCCGTGTGATGAAGCTGACGCCCAAGGGACGCAGATTGCTTGCGCGCGCGGTCCCGATCTGGAAGAGTACCCACGCCGCGATTGAGGATTTGCTTAGCGCTCGCCAGAGTGATGCTCGAGAACCTGATGCTCGCGGGCCCGACCGTCTTCGGAACGATCTACGCGCACTTTCTTCGTGATCTCAGCCGACATCGACAGACGGGAGATGATGTCCGTTATCGCCGACTATTCCACTTGGATGTACATTGTATCGTGACGCTGATGAATCACCTTTCTCTTCTGATCGTTGTTGCTCTTGCCTTGCCGCTTTATGCCGCGGATGGTCAGGCGGTCATGGTTAAAAGTAGTTCACTGGAAGGTACCGTCGTATTGCTCACTGCGAGCCTGGCGGGCAAGGACACGGAATTTACATGCGACGTAAGCAGCCCTCCGTGTACAGCCGCGCGTGCTGGAGAATACCTGATGGTCAGAGCACAGGAAGCAGAAGGAATCTACAACGATTGCACAAACGTCGTTCTCTACAAGGCTTCTGCGTCTTCGCTTCCGAAGGAAAAGGTCGGCATCTATTGCTGGCTTAACGACGACAGCTACATGGTGACCCGCGAATCGGTAAACATTCAACCCGCCCTTTCAAGCCTCCCAGACACGCTCGCGCAGCAACAGGACGCTGTTTATTCCCATTCAAGGGAGTTGCTGGAAAAGCGACTTTTGATTCTTGCCGTTGATCCACCCATCGACTGTGGCATCGTGCAGATTAGGCAAGACGCAAAAACCGCTTCGCAGTGCGTGAAAAGAGCGGTCTCGGCTAAACAGGCGTTTATTGTTCGCTACTTCCTTCAGGGGATCGATTCCATTGTCGCGGTGGGTTTAGCCGGAACAAAGTCGGGTAACGTGTTTGCAGTTGAATACGACAGCATGGGATGGTCTTCGGACGGCTTAAGCAAGCGGGCCAGACTCTTGGACGAGAACCACAATGTTGTAAAGCAATGCCCCACTCCTGTCCGCCTAACAGAGACACCGTCGCATAGGCTTAACTGCTTCCGGCCAGACCCGAAGGCGAAAGGGAACATAATGTCCCCCAATCTCGAGCCATATTAGGAATAGCCTTCTGCCCAAGGCTCCGTGTCCTTCTGTTGGACACTAACCTGGGCGAACAAAGTTCCCCGTCCACACAAATCATTCAATCCGCCGGCAACTCCCGTTCCGAGCGAAGCGAGGATCCTCTCATGCCGAGCGCAGCGAGGTATCCCTATCGCACCACGAGCGATTACCCCCGCGATTTCTTGTCAATCCCCTCAAATCCCAACAATCTCCTCAACCTCTTCATTCCATTCCAGAAATAAATTTCGCGAATGTGTCCAGTAGGTCGCTTCGAATTTGTCACAATAGAAATGGAATAAAGACGGGGAACAAAGACCGATTTGAGGACGGACACATGGGGATGCCCCACTCGTGCCAAGCAACGAGTGGGGGAGGGCACATCGACCGCATGCGACGGATATCCGTCGCATCATCCCACGGACGATCCGACACCGATCCGACGGACAAATCTTTCGTCCGACGGATAAGGTCTTTGTTTTCTTCGAAAGCCCTGTTCACCCCTCCCCCTGCCATCGGATCCGACGAAAGTGGGCGAGTGACCGTCACTCACATCACCGTATCGACATACAGAGTGACGGTGTCCGTTCACTGTTATCTAACAGGTTAGGTATGATTCAGCGTAGATTGCTGGAAGAATGATGCCGATCACGCGGAAAACACGACTGTCACTGTACGCCCTAGTAATCGCCTCAATAGCCGCGGCTGTGGCTCTGCTTGCGAAATATTCCGACGTCACTACCGCAACCGAATGGTTCGCCTCATCAGATCGTTACAAAGCCGAGGTTATGGCGCAACCTCCGCGAGCAAACGGTGAGTTGCGGCACATCGAATGGGGTGGCTGGGGGTGGGCTGGACCGGACACAACCGTGTACTTAGTATTCGATCCGACTGATTCGCTTTCGGCAGCGGCAAAGGATCACATCAGTGGAAAGTTCAAGGGGATACCCTGCGAGATCGTCGGAGTACATAGGCTTGAGGCAAACTGGTACAAAATTCAGTTTTACACCAATGAATTTTGGGGCCGAACCAATGCGCTGAATTGCAGCGGCGCCGCATCCTAGCAACCATTACTGTCGTGAAGTCCTTCCTACCCCCCAATCCCCGAAGCCACGGCCCTTGTAATTCCGCCCAAATCCCCGGCCCTCTCCCTGGC
>CAWGWI010000020.1:0-211525 GCA_963826275.1 Terriglobia bacterium | reverse complement strand
CCAGCACGCGGCACCCGCTCCGTACATTCCGGTTCCATCGACCATGATGGAATCGAGGTCTACGATGGCTTCACGCCGCAAACTTCGTCTCCTTGGCTCATGCGCATCATCGGAACGGGACCGATCGCGAGGATGAAGTTGATTGGATACGGACCAGCAAAGAAGATCCTTGAGCTGTCCGTTACTACACCTTTACGGCCATAAGTCCCGTCGTTTCGGTATAGATGCGGCGCGTCTCATTGCTCACCTTGCGAACCTCGTCTCTCGAGGATCGACGAGATCGCGTGAGCGTGCGCCCAGAATTGAGATCATGTAATTGCCGGCCTGCCGCAGCGCTCGCGGTTGGGAAGCCACGGCTGTTCCACCCTGCTGCCATGCAAATGCCTGCGCCGTAGTGCTGGACGTCGGAAGGCTTTCCCAACGGTCGAATGATGTCGACAATGGGCAACCTCTGCTTCCAGCATGCTAAGCAGGCAGTCGTCTCGCCGATTCCCTGGACGACGAGCGCGATCGTGCCTTCATGGGGATCGGAATCCGCGATGGTGAGGGGGATGCGCTCGCCGTGCTCGTGCAGGCGCACGATGACGAACTGGCCGGCTTCGCTCGCGTGCCGACATGAGTGGCCTCGATGACGAACATTTCTACGCCACGGCCGAGCTCGCGAGTTTCCAGGATGCGGAACATGGGACCTCTGGGAGACGCCTCTACAGCCATGTTCTCGCAGTTGATGACCAGATGGTCTGTGATAAGCGTCACGCTCTCATGGTCATCAGCGCCAGGCGCCTGAATCTGGGGCCTCTTCCGCACCTTCTGCCGAGTGGAGGCCATGAGTCGTGTTTCCGTCAGGGCACGGCCCGGAGATACGGCGGATTGTACCGCTTCGTCGTACCCTTGTTCGCGAGGAAATCGACGATGAAGCAAGCGATGATGTTGCAGGATGCGGCATGCAACGGCCACTCACCGGCACAGGCGGCCGAGCCGCAGACTCCGCGCGAGGCGCTGGTCGAAATGATCGGTTCGCCCACGCCGGGGACGTCGCAGCGGGCGCACCCGCCGAACGAGATGCGCGCGGAAGCTGAAGCAGTTGGGCCAGAGTGCGCAGCAACAGTTGGCGGCGAGCCATGGTCATCAGCAGCCAGACGCAGTCTGGAACGAACCTGAAGCGGACGTTGACGGTCCGGTTTTAGTGGCATTCGATACGCCTAAGACTGGCGGGCGCATGGAAGTTCGAGTGGACCGCGACGAGTTAAGGCGACCGCGACGAGATGGAGCTCTCGTTCACGTGATTAAAGACGGACACGAAGACAAGATGAGCGTGGTCCCTCACCTCATGGTGGTGCGGATGAAGGCAGAGCAGAGTGTGTGGAAGCTTAGCGAAGTTGGATTCTCCATCGCGGTGAAGCTGGATGGCGCGCTGATCGAAAAGACAGCATCCAGAAACAGATGGAGACCGCTGCGACACAGATGAAGGTGTCATGTCTCGGTATCTGCAAAAGATCGATTTTCGGCAGAGTAGCGGAACCATGATGGTTCTCAGGCGCCTCCCGTGTTCCGAACTCCGAATGGCAGTGAAGGCGCGGCGATTGCCGCTGCTAAGAACGTTGTTGCGGCAGAGAAAACGTTCAAGGCGAGCAATCCTCAGGTCGGGTACACGTGCTCAATGGCTCGAACCTCGGCACCTGTGCACCAGCTCAAGCGCAAGCGACGGATGCGGCATGGGGCAACACTGCGAAAGGACAGTATCGCTACAGTCTTTCTGGTCGCCGGTAGAGGTGGTCGACATTCAAAGTCGTGGCGGTTCCCTTGAATGTGCGCGAAGGCCTGCGAGCATTCTGCGCAGACGAAAGCGGCGAAATTCGTTTCGCAGACGACGGGCACGGGGTCAACCTGCTTGAGCGAGCACAACCTGGCGAAGTAGCGTCTTCGGCGCAGATTCAGATCGGCTCTCGTTTCGGCGCGTAAAATAAGCTCATGGCGCGGGACTGGGAAAGCAAGTCGGTCGAGGAACACAGAGCGAATTTGCCAGCTGCACGCGCGAAGAAAGACGCACTCTCCCAGGAAGGAACAGCGATTGCTCCGCCTGCAGTCGCTGGAACTGAATCGGGCGCGCGTGTCTCGAACAACTCAAACGCTCCCAGAATCCGCGCTATACCGAGATGCTGAACAGCGAATTGGAGAAACTCGAGCGCGAACTAGCCGCCGATCAGTAGACGCAATTCACTCTCCGTGGTATTCCGGCATCTTTAACTTCAGCAGTTCGGTTGGATCCAGCAGCACCCTCCCATCTCGCCGCAAGATGGAGATGTGGTCCAGTCGCCGTCCGGTGCCTCCGCTGATGCGATTACCTGGCCCTTCTTCACGCGATCGCCTGCTCTTGACCTGGATCTCCGAAAGATGCACGTAGATCGTCTTCAGACCTTCGCCGTGGTCGATGACTACGCAGTTGCCCTCAAAAAACAGAGGGCTTGCGAGCACGACTCGCCCGTCATTCGCGGCGCGGACGGGTGTTCCCGAGATCACGCGAAAATCGGTTCCGCGATGGACGCTGGCGACCTTGCCGTTGAAGATGCGCGCAGTTCCGAATGAGTCGGAGGCATCGGCCTGAACCGGCATCGAGAAATCCCGACCATTGCGGCAGAATGTCGCCCTTCGCAAAGGCGGTAGATTCAGCGCCTTATCCTCGTCGATCTGCTGCTGCTGTTCCGGACTTGGCGCAACGAATTGCTCCGGAACGTGAAGTGTCACCTTGGGGTAGATCGTCTTCCCGATCATTACGGCGCGCTGGATCACTAGCTTTTCCCCGCTTTTGGTGGTGCCGGTCAGGTTGAGAGCGTACGAGCCGCTCGGCGTTTCGACATCCACTCCTGCAAGGCCATACCAGGTGTTTTTCTGCTGGGCGTGGAAGAAGTGAATTTCACGGCCTATCAAGGTTCCATCGAGTGACGTAAAAGGAATCGCTGTCATAACGGTGAAAATGCAAGGCGAACCGTTGGTGATGCGCAGCGGCATCCACGAGACCCTGGATTGAGGAATGCGAGAAGCGCTCGCCATTGAAGTCGTAGGCGGATCAGACGCCATCAAGTGCAGACTGGATCCCAGTAGAGCAAGCGTCAGGAGATAGGCGAGATGCGCGGAGAGACGTGACACTCACAGAAGTATACGTGGTTATCTCGCGGTCCAGGAAATGGCGCGCGTAAACGGGAATCTCTGTTGGCCTTTCTGCTGCTACTGTTTTGGGGCCAGAAGGTCGCAGTTCGCGATGCACTCGGTGGCATCGAACTCAATTTCTGCTTTCTTGTGGTTGAATGGATTCGCTCCCGGCTCGGGCATAAGAACAAGCGATTGCGGACCATCCGCAAGATTCACGGTGCATTCGAAGGCTAGCGTCTGCACGCCGCGCTGTTTACACGCGAATTTGGCAAGGGTTTGCTGGAACGACCCAGGATCCGAATAAGCGAGGTCTGCATTCGCGACCGGCACCAGTGCGACCATGAGAGGCAGTCCTGATTTGATCTTCACGCTGATCTGTTGCCCATCCCACTCGGGAGTCAGCAACGAGTAGATCTTAGGAGCTGCTGTAATTTCGTATTTCTCCTTTACCAGACGCTGCCACTGGAATCGAGGATCTTCACAGTTACTTACGCAAGCCCAGCGATAGTAGGTGATGAGTACATCGTTGGGAGAAAGATATTGTTTCCTGCCGGTAGCACCATTCAGGACCGCTTCCACTCCGCGAACCATGGCGCTGGGTTGGCGTTCGTCGCGGAAAACGATCACCATGGCTTGTGAGGGCGGAAGCGCGCAGCTATAGATGGTGCTGACGATATGCTCTCTCAGGCAGTGAAAATCGAGTTTGCCGCCACGTTCGTGCCCAAACACGTTCCATTGCTCTTCTGCGACCATGGCGACCGTTACCGGGTGGCCGGCCTGAATGTCGACATGCATGTTCCCGCCATTTGGACCGGGGTGATAGACGCGGCCTCCGCGAAAGTCGGATGGATCCAGTGGAATGACTTCATTACTGGCGTGGACCCAATCGAAGACTTTGTCCTGCGCAAAACAAGCGGGAGCGAAGAGTGCTAGAAGGAGAAAGGAATGGAACAAAAGGCGTTTCATGGCTTCTAGCACCATTTAAGGGCACCCAGTAAGGCAGATACAAACCTCAACAGGACATGTCTGATTACGCAGGTAACAGGCTGGAGCGAGGGCCATTCGCGAACTCAACAAATCCGCAGCGTGCCGATTGTCCTTGAAAAGTGGTACTTCAATCGGTTAGAAGGTCGTTCGGAACATCGGAGTGAGCGTGCAAATTGACACGGAGTCTTCCAAGCAGACGGTTGCGGTAGGCGGTCCGAACGCTGGTGCGAGGCGTTGGCTCGTGCCGGGCGGAGTAGGCGTCCTTCTTCTCATACTTTTCCTGCAACTGGCTTTTTCGACCAGCCGCAATTCGATCACCTGGGATGAAGACGATCACATCTACGCCGGATATATGTCGTGGAAACACGGCGATTTCGGGTTGAATCCCGAACATCCGCCGCTGGTGAAGCTGCTGGGAACGTTGCCGCTGCTGAACATGCGGCTGACGATGCCTGCACAGCAGAATCGGTTCTTCAAGACGGAGGCTTTCCTCAACGGGAAAGACTTCCTGTTCAAGAATGACCCCAACACCGATGTTATTGCGCGTGCGCCTGGCGGTTTCAGTGCTGACTCTGCTGCTGGCCCTGTTCGTGTTTCTTGCCGCACGCGAGATGTTTGGCACAGGCGCAGGATTCATCGCGCTCGGATTGGTAGTCTTCGACCCGAACCTGCTCGCGCATGGGGCTGTTTTGGGGACGGACGTCGGACTGACCTGCTTCATGTTTGGCGCGATCTATGCGTTCTACCGCTACGTGAAATCACCGTCGGTCGGGCGGATGCTGCTAGTTGGAGTGCTCGCCGGCCTGGGATTGGCGGCGAAGCATACGGCCATCCTGATCTGCCCCATGCTGATCCTGCTATCGGCGGTGGAGTTGGTTCGCAACACAAGTTCGAGCGGCGAAAGCAGAAAGAAATACGCGCTTCGACTCGCAGTCGCGCTCCTGGTGATCAGCGCGATCGCGGTCACCATTCTGTGGGGATTCTACGGATTCCGCTACCAGGCGCGTCCCGCCGGAATGCAGTTGAATCCACCTCTAGCCGATTTCATGCACGGCCTATCGCGACCGCACGAAGTGAAGGGGCTGGCCTTTCTCGCGCACTGGAAGTTGCTGCCGGAATCCTACATCTACGGACTTGACGGACGTGCGCATCATGTCCGACTTTTACCAGAGCTACCTGTTCGGGAACGTCTACCCGCATGGAGTCTTGTCGTATTTCCCGGCGACGTTTCTCATCAAATCGACGCTGACTTTTTTGATACTTCTGGTGGCAGCGATTGTGGCGATCGCCACACGAAAGCTGACGGGCTGGCGGGAGATCGCGTTTCTCACGATTCCACCTGCGTTCTATCTGCTGATCGCCATGGCGTCGCGGATGAACATTGGGCTTCGGCACATTCTGCCGATGTATGCCTTTTTGTGGGTGCTGGCAGCAGGCGCTGCCGCGACATTTATCAGGAAAGATCGTCGATGGACCTACGCGGTGATCGCGCTGCTCGCATTCCAGGCGGTGTCGGGTGCGCGGCTCTATCCCGCGTATATGGCTTATGCCAACGAACTCTGGGGTGGACCTTCGCAGACTTACAAATACTTGAGCGATTCGAACGTTGACTGGGGACAGCAGCTCAAATCGGTGAAGAAATATCTGGACGATCGCGGTGTGAAGGACTGTTGGTTCGTTTACTTCGCCCAGGGTGTCGTCGATGCCAGGGACTACGGAATCCCATGCAAGCCGCTTCCCACCGCCGACTCACTTTGGGTGAATGAAAAGATTGAAGCGCCACCCGCGGTGGATGGGCCAGTACTGATCAGCGCGGGCGATCTGTCTGGATTTGAATATGGTCCGGGCGCACTGAATCCCTACGCTCAATTCCAGACGCTCAAACCCACGGCAGTGATCGACTACGCGGTGTTCGTGTTTGAGGGGCACTTCGAAATCCCACTGGCTGCTGCGAAGAGCCACATACAGGATGCACGCGGTCTGATGGAGCAAAAACAGTTCGATGCCGCTCTCGTGGAAGCCCAGCAGGCGGTTTCGCTTGCGCCGAATAACGCCGAGGCGAACGCGGTGCTCGGAGATGTTCTCCTTGGACTGAAGCGATCGGACGAGGCGCGCGCAGCGTACAAAAAGGCTCTGCAACTGGCCATGACCGTTGAGCCGGAATTCCAGGTGGGATTGGTGCAAGAACTCAAGCAGAAGGTGGCCGCGGAATAGTCGGCTCGAATCGCGGGCAGGTAGCTTTATCATGAGCGCAGGATTCTTCGACTGAGTCACGCGATTGCAATCTCCAGGCTCAAACCAACACCGAGGCATGCTGCGGAACGCCATTCATCATTTTGTGAACGGCTTTTGCGGCGTTGTATTGGGGATTACTCCTCCGCCGGAAAACAGAGAGGTTCCCTTCGTCGCCGCTTTGGCGGGAGCACTTGCCGTCGTCGCTGTTGCCCTGGCGGCGATCACATGGTTCTTGTTTGGGATGATTGCCAGACGCTAACGGGATGAGCCAGGCGGATGGGGATCGCCTGGCCCAAGTCGTCTTCTACTTCGCCTGAATCGAGGCGAGATAATCGGTCAGGTTCTTGATCAGCAACTGAGCTTCAGCGGGACTTCCGGTACTGCGGCGAAAGCGTTGTCCCCAAACCGGCATGGTCTTCGAGCCGTGGGCGCCAACTTGTGTCTCGCCTTCGATAGCATGAATCACATGCATTTCCGGGAACTTGCCGCTGTTGTTCTTGCTGAGCGCGGTCAGGTCGGTGGGCGGCGTCTTCAGTGAGGAAGCGACCGGCCCATTGCCCTTGGCATCTGTGCCGTGGCAGGACCCGCAATAAGACTGGTAGAGCTGCTTGCCGGACGTGGGCGAAGGTGTATCGGCCGCAAACGATGCAATAGCAAATATCAAAAGTGCGGGAAAAAGAATCGACAGCTGACGTACGCGCATAGATCCTCCTTTGTGTACGCAGGCCTGGTAATGCGTGCCGCAGGGCAGGCACGCGTAAGGCAGGTTCACTCTAGGTCGGAGCTGGAGTCGCGGCAGTAAGGGATATCACAACCGGATGTGACGAAAAAACGCAGGCCAAATCACGGACAGCAACTCAGAACAGCGAGCCAGAATCGAACTCACCAGGGGTGAGACATGCTCTGGCTGACGTTCGCAGTGCTGTTTGTGCTTTGGCTTCTGGGCTACGGGTTCCAGGTAGCGGGCAGCATGATTCACCTGCTGTTGGCGGCAGCCCTGCTGGTTCTTGTGGTTAATCTGGTCAGACAACGAGGAGCGGAGTCGAAAACCAGTTTGTAGCCCTCAGTTTTCGCAACACATTCCTGGGCCGCCGGGCATCCCGCAAGCACCGGACTCACAACCGCCGCTCATGCACGCAGAAGCTGGCTTGGAACTGCGTCCAACGGAAAAAGACGAGATCTGTGGATCGAGGCTGGTGCCATGGCAGGACGGACATGCGGCCTCCTGCGATCCGTAAACCAGAGCTTCGAAGTGCTTATTACAATCCTTGCAGACGTACTCAAAAATGGGCATGGCAAAAACTCGCGATTGAACTCCACACCAATCTAGCACTTTCGCTACACTGAGCGAAATGCCTGTCGAAATCAATCGGGACATTGAAGATCTGTTCATTCCCCGCCGCGGCCTTAAAGGCGGACATATGCAGACGCTGGCCGCGTATTTCGCCCACCGCGCGGATCGCTTGCCGCCCGCCGAGGAGCGTTTGTTTTCAGTGGAACCGGATGTGCAGGTCCTATGCCATTGCCATTGGCAACCGGAGAGGCAAAATACGACCACGCTGATGATTGTTCACGGTCTGGAGGGATCGAGTACATCCCAGTATGTGGTTGGTACCGCGAATAAGGCCTGGGCCGCCGGGATGAACGTGGTTCGCATGAATATGCGGAACTGCGGCGGCACCGAGCGACTCTCTGCAACCCTCTACCATTCGGGGCTTTCGGCGGATGTCGGTGCGGTAGCGAGAGCGCTGATCGAGCAGGAGCAACTGGCGTCGATCGCGCTTGCAGGTTTTTCCATGGGCGGCAATATGGTACTGAAGATCGCGGGAGAGTGGGGTCGCAATGCTCCGCGGCAGTTGTGTGCGGTTTGCGCCGTCTCGCCAGCGGTGGATCTCTCGGCCTCGGCTGATGCCTTGCATCGTTGGGACAACCGCTTGTATGAGTGGTGGTTCCTGGTCGCGCTGGCCGGAAGAATGCGCCGGAAAGCCGAACTGTTTCCAGATAGGTTCCGCGCTTATCCTCTTGCTTCCATTCGCAGCATTCGCGAATTCGATGACCGCGTCACCGCGCGATACTTCGGATTCGATGGCGCAGAGGATTACTACACGAGAGCGAGCGCCGCTCTTGTAATCGACCAGATTGCGGCTCCGACACTGGTGATTCACGCGCTGGACGATCCGTTTATCCGTATGCTCCCGGAAACCCGACAGAAGCTCGAGCGAAACCCGAATGTCCACCTGCTGGAATCGAATCATGGGGGGCACTGCGCGTTCCTTGCAGATGCAAACGGCTACGATGGGCGCTGGTCTGAGCGAAGAATCATCCGCTTCATAGAGGAACAAAGATCGGGAAACACGGAAACCGTTGACGGACGACCGTTGTCTTGAACTCCTTCTTGCGGCGGCGCGAGGGTTCCGGTGGATCTTCGTTTTCCTACTAGTTGGCACGGTTTGTATCCTATGCGAGACTAACGGTATCGACACGAGGGCCCGTAGCTCAATCGGATAGAGCATCGGATTTCTAATCCGAGGGTTGCAGGTTCGATTCCTGCCGGGCCTACCAGCCACAAGACCTTACGAGGCCATTTTATCTATGCTCGGTTTCGCCGATACCTACAGAGGTCGATTCCGCGGGCGTCTTTCGGCGCATTGCCATCATTGGTACGGTCTCTAGTCCACTCCGGAGGATAGGATAGAGTGGTCAGACATTATGACTACACTCTGGGAAACGCGATTTGGTTGGCTAAGGGATTTGGGGTTCGTAGCGCTCGTAGGATTCATCTTCATAATAGTCGGAATCGTGTTGCATGCACGAGAAATAAGCACGATCTTGCTCGTGACCGGAGCGCTGCTGTGCATCCCCGGAGCAGCATATTTGTATCTCGTCACGATCTGGCACTGGAAGTCGCGCTATCGCGGCAAACACAGTGATCTATGGGGTGCGATTCTGCTCATCGAGACCTCCGGTTGGTTCAAGCTGGTCTATCTATTCAGGCACATTATCCCCGATGCACGACGATCCGGTCGTTACGCTAATCAAACGAATCTGGCCTGACAATGTCCCTCGGCCAGAACGACCTCGCACCAGGAGTCGCCCGGTTCGGATAAGTCATCCGAGGGTTGCAGGTTCGATTCCTGCCGGGCCTACCAGAATCCTGCCGGCCTACCTACCAAACAGAAGATCGATGAGATGCCGAATGCGTACTGGCCAGTTCCGTGTCTTTCCGCTTGCGAAAGATAGGATCCGTTCTTGTCAAGTCAATGTCAGAGAGATTGGGGACTGCTCAGCGCCGCGCCGGTCAGCACTCCCCAATCAGGGTTGAATTTCACGCCCAACCTTTGAATACTTATGTCATGGATCTTTTGCGAGCGCCACTGAAGCCACTCCTGGAAAGCATCCTTGGACTTGCTCTGTTCGTCTCGCTTGCACTTTCGGCTGTCTTCCTGACCAGGCAAACTCACTTTCAGAGCTTCGGTGCCACTGCTGTTCATTGCGATTGCGGCATTGGTCGCCTTTTTTATCGGGAAGAGAGCTGCATATATCGGGTTGTTAGCTTCGGCAATCATCTTTGCTTTCACGCTCTTCGCCCCGTTGGGAAGTTGGCATGTGGATGCCCGAGATGCCCGCGTGAATCTCGCCTGGATGATCATGGGAGGTCTGGCTGCCGCATGGATTTTCGCGCGCCAGCGAAGTGCTCCTCCTCCGCAACATCCCGATGACCAACATCAGGACGGATAGTTTCGGATATGTAACGAAACCGCACGTCAGCTATTACAAATCTTTACCTCCCTTCACCTCCTCTTAACGACCGCCGGAGAGATCACTGTGTCTAATCAGGTGACAGTCGGAAAGAAAGGCAGTACGGGAGGGAAGCGATGAAAACATGGAAAGCAGTTGCGGGGACTTTGGCGATGTTAATGGGCATCAGCGGAGCGGCTGCGGCGCAGGACTGGAATCATCGCGATCAGGACTGCAGAACCGGCGTTGTCTACACCTATCCGATCGACCAGCGCGCGTACGCCTATCCGAACTACGCGTACAACAACAACCATCAGTTCCGGGATCGCGACCGGGATCGTGATCGCAACAAGTTTCGTGATCACGACCGGGATCATGATCGGAATCGGAACGAACGAGGTGATCGCGATCGCCGATGAACCATTCCCCGGCTGAGCGCGAGGGGCCACCCAAATTGGGCGGCCCTTTTTGTTTTAGGCGACCAGCAGATCGACCTGAAACTCCTGATGTAACGCACAGCAACTAAGTGTGGCCAGAGTACAATCTGCCTCATGCCGCGCGTCAGCTGGAAGCCTGGTTTGCGACTGTGTCTAGCCGTGGTTGTTTCATCCGCATTGATGCGGGATGCAAAGGCAGCGGAGCCGCTGCCGAGCAACGCGCGCGCCGATTCTGTCGTCGTCCTGAAAGAAGAGCGCAAGCTGATCTTGTATTCGCAAGGTCAAGTGCTGAAAACATATGCCATCTCTCTCGGCACCGAGCCGGCAGGGCCAAAGACACGCCAGGGAGATCATCGAACTCCGGAAGGTCACTACATTCTCGATCGGCGAAATTCAAACAGCCGCTTCTATCGCTCGATTCACATTTCCTATCCGAAGCAGGAACAGATAGAGGCCGCAAGAAAAGCCGGCGCATCGCCCGGCGGAGATGTATTTATTCACGGTCTGCCGAACGGCTTCGCTTGGCTCGGATCTGCTCAGCGCCGATACGATTGGACTGACGGCTGCATTGCTGTCACAAATGCAGAAATGGACGAGATATGGCGCGCCGTCTCCGACGGTACTCCGATTGAAATTAAGCCGTGAACGAATCAGCTGCGATTACTCAGTTGTCGGACAACGATAGCTACTGACTCCTTGCTACTGACTGCTACCCAGCCCTCCTCAACAACGCTCATATCATCCTGATATACAATCTCCCGTTTGCCTGACTTCATGGGTGAGGTCCCCGAATGTCTGAAGCTACTCTGCAAAAGTCCTCCGCTCCTGCTCCGCTCGTCGCGCTGACTGAAGACGAGATCCTTTTTCGCGACAACATCCGTCAGTTTGCCGAACAGAGCCTGCGTCCGCATGTAAAAGAGATGGACGAGAAGGGCGTCTTCGAGCGCAGCCTGATCGACCAATTTTTTCAACTCGGACTGATGGGAATCGAGACTCCTGAACAATATGGTGGAGGCGGAGGAACCTTCTTCGAAGCAATCCTGGCCGTGGAAGAGTTGTCGCGCGTCGACGCGTCGGCGGGCGTCGTTGTTGATGTGCAAAACACACTGGTAAACAACGCGTTCATTCGTTGGGGAACGGAGGCGCAGAAGAAGAAGTACCTGCAGATGCTCGCCACCGACACTGTGGGTGCCTACGCGCTGAGCGAGGCCAGTTCTGGCTCCGACGCATTTGCGCTCACAACGCGCGCCGAACTAAAGGGCAGCGAATACGTTCTCAACGGACGCAAGCTGTGGATCACCAACGGTAAAGAAGCCGGCATCTTCGTGCTCTTCGCAACGGTTGATCCCAGCGCGGGCTACAAAGGAATCACCGCGTTTATCGTGGAGAAAGACTTCCCCGGCTTCAGCGTTGGCAAAAAAGAAGACAAGCTGGGAATTCGCGCGTCCAGCACCTGCGAGCTGATTCTGGAAGATTGCCGCGTGTCGAAAGAGAACGTACTCGGCGAAGTGGGAAAGGGCTACAAGATCGCGATCGAGACCTTGAACGAAGGCCGCATCGGCATCGGCGCGCAGATGATCGGTCTGGCGCGAGGCGCCTGGGAGTACGCGGCGAAGTATGCCCAGGAGCGCAAACAGTTCGGCAAACCGATCTCTGAGTTTCAGGGCGTTCAGTTCCAACTGGCGCAATCGGCGACCGAACTGGAGGCCGCCCGCATGATGGTCTATAACTCCGCCCGCATGAAAGACGCTCGCATGAACTTCGTGAAAGAAGCTGCGATGACCAAACTATTCGCATCGCAAGTTGCCGAGAGAGTTACTTCCTTAGCAGTAGAAGTCTATGGTGGCTATGGGTTCACAAAAGATTACCCCGTTGAAAAATTCTATCGTGATGCGAAAATAGGGAAAATATACGAAGGCACGTCGAATATGCAGTTGCAGACGATTGCCAAGCTGGTGGTAGGCGGAAAGTAAAAAACATGCTCCCAGGACAAAGCACCGAACAACGACGTTTTCCCCGCTACGAAGTCACAGATGAGCTGACGGCCTTCGATTATCGCGGCCAGGAATTGGGCCGGATCGAGAAGATCGGTGGCGGCGGCATGCAGGTGCGGTTATCGACTCAACTCGCCGGTTGCATGCTGGTGCCCGGCTCCCAACTGCTGGTCGACGTCTTCGAATCCGGACAAATCCGGCATACGGTTCGGGTTGCTGTCCGATTTCGGGACGCGCATGTGCTTGGGTTGGAATTTGTGAATTAGCCCTTTTTGAGCGTCCGCAGCGAGCCCTCCCCCAAACTAAAAGCGTTACCCCTTGGTAACGTGTACCTGCCTTGTTTCCGGTCGAGAGCTGCACTACACTTTCGAGTCTTCCCCCATTGGAGAGTTCCGACTCGCGCCGAGGAGGCGTGGCATGTTGAATCCGGCCCAGTACCTCCCCGATATGGTCGAGGTACAGCAGTTCTACATTTCGATGCTGGAACAGGAACTCGGGCACGCGGTTCCTCAGCCTGCGAATGCGAGTGCCTCTGCGCAGAACGGCGCAGAAGTACTCTCGCGCTGGCTCTCATTACTCGACTTGGCTGTCACGCCCCTGATGGTGCGCGACTGGCTGCGTGAGTCGACAAGTTCCCAGACCGCCGAGGCACTGCTGCGGTATTTCATTTTCAAGCAGCCGACTAAAGAGATTGACCGCGATAAGACCGATTTCGTCGTAACGTTCCTGCAACGTCTGCATAACATCCCGGTGCGGCTCCTGGACGAATACACGGGGGATGAGCCCACACCGTTCGAGCCGGCGCTTACCGGCATTCTTCGACTGAAGGAGCTTCCGGTATTGCCTCAGGAACACCGGCAACTGGCGCGTGAGTTTCGTTTTATTCGCGAAGAACTGGAAGAGATTCGGGATTTCAATCAGTTAATGGACTCCGCTGTCATGCAGCGCTCGCGCGACATCAAGCAGCGACTGGGAGCTTCGTTTTACCATCCACACGTGCTGGCGACGGCGGCGGAATACAACGTCTGCATCGGCGAACGTTTCGACGCTCTGTTCAAGCAGGCGGCACATGAGATAAAGGAATTCGCCGCGAAGGTGCAAAAGGCGGGTGGCAGTATCATGTCGCGCATTGAGGGTGACGTCACCATCAAGCAAATGGCAGAAGTAGAAGCGACCGCAATTCTCAGCACTGACTACGCGCGCTCCACGGATCAACTGCGAACCGTCTCGAAGCTGCAGAAGATGGTGGACAACAAGACGCGATCCCTGGCTTCTCCGGCGTCTAGCGCGGCGCCAACGAATACCGCTTCTCCCAAACTCGGCGGCATTGCGGCAGCCGGACGCCCCCCGGGCCGCGTTCCTATGCCGAGCCCGGCTGAAGCGAGGGTTGTCGACCGCGTGAACGAGGATAGCAAGGTTCGCTCTACCGTTAACTCGATCCAGAACTTTATCGCAGCGGCTCAGGCTACTTCGGGTTGCGCTTTTCCAATGCGAAACGGAAGCTTGATGCTGACTGCGGCCGAAGTCGACGCGTTCAGGGCTGAGTATCGAGAGGAAAAAAGCTTCCGCGGCGAGTATGCGGCTGCGATCGTGGAGTCGGTGGCGCTCTGCGCGCGCATGCTCGCGGAGACGGACGACTTCAACTCGCACAGCGATTCCGCTTATCTGTGGAAACCGCATGCCGACTCGCTTACGTATTTGCTTGCCTGCGCGACCAAGGTGCAGGAGCAGGGAACAGGGCTTTTGAGTCTTGCGGACCAGCGCGGACTGACGGAAAAGGCTGCGGCACTGAGAGTGACGCTCGAGCGTTTGCGCACGCAGGAGTTAACTGCCGCGCATGCCCTGGAAGCTCTGGAAAGCCAGCCAAAATAGCGGTCTCAATCTTCGCCGGCCGGTTCGGGCAAATATCTCGCAATCAACATTTTCTGGCGGTACAATACTGACAAGCAGCTACTCCGGCATGAGTAGCATCAAGGTTGATGTGGGCTCCCGCTCCTGAACGTCGGACGTTTCCGCTATTAGCCCAGGGAATTATGAAGTTGTCAGTTCGTCGTTGTCCGCATTGTCATAGCCACGAGGTGTTCCGCTCGCGCAGACGCGGTATGTGGGAAAAGTGTGTTTTTCCGCTGATGTTGCTGCGTCCGGTGAGGTGTTATACGTGCATGCGACGGCATTTGCGCTTCGCTCTCGTCCCGACCCAATACCATTCTAAGCAGAGTTTCGAGCAAACTCACGTCGCGTGAGTTTCAGGATTCGCGGTTACGAAGCAAGGATGCAATCTCTTCTGCGTTCTTGCCCTTCCATACTCGATTGAAATTGTCCGCGGTGGTTAGCGTTCGAGTTTGCATACGATCGACGTACACAGTTCCATTCAGGTGATCGATCTCGTGCTGCAGAATCCGCGCGTACCAGCCCTGCGCATTGATCAGCCTGGGCTTTCCATCTTCGTCCAGGCACTCAACCGTCACTGCATTCGCGCGTGGAACGACTGCCATAAATCCAGCGAAGCTGAGGCAGCCTTCAAAGAACTCGTGAGTTGGGCCTTCACTTTGAACAATCCGCGGGTTCACGATCACATGGAATTCTACAGGCCGCCGATCTCGAATCGTCAGTTCTTCCTCGGTAATGCCCTTCAGGTATTCGGAGCGATCTTCGATGACCGCGATTTGCAGTGGGAGTCCCACCTGGGGAGCTGCCAGGCCGACGCCGGGTGCGTCTCGCATCGTTTCCTTCATGTGCTCGATGAGTTGTTGTATCGACTCGCCATGAACTTCGTCGACAGAGAGCGGCCTGGCCGGTTGTCGCAACACTGGATCTCCGACCTGTACGATTTTCAGTTTCAAGAATGTTGGTCTCTCAAAACAGAATATCGTTTGCGCATGTCACCGTGCTAAATCTTTAAGATAAGAGAGATGCCGAATGGCCGTCAGCCCTGGGCCTGTAAGTCGCAGGCTTCGCGACATTCGAGACAGTAGTACTGGCCGTCCTGGCATAACCGCACCTGGTGCGCGCCCATGCACAGGCCGCAATAACGCTCACACTCACACTTCTCTTCCGGTAGTTCGCAAACGTTGCAGAGGAAACGTTCTGCCATGATGGCGGAGTGTAACGCCGAGGACTGTTCTGCGCCAGTTACCTCCGTGCTTCGGGGGTGCAGATGCGCACCCGAAAATAGGCTTAGAGTGCGCGGCCTGCGGCCGCGCCCGAAGCCCAGGCCCACTGGAAGTTGAATCCGCCGAGGTGGCCGGTGACGTCGACGACTTCTCCGATGAAGTAGAGGCCTGGCACTTTGCGGCTCTCCATAGTTTTAGCGGAGAGTTCGCTGGTGTCGACTCCGCCGGCGGTGACCTCTGCTTTTTCGTATCCTTCGGTTCCCGCCGGAGTGATCTTCCACGCGTGCAACTGTTGTTCGAAGTCGTCTAGAGCCTGATTCGTGAACGACGCTGGCGGATGTAGTTCCAGCCATCGCGCGGCGAGACGATTCGGAAGAACGCGCTCAAGTGACTTGCGAGCGGCGGGCAGGTCGCGCGTTTTCGCCTCGCGAACGGCAGGCGTGATTTCTTGTCCGGGAGCGAGGTCGATCGCGATCGGAGTGCCCGGTTTCCAATAAGAAGATATCTGCAAGATTGCCGGTCCGCTCAGGCCACGATGCGTGATCAGCATTTTCTCGCGGAACTGGGCATGATCGGTTGACGTGACGGCTTCGGCTGAGACTCCCGCAAGGTCGCAGTAGCGCTTGCGATCGGCGGCGCTGAGGACGAAGGGAACGAGCGCGGGCCGCGGTTCTTCAATTTTCAATCCAAACTGGCGGGCAAGATCGTATCCGAAACTGGTGGCGCCCATCTTGGGGATGGAGAGTCCACCGGTAGCGACGACGAGCGCCGGCGCGCGGAATTCATGTTCTTCCGAGCGGACAATGAATTCGGTTGTGCGCGAGACTTCCTGAACCTTGGTGTTCAGAAACATCTGAACGCCGGCGGCACGGCACTCCACTTCGAGCATGTCCAGAATCGCCCGCGAAGATCCGTCACAGAAGAGCTGGCCCAGGGTCTTCTCGTGATACGCGATGCGATGTTTCTCGACCAAGGCGATGAAGTCAGCCGGGGTGTAACGCGCCAGCGCCGACTTCGCAAAATGTGGATTGGCCGAAAGGAAGTTTTCCGGCTGGCAGTAGATGTTAGTGAAGTTGCAGCGGCCTCCACCGGAGATGAGGATCTTCTTCCCGGGTCGATCAGCATGTTCGAGGACCGCAACCCGGCGTCCGCGTTTGCCCGCTTCGATGGCACACATCAATCCGGCGGCACCGGCGCCGAGAATGATTGCGTCGAAGATATGCGTGGGCATTGGTCAGTATGACATGCGTTTCGTGATTACCCACCCACGGCAAAAGAAGCCGAGGGTGGGGCACCCGAAGTCGTCGGCACACCCAAGTCTTCTGTTCCCAGAATGGGAGGTCCCCGGTTCAAACTGTCAGGGATGTGCCCGGTCTGTACCCCGGATCCGGCGGTACCCCCTCCCCCACCCGCGTCCCGCATTCTAAAGGACTTACAGGGCATGGGATAAAGTTAGTCCCGTACAAAACAAAGGACTTAGTCCGAGCGGTCCGATAAAACAAAGGACTTAGCTGCTGTGGTTAGCAATTAGTAGTTAGTAAAAGCAAAATCCAAAGACGTCCCGAACGCCAACGCCCACCTCTCGAACTCCATCGCTATCTCTATTGTGACAAATTCGAGGGGACCTACAGGACAGATCCGCGAAGTTTATTTCTGGAATGGAATGAGGGAGTTAGGGAGATTTCGAGTATTTTGGGGGCTTGACGATCGATTCGCGCAAGCAAATGGTCGTGGTGCGAGAGGGATGTTTCGTTCCCCCACCCTTCGCCAAAGGCGGGCGATAGGGTGGGCCACCCGTCCTCTGGGAAGAGAAGGCTTCGAGCATGTATAGCTGGGGCGGCGGAGTTCGTGGCGGGATCGGGCAAATGGAAAAGAAGCTGTCTCCCCACATCGGTAAGCTGGGTTTGGTGCTGAAGATATCCGCAGAAGCGTCGCCACCTAAAAAGTGACAACTGCGGCCAAAGCGGTGTGCCACCCGTCAAAGTCGACGAAAGTGGAAATTGCGAGCGCGGCACCCAACTACGGTGTCAAGCAATCGCCCAATTCCTGAATCCCAGTGCCGGAGAGCCCATAAAGGTTTGGGCTGTTGTTATAGATCTTGTTGCCAGTGATCTGGAAATTCGTCCCGATTGCCCCGGGGTTTGCCCCGACACCAACCCCCAGGTTATTCGTTACTTCGTTGTTCGTTATCGTGATGTCGTCATTTTGGTTCGAGATTTCGATCCCGCCTGTCTGGCCGGTCGCATTGTTCAGGTCGATCTGACCATCGCGGATCTCGTTCGAGTAGATCTGTAAGGAACTGTTGTTTAGCATGTCTATCTGTCCGCCGGGACACAAGCCATTACAGTCGTTAAATAGCGCCACGCGGTGATTGTGCTTCAGCGTATTGCGGCTGATCGATGTGTTCTGGGTATAACTCAGGAAGATTCCATTCGATTTGACATCTTGAATCAAGTTGTTGGCTATAGACACGTTCCTCGATATTGATGACTGATCGAGGCCACTCCAGATTCCAAAGACGCCAGCATCCTGAATTTGGCTGTCTTGAATGGTGAGGTCCTGTGTGCCGGAAATCTCTATCCCATGATTCTTCGAGTGCAGGACGCTTACTTGCTCCAACGCGATGTTCGAGGATAAACCGATGACGATCGTAGACCGGCAGGGATAAGTATAGGAACCATTGACCTGGTACGGCGTACACGACGGATCGTCTGGCCCTTCGTCGAATGTCAGGTTGGCAATGGTTACGTTACTGGTGCTATTCACTTGCAGGAGAGGATAGGAATAAGTATCTGTCCGCAAGAATCCCGCGGCGACACCGGGTGCGCCGAAAAATGTGACGGGCCCATGAACGTTGGTGAGATCGACAAGGCAGGTGTTATTACCGCTGCAGTTGACCATCGCCGTAAATCGGACATTCGCGGTGGCGCCGCTGCGAACAGCAGCGAGGCAATTGTTAAGCGTATTCACATCGGAGACGTCGCATGTGGAACCTGAAGGTGCTGTGTAGGCGGGCGGAGCCACGTAGCCGATCGTTCCGTTTAACGTGCAAGGCTGGATTGTCTCCAACAACTGCCCCGACTTGGATGAGTCAGCAGTGCAACCTGCGGTGATAGTGACTGAACTGGGGGCGGTAGTGACAGCAGGGGCGGTGTAGAAGGCGGCGTTAGTACCTGTTGGGGTAATGGTTCCCACCGTCGAATTGCCGTTTACCACGCCGTTGACCGCCCAACCGACGGCCGTGTCGGGATGTCCGGCGCTCATGACCGTCGCGAGGAGTTGGATAATTCCCCCCGGAGCGACCGATGACATGCCTGAAGGATTGGTCGATACATTTACTTTGATATCACTGGTTATGGTCAGGCCCGCGCTCCCACTCACCGAACTGTCGGCCTGGCTCGTAGCCTGGATTGTGACATTTGCGGGGTTTGGCAGATCCTGAGGTGCAGTATAGAGCCCCGTGCCCGAGATCGTTCCCACTGTCGAATTGCCGCCGGTAATTCCGTTTACATTCCAAGTGACCGCTCTGTTCGATGTCCCCGTTACCGTGGCAGTGAACTGTTGCGTGATGCCAAGCAGCACGCTTGAACTTGATGACGAGACCGTAACCGTGATGGATTGGGATGCGGGGTTGGTCACCGATTGAGGCGCAGCATTGGACGAATTGCTTCCGCCGCAGCCTACCAGAGAGACGAGAGCGGCGAGTGAAGAAAGGAGTGCGGCGATGGAAAGTAGTCGGAGGAATGAGAAAACAAGAATGGTTCTCACGTTATTCTCCTATGCTGCACACAAGTCGCAGCGCCGCTACGGCCTGTAACTTCCGCTGGTCCTGAATTGCGTCTTTATAATTGTTCGAAGATTGGGTGTTGCACTGTACCATAGCGTCCCGTCATAGCAAAGCCAGTGACAGATCGATGGGCTCGGCTACCGTGCAGGCGACTGTTGGCGAACCGTCACAACACCGCTGCGGATGGGCCGGTGGCCCGCCTCAATGCCTCTTGCAGGAAATCTGGGGTGCCCCATCTCGCTTGCTGTTCGCGAGGTGGGAGCAACTGTCGTGAACGCCAGATGCTGACCTGGATCACTGTCGCTGTTTATCGTCCCCGGATAAGATTCCTTGCGTGCCGACTGGTCTGAAGCGGTTGCAGCAAACGCGTCAGCTTCAGTTCCTCAATTCAGTTGTTATCAGCACGCGCGCTGTTAGGTACCGCGCAAGCGCGAGACGTCTTCGAAAACGTGCTGGGAACCCTTATCCCACCTCGCCAGAAGAGGGCGAGATGGGGCACCCTCACAGTTAGCATCCAAAGAAAGGACGCGAACCTGGGCCACCAGGCGGCTTGACCCGCGCCACCAGCCACTAGGCGTGGATTGATCGGTTAACCTTCAGAGCAGTCTCGCTATCTTTTTGCGTCAGCTGAGAGAGCTTCACGCACTATTGGTTTTCCGTGTACGAAGATGGTGGTGATGCTGTCGTATGCGTCCACACTCTCCAGCGGCGATTTCTTCAGCAGGACCAGATTTGCAATCTTTCCCGGCTCGATCGTCCCTACCTGCGAATCAAGTTTGAACTCTCTCGCGTTATTGATTGTCGCCGCCTTAAAGATCTGCGTCAGCGACATTCCAGCTTTTTGCAGTTGTTGCATCTCGAGATATCCGTTGAGCCCGGGCAAATTTCCGTAGGTCGGCGCAGAGGGAGTGTCGGTGCCGAATAGAAGATTCGCATCCTTGCTGGCCAGGTACCCAACAACGAGTTGCACGCGGCGGATCGGCCCATGCTCCAGGCCCTCGTACACGGCCTCGTCCGGTGAATTGCTGTCATCCACTTCTTTCTTGAACCACTTGCCCTCGGGGGTTTTGAACCATTCCGCCATTTCCGCTGGGACAACCTTCGGGATCGCCTGCATGTTCAAGTAATTTGGGTCGAAATAAGCACTCAGCCCTGAGAGAACCTGAATTGTAGGCTGATAACCAATTCTCTTTTCGACAATCTGATCGAGCACTTTCTTGATGTCATCCGGTAGACCGGTCGAACCGCTGAGCGCACCCCAGTTCCACATGCCATGGGCGATCACGTCCACATCTCCATCAACCGCGAACTTCTGCGCTTCAAGGCTATTGGCATGCATCATCAGGATCAGACCGTTCGCACTTGCTGCCTTTCGTATTTCCGACAAAACATCCGGGCTCATCACCGGAAGATTCCGGGCGCTTCCAAACCCGCGCTCGAAGAATGTCTTCACACAAATTCCGCCTGAACTGGCTACGCGTGCAACGTCCGCGGCGGGCGTGTGTTCTTCCGCCCTATACTCCGCGGGGATGCTTCCGGCTTGCTTAGCGTCATAAATGAAATTCGGAAAAGCGCGGAATCGCATCTCTGGCGGTACATATGACATCGGATATCCGTTTGCGAAGGGCATCGAAGGGTTACAGTCGTACAAATCTGGATGCAGCGGCTGGTGGCGGAAGTCATTCAATTCCTGAGGGAAGGGGGCCACGAGGTCGATCAGTGTGGTGTAGCCGTAGTACAAGTAAGACCGTGGTAGCTGTTTGAGATACGCCTCAACCATGGCCTCATGTTTGAAATAGGATTTGGCTTCCGGTTCATTCAGCTTCATCTGGTCGGGTACCATTCCCAAGCCCGGAATCGAAGACACGTGGACATGCGAATCAATCAGCCCAGGAATCAGGTATTGTCCTCGGCCGTCAAACACCACCGATCCCGCTGGTTTCTTGGCCTTGCCAGCTTCGGTCGACTCGCGCGATGCGGCCGTCCTGAACGAGCACATTGCCCTTCTCGATGTGGTCCAGATTTTCGGGGGAAATAATAGTCGCGTTAGCGATCCAAATGCTGGTCGGCTCAGGGTTTGAGCCTGAAGCAGCAAACGCGAGCCCGGAGACCAATAACATAAACAGAGTACCGAGTGTCTTCATGTTGATCTTCTTGGTGGGGAATTAAGACTGCATCATCAGACTACGAAACAGAAGGCGGAAATGTTCCCGTCGGCACCCTCAAGCGTGTTGCTTCGCGAAACGCTATGACAGCGTAAACAGCTGCTCACCAATGACGTCTACAAGTGTTGTAGAACGCAGAATTCCCGGGATCAACTAAATGATTGCTTTCATAGCGGCGCTGCCGGCGCCCCGTACCCAAAGTGTGTCTTTTATACGAGTCGACGCCGAAGGTGCGGGAGACAGGATTGGAGCAAGGGTTTGTTTTCAGCGATATCATCTCGGGCTATTTCGATTCTTCTTGTGGCGATGGTTGTAACGGGAGTCCTCACTTCATGCGGGCCGTTCTTTGTTGGCGAAAACACGGTGGTGTCGGTCGCTCTGTCTCCGGCAAGCCCGACCCTCGTAGTGGGTGACACTACACAATTTCTGGCGACGGGAACGAAGGCAAATGGAGGAACGGAAGACGTCACGGCGGGTGCAACCTGGACTTCTTCCAAACCCAGCGTCGCCAACGTGACGTCGACCGGTTATGCCACGGCCATAGCCGGGGGTACGACCACGATTACGGCAAAGTATGAGGAAGGTCAGGCCGAGACCTTCATTACCGTCACCACTGCAACGCTTGAGTCGATCACGCTATCTCCAACGACCACGACGCTTTCTGTCGGTGGCACACAGCAATTCACGGCAACCGGCACTTATTCAGACGGGAACACTCGGAGTATTACCTCGACAGTGACGTGGTCATCGAATCAGACCGGCGTCGCCACCGTGATCAGCAGCGGATTAGTCACCGGAGTCGGGGCAGGAAGCACGATCATTACCGCGACTCTGAACGGGATCAGCGCCGGGGCGACCGTAACGGTGGACTGAGCGGAGGAGTTGAAAGCCGCCACGAGGCGGCTTCCCGTGAGATCAGTCAGACCTTTAGCCCAGTAATCTTCTGCGAATCGGGCCGAAGCATCCGAGTGCTCCGGTACCGAGCAGCATCAGGCTCGAAGGCTCTGGCACTGCTGCGGTATTGGTGATGGTCAAAGTCCCGGTACCGATCGTTGGACCGAAGGCAAGGGCGAGTTCCGACGTGATGGAGGCGTCGGTCGTGTGTTGGCCAACCTGATCAAACGTTCCCGAGGCGAAAAAGTAATAGTCCCCAAGACTGTCGTCAATCTGCAATGAATCGAAAGTCGGTGGAGGAGCGCCCATTGAAGGATCTATGGCTATGAAAGAGCAGGTAATTCCACCTGAGACACAGCTGGTCCAGTTGATCACAACCGTATTGTTTTGGATCAGCGTTGCGGACGTAAAGGTAAAGCTGTCAATGGTCCCACCAACTGTTTCCCCAGAAAAACTATAGACATAATCAGCACGGGCCAGTGTTGGCACGATCAATGACAGTGCAAACGCCATCATTAAAAAGTAGCGGCAGCGAGCCATCTCTTCTTCCTCTCAAACGGAAAACGATTCTTACAGGGGAGCGTCGGCAGTTTTACGCGTGCCCAAAGCCGCTGTCAATATGAGAGTTATTGCAACAAAACTGCAATGGATTGCAGTCATCAAAATTGACAAGGGTTATTAAATATCGCCAGTGAATACAATCGTCTTCCGATAGGGCCCCACATGACCGAAGTAAATTAGGCTGGTGGCGGGAGGCATTACCACAGTAAGGGCACCAGCATTTTTGTTCTTCTTTTGTACTCCGGATACTGGCCCGGAAACTGGCTAGTCATGATCCGTTCTTCGGTGCGCGCGCTGTAGACGAAATAGCCCGTGAGGAAAATGAAGGCGACTATCCAGAAGGGAGTCACAATTGTGGAGCCCAGCATCGCGAGAAGAATCCCGGTATAGATTGGATGACGCACGAAGCGATATGGGCCGGTAGTAACAAGCTCGTGTCCTTGTTTTAGCGTCATTGGTTGGCCCCAATTTCGTCCCAGGTGAAGGCGTGCCCATATTGCGAAGGCGAACCCGCAGAGACAGAGAAGGAATCCAACCAGCTCGGTAGTTGGTCCCACGTGAGCGGTCTGATAGTGCAGTAGCGCTTGCTTGAGACCCGGTACCCGAAGAAGAAGAATGATGCCGGCAATCACCAACAAGCGGAGGCCCCAGCGTTCCGTCCGGCCTTGGATGCGAACATTCCTTTTCACGCCAACTGCTGCAATCATCCAGTACGCGTAGAACAAGACCCAAAGGATAGCGACGATTCCCGGTGCGCTCATCAATTCTCCTCAGAATGCCGGCAAACGCAGTTTCGCTCCGGGAACAAAACCGGTGATCCTGTGGATACATACGCGGAGATGAAGGCGGTGGTTCAGAGAATTTGGGATGGCGGAGAGACAGGGATTCGAACCCTGGATAGAGTTTCCCCTATACACGCTTTCCAAGCGTGCGCCTTCAGCCACTCGGCCATCTCTCCGCAGAATCAACAGCTTACAACTTATCGGCTCTTGAAAAGGCACACGCCTAGGGAGGGCCGCATGAGCCGATTTTCTGAGTTTGTCCGTGAACGCCGCTACCTTCACAACGTCTCACCCGCTACAGTCTCTTGGTACACGCACGCTTTCAAATGGCTGCCGTCTGAATCGCCAACACAAGATGAGCTAAAAAATATCGTGTTGCGAATGCGCGAAAAGGGCCTGAAGGAGACGGGGTGTAACGCCGCGCTTCGTGCCATTAACGCCTATCTGCATTGGAACAGCGGCTCCGAGCGCAAGTGCGGGGCGGGCTGCAGTCATCCGCGCATCCCGCAATTGAAAGAACCGCAAAACGTGCTACCTACACTCACAGAGGCTCAAGTCAAGTTGCTCGTGAGTTGGAAACCCAAGCCGAGAAATTTCTATGAGCGGCGTTTGCATCTGCTCGCGCTGTTGTTGCTGGACACCGGCTGCCGCATTACAGAGGCCCTCACGTTGCGCGTGGGTGACGTGGACATGGAAAACATGCTTGTTACGTTGGACGGCAAAGGCCGCAAACAGAGAATTGTCCCGTTCTCGTTTGCATTGCGGAAAGCGTTACACCGTTTCATCGTGGACTTCAGCCGCAAGCCGGATTCGCTGTTGTTCGCAACGCTGCATGAAGTACAGGTCCGGCGCATGACTGCATTGCGAAGCGTCCAACTCCTGTGTGAGCAGCTCGGGTTCGATGCCCCGGCCCGCACCCTCCACGCTTTCCGCCACACGTTCGCAGTGAACTATCTCAGGCGCGGCGGATCCGTGTTTCATTTGCAAAAGGTGCTCGGGCATTCGACACTGGAGATGACACGCCGCTATGCAAACCTTGTGACGGCGGATCTGCAGGCCGTGCATGAGCGGGTTTCCTTACTATCCGCTCGCTAGGCGCTGCTTGGCTTCTGTGACGCGGGCTATATGCGCGACAAGCTCCAGCAAGCTTTTGGGATCTGGATCAATGTAATAGTTTGCGCCGTCTATGTCTGATTCTGATAGGAAGCGCAGCGATACTATCGGGCCCGGACAGTAAGCCCGAAATTCGCGGATCAGTTTTTGCTTGTCAGTATGCGGTATCGAATGGCCAAGGACGCAGAGATCAAATCCACCTTGTTTGCAGTGATACAGGCTCTCGTTTAACCCAAGCGCTGATGTAACGTTGTGGCCACTTGCTTCCAGCAACAGCTGCCGCGAATTCAGCAGTGCCCCGTCGTAGGAAACGGAAAGGATGCGCGCCATATCGTTGATTCATTCCCGATGAGGGCATGCAGTTTAGCATCTTAGCCAGAATTGCGCTTCACACGGTAGAAGCTGTCCAACCGTTCAAAAATAGCTGCTGTGTCTTAACCGCCTGGTTTTTCACGGACGCGCCTACGGGCACTTAAACGCGAATCGCGGGGCATTCTGGACTAAGAATGTCTCTACGCGGCTTTGGCATGAAAGCCCGTCCGACCGGGGTCCAGATTGTAGCTGGATCAGAAGGCGTAGACTGCTCATTATGGCAAACGATATTCGTAAGCCGCGAGTTGGCGATCACGTCGCTGCAATCGGGCAGGACGGAACCTTCGAGGTAATCGGCGTAAGCGAATTTGGCCGTACTGCCGATCTGGAACTCATGCCGACAGGCAAGCTTCTGACTAGGGTACCCTGGACCGCGCTTAGCTACGGGACGGGAGATCACAAGGGAAGCCGTCGCGATTTTAATCAGGCGACGTGACAGACTGTTGTAACCGAAGCCTATTCTTGAGAACGAAATGTCAGATGTTCAGGCGGTTCGCCTTCCTCAGAGATGACCCTGTTCCCGTTGCTGTTCCGATTTGCATAGAGGAAGTCGAAGCCGAAAATAGCAGTCTCACCGTTTTCGAAGTGAATAAGAACACCGCCACGAAAGAGATCAACGCCTGTCACAATCGCTTTCATAACACGCCAAACTTATCCCAACTGGGCGGCGGACGTCGGTCTGACATCGAACTTTTTAGTCCGTTAAAAGTTTCCAGCGCGCTTGGCTTTTGCGCCGGATATGCCACAAAAGCACGCCGCCCTGCCGCTCGGAAGTGGGTGCCTCAAATCGAATTTAAACGCGATTGCGGGGCGTCGTAGATGACAAAGTTCGGGGTGCTTACCTCTCCCGGCTATCGGCGAGTTCTCCTAATCGGGCCGCGAGGTCTGACGCGGATAAACAGATCGGCAACCGCAAATTTGCCGTCAATAATCAGCGTTCTCATTTGTTGTTCTGCGAGGACTTGTGTTGCGTAGGTGCGTCCGATCTTGTGCGGAACCGGAGTTTTGGCCCAAACCTCGTAGAGCATAGGACCTCCAAGGAAAGACGCCGATGAGAGTAGACGAATAGCCGCTGGCATACCGGCGCTGTTTTTCGCGGATGCGCCTACGGGCATTCAAACGCGATTGCGGGGCATTCTGGATGAAGAAAATCTCGGATGCCCACCAAGCAGCGGCGGTAAAATCACTACAAGGCTCCGGCAGTTCATTGGGGTTGGCTGATATGAAGTCCTCATGGCAAATGGAGACGGGATATCTCGCGAGCCGCTGGTCTGACATAGTCGAGCGCGTCCAATACAACCCGCGCTGGATGCAAGAGGCTGCCGACGTTCGTGGCAGCTACTTACCGCCCCCGCCGGACTTCGCAAGCCACAGCCCATTTGGGGGACTGTTTTGGTTTGAACTCTACTCCGCGCGGACCCAGATGCCTAAATAGAGCGCGAGACTCCGCGAAACCGGTTCTGAGTGGTAACGCGATTCACAACACCTAATGCCTGAGAGTCTCTTGTTCCGGGCCGATAACAAGTCACTGTACTCTGCCTCATTTTGCGTTGTCAGTTTTGACAGCTCCCAGCCCGACCCTTTCGGGAGCACCTTCCTGTTTTTGATTCCCATGGTGCCGCCGATTCGGTCGAACGGTGAACAGAATATCGGTCCTTATTCCGCTGCGCCAGAATTACGGCCAGGCCGAGGAGGTAAGGTAATGAGTCCCGTTCTCAGGCAGTACGAAAAGCGGAGTGTCATCGCCAAGGCGGTGATCTGGGGGACCTTGGTTACCTTTGTTGGAGTGGCGTTAGACTACTTTGCGAGCCTGCTGCGGTGGCCATGGCTTCAGGAACGTTTCGTCGAGCACGCGATTGAGGGAGCGTTTTTTACTCTCTTGGTCTGGGCGGTACTCAGTGCTCGTGACAGACGCCTTCAGCGCCGCTTTAAAGAGGTTGGATATCTCAACCACCATATCCGCAACGCCCTCACGGTTATTGAAATGGCAGAGGGGTACGTCGCCGAGGCTGATCAACGTTTAGAGATGGTCAAGAAAGCCAGCAGCCGGATTCGACAATGCATTGAAAAGATTTCCCGGTGGGAGGATTGTGAGATCGACGAACAGTCTCCTCAGGAGCCATGATATTTGGGCAACAGATTCGGTGACCGACCAGAAGGCATTCACAGGCGGACCGACTGTCTCCCTCTGATTGCATACCGCGCTCAACAGTAGGGTGGGGTGGGTCAAATCTTGAGCGGTGATCCACGAAAGAGCGCCGCAACTCTTTTCTCTACATGAACAAGAATTTTTCGAATTTGGAAATTTGGCGCGGGGAAAGTACTTAGCGAAATAAAAGCGAAGCAAGTCACTCTAACACATTGTATTTGCAACAAATCTACCAAATTCAAAAAATTAGCGTTCATGTAGAGAAAAGATCCCTAGTGGGCTAGCTTGAAAAGGCTCTAGACATTTTGACCGGCCGCATCCGTATCGTCGTCTAAGCTGCTGTAATGTCTTTGGAGGGTGCCCGGCGCAGCCGAGATAACGCAATCCAGAATTTGGCTAGACATTGCACACTTAGTCGCAGCTGCCCGGCCTCCCATTGTTCTAACCTAGAGAGGCTGATGTGAGCAGCCGTAGCCAGATCTCGTTGGGTAATTCCGTTTTGTTCTCTACTCCGGCGCACGAGTTCACGAATTGAGTCCTCGCCGCGCTCATCGATCAGTTCTTCGATCAAGCTCTGTAATCTGGATGCGTCCACCTTCAGACCCCTCTCAGCTTCGTTTCGAAGTGGTGTTCAGCCATTGCACAGATGCTCTCGCCTGTTCACGCTGCCGTATCAAGCGAAAAGAGACAGCTTTGTGTGAGTACCTATATGTTGCGCCAGTCGGCCCGGCAACCCGTCGCGCATCCTTGCTATTCGAATATTCAGCGACATGACGAAGTGCCTCCCGAACCATGAGTTCTCCACAGCCCCGTCTCTCCGGCGGGGCTTTTCTTTTTCCCTTGTTGTTGCCATTAATCAACCGAGCGGGCCTGAAGACAACACTTAGGTGTGCGCGCACCCTTTAAGCCTCGAATCGATATTCGGCTGATTATTTTTCGGGCAACCCGAAGTAGTTATCACCAGTCGCAGTTATCAACAACTCGACTGTTGCTCTTCTCTTCTGTTTGGCGTGGGGTGAGCAGCAACGACAAGGCCGCCATGAACTCCGCGGCCTTGTTGTTTTCCATGTACATAATTAATTTTTCCCATCACCGTCTGCACCACGCGATGAGTCGCCCCCGGCGAACGAAGCGCGGCGAACGAATGTCCGGAGAACATCTGCGCAAGGGAAGATCCTGCGAGTCTCATGAATGTTTTTGGACCGCAGAAGCAAAGCGCGTAACTTTCCTAGCTCAAATTTGGCGAAAGACAGGACTAAAAAAGTGTGCTAATTTGTGCTACCTATTCCGACATTGTGTGGGTTTCTTGGTCCTTAGCACATTTTGATTTCTATCACTCGCAGAATTCTGAAGAACCTCATCTAGTTCGAGTCCAACCGGAAGGGCCTACATCCAAACCAAGGCCGGACTCGTTGCTCACCCGGCAAGCAAACGCCTGGACGCCCTCCGCCGTGACTACATAAAGGCCCTTGCGATGCTCGGCACGCACGGCGGTAGCCGCGCCCGATGAGGAACACGAGCAAACGCTAGAGGAATTTTTGACGGCTAGTGTTTGTGCGGGTGGAGGGTGGACAAATGCTGCAAAGAGTGGAGCCAGCCAAACTCAAGCGCACTGTAGGTGTGTTGAAATCACTTGCCGTCGGGGTCGCGGCTTACTTCCTGGAGTTGCGGCCGATCAGCTTAACCGTGTTATACACGGGCCATTCGGGATGCTGGACGACATCGTCTTAGCTACACTCGCGGCTTTTATTGTCCTCCCCTGTCGCACCTTGGCCCATTCATCACATTGCCGCGCATTAGAGACAATTCTAGGCACACACGATTTTGGTGGTGGCGTAAGGTGGGGTAAGACTAGGGCAGAGACTTTTCGCTCGGGATCGTTTGGGGGTCGCTGACATTCTTTCGCATTTGCTCCGTGCGTTCGTGTAACGCAAGGCTCAACTGAGCCATGACATATTCGAACTGTCTAGGCTCTTTGGCGGCTATCGCCTCTGAGCAGAGTTCGCGGATTCGCTGTTCGAGGTCCATGGCACGGTAGGTTAGATGCTGGCTAGAGTACAAGGCGCGGTCTGCTCTGAGCGGATCCCGCCTAGAATTGGGTTGCGCGGAGAAAGGCCCGGAAATCCTTGTGCTAGAAAGGCACACGCTTTAGTATTTCGGCCCAAGGGAGCCGTTCACGTAAGTTGTTGAATTTAGATGGCGGAGAGACAGGGATTCGAACCCTGGATAGAGTTTCCCCTATACACGCTTTCCAAGCGTGCGCCTTCAGCCACTCGGCCATCTCTCCGCTTTGAGGATGCCACGCAGGCGCACGTCCATTGTAACGTATGAGGTGAATGGGAGGGCTTTGTGCCGCGGCAGAAGAGGGCGGACAAGAATGTCCGCCCCACACAAGCAATTTAGTCTTCTTCCTTCTTCAGCTGTTGCGCCAGGTAGTTCTGAATGCCCATCTCGCCGATGGCGTGCAGTTGGCCTTCGAGCCAGTCGATGTGATGCTCTTCGTCGCTGAGAATCTTTTCCAATAGCTCGCGCGAGCCGGCATCGTTCTTCTCGTTCGCGAGTTGGATGCCATCGTTGAGGCGCTTCACCGCGTCATACTCCAGCTGAACATCGTTCTTGATCTGCTGCTCTACGCTCTGACCGATATTGATCTTGAAGTAGTCGGTCATATTCGGTGCGCCGTCGAGATAGAGGATGCGTTCCATCAGTTTCTCGGCGTGCGTCATTTCCTCGATCGACTCTTTGCGAATCAGTTTCGCCAGGCGCTCGTATCCCCAGTTTTCGCACATCTCTGCGTGCAGGAAGTATTGATTGATCGCCGTGAGTTCGGCTTTCAACACCTGATTCAACAGCGCAATAATTTTTGCGTCACCTTGCATGAGGATTCCTCGGGTTGGTAAAGGCTTTTGGCGCTCACATAGAAAGGATTGCGTCGAGCCAGTCGCGAGGAATTCTAGCAGAACAGGGAAGGCTTAGTGCGTGATTGTGGTCACGTCGGGGATTTCGTCGGCCTTTGGGTCTTGGCCTTCGCTGCCAGCCGGCATCTTGGGAGCGGTCTCCAGCAGGCGATGATGCACACAGTAGAGCGCAAGCTCAAGGCGATCGGAAACGCCCAGCTTGTCATAGACGCGACGGAGATAGTTTTTGATGACCTGTTCGGTGGTGCCGATTTCGCGTGCGATATCTTTATTCTTCATGCCCTGCGCCACGCAGGCGACGATTAGCAGCTCTTTCTCGGTGAGCCGATTCTTTGGCTTCGGCGAGAATAACGCCGCGGTCTGCGTGCGGTACGCTTCAATAACCCAGTTGACGCCCTGGTTATCGAGCCACGTCTCGCCTTGCGCGACTTTCTTCACGCAGCGCACGAGCAAATCCGGCGCGATGGACGGAGTAATGATGCCCTTCACGCCGCGCCGCAGATAATCGACCGTCATCGATTCTTCCAGCGACTCGGTGATAACAATTACTTTAAGATCGGGAGCGGCCTTCAGGACTAGCGAAAGGCCTTCCGCTGGATTCGGGACGAGTCGCGACTCGATGAGCAGCACGTCCGCCGGGAATTTCACCACGGTCATCAGCGTCTCATCGAGAGTCTCGGCCTGGCCGATCAAGCGAACGTCGTCTTCCATGGCGAATACCTTCCGCACACCAACGCGGAAGATTGCCTGGGAGTCAGCCACGATCAGGCGAACGATGCCCTCTGCCGTTTGAGAGGACTGACCGTTGCCATTGGTGTGGCCATTCGCGCCGTTCGCAGATTCAGCGGCCATAACTTTCCTTTACGTGCTCTTACGATCGCTCGAAGTGATACTCGTCGATGATGGCGGCTACCGACTGCTTGCCATCATCGGGATCGCAACGAATGATCCGTCCAGCCCCGCTCACCAGCACATCGTTTGGTGCGCCGATCACATCGGCGGGAATGGAAATCGTGAACTCGATATCGGAGCCGATTGCGACTTCGTTATCGAGGTTGAACATCACACCGGCGGCAGAGATATCGTGCGTCTCCGCATGGATCTCCTGCGCACCCGACTTCAGGGTTACGGGGAGTTTCAGGGGGAATCGGACAGCGCCTCTCATAGTCAAGGTGGTTGTCGCTTTCAACTCCAGGCTGAGAGTACATCCGGTAGTAAGAGGTTCAAAGTTACGAAAGTGTTTGCGCGCACCCGGTGGGACATGGCTGATGGGAAGCCGCAAGTACGTGGGACAGAATGGGTTGGGAGCGTGTAGGTGGAGTCGTCGGAGGTCTCGTTCCCTTCTCTAGGTAAGGCCGGGTGCAGGGCGGGCACTCCATCGGGTCCCCATCTCTGCCTGCATTTTCGCAGAGGTGGGACGGGAAGCACATTCTTCTGCACCCAATCACTCCTACCGAGCCTCGAATCCGTGGAGGCCTCATGCGAAAGCGCCAATTGGGGAAGCTAATCGTAGTGGGCGTTTTCGCCATGTTGGGGCTGGCAAGCCTTGTCTTCTACGTGCGAGTTCACGCCCAGGGTCCCTTTGGGCGCGAGGTTGTGGCCTCGTCACAGACTCTTCAAATCGGCGGTGCCCAGATCCAGGTCGATTTCGCTGAAGGCAAGTTCGACCTGCCCAACTCCGCCCTTTTGCAATGGGTGGATAAGGCGGCTCGAGCCGTTACTGCCTACTACGGACACTTCCCCGTATCGCGAGCCCGCATCCTGATTGTCCCCGACCAATGGACAAGGCATCCACGGAACCACCTGGGGTGACATTCGCGGATGGCCTGGCTTTACGCGGATGCGCGTCGGCGCGCACATCACGCAGTCGGATCTCTCGGACGACTGGACCATGACCCACGAGTTGACGCACATGGCATTCCCCAGCCTGCCCGACGATCAGCACTGGATGGAAGAAGGTCTCGCCACCTACGTCGAGCCCAACGCCCGCGCCCAGATCGGTGATCTCACTGCGCGGCAGGTTTGGGAGGGCGTCGTCGACGGCATGCCCAAAGGCGAGCCTCAATCGGGCGATCACGGCTTGGATCGCACCCACACCTGGGGACGAACCTATTGGGGCGGGGCATTGTTCTGCCTCGTGGCCGATGTGACCATCCGCAAACAAACTGGCAATCACAAGGGACTTCAGGACGCATTACGCGCCATCGTGAATGCCGGCGGCACCATCGATCACGATTGGCCTCTCTCGCGCGCTCTGCAAGTTGGCGACCGCGCCACCGGCACCACCGTTCTGACGGATCAGTACAAGAAGTGGAGCGCTGCTCCGGTCACCGTGGATTTGCCCGCCCTCTGGAAGGAGTTGGGTATCGTTCCCGGACCAAGTGGAGTCACCTTCGACAACTCGGCTCCGTTGGCGGCCGTCCGAGAAGCCATCACCTCGCCAAAATAAAGTCCGAAACAATTCCTTGCTGGCTGTCGAAATCGGTCATACCCCAGGCGTCACTGTGATGAGCGGACATAATCGCCGCAAAAACCAACACGGAGGTTCCTAATGCAATACATGCTGCTGATCCATGTGAACGAGGCCGGCTGGCCAACCATGTCGAAAGCCGAACAGGAACAGGGAATGGCTGCTTATGCCGCCTACAACGAGGCACTCAAGAAAGCCGGGGTGCTGGTGAGCAGCAATCGTCTGCAGCCGAGTTCGACGGCGACGATCGTGCGCAGCTCCAGTGGCAAGCCGCAGGTGATCGATGGTCCTTTCGCCGACTCGAAAGAACAGCTAGGCGGGTACTATCTCATCGATGTTACTGACCTTGATGCCGCCAAGTCGTGGGCTGCACGTTGCCCAGCCACAGGTCATGGAGCGGTCGAAGTACGCGCGGTCTGGGCGTAGGAGAGAAGCGATGTTTCGAAATAACGAATTCTCTCGCCGTCGATTTCTCACAGCTGCGCTTTCCACGGCGGCGCTCGCGACTCTACCCGGTCATTCCGATGGCAGATATCAATAAGACGAATGTGAAAGGAGATCAAATGTCGACAGCTTTGACGCCGTACCTGTTGTTCGATGGGAAGTGTCAGCAGGCGATGGAGTTTTACGAATCCTGTTTCGGCGGGGAACTGACTGTAACTAAAGTTAAGGATTCGGCGGCAAAGGATTTCATGCCGGCAGTCCAGCAGGAGAAAATCGTTAACGCGCGACTCAGAAGCGGCAGTGTGGAGATTTCGGCGTCAGACTGGCTGAGACCAGATGAAACTCAAATTCGCGGAAATACGGTCTGCCTATACCTGAGTGGAGGTACGCTTCAGCAGTTAAAAACATTGTTCGGGAAACTCTCCGATGGAGCAGAAGTTACCGATCCTTTGAAAGAGATGTTTTTCGGCACGTATGGCGCGCTCAACGACAAATTCGGTGTGCGCTGGATGTTTCAGGCGAACGCGAAAGCATAGAGAGACAAACAACAAATCTCACGGAGATTTCGAATGAAGTACATGCTGATGGACTACGTGCACGAGGGCGGCTGGCCGGAGCTGAGCAGGTCCGAGCAAGAACATTGGCTGGGAGCGTATCGCGCCTATATGGAAGCGATGCAGAAGGCGGGCGTGCTCAAAAGCAGTGGCGGATTGCACCCGACGTCGTCAGCCACTACCGTGCGCGTCCGGAACGACAAAAGTCAGGTCCTCGACGGTCCGTATACCGACACGAAGGAGCAGCTGGGCGGCTTTCACATCATCGACGTTCCGGATCTCGACGCCGCGCTCTCGTGGGCGGCGCGCTCGCCCACTGCGTTGCATGGTGTGGTCGAAGTGCGTCCGTTGATGGACGGTACCATGCTAACCAGGGACATGAGCGAATTCATGAATCCCAAGTGACTGCCGTGAGAGAACAGCCAGATGACGAGGCTACGCGGTCGCACGAACCGCGTGAACCGGCACAGATCACGGCGGACGCAGTCGCGCGTCGCAGCTACGGCAAACTCGTCGCCTATCTCGCGGCGTGGGCGCGCGACGTTGCGGCGGCCGAGGACGCTCTTTCCGAGGCGTTCGCGTCTGCGCTCGCGGATTGGCCCGCGAACGGCTGTCCTGCGAATCCCGAAGCATGGCTGCTGACCGTGGCCCGCCGAAAAATGATTGACATCATCCGCGGCCGTCAGCGACACGAGATTGCTGCCGAGGAGTTGAAGGTGATGTCCGAAGGACTCGAAGCCGCGGCTGGTGAAGCAGAAATCCCCGATCGACGCCTGGCATTGATGTTTGCCTGCGCGCATCCATCGATCGATGCAGGCATTCGTGCTCCGCTGATTTTGCAGGTCGTGCTCGGATTCGACGCGGCGAGAATTGGCTCCGCGTTTCTGGTGGCTCCCGCGACCATGGGCCAGCGCCTGGTCCGCGCAAAGAGCAAAATTCGCCAGGCAGGCATTCCGTTTCGCGTTCCCGAGCGTGAAGAGCTGCCCGAGCGTCTCGATACCGTTCTCGACGCGATCTACGCCGCGTTCGCCGAAGGCTGGATCGATGCCGCCGGAAGCGATGTTGCGCGACGTGATCTCGCCGAAGAAGCGTTGTTCCTCGGCCGGCTGGTAACGGAGCTGCTCCCTCATGAACCAGAAGCTTTGGGACTGCTGGCGCTGATGTTGTATGCCGAATCGCGCCGTCCCGCGCGCCGCAATGCGAAAGGCGAATACGTGCCCCTTGCCGATCAGGACAGGGCGTTATGGGATTCGCAAATGATCTTTGATGCCGAGACGCTCCTGCGTCGCGCGAGCGAGTTCGCCTCGATCGGCCGGTATCAGCTGGAAGCCGCATTGCAATCTGCGCACGTCTATCGCTGTCGCACCGGTAACGCCAACTGGGAAGAAGTGGTGCAACTCTACGACGTGCTGCTGGGGCTCTCCGCGTCCCCGGTGATTGCCATCAATCGCGCGCTGGCGATTGCGGAGTTGGACGGACCCTACGCCGCGCTCGACGAATTGAAAAAAGTTGCTGACGATGCACGCCTCAGCGAATATCAACCTTACTGGGCAGCTCGCGCCGAACTTCTCGCCCGAACCGGCGCAGATAGCGAAGCCCGCGATGCCTACGAAATGGCGATCGGTCTCGAGCGCGATGACGCGGTGCGCCGCTTCCTGCGGCAGCGGCAGTCAGCACTGAAACTCTGAGGCTGACATTCTTGTAAAAGCGGAGCTGAAAAATCCCATTATGGGAGATCCCATGGGGTACCCCCCTCCCCCCTTGTCCCGCATTCTAAAGGACTTAGAGGCATGGGATAAGGCTCGTCCCGGCAAACAAAGGACTTAGTCCCATCGTCCCGCATAACAAAGGAGTTAGGTCGGCCGGAGGCCGACAGTTGTTAGTTGCTAGTTGTCAGTTGCCAGGAAAAGCAAAGTCAAAGACGTCCCGAACTCCAACCCTACCTCTCGAACTCCAACCCCTACCTCTCGAACTCCAACCCCTACCTCTCGAACTCCAACCCCTACCTCTCGAACTCCAACCCCTACCTCTATTGTGACAAATTCGAGGGGACCTACTGGACACTTTCTCGAAGTTTATTTCTGGAATGGAATGAGACGGTTGGAGGGATTTGTGGCGGATGACGGGCTTGACAAGACTTGCGCCAAAGATCGAGGACACCAGTGGTCCGACGGTGCTCGCACTGACAGACTGACCGACTGATGGACTGAGCGACGACTAAAACTTCGTCACTTCCGTGAAATTGAAATCGCGAATCTTCATCGCCGGCACCACCATGTCGAACGACTCTTCGCCGCTCGCGCGCACCGGTTCGCTCATCTCCAGAACGTTATTCAGGAACGTCACGACGCTCTGGTTGAAACGGAAGTTGCGAATGCCGCCGAAGATCTGGCCGCCTTTAACGTGGAATGTGCCGTCGCGAGTCATGCCGGTGAGGATCTTCTCGTACGGATCGACCTCGCGGATGTACCACAAACGCGTAACGAGGATTCCATCTTCGGTGCTTTTTACCATTTCGTCGATGGTGCGTTTCTTGCCGTCCGCTCCTCCGGAGATGACGATGTTCATCGGCGCTTCACCGACTTCGTTGGGGATGGGGAATCCGTGGCCGGTGGGACGGACCGGGCCGAGTTTGTTGGCGAACTCGGACTTGCGTACCTTTTCGGCGGTGCCGCGAGCATAGACGAGGCTGGTGACCACACCGTTCTCGACCAACTTCACCTGCTGCTTGCGCACGCCTTCGCCGTCGAACGGCGCACCCGATTGCAGTGGATGGTAGACATCGTCGGTAATAGAAATGTTTTCGCCGAAAAGCTTTGTGCCGACGCGATTGTTAAGGAACGAGCGCTCGTCGAGGATCGCCTGGCCGCCCCAGTCCCAGAACATGAAGCCCAGTAAGTCGAGAACTGCAGCAGGTTCGAGAATCACCGTGTACTTGCCGGGAGGGAGCTCTTTCGGGCTGGCAGATGCTTTGGCCTTTTCGGCTGCGACTTCGGCCAATTCCACCGGATCGAAGTTGCGCGCGTCGGGCGAGTTGGACTTCTGCCATCCGGAAGAGTCGGGCGCGAGCATAGTGATCGAGCATTCGGCGGAGGTCTGCGTGTGATAGGAAACTAGCTCACGCGAATTCAGAATCGCATCGACAGATTCGGCGGTTGCGTAAATGCCGGCGGTTGTCAGTTTGCGCTTCTGTGCGACATGCACGATCTTCTCGACCGCCGCGGCGCGTTCCTGCGGACCGATACTCGAAGTCTCGAAGTAATTGCGCGCTGGCACAGGGCCGGCGGGGTCGAACGCCGCAGCATCAGCCATCGGCAGCAGATCAGGATCAGCCGCCTGGACCTTGGCGAGATTTGTTGCGGCCTCCACCACGCGACGAATACTGTCCTCGTCGAATTTGTTCGTGGTGGCGCGCGCTGTGCGGCCACCAAGATTCACGCGCACCGAAAGAGAATAGTTCTCTTCAGAAACGTTTTGGGTAATGCCGTTATTCGCAAATCGCGTAAGCGCGCTCTGGCCGCCGCCGATCAGCAGTTCGGTCTCGTCAGCCTTCGAGTGCTTCAGCACCCGCGCGAAAGTTTCTTGAGCTTTGTCTTTGGTTAGCATGTAGCAATTAGTAATTAGCAGTTAGTGAGACAACGTTCGTGGTCGACCTTACGAATTAAAGATGTCAACATCCTTCGGACTTCAACAGTCATATCTGAGAGATGCTTGTATTCGGCGTCGTTCATGTAATGCAAATCACGAGCAAGTAAGATTTGGTATTCCAACTCACTGCCCGATCCGGAAGCAATCTGCAGAAAGCGGTGCAACTCTGGATTCCCCTTGCGACCACATCCTTCCGCAATATTCGACGGAATTGACGCGCTACATCTTCGGATCTGACTTGTAAGCCCATATAGCTCCGCTTTAGGGAACGTTGCGGTAATTTGATAAGCGGCAAAAGTAAGTGGTGTGCCTTTTCCCAAACCTTTAACTCACGAAAATCTTTCATGTTCTCCTCGGTGTTCAGGGACTAAATGCTAACTACTAATTGCTAATTACTCGCCCATAACACACAAGCGCATGCATCACTCGCTTTTGTAAGCAGAACCCACTTTAATCCCACGAAACCTCGCAGGCGCTGCGCCGTGTCCGGTTCCCATCACTTGTTGCGGCTGGCCTTTACCGCAATTCGGAGTTCCCCACAATGTCCATTGATCGCGCGAGCAGATCGCGTCCATCGAGTTCCAGAACTCCGTCGTGATTCCCGAGTACGAAGGATTCTTGAGCATGCGTCCGAGTTTGCCACCTTTGATTTCCCAGCCAATCTCGGTGCCGAACTGAAAGTTGTAGCGTTTGTCGTCGATCGACCACGAGCGGTTCGTCTGGAAGAAGATGCCGTGATCGGTTGACGCGATCAGCTGATCGAGCGTCAACGGTTTCGTTCCCGGCAGAATGCTGATGTTGGTCATGCGGATCATTGGAACGCGATTCCAACCGTCCGCGCGCATCGTTCCGCCTGAGCGCTCCGCGCCAATTGTGTGCGCAGTGTCGCGCGACGTCAGGTATCCGGTGAAGAGACCGTTCGTAATTACGGGCGTGCACTGCGCGGGAACACCTTCATCGTCGTACTTGAAAGTGCCAAGTCCAGGACCGTGAGCTTCGGTTGCATCGGCGACGACGTTCACGATGTCGCTGCCATATTTCAGCTTGCGCAGCTTCTCGGTGGTGAGAAACGACATGCCGGCGAAGTTGGCTTCCATACCGAGCACGCGATCGAGTTCGATCGGATGACCGATGGATTCATGGATCTGCAGTCCGAGTTGCGAGGAATCCAGAATGATGTCGTAATTGCCCTGCGGGCACTGATCCGCCTTGTGTAGGGCGACCGCTTCTTCGGCGATGCGGCGCGCGTTCTCCAGTAGCTTGAGTTCTTCGACCAGTTCGTAGCCTTTGTCCTGCCACTGACCTCCGAACGAGTTCGGATACGAGCGCTTCATGATCTCGCTTCCGGCGAATGCGTACGCAGCGTAGCCAGCGCCGACAGTCGTCTTCACCTGGTGAATATCAGATCCATCAGTGTTGTAGAACCACTGTTCGTGGCGGCGGAAGTTGAGGTTCGCTTCGGCGAGCGTGATTCCAGCTACGGCTCGCAGCTCAGCATCGATCTTCAGCAACAGATCGATGTTCTGCTCTACTGACGTGGTGAACGGATCGATGCGGCACGGACTCGCCCAATCGTCGACATACGCCTGTTCGGGCGCAAGCCGCACGTCTTCCTGTTTCACGCGTGCCGAGGAACGCGCGATCTCCAAGCGCGCGGCCGGCGGTGATCTCGATGCCTTCGCGCGTCAGATCTTCCGTCGCGGCAAATCCCCAAGCGCCATTGGCGAGCACGCGGATTCCGGCGCCGAGCGACTCCGAATCGGAAACGTAGCCGACTTTGCCGTTCTTGGTCGAAAGCGCCCGCTGGCGATCGTCGACGATACGGATTTCGGCGTATTGCACGCCTTGCGCGTGGCAGACGTCCAGAGCCCAACCAGCAATTTGCTTCATACTCATCGCAGAACATAATAAGTTGTCAGTCGGCAGTTGTCAGTTGCCAGAAAAACAGTTGTTAGTTTTTAGTGGTTAGTTGTTAGTTTGCTACCCACCGTGTTCTCGAGATTGATGGATACGCTTGCTACTAAAAACGGTAAATCTTAAGAGTGGTATGCCATTGGTTCGCGAGGCGCTCGCGCAGCTTGAACGCGAGATGAACGTCGCACGCCAGCAAGGTTGCGTGCTGCTGAAGATTGTCCACGGTTATGGATCGCATGGCGTTGGCGGCGAGATTCGCATTGCAGTACAGAAAGAGCTGCGTGGGCTGTGCGAGTCAGGCGGTTGCGCGGGCGTGATCTTCGGGGAGGACTGGCGCATCTCAAACGAACTGGCTTGGCAATTGCTGCAGAAGCACAAGTCGCTGAAGCAAGATACGGATTTGGGTCGCGGTAATCGAGGGATCACGATTGTGGTTCTATGAATCTGCCTGGGAAGAAGCCCTTTCGCCGGTGAGCCGCCAGGAAATCAGTCCGCCAGCATAAACCGGAATCATGGCGGAAGCGATCATGATGAACTCGAATGGAAACAGGTTGTGAGTGGTTGGATCTTTAGTCCAGTCGAAAGCGATCAGCAGTGTGTTCCCGAGACACATGCCGAGAACGACGCAGGCGCACAGTCTGGCAGTATGACCGGCGGCACGAAATGTGGCAGCGAAACCTGCGATCAGTAGCGTGATCACCATCGGCCAGAAGCCAGGCATTCGATGTTCGCGCACCGAATAAGGTAGATAGGGATGAAAGAAGAGGAAGTGAAGTACCACGCCTTCGCAAATCGCGATGATGTAACGAGTCCGTGCACTCATTCGAAGCCCCTCAGCGAGATGGATTGAGGCATTATGGAGAGAATTGCCGGCAGGAGCGAGTAATCAGCCAGATGCTGAGCAGCTTAGGTGCTTTCGGCGAAGCCGCTGCGGCGCTGGTCGGCGCGCCGAACGCAAACGGTAACATTATGCAGTTGCTGGATCGAATATTCTGAACCGGCCGTGTAGCGACGATACTTGAACACAACCTCCAGGACTTCGTATCGGACATCCGTCTGGCCGTTTCCAGGCTGGAGCAGAACGAAATCCGTAGCACGAGGAATGGGATATTTGGAATGAATTCCGATGATCCCCACTCTTTCGCCGGTTTCGATGTCGATGAACTCGATGCAATCGTCAGCCGTTCGTCCGGGGTGACGCTCTTCGAATCCAGGAGTTGCAGGAAGAGACCGCGTTGCGTGCGGTGATTTCAGGTGCTCGCGGATAGCATTTACTTCCAGCCCGTTCTTCGCAAGAAGCTTTGCGGCGAACGTCCCTTGCTCGCGCAAAAGCCCAAGCAGCATGTGCTCGACTCCAATGTGCCGGTCGCGCAGGCGTTCCGCTTCTTCTGCTGAGTAAGCCAGAACTCGCTTGGATTCGTTGCTCAGCGGGAGGTCGACGGAGGTTGGCAGCTTTGGCTGGCCCTTATTTCTTACAGCGGCTTCAGACTCGATCTGCTGGCGAATCGATGACGCCTGTTCTGGCGTGATGAAGTCGAGGAGAAGACCGGCGTCTTCTCGGACCAGTCCCAGCAGCAGGTCCTGCGTTTCGATGTAGGAGTCGCCGAGTTGGCTAGCCTCGTAGCGCGCGAAGAAGATCACCCGGCGTGCGCGTTCTGTATAGCGCTCAAACATGATTGGCGAGGCTAACACAGAAATCTTAAGTTCGACCTTTTTGCTCGCGTTTGTTTACAACCGCAGTATTGCCAACTACACGCGGGCGAGGGCGCCCGCGCCACAGCCGGCGAGACGCCGGCGCTACAGCGCGGACAGGAGTGTCCGCGCCACACAAACAAAAGCACACAAACAAAAGCACACAAACAAAAGCACACAAACAAAAGCACGCAAAAGAAAAAGGGCGACCTCGCGGGCCGCCCTTCGTGAAACTCGAAACGTGAAACGCTTATGTTCCTTCCGACCAGCCTGAAAGGTATTCTTCCTGTTCAGGCGTGAGGCGGTCGATCTTGATGCCCATGGACTCGAGCTTCAGTTTGGCGACGCGCTTGTCGAGGTCTTCCGGAACGCGGTAAACCTTCTTCTCGAGCTTGTCGTGGTTCTTCACCATGTACTCGACCGAGAGAGCCTGGTCGGCGAAGCTCATGTCCATCACTGACGGCGGATGACCTTCGGCGGCGGCCAGGTTGATCAGACGGCCTTCGCCCAGCAGGTTGATCTTGCGTCCGTCCTTCAGCGAGTACTCCTCGACGAAGGTGCGCGTGGTGCGCTTGGAAGAAGACAGCTTTTCCAAGGCGGGGATATCGATCTCGACGTTGAAGTGGCCGGAGTTCGAGATGATCGCGCCATCCTTCATCAGTTCGAAGTGTTCCTTCGCGAGCACGCTCTTGTTGCCGGTGACGCTGCAGAAGACGTCGCCAATCTTGGCTGCTTCAGCCATAGACATGACGCGGAAGCCGTCCATCACTGCTTCAAGCGCCTTCGTCGGATCGATTTCGGTGACGATGACTTCGGCGCCCTGACCACGAGCGCGACTGGCCAATCCGCGACCGCACCAGCCGTAGCCGGCGACGACGAACTTGCTGCCCGCGAGCAGGAAGTTGGTAGCGCGGATAATGCCGTCGATGGTCGACTGACCCGTTCCGTAGCGATTGTCGAAGAGATGCTTGGTGTCGGCGTCGTTCACGGCGACGATCGGATATTTCAGAACGCCGTCTTTTGCCATGGCACGCAGGCGGATGACGCCGGTGGTTGTTTCTTCGGTGCCGCCGATGATCCCGTCAATGACGTCGGTGCGCTTGGTGAGCGCGATACTGACGAGGTCAGCGCCGTCATCCATGGTGATGTGTGGCTTGTGATCAAGCGCGGACATGATGTGCGAGTAGTAGGTGTTGTTGTCCTCACCCTTGATCGCGAACACGGGAATGTTGTAGTCGCGTACCAGGCAAGCAGCCACGTCGTCCTGCGTAGAAAGCGGGTTGGAGGCGCAGAGTGCGACATCGGCGCCGCCGTCGCGCAGCGTGATCATCAGGTTGGCGGTCTCGGCGGTCACGTGCAGGCAAGCCGAGATGCGAATGTCTTTGAGTGGCTGATTCTTGATGAAGTCCTTGCGGATAATCTGCAGAACCTTCATCGACTGGTTGGCCCACTCGATGCGCTTCTTACCCAGATCCGCTACTTCGAAGTTCTTAACGTCACAGGGAATGTTGGTGGTTGTGCTAGCCATAATCTCCTATTTAACAACAGCTCGGGGGCCGTGGGAATGATTGCCGTGACTCTGACGAGGACGTTTCTAATCTCACCTTAGCCCAAAGAAGGCCAGGATGGGCCACCCAGAGGGTACCCAAAAAATGGGGGTTGGGCGCACACTCGGTGCGCCCGTTTCACACCATCTCCCCTCAGGTCCATCCGGACCGGGGGAGCGCTACAAGCTCACTAATTCTTGGCGTGCGCAGCGACTTGTGCACCGGCGGCGGCGCGCAGAGCAGCCGCTTTGTCGGTTGCTTCCCAGGTGAAATCGCGGTCGTTGCGGCCGAAGTGGCCGTAAGCGGCCGTCTTCCTGTAGATCGGACGGCGCAACTTCAACGAATCGATGATGCCCTTGGGGTTCAACTGGAAGTTCGCGCGAATCGCTTCAGCGATCTTTTCATCCGAGACTTTGCCGGTTCCGAATGTCTCAACCAGAACGCTGACCGGCTCTGCGACGCCGATGGCGTAGGCGAGCTGCACTTCGCAGCGGTCGGCCAATCCGGCAGCGACTACGTTCTTGGCAATGTAGCGCGCCATGTAGGCTGCGGAGCGGTCAACCTTGGTCGGATCTTTGCCGCTGAATGCGCCGCCACCGTGACGGCCCATGCCGCCGTAGGTATCGACGATGATCTTGCGTCCGGTAAGTCCGGTGTCGCCCATCGGGCCGCCGATCACGAAACGTCCAGTTGGATTGATGTGGTACTTGGTGTCGGCGTCGAGCAGTTCGGCGGGAATCGTCGCCTGGATCACGTGCTTCAGGATGTCGGCACGGAGCTCTTCGTTGGAGACGGTCTCGGCGTGCTGGGTCGAAATCACGACCGCGTCGACGCGGTAAGGCTTGCCGTTCTCGTCGTATTCAACTGTTACTTGGGATTTGCCGTCGGGGCGGAGGTAAGGAAGCGTGCCATTCTTGCGAACTTCGGTGAGCCGCAGGGTGAGCTTGTGTGCCAGCGCGATGGGCAACGGCATCAGCTCTGCTGTTTCGTTGGTGGCGTAACCGAACATCATGCCCTGATCGCCAGCGCCGCCCACGTCCACGCCCATGGCGATATCACCAGACTGCTTGTTGATGGTGGAGATGACCGCGCAGGTATTGGAGTCGAAACCGTAGAGAGCATTGTCGTAGCCGATGGCGGCGACTACGCCGCGGACCAGGCTCTGGAAATCAACGTACGCTTTGGTGGTGATTTCGCCGGCGATAACGACGAGGCCGGTGGCGGTCAGAGTTTCGCAGGCCACACGGCTGTACGGATCTTGCTCGATACAAGCATCTAGTATGGCATCGGAAATCTGATCGGCAATCTTGTCCGGGTGACCTTCAGTCACGGACTCAGACGTGAATAAATAACGCTTCTTGGAAGACAATGCTTGCTTCCTCCTGGATGACTTTGGACGCTACAAAAGGAGAGGACGAGAGCGTAGGCCGCAAAATCGAATTAACCTTAATCAACTTACCAGAGAACTCGGCCAAACTCAAACAGTTCTTACGCCTGCAACAGCTTACAAGTAAACATCGTTTGCACATCTGGCCAGCAAACAGCCGTTTTCTGTCACGGAAATGCGTGTGCGTCAGGCCGAATGGAAGGGCGTTCCTTATTGGTCTTCCGATTGGAATTCGAACTTGTTAGGACTGAACACGATGGTACGGACTTTGCCCGGACCACCAACATCAGGCAGGGTCGCGCCGTTATAGGTGATTTCAACGCCCCCGGCGTTTCCTACGGTGAGAGTAATACGGCGCGCAGCCGTCACATGCTTTTCGGAAGCGGCGGGCAGGGTCTCTGAAAACACTGTCTTGCCATCAGCGACGGCCTGTACCCAGGTTTCTTCGCTGGTGCGGATGACCAGATCGACGGCAGGTTTCATCGCCGGGGCGGTCGAGTCCGTTTTCAGTGCGGCTGGACTTGCAGGAGGTGTGGTCGAGCTGCTGTTTTGTACGGCAACGTTCTTTGAGTTGGTCTGTGGGGCGACGCTCTTCGAGGTGTTCCCCGTGCTGCCGGCAGGAGGGGCCGTCTTGGCCGCGGCCATAGGCGTTTCCACTGGGGTTGCGGCGGGAACAGAGACCGGTGCGCTCGCCGCACGACTCTCGCGTTCCGCTTTGCGGTGGTTGTAGAACCACCAACCGCCGTATCCGAGCACCATGATCAGAACGAGCACCACGATCGCGTTCCAGGAGATGGTCGCATCTTCGTCCAACTGGCGCGTCGCCCGATCGGGGAGATCGGCGATTTGTGGAATGTTATTGATCGGTTCTTCGGGGCCAGTTGCGGCCACGTAATCGGCTACGGTCTGTTCCTCATCGAGACCAAGAAACTTGGCATAGGCTCGAATGAATCCCTTGTTGAAGATGCCGCCGGGGAGCAGGTCGAATTTCTCGTCCTCGATGGCCTTGAGCATCCGGGTGCTGATTTTGGTGGCGGTCGCAATCTGATCCAACGAGATGCCACGCAGCTCGCGTTGACGGCGCAATTTTTCGCCAAAACCGGCCAAAGAGCCTCTTGCGACTGGTAAAGTGGAGTGCATCACGATGATAGGTACTGGGTTTGCGAGTGTCAAACCCGCCGATCACCGCATCTTGCTGAAATTTAAGCCATTGGACCGTGACCGAAGGAGTGACATCGGTAACCTCCCTGTATTGCTGTGGGACTAGACCGAAAATATAATTCGCCGAATAGGCCGGAACATGGCCCGGGTCCCCATTGATGATTCAAAGCGCGGAAGTTCAAAGAAAGCGGCATCTTCACGAGCTGAATATCTTTCACGATGTCGCTAAGGCGCTGACGTCATCCCTGAACCTCGACTCGATTCTGCAAACCATCATGGAAAAGGTAGCCGAGTACTTCAAGCCGGATACCTGGTCCCTGTTGATGTCCGACGATGCGAAAGATGAGCTCTATTTCGCCATCGCCGTGGGAGATGCCGCTGACACTCTCAAGGCCGTTCGTCTGAAGATGGGCGAAGGAATTGCCGGATGGGTTGCGCGCCATGGGGAACCGCTGATCGTGCCGGATGTGTATAACGATCCGCGCTTCGCCAAACGGATCGACGAGATGACGAAGTGGAAGACACGCTCGATCATCTGCATGCCCTTAAAGTCGCGCCAGCGGGTGCTCGGTGTGATTCAACTGATCAACGTAAGCATGGGCCAGTTCGAGGAGAACGAAATGTTCTTCCTGCAGGCGCTGTGCGATTACGCTGCCATCGCGATTGAGAATGCGCGGTCGGTCGAGAAGATCCAGGAATTGACGATCACCGATGACTGCACCGGTCTCTATAATGCGCGACATCTTTATAAGACGCTGGAAGCGGAGGTCTACCGCTCGGCGCGTTTCGGATACGAGTTCACGGTGCTGTTCATCGATCTTGATCGCTTCAAGATGGTGAACGACACCTACGGTCACCTGATCGGCAGTAAGTTACTGGCAGAGATCGGGTATGCGGTGAAATCCCACCTGCGCTTGATTGACTACGCGTTTCGCTACGGCGGCGACGAGTTTGTCATTCTTCTGCCGCAGACCAGCAAAGAATCGGCCACGGTGGTGGCGCGACGACTGCTCGAATATTTCCGCAAAACCATGTGGCTGAAAGGCGACGGATTGAACCTGAATGTCCGAGCCAGCTTTGGTCTGGCGTCCTACCCTGAAGATGCGAAGAGCGCGCACGAGATCATTCGTCAGGCGGACGAGATGATGTACGTGGTGAAGAACTCGACCCGCGACAACATCGGAATTGCGCAGCAGGGGCTGCTGAAATAACGCCGCTCCTCGCCTTGCACCGTTCGTGCGTTAGAATCATCCAAGTGATCAGATAACAAGGAGCAAGCCATGAGCTGCGGCAATCCAGTTACGCCCCAACCCGACAATGAGCCGGTAACGCGCACAGTGTTCTGTGTGAAGTTTCAGCGCGAAATGCCGGGGCTGGATGAACCGCCTTTCAACGGCGAACTCGGCCAGAAGGTCTTCGAGAGCGTCTCGCGCGAGGCGTGGAAGATGTGGGCAGAGCACTGCAAGATGATTCTGAATGAATACCGTCTGAACCCGGCGAATAAATCGGACCAGGAAATCCTGGTGAAGCAGATGGAAGAGTACTTCTTCGGTGAGAACGCCGCGCTGCCGCCAGGATTTGTGCCGCAAAAAAGCAAACAGTAAGTCGATCGGTCAGTCAGTCTTTTAGTCTCTCAGTCGAAAAGTCTTTCAGTCTGGTCAGCAGTCGCAGGCGTGAGCTTTTGCCCACTCGAGGGCGAGTGGGCTCCATCAAAGCTGACAGAGTCGATGACGACCGACTGAATGACTGAGAGACTGACCGACTAAACCACCTTCAATTCCGCTGAAATCTGAAAATGCAATTTCGAATGCGCCACGCGCAGCGCGTTCTCCACAAATTCGGGCGATGAGCCGCGTGCGAAGATGAATCCGAGGTAGCTTGCACCCTCGGGCAGTGGGATCAGTTTCTGTTGCAGCTTGGCCGTGATTTCGACAGATTCGATGCCTTCCACTTTTTCTGCGGCTTCTACGTTATCAACGCCTTCGTAAACGCCAGCCGAGGGGATTGGAATCATCATCACGCCGGAAGCGGAGTTCTCTCTCTCGATCGCGGCGATATTCTCGCCGAGAGCGTGACGAATGATGAGCTCCTCGAGCGGCATTCCCGAGTCGAAGCGAAGTGCCCTGGCGCAGAGTCCGCCGATGGGTCGCGCCGCGACTTCCAGTACCCAGGGCCCATTTTCATTGAAGCGAAATTCGGCATGGATGGGACCGTGCTGGAGTCCAAGAGCAGTGATGGCGGACTGCGCACAGTCGAAGATGGCCGTCTGATCTCGCTTCGGCAAACGTGAGGGGGTTACGTAAATTGTTTCTTCGAAAAACGGTCCTTCGAGCGGGTCGGGCTTGTCGAAGAGTGCGAGTGTTTTCAGTTGACCATTCGTGACCAAGCCTTCGAGCGCGAACTCCCTGCCGGGAATATAGCTCTCGACTTGAATCCATTGGGTCGAATCCTGTTTGCTGATACGAACGTCTGCGGCTTCGAGCAGCTTTGCGATTCGTTCGAAGGCCGTCATGAACTCGCGCTCATTGTTGGCGCGAATCACGCCACGACTGGCTGAGAGGCCAAGCGGTTTGAGCACGCATGGATAGGGCGTCTCGCCAGCCGCGATCTGTGGATTGTGATCAGAGGGGAAGCGCTTGAACCACGGTACCGCCAATCCTGCGGCCTTGAAGCGTTCGCGAGCGATCCACTTGTTGCGGCATGCGTCAACCGCGTGCAGTGGATGGTAGGGAAGACCGAGGCGCTCGGCGGCGAAGGCCGCAGTCATGGTCGGCGCATCGCCAATGGCGACGATGGCGTCGAAGGGATACCTGCGCGCAAAGTCCGCTATCTTTTCCGACGATTCCTGGGGCTCCTGGAAACGCACCGGGATTGCGCCGTCTCCCCACGGATCTTCGAGGACGTGACAGCGATCGGTCGCGAGCGCGATCGACACACGCATGCGCTCGGCGGCCTCTTTGAAGGCGTTTGCCTGGTAGCCGGTGGTGTTCGAAAGCAGGAGAATGCGTGGCATGCCTACATCATTTTATGTTGTGCAGACACAGACTGACCATGGACACGAATGTCCTTTTGAGAACTGGGCCCACCCGGGGGCGAGTTGGCTCCATTCTTCCTTTCGCAGGTACGCGCATCTCCAGCTCTGCACGTTATAATTCCGCGCAGATTCCAGGGGAGAAAGAATGCAATCATTGCGACTCGCGTTAGTTGCATCACTGATCTATTCATTGCTGTCGATTCAGACCGTCGCAGCTCAAAGCGCACCGCTCGCCGGATATTCGGAACAGTCTTCAACTGCAGAGCGCGATTGGGAGCAGAAATTTCGCCAGATTCCAACGGCTGAGAATATTCGCCAGTACAATCAACGGCTGTCTGCCCGTCCTCATAACGTAGGATCGCCTTACGATAAAGACAATGCGGAGTGGATCCTCTCGCAATTCAAGAGCTGGGGACTCGATGCGCAGATTGAGACGTTCACTGTTCTCTATCCGACCCCGAAGTCGCGCAAGCTGGAGCTGCTCGGGTCGAAGCCGTATACGGCGAAGCTGGTAGAACCGCCTGTGCCGGGTGATCCGACGTCAAGCCAGCAGTCGGAGCAACTGCCCACCTATAACGCGTATTCGATCGATGGCGACGTGACCGCGCCACTTGTTTACGTGAACTACGGGATTCCTGAGGACTACGAGCAGCTCGATCGCATGGGGATTTCGGTGAAGGGCGCGATCGTGATTGCGCGTTACGGGAATTCCTGGCGCGGGATCAAGCCGAAAGTCGCGGCCGAGCACGGGGCTATCGGGTGCATCATCTATTCCGATCCCCGCGATGACGGCTACTTCGAGGGTGATGTGTTTCCGCGCGGGGCGTATCGAAATTCCGACGGTGTGCAGCGCGGCAGCGTGATGGATATGCCGGTGTATCCCGGCGATCCGGAGACGCCGGGCGTCGGCTCAACGGCGGATGCAAAGCGTCTCGACCGCAACGATGTGAAGGTCTTCACCAAGATTCCGGTTCTGCCGATCTCTTACGGCGATGCGCAGCCGTTGCTCGAACAACTCGCCGGTCCGGTGGCTCCTGAGAACTGGCGCGGCGCGTTGCCGATCACCTATCACGTCGGACCGGGGCCAGCAAAAGTGCATCTTGCAGTGAGCTTCAACTGGGATCACAAACCAATCTACGACGTGATCGCGCGCATTCCGGGCTCGACGTATCCGGACGAGTGGGTGATTCGCGGCAATCATCATGATGCGTGGGTGAATGGATCAGAGGATCCGGTTTCGGGGATGTCGCCGCTGATGGAGGAGGCGCGTGCTCTGGGCGAGTTGTTGAAGCAGGGATGGAAGCCAAAGCGGACGATTATCCTCGCCGCATGGGATGGCGAGGAGCCCGGCCTGCTTGGGTCCACCGAATGGGCAGAGACACATGCCGATGAGCTACGGCAGCATGCGGTGGCTTACATCAACTCTGACGGCAACAGCCGTGGCTTCCTGTTTGCCGGGGCATCACACACACTGCAAAACCTGCTGAACGACGTCGCCCGTGATGTGCAGGATCCGGAGAAGCAAATGTCGGTATGGCAGCGCAGGCGCGCACGCGACATCACCGAGGCGAAAAGTGACGATGAAAAGAAGAAGGTTCGAGATCGCAAGGACATGTGGGTGAACGCGCTCGGCTCCGGTTCGGATTACACTGTTTTCATCGACCACCTCGGGATCGCATCCATGAATCTGGGATTTGGTGGAGAAGACGGCGGTGGCGTCTACCACTCGGTGTATGACGACTTCTATTGGTACACACATTTTGACGATACGCAGTTCGTTTATGGACGCGCACTCTCGCAAACCGCAGGGAGTGCCGTGATGCGGCTCGCCGATGCGGACCTGATCCCGCTCGATTTCAGCGCCTTTTCCGATACCGTGAAGCGATACGCGGAAGAAGTGGAAAAGCTGGCGACTGACGAGCGCAACCGTATCGTCGAGCAAAACAAGGAACTCGATGAGGGCGACCAGGTAGCGGCGGCCGATCCGGGTAAGACCTACGTTCCGCCTGCGCGAGAATCCGTCCCTCCGTACCTGAATTTTGCTCCATTGAAGAATGCAGTCGACGCTCTTAGTCACAGCGCAGAGCGATATCAGCATGCATTCAACCAGGCGGAACAAAACGGTGGCGCCGCACTCGCGAGGGGATCGCTGACCACGGTGAATGCGAAGTTGATCCAATCAGAACGGGCTTTGACCGACGACCAGGGGTTGCCGAATCGTCCGTGGTTCAAGCACCAGATCTACGCTCCGGGCTTCTACACTGGTTACGGAGTGAAGACAATGCCGGGAATTCGCGAGGCGATCGAGCAGAAGAAATGGCAGGAAGCAGATACGGAGATTCTGGTGGTGGCAAATACCCTGCAGAACGAGGCCAGGGTGATCGATGCGGCTACCGCGGAGCTGGAAAAGGCTGGGAAGTAGCAGCCCACGTGATTCTGTATTGCCTTGAGGTCATGCTGGGCGCTTCGCTCACCATGACCTCAAGTCTTTCGACGCTCTAGCGGAACCGCAATCTTTGGGTGTGCTTCAGTACTCGGCTTTGGCTGTCTGTACTGCGATCGGGCCATTCTCCGTCGAAATCTTCAGAACAGGCGATCCACTGCCATATTCAATGCGGCGGGTACGGTCGTCCCAAGTCTTGCGAGTCTGGCCGCATACCGTTCCGGCACAACTCATGGGCGCATGCTCGCTGGCTTCGGCGAGAAACGCCGACTGGAAGCCTTCCGGAACTGCAAGCACGATCGGGCCATTCTCCGAGCGGGCTTCTACCTGACCACCGGTCCAGGCGTTGCCGCGGACTTTTACTTCCACCGGTCCGTTGGTTGCGTTCAGGGTCGCGGAACCACCTGTCCCGATCAATTGGATCGGTCCGTTCTTAGCAGTAGCTCTGACTTGTCCAGAGCAGTTGCGTACCGCCAAAGGACCGTTCTCGGTGTCGATGGTAAGCGTTCCGGAAATGTCGCGAGCGTCGATCGGTCCATTGGTAGCGTGCATGTCGAGGTTCACGTTCTTCGGAGCATGAATGAGGAGGAACGCGGTCCAGTGCTCACTCTGCGGGCCTTCCACGCTCAGTTGATCGCCATTGAGCACCATTTTGATCTCCGACAGGCGCTGTTGCGCAGCGGCATCGGTTTCACCAGCAGCCGTTTTGCAGGCCAGCACTTCGTAGTGGTCACCGTCCCAACCGCTTACCTGAATGCCACCATTTTTGGCGGCATTCACATGCAGCGTGCTGATGGAGTTGGCAGGGATGGACAGGTGCTGTTCGCCGTTAGCTGTCGCTTCGTCGTCCCAGTTGGAATTGTTATTTCGACAGGTCAGCTCGCTGGCGTGTGCTGTGGCAGTCAAAAGAAGAACCGCGAATGCAAAAGCAGACAACAGCAAAGGTAAAATTCGATTCCGCATCACGTGCCTCCATGGGCAGTCTGCGGATTAGACGGGCGAACCTGAAAACGTTAGCAGCCTTTCGGGATTACGGCGTTCGTCCCACCTGCCAGAGCATAAAAGCGTATTCGAACGCTGTTTCGCGCAACAGATCGTAGCGTCCGGATGCGCCTCCGTGGCCGGCGGCCATGTTGGTCTTCAGCAGCAGGGGATTGGAGTCTGTCTTGAGTGTGCGCAGCCTGGCGACATATTTCGCCGGCTCCCAGTACATCACCTGGCTGTCATTGAAGGAGGTCTTCACCAGCAGCGCGGGATAAGGTTTCGCTTCCAACTGATCGTAAGGCGAGTAGGAGAGCATGTAGTCGTAGGCAGCCTTTTCGTTCGGATTGCCCCACTCTTCATATTCGGGAACCGTGAGCGGCAGCGTGTCGTCCAGCATGGTATTGATCACGTCGAGGAAGGGGACGCGCGCGATGACCGCTTTGAACAGATCCGGTCGCATGTTCGCGATGGCACCCATGAGGAGACCACCGGCGCTGGTGCCGGTGGCGATCAACCGGTCGCGCGACGTGTAACGTTGATTCACGAGATGTTCTGCTCGCGACGATGAAGTCGGTGAACGTATTCTTCTTGTTCATCATGCGACCCTGATCGTGCCAGGTCTTCCCGAGGTCGCCCCCACCGCGGATGTGCGCGATGGCAAACACGAAGTCGCGATCCAGCAGACTCAGGATATTCGAGCTGAAGTTGACCGGATAGGTGTAGCCATACGCTCCATAACCAGTGAGCAGCATCGGATGCGAGCCGTCGCGCTGGAATCCTTTTCGGTATACGAGAGATATCGGGATACGCGCGCCATCGGCAGCGACGGCGTAAAGCCGCTCCGCCTGATATTGCGATTGATCGTAACCGGGAACCTCGGTGCGCTTCAGCAACTCCGACCGCCGATTCGTAACGTCATAGTCATAGACCGAATTGGGTGTGACCATTGACTGATATGCGTAGCGGAACTTTGTGGTCTTCCACTCGCGGTTCTGCGCCGGAAAAGTCGAATACGCCGGCTCGGGAAAGCTGATGCGGTGCCATTCGCCGGTGCTGAAGTCGGTGATGCGGAAATGAGGGAGCCCATCCTCGCGCTCGAGCAGAACGAAGAAGCCAGCGAAGAAATCCATTCCCGCAAGCATTACGCCGGATCGATGAGGGGTAACTTCTTTCCAGTGCTCACGCCCAGGGTTTGTGAGGGGGGCGGTAACGAGGCGGAAGTTCCGGCCCGTGTCGTTCACGCGGATGAAGAACTCGTCGCCGTGATGATCGACCTGGTATTCCTGGTCCTGCACGCGAGGCGCAACTATGCTCCAATCTCCTTGGGGCTGATCGGCGCGAAGGTATCGCCACTCCGACGTGGTATGGCTGCCACTCTCGATCAGCAGGTATTCGCGGCTGCGCGTCAGTTCCACACCGACGTTGAAGCGCTCATCGGTGTCTTCGTAGACGACGATATCTTCGCTGGGATTGGTCCCGAGCAGGTGACGATACACACGATAATGCCGCTTCGTGCTTTCCTCTTCGACGGTGTAGAAGAGAGTGCGATTGTCGGCTGCCCAGGCGAACGAGCCAGTCTTTTCCATTCGCTCGGGCATAAGTTCGCCGGTTTCCAGATTCCTGACGTAGAGCGTGTATTCACGAAAGCCTGTGTTGTCGGTTGAATAGGCGAGCAGGTTGCCATCTTCGCTCACGCTCATGCCGCCCAGCGACATGAACTTCTGGCCTTCGGCGAGTTGATTCTGATCGAGGATCACCTGCTCCGGCGTGTCTTCCTGAATGGCATCGCCACGCGCCTGCTTACGGCAGAAAATTGGATACTGCTTTCCCGCCTCAGTCCGCGTGTAGTAGAAGAAACTGCCTTCGCGGGAAGGGACGCCGATATCAGTCTCCTTGATATGGCTCACCATTTCGCGGTAGAGCTCCGCTTGTAGCGCGCCGGTATGTAGCGTGAGCGCGTCGGCGTATGCGTTCTCCGCCTCCAGATAGCGTGCCACCTCGGGATTGCCTTTGTCGCGCATCCAGAAGTAGTTGTCGACACGGGTTTCGCCGTGAACGACGTCGATTTTAGGGACTTTCGGCGCGACTGGGGTCGCGGGCTCAGGAGCTTCGACGGCGAGAGCGGGATCGGTTTGGCTGGTCATTGCTCCTACATTCGAAAGGCTTTTGCCATAAAAAGCAAACCCGCTTCGGGACAACTCGCAAGCGGAATCGCAATTCAGAGTAATCGGGTATCAGTCGCAGGTTCGGCATTTTCTTTGAAGTCCATTCCTCCCTTTGTAAGCAACTTCCGCCAGCCAGATAGAGGAGAGAACTGTGGCAGTCGCACGACGAAAAGCAGTAGAGAACCAGGAAAAGATCCAGAAGATAACCTCTCAGCGAGGGCAGGCCGGGTTGATCGTTCACTCCAGCGATGGCCGCCTGTTTTTCCTGACCAGCAAGGATGTGCGGAGAGCGAAGATCTCGCCCCGCGCCGGCCGGGCAATCGAAAAGATGTTGCAGGGTTCAGAGGGTAACCGGAGATCCGCGAACAGTTCGCCTTGTAGCAAGACGCTTCGCTGGCTGCTTAGCCACAACCCCAAGTCAGTCAACTGGCGCAGGGTAAGCGTCTGGTGGATGAAGAATTGCTGAAGTGAGTAACGTGCGCTTCAGGCAGGGAGTCAGCGCTCTGGGTGTTCAGTGGCTACAAAGAATCGTCGTGGGAACCCGTTGGAGGAGCAGATGAAGAAGCTTCTAATCCTGATTGGGCTGTTGCTTACATGGTCCCTGGCGTTGGTCGGTCAGCAGGCGGCTCCTCCACCGGCGTCGCCCCCAACAGTCCACGTTACGGGGCATGGTTGTGTGAAGCCCGGAAACGTTGAGGGCTGCATGATCGTGAACGACTTCCGGGCGCATCGCAAATACAACGTCTTTTTCCTTGGCGACAAACCTGCAATGGATACCGGAATCTCCTTCGAAGGTCTCGGCTATAGCCACCTGGACCCACATTGCAAACAGGGACAGAAGGTGCAAGTGAGCCAGTGGAAGCCGATGGAGGGAGAGTGCCCGCAAACACAGAAGTGATGGCGCTCACATCCAAGTGAGTCTGGGTCACCGACAATCACTCGGTAAGAAGAATGAAAAAATGGCGGAGACCCGATGAGACCCCCGCCGGAGTTGTTCAGGTTGGGTATTCAATTGTGCCGGGATTGAGGAAACTCACGCGCCGGGAGATCCCGGAAAATCCCGACGCGCGTTTCCGCTGAGTGCATCAGCGGAAAACCCAAACTGCTGAATTTTTAAACAGCAATCACTTTGCACCGTTTCCCAGCGGTGCATGATTTGCACCCCAAACATCGGCCTGTAAGGTCAGGGGAAGCTTCTCGCGTACCTTTTCCGGCAACGAGCAATATGGCAGTTGTCCCTCGCGCAACCGCTTTCCTACGGCTTCCGCCTTGTATTCGTCCTTGAATCCGCAGAGCGCATGGCCGATTTCGTGGGTGACAGCGAAATCGATGAGCTTCGCCAATGGCATCTCGAACTTGCGCAGCAGGTCGGCATTTCTGCGCGGATCTTTCTGGGCCAGCATCGACTCGTCGATAAGCGTCATTCGATCTTCCAGACACGTGTAGGCAGGCGAATCCAGATCAAGCCCCAACTCTCTTCCCAGGTCGTTCCAGTGATCCGCCGGGAGAATCACCCACGTCCACGTACCCAACTGTGCTACCGGATACGCCTGCAGATGCGACGTCAAAATATCGGCGGCACTCTTACAGTCGTCTACTGCGAGCCGGACTTCGCAAAAGATCGCTTGCGCTCCCCGGGCTGCTGCGTATACGCGCATCACGGAGTTGGATTGCGCGAAACTCCAGGCTGGCAGCATCATTGCGAAGGCGATCGTTACCAGGGAAGCCGCCAAAGTTTTCCAGACACATCGGAAGACGAGCATCGTATCCATCCTCACCGCTAGTCGTTCGCGCCCGAGCCCCACAGCCTTTGCCATCGTCCATTCGGAGGTAGGCTAAAGAAACGTTTTAGATAAGGATTTTGTGCTGTTACGATGACTCCTGCGGATGGTGCCAGTGTAGCTGGAGATTGTCAAATCAAAATTTGAGATATTGATGATATTGGGCGTTCCTGCCCCGATTGGAGCGCCCGGTTTGTATCACAGTGCGACCGAGCCCGGCCGCCGGGACGCCATACGCGGTAGATTGATCGGTAGAGCGCAAGACGCGCAGCTTGGTTCGAGTCGAAGTGTTCCCGGGACCAAGAGGGACCTGACTCCGTCTATTCGAGCAGCGATTGCTGCACCGGCACAGCATTCAGCTCGATCGGGGAACTGCACTTCTCGTCATCGTGCTGCACAGCATTTACCCATTCACTGACGGGAAAGCGCCGCATCTGAGCTCCATCGAACGGCTTTAAGAGCTCGCTGAGGGCGGGAATGTTCCTCAGGCTCGGATCGAGCCAGAAATCATAGTCGTCCTTGCCCAGTATGACCGGCATGCGATTATGGACGTCGCTTGCGACCGAGTTCGGAGTCGTGGTCAGGATCGAGCAGGTTTCAAGCAGTTCGCCTTTTGCGTTTCTCCATTGATCCCAGAGACCTGCGAATGCAAACAGCGCGCTGTCTCGAATCTCAAAGCAGTAGGGTTGTTTGGCCTTTGAGGCCCGTTGCCATTCGTAGAATCCATCGGCAGGGATCAGGCAGCGTCGGTATCTCATGGCGTCTTTGAAAGCGGGTTTGTTCGGAGCTGTTTCCGACCGGGCATTGATCATTGCCGGGCCAATCGAAGCATCCTTTGCCCATGAAGGGATGAGACCCCATCGCATGACCGACAACTCCCTGACAGGTTCTTTTGCGTTCTGGCGGATGGTCAAAACCGGTTGAGTCGGAGCGATGTTATAGCGGGGGTGCCACTCCACGTCATTGGCCTGGGTGGCGAAGTAGTCTTCGATTGCTTGTTTTCGCCGTGATAGCCGATAGCGCCCGCACATTGGGAAATTCTATCCTGAGACACCGACGCCAGCGCCAGGGAGGGTGTAAGAAAGTCAAGCTGGATCAAAGCAAGGCAAGCACTTGAAAAGACTGGAGCCGACGATCGGACTTGAACCGATGACCTGTCGATTACGAATCGACTGCTCTACCAACTGAGCTACGTCGGCTAAGGAGAGGAGGCAGAGAACTGCCCCACCGACAACAAGTTTACAGGAGACGATGTGAATCGATCAACGGATCAGAGACTTGCAATCAGTGGCATTTTCTAAACAGCGCTTTGTCACTCGGAGACAGTTGATTGTTGACTGTGCGGTCACACGAGCAGAATCGGTGCTCGCGTCGCTCGCTCCAGGCCGAGCGCGGTCCGCTGCTTTCTTATTTGTGACCGTTATGGCCTGTGCCCGCGGTGTTATTCAGGGCCAGTGTTTCAGCGCCTTCAGCTGCGTGCTCTTCCAGGTCGGCCAGTAAGCCCTCATCGCTTAAGTCCAGCGGATGAGAGTTTTCCCAGTCGTTTCGAACGCTGTTGTTCAGGCGGTCAACTACCTCATCGGCATGGACTTCGATTGCCAGTTCGCGACGGCTATCGAAACTTCCGGGCGCAAGATTGATAGAACCGACAATCGCACGTTCGCCGTCAGCGAGCAGCATTTTGGCGTGTAATTTCAGGTGGCGAAGCTTGTGGATTTTGGCTCCCACATCGTCCAGGATTCGCAGACCTCCTACGCCCTCAATCAGCTTGTCTTTTTTCAACTTATGAGGAGATCGTGCCATCGAGTGAATTTTGACTCCGCGGCGGGCGGCGCGCACCAGGTGTTCGATGATGATCTGGTCCTGATAGCGCTCGTTCTGAAGCCAGAGCGAATGCTTTGTTTCGTCGATGAATTGAGCAATGCGATCGCGTCCATTTCCCTTGCACCAGATCATGTGTGACTGGGGTCCCACCGCGAACTCCTTGCGATCCCAATCCGCCTCGAAACAGTCGATGATCTCTCGCACCTCATGTTTTTTGGTCGTGACTACTGCATAGTCGCGCGTCTCAGTCAGGTTCTTCGTATCCCAGTTCAACGATTTGACGAACGCGATCGAATCATCCACCACCATCGATTTTTCGTGCGTAAGGTCAAAAGCCGGATTGCTGTCGATTACGTTGATCCCCGCCTTGGTGAGCGCCGCGCGTGTATCCTGGTTTTCCTGTTCTCCGTCGCGTCGCGCCGGATTCAGCATGATGCGCACATTCACGCGGCGATTGTGGGCATCAATCACGGCCTTCAACAGGGTCGGATCCGAAAACAAGAACATCTTTACGCGAACCGACCGTTCGGCGTGGCCGATCGCATCGAGGATCGGCTGTGCCGAGTCTTCAGGAAGCACTATCAGTGATCTCGACATCGTTAATCCTCATGGCAGACGGGGCAGTTCCTTCGAATTGTAGACCAGCCACTTCGGACTAAGCCCCCGTCTGAGCAGCCGTTCCGAATTGAACACGATAAAGCTGGGCGTATATGCCGTTTTTAGCTAGTAGCTCGTCGCTGGAGCCTTCCTCGGCAACCACGCCGTCCTTGAGGACGATGATCTTGTCGGCATCTCGAATGGTGCTGAGCCGGTGCGCGATCATAATTACGGTACGGCCCTTCATGAGCTGCTCTAAGGCGCCGACTACCAGCCGTTCGGATTCGGTATCGAGCGCCGCCGTCGGTTCATCCAGAATCAGGATGGGATTATTGCGGACAATTGCGCGCGCGATTCCGATGCGCTGCCGTTGCCCTCCCGAGAGCGTTTCGCCTCGATCGCCGACCACTGTGTCGTAGCCGTGTGGCATACGGACGATAAACTCGTCGGCGTTTGCCAGGCGCGCGGCTTCTATTATTTCCTCGTTTGCGGCTCCCGCGCGTCCGTAGGCGATGTTGTCGCGAATCGTGCCCCGGAAAAGAACGGTTTCCTGCAGTACATATCCGACCTGTTTTCGCAGGGCTTGCAGCTTATAGTCCCGGATGTCAATGCCGTCGATCCTCACCTCTCCAGCCGTGGGATCGTAGAAGCGCGGGATTAGGCTGATGATGGTGGATTTCCCGCCACCCGTAGGACCGACGATTCCGATCATCTGTCCCGGCTTAATCGAAAAGGTCACATCCCGAAGAACAGGAGTGCTCTCGTCATAGGCGAAGGCGACATTCTTGAAATCGATTTCGCCCTTCAATGTCTCGGGTGCTCGCGCCCCGGCTCTTTCCGGAATAATGTTGTCGGCGTCCAGGATTCCCCGCACGCGCTCTACGCCAACCGCAGCCTGTGCGATGCTGTTGGTCATAGTGGCGAGGTCCTGCACCGGTTTGAAAAATTTAGTCAGGTAAGCGAGAAAGACGATCAACGCACCTGCCGTCATTGTCCCTTTTATGATTAATGATGAGCCGCGCCAGAGTACGATCGCGGTACATAGGGCAACGGTGACGTTGACCATCGGCGATAACAGCGCTTTGACGCGACGAGCCTTCAGCGCGGCATCTACAGTAGCCAGGCTGACCTCGCCGAGTTCTGATTCCTGCAGGTCCTGACGCCCAAACGCCTTGATCACGCGCATCGACTCCAGCCCCTGCTGAAGCACCGCCACCATGCTCGCTTGCTGCTTGCGGACTTCGTGGGTAGCTTTCTTCACCGCCTTCTTGAAGCGGGAAACGAGCAACAGCATAAATGGCGTGAGCGCCACCGCAATCAGCGTGAAGTCCCAGTTCAACCAGAACATCACCACCAGCATGCACAGGATGGTAAGAAGATCGACGAGAATTCCAAGGGTGGAAGACGAGGCGAATCCCTGGATCGTCTGGACATCCGTTGTTAGTGTGCTCAGGATGTTTCCCACCTGGTGGCTGTCGTAGTAATTCAGCGACAGATGTTGCAAGTGATGATAAGTGCGCAACCGCAAATCGTTGGCAACCCATTGTCCGACGCTCGTGGTGTAGTAATTCGCGATATAAGAGGCGAGTGCGCCGACGAGGGCGACCAGAACAGTAAGGATGGCAGCGGCGGCCGCGATTTGCATTTTGCTGCTGCCCGTCATAAAGGGACGCAGCAAGTGATCGAGCCACGGGGCGAGTTTATGAGTGCCAACAACGTTGTCGAGGACGATTTTAAGTGGCCACGGTGCGACGACACTCATTGCCGTCTGTACCAGCATGGTCAGCAGGATAATGAAGAGTGTTCCGCGATAAGGCCTCACCAATTCGCGAATCAGACGCAGCATCCTGGGTCCTCACGAGGTCCGTTACGCGGGCAGGGCGGGAGCCCGACCGAGATGATGCGTGTCATTCTGCTGGCATCCCGAGCTGATTTGCAAGCTTTCTCTTACTTTCTCGCCAGGACGATCATCCGTTGCGCCTCGGATCTCTTTGAATTTGCCCTTCGATCTCCCAGGCTGTAACCTCTTGGCCCATGAAACTTGTGCTCTGGCTCTCCTTGACTATTGCCATCATTTCAGTAGGCACGTTTTCCCAGGAAGTTCCCAAGCCAGTCGAAGGCGATTTTGTCGTCCACAATTTTCAGTTCAAATCCGGTGGTTCGCTGCCGGAACTGAAGCTGCATTACTCGACATATGGGACTCCGGTTCGCGATGCGAAGGGACAGGTAACGAATGCGGTCATGGTGCTACACGGAACCGGGGGTTCGGGTCACCAGTTCGTGAATGATCGCTTTGCTGGAGTTCTCTTTGGAGCCGGTCAACTGCTCGATGCCTCCCATTACTACATCATTCTGCCGGATGCCATCGGACATGGTCAGTCAAGCAAGCCGAGCGACGGCCTGCGTGCCCGGTTTCCTCACTATGAGTACGACGACATGGTGCGGGCGCAGTACCTGCTGCTGACCGAAGGACTGAAAGTCGATCACCTGCGGCTGCTGATGGGCACCTCGATGGGCTGCATGCATTCGTGGATCTGGCTGGAAGAGCATCCCGATTTCATGGACGCGGCCATGCCGCTGGCATGCCTGCCCGTCCAGATCGCCGGACGCAATCGGATGTTCCGGAAGATGATCATGGATTCCATACAACAGAGCCCAGATTGGAATCACGGCGACTACAAGCAGCAACCACACGGCCTGCAAGGTGCACTTAATATTCTGCTGATCATGGGCAGTTCGCCGCTGCAAATGCAGGAGCACTACCCGACCCGCGATCAGGCGGACGCCGATCTCGGCGAGTTTATTGCTTCGCGAATGGCGGCAACGGATGCGAACGACCTTCTCTACGCCGTCGACTCGTCGCGAAACTACGATCCGTCGGCCAATCTCGAGAAGATTACCGCTCCGGTGATGTTCGTCAACTCCGCCGACGATCAGATCAATCCGCCGGAATTGGGCATCGCGGAAAAGGAAATCAAACTGGTGAAGAAAGGCCGCTTTGTCCTGCTGCCGATCAGCGATCAGACACGCGGACACGGAACACACACCCAAGCGGCGGTCTGGAAACAGTACCTGGCTGAACTGCTGGCAGCGAGCCAGTAACGGATTGGAATTCAGCTTTCACAAAGCGTTAACATTCGTTTCTTACAATCGCCCGCATGCCTTCCGACAAGCTGGTTGTTGAGTCAAGCCCAGGTTCTTCAGGTGAATCGATCGTAAAACTGACAGGACCACTGGTCCTCAACACTCTGTTTGGATTCCAGGACACGATGCAGCAGCAGACCGCGCCGGTGACCCTGATCGACCTGAATGGCGTGCCATACGTTGACTCCGCGGGGCTGGGGTCACTGGTGAAGTTCTTCGTTTCCTACAAACGTCACAGCCGCAAGCTCATCCTGATCGCGCCGTCCGAGCAAGTGCAATCCCTGATGGCGATGACGCGGGTCGAGACTCTCTTCGAGATTTATCCGACGATGGCGGATGCCGAGCGTGCGGCAACCGCCGGCGCCTGATTCAAAGATTCTCCGCTTCGCGCTCTCGCATGCTCTGGCTGGGACGCTCACTCAGCTGGCCGTGAGGTTACGCGCGAGCTCTACGATTTCTACGTTCAACTCGACAACAGCTTCGTGCGCCTGCTTCATCCCACAGTCAGCTTAAGACAACTACAAGTCAGGGCATAGCAGGCGAGGGTTCGTCATGAGGACTCATTTTTCTGCCGTTGCGCTCTCGGCAGCGCTGTTGGCATTGTGTTCGTGTGTGGGTCTCACTCGAACGGGCGGCGGTGAGCAGGCAGGCTCCCTGGAGTCATTGCAGCACATCGTCTTCATGGTCCAGGAGAATCGCAGCTTCGACCACTACTTTGGCCAGCTTGGCCCCTATCGCGCGGCCAGTGGCGTTGGTTCTGCTTCCGACATTGACGGGCTGCCAGCCAACGCCTGGAACGCGGCTGACGACGGCACCATCATCCACTCCTTCCATCTCGGAACAACTTGTCTGGAAGAGCTGAGCGACGACTGGTTCGAAAGCCATGTCGACATGAATGAGAACCATGCGGGCTCCAGCACGTACCTGATGGATGGATTCGTGCACATCGCTGGTGGCTATGCTCTCGCCTTCGGCGAACTGGATACAACTGGCGTGCGCGCCATGGGCTACTATGATCAGAACGAGCTGCCTTACTACTACTTCCTGGCGACGCAGTACGCGACCTCAGATCGTTGGTTCTCACCTCTGCCAACCGAGAGCATTCCCAATCGCATTTACCTGACTGCCGCGACTTCCGCCGGACACGTGCACGCGCCGACAGATACGTATCCCTGCTGTGAGCCGCAGATTCCGAAGACGATCTTTCATGAGCTGCAGGAAGCGGGAGTTTCGTGGAAAATCTATTACACCGACACGCTCCCGAACGGCCAGCCGCTCACCGATCTTGGTCAGTTCTGGCCGGGTTTCGCTGCGCAGCACGCGTCAAATATTGTGCCGGTGAGCCAATATTTCACCGATCTTTCCAATAACACGTTGCCTTCGGTGGCATACATCCAGGCAGGGCTTGCTTCCGGACGCGACGAACATCCAGGCGGCCAGACCACAGTGGGAGAAGGTGGTAACGATATCCAGAAGGGAGCGCTGTATGCTTCCAGTCTGATCAACGCTCTGATGAACAGCACGTCATGGGCGAGTTCTGCCTTCATCCTGAGTTATGACGAAGGCGGCGGATTTTATGATCACGTTCCGCCGCAACCTGCAGTACCCCCCGACGGCACTCAGCCGTTGGATCTGATTCCAGCTGATTCGATCGTCAATCCTCAGGGAAAATTCAATCTCACGGGTTTTCGTTTACCGCTGATGGTCGTCTCGCCCTTCAGCAAGAGTCACTACGTTTCTCATACGACGGCGGACAATACGGCGATCCTGACACTGATCGAGACGCGCTTCGGACTTCCGAGTCTGACAAAACGCGACGCGTCGGAGATGGACATGACGGAATTTTTCGATTTTGCAAATGCTCCTTCAAGCAATGTGCCAGTGCCGCCAGCGCAACCGGTCGCTGGTCTGTGTAACCCGGCGAATCTTCCCGCTTCACCGTGAGCAAGTTGTGAGTAGAAAGGAAAAGGCCGCCCGGCAACTCAGGCGGCCTTTTCTCAAGGGAGAATAGTTCCAATCAGCGGCGACGAACCGACAATCAGAACTTGATGCGGAAATGTTATTGACCCCAAGGAAGGGGTGTCAAGGAAATTCTAAGGATTAAATGTCTTTGTTTTCAATAAGTTGCATTTAGATTGCCGAAAAACTTTCGGGGTTCGCTCGTGGACTTTTCGGCCTCAAAAATGACATAAACTGTCATTTTTCAGACCTTTAGAACCAAAAAACGGCCAAAAGTTCCATTTTGGATTGCACTCAGAAATCGACACCAAATGGTTACTTGCGCAGGTTTAAGCGAATGATTTCGACATCCTGCGTCCGGTCGAAAACGCGATCGGGAAAGAATTTTCTCGCCAACAGACGAACTCCTCCGAAAGCAACTCCTGCTGCAAGCGAGACTGCCAGCAGCGCGCCCAACAGCAGGACGACGTTGACCAAGAGACTGCCGAGATTGTTGTTCCTGGTGAGACGTGTCGCCTGATTCCAGGTGACGTCGGCTTCGTAGTTCACCGAGGCGAGCAATGACTTCGCTTCTGCCGGAGAAATCGCGCCACTCACCACTGCAACCAGAGGACCGGTGCGCTTCGTGTAGAACGCGGATCTTCCGTCCGTCGAACTTGGGTTTGCGGCATCAATCTTTCGCAACTGCGCGCCTGCAATGGCGGGCGTCGGATAGGAAATCAGCGCAAGCGTTGCCACGCCTTCCTCGCTCGCATAGTCGGCGGACATCAATTCAGCGCCCGCGTCGAAGTCGACGAGATCGGCGGGCAGGGGCTCGCTGATCTTCGCCATCCCGATTGGGCCAACGATGTATTTCTTGTTGCCCTTCAGCCCTTGCGTGGGCAAATAGTTCGGCAACGATGGAAGATTGCGCGCGCTGCCCCCGGGCAACGGCAGATCGTTCGCGAGTTCGCGCAACTCACCTGCGGTCATCGGAGTCACACGATCGAGCGTGACGTCGGCCAGAACATTGGCGCGGTAGAAGACTACGCGGTTTCCGTTAGAGAAGGCGTCGTCCCCGATCGTTTCGGGCGCAACTTCGGGTTCGCGATAGAACAGGAACGATCCATAGGCGCCGCTTGCATCCGCGAATTGTGCTGCCTTCACCGTAAGCTTGCGACCTTCTTTGGCGTAGGTCGCCGTTTCAAGCTGGGCGAAGCCAAATTCCTTCAGGAGGGAACCGTTCACGGGATCGGCTGCATTGGGATCGGCGCTGATCTGGCTTGAGGATTTGACCCATCCAGCAAAGATCTTGGGCAAGAAGTCAGACTTCGATTGCTGGGCGAAACCCGGAACAACGAACGTCAGGATCAATAGAAGACTGCTTAGAAGAGTGCGTTTCATTCGAAGAGAAGAGTCTCTTCATTAGACTACAGGGGAGAAGCCAAAGTTCCAAACCGGTGGGCTTATGAGTGAAGTTTGCAGGCAGGCTATTGGCCGGCTTTATCAGGGATCTTCGCTGCGACCTTAACCCCGCTGAGGCCGCCTACGTACTTGGCGACGCCGCGATACAGGGATTCTGCGATCTTCTGGCGGTACTCGGGCGTTTCCAACTTATGTTCGTCCCCGGGGTTGGAGATGAAGGAGATCTCTGCCAGGATGGAAGGCATGTTCGCGCCAATCAGCACGATGAATGGCGCCTTCTTCACGCCGCGGTCGCGCAGGGAAGAGTTATGGCTGGTTGCCAGTCCCGTGTAGAGGGATTGCTGCACATCGGCAGCGAATTCACGCGATTCTTCAATCTTTTCTTTCAGCGCAATCTTCTTCACCAAATCCTGAAGCTGGTGGATGGATGCCTCAGAGACCGCGTTCTCGCGTGCTGCGACATCGAGGGCGTCTCGCGACGACGTGAAGTTCAGGTAATACGTTTCGACACCACGCGCCGATGGATCCGAGCTGGAATTCGCATGAATGGAGATGAACAGGTCTGCCTGCTGCTGATTGGCGATGGCGGTTCGTGTCTCGAGGGGAATGAACGTGTCGTCGTCACGCGTGTAGACGACCTCCGCTCCCATGCGCTGGTCGAGCAGCTTTCCCAAGCGTAGCGCAACGTCAAGCACCAGGTCTTTCTCTCTCAGTCCGTTGGGACCAATCGTGCCGGTATCGTGACCACCATGGCCGGCATCGACCACGATGCGTCCAATCTTCAGTCCCAGTGCGCGGATCAGCGAGCGATCGCCGTCCATCGTCGGTTTCGCCTCGTGCACCGAAAGCTTGTCGGCAGGCGTGCGACGCACGCGCGCACGTGAACCGGTGGAGGGCGAATCCGTGCTAAGCGAATTGGTCACGTCCGACGTCGTGATTCCGGCAACCTCCAGGTTGCGCTTCGAGGAAGCGAGAGGAGCAGGGGTCTTGGTCGGCGGTGGCGTATCGTTGTCGTCCACCACGATGCGTGATGGAAGCTCCGATGCACTTGCCTTGACGGAACCTTTATCTCCGGGCAGCGCGGTTACCTTACGGGCAATTTCTTTCTCGAGAATCTGGCGATCTCGCTCCGACGGCTGGGCGTCCGTGCGCTTGAATTGCGCCTGCGGTGCGGAAGCGTCGGCCACGAGTTTAGGAGTGGCAGAAACCTTTGGCTTGGAAGCGGTGCTTTCAGTCGCAACGGTGGGCGACGCAGGCTTCATCGGCGCGGGTGCTGGCTTCACAGGGGCTTCTACTCTTGCGACTTCTTTTTTCGGCTCAGCTACAGGCGCGGCTGGCTTGGCAGTAGCGACCTTCTCCGGCTTCTGCTCTAACGGTGGCGCGTCGGCTTCGGCGCTTCCTGAGCCTGCATCTGTGCCGGCTTACGTCCGTGAATGTCGATGATCAGGCGATATGGGTTAGGGAGCAGAAACGCCGAATAGTCGTAGGAGTCGTCGACTTCCAGCACAATGCGTGTCTCTCCCGGACGATACTGCGCGACGCGAATCTTACGCAGGAATCCATCGCCAACTTCAAAGCTCTTGCCCAAGAGTACCGATGCCAGCCGGCTCTCTTTGAGGTCGAAGTAAATACGATCGGGATGATCGATGCGCTCCGAGCTGTACTCGACGCTGTCGTCCAGGTCGACGGCAACCCGCGTGTAATCCGGCGTTGACCAGTGACGGATCCCGGTCACCAGGACATGGTGTCCGGCACGATGTTCGGTGGGACTCGGACTGTCCTGCTCTTCATCGGCCACCACGGTCAACTTCTGTTCGGTGGCGGCCACCGGTGTAGCTTGCTTCGAAGGCGCGGTAGCCTGGGCGTCTATCTTGCGCTCAGGTTTTGCATTCTTGGCGGATTGTGCCGGTTGCTTCTTCGGCGGATTCGCCTTCGCATTGGCGGCATCATCCATCTCGCGAAGGGCCTGACGCGCGTCGTCGGCACTTTCCGAGTTCGGATAATGCTTCAGGAACTCCTCAAATGTCTCTTTGGCCTGGGCGTTGTCGTTGAGGTCCTCGCGATAGATCTGCCCGATCGTAAACAGCGCCTCGACTCGATACTTGCTGCCGGGATATTCGCGCCGCAGGAATTCGTACTGGCCGATCGCATCATGCAGCGATTTCTCATCCTTCAGATTCCGGCCCTGCTCGGCCAGCAGTTCGGCGACAGCCACGACGGCCGCATCTGCCCGGTTCGAAGTCGGTGCCAGATAGTAGACACGCCGGTAGGCGTCCATCACTTTCTGGTAATCGCGCTGGCGGCGCTCGCGAATGGGAGTGCCGTTCAGTTCTTCGCGCAGCTCCTCTGCTTTTTCGAATTGGCCGCGCGCGATCTGTTTCTTCTGCTGGACGGTTGTACCGAAAGCGGGAAGAGAGAGTACTGCGATGATTGCAAACAGACCGGCCCGGCGAGCCCACCTTTTCCTAGGCACGGTCGCGCGCACTGCTGTCCGATGTGACTGCTCCGAAAGATCCGCTACCAACCTGGTCGACTGGGTCTTCATTCCGTATTCGTAAACTTCACGACCCCACTTGCATCGCGTTCCACGCGAATCGGTGCATACGACGGGCTGAACCCGCCGCCATACAGCTGAGTAATTTTCCTTACGTAATTCCGGGTCTCCGCAAACGGCGGAACACCGTTGCTGCGCGCTACTGCGCCTTCGCCCGCGTTATAGGCAGCGAGCGAAAGCTGGACATTGCCACCGTAATTGGTGAGCAGCTTCTTCAGGTGCCGGACGCCCGCATCGACATTCTGCCGAGGATCAAACGGATTGTTCACGCTCAGCGTGCGCGCGGTCTGCGGCATCAGCTGCATCAGGCCCATGGCTCCGGTCCGTGAAACCGCATTGTTGTTGTAGTTCGATTCCACCTTGATGATGGCGCGCACCAGGTTGGGATCGACGTTGTGCCGCTCAGCCGCTTCCGTGATGGCCTTGTCGATCTCCTCTGCCGTCACCTGCCGTCCGGATGCCAGCCTGCGGTAGTTCGGATTGCCGTAAGCCGGTGTGGCTTTCACGATTGGCTGGGCTGCCACGTACTTGGAAACCTCGGCGGCTGCATTGCGAGCCGCGCTATAGGCGGAACGGCTGGGAGCAGGCACCGGTTTCCACGCGTGTTCGGTATTGCTCCAGTAAACGAGTTCGGAGGAGCGCTTCGCGGGCATCTCGCGCGGGGCCGCCTCTTTAGGGGCGGGGTCCTCGTCGTTCACGTAGACAATCCTGCCGTTTTCGGACACGACCGTGATGGTATCGGCCGCAACCGCGGGGATTGTCGCGAGCGTGATGACGAGCGCTGTCAAGATAAGTGGCGCAATGGAGGCAGACGGTCGGGCGTTCGGATGTGGCCAACAAGACATCTTTTGACAGACCTCTTTTTGGCGCACGGACCTGGGTTACGGTGCGCGACTAACCAACCCGACCACACGGAGACCTAAACCAGAGTGAGTGGATTATAAGTCCGGGTGGAAGGGGCAGCAATCGGCCAACGGGCGGGGAATCTGCGAAGTGAATGGGCGGAAACCCATGAAAAAACAGGAGAAAACCGGCAAAACCGGAAGTTAGGTCCGCTGAAGGTCATGGACCAAGGTGCGCCCGTCTTAGGAAACACAACTTTGCACATCTGCAAGGGCTTAACAGGAACGATTGTGCGACCTTTGTCCGAAGTTGCGCTGACTTCCAGAGCGCCGGGTCGTACGGGCATTGCCTGCGATAATGTCCGGCATGCGCCGAAGAGAGTTTCTGAAGCTCGGCGGGATCGCGACCACATTTGCGATGGCCCGTCCGAGCTTCAGCGCGACTAAGGCAATCGCCGGCACCCGGCTGCGCGGAATCATGATCGATGCCGCCCGGCTGACGGAGCGGCCCGCTTACTACCGGCGCGTCATCGATTTCTGCCATGACTGGAAATTGAACACCATCCTGTTTCGCCTTACGGACGATCAGGGATCAGCTTTCCGCTTTCAACCTCATCCTGAACTCGTCACGCACGATCACGCGCTCACGCCGGCTGAGGCTCATGACTTGGCGACATACGGGCAGAGCCGCGGGGTGCAGTTGATCCCGGAGATCGAGTCGTTCGGGCACACGACGTACATTACGGCCGTCCCCAAGTATCAGCACCTGGCCGACACGCCTCCAGACAATCGCACGGAGTTCGTTGGGATTTCGCCGGTGCATCCGGACGCGCTGACACTGATGCGTGACCTATACGCCGAGGTGGCGAAGGCATTTCCGTCGCAGTACCTGCATGCCGGCTGTGACGAAGTGAACTGGGGAGGTTCGGAGCTCTCGCGGAAGGCGCTGCAAAAGAAATCTCGGGCCGAGATATGGGCGGACTACCTGAACAGCCTCGACGGCATAGCGCATGAACTGGGCAAAGAACTGATCGTCTGGGGCGACTTCGTGGCGCATAAAGAGCCGGAGATACTGCCACGACTGAGCAAACGGGTGATCGTGATGGACTGGCAGTACTATGTCACCGATCCGCAGCCGCTGGCCGAGACCGCGAAGCAGGTTACGAGCGCCGGCCTGCGCGTCATCGGGACGCCAGCTCTGATCACATGTGAATGGGGACCGCGCCCCGGCGAGCAGTCGCTGGCGAATATCGAAGCGTTCGTAAAGGCATATTCAGGGGACGATGATCCGCGATCTCTCGGCGCAATCGTTGCCAACTGGACGCCCACCCGGTATCTCGCAGATTCGCTGTGGGACTCGTTCGCTTACGCTGCCACGTCGTTGAGCGATGGACCGGAAGCGGCCCGACAGTTCGCATTTCCGCAATTCGTCGAGCGCTTCTACGGTGCGACGTGGAATGCGGAGTGGCAAAAAATGATCGCCACGTTTTATCAGATCACGCCGGGCAGGAACTGTGCACCTGACTGGAGCACTCCGCGGCTACCCCTTCCGTCGGCGAGCGACGAAGACGTAAAGCAGAGCCTAGCAGCGTCACCGCTCGATCCGGCACCGTATCAGCAGCTAGCTGTAGGAATTAGAAAGCTTGAGCATGCGGTAAAGCGAAATCAAGCTGAGTTCGCGTCGTTTTCGTTGTCTGCGGATTATCTCGCGCACATTGCCTGGCGCGAGCAGCAGTGGCGCGGAAAAACAGACCTGGCGGAAATTGCAAAACGGGATGCCGAGATACTGACGAGACTCGAAGCGGATTGGAATGTTGCGCGCTTTCCGGACAGCAAAGGGAAGACACAGGCATACGCCTTCCTCACAGGCTACGACCAACTGTTATTACGAATGAGGCAGGCAGCGCAGTATTCGGAAGCGAAAGCGGGACGATGAGAATGGCTACCCAGGCTGAGGTGTTTTTGGAACGGCAACCTGGGGATACTAAGTCCGCAATCATTGCTCTGGAATGGGTCTACCGTCAGGACCGATGGCGTCCGAATAGTCAGGTTGGGTGGAGAGTCTGATCGGAAGCCGATTCGCGATCACGGCCTGAATCACCTCAGTTGCTTGCGGGGACGGCTCCTGTTGACCAGCTTCACGGTAGTACCAGACCACGCCATTTTGCTCTCGCAGCCGATCGAGTCCAGCGCGGACCGAGTTGATGTCTGACGCTTCTCCATCCACACTGATGCGACCGTCTGCGAACACTGCGATTTTTAACACAGGTCTTGTAGCATCCATTGCTGCCCCCAACCTAGAGCTTCCGTCTGTCCAGACTCGCGCTATCGCGATATGCTACAGACTTCCCGCCGCGACGTAGCCCACTACCCGAGTAGCGATTCAACCACCTCGTATGTCGATCCCAGCGCGGCGTCCAGTGCGGATGCATCTTTCCCGCCGGCTTCAGCGAGATCCGGACGGCCTCCGCCTTTGCCGCCAACTTTTTGCGCGATCGGCCCGATGACTTTGCCGGCCTGTAAACGATTGGTCAGATCCTTGGTGACTCCAGCGATCAGTGAGACGTTGCCGTCCGACGCCGAGCCGAGAACTACTACGCCCGATCCGATCTTCTGACGCAGGTTGTCGACCAGCGTGCGCATCTGCGAGCGTTCAAGATTATCGACGCGGTGCGCCAAAACTTTCACGCCGTTCACAAGCCGCACTTTGTCGTCGATCGAAGCGGTCGTTGCTGCCGCCGATTTCATGCGCGCCTGTTCCAGTTCCTTACGCAGTCGCTTGATTTCATCTTCGCGGGAATCGATCTCTTTCTGTAGCGCCGTAGCCAGCGAGCCTTCCGCATCGTCCATGCGAACCAATTTGCGAGCGACGCCTTCGAGTTGATGATCCGTACGGAAATGATGGAGCGAGCTTTCGCCAGCGACAGCTTCTACACGGCGAACTCCGGCGCTGACCGATCCTTCGTCGAGGATCTTGATGAGACCGATCTCGCCAGTGGCGCGGGTATGCGTACCGCCACAAAGTTCGGTGGAGAAATCTCCGACCTTTATGACCCGCACCTTGTCGCCGTACTTTTCGCCGAAAAGCGCCATCGCGTGGTACTCGTTCACCGCGACGTCGATGGGCACGTCCTCGATGATCTCGACTTTCTGGTTGGCGAGGACTTCCTTATTAATGATGTTCTCGATGTCCTGCAATTCTTCGTCTTCGACGGCAGTGAAGTGCGAGAAGTCGAAGCGCAGCCGCCCCGGCGAAACCAGCGATCCTGCCTGCTTCACGTGCTTGCCTAGCACTTCGCGCAAGCCAGCGTGAAGAAGATGAGTGGCGGTATGGTGCCGCATGGTCGCCTGGCGAATGTCGAGCGAGACTACGGCATCGACCTTGTCACCGACATGCAAGTCCTCACGCGCGACGACCTTGTGCGAGCGTACGCCTTGCACCGGGTAATACGTGGCCTCGACTTCTGCCACAACGATGTTGTGATCGTCGTCGTAGAGCAGGCCGCGATCGCCGACCTGACCACCTGCCTCGGCGTAGAACGGGGTGTGATCGAGAATCACTTCGCCCTGCTCGCCACGCTTGAGTTCCTGCACGCCCTGGTTGTTGCGCATTAGAGCAATGATCTCGCAGCTACTCGATTCAGTTTGCCGATAGCCTTCGAACACCGTCGGCGGAAGCTGCTGGTACGCTGGATTTGCCGTCTGCTTCGCCGCGCCTTTCCAGGATGCTTGCGCACGCGTGCGCTGCTCGGCCATCGCCTTGTCGAAGCCCGTCTGATCGAAACCGATGCCCGCGTCACGCGCGGCATCGACCATGAAGTCGAGGGGAAGCCCGAAGGTGTCGTAAAGCTTGAACGCCTTCTCGCCGGAATAGGTTGCGCGTGCCTCCGCGTGTGCCTGCTTCACCGCGATCAGCGGAGCGAGGTCTTCGTCGAGCCGCTTCAGTCCTTCGCTCAACGTGCGGGCAAAGCGTGTTTCTTCAATCTCGATGACTCGCGCGACGCGCTCTGCGCTCTCAACCAGTTCCGGGTACGCATCTTTCATCAGGTCGCGGACGGCGAAGACCATCTGGTAAAGAAACGGCTTGTCCTGCCCGAGCAGTCGCCCATGGCGAATGGCGCGGCGAATGATCTTGCGCAGCACGTACCCGCGTCCATCGTTCGCCGGAACCACGCCGTCGGAGATCAGGAATGTCGCAGCGCGAGCATGATCGGCTATCACTCGCAGCGAAGCTGCATTGCTGCGTCCGCTGGCTTCGACCTTTTCTTCTTTCTCGAAGTCGACGCCGCACAGTTCGGCGGCACGCTTCAACAGCGGCACAAACAGATCGGTATCGTAATTTGAGATTTTGCCTTGCAGCACCGCTGCCAGACGCTCCAGGCCGGCGCCCGTATCGATCGACGGCTTGGGCAGGGGATTCAGCGTGCCGCCGGCATCGCGATCGAACTGCATGAACACGAGGTTCCATATCTCGACATAGCGTCCGCAGTCACAACCGAACTCGCAGTCGGTGTGGCCGAGAGAACTGGCGATCGCACCCATGTCGTAGTGAATCTCGCTACACGGACCGCACGGACCGGTGTCGCCCATCTGCCAGAAATTGTCTTTCAGTCCAAACTCGTAAATACGCTCTTTCGCGACGTGCTGATCTTCGTGCCAATAGGCATAAGCTTCTTCGTCGCGTGCAACGCCGTTTTCGCCCTTGAAGATGGTGACGAACAATTTGTCTTTTGGGATCCCGAACCACTGCGGCGAAGTGATCAGATCCCAGGCGAAGCGGACGGCGTCTTTCTTGAAGTAGTCGCCGAAGGAAAAGTTCCCGAGCATCTCGAAGAACGTATGGTGGCGATTGGTGAAGCCAACGTTCTCCAGATCATTATGTTTGCCACCCGCGCGAACGCACTTCTGCGACGACGTCGCACGCCGATAGTCGCGCTTCTCGAGTCCCAGGAAGACGTCTTTGAACTGATTCATCCCGGCATTCGTGAAGAGCAGCGTGGGATCGTTCGCAGGGACGAGCGACGACGAATGGACCTCTTTGTGTCCATTCTGAATGAAAAAGTCGAGGAATTTGCGGCGTATTTGGGAGCCAGTCAGCATGAGGATTGCCCGGTGATGAATTCTCCATTTTAGCAGGCGAGAATCTCTACCACGGAGACACGGAGGATGCGGTGGAGTCCGCGTCCAGCTTCAGTCCAAGAAGGTTGCTCACCGGTTTAAGTCCGCGAAGCGGACGTTTGACAGTAGCCCAGGACGAAGTCCTGGGTAGTCTAGGGAGAATGCTCACCAAGTCCCGAAGGGACGATTGACCCGTTGTCGCCGACCTGTAGCCCATGTTTTACGAGGAACGCTACATATTCTTCTGAGAAGCTTCGTTTGCGATGGTGCTCTGCCTGATTGCGAATGTATTGTGCCGTGACTCCTTTTTGCGCAACTCCCAAAGAAAATGCGCCGTATCCCTCTTGCCACTCAAATCTGTGTTGACTGTGCTCATTCACAAATTTCGATGATCCCGCTTTGATCAACTGAAGAGCTTTCGCAACCGGCATCGTTGCGGGGATGGAAAGCAGCACATGCATGTGATTGGACGTTCCTCCGACCTCAAGTGCTTTCATACCGTTCTTCCTTGCGATTCCACCGGCGAACGCCCAAAGCGATTGGAACAGTTCCGCAGGGATGACTGCGAAACGCTCCTTCGTCGCGAAAACAGTATGGATTAAGAGACAAGTATGGCTGTGGGACATAACCCCTATCGTAAAGGTTGATTCATTCGAACGACCACTTTGTCATCGGTTGGGGAGGGATTCAGAATTTCAGAATGGAATCGAGACCACGATGAGAACCCTTTCAACCGTCCCTGTCGGGACTGGGTGGCTCAAATGAGCGTCGTCCCAGGACTTCGTCCTGGGCTACTGTCAAGCGTCCGCTCCGCGGACTCTCAATTCAGCGGTACAGATCAGGGAAGAAGATCGCAGTAATCAATACGTACAAAAGTGACCCCAAAACCATAGTCCCGAGAACATAAATGACGATTTTTGCCGCCCGCGGAACTGCGAAGCGATTTGGTCTAACTTCCCGATGCACGATCTACCTCAGTACATTAGGCTCTTGTGCAGCAGGTTCCAGCTCACGATCAGCCACACCCAGCCGAAGTATGCGAGTACGACTAACGTCTCGGTGATGCGCGCCCACCAGCGATAGTGTTGCGTGAACCAAACCTGGATGCCGTGGAGCACTACGAAGACCAGTCCCGCAATTCCGACCCACGCGAACATCTGTATGGCACGAATGAAAGAATCCGACTCGCTGCTGAAAACAGAAAGATGTTCGGAGCCATAGATCAAAAACCCAAGCCACGCGACGAGCACCAGCAAATCAATCAGGCACACTACACGCGTCGCGGTGCGCGCGAACTTGGTGACGCCGAATAGGGGCAGCGATGCCGAATAGTGCGCGCGAACCAGTGCCGCCACGGGCCATAGCAGTAGGGTTGCAATCAGTACCAGTAGCACACTCGCCAGGATGCCGTAGTTGAATTTCTTGGAGCGATACCACGGCACCCGCTGTCCCACGGCGGCCGGAAAATCGGTCATCAGCTGCATTTGGCCGGCGCTGTCCTGCCGAAAAGCGATGTGCCGCTTGGCATCCCGGTCCTGATAGAAAAGACTGCCGGTGTCATACCAGCGGCGTGGCTTTCCGTTCAGGCCTTTGCGCGAATCGACTACGACCGTTCCCTCCAGCCCGGCTTGGGCTTCCTCTACACCAAGCCAGTTCAGGATTCGAAGTATGTTCGTTTGCGACCGACGGCTGCTGATGTAAGAACCGCTCGCGCTCTTCGCATCTTGTGTCGCGGTAGGAACGTGGGGGATTTGGGCCGCCGGCACGGGGAAGTAGCGGTCGAGGAACTGTTGCCAGAGCGGGTTCCGCGGCGGAGTATCACCGCGTCCGGCGCTGTTGTAGGAGACGAAAAATCCTAGATTCGCATCCGGAATCAGATGCAGATCGCTGTGGAAATAAACCGTATCGCCGCCATGGCCGATGATGCGGTGACCGTTCTGCGTTTCTTCGTAGAAGCCCAACGCCATGCCGTTCAGCTGAGAATCAAGGCCGAACTGACGCGAGTGCATTAGTTGCGCGGTTTCGGGCTTGAGGATCTGCTTATCTTCGAAGCGCCCGTCCTGAAGATGCGCGATCATGAAGCGCGCCATATCGCCGGCTGAAGCCGACAACGCGCCCGCCGGAGCCGGTTGTACGAACTCGAATGGCTTTGCGCCTTCCGATTCGAGCTTGAATCCTGCCGACGTCATTGGCTTCAGTTGGTTCGGCAGCGGTTGCACAAACGTCGAATGCGTCATCCGCAACGGCGTGAAGATGTTCTCCTCGATGTACTGTTCAAACGGCTTCCCCGATACGCGCTGCACGATATATCCGGCGAGTCCGGCACCGTAGTTCGAATAAGCCGGCACCGTTCCCGGGGGGAAGATGCGAGCCGGCATATGCGTGCTCAGGTAAGTTTGCAGCGGCATCAGGTGGGTAGGGTCATCGGAGATCAGATCTTTGATCGTTTCTTCGAATCCCGCCGTATGCGTCATCAGGTTGCGGAGAGTGATTGGCTTATCGAATGTGGGCGGGATCTTGAAGTCCAGGTAGTCGTTCACATCGCGATCGAGGTCCAGTTTTCCTTGCTCGACCAGTTGCATCACCGCAGTCCAGGTGAACAGCTTCGATACCGATCCGGGGCGGAACAGCGTGTCGTCCACGGAAATGGGTTTCTTGCGGTCCGCATCGGCGTAGCCGTATCCGCGCGCAAACAGAACATTCCCGTCTTTCACCACGACGACGACCGCGCCTGCAATATCGTTCTGCTCAATCTGCAGTGGAATCAGGCCGTCGAAGAATGCATCGAGATCGGCAGCAGTCAGCTCGTGAGGGCCCTGCGGCGCCGACGGCGTGCTTTGGGGCGCGGCCGGTTGCGGCAACATCGGTTGCGGAACTTGCGCCAGCGCCGCGGCGAAAAGAGAAATTGCGATCAGGAACTGTACGACGATTCTGCCGATCTTGCTCTTCATGAAACCGACCTTGCTCAGTTGAATGACAGCAGGACCAAAGGCTTCGTATACAGGCGTGAGTTCTACCAAGTCAAGGAGATCACTCGGGCTCAGTTTCCAGCGCCGAAAGCACTTCGTCGTCCACGTCCCAATGTTTGAGGATGGAGATGATCGTACGTGTTCCGAACCCCGCGCGAACCATAGTGCGAAAGATGCGGGCTGCCTCTTTCTGCGAGGCAGGTTTCTTCAGGCGCTTACGAGCCACAAATGCGCGAGCCAGTTGCTCTTCGTTGGTGTCGGCATAGGCAGCTCCGACAGTCTTGTCGATGATGTCGTCATGCACACCGCGCTGCTTGAGGTCGGAGATAACGCGGCGGCGGCCGAAGCGATCGTTCTCCTTGCGCAACGAGGAGTAGGTCGTGGCGTAACTGGTGTCGTTCAGGTAGCGCTGCTCTTTCAGACGCGCGATCACGGTTTCCACTAACAGGTCGCCAATCTCAGACTTCTCGACCTTTTGCCGCAGCAGTCGCTTGAGTTCGGCGACGGTACGCATGCGACGGCCGAGCGCGCCGATCGCGTATTCGTAAAGGGACGCCTCGTCGTAGAGCTTCTGCCTGGGTTTACCGAAAGCCATGCGCCTACGTTAGCGCATCGGCAAAGCGGAAAGATAGGACATCCGGGATTAAATCAAGGCTGAATGGGAATCTTAGAAGTAGTGCGGGTGCCCCACCCTCGGCGTCCGTTGCCGTGGGTGGGTTTCCATAGAATTTTACTTTGCGGCACCGCTGGTTCCAAACCCGCCGCTGCCCATGGCCGCCTGCATCTCGTCGCGAGCCGAATCCGTGCCACTGGAAATTCCCGAAACCCGCAACTTGAAGTCGTCCGGGTTGCTGGCGTTTTCGAGTGCCACTTCGTAGGAGATCAGTCCCTGCATGAACAGGTCATAGAGCGACTGGTCAAAGGTCTGCATGCCGTATTGCGACGTGCCGGCTGCCAAAGCTTCGCGGATGTTGCGCGTCTTTTCCGGGGTGATCAGGCACTCGCGCACGTAAGCGGTTGACATAAGCACTTCGACCGCAGGTACACGGCCTGCGCCATCGGCACGCTTTACCAGGCGCTGACTGATGACCGCCCGAAGCGTCGACGCGAGTTGCAACCGAATCTGCTTTTGCTCCGGCGGTGGGAACACGGCGATGATGCGGTTGATGGTTTCTACCGCGTCCAGAGTGTGCAGGGTGGAGAACACCATGTGGCCGGTTTCCGCGGCGTGCAGAGCGGTAGTAATGGTTTCCAGGTCACGCATTTCGCCGACCAGAATGACATCGGGATCCTGACGCAAGCTGGCGCGCAGTGCCGATCCGAACGAGGGCGTGTCGACTTCCACTTCGCGCTGATTCACGAATCCTTTTTTGTCGCGATGCAGGAATTCGATCGGGTCTTCGATGGTGATGATGTGTTCGGCGCGGGTGGAGTTGATGCGGTCGATCATCGCCGCCAGTGTGGTCGACTTACCGGAACCGGTCACGCCGGTCACCAGTACGAGACCGCGTGCTTCATCGCAAACTTTCTCCACAATCTTGGGGAGAAACAGCTCGTCGATTGGTTTGATTTTCGTGGGAATAACGCGCAGCACCAGTCCAACGTTGCCGCGCTGCTGGAAGACGTTCACACGGAAGCGGCCCAGTCCGGCGACGCCATACGCCATGTCGAGTTCGGCGTTTTCCTTGAACTTCTGTTTCTGGCGGTTAGTCATCATGCTGAAGGCCATGTTCAGCATATCCTCGGCGGTCACGCGGGGCTGATCTGTCAGCGGGATGAGGTCGCCATCCACACGGATGTGCGGGTAATTGCCGACTTTCAGGTGAAGGTCGGACGCCTTGCGCTCCATCGCAATGCGCAGCAGATCATCAATGTTCATCGACATGGTTAGTTCGTAACTCTTTCGTTAAGTGGGCTGAAAGTAACACGGACCCATGGCAGGCGCAATTCACGATGGGGTGCGGGTAGCTACAACAGCACGTACCTGAAGATGACCTTTAGTAACTGGGACGTTCAAAAACAAAAGCGCGGACACAAGAATGTCCGCGCCACACAAGCCTGTTCCTCGAACTTGTCTACACGCCGACGGTCTGCTTCGCTTCCACCGGAACGGCCGTGAACCACTTGTGACGGTCAGGCAACGTGCCTTCGACGATGCCGAAGAATTCTTTCTGGATCGCCTTGGTGATCGGTCCAGGCTTGCCATTGTTGCCGACTTTAATCTTGTCGACCGAGCCGATTGGTGTAACTTCCGCCGCGGTTCCCGTGAAGAAGACTTCGTCCGCTATATACAGCATCTCGCGCGGAATCGCCTGCTCAACGACTTCGATCTTCAGGTCGCGCGCAATCTGGATAGTCGAATCGCGCGTGATGCCCGGCAGCACCGAGTTGGCAATCGGCGCAGTTAGCAGTTTGCCTTTATGCACCAGGAACAGGTTCTCGCCCGAGCCTTCGCTGACCAGGCCGTTTGCGTCCAGCGCGATTCCCTCGACGTAGCCGTTGGCGATCGCTTCCATCTTGATCAGCTGCGAATTCATGTAGTTCGCGCCCGATTTGGCCATTGCCGGCAGAGTGTTCGGCGCGATACGCGTCCAAGAGGAGACGCAGACGTCCACACCCTCGTCGCCACCTTTGCTCAGGTACTTACCCCATGGGAAATTGACGATGTAGACCTCGATCGGGCAATGAATCGGATTCACGCCCGCTTCGCCATAACCACGGAAGACGATGGGGCGAACATAGCCTGGCCACACGCCGTTCAGAGACACCAGGTCGACCATGGCCTGAACCAGTTGTTCGCGCGAGTAGTCGAGATCCATACGATAGATTTTTGCGGAATCAATCAGCCGCTGCATGTGCTCAGTAGCGCGGAAAATGGCAGGACCAGCCTTGGTTTCGTAGCAGCGGATACCTTCAAACACGGAGGAGCCGTAGTGCACCACGTGCGACATCACATGGAGAGTCGCGTCTTCCCACTTGATGAATTTGCCGTTGTGCCAAATCTTGTCCGTTTTCTGAATCGCCATTCCGGCCTCCCGGCGCAGGGTTCACCCCAACATGAGCATCGTTTATGACGGCCTGCGCTAGGTTCATTATACGATGCGCAACCAAGACGATTCCGCGGGACTACAGCTGCCTGGGATCGGAAATTTCTATTTCGGGATAAAAAAAAGCGCGAGCCTTGGCCCGCGCTTTTGTAGTACTTGCGTCGAGTTATTCCCCGGAAGGAGTCGGTGTGGCTTCTGGGCTCGATTTCTGGATGGCAGGTTTGACTTCCACGCCTGGTTTCGCCGTGGGCGTCGTCTTCACGGCCGCGTCTTCCACGTGGAAGTAGCTGGCCGGCTTGCTCGCCATCTCGGGCATCGCGACGTACGGCTTCGCGTAATCGTTGCGGGCATTCCAGAAGAGGAAACCGTTGCCACCGTGTGCGTGAGCGGTTGCCACCTGGACGCGAATGTAGTCGGGCGAGTAAGTCTTGGTTCGCCACGCGAACGCCTGCAGCCACGGGCGGATCACTACGCCGGAGCCGTTCGTGATTTTCAGGAAGCGATCCATCGATTCGCCGATGAAGTGTTCGGGAGCGTCACCGGGATTCGCGTAACCGTCCATGCCGAAGAAGTGCGACGGGTAGATCATCGGCGAAAGCACATCGCAGAACTTTGCCATTCCGACGATGTCCTGGCCGGTATGCGACAGGTCAACCGAACGCTGCCACGCCATCACGCCGAAGACATCCAGGGAAAGCATCACGCCGCTTGGGTGGATCTGTTCGTAGGCGCGCGAAAGGAAATTGGTGATGACGTCCGAGCGCTTCCAGTCAGGATGAGTCTTCTCGAAGTGGAAGCTGGCGTCCTTCTGGTCGCCCTCGGCAGGGAAGCGAACGTAGTCGAACTGGATCTCGTCGGCGCCACCGGCAATGGCCGCTTTAGCCAAGGCGATGTCGTAATCCTGAACAGCTGGATTGCTGGGATCGGTCCACACCAGCTTGCCGTTTTCGCGCCAGGGCTGGCCCGTGGCACGAGACTTCACGGCCAACTCCGGATGATGGGTGACCAGCAGCTCATCGCGGAAGATCGCTATGCGAGCGATCGCGTGCAGATTCTGCGAGTGCAGCCAATGCGTGTACTTGGGCAGATTGCGGATGTAAGGCTTGTGGCCAGTCGGAGCCAGAGGATTGTCGGAGGCGATGCTCAGACTACCGTCACTATCTTTGATGTCAAAGACCACCGAGTTGCCGCCTGCCTTCTTCCACTCGCGGACGATGTTTACGCCTTTGTCGCTCCCCGCCATTAATCCGGTGAGGTAAACCGCCTTGACCTCGAACTCTTTCGGAACCAGGACAGAGCTCTCGCTGTGAATCGGGTTGTCCATGCCTGGGACAATGACGTTCGCTCCCGGCTTGAGGAAGGCGCCCTTGAAGTTGCCATTGCGCTCACGCACGGCGTTTTCGAATTCAGAAATCGTGATGTACGAGCTGTCGGCAAAATAGAGCCGGACGAGCGTCGCCATGGTATCGCCCTTTTTGGCGGCATGAAGCACGGTACCCGGGGGCGCGATGGTTTCGCCCGACGGCTGGTTTGCGGCCGGGGTTACCGCCTTTGACGCCGCTGTGAAAGGCGGCTTTGCGGAGGCACTGGAGCGGCGAGTGGCCGCGGCGAGGAATCCCGCGATGAGAACTGCGCCAAAGACACTGCCGAGAAGAAGGAACCGGATGCTACGGGGCATTTTTGTTTGACCTGTCCTGAGATTTCGGCCAAATCGTAGCATTTCCAGAGTTCCTCGATGTCCAACTTTCCTTAAAAGAGCAACTCGAAAGTACAGTATCGCCGGAGCGGCTGTTCTTCAGCGCCACGAATCCCACAACAAAGAGATGACAAATCAGCGACAAGACTCACATTCTCTTTTTTGGATTTCGTGCATCTAAGGTTTCAGGCGTGGGTGGAGGACGGTCGGCTTACTAAGCAACGCGGCGACGTGACTACTTAGTAATAGCAACTTTGAGATGCGCTGCTCCCATCCCACGATGATTAGTGCGGGTGAATCCCCGCTCCCAGGTTCGTGGGGAATATGAAAACCGGTATAAACGCTGTTCTGGATCCATCCCGCCGAAGCGGAGACGCGACCGAGTTTGAAAAAGCTCTGCGTCGCAGAATCGTCGGCCAGGATGCCGCAATTGAGAAAGTCACCGAAATTTATCAGATGTTCCTGGCGGGATTGAATCCGCCAAACCGTCCGGTCGGCAACCTGATATTTCTGGGCCCGACCGGATCGGGCAAAACTCGCGTGGTGGAGTCGGTGGCCGAAGCCTTGTTCGGCGACGCGCGCGCCCTGATCAAGATCGACTGCGCCGAGTTTCAACACTCGCATGAGATCGCGAAGCTGATCGGATCTCCTCCGGGATATCTTGGCCATCGCGAAACTCATCCCCTGCTGACGCAGGAGGCGCTGAACCAGTGGCACACGGAGAGATTGAAGCTCTCTATCGTCCTGTTCGACGAGATCGAGAAAGCTTCGGACGCGCTCTGGCAGCTGCTGCTGGGCATTCTCGATAAGGCGAATCTGACGTTGGGCGACAACCGGCGCGTTGATCTTTCGCAGTGCCTAATCTTCATGACATCGAACCTGGGTGCGGCGGAGATGTCGGAACTGGTAGACGGTGGAATGGGTTTTGGTCCCAAGACCGTTTTTGCCGATAACCGACTGGACGACAAGATGACACGCACGGCGCAGGAAGCGGCGCGCCGCAAGTTCTCGCCCGAGTTTATGAACCGCATCGACAAGGTTGTCGTGTTCAAGACGCTGCGTCCCGAGCATCTGCAGCAGATTCTCGAGATCGAACTCGGCATGGTGCAGCAGCGGATCCTGCAGGCGACGGGTAACAATCAGTTCGTCTTCAGCTGCACGTCGCAAGTGAAGGATTACCTGCTTCAGGAAGGCACTGACGCGAAGTACGGCGCGCGTCACCTGAAGCGGGCGATCGAGCGGCATATCGTGTTTCCACTGGCCAACCTGGTGGCGACGGCACAGGTGAAGCTGGGTGACTTCGTTCGCATCGACATGAATGGCGCGGGCGAAATGAAATTCGTGAAAGAAGCCGAGGGGGCGCTGGTTCCGGTGTTACTGGAGAAATACGGTCCGGAATTCGCCGCTCCCGCGCCGGCAAGGGCAGCTCGCAGCGCGGTGGGAAGACGCGAATTGGGCGCGAACTCGAACGACCATAAATAGTGTGGGCTACACGCGCGTCGCTTCGCGGGCTGAAGCCCGCATTCCCTGACATTTACTCGAGTCCATTCCAGCCGCATCCAATGTAGAAGACAGAGTTGTTGCGCTATATTGCTGCAGGACGATAAGGGCAATGAAAGCTCCGCTTCTTCGACGTTCCGTTGCTGCTGTTGCGGCCGTCCTCGTTCTCGTATCACAGTCACTCGCGGTTGCTATTGTGCCGCTGCCTCAGCCAACCGGCTGGGACATGTTCTCTCCCGAACAGGATATTCAGGTCGGAAAACAGAACGCCGCGGAAGTGCGGAAGATGATGCCCATTCTTCCGGACTCGAATCCAGTGAGCCAGTATGTCCGTCAGCTGGGACAGAAGCTTCAATCCACGATGCCGCAACCGACGTGGCCGTATGAGTTCCATGTTGTTCAGCAAAAAGACGTCAACGCGTTTGCGCTTCCGGGCGGTCCGGTATTCGTGAACCTCGGGACCATCCAGGCCGCACAAAACGAAGCACAACTGGCCGGCGTGATGGCGCACGAGATGTCACATGTGTACGAGCGCCACTCGACGAAGCAGGCTTCCAAGCAAGCGGCGGCGCAGGTGCCGCTCGGTGTCCTGGGCGCTTTGCTGGGCGGAGGACTGGCCGGCACGGCTGCGCGGCTCGGACTGCAGTTCGGTGCAGGGTCGATCTTTCTGAAGTACTCGCGCGACATGGAGTCGCAGGCCGATGCCGTGGGTGCACGCATCATGTACAACGCCGGATACGATCCAGTACAGCTGGCGGTGTTCTTCCAGAATTTGGAGAAAGAGTCGGGCTCGGCCTCCCAATTCTTCAGCGACCATCCCAATCCCGGCAACCGCGAGCAGGCAATCAAAAAAGAGATCGCGGAGTTTCCGCCCAAGAACTTCATCGAGAACAGTCCGGCGTTCACCACTGCGCACCAGCAAGCCATGAGCATCAAGGCTTATACCGCCGAACAGATCCAGCAGCATGCGTACGGAGCGCAGGCCGGGGGACCGGAAGGAATCAGCGGCGCGATTCCTTCCACGAGCAGCGCATTTGAGACCCTGAATCACAACGCCTACGACATCTCCTATCCGAATGATTGGCATGTGTATGGCGACCAGAACTCAGCCGTGACGATCGCGCCGGAGGGTGGCGTGAGCCAGAATGCGGTCGCCTATGGCGCGATCATCAACGGCACAGACACGCAGAATGCTGGAAACCTGAACGATGCTGTGCAGCAATTGATCTCGTCGCTGCAGCAGTCGAATCCTGGACTGAAGGCGATCAGTAACAGCGACATCACCGTGAACGGCGTGAAGGGCAAGTCGGTGGACCTCGCCGGCAACTCGCCGATCCAGGGACAACGCGAACGCGACTGGCTGGTTGCGTTGCCGAGGCGCGACGGGAGTCTGGTGTATGCGGTGTTCATCGCGCCCGACAAAGATTTCCCGCAATTGCGTCCAACGTACGAGCGCATGCTGAAGAGCTGGAAGATCAAGTAGTCATTTTCCCGAAAAGGGAAAACGGCGGAAGAAAGCGAATCAGCCCTTTTTGAGTTCGGTGAGGACGAGGCGGGCGACTTCTTTGAGGGTTTCGAAGACTCCAGTGCCTTGGAAGGCAACAGCTTCGAAGACGGGCTCTTCTTTTTTGATGAGTTCGCGCTTGAGATCTTCCATAGCCATGGCAGAGGGAAGATCGCGCTTATTCAACTGCAGGACGTAAGGGATCTTGGAGAGATCGTAACCGTGCTCCTGCAGATTTTCCTGCAGGTTGTCGAGCGCTTCGAGATTGGCGTCCATACGCTCTTCCTGCGAGTCGGCGACGAAGACCACGCCATCGACACCGCGCAAGATAAGCTTGCGGCTGGCGTCGTAAAAGACCTGTCCCGGAACCGTGTACAGGTGAAAACGGGTGCGAAAACCACGAACCGTGCCGAGATCAAGCGGGAGAAAGTCGAAGAACAGGGTACGGTCGGTCTCGGTGGCCAGCGAGATCATTTTGCCCTTCTGCTTTTCGCCGGTCTTGTCGTAGACGTACTGGAGATTAGTCGTCTTGCCCCCGAGGCCGGGGCCGTAATAGACAATTTTGCAATTAATTTCGCGGGCGGCGAAGTTTATGAAACTCAAGGCCCTGCCTCGTTCTAATCGCAGTGCCATCTTGCGATGGACTGCAGTTTCTCCTGGGGGAGTGCACTTGTTTTATATCACAGGGTATTAACGTTCGAGCACACATCGTTGTCCGGAAGGACACTAAAGTCATGGTACGGAAGGATGCGAATAGGTAACTCCCGTCGCCAGAAGTCAGAAGGCAGAAGGCAGAGTCAGAGGCCAGTAGTCAGTAGTCAGAAGCCAGAAGACATGGTTACCGCCGCTCACGCACTCAGATTTCTAACTTCAAACTTCTAACTTCTAACTTCTAACTTCTAAACTACTGCCCTCCGCTTGGCTGTCTGGTTGCCGCGGCTGGCGGCAGGGGGCAATATCGCGGCTTGGCGATGACCTGCAATCCAGGACGCTTCACGCGCACTTCGATTTCGCGACAGTTCCCGGCGATGGCTGCCACAGTCGTGTAGCCAAGCGTGTACTGGTTCCTGGCAACCGACGTGAGCCGCTGGTAAGCAGCTTCGATCGCATCCCGGGACAGAGCGGGAAACACCTGGCCACCGGTTGCCGCTGCATAGCGTGTGAGGACATTGCCATAGCCCTGGCCAGGTATCTTGATCTTCTCCAGTTGGCGATAACCGGGAATGGCTCCTCCACTCACCGCGACTCCGTAAACGAGGATCTGATACGTCTGCAGAACCTTTACCACATCGCGATAGCTGGCGACGCTGTTGAGTTCACGGCCATCGCTGATGACGAAGATGACCTTGCGGCGGAGCGGCCCGCGGCGCGAAAGATCGAGTGCGGCAGCGAGGATGGCGTCGTTGAGAACGTGCGGTTCGGGTTGGTAGGTGCGGGATTCCATCGGCGGAGTTGAGGGATCCATGGGATGCCCGTTTACGCTGGGGCCAGCTGCCATCGGTCCTGCTACGACGGCTACACCGCCGCTGCGGCCCCGCGCTTCGGTGCGTACCTGTTTCATCACCTGGGCGAAGCGGTCGGAAGCACCGCCCACAAAATCCTGCACTTTGGTGACGCTGCCGGCATATGTGTAAAGACTGACTTCATCGTATTGACTGAAGGCGCCGACCAGCGCGGGCAACGTCTGGTTGACTTTGCTCACGACGACCTCGGGCAGGCTCAAGTCCAGTACGATGGCGGCTGACAGAGCGAAAGGATCGCTAGTGAAGAAGCGGATCGTTTGCGGCTTGCTGTCCTCGTAAATGGAAAAATCATTCTGCAAAAGCCCTGGGACCAGATGTCCGGACGGATCTCTGACAGTCACGGGGACCACCACAAAGTTCGTGTTGACGACGAACTTATAGAGGTCTTCCTGGCTGGTATTCGTCGCTGCAGGAGCGCTGCCAGGGGGCACGGTCTTTATGGGAGGCATCGGAGGAGGAGGAGGATTTTCCTCCACCTGAGTGCCACCGTGGGACTGGGTCTCAACGGGGATTTGCCCGAGATCCTGCGTTTGGGAGGGTGCCGGCGGTGCTCCCGGCGAAACTTGTCCCCCCGGAGTGGGGTTGTTAGGTGCGGGCGCATCGGGCAGAGTCTGTCCGTTCGACGAAGCGCCCTTCTGAGCGTTTACCGGCGTAGAAAGTGTTAACGTGCTGCCGATGATGAAGACAGTGAATATAAAGCCGACCCACATTTTTCGATGGCAATGGTTGAGCACTCACGACCCTCCACTTCCCGACGCCCCGAACCCCTACAGATTGAAGCTGATTTAGAATTACTCTAGTTCACTCCAGGAACCCTGAAAAGCCATGTTGTTCCGATCCCGTAGTTTCGTCCGAGTTGTTATCTGGTCCATTGTGACATTGTTTCCTCTAACCGTGCGCGTTTGGGCGCAAGATCCCCAGCACTCGACCCGGGAAGATCAGGATCAGACGACCAATTCGGATCAGAATCTTCCAACGTTCAAATCACAGGTGAACGTCGTAAACCTGTTTTTCAACGTAAAGGACAAGCATGGAGCGCTGGTTCCGAATCTCACAAAAACCGATTTCCAGGTTCTGGAAGACGGGAAGCCGCAAACCATCAAATACTTTTCCACCGAATCCGATGAACCGCTCACGCTAGGGATATTGATTGACAGCAGCGCCAGCCAGACTCGCGTTCTTGACATGGAAAAAGAGGTCGGAGCGGATTTCCTGCGCCAAGTACTGCGTCCGAAGGATCTCGCGTTTGTGATCAGCTTCGACGTGGAAGTGGACCTCCTGCAGGACTACACCAATGAAAGCCATCAGCTTCGTGTTGCCCTCGATAAGGCGAAGATCAATGCGGGCACGCCGTGCACCGGGATTCCGGGAGTAGGCGGCGGGCCTTTGCCGGGTTCTTGCTCGCCCAAAGGAACCCTTCTCTATGATGCGGTTTATCTCGCTTCTTATGACAAGCTTGCCAAAGAAGTAGGCCGAAAAGCGATGATCCTGCTGACCGACGGAGAGGATCAGGGATCGCGAGAGCGGATACAGGATGCCATTGAGGCAGCACAGAAATCCGACAGCATCGTTTACGTGCTGCTGATTGCCGATCGTGGATTCTATGGATTCGGCGGCTATTCTGGCGATCACGAGATGAAGAAGATGACGGCCGATACGGGCGGGCGCGTGATCGAAGTCGGCAACAAAAGAGAGAAACTGCAGGACGCCTTCGACCAGATCGCGAAGGAACTGCGCACGCAATACAACATCGGCTATACCCCTACCAATTCAAAACTTGACGGCAGCTTCCGCCACGTGGAAATACACACCACGGAGAAGAGTCTGAAAGTGCAGGCAAGGACTGGCTATTACGCAATCCGGAGAGATACCGATAACGGAGAGTAGGCCGCACACCCGCCAATCGTTTTTCCCATCCCTCATTTCGTCCTTTGGACAGGCATTTTCGTTGACAAACTAAACTAAACCGTTCAGTATTGTTAGCCTCCGACTCCCAGGAGGTGCCGGTTTGATCCTCGTAGAAAACCTTACCAAGACCTTCGGCCAGTTCACTGCCGTGAAAGGCATTTCCTTTCAGGTTGAGCAAGGCGAGATCTTTGCGTTTTTGGGACCCAATGGTGCGGGCAAGACCACCACGATCAAGATGCTGACGACTCTGTTGCGGCCGACCGCGGGCAATATCCTGCTAGATGGCTTCAATCCGCTGGTGCACCAGAAAGAAGCCCGCCAGCGCTTCGGCATCGTGTTTCAGGACCCAAGCCTGGATAACGAGCAAACTGCCTACGAAAACATGGAGCTTCACGGGATTCTCTACCACGTGCCCGGGAAAATCCTGGGCCCTCGCATTGAAGAACTGATGAAGACGTTCGAGCTTTGGGAAAAGCGCAAGGATTACGTCAAGACATTTTCCGGTGGAATGCGGCGGCGCCTGGAGATCGCGCGCGGATTCCTGCATACGCCGAAGATTCTGTTTCTCGATGAGCCGACGCTCGGACTCGACCCGCAGAGCCGCAATCAGCTGTGGACACACGTGAAGCGGATCAACGCCGCCGAGAAGACAACCGTATTCCTGACGACGCACTACATGGACGAGGCAGACCGAGTCGCCGATAGGATTGCGATCATCGATCATGGCGCGATTGTGGCGCAGGGAACGTCGGCGGAGTTGAAAGCTCAGACGCAGAGCGACTCGCTGGAAGGAGCATTCCTGGCGCTTACCGGCAGTTCGCTTCGCGAGGACGGAGCGGATTCGAAAGACCAGATGCGGCAATTCGCGAGGATGTGGAGGAGATAACGTGAAGGTCATTTACATTCTGTGGTTGCGGGAACTGAAGCGGTATGTCCGTTCAAAAGTACAGATCGTTGTCTCCCTTGGCCAGCCCGCACTGTATTTGGTGGCGCTCGGCTTCGGCTTCGGCCCAGTGTTCGCGAAGGCGGGCAAGGGAAGTTATCTGCAGTTCATGGCGCCGGGCGTGATCGGCATGACAGTTCTTTTCAGCTCCGTCTTTTCCGGAATCGCCATGCTGTTTGATCGGCAGTTTGGTTTCCTGAAGGAAACGCTGGTCGCGCCCGTTTCGCGCTTGCAAATCATGATTGGCCGAACGCTCGGAGGCGCCACGGTGGCGATCATCCAGGGGTGCCTGATCCTGATCATCTGCCTGATTGCGGGCTTCCGGCCAGCCAGTTGGATCGCGATACCGGTAGCGTTTCTGTTCGTGGCGATGATCGCAATCGTATTCGCGGCGATGGGTACGGCGCTTGGTTCCGTGATCCAGGACATGCAAGGCTTTCAGCTGGTCATGAACTTCCTGGTGCTCCCGATCTTTTTTCTCTCGGGCGCGCTCTATCCGCTGAGCAATTTGCCGCGTGTGCTCACGTGGATCACGCATGGCGATCCGCTGGCCTACGGCGTCGATGGCTTGCGAGGAGCCCTGATTGGGTCCTGGCAATTCAGCTTTTCTTTTGATTTGCTCCTGCTGGGACTTCTGGCAGCAGCTTTCCTGGGCACGGGTGCCTATCTGTTCTCGAGGATAGAACTGTAGACGATGGTCAGGCCACGCAGCGCCGAAGCTCATCGCAAGGTGATAAGCGCGGCGATTCGTCTGTTCGCGAGACAGGGCATCGACTCGACCAGCATGGATTCGATCGCCGACATCTCAGGCGTGAGTAAGGCCACCATCTATAAGCACTGGGAAGACAAAGATGCTCTCGCGCTGGAGGCACTTTCGTTTCTCTATGGCATCGATGAAGAGTTTCCGGACTTTGCCTCCGGTGATCTGCGCAAGGATCTGGTCGACTGCCTCGGGTACGCGCCTGCCCACATGCCGGAGTATCGCGAACGCATCATGCCGCACCTGATTGCCTATTCTGCGCGCAATCAGGCATTCGGATGCGCATGGCGAGAGCGGGTGATCAACCGTCGACGCTCCGCTCTTGCCAAAGTTTTTAAACGCGGAATGGCGGAGGGTGCGCTGGAAAAGCACCTGGATACGAATCTTGCCACCGCACTGCTATTTGGTCCGGTGCTGTACCGCTACATCTTCGATACCTACGTGGCGGGAGAGCGCTCGTCTGCCAAGCCACCGGCTAGTTTTGTGGAACAGGTAGTGGACGCGTTCTTGAAGTCGTTCGGCAGAGCGCCGAAAAGACGCTAGTCAAGTTCAACTACGGCTTGGGCGCGAAGTAGCCTTTGCGCGCTCGCACCTGCAATCCCTTGCGATCAGCAGCGATGATATCGATGCTGCGGAAATGGCCATCGGCGACGAAGTCAGCGGGCTTGTAGGCCAGCACATACTGGCTGCGTAACTCGTCCTGGATTTCCGAGAAAGCGTTGGACACGTCCTGGATGCGGAACGGGAAGAAGGCGCGGCCGCCAGTGGCTTCCGCCATCCGTTCCAGAACTTTGTCGCCGCGCATTTTCACGCCGCTTACGTTGGTGCTGATCGTATAGATAATCACTTCCGCGCGCTGCGCCATCTCGATGGCTTCCTCGCGCGTAACGCGGCTCTGGTTGTCCTCGCCGTCGCTGAGCAGGATGATGGCGCGCCGCGTCGGTCCAGTCGCTGCTTCTTTCATCAGCTTGTCACGGCAAGCGAAGTAGACGGCGTCGTACATCGCGGTTCCGCCGCCAGGGCGAAGCGCGCGAACTCCCTTGGAAAGATAGTCGGTGTTATCGGTGAATTCCTGTGTGACCTCGGGGGTGGTGTCAAAGCCGATCACGAAAGCGCGATCATAATGCTGGCGGATGATCTCGTTAAGGAATTCGATTGCGGCATCCTGCTCGAAGCGGAAGCGATCGCGAATGGAATTGCTGGCGTCAATGAGAAGGCCAACGCGTAAGGGGAGGTTCGTCTCACTGGCGAAGTTGACGACCTGAGTTGGAGGTTTGCGGTCGTCGAGGACTTTGAAGTCGTTCTGCTTGAGATCTTTTACGAAGTGTCCGTGCTTGTCGGATACGGTGAAAACGACATTCACTTCCTGCACGACTTTGTGGATCGTGGTGACCGGCTCGGTATCTTCTTTGCCGGCTGTATCGGGGGATGCCGCGTGTTCGGCTGGTCTCGCGGTTGCAGTATCCGGCGGTTTGGCGGCACTGGTATCGGCAGGCTTTGATGCTTCGGCTTTTGCCCCACTGCTATCGGGTGAAGTGGATGGTGCGGGATCAGCCGGCTTCGCGACAGGCGCCTGCTGTGGTGGCGCCGCCGTTTGCGGAGCGGGCGCAGCAGCCTTCGCAGCAGCCGCAGCCTGCGAGGCCGATGGCGCTGAAGGCAGTTCGGTAGTCGTTTGGCTAACGCCGAAGGCGGCAGCCAGTAGCAGCAGAGCTGAAAGCGAAAGGGTACGCATCCGGTCAGACCCATTATATCCGTTCAGGCATCAGCCCGAATTTCGAGCGGCTCCGGTTTGCTCGAGAGATAGTGCCCGCTCGTTTATTGGCCTGCCGGATGCTTGAGTTGTTCTACAAAGCCGATGAGTTCCGGCGGAAGAGGCCGGGCGAAACTGAGCGCCTCGCCGCTTCTGGGATGGGCGAAGCGAAGCTCGGCGGCATGAAGAAAGTTGCGGGGAAGGGATAGGACAGGGACCGTGTTCGCGGACTTGACGCGCAGTGCCGGCGGTTTCAACTCGCCCGCGGCTCCGTAAAGGGTGTCGCCGACTACCGGATGACCGAGCGAGGCGAGATGCACGCGGATCTGGTGAGTTCGCCCAGTCTCGATTTTCACCTCCACGAGCGAAAACTTCCCATAAGCAGTTTCGAACTGTTCGCCTACACGGTAATGGGAGATGGCTTCGCGTCCGCCTGAAAGCTTGGTGGTCATGCGGGTGCGACGAATGCGATCGCGGCTAATGGCCGCAGAGATGGTTCCTTTGGCTTCCTTCATCCACCCCTGCACGAGCGCGATGTAGGTCTTGTGAACCTTGCGGGAAGAGAAAGCCGTCGCCAGCTTGCGATGAGTCACATCGTTCTTTGCCACGATCATGAGACCGCTGGTCTGGCGATCGAGGCGGTGGACAATTCCGGGACGCAAGTCCCCGCCAACTTCCGAGAGCGACTGAAATCGATGGAGCAAAGCGTTGACGAGTGTTCCGCGGTTGCGCGCATCTTCCGTGGCCCCGGCGCCGGCGTGGACCATCATTCCAGCAGGCTTGTTGACGACGATGAGATCGTCGTCCTCGTAAACAATTTCGAGGGGAATCTCTTCGGCAATCGCGCGCAACGGCGGTAACTGCACCGTGCCGACGATTTCGATCTGTTCCGTGCCGCGTAATTTGTAGGACGCCTTGGCGGCCTTGCCATCAACCAGCGCTTTTTCTTCTTCGATCAGTTGCTGAACGCGGGAGCGACTAACATCGGGAATCTGGCCAACGAGAAACTGGTCGAGACGTTTACCAGCATCTTCGCTGGTCGCGGTGATTTGCTGCAGGGCGGTTTCGTGCGGGTGCGTCATCCCAGCCGATTGTAGCGGAACCTGTTGGGAACGCCGATCACGTCAGCCGCGCGGTGCGATCAGCGCAGGTTTCGAAGACGCGTAGCAGGTTGGTCATCCCCAGCAACTCCCGTACACGGCGGTTGAAGTTGACGAGAGACACGGTGCATCCTGACGTGCGTCCGCTGACATAGAGCTTAACGATCGTTCCCAGGCCGGAGCTGTCCATCAGGCGGATCTCCGTCAGGTCCAGCGTGATGTTCTTGGTGGTGGGGATCAGCGGCTTCACTTCGTCGCGCAGGAGATCGGCGACTTCGGCAGTGAGGTCACCGCGACAATATACGGTGACGGCGTCCGGAGTCTTCGAAATTCGGAGACGCAAGGTGCGCGTCGGAGCTGGTGAAGTGTCGGACATGTACCGCCCCTCCGGGGCTGGTGGATTGTATCAGCATCCTACCCACACCTTACGGTGTGGGCTTACGAATGACGCCGCTCCGCGGCTGGTCTGTTGGTTTCGATCAACAGCTCCGAATGTGACACCAAACAAATTTGAAAGCGACCACCCCAACAATGTTAAGTACGTGCAGTTTTGGGCAGAGCGGGTAGGCGAAGGGGCGCACGGCGCATCCAGAGAATGCCGCCGGCAACGACCATGAGGATCGCGATGAACTGAGTGCCGGTCATAGCGCCGTTGAACATCGATCCGCGCTCGGGATCTCCGCGCAGGAACTCCATGAAGTAGCGGGCGAAGCCATAAAGGAAAAGATAAGAGCCGATGATCTGGCCTTCAAACTTCTTGTTCTTGATCATCCAGTAAAGGATGAAAAAGTTCACCAGTTCGACTGCCGACTCGAGGAGTTGTGTCGGGTAGAGCGGAACTCCGAGCGGAGTTCCGGCACGCTCATGAGCGAAGGCACTGGTGAAAGTTACGCCCCAGGCGTGTGTGGTTGGTTTTCCAAAGCAGCAACCCGCGGCGAAACAGCCGATGCGTCCGATGGCGTGTCCGAGCGCAAGACCGGGCGCGAAAGTGTCACAAGTCCGCAGCACCGGCATATGATGCCGCCGGATATACCAGAGCGAAACCAGCACGGCCGCAATCACCCCACCGAAGAAGACTCCGCCAGCCTGCAATGTTGACAGGCTGAAGATCTCACTGGGATGAGAGCTGTAATAGCTCCAGTCATTCACGAACAACAGGACCTTGGCACCGACGATGGCCGCCAGAATGGCGAGCACCCCGAGATTCCAGTTCTGCTCGGGATCGAGATTCTGTGAGCGCGAAAGTTTCGCGGTCATGGTAAGACCGGCGATCACGCCGAGTGCGACCAGCAGACCGTAGGTCGGAAGAAAGAAGTCGCCGATATGAAATAGCTGCGGGAACACTACTTATTTAGACATCCGGAGAGGGCATTCGGACGGAAATTCTGTCCTTCTTGAGTCTAACACTGCAGGATTGGGAGAGTCGCGCGGCTGAATGCCTACAACCGACTGCTGACTGCTAATGATAAGCCGACCCGCTATGCCGTGCGGTGGGCCGTCAATGAACCTAGCTCAGCTAGTGTGGGACCCCGCCGTGATCCATTAGGCATTTCCGACTGGCGGACATTGCACACCGGATCATTATCCTACGAGTCAGGACCCCGTTCATTGAGATGTTGGTTCAAAAAAACGGTTACCACCAAAACACCAACGTTGCAGGCCGGCTTACTCAAAGGATGCTAGGGGAGACGACGGAGAAACGCAAGTAGCTGGCTGGAAATAGTTGGAACTTTGAGTGCAAACTGCATGAGAGGTAAATCTCTAAGCTGTTCCTAAGCAACAACTTTCTGCGCCACAAAAAAGCACGGCTCGAAGCCGTGCTCAATGTTCCGGAGAAAAATCTATCCGACTTTACGTGCGCCGTCCTGGAGCACTTCGTCGAGTGCGCCCGAGAGATGGCTGGCGCGCGAATTGATTTCGGAGGCGATCACGTCGTACTTGCGCTTAAGCACGTGATATTCGTCGGCGATATTCAAGGCCGCCAGCACGGCGAGGCGCAGTGAGTCGATCGTGGATGTCTGGGAAGAGACGGCGCGCATCTTCGAATCGACGAAGGACGCGAGCTTCTGAATGTAGTCAGGATCGGTGCCGCGCAGGCTATAGGACTGATCGAAAATCTCGACGCGCACGCTGCCATTCGTGGTGCCGTTGCCATTGCCGTTGGTGTTAGGTTGGCTCACGCCAAGTCCTCCCTTGAGTTGCCGCTGTGCTTCTGATTATGAGGCAGTTTACTCAGCAGTCAACTCATCAATTTGACGGAGCATCTTTTCTACTCGGGTACGTACCTCTTCCCGCTCCTTGCGCAGGCCTATCATTTCCTTGCGCAGACTCTCGGTCTCTTCCTCGCGCAATTCGAGCTGTTCGCGCAGGCGAGTGAGGTCGCGCTCGGCCGCAGCTTTGCCCTCACGTGCGGTTTTCAATAGTTCAATGGTCTGGTAGATCTTCGCTTCAAGAGAGTGGAATTCGTCGGCAGAAATTTCGGGAGAGAGTTCAACCGTCTTCGCAGACACCGTGGGTAAGACCTCGCTTCTAGATTATGAAAGAGCGGCGCGAGCGCAGTATAACGCAGATCACAGGTGGAGAAATCCACAATTGCGGCTTAGGTGAAGAGCCGGTTCGATGTGTAGATAGGCGCATCGTGCAAGGCCGCGGCTTTTGCTGACGAAAATCCGTCCCAGGTCTTCCAGAATGCCGACATCTCTTCAGGCTTGCCGAAAGTTAGACGGACAAACGTATCCATCGGCGGAAAGGGGCGTCCGATGCGGATGTTCTGCTGTTCGAAATAGGCAATCACCTGCTTCACCGGATGGCCCGCGTCGAACATGGCGAAATTGGCATAGCTGGGGATCACCTTCAGCCCACGCGACTGCGCCTGCCGCGAGAACGCATCGCGGTCAGCAGCATTGCGCGCGACGGCAGCGCGCATCGCCTGATCGTCGTTCAATGCGACGGTTCCGCAACTGGCGGCCGCGATGTTGACGTTGTCGTGCGTCTGGTAGGAACGAAGTTGCTTGACGGTTTCCGCGGTGCTGACGGCATAGCCAAGGCGCATACCGGCGAGCGCGTACACCTTGGAAAAGGTGCGCGCAACGATGACACGCGGATTCTTGCCATCGAGGAAAGAACGGTACTGCTGGGCTCCCATGGCGAAGTGGTGGTAGGCCTCGTCGATCAGGACGGTGACGTTAGGCGGCAGACCCATTCACGAATGCTTCGATCTTGCTGGCAGGCGTGAGGGAAGCGGTCGGATTGTTGGGATTGCACAGATAAATCAGCGCGCCAGCTTTGGGCGCTTTGGCCACCATGGCATCGAGATCGTGAGCGTAGTCGGAGGTGAGCGGTACCTTGATGACCTGAGCGCGATTCTTATCGGCGTACCAGGCGATGGCTTCGAACGTGGGATCGGCCAGGATGAGTGGACGATCGGGTCCGGTGAACGCGTCGGCCGCCATCTTCAGGATCTCAGTGGAACCGATGCCGAGGATGACCTGCTCGGGCGCGACGTTGTTGTACGAGGCGATGCGGTTGATGAGTTCGCGATACTGGTGATCCGGATAGCGATTCGCTTTGCGGAGCGCGGCTTCCATGGCGGCCTGCACGCTGGGAAACGGTCCGTAGGGATTCTCGTTCGAGTTCAGCAGGATGGGTTCGCTGACGGCGACGGCGTTTGCCGCCGCTGAAGCAGCAGCTTCGCTCAGAGTGGGAATGAGAACGGCTGTGGCGGCGACTCCAGCGGGAACTCGGCTGAGAAAATGACGACGGGAAAGCGGCATGCCTCACCTCGTGGGGAGGATTGTAAGCGAGGATGGGAGAGTCGGCATCAGTAGTCAGTGGCGAGAGAGCTTCTAGCATTTAGCGACTAGCATTTAGCCACTTCAAATTTGTTGCGAACCAAACAGCAGGACACTAAAGCGGGACCACAAATCCTCATGGGCTAAGTCCAAAAGCTAACGGCTTAGCGCTGACTGCTACGGCTCCACACTTCGTTACGCGCGCTGAACGCCGCCGAGGGCTTCCAGGGCTTTCACGATCTGCGTGGCCCAGAGCTGAACTTCATCATCGCGCAGGGTTCGTTCGCCCGACTGAAATTCCGCACGCAGCAGGACTGAGTATTTGCCGGCAGGAACATTGCCGCCACGGAATACCTCGACTGGCAGGAAGCTGCGCAGCTCCGAAAGAGTCAGGGCCTCAACTGCTCCGTGAATGCGCTCGAAGGTGACCGAGTCGTCGAACAGGAACGAAAAGTCGCGATCGACCGCCGGGTAGCGCGGAATGGGCGTGTAATGCCGCTCGCGTAAATCGTGCTTGAAGAGCCGCTCGAGATCGAGTTCGGCGACGAAGACGTCCTGGCGCAGCTTGCGTTCCACGGCAATGCGCGGGTGAATCTGACCGAACTGGCCAATGGTAGTTCCGTCAATGACCACGCGCGCCGACCGGCCAGGATGGTAGTAATCGGCAGTGTGGGAGTCGAAGTAGACGGAGTTGTACTGGAAGGCGCCGAGCAAGGTTTCGATGTCGCCCTTCAGATCGAAAAAGTTGTAGGCACGCGCGGGCTGATGCACGCTGGCTTCGATAGCGCTGCCAGTCGCGCCGATGGCGAGACGGCGGTATTCCCCAGTACGCTCGCCGAGCTTCTCGTAAACCTTGCCGGATTCGAACAGCCGCACATCGTTCACGCCGCGATTCAGGTTGTGCGCCAGCATGTTCAGCATGCCCGGGATCATCGACGTGCGCATCACCGAGGCTTCTTCGCTCAGCGGATTGGCGATCTCGACCGCTTGCATGGTCGCGAAGGCCTTCGCGTCCGCATGGGAGATGAAGGCCAGCGAGATAGCTTCGTCGTAGCCGAGCGAGAGCACGCGGCTGCGTAGATCGGTCTCTTTCGACTCGTCGGGAAGGGTGACCGCGCCGCCGGTGAAAACCGGCAGGGTATTCGGAAACTTGTCGTAGCCGTAAATGCGGGCAATCTCTTCGATGAGATCGATTTCACGATCGACGTCGAGACGCCACGTCGGAACTTGGACGGCGAAGTCGGCCGCTTCCTCGACCACTGCGGTGTGAGTGCCACCCACCCCGGTGGTGGTGCCGTGAGAGGCAGCGACTGCATGCTGGCGTCCGGGGGTGACAGCGAACCCGAGACGCTTGAGGATGCGGGCAATATCGAATTCCGTAATGTCGTGGCCGAGAATGCGCTCAATCTCTTTGCGGTGCAGGTTCAACGTTGGGCGCTCGACTTTGCGGCCAACGGTGTCGATGAGATCACCTTCGATCTGACCGCCTGCGGCTTCCAGAATCAGTTGTGCGACACGATTGGCTGCCGTGGGCGTGATCCCGTAATCGGCGCCACGCTCGAAGCGGTGCGAGGCGTCGGTGTGCATGCCGAGTCGGCGCGCAGTGCGGCGAATGGTCGCGGGATCGAACCAGGCAGACTCGATGAGCACGTTCTTCGTCTTCTCGGTGATCATCGTGTCGAAACCGCCCATCACTCCGGCGATGGCTACGGCCTTTGCGGCGTCGGCGATGACGAGATCCTGCTTGGTGAGCTTGCGTTCGACTCCGTCCAGCGTCTTGATGATCTCGCCTTCATTGGCAAGCCGAACAATGATCTTGTTGCCTTCGAGCAGGTCGAGATCGAAGGCGTGCGTCGGATGGCCGAGTTCCCAAAGCGCGTAGTTGGTGGCGTCGGCGGCATTATTGATCGAGCGCGAGCCCAGAAGCGTGAGACGGCGTGAGATGTATTCCGGCGAGGGCTTGATGGTCACTCCGCGCACGATGCGAGCCGAATAGCGCGCGCACTGCTCGGGGGCCTGTATATAAATGCGGAAGTTCGCATCTCCCGTCGCACGCAGCTTCGGTGCGATCGATTTCAGATCGACGTTGTAGATGGCGGCGCACTCTCGTGCGACGCCGTAATGGTTCATGGCGTCCACGCGATTGGTGGTGATGTCGACTTCGTAGATGCTGTAGCCGTCGTGCTCGTCGATGCCTTCGACGGAGATGCCGGCCATGGAAAGGTCGTCGGCAAGTTGGCGGTCGTCGACCTCGAGGTCAACGAAATCGCGAATCCATGAGGGTAAGAGTTTCATTAGTCGTTAGTCGGTCGTCGTTGGTCGTTAGCCGAAGCGTGGAGCGGCAGATATCGTCATCAGAGAATATACGGCACCAGCGCTTTCACATGCCGGGAATACCCTTCGTACGCGACCCCGAAATGCTCGCGCATCCAGGTTTCTTCCAGCCGCAGTTTGATCCACAGCGCAATGACCACAAGAGCCAAAGCCAGAATCCCTCGCAACTCTCCGCGGGCTATGGCTGAACCCAGGAATCCGATCAGCAGCCCGGTGTAAATCGGGTGTCGCACGAGCGCGTAAGGACCTGTGGTGATCAGTTCGTGGTCGACTTTCACGGTGACGTCACTGCTCCAGTTCTTTCCGATGTGCAGGCGCGCCCAAACCGAGAATAGCAAACCGCTTGCGGTGATCGCTGCGCCCGTCCAGAAACTTAATGGGCCAGCGGGAAGGAATCGCCGGTTCAGAAAGGCGAACGGAACTCTCGGGACGAGCAGAAGCGCCGCTGCACCCACAATCATTAGCATTCGCGCAAAACGCGAAGCGAACGCCTCAAGTCGCACGTTCTGCTTAACGTCTTTCGAGATCGCCCGCCAGTAGCCGAGATAAACGAGCCACATCGCCAGAAATAAGTAGTTGTATATGAATTGCATAGTATTTCCCGGGAGCTGCCGCTCGCGCGCGTGAAATGAAATGCGGATCCCTCGCGGTCGCTTCGCGAGTTCGGGCTGAAGCCCGAACCTACCTAACGCCGCTCGTGATGACAATAGAAACAGAAAATCCGTGCGATCCGTGGCCAAGGTTTACGCGAACTGCCGCAGGAACCGCGTGTCGCCTTCGAAGTACAGCTGGATATCGTCCACGTTGTACTTCATCGCCGCCAACCGATCGACGCCCATGCCAAATGCGAAGCCACTGACCTTCGCCGGATCGTAATCCACAAATCCGTACAGCGCCGGGTCGACCATGCCCGACCCGAGCATCTCGATCCATCCACTCTGCTTGCAGACGCGGCAACCCTTCTGTCCGCAGAAGGGGCAACTGATCATCACCTCCGCGCTTGGCTCGGTGAAAGGGAAGAACGACGGCTTGAAGCGCGTCTTCACGCTCGATCCGAACAACGACTTCATCGCGTGATCTAGCGTGCCCTTCAGGTCGCTGAAGGTGATGTTCGTATCGACGGCCAACCCCTCGACCTGGTGGAACATGGGCGAGTGCGTGGCGTCAGGCGCATCATTGCGATACACGCGGCCGGGGATCACGATGCGCACCGGCGGCTTCTGCTTCTCCATGGTGCGGATCTGCACTGGCGAAGTATGCGTGCGCAGCAGGAGGCGATCGCGCTGCTGTTTCTGCTCCTGTCCAGCGAGGAAGATCGTGTCCTGCATGTCGCGCGCCGGATGATTCGGAGGAAAATTCAGCGACTCGAAATTGTAGTAGTCCGTCTCGATCTCGGGACCGGTGCCAATCGAGTAGCCCATCGCCTTGAAGACCGAGACGATCTCGTTCATCGTGCGGATGACGGGATGCTGCGCGCCTAGCGGACGGCGAATGCCGGGGAGGGTGACGTCGATGCGCTCGGCAGCGAGACCTGATTCGGCCGCCAACTCAGAGAGTTCCTTCTTGCTTTCGACGACTTCCTCAACCCTTGCTTTCAACTCATTCAGTCGCCGGCCAACTTCTCTTTTCTGAGGGCCTGGCGCGGCTTTCAGCCAATCATTGACCTGGGTAAGGACTCCGTTTTTTCGCGCGAGCCAGCGATCACGAAATTCCTTCCAGTCATCCCTGGTTTGAACAGAATTCGCGTCACCCTCGAGCACCTGCAACAGTTGAGCGATCTCGCGATCAAGAACCTCAGGCGAGTAATCTTCGAGTTTAGGAACCGTGTACATGGGATCTTTTGCCACGGATCTACACGGATTCACACGGATCAATAACGGTACTCAATCCGTGTTGATCCGTGCAAATCAGTGGCTGATTTTGAACTTTACGCCAGCGCGGTCTTGGCCTGTTCGGCGAGGGCCTTAAATCCGGCGCTATCGTTCACGGCGAGGTCGGCCAGGATCTTGCGGTCGAGTTCGACGCCAGCCTTCTTCAGGCCGCTGATGAACTTGCTGTAGCTGAGGCCGTTCTCATTGGCTGCGGCGTTGATGCGCACGATCCACAGCGAACGGAACTGGCGCTTTTTCTGGCGTCGTCCGGCATAGGCGAACTTCAGTCCGCGCTCAACTGATTCTTTCGCTGAGCGGTACAGTTTTGACTTTGTTAAGAAATAGCCACTTGCGCGCTCTAATATCTTTTTGCGCTTGGCACGACGTTTAGTTCCACGTTTTACGCGAGGCATTGCTTCTCCTTTTCGTGTTTCGTTATGCGGCTGGAGGCAGGAGTTGAGGCCGCCTCTTCACTCGCTTGGTGCCGTCCCTCACGGGACTCGGTCGCGATTTTCGCAACCTACCCAGCACTTACGTGCTGGGCTATCTTGTTTCGCGCCTGCGGCGCTGATCTATCACCGATGCGATCACCGGCTTGCTGAGAGCTGAAAGCTGAGAGCCGACAGCTACTAGTACGGAATCATGCGAAGGATTTTCTTCTCGTCGGCCTTGGCAAGGATTACGTCCTTGTCGAGGTGACGCTTTTTCTTGGTGTCCTTCGAGGTCAAAATGTGGCGCGCGAAGGCGTGACCGCGTTTAACTTTCCCGGTCCCAGTCTTCTTGAAGCGCTTGGCGGCGCCACTATGTGTTTTCAGTTTCGGCATAACGTCCCTTCTAGTGTATTGCATGATCGCAGAACTTCGCCGTTGCGATCAAATTTGTTCTGATTCTGAGGATCAGCGCTCCGGCCGAGCCCGTCGGTTGTCATTCGTCATTTGTCGTTCGCAGGTTTTGCTAGCGACTATCGACCAGCGACTCGACGACCCTATTGGTTCGGCGAACCAGGGCCTGCGGTACCGGTCGCCTGCTGCGGCGCTGCACTTGCGGCTACGCCGCCACCACCTTGTTTCGGAGGCTGCTGTTGCTGGCCGCCCGCGCGCGGTGCCTGCTTCTGTCCGCCACTGCCGCCAGTCTTGGCTTTATCCGTCTTCGGAGGCGCCAGAATCGCGTGCAGGGTGTTGCCTTCCTGCCGGGGCATGTTCTCGACGATCGCACGATTCCCGATATCTTTGATCAGCCGCTGCAGCAACTCACGTCCAAGGCCAGTCCGGGTCATTTCGCGACCGCGGAAGAAGATAGTGGCCTTGACCTTGTCACCCTCTTCAAGGAAGCGAAGCGCATGATTCTTCTTGGTCTCGTAGTCGTGGTCGTCCACGTTAATACGAAACTTCACTTCCTTTACGGTGATGACTTTCTGGTGCTTCTTGGCTTCGCGTTCCCTCTTTTCCTGCTGGTAGAGGTACTTGCCAAAGTCCATGATGCGGCAGACGGGAGGTTGCGCCGTGGGCGATACCTCCACTAGATCCATGTTCCGTTCCCGGGCGATTTTGAGCGCGTCCTGCGGGGTCATAACCCCGAGCTGATTGCTTTCATCATCGATTACGCGGATTTCACGTACGCGAATGCGCTCATTGGTGCGAATAAATCTCTTGTCGATACAATCCTCCGAACAACTCTAAAAGCTTTGAAATTATAGCATGTTAGAGAAATATGACGAGCCATCATTGCGCCGAATCATCAGACCGATAGCAGGGTTCCGAACATGCCTTCCGTGCTGACGGATTCGACGACAGCCATGCTGATCTGGTTGGCCAACTGCCGTCCGTAAACGAAAAGCTTCTGGTAGTTCTCGGTAAGGGTCTCGGTATGCTGGCCGTCGAAGTGGGTCAGGGTGATGGTCGAGAGGTTTTTTCCAACAAAGGAGCGCTGGAAAGCGAGCTTCTTTTCCTGAACCAGTTCCCGCAAGATTCGATTCCTCTCGCGTGCTGCCGGGCCCGGGACCTGATCGGCCATGGCGGCCGCGGGTGTGCCTGGACGCGCCGAGTACGTGAAAACGTGTAGATAGGTAAACGGCAACTCGGCGATGAGCGCTCGGGTCTCCTCGAAGTCGGAATCCGTTTCGCCCGGGAAGCCAACCATTACGTCCGCGCCGATTGCGGCTGACGGCATGGCGGCGCGAAGTTTGCGGAGTTTGTCAGCGTAGTGCCAGGGGCGGTACTTACGGTGCATCAGTCGCAGCACCCGGTCGCTCCCCGACTGCATAGGGACATGGGCGTGCTTGGCAATTCGATGGGATGACGAGACCATGTCGATGACTTCGTCGGTCCAATCCATAGGTTCGACCGAGCTGATGCGTAGACGTTCCAAGCCGGTGCGATCGAGAATGGCGTGGAGCAACGCGGCGAACTTGCCGGGTTGCGAAAGGTCACGTCCCCAGCGGCCAAGGTTGATGCCGGAGATTACGAGTTCGCGGTAGCCCTGGGCGACAAGGGCATTCACTTCGCGAACGACTTCGTCCAAAGCGAGCGAGCGGCTGCGGCCACGCACGCTGGGGATGATGCAGAAGGAGCACCGGTTATTGCAGCCGTCCTGAACCTTCAAGTTAGGACGAGTCTTCTCGGATGCGGTGTCGGCGTCGAATACGGGAGCGGCGAGAAGTTCGGTGTGCGCAAAGATGTCGCCGACGAGCACCTGACCTTGTGGTGCGGCTACGGAACCGAGGGGAACGAAGCTTTTGAAGGAAGCCGAACCACAGGCTACTTCGGCAATTGCATGCTTATGCGAATTTCCAACTACCCAGTTGACGCCTGGTATCTTCGCCAACTCTTCCGGCGCGCGCTGCGCGTAACAGCCAGTGACGACAATCTGGCAGCCCGGATTGTCACGATGGATGCGTCGGATTGAACTGCGAACGTCCTGGTCGGCAGAAGCGGTGACAGTGCAGGTGTTCAGGACAACCACTTGGGCTTGGGCAGCGGCTTCGGCGCGTGCTAGTCCGCGCTCAAGCATCTGGCGCTCAATAGCAGCGCCGTCGGCCTGAGTGGCACGGCATCCGAAATTTTCCACAAAAAACGAAGCCACGGGAATTCATTATACTGAGCATAAGAATGGGACGCTTCTAGCCGGTGTCAGTTTTCAGCTTAGAAAATCCAACTACTCAGCTGAAATGTGCATCCAAGCTGGAACGTTCGCTTCAGTCCGATAATCTCCCGGAGGAAATCAATGAAACGTCGCATCCTTGTGGTCGACGACGAACTGGCGATTCTGCTAACGTTGCGCGCAATTCTCGAAATGAACGGATTCGAGGTGGAGACAGCCGCTTCGGCGAGCGAGGCCGAGAAGAAGCTATCGGGAAACAGCTTTCACATGGTGATCACCGATATGCGAATGGAAAACGAAACTTCCGGTTACGACGTGATTCGCGCGGCACGGCAGCAATCCTACAATCCGGCCACGGCGATTCTGACGGCTTATCCGTCGCTGGGGACAGACTGGCACTCTCGCGGAGCCGAGTCGTTGCTGGTGAAGCCGATGAATGCGAACGACTTGCTACGCCAAATCGAAGTCCTGCTGGTGCAGCATGAAGACGAAAAGCAGGCGCACACACCTACCGTGAAGGCGACAGCGGCGGCCCGTGAGGGAGGAGCCACGCGCGCCAAGAAGGTCGTCTAGGTACAGCTTTGCCGGCTGAGGCTTACCTGGAAGGGTCCATCAAGCAGCGAAAACCTACAACGTTGGCCCTCGGTTCTCCTGGGAGAGGAGAAACATGTCCCGCCAGTTGAGCTCATTCCACTTACATCGATCGAAACTGCCGCCGGTCAAGCGGTGGCGGCAGTGGCTCTCCGTTGCTGAAAGCACTCGCGACAAAACACCGGACGGCCCTGAGTTGGCTTAAACGGGACCGTGGTCTCCTTACCGCATTGCGAGCAGTTGGTCCGTGTTTCCGTCTTTGTGTAGTTGCCAGGAGTTGCAATGCCCAAAGAAGAGGCACGCTTCGACTTGCAGATCTTGCACCGTTTCGGTTCGTTCTTGAATTGTTTGTCGTGAAAGAACAGCTGTTCCCCAGCGGTGAAGATGAAGTCCGCGCCGCAGTCCACGCACTTCAACACCTTGTCCTGGAATTCCATGGTAGAGCTCCCTTCAACCCCGCTCCCCTGCGGACCGAACACAACCCAACGCTGGAAGACGACGGCAAATGCGTTCGAACCGCCGAGGTTTCAGGATCTTCGTACTTCTACGTGCTCCCGCGAGGAGCGCGTAATGATGCCGTATAAAACAACTGACTGCGGATTATGAAATGCCCCAGAATGCGGGCGACAAAATCAGGTAAAAAATGAAAGGGCCGCAGTGAGGAAGCGAAAAGCGGCCCCTGATTGTACGTTTAACTATCTTGTTCCTTGCGAGCCTTCTTGCGGCTGCGCTTACGCGCTACAGCTTCCTTCACGCGCTTTTTCTCTCCCGGTTTCAGGTAAAAGGAGTGACGCCTTACATCTTTAACGATGTCTTCCTGCTGAACCTTTCGCTTAAAGCGACGGAGAGCGTTCTCCAACGACTCGCCCTCTTGAATGCGAACTTCCGCCAAACGGTGACACCCCCCAGCCAGCCCGGGTCGGGCAGCCATTAGGGTGTCAGGCGTTGCAGCCTAAGTCAAGCGGAAGAATAGCGAATCTCACTTTGAAACAGGAGAAATCAGGGGTGAACGCGGATTTAAGCAGGTCAAAACGCAAACCTGATTCCGAACTGCACCTGCCGCGGTGCATAGGCATTGTTGGGGGTGAGGAAGCTGGAAGAACCCAAAAAATAGGCCGGATATTGTTTCCCGCTTACGGTTGTGCTGTAGGGAATGAATTGGCCAGCAGCGTTGACGAATCCATCGTCAGTGATGTCGACGCGTTTGTTGTCGCGATTGGTGAAATTGAACGACTCGGCCAGCAACTCCATGTTCAGGCGATCGGAAATCGGAAACTTGCGCGAGAGACGCAGATCGGTGGTGAAGTAGTCCGGGCCAGTGTACGAATTCCGGCTAACACCCGGGAGTCGATCGTTCATATCGTTGCCGTCGCGATTGGCATCTCCGGTAATGGTCGCGTTGATGGGGCGCCCGCTTCCATATGTCGTGACACCGGCCAGTTTCCAATTATTGAGAACGGTTCGCAGCAAGGCGTGCTCGCGATGAAACGGGCGCGGCTCTGCCATGAACGAGAACACCAGACGGTTGCGCTGATCGGTGACGCTGGCACCGCGTTCGGAATTCGGTGCGTAGGAATTCTGAACTGTCGCGGGGCGCCCAACGACGAGAGCGTCCTGGCCGTCGTCGATCGCCTTGGCCCATGTGTAGCCGAGTCGGAAGTGGAAACCATCTCGGAAGCGGCGCTGCGCGGAAAACGTGAACCCGTTGTACGTGCTGGATGCAGCACTCTCGAATACGGTGATGCTTCCGAGTTGCGGAATTGGCCGTGTAACCGCGCCCACGCACGGTGGATAAGCGCAATCGAATGTCGGTTGAGTTTCCCAGTTCGCGAAGGAGTTAACCGTGTAGTAGCCGGTCACGTTCTGTCCGCTGGAATCGAATACCGGATAGGTGACCTGCACCGGCGGCGGAAGATTCACATCCCGCGCGCGAATCAGATGTTCACCATGCACATAAAGATAAGAGGCGCTGACGGTGACGTTCTGCATGGTTTCGCGTTCGATCCCGAAACTGGCCTGCTGCACAAAAGGCGTCTGGAAATCGTGCGCGAAGGCGGAGATCTCTGTCGTAAGAGAGCCTGCGACATTTGCAGGGGCCTTACAGCTGAAGTCCCCAGCCGCACAGTCGCCAACCGGATTCGGGTATGTCGGGAAGACGTGCCGGTCGTAGTAGTCGTTGTTAGTGAGAAACAGGTGCTGCGTGTTCAATCCATTTTCGAGTTGCACCTCAGACGCATAGATCGAAGGAATGCGAGTGTAGAACATCCCATAACCACCACGAAGAATGAGAGGCTTCCGATCACCGATGGTGTAAGCAAAGCCGACGCGAGGGCCGACATTGTTGGTGTCATAGGGAACACGTCCGGAATCGGGATACAGCGTATTCGAAACAAGATCGCTATTGCGGAAAGTCTGCAGGTCGTAACGAACGCCGAGACTCAGCGCAAGATGGCTGGAAAGACGAACGGTGTCCTGCAGGAAGGCAGAGTATTCGTTGGTGTCGGGATGAGTGAGCGCAGAGCCGAAGTCCTGCATGTAGTACTTGGGAACATCATGGGCGTAGGCGCGCAGGGGAGTCAGTTGGAGTCCTGCGAGTTGTGGAGCAAAGGTGAACGGGTTCACCTTGATGGTGTCGAAGATGTACTCTCCGCCAAACTGCGACGGGAAAAAGTTGGTGAGGTGCTCGATCATCATGTCGCCGCCAATCTTCCACGAGTGACGCCGTTGCTCGAAGTTCATGGTCTCCGCAAGATGCAGCTTCATTTCGCGGGTACGGCGCGGAAGAATCAGGGAGCGTCCAAAACCGGCAATCACATCCGTAACTTTCGTGAGCGAGTAGTAGGAATTCGGTGAGCTCTCCTGGATGTCGTGCGAGAGTTGCGCGCGCAGATGGCTCACGAGTCGGTTGGTCAGCGTGCTGGTCAGCGAGGTCATGGCGGTTTCCGTGTGCACGTTTTCACGGCCGTTTTCGCTGATCGCGTATTGTGTTACCGGACTGGATGGATCGAAGTAGACATTGTTCTCGCCGTAGTAGCGCGAAGTGTTGATCCGGGCCGAGAGCAGGTTGTGTTTCGAAACCGACCAGTCAAGCTTCGCGAAACGGGCATCGCCCATCAGGCTGGAACGATAATTTCCTGCCAGTGAAGATAACGATGCCGCCGCAGCGTAGACGAGGTCGCGGTCGGAGAGTTCGTAGTCGGCTGGCGTTGGTACGACGTGATCGTTTCCGTCGGCGAACCGAACGATTGTCGGCACGTGAAAGACGTGCTGATCGTATCCGGCGAAGAAGAACAACTTGTTTTTCACGATGGGGCCACCAAGCGTGGCGCCGAACTGTTGCTGGCGATCGTCGGGCTTAAATCCAACGAACGCCGGCTGGGCGTTCAGGCTACTGTCGCGAAGAAAATAGAACGCTTTGCCGTGGTAGGTATTCGATCCGGACTTGGTGACAACATTGACGACCGCTGCGCCCGCGCGTCCCGTTTCGGCGCCGTATGTATTGGTCGAGACCCGAAATTCCTGCACGACCTCGTTACTGAACTGGTAGGGAGCCCGGTATCGTCCACGCGCCTGGGAGAAGAAACCGTTGTTGTTATCGGCGCCGTCGACGAGAAAGCTGGAGTGGAAGCCGCGAATACCGCCCGCAGAGAGATCACCGTTGGAACCAGACGTAAGCCCGCGCGGATCCTGATTGACGCCCGGAGTCAACAAGGCCAGGTCGCTGAAACGGCGTCCATTCAAGGGCAGATTCTGGATGCTGCGCTCGTCGATCACATTGGCGACGTTGCTGGAACGCGTTTCTACCAGCGGGGCATCGGACGCAATGTCGAGCTGCGTCGTGTTCGTCGAGAGAACGAGATGCGCCTCTATCTCGACCAGCGCACCCAGATCTATGTGGATCTGTGCCTGTCGATAAGAGGCCATTCCGGGGGCGCTGACCAACAGTTCGTAATCCCCCGGGGGCAGCAATTGCGCGGAAAAAACGCCGGCGTCGTCGGTCACCAGTTTATATAGGAGGCCCGTCTGCAAATTGGTGACGACCACGCCGGCTCCAACGACACGAGCCTGGGTAGGGTCGTGAACCGTGCCGCGGATGGCGCCAGTCGAGGCGTCTTGTGCAAGTACAACAGTGACAAGAAACGGGAAAGCGCAAATCAGAACGAGGTGGGCAATCAGGCGCATGATGCGGTCACTCGCGAAGTCTCTCTGCGGAACCTATCGCAAGGCGAGCGGGAAATGCAGTTATGGCGGGCAGTTTTGGAGAATTCAGAGGAGGTCAGAATTCCCGAAGGGAAACGCGTTGCAAGCCGGCTTCCAAGTCGATCAGTCGATCAGTCGGTCAGTCCGTCAGTTTTGAATCTTCGAGTTTCGGAGCAATAGCATCGATCACGGAGTGGATTGGTTGAAACGAGAAGAGCTGACGAAGCTGAGAGCTGAGAGACTGATCGACTGCTTGGCACATTTGGAGCTTCCGCCAGCGCATGTTATGTTCAATGTTTCCCGGAACATCCGCCGAAACTGTCGGGCACCCCAGGTTGCGCCGTGTGTTTCGGCGCTAATCTGGAATCGCAGTCCAAAAGTGTCATGATTCGATCGTATAAAGGAATCAGTCCCAAGATCCCTGCCACGTGCTACGTGGATGAATCGGCGCAGGTAATTGGGGATGTGGAACTCGGGGAAAACGCCAGCATCTGGATGAACTCGGTAGTTCGGGGCGACGTGCACTATATAAGGATAGGCGCCAATTCCAACATCCAGGATTGCTCGGTCATGCATGGGATGCTGCACCAGTGGCCGGTTGTGGTGGGCGATTGGGTGACCGTCGGCCATTCGGTAACGCTGCACGGATGCATCGTGGAAGACCGCTGCCTGATCGGAATGGGATCGATCATCCTGAACGGCGCGCGGGTCGGAGCGGGATCGATCGTGGCGGCCGGGACGCTGATTCCCGAAGGCGTGGTGATCGAACCGGGATCGCTGGTGATGGGCAGTCCAGGCAAAGTCCGCCGCAAGCTGACGGAAGAAGATCAGGAATCGATCCTGAAATATGCGCGGAATTATTTGGGGTACAAAGAACAATACTTAGCCGAATTGAAGAAGTGAGATTGAAGATTTCAGAATTGACAGCTTTCGCGAAACGGGAAACTTGAAACGTGATTAAGGCCATCCGAGGAACGCGCGATCTGTTGCCGCCCGACACGGCATTGTGGAACTTTGTCGAAACGACGGCACGCGAGGTGTTCCGCGAATATAACTTTCAGGAAATTCGTACGCCCATCTTCGAAGCGACCGAACTGTTCGCGCGTGGCGTCGGTGAAGACACCGACATCGTCTCGAAAGAGATGTACACGTTTGAAGATCGCAGCCGGGCAGAATCGGAAAAAGGCCAGTCGCTGACGCTGCGGCCGGAGAATACGGCGGGCGTGGTTCGCGCCTACATCGAGCACAAGATGTGGGAACGGCCCGGCGTGCAGAAACTCTTTTATATAGGACCGCAGTTTCGCCGGGAGCGTCCGCAGAAGGGACGCTACCGGCAGTTCTATCAAATTGGCGCGGAAGTGATCGGGCCAACCACAGCGGGCAGTGAGTCTCCGGCGCGCGATGCCGAAGTGCTGGAGATGCTGGCAACGCTTCTCGATAGGCTCGGGATTCAGGGCTGGACGCTGCAGTTGAACTCTGTCGGCTGCGCGGAAGATCGGCCTGTCTATCTTGATGCACTGCGCGAAGCCCTAAAGCCGGTGGTCGGACAGATGTGTTTCGATTGCCAGCGTCGTGCGGAAACAAATCCGCTGCGTGTGCTCGACTGCAAAGTTCCCGAGGATCAGCCGATTATCGAAAAGCTGCCGCGCATGAAGGATTACTTGAACGAAAGCTGCCGCGAACACTTTCAGCAGGTGCTCAACATCCTGACGGCGGCTGGGGTGCCGTATGTGTTGAACGATCGCCTGGTGCGCGGACTCGATTACTACACGCGCACGGCCTTCGAGTTCACGCATGGGGCGCTGGGCGCGCAGAACGCAATTCTCGGCGGCGGGCGCTACGACGGTCTTTCCGAGGCTATCGGAGGTCCGAAAGCGCCAGGCATTGGATTTGCGATTGGTGAGGATCGCTTGGTACTGTCGCTGCAGGAGTCGGCGGAGGCGGTCGCTCCGAAGCCGGATGCCTACATCGCGCCACTTGGTCCCGGTATGAATGCCGAAGCGGTGAAGTTGGCGCGCGAACTGCGCGGGCAGAAGGCTGCCATCGAAGTCGGCGACGAGACGTTCCGTCTAAAGAAGTCGCTGGAGACCGCGAGCAAGATCGGCGCGCGCTACGCGATCATTCTGGGCGAGAACGAGGCGAAGTCTAATGAGTTCGCCCTGAAGAACCTGGCGACAGGGCAGCAGGAGACAGTTCCGCGCGCGGAATTGGCTAGCCGTATCAGCCCTGAGAAGTAAGGCACCTTTTTTGCCCAGGCTTCGCCTCGAGGTCAAACCATCCGCGGAGCGGCGTCATTCGTAAGCCCAGGCCGTGGAGGCCTGGGTAGAAGGTCCAAAGAATCACCAGCCCCGGAGGGGCGGCACAAATGTCATTGAAATCATCGTTGCTCGTAATCTTTCTCTTCATCACCTCCGCTGCGTTCGCGCAGAATGCTACCAGCACCGGCGTCGATCCTGACGTGATCGCCCGCGAGAAGCAGTATTGGTTGGCGACAAAAGCGCACGATACTGCTGCGATCAGCAAGCTTGTAGCCGATGATTTCACCATCGTCAGCATGGACGGTCCCATCGGCAAAAAAGAATTGCTCGAGAGCCTGTCTCAGTTGTCGATGTCGACGCCCGCGTTGTGGAGTTGGAAGTATGTCCAGTTGAGCCCGAATTCATACGCCATTACCTACCAGCTTGCCGCCAGCATGAAGTATGGCAGCGAAAACGTTCCCGGGCATTTTTACGCGACCTCGATTTGGACGCAGCAGAACGGCCAGTGGCAATTAAGATTGATTCAGCAGACCCCGTTCGATGAATAGACGTTCCACGAACTAATAAAGGAAAAGCGATTGCTCGACTTCTTAGGAGACCTTCGACGTACTCATATGTGCGGCTCGCTGCGGCTATCCGACGCCGGTCAGCGCGCCACGATCATGGGATGGGTGAACAAACGCCGCGATCTGGGCAACATCATCTTTATTGATGTTCGCGACCGCAGCGGCGTGACGCAGGCGGTGTTCGATGCCTCGGCAGGCAGTGAACTGCACCAGAAGGCCGAAGAGCTGCGCAACGAATATGTCGTGGCGATTACCGGCACGGTTCGCAAGCGCACGCCCGATACGATCAATCCCAACGTCGCTACCGGCGAGGTGGAACTCGTCGCCGAAGAGCTGAAGGTCCTGAACGAGGCGAAGAATCCGCCATTTCTTCCCAGCGATACCACGCTTCCGTATGAAGAGATGCGGCTGAAATACCGCTACATCGATCTGCGCCGCGAAAAGATGCAGGCGAATATCGAGATGCGCCACAACATCGCGCTCGCGGTTCGCCAGTACCTGGCCGGGCAAGGCTTCTTCGAGATTGAAACGCCGTTTATGACGCGCTCCACGCCGGAAGGCGCGCGCGACTACCTGGTCCCAAGCCGCGTGAACCGGGGCTGCTTCTATGCGCTGCCGCAATCGCCGCAGCTGTTCAAGCAGATCCTGATGATCTCTGGCTTCGACAAGTATTTTCAGATCGTGCGTTGCTTCCGCGACGAAGACTTGCGCGCTGATCGCCAACCGGAGTTTACACAGATCGATTTGGAGATGAGCTTCCCGCAGCAGGAGACGGTCTTCAACGTGGTAGAGGGTTTCCTGCAAGCCGCGTTCAAGGTTTCCGGAGTGAATCTGCAGGGAGCTTTCCCGCGGATGACCTACGACCAGGCGATCCGCTTGTACGGATCGGACAAGCCCGATCTGCGCTTGCCCGCAATGGTTGAAGTCCGCGAGATGTTCCCGGCCGATGCACTGGAAACGCTGAAGCTCGATCCGAAGCTGCCGGTTGTGGCGATTCGCACGCCGAAGGTTGGCGAGCTCTCGCGCAAGGAACGCGACGACATCAAGGTGCTGTTCGGCGAGCGTCCGGGCGCAAAACTTTTCGAAGACATCAAGCGCCTGGAGAAGACTTGGCCCGAGGCGATTGCAAAAATTCGCGCGGCGACAAAATCCGAAGCCGACGATCTAGTTGTACTGGTGGCAGGTCCACAGCGATCGGAAGCTGAGATCGCCAAAGACAACGCGCGCCGCGGAACCACCGTGACTCCATCCGAAAGCCGCGTCTACATGGCTGCCGGCACTCTGCGCATGGATCTGGCGAAGAAGTACGCGGACAAGCATCAGGCCTTCGCGGGCGACCGCAAGGACGCGAACTCATATCGCTTCCTGTGGGTGACGGATTTCCCGATGTTCGAGTGGGACGAGACCGAGAAGCGCTGGAACGCGGCGCACCATCCGTTCACATCGCCCCATGACGATGATATGGACAAGCTCGAGTCCGATCCGGCAATGGTGCGCGCACTGGCCTACGACGTGGTGCTAAACGGGACTGAGCTAGGTTCGGGATCGATTCGTATTCACCGGCAGGATATTCAGCAGAAAATCTTCCACGCGCTCGGCATGACGGAAGACGAGGCGCGCAGCCGTTTCGGATTCTTCCTGGAAGCGCTGGAGTACGGCACGCCACCGCATGGCGGAATCGCGTTGGGGCTCGATCGCATCGTCATGATCCTGGCGGGAGCCGACAGCCTGCGTGAGGTAATTCCGTTCCCGAAAACGGCCCAGGCAAAGGATCTGATGACGGATGCTCCGACCGAAGTCGACGAGCGGCAGCTGAAAGAATTGAATATCGCGATTCGGAAGTTGTAGTCGAACTCCCACCCACGACCCAAGGAAGGGGTCGAGGGTGGCGCCCGCAGGATAATCGGTCCAATCCCCGAAGATCCGCCTGATCCGTGGCTCGTTTTGTCTTCTCCGATTCCGCTAGAATGAACTCACATGGGCCGCATCCACGTTCTTTCCGAAAACGTAGCTAACAAGATTGCCGCCGGTGAGGTGGTGGAGCGCCCTGCTTCTGTCGTCAAGGAGCTGCTGGAGAATTCCCTCGATGCTGGATCGACGCGCATTCGCATCAACGTGGAGGGCGGCGGCCGCAAGCTGATCCAGATCATCGACGATGGCTGCGGCATGCTGGGCGACGATGCCTTGTTGGCCTTTGAGCGCCATGCGACTTCGAAGATTCGCACAGCGGAAGATCTGTTGAGCGTCGGCACACTGGGATTTCGCGGCGAGGCGTTGCCTTCAATTGCATCGGTCTCGCGCTTGCGCCTGGAGACGCATGCCCCAGAAGAAGCGAGCGGAACCGTAGTCGAGATCGCCGGCGGCAAGATTCTGCGGGTGGAAGAAGCGGGACTGCCGTTTGGGACTTCAATCACCGTTCGCGATTTGTTCTTCAATATTCCGGCGCGCCGAAAGTTTCTGAAAGCCGAATCCACTGAGCTCTCGCACGTCGCTTCGCTGGTCACGAATTACGCACTGGCCCATCCGGAGATGCACTTCGAACTGCACTCGGCCGTAAATGCCATGATCATCGCGCCGCCAGTCGCGACGTACTCGGAGCGTATCTATCAGATCATTGGGAAAGATACGCTCGATTCACTCCTGCCGATTGCCGCGCAGATGCCGTTGCAGCGCGTCGGACTTCCGCAACCTCCACCCTGGGCCCGCAAGCACGAGGAAGAAGGCGAAGAGTCCGAGCCTGTCGAGCCGGGAGATCTTCGACTGCATGGATTCGTATCCAAGCCGGAAGTGCAGAAGCTGAATCGCAATTCGATTTTCATTTTCGTGAATGGCCGCCTGATTCGCGATCGGCTGGTGCAGCACGCGATTACCGAGGCTTATCGCAACATCATGCCGCCGACCGTTTTTCCCGTGGTGCTGCTGTTCCTGGAGATGCCGGCCGCCGAAGTCGATGTGAATGTTCATCCATCGAAGACAGAAGTTCGGTTCCGTCAGCAAAGCTTCGTGCATGATTTCGTACGCGATTCGGTTCGCGCGGCGCTGATGAAGGCGAGGCCAATCCCACAGTTCACAACGGAAATCCGAGCGAATCCGACGGCGTCGCAGGGCCTGACTCCCGGCGCGGGGTTCCGTCCAGGGACTCATTCCGTTGCAGCTGCCGCGGTTGGGGAGCTCGGGATCACCGAGGCCGATCAGGCATTTGCACTTCAGGCGCAGAGTCTACCCCAGGTTACGCAGTCACTTGGATTCCAGGATGGATTCAACGTCGAGGCGAATGCGGCGGTGCCGGTGGCGCGCTTTGGCCCGCAGACGTTCGGCAGCCACATCCAGCAAGAAGATAACTGCGCAACTCCGATCGAAGAAGAAGCGGCGCCGGACGATACTCCTGTTCTCGCGACGCTGAAGCCGCTGGGACAAATTCGCGATTCTTTCATTCTGGCCGTCAACCATGACGGGCTGTGGATTATCGATCAGCACGTGGCCCACGAGCGCGTTCTGTTCGAAAAAGTATTACGGCAGCGCGCCGCGGAAAATGTGGAAGCCCAGCGCCTGCTGATGCCGCTGATTATCGAACTGACCCCGAGTCACCAGGCGGTGTTTGCGGAGATCTCTGAAGAGCTGCAACGGAATGGCTTCGAAGTAGAACTCTTCGGCTCGCGCACGATTGCAGTCAAGACCGCTCCGGCGGGAGTGGATGCAGGTCAAGTCGAGCACATGATTCACGAACTGCTCGATCAGTTCGACCGCGAGGAGCAGTCGCTGAACATGGACGTCGTCCGCGGGCGGATTGCGGCTTCCATCGCCTGCCATGCGGCAATCAAAGTGAATATGCCGCTCGAACAGAATAAGATGGAGTGGTTGCTCAAAGAATTAGCCAAGACAGACTGCCCGATGAGCTGTCCACATGGGCGTCCGGTGGTGTTACGGTATTCTCTTAAGGATATTCAAAAGGCATTCAAACGCATCTGATGGAACTCCAGGAACTTCAGGACGAGCGGCGACACAAGTGGCATCTCGACGGGTCGGCGGTGCACACGCTGGACTCCGCGCGCGAGTTCATCGAGTCGGCGGGATTCTGCACCATGTATCCGCTGGAGACGCCGGTGCTGCTGCCCACCTTTATGGGCGCGTTTGCCGGGACGGATCAGGGGATCCCGAATGCGCGTCATGCCTTCGCCGATCCGCGCACCAAAGAGGCGACGGAGCTGATGGTTCGTCTGTTGCGTGAGCGTGCCGCTTATGAAGCGAATCTTTTCGGCGAAACAAACTTTCTGGTGTCCGCCTCGGTGTTCCCCTATTTTTATGCGCTGGTGGGCGATCGCAATCCGCGACAGATGCCGAAGACCGGGGCACAACCGAATTTTTCACAGCTCGCGCGCGATTGTTTTGAAGCGATCAAGAACAAGGGACCTGTCTCGAAGGAAAAGCTGGGGTATCTTCTTGGGGGTTCAATTTCCGACGCTGCGTTCGATCGCGCGCTTGGCGAACTCTGGTCTCGCCTCCGCATCACGCGCGTGGACTACGTTCCCGGCGAAGGCGCTTACTGGGACGTGCTCTTTCGCTGGGCTCCAGACGCGGTGCGTGAAGGAATCCAGCTAGCCTCGATGCAGGCGCTTTCGGCATTGATTTCGAAATACCTGGATTCGGTGGTTGCGGCCGAACAGTCGGAAGTGGAAGACTTTTTCGGCAATCTGGTTGCGCGTTCCAAGGTGAATGAAGCCGTGAAAGCGCTTCTCGCGGCACGCGAGTTCAGCTATCTGCATGTAGGTGGTAAGCCGATGCTGCACATTGCGGGAAGTGTAACTCCGGTGAAGGCGGAAACGACGCTCCCGCGAAATCAGCCAATTGCGCGACGCCGTCCACGGCCGGTGCGCCCGGGTCCGAAAGCATGATAGAACGCAAATTGATCATTGCCATCGACGGACCAGCTGGCGCTGGAAAGAGTACGGTCGCCTCCCACCTGGCGCGTACGTTGGGATATGTGAATCTCGAGACCGGGGCGATGTATCGCGCGCTCGGATTGCGGGCGCTGGAGTCCCGGGTTCCGTTGGACGACGAGGAGCGGCTCGCGGATCTCGCGCGGAATTCCGAAATTTCGTTGGTGCCCACTGAGAATGGGAATCGCGTACTGCTCGACGGATGTGACGTTTCGGAACGCATTCGCGAAACCGACGTCACTTCGGCCGCCTCGCAGGTTTCGGTGCATCCAGCCGTGCGCGAGTGGATGGTCGCCCGCCAGCGAGAGATGGGGAAACAGGGTGGTGTGGTGATGGAAGGCCGCGATATAGGAACGAAAGTATTCCCCGACGCCGATGTGAAAATCTTTCTCGATGCGAATGAGGATGTTCGCGCGGAGCGGCGTATCCGGCAGCACTCGCTGGATCACGATGCCGATCGCGCGAAGAAGGTCGCCGACGAAATGCGCCAGCGCGACCGCAGGGATACGAACCGTGCAGCTTCTCCGTTAGTGGCCGCTTCGGATGCAGTGATTCTCGACTCCAGCCGCATGTCTCTCGAAGAAGTGATCGATACGATCGAGAAACTGGTGAAAGAAAAGCTCTCCCGCCGCGTTGCTGCGCAGTCGTAATTCCCTGCAGTTAAATCATTTCCGTGAACTCAAGAACGATACCGGCCGATGCGAAATGTCTGGCGCCGGACCGTCGGCTTCTCGAATGGGCGCGCCTTCGGCATCCAGTGCTGTTCCCGGATCGCCATAAAACTCCAACAAATAGCGGCGAATGTGCAACAGCGAGCAAAAGTTTTGCATACAACATTCTGTGACAAATATCTAAGTAGGTAGTTAGTCGAACTGGGTCTGCGTTCGCAAACGCTCCTCCCGCACCGTTAATTTTTCCGGCTGCGAGCCGGTTCTTCCTCAGGAGAATATGCACGATGGCCTCCCCTGCGAAGTTCCGCATTGACGTTGATATACATAACCTTCTCAACGCCAACAATCAAAAAGGTCCGGAGCCTGCAAAGGCCCTGGGTCTGACCTTGCCTGAGCCAAAGTTTCCGCAGTATCCCGAGTTGCTAAATGATCCTGGTCCTGCCATTCCTCCTGAAAAGCGTGACTGGAGCACTCCGCAGCTCTATCGCAAAATTCGTGGCTGGCTTTTTCCGTACATTCGTTCGCGGGTATATCCCGGAGAGTTCCACCCGATAACGGCGTACCTCTTTCTCGAGTACAAGTGCAATCTCGACTGCTGGTATTGCTGGGCTTTCAATAACCAGGTGAAGGGAATGACGGAGGATGTTGCGAGACGATCGATCGATTGGCTGCACGATCATGGATGCCGCGTTCTCGCGCTGATGGGTGGGGAACCGCTGCTGCGTCCGCAGTTTGCGCACAAGGTCGTGAACTACGCTGCCAAAAAGGGTTTCTGGATTTACATCGCGACCAATGGGCGCCTGCTTCGCCCCGAGGTTACGGATCGCCTGGGGGACGCCGGCGCGGCTTGCATCAACTTTGCTTTGGATTCATGGGACCTCAAACCCAGCTTGCCGAAAGCCCTGGTTCCCGCGGAAAAGAACCTGGCGCACGTTCTCAGGAAGCAGTATGTCTACGGCTATATGGTGTTCTTCAATATGAATATCTGCCGTAATAACCTGGAGGATATACGGCGCTTGACCGAATACGCTCATGAGCATCGTGTCGCGACCGATTATCACATTAACGAGACGCCGATGATCGAGCAGGACGAGCATTTCAAGCACCTGTCCGATAATCCCACCTATATTCGTCCCGAGGACTGGCGTTCGGTCGATGAGACGATCGACTGGATCATCGAGAAGAACAAGTCCGGATACCAGATGGTCAATTCTGTTCCACGCCTGCAGGAAATGAAGGCTTTCATCCGCATGTCTTCAGGGCTGGATTTGCGGAAGGTCGGGTGGTATGGCGATGGGACAAGCGGTAACGGGGAAGTGAAGTCGCTGATCGCGGGCATGCCGGGGGTCGAGCGTAGCCCGGACGGTGAACTCAGCTTCGCCGAGTGGTCGTGCCGCGCCGGACAGAACAACGTGATCATCAGGACTGACGGGACAGTTGGTCCCTGTTTCCCGATGTATGCCTCGAACTTTGATTGGGGGAATATCGATCAACCAAAGTTTGATCACGCGCAGATGGGAGAGATGAAGAAGACTTGCCAGAAACACTGCTTCTCAACCCTGAATCACAACCTTGCGTACTGCTACAACGACGCTCGAGCGATCAAGTGGATGTGGAAGCAGGTGAAGAATGGTTTCACGGGAGCGCGAAGCTTCGAAGACTAAAGCTGGTAGTAAGCGAAAGACCCGCTTGCGAGCGGGTCTTTTTTTATTCGCAAAAATATACGGCATTCGTTAGAATGTACACTGCATCGTCTCACGATGCTTGGCTTCGTCTCCATCGCGCCGGAACCGATCCGGCCGGCTTGCGGACGGTTTTGATCTCGTCGCAATACTGCTGGAACAGCAGAAGTATGTTCACGGCCTGAATCAGCGCGGTGGGGCCACCGTCGAACGGGTCAACGACAGCGTCGACAAGCTCTTTTTCACGGAGGGCGTCAACCACATCGGTCCCGCGGCAGCAGGCGACGACCCATACCTGTGGATTGACCTTTTTCACCTCGGCGCTGATCAGCCGCTTCTCCGGCATGGAGATCGACGTGCCAAGCAGCGCCATGTCAAATCGTTCGCCGAGGAGCAGGTCGCGAAATTCCTGAGTCTTACAGGCTGGTACAACCGTATAACCTGCTCGTTCCAGTATCGCGTTTCGACTGCTTAAGACGGCCGGATCAAAATCCACCGAAAGAATACGAGGTCTCTTCATATAAAACCCTTACCAGGCCGCGGGAGAAACCTTTTGAACTTTTGGAGTATCGAGCTTTTACGTAATATAACCGGGCAATGTGAACGTAACTTTAAACGGCGCAACCTTCATCACATTAATTTCCTCATGGTAACCCTAATTCCAGGCATGAGTTAGCAAAAAATCTAAGTTCGCGAGATTTGAAAAAACATTGCGACTTCTTTTTGCACAGCTTTTTCACAGTTGACAAGCACGGCAAAATGGTCCGCAAAAAGCAAATCCCCGGCCGCAGCCGGGGATCTCCTGAAAAGAATCGTTTAAGTGGTTTTGCGAATATCAACATTGCCGTGTTCATTGGAAATGTGTAGTTTCGCCCCGCCGCTACTGCCATTGGTACCAGTCGCCTGGCTATTGTCGCCACTGGTCTCGATCTTGATGGCGTCAAAGTCGGAATTGATCTCGCCATTCTGTGCCCGAGCTTCTACTTCGAACTGTGCCTTAGCGGGCACGGCAACCTTGACGTCGCCATTGCTGTTGGCGATGCTCATGGCGCCGAGCGGGAGCTTATCCGCATGGACTTCCACCAGTCCATTCTGGTTCTCCAGTTTTACGTCCCCGGTGATTCCATCCAGGTGAATGTCTTTCGACTTGGTCACGAGCCGAAACGGGCCTGCCACGTCCTTCGCGTGCAGGTCGCCAGATTCGATCGCGAGGTCACCATCGAGCCGGGCAAGCTCGAGATCGGTGCGTGAGGTATGGAAAGTGATGCCGCCGTTGATTTTCGCCAGATTCAACTGGCCAAAATACTCGCCGGTGAGGCGCACGGAACCCGTTACATCGTTGATGCTCGTGTCGTTCACTTCTCCGTTGACCTGAACGTTGCCGCTAACCTTTTCGATGGTGATCGAACCGCTGCGAAGATCGGCACTCATGTTGCCCGTTATGTCAGACACGGTGACGTCACCGTGCGACGTGGACAGGTGAACATCGCCTTTCCGGTTTTGGATGGTGATGCTGCCGCGACGAGTCGAGATATCGATCGCTCCGTTAGCGGGAACGAAGACGTTCAGATCCGACTCCGCTGCGCCTGAGCCTCCACCCGAAGTATTTGCATTCAGCGTAAGAAGATTGCCATCCGCACTGATGGTCGGGCGAGTGCTGTCGTCGATCTTATTGGCATCGCTCTGATCTTTGGCGCGAACTTTCTTATTCACTTCCACCTTGATGGTCGGCTCGTCCCAGCTGGTCACCGTGATGTCGCCGCGGTCGGAGACGATACGCAGAGAGGCATCCTTGGGAAATGCCTGCTGGACGGTCTGGTTGTAGCTGTAGGTACTGCCGAACATGCCAGACATGAAGTCGCCGTCGTCGGGCAAATTCAGCTCGCCACCTAGAGCGGACCAGTTCACGCGCTCCGCCGATGAGGCCATCAACCCAAAGACGATCAGCAGAATGGTGAGCACGATCAAGCCAGCGCCGATGCCACGCGCGGGAGTGCCGCGCTCCTTGTCGAAGTAATACTCGGCGAGTTTGATGACGCCGATCAGGATGAGCAATACCGGCCAATAGTGTGCGAACCAGTGCGCGACAATCGATCCGCTCAGCACTCGCGTTTTCACCAGCAGGATGATCACGCCGATGAGAATCAGGATGACCGGACCGCCCAATGATCTGCGACGAACGTACATTTCGTCAGACATTTTGCACCTGCCCTGAATTGCCCTGCGAACCCTGCTGCGGAGGACCACCGGCGGGAGGTGGTGGCGGCGGACCTTGCAGTGGATAACGGATCACGTGACCCTCAGTTGAAGCGCTGGATTGCAGGATCTTAATCGCACCAACGACGATCAGAATCACCGGCCAGGTTCGGTTGAACTCGGCCATCCCGGTCTGACTGAGAAGGATAAGAATGCCAAGGGTAATGAGGATCGCCGGTCCCATCACACCGCCGAGGCGGCACCTTGCGCATTGACAAAAGCGATTGGGAACGTAGTTCTGCATAACGCCCTCCTTACTGCGGTCCTTTCCCATGCGTCTCGAGCAAACCGAGTCGCCGGATCAGCAGCCAGATACCAATCGCAATCAGAATCAGGGGCCAGAAGCGATCAAAATTGAAATGCCAGAGGCCGATGTTATCGAGCAGGAACAGAGCGCCCAGCACGATCAGGATGACAGCCCCGATGGGAGCCGCATTACTGCGTCGCGCAGCCATGTCCTGTTGCTGCATGTCGGCGTAGACATCGTTGCGAATCTGGTTCCCAAGGTTCTGCGGATAATTCTGCCAATACTGCTCGGGAGAGGAACCCGTGGGCTGCGCGGCTCCGCCCGGAGCAAATCCCGCAACATTGGGATTGACTGGCTCACCTGTGCTAGCCGTACCAGGCGGCGGAGCGACCGGAGGAACCGGGGGCGGGGCCACTGGACGCGGAGGAACCGGCGAGCCACCCAGCAACCCTTCAAGGCCAAAGGGGTCAGGCAAGGGAAGGCCAAGTTCGCGCGCACGCGCCGTCTTGTAGGCATCGAAGACCATGTAGAAGACGAAGAACGGGATGAAGATTCCAAAGAAACCGGAGCCGTTCGAAGTGATCCAGATGATGCTCACGAAAACCAGCACGTGAATGAGCGCCTTGGCGAATTGCCCGTTGTACATGGCGCCCACGCCGGGAATGAATCCCAGGATGGCGGCCAGGCCGGGACTGGGCGCATGCCCATCAGGTGCGACGGGAGGAACAGGCGGCGCGCCCGCCGGAGGCATGGCATCCTGCAAGCGATGCGCGAGGCACTCTTCGCAATAAAAGGTGCCGCGCACGTTTCGCCGGCAGACTTCGCACATCGGCTTGCCACAAGTCCGGCAATATGAAATTGCTGCACTCTCGGGATGTACTGTGCAGTTCATGAGCATCTCCTCATTGCCACGAGTTCGTCCTGTACTCCGTTGCTCATCTGGGCCAGGTACGGCGTAGAATCCTCACGGCTGTAGTTCTGGTAATTCTTTTCGCGATCGTTGCCTCGATTCTGCTCTTTGCGCTCTTGTTGTTTATCGGAGCCGGAAGGTTTCTCTTCCGGAGTAGCAGCGCGTTTCAATTCGCGGACCCTGGTTTCGATCTCGTATACAAAGCGAATGTTCTGGTAATACTTCACTAATCTACCTGTTGTTTCGTAATAGCTGCGGACCACGCTCGACGGGCGTAGATCCATGTGACGCAAATTGGTAAGCCGGAATCCGGTTACGTTCAACATCAGCGTCACTGAGAAGAATGCCATTCCGAAGGACATGGCGAATCGTGGTTGAGCAATGGAGGCAAACGCCGGACGCAGTTTGAGTGCGACCAGTTCGCGTATTCGCTCCGGCCAGCTTTGTCGTGCATGGCGTGCATCGGTTTCCGCGCGAACTGTTTCCTGCGTTCCCGCCAGGATCAGTTTGACGAGGTTGACGGGAGGCTCCACCTCGGGCAATGTTTCCAGCCAGTCGTGTCCCGCCTTAGCTTCGGCGAACAACACGCTGCACTGGGCACAAGACTCCCGATGGGCTTCGAAACGCATCAACTGCGTTCCGGTCAGAGCGCCGTCAATGGCTTCTGCCAGCAGTGCGTCAAAATCTCCGCACTTGAACCCGTTTTGGAAGTCGGCTTGCATCACATCACCTGCCTATAGGTACGCGAAAGCAACCGTGCAAGTTCCACACGGCCGCGGTTAATTCGCGACTTTACGGTGCCCTCAGGAACTTTCAGGGCGAGCGCGATGTCTTTATAGTCCATGTCTTGTAAGTCCCTTAGAATCACTGCTTCCCTGAGTTCAGGGGAGAGCTTTTGAAGCGCCTTCTGGACCATCTCCTGAGTCTCGCGCCGGTGTACCCGCGTATCCGGCGCAGGACCGCTGTCCGCCAGTTGTTCGCTAAGAGGCAGCATATCCTCGTCTTCTGACCCGGTATTGTCCAGAGAATCCGTTACGCGATCCTGCTTGGTCTTGCGGAAATGATCGACCAGAAGGTTGCGCGTCACGGTGGTCACCCACGTCATGAAGGAGCCTTTTTCTACGTCGAAACTGTCCAGAGTTCGGTAGATCTTGATGAAGACTTCCTGGGTAAGATCCTGGGCATCGTCACCGGACCCCGTAAACCGGTAACAGATGTTGTAGATACGACGATTCAGGCGGCGAACAATGTCCTCCCAGGCGGTCGCATCTCCTGCGACACACCGGCGGACCAGTGCTGCTACCACTTGGGCGTCGTCCACCCGAGGCTCCCTTGGGCTAATGCCGAATTGCCGTTCCAGCGCTACGCTTGCCAAGTAAGGACATACGCAAGGGCGCGCTCAGAAGTTCTTGGAATATAAAGGCCAGCCGATTGTATAGCAGAGATGCTCTGGAATCAGGGCGGAAAAGTCACGACTGCGTGTGATAGCGCACGGAGCAGGCTGGGTTGTGGCCTATCGATAACGTCATGCCCACCGATCGCCGATTTTTTGGAAGGGTGGTACTAGCTCCTGTGTGGCACGATGTGCGGACTCGGAATCGATCTCCACGAGTTATGAAGGCTCAACACCAGCAGCGGACATCGAGCTCAAATCGGCCACCCTATTGTTTATCGGTAATCCTGAAGTTTGCTGATTTCCAGGTTATCGCTCTTCCATCTGAATCTAATACCTTCACTTCCAGCCTGTATGCGCCTGATGCTAAATCCGAAATTGGAACCTCACGGGCGATGGGAATGGTTGTGCTTCCGGGCAGTATGTACTTGTCCGCATCCACATCGGGGAACCCTTTCAACAAAAGACCACTCTGCGCGTCAAAAATTCTCAGCTGCACATGGATTCCTGTAGTCGGTTTGCCGATAGCCTGAGGGGCGTAAATCTCGAAATAAGGAATTAAGGGATCGTTGGGTTTGAAGTCAGTGTCACCTGCTGGAGTAAATTGGATGCCATTGCTCATCATAGGGACATATTGCGGAGCGAAGTTCGATGCGGCAGCCTCCATTGCGGCGACGTGCGCGTCGCGGAAGCGCTTGCACAGCATCACGGAGCTCAGCGCGAGGCCCTTCCCATCAAATTTCTCTACGCTCAAACGGGTCTTGGCCTGGCCAAACTTTTCGCCATCTCCCAGGGCGATGCGCAGGTCGTATTCACCCGGAGTAAGGTCAAGGGAGGTCTCATAGCGAATGGGAAGAGTCCCTTTCTCGACAAGACTCAAGGCCATCGAAACGACGCTGGGCGGTCTACCAGACTGCTTGTCCAGATCTATGGCGCGATTCACCGTCGTTCCCCCCATACCAAGTTCCGTCCCCGTCGCATAAGGGCTGCAACAACCAAAATCACTGAACCGGGAAAAGAGAGTTCCGTCGCGTTTGTAGATCATCCCCAAAACGCCGATATTGGCGTCCAGGGTCCAGTTTTGTCTCCAGTGCCGATGAAGCGAATTCAAGGGGAATTCCAGCGCGATCCGCACGCGACCTTCGTCATTATTGTCCCGGTCGAATACTGCAGCCTGCAGAGAAAGAGGAATCTCTCCCGGTTGCACGGAAGCGAGATCCCGCACCAACTGGTTACCAAACGTGCTGCCATTCAGAATGTCAAACGGTGACTCCCCGTCACAGTACTGGTCGCGTGCGGCGACAACCGAACTCCGCCGGTCCACTTTCACCTTGATCTCATGGCAACCAGTCGAATCGGATCTCCCGGGAACGAATGAGAGGTCGTAGCGATTTCGTGCCAGCAGGCCATAATCCGCCGCGAAGTAGCGTGGAATTGGGCCGTCCGTTGTGCTCCATCTCCCAACAGGTGTTTGAGAGAACTCGCTATGCAGACCCAGATTGTCGCGCACCCGGATGCCCTCGCTCTCGCTCGTTACGCTTTGTATTTTCTGTTCCACTCCGTCGACGAAAACATGAAAATCCTTTGCGGTTAAACCGCGAATAAAGAGACCCTCACAATCAGTCGGGATGTAGGGTTCCGTCGCAGGCAAGCGGAAGAGGGTCGCTTTCGTGGCGAGCGCACACCGTTGTCCTGCCTCGCTAGGCCCATTTCGCCATGCCTTCTTATCCGCGACCATTACTCGGACCACAACCAATTTGGACTGAGCGCGGATAACAGGTACGCCGGTATCCTGCCGCGCGACAACGCGGTCCGAGCCTTGTGTTTGCGCGAAGGCAAAAGTAGCGAAGCCGCAGAGCAGCCAGACAGCCATTAGCAAAGCCCACCAAGGGTCAAGGCCGTTATTTCTCCGCAATACCATCCGAATCGAGATATTGTTGCCCGGTGTCAATGAGGCCTCATTCTCCGAACATCAATTGGGGCGGGTGGCCCGCAGGGCGCTGCACTTTGTGTTCGCAACATTCTGAGGGTGCCCCCCTCACATTCGCCCTCCGCTGGCGAAACGGTGGGCGAGACGGAGTCTGTCTTACTACCACTTCGATACGCGCGAGTAAATCACAACCTACAATCTTTATGTGCTCGGACAGGTGGCCCACCTTGTTCGCACTACGATAATCCCGAGGGCGCCCCATCTCGCCTTCTTTTGGCGAGGTGGATCTAACTAATTCGACGGGTGGCCCATTCAAGCCTTCCCTTGGCTTGAGTGGGGCAGTCCATGCGGTTGGCGCGAGGACCCGCGAAACATACCGCGCCGCGGACGAAACAGGAATCACCTGAAATCTGGTCGTCACTGGGAAGCTGGCAGACCGATGCAATGGGCTTTCCGGAGCGAACATCCGTAAGCGTCTAATTCGCTCCTGATCCGTGCGGAGCGTTAACCGTACTTGAGGTTGGTGCTCTGTCCGACTTCGATGATATAACCGTCAGGATCGCGGATGTAGCAGCGTATCTCGCCATACTTGGGTATCGGTTCCGTGATGAACTCGGCTCCTCTACTCTTCCACAATTCGTAGCACGCTTGAATATCCGCAACGCGGAAATTCATGAAGCTGTTGATGTGATTCGGGTCGGGGACGCTGAGCGTTACCGTCGGCTTATCCGGGGTCGGGCCGCCCCCAACGTTTAGAATCATCCAGATATTCGCAAGCTGAAGGTACCCAGGCGCGTTGCCGTCACCCAGGCTCAGAATGCGAGCACCGAAGACCTTTTCGTAGTAGCGAGCCGATCGCCCGATATCGGCTACGGTAAGAAATTGCGCGATGCTGATCCCCTCTCGCGGGGGCATCTCATAGCTCTTCTGTTCGATTTGCACGCTGTTCATTGGCGGATCCAACTCTCCGATAGAGTCCAAACTCAAGCAGCTGCTCTTGCCTTGTTAAGTGCCGGTAGAAGAAGATTCAGAAGCGCTTGGTCAGAGAAAGGATTCTGACCTGAGATCAACTCGCGATCTTGAAGGACGTAGCTCTTCCATGGTGCGAGCACACTTACGTCACCTCCCGCCGTAGTTAAGGCGAAGTCCGGGTAGAAAAGAACCTTACCACCAATCTCAAGCGGCTCCCGCTGCTGCTCTTCCGCTGTCGAAAAGATAGTCATCTTATATCCAGCATAGATCCAACCTTGAGCCTTTGCCCGCGCTCCAGCGATATCGCCCGCCGCCAGCGCAGCGACCACCTCCTTCGAATTCGGAGAAGCCGAGAGAAGTGAAATCGGGCCATGGCAGAGCACTGCCGTCGGCTTGGATGTTTGATGAAAGTGTCTCATCACCGTGCCGGCGTCGGGATCATCGAGAAGATCCATCATCGGGCCATGGCCGCCGGGGACGAAAACAGCGTCATACTGATCCAGGCCCGATGCGATGACATCGGAGATACGAGTTGGATCTTTGAGCCCAGTCAGGCTGTCGCGGAATTTCAGATAGTCCTGAAGCTTAGCCTCGTCCCCGCCGAAGAAATCGGCGACCTCTGAATGCACATCCACTTGGGGCGCGTTGCCTTTTGGGTTGGCGAAAGTGATTTCGTAGCCCACCTTCATCAGGGCGCGAACCGGAACCGTCAACTCGTTGAGGTAGTAGCCAGCGCCCTTATAAACCTTGCCGTCTTTCAGGGGCAAGCCGTGACCGCTCGAGACTAGTACCAGGACTTTTCCTTTTGTTGCCACATTGTTCTCCTTTTGAAATCGATTCTGTTTCCCTGAGAGCTAATTAGCTGCGAGTAATCCCCCAAAGCAGCCGCATGCTTTTGAGGGGCCACAACGTGGCATGGGCATTTCTAGAATTGCTGATGCGATGTCCTCCAAGGTGGTTTCCAGAGCAAACTGCCCCCGCGTCTAAGAATTTCACGACCGCGTTGGGCACGTCTCGCAGTGAATGCTTCCGCACCAGGCGACTAATCGGCGGGGTTTAAGATTCGTGTTCGCAAACAGGATATAGACGTTGCACTGGATGTCCCTGAACAGTGGCGGGTGGCCTGCCTCATTCACGTCATGAGTGCTGAGGGTGCCCCATCTCGCCCGCTTTTGGCGAGGTGGGTAAATAGACTGCTTTCGCGAAAAACAATGTCTGTGTTGATCACAGCCGAAATCGTTTTCCTGACGATATGATCGCACCGTCCCCACAGGTCTCAAGCGATTTCAACAAAGCCGTCAACATAGTGCCGGAAGCTGCTCCAGTGCTTCGCGGAATATTGATGGCGATGCGCTACGGAGCGACGACGACAGTGCTCTGGGTCGCTGCCAGCACTGCGTCCGTCGTAACCACTTGTCCGAACTCATCGTGCAGCGTCGCCATTACGGCGCGATAGACCTCGTCGGCGCCCAAGTGACTGCCATCGAAGTTCTTGTGCTCCCAGGCGGCGGTTGCATCAGCTACCACGAGGACATCGAATCCCAGGTTTTCTGCCATGCGCGCCGTAGTGTTGACGCAGTATTCCGCCATCATTCCCACGACTACGAGGGTCTTCTGCTGCGCCGCGCGTAATCTCTGTTCCAGGTCTGTACCGATGAAAGCGCTGCTCACGCACTTGCGGACCACCGGTTCGCCGGGGAGTGGTTGCGCTTCCGGTTTGACCTCGTTCCCGGGCTGGCCTGGCCGAAACGGTGAGTTGGCGCCGGTCGAATCGTGCTGCACGTGGATGATGGGCCGACCGCTCGCTGCGCCAAGCTTGCAGCAGGCGCTCGATATTCTTCTCCGCGCCGGGATTGTTCCGCTGACCCAATCGCGGATCGTCCATTCCTTTTTGTACGTCGATGACCAGCAGCACCGCATTCTTTTCGATATCCATAGGTACCACGGTACCATCGCGCGCGCAAATGTTGTCAAGAGCCTCTTTGCCTCGTTTTCCCGCCAAGTACATCATTCCACGATAGAAATAAATTCCCCGAAAGTGTCCAGTAGGTCCCCTCGAATTTGTCACAATAGAGATAGGCTCTGGAGTTCGAGAGGTAGTCGCTGGCGTCCGGAAGTCTTAGGATTTTGCTTTCACTAACTACTAATTGCTAATTACTCGATTTTTGCTTTTGTCTGACTACTGACTACTGCAGTTAAGCCCTTTGTTATGCGGGACAATGGGACTAAGTCCTTTGTTTGCCGGGACGAGCCTCATCCCATGACTGTAAGTCCTTTAGAATCCGGGACACGGGGTGGGGAGGGGGTGCCCCATGAGACTTCCCATCCTGGGAAAAACACAGAGCCGACGCGCCGAACGACATGGGCGCCATCGCGCCTTCTTTTCTATTCGGGAGTGAAGTAGTCGACCGGTACCGGGCTTTCGAAGAGCGAATAGTCGCGCGTCACTACCGTGATGCCCGTCTCAGTGACGAAGTACCGTTGCTTATCGACCTCGGTGTCGTACCCGATGACCGTGCCCTCGGGGATGTGCACATCGCGATCGATGATCGCACGCCGAATGCGGCAGTAGCGCCCGATGTTTACGTGGCTGAACACGATGCTGGAATCGACGTCCGCATAGGAGTTCACGCGCACGTCCGGCGAGAGAACACTGCTGCGTACCATGGAACCGGAGACGATCGATCCGGCGGAGACGATTGAATCGACAGCGCTGCCGGTTCGTCCCGGTTCGGAGAAGACGAACTTTGCTGGAGGATACTGGCGTTGGTGTGTCCGCAGCGGCCAGTGCTTGTCGTACAGATTGAATACCGGGGAGACTGCTACCAGGTCCATATTGGCCTCGTAGTAGGCTTCCAGCGTTCCCACGTCGCGCCAGTAGAGCGCTTCCTTCTTGTTCTCGTCGATGAAGTTGAAGGAGTAGACCTTGTAGTCGTCCACCATCTTGGGAAGGATGTCGTGGCCAAAATCGTGGCTCGAATCTGGATCCTCGGCGTCTTTCAGCAGCACGGGAATCAACACATCGGTGTTGAACAGGTAAATGCCCATCGATCCCGAGACCATGCGCGGGTTGTAGGGAGAGCGCAGATTCGTGACCTTCGGCTTTTCCTCGAAGCCCACGACTCTGCCGCCGCGATCGATGTCCACGACTCCGAAGCGGAAAGACTCCTCCGGTTCAGTCAAGATGGTCGCCAGGGTCACGTCGGCGCCAGAAGCCTTGTGCTGATCGAGCATCAGGCCGTAGTTCATCTTGTAGATGTGATCGCCGGAGAGGATGAGGACGTGCTTCGGTTGCTCGGCTCCAATCGAGTAGATGTTCTGGTAAACGGCGTCGGCCGTTCCCATGTACCAGTTTTCACTGACGCGCTTCATTGGAGGAAGGATCTCGACGAACTCCCCCAGTTCGCGCGCGACAATGTTCCAGCCTTCGCGGATGTGCCGATTCAGCGAGAGCGCCTTGTACTGGGTGAGGATGTACACCCGGCGCAGATCGGAATTGATGCAGTTGGAAAGGGTGATGTCGATGATGCGATAGATACCGCCAAACGTAACTGCCGGTTTGGCGCGATCACGGGTCAGGGGGTAGAGTCTTTCCCCTGCTCCTCCGGCCAGCAAGACTCCGAGCGTGTCCTTCATGCCTCTTCCGGAATGCCGATTTGAACTTCTACTTAATAAAACCGAAGCGGGAGAACTGCATCACGCTGGTGTCCCGGCCTCGCGCGCAACTAGTACTGGCGGCATGATGTTAGCACAAGGAAAACAGTTGTCGAGAACAGCCGCAGGAAGGCGCCATTTTTCGATCATGCCGCATCGTCCAGGGTAATCCGCAGAGACTTCAGGAACTTCATGTCCTGATTGGTGACTTTGAAGTCAGGATTGGACGAACGGCGTCCGACGGTCTCTGCATCGGACTCGTCTTCCTGCTTGTTGAAGCCGATGGTGGCCTCCAGCACTAAGAAAACGTCATAGCCGCCTGCCTTGATTTTGGAGATGACCTCGGCGATCTCTTCCGATTCGGAGAGAGAGTCATTGATGGCTTCGCCGAGTTCCTTCATCAGGTGCTTGAGTTTCGGATTCACTTCGCCCCCAAGGGTGGGCCGCCGGATGGTTGGCCGGCGAAACTGCGTACCCATTCGTTGGATGCTCCGATTTGGACTCCGGTTTAGATAGCTTGGGCTTGTTACAATCACAGATTGTGGCAGAAATCTCCGGAGCCCGTAAAAGCGCTGCCGTAGCGCGCGTAGTCGGCCGCATGGCTGGCGAGAAGGCCAATAGCAATCGCTGGTTGCGGGCCACCTACCGCGGCGCGAGTTCCATATTTCACTCGCTCGCGCACGTTCTTTCGGCGCTCTGGCATCAGGTTACAGGTGTATTCTTTCTGGCGTTCGCAACCATCGGTGCACTCGCCTGTGTTCGCGAGTACCGCAGTTATGCGGCAGGGAAAGTAGGGCCGGGACGCGTAATCCTGGTAGCAGGCTTTGCTTTGCTCTTCGGATACTTCGCCCTGAGTAATTTCATGCGCGCTGGACGAGGACGAACCTGACCGAGGTCCCACCGTGGCTGACCATGTGAAAACCGCTTCCCCTGAGTCTGGTAAGGCTACTGCCAGGCAGGAGAGTGTCAAAACCAGCTCGAATATTGAAGTGCAGCCGCTCTACACGCCCGCGAGTTTGCAGGATTGGAATTGCGATCAGCAACTGGGTTACCCGGGCCAGTTTCCCTTCACCCGTGGCGTTCACCCGACCATGTACCGCGGACGGCTCTGGACCATGCGCCAGTACGCCGGCATGGGTGACGCCGAGGAGTCGAATCGGCGCTACAAATACCTGCTGCAAGCGGGAACGACGGGACTCTCGGTGGCTTTTGATCTGCCGACTCAGATTGGCCTGGATTCGGACAGCCCGCTTGCCATGGGAGAGGTGGGTAAGGTTGGCGTCGCTATCGATTCCATCGAGGACATGCAGCGGCTCTTCGACGGGATCAACCTGGAGAAGATCTCCACCTCAATGACCATCAACGCAACGGCATCGATCCTGCTGGCGCTCTACATTGCGGTTGCGAAGAGAACCGGGGCCGAGGTTCGAAAGCTCTCCGGCACGGTACAGAACGACGTTCTCAAGGAATACATTGCCCGAGGGACTTATATCTACCCGCCGCAGGCGGCGATGCGCATCGTTACCGATATTTTTGCATACGCGAATCGTGAGGTCCCGGAGTGGAACACGATTTCGATCTCCGGCTATCACATGCGCGAGGCCGGATGCACGGCAGTGCAGGAAGTGGCCTTCACACTGGCCGATGGAATGACCTATGTGCAGGCGGCGATCGACAAGGGTCTCGACGTCGATACGTTTGCGCCGCGACTGTCGTTCTTTTTTGCGTCATTCAGCAACTTCTTCGAGGAGATCGCGAAATTCCGTGCCGCCAGGCGTATGTGGGCACGCATCATGCGGGATAAGTTTGGGGCGAAGAATCCAAAATCGTGGATGTTGCGATTTCATACGCAGACGGCGGGATCGTCGCTGACGGCGCAGCAGCCGGAAAACAACATCGTGCGTACGGCGCTACAGGCGCTTTCGGCGGTGCTGGGAGGAACACAGTCGCTGCACACGAATTCGTTTGACGAAGCGCTCGCTCTGCCGACGGAGCAATCGGCTCGGATCGCGTTGCGCACGCAACAGATCATCGCTTACGAATCGGGCGCGGCGCAGACGGTGGATCCCATTGCCGGTTCCTATTATGTCGAGTCGCTGACTGATGAAATCGAGAAGCACGCCGAGGCCTATCTCGATAAGATCGACGCGCTCGGCGGAATGCTGAAGTCGATCGAGCGCGGCTATGTGCAGCAGGAGATTCAGAATGCTTCGTACGAATTCCAGCAGAGAGTGGAGCGCCTGGAGCAAGTCGTAGTCGGTGTGAATCGCTTCCGCCTCGACGAAGAAACGCCGGTGCCAATCCTGCGTATCGACGAATCACTGGAGCGCAAGCAGGTGGAGCGGCTTCGGGCCTTGCGGGCCAGGCGCAACGCCGGGGTCTGGCGCGATGCACTCACGCGCGTGGAAGATACGGCGCGTACTGGCGAGAATCTGATGCCGGCGATCGTGGATGCGGTGGAGAATTACGCAACGGTCGGCGAGATTTCAGACGCCATGCGAAAAGTATTTGGAGAGTACAAAGAAGCCGTTGTTATCTGACAACGCTATCTGACGACGCCACTGAATGCACGCGCTTCGGGAACTGCGTACGCACAATGGAAGGCGGCGAGCGATTCTTCTTTGCTCTGATCCATCGGCAGCTGAAATACTTCAATCACGCGGGTGCTCTCCAGCACTTCACGCACCCTGGGTGAGGGCGAGCAAAGACGGATGTGGTATCCGGCTGCGTATGCCGAGAGATATTGCACCAACAACTCAGGAATATCGGTGGGACGCAACTCAACATCGGCCAGATTCACGATCACTTGTTTGAATCTGGGATACTCTTTGCGGACTTTCTCTCCGAGGGCGTGCGGTTCCTTGCCGAACGCGATGTTGCCATGCCAGGAGATGAGAAGAGAGTCTCCGAGCACCTTTACTTCGACAGCTGGTTCCATCTACCCACCCAACTTCCTTTACTCCAACATCCAATTCGACAACTGTAGTCCAATCCTAACTCGTTGAACGGTGATTGCTGTTCTGCAAATTTACGATGAATGTTATTCGCCTGACGCTCGGGGAAACACACTAAATCCTTGCCGGGATTGCTTAGTCGCCAGTCGCCGCAATGGGTATCACGCGGACAGGCTGTGCGACGGGAACTCCATCGCTATAGGTCACGGTGCGGCCCGAAATGGCTGGGACACGTTCTCCCGGAACGATGATTCCGATGAGATTCAGGGGATCGGCCGCCGATAACGTCACCATTTCACCCGAGGGCTCGAGCTTGCGAATGGCACGCAAAGACTCCACCGCAACCGGCAGCGCAAACTGCTCGCCGATGAAGCCCTGCACGAAGCGGCCGCCGCGAATTTCGCCACGATCTTCGAGGCGCCGGAAGGCCATCACCAGCTCACGCCATTTTGGCAGCATACTTTCGCGCGCAAGCAACTCGCGGAAGACGACTCCATAGCGGCGAAGCAGCATCCAGCACGTGGCTTCGATGGTGCGATTGCGATCTTCGCTGAACACCGGGTAAAGCACAGCCCAGCGTCCCGTGCTGTGGCGAGGCCGGGAACTACGTCCACTGCCCTGACCGGCACGGCGCTTGGGATCAATCAGTGCCCGTAGGTTGTCGAAGCCGTCGGCGGTGACCAGGCCCGCTGCAACCAGCTCCCACAAAGCTGTCTCTACTTCGGCCTTGATCTTGTCTGTTCCACGAACGATATCGGCGAAGAAGGAAGCGCCGCGCTGGCGAAGGAATCCAAGCACCTGCATCGCGCCTTCGCTTAGACCGGCGTGCTCCGACCCATCGTGCGCGGTATGGTGCGGTTGCATCCAGTCGGCCTCATCGCGGAGGAAGAAAGTGATCGGCGCCACGCTAGTGGGAATCACGCGCCGCGTGCGCTGGCCGTCGCCGCTGGTATTCACACTGGTGTCGACAGTAGCAGGATGTGGAGAAAGTCGCCCCCATCCAACTGCGCCCATCATGCAGAGCTTATCCAACTCGGCGGGATCATAGTCGTGCACGCGGCGTGCGAGGATCTGCCGTTCCCATGCGTTCGCTGGAATCTCGAAACCCTGTAGCTGGCGTAGAACTTCCAGCAAGCCGCGCTCGCCATTCACCTGAGACCCGGGCGCAACATGTTGCCACCGGAGCTGCCAGCGCATGAACTGCGCGGGCATGACCGGCTCGATCTCACGACGCAGAATGCCGAGGGTAAGGCGATGAATACGGGCTAGGAGACGGCGTTCGCAGAATTCGAGGGGCGTTTCACGTTTCGCGTTTCGCGTTTCAAGTTCCAAAACCGCTGGTTCGGACTGCCGTGCAGCATTTCCGGTGAAGGTGCCGCGCAAAATTGCGCCGGTCGATTCGAGGCGGAGTAAAGCCTGTTCGACTTCGGATTCTGCAAGACCCAGCGTGTCCGCGAGATCGGCAGCAAAGACCGGTCCAGCGTGCGACATCCATCCGGTGACGGCGGAGTAAATGGCATCGGAGCGGGAGATGTCTACGCCGTCGAAACGCGCGGACGGAATCTCGACCACTGCGTCCGGATGAATGATCCGGAAGATTTGCAACCGCTCTGCCGCTACCCAGAAGCGGATCCCATTCTGCTCGGCGATGACGGAGCGGCGCTGCAGTGCGAGTTGATCGAAGTAGCGTCCCCAAAGATCGCGCACATGCCGCGGACCAGATTCGTTCAGATCCCCAGGGAAGGGGAACTGCTCCGGCAGGGCAACCAGCGTGAACAGTGCATCGTGCAACTCGTCGGCATCACGAACATCCGGCCATGCTTCTTCTCGAACTTGCGCGATCGCCGCGGAATCCAGCTTCCCGACTTCCTCGAGCACCGATGCGGGCAGCATCTGTCGCATGCTGACAGCGCGTGCGCGACGTTCTTCCAAGGGTGCGTCGTCGAGATACGCGTAGGGATTTGCGTTCAGGATCTCGTGAGAAAACTCCGACGGCACCGGGGTGTCCACGGCAAGGCAGCGGATCGAGCCATCTTCGATGCCGCGCAACAACTGGATCAGACCATCGACGTCCATGGCTTCGTGGAGCACGTCTTTCATCACTTCCTTCACGAGCGGATGGTCGGGAACCTTTATATCGCCCTCGATATTTTCCTGGCACGCCGCAACATCGGGGAAGACGGACGCCAGCAGATCGTCGGCGCGCATGCGTTGAATATTCGGCGGAACTTTCTTGCCGCCTTGGTAACGCAGGAGCGCGAGCGCGCGATTCGCGTCCCAGCGCCAACGGGTGGCGAAGATCGGTGATCCCGTGAGGGCAGCCTGTTGCAGGACATCTTTTACGGTTTCCGGCTGCAGGAAGCGAAACACGTCTTCCAACGGAAAGCTGTGCTGTTCAGCGAGCGAGATGTTCAGGCCTTCGTCGGTTGCGGCGGCCTGCAACTCGAAGTTGAAGCTGCGGCAGAAGCGCTTACGCAGCGCGAGTCCCCAGGCTTTGTTAATGCGTCCACCGAAGGGCGCATGAATCACCAGTTGCATGCCGCCGCCTTCATCGAAGAAACGTTCGGCGATGACGGTTTGTTGCGTGGGAACCGCGCCCAGCACGGCGCGTCCGTTCAGGAAGTGCTGGATGATTTGCTCCGCGCCCGCATCGTCGAGGCCGCATTCCGACTTCAGCCATGCGACTGTTTCCGCGACCACAGGATTGTTCTGCGAAAGGCCGACAGGCGACACATTGGGCAACATGTCGCTGATTTGCTGGCGAAGATCGGCGACCAGCGACGAAAGCTCGGCGGTGCGCGCTGGGGCTTCGCCGCGCCAGAAAGGAATGTTCGGCGCCTGCCCATGCGCATCTTCCACCAGGATGCGACCCGTCTTGCTCTCAATGCGAGAGATTCGCCACGAGCTGTTGCCGAGGAGCATGACGTCACCGGCAAGCGACTCGACCGCATAGTCTTCGTCAACCGTGCCGATCATGGTGCCTTCGGGCATTAGAACCACGGTGTAGAGCGCCGTCTCCGGAATCGCGCCACCGCTGGTAATCGCCGTCATGCGCGCTCCACGCCGCGCGCGCAGGCGGTTATTTACCCGATCGCGATGAAGGTAAGCTCCGTAGCGTCCACGACGTGCCGCGATGCCTTCCGAGAGCATCTCGAGAACAGAGTTGTATTCCTCGCGGGAGAGATCGCGGTAGGGATATGCGCGCTTCAGCAGCGCGAACAGCTCATCCTCGTCGTAGCCGGACTGATCGAGCTCCTCCTCCGCCGCGATGCCAACTGCGGGCACGCGACTTGCGACAGCTGCGCATTCCGCCACAATCTGCTGAGCGAGTACATCGAGAGGACACTTGGGAATCAGGATGCGATCGAGATCGCCGTGCTTGATGCCCCTTACCAGCGCGGCGATTTCTGCGAGTTGCTCGCGCGTGGTGGCGAAAAGGCGTCCCTTGGGAATGGCTCCGCGCCAGTGGCCCGCACGGCCGATACGCTGCAGCGCGACCGCAATAGACCGAGGCGATTCGATCTGGCAGACCAGGTCAACGAATCCAATGTCGATACCGAGTTGCAAGGAGGCAGTTGCGACCAGGACTTTGATCTCGCCATTCTTCAGACGGCGTTCGGCTTCGAGACGAATCTTGCGCGCCAGGCTTCCATGGTGGGCCGCGACGAACTCTTCGCCGATGCGCTCGGCAAGATTCAGGGAAACGCGCTCGACCTGGCGTCGCGTATTGACGAACACTAGCGTGGAACGGTGCTGGCGCGAGAGCTCGGCGATCCGGTCGTAGATCGTGTCCCACATCTCATTGGTGGCGATCGGGCCAAGTTCCATCGGTGGGACTTCGATGGCGAGATCGAGCTCGCGCTTGTGGCCGACGTCGACGATTACGGGAGATGGACGTTCGGCGCCGTTCAGGAATTCGGCAACCTGTTCGATCGGCTTCTGGGTCGCAGAGAGGCCAATCCGCACGGGCGGTTTCGCCGTCACGGCCTCCAGTCGTTCGAGGGAGAGCAGCAGATGAGCGCCGCGCTTGTCACCCGCCACGGCGTGGATTTCGTCCACGATTACGGTTTCTACGTCGCGCAGGATACGGCGGCTTTTTTCGGCCGTCAGGAGAATGTAGAGCGACTCGGGCGTGGTCACGAGGATGTGGGGCGGCCGCTTCAGCATCTTCTGACGCTCGTGCATCAGCGTATCGCCGGTGCGTACGGCGGTGCGGATTTCCGGCATGAGCAGCCCGCGTTCGCTCGCGAGTTGCAGGATTTCACCGAGAGGAATTTCGAGGTTCTTCTGAATGTCGTTTCCGAGCGCTTTCAGCGGGGAAATGTACAGGACTTCGGTGCGATCTTCCAGTTGGCCGGCAAGCGCCTTGCGTACCAGACGATCAATGCAGGCGAGGAATGCCGCGAGAGTTTTGCCCGATCCGGTAGGCGCGGCGATCAGAGTAGTGCGCCCGGCGAGGATTTCGGGCCAGCCCGCTTCCTGGGGTTCCGTAGGAGAACCGAAGCGGCGCAGGAACCACTCGGCAACGATTGGGTGCGCCCACCCCAGGGCACTGTGAACGGCGGAAGACATTACATCTATTCTAAGCCGGAAAGCAGAATCTCTGCGGAGTTATTTTCGTGTTTTGTTCGCCGAGACGACCCTAGGGTACGGTTAGCGTGAGAGATCCCGAGACGCTTTGGCCACCGGGATCTGCTCCTGTGTCATGAGCGGTTACAGTGAAAGTGTGCGAGCCGCTCAGTGCCGGGGTTCCTGCCAGTACTCCTGACGGACTCACTGTAATCCCGCCCCAAACGTCGTAGCAGACCCAATTGATTGGTCCGAGTCCTCCGGTTGAGGTGAGCGGGAACGAATAAGGAACCCCCAACGTTCCGCTTGGAACAGATGTAGTAGTGATGGACAAGGGAGTCGCGATGCCGATTGTCATCAGCCTGGTTACCACTTGCGGAGGCGTGCTCTGATCGCTAGCTTGAGCCGTGAAACTATACTTCCCAGCAGTCGTCGGCGTGCCCGTGATCGTGCCATTGGCTGCAAGTGCCAAACCGGGTGGCAAAGCCCCGCTTGCGATTGAATAAGTGATGGTTCCTAGGCCGCCACCCGCGTACAGGGTTTGGGAGTACGGAGTACCAATCACCCCGCCCCATGGCAGATTTCCATTGAACGTCAAAGGTTCTAGTACGCCCGAAACAGACAAGGTGTAAATCATGTCCGGTCGTGCCGTGCCGCTCCAATCGAGGACGTGGACAAGAAACGTTTGTGTGCCGCTGGTGCCGGGGACCTTGTAGTCGAGAGCCGAATCCTGAACGTGGGGATTGGCGCTAATGTCGTCGTTCAAGCAAGGGCTGCTAAATGTGGTGGACGTCGTGCCGGGCGGATTGCATCCAGTGGTAAATCGAATGCCATTTATGTCGGTGATTTCTATCACTGTGTCGAGCGGATCGTTTGGATTGCCTTGCTTGGCGTAGGTTGCGACGTGCACTGTGCTTCCGGCAGCGGCAACCAACTTGTAGTAGTCAGTATCTGGAGCAATCGTGCCGGTTGAATCCAGCAGAGGGCTTATGGAGGCGTTTGCGTTTCCATTGCCGATCCGCGTGGCACTAGATGGCGAGTCATTTCTGCCCAGTGACGGGGTTACGGCCACCGAAGGGTAGGCAAACACGGTCGTGCTTGCTGCATCCGTGACGGCCAAGGTGAAGTTAAAGCTCCCAGAAACTGTCGGAGTTCCCGAAACCGCCCCAGTGGAAGAGTTTGTCAGCGAGACTCCAGTTGGGAGGCCACCAAAGGTGATGCTGAAAGAGTAGGGAGGTGTTCCCCCGGTTGCTACAAAGGAGCCGGTGAAGGGCTTGCTTAAGAACATCCTAAGCCCGCTGAAACTATTGGTGATCTGCAGTGGTGGGGGTATTACCGCCAGCGTGACAGGCTGAGTAACAATTTCCGGTGGTGAGTAGGAGTCCTCTACCTGGATGGTGAACGAGTAGGTTCCAACCGTCGTAGCTGCACCGGAGAGGTATCCATTAGAAGAAACAACGTGGATTCCGGGGGGCAAAGTGCCCTGAACCACCGAAAATACATACGGACCGGCGCCACCGTTTGCAGAACCAAGATTCTGAGACTGGCTCTGATATTGACTGATCGAGGAAAGGCCATACAGCTGAAACGACAGTGGTGGTTCGATGATCAAGGTCAAATATTGTTCTGCGGTCTGAGGGACCTTAGAGGAATCAGTCACTTTGAAAAGGATGTTGAAGCTTCCTGTTACCGTCGGCGTTCCCGAGATTGCGCCGCTTGCTGCATTAATCGCCAATCCGGGTAACTGGTTCGGGGAAGTCGTATCCACACTCCACGTGAAAGGCGCAGTACCATTTGTTTCACTTAGTGTTGTGGAATAGGTGAGCCCTTGTACTGCAACCGGCAGGCTGGTGCTCGCAATGGACATTGCCGTAGTTACAGGCTGAGTCGTAGTTGTTGTTGACGAGGACCCACCCCCGCCACCACAGTTGATCAGTAGCAGAAGCGCAGCACCGGCAACGCATGTCCAGAGGAAAGTTTTCGAGCTCATGCCGATGCCTCCTCGACCGAGGCATCAAGGGGCAAAGCCGGCAGGCTATCGAGCAGCGCTCCGCTGTCTTCGTACTGATCAAATGTCGGCTGCGTTCCATTAAGAATAATGTCGGTATCGGAAACCGTCTGTCCGGCACCTACGGTAACAGTATCCTGCTGCAGGGGTATGTCGTAGGCCGACTCATTTTTCTTCCAGTACTCATCCTGGCCGGGATTGGGCACGGGCGGATCGAGAGGCCCAACGCTGGATCCGTCCACGAATGCGCTGTTGATCGATTCGACCTGTACGGTGTAGGTGCCGGGGAGGACGGGGATTTCGTAATACCCGATCAGGGCTGGCTGCCGCGATCCATACCCACTCCCTCCAGCGTTATCACCCGAAACGGATTGCCCGAGATTGTTCGTGAAATATAGTCCCGATACGGCAGAAAAGGTTACCCGGCGCGATTCATCCTGGGTCGTATTGGGATCGTCGACCTCACGCACAACCACGTTCACGCCTTGCGCGGCGCTGGTGGCATCGGAGAAATAAATCGTTCCGGTGATCAGGCCATAAGTGCTGGCGTACGTCGGTCCAGGATAGAGATGCGAAATCCATGCGGCGTCGTCCGTCGGGATTTGGGGAAGTCCGCTCTCGGCGCGTCCCGGGCAAATGATCGCCGGAAACATCAGCGGCAGGCCAGCCAGCGTATCCAGATCGCAACCGAAATTCTGCAGGACGTCGACATTGATCTGGGAATGATCGAGACCGGCGAAGTGTCCCATCTCGTGTGTGATCGCGTCCGCAAACTGGGAGGCTGAGAGCCCATTTCCTCCGTTCACCCACATGCCGTTCAGCGTGATCATTGCTGCGGTGATGTGCCCGGTAGCCGTATTGCCGGCGCATATCTGGGTAAAACCAATCACATCGGAATCCACCCCTAACGATGCCATGAGGCTGCCGTCAGCATCGAACACGATGGGATTTTGCTGCGCCGATTGGCAGCTTCCAGCTACGGCATTGAACTGAACAACGGTGGCTACGTCCGCTCCCTTTACATAGCCGCCCGCAGCGAGGATGGGGCCGGCATAGGAGTACGAGAGTGCCGCGGTCGGCACGTTCTGCCAGTTCTGAAACATCTGGGCCACTCGCTGCAGGCCGGTCGCGTTGTCGACAACTACTTTTCCAGCGTTCGAACTCATCGGCCCGGGGTCCACTGTGTACTTGATCGGCATTGCCGCTGGATCCCATGTGTACGGCTTTCCATCCTGCGGCGTTCCCGGCAGGTTCGTCACATACTCAGGACCGCCGGCGAATGCATATACCGAAAGAAGGAGTGTAAGGAGAAACATCAGTCGAAGCTGGCGCGCTGCGATCATTGCATCCTCGCTAGCTCTTGTATGGTCTGCTTCATGTCGTCGAGCGGAATCGGGCCAGGAGCTTTCTGCTGAATGACAGAAGCAGCCTTGGTGGAGAGCTTCAGATGCTGTGCTCGCACGCGTTGATCTGTCCCCGCAAAGAGTCCGGCATTGTCACGGCCGTTCGCCGCATATGCCTTTCCGGTGCGGTCGCGCGTGATGCGGAAGCGCCCCTGTTCCAGGCCGATCGGACTGGTCAGGCCATACTGGGAAACCGGATTCAGGAACAGCAGCAACTCCTGTCCCTTCAGGTAACGTGCGGCGTCCTGCTTGTCGCGCATGTCCCATATGTATTGCCGAAAAGTAAGAGTCTGTGCGGCTTTGCCCTTCAGGGTGTCCTGCACCTGCATCGTAATGACTACGGTCGAGAGGTTCGTCAGCTGTGGATGAGGTTCAACGCGAGCGCTGATAACTGACCCATGGACGATCCGGTCGGCTCGGTGGGTCATCTGGTCGAGACTGACGGGAACGGTGACGGCACCGCGCTGGGAAAATGCAGGAATCGCGAGACACAAAATGAGCGGAAAAATTGCTGAACCCAACCATCTACTCTGGATCATGACCGGAGATCATACGACGTGCAAAAAGCATCTACAAGAAAATCGGATAACGCTCTCGGATTCCGGAATTAGGACTGCGCACATGGGTAAGTTCCCCGGTAAATACCAGTATTTCAGCGGATTGCGACTTATTTCATCAATTGTGTTCTGTGGAAATTGAGACTTTCGAAAAGCCACTCTGGGACCCGTAATGCCTGATTTGGAAAAGCACGATGTCGTGATTATTGGAGCCGGCGCCGCTGGCCTCGCCGCCGCCAGCACACTCTCACGAGCGCAGGTGGACGTTTCAGTGCTGGAAGCGCGTGATCGCATCGGCGGACGAATTTACACACATCACGATCCTGCAACAGAAGTCCCAATTGAATTAGGCGCTGAGTTCATCCACGGCCATCCGCCGGAGATTATGGATCTCGTGCGTCGAGCCAACCTCCCAATTCTGCCGGTGAAGGGCGAACGCTGGTGCTGCGACAAGGGACGCTTGCATTTATGCGAAAGCCTCGACGATGAGTTCGATCAGGTGCTCGGAAAACTGCCAGCTGCAGGATCAGGCCCCGACTCCTCCTTCGCCGATTTCCTGAAGTCGCTGCCCGGTCTCTCCGAGGAGATGCGGAAACACGTGCTCGGATACATCGAGGGCTTCGAGGCGGCATATCCGGACAAGATCAGCGCGCAAGCGTTGGCGCGCGAAAACCGGGCGACCGAGGAGATTGAGGGATATCGGGCGTTTCGGATTGCCTGCGGATACCATGCACTGCTGAGCGAGTTGACGCCGTGCAGGGAGCCTGACTTTCCGGTACGGCTGAACACCGTGGTTCGCGAGATTCGGTGGAGTCGTAGCAGCGTCGAGATGATCGCGCAAGACGCCAGTGGCGAAATTCACCTGCACGCGCCACGAGCGATTGTCACTTTGCCGTTAGCAGTGCTGAAGGCGGAAGAGGGCCAGACCGGCGCCGTCAGGTTCTCTCCCGGGCTTGCCTCCAAACAGAGAGCATTGGATTCTCTCGAGATGGGCCCCGTGATTCGCGTTGTCCTGCGCTTCCGCGAGCGTTTCTGGGAACGCATCGAGGCCGACACGAAAAAAGGAAAACGGTCGCTTTCCGAGATGAGTTTCCTGCATTCAGACGATCCCGTGTTTCCCACCTGGTGGACCACCATGCCCAGAATATCTCCGATTCTGACCGCGTGGTCTGCCGGACCGCACTGTGCCGGACTCGCCTTCCAGGATGCCGAAACGATTGTTGCGCGCGCCATGGATACACTGGCGCGGTTGATGCACTTTGATCGCGCAGAGCTTGGCCGGCTGCTCGAAGCTCACTACCTGCACGACTGGGAGGCCGATCCATTCTCGCGCGGGGCTTATAGCTGGACGAAGGTGGGTGGCATAGATGCGGCGGCGGAACTGGCGCGTCCGGTGGAATTCACGCTCTTCTTCGCCGGCGAAGCAACCGATAGCAACGGCCATAACGGGACCGTGCACGCCGCGCTGGAAAGCGGTTACCGCGCCGCTCAGGAAGTGTTACTGACCATGGGGAAGGACGCTATGCGATCGAATCCGGCGGCCGATTGAGGTGTTACTTGTTCGGTGAGCTACGCTGAAGAGTGGGCGGCTCGTCGCCGGCTGTTTTCATGTCTGGCTGAATCGGCTTCCACGCAGTCTGGTTGGCAGGGGCCGCAGGGTTTACGCCGAAATCCCAGATGTAGAGGTTCATGTCCTTGCTGTTCAACATCTCCACCACTGCGTATTCGCCGGGTGGGAGGTCCTGCTTGGGAGTCAGCTTGAACCAGCTTCCCGACACTGGCTCGAGCGTTGACGGCACGAACGATTGATCCTGGCTCACCTTACCGTAGACTGCGATTTTCAAGTTTCCGACAACGCGGGTGTTCTTCTTGGGATCGAGGCGGACAATCTGAAAACGCTGAGCGGCCGGGGGTGCTTCCTTTTTATCCGCGTCGTTCTTGTTGGCAGGCGCGGCTGCCGAAGCAGGCTGTTCATCGGCAGCGCTCAGATAGATAACTGGAACCGCACCATGGGCCTGAATCGTCGCGTGCAAACCAGGCAATTCGATTGTCTGTTTCGCGCTGGAAAGCGGATTCACGGTCGCGCGCAGAATGTTGGTGCTGGTATTGCGGTTGATGTCGGTGCCGTTCTGCGCAAGTTCCACCAGCTGCGGAAGACCGGAATACGTCTCGAACAGAAAGACGCCACCGGTATCGGGTAACCGTAGCCCCGGCGCAACCTCCGGAGACTTCGTCTCCATCTCCTTGCGCTCGGCTTCCACTTCCTTATCAATTTCCGCAGCCGTGTGCGAAACGCCCTTCTTCAGGTCTTCGGCATATTTGTTGGTCGCGTCCCAATCGACCAGCGAGCCGGGAACTTCTTCCCATTCAAACCGTTCGGCGCTCAGGTAACGCACGCGGTCGCCCTTGACCTCCCACTTCACGACGGACTGATACGAGCCGTCCTTGAGAACAAGGCGTTTGGTCGGATCGTTCTGAGCCAGAGAGGGAAGCGCCAGCAGCAGCAAAAATGCCAACGCAAACAGGCACCGGAGTAGGCAGCGAAGGGAGGCCGGGAACATAGTTACTCGCTAGTATTATGCGCTTTTTCCAGAGTTTCGGAAAACGGCTTTCCGGGAAAACCGGGGTCGAAAAGTTGCAAGCCGCAGGTGTCGTTCGGAGCTGGAACGCGTCCTTGTTGTGAGAAGATGCTGCTCTTTTGGGAGGTGAGGCGTGAATGCAACTTCGGTTGCTCAAATTCGCAGAGAGCCGGGTGCGTTAAAGCCCATTTTCGCAGCTGGGCTGGCCTGCGGTGTACTGGATTTCAGCGCAGCCTGCATTACCTGGTGGCTGCGAGCAGGCGTGAGGCCGTATCGGATCGGACAGTCCATCGCCAGCGGTTTGCTTGGACCAAAGTCCTTCCAAGGCGGGATGACAACGGCCCTGCTGGGCGTGGCCATCCACTTTCTGATCGCGTTCACGGCGGCAACGGTTTTTTATCTCGCGAGCAGGAGGATTGCTTTTCTCACGCGAAATGTCTTGGCTGCTGGTGCACTCTATGGGATCGCGGTATACACCTTTATGTATTGGGTGGTAATGCCGCTATCGGCAGTGCGTCGCGGACCGTTCTCGCTGCAGCTGACGCTTCTGGCGATCGTGACGCACATCTTCTGCGTGGGCTTGCCGATTGCGATTGCGGTGAAGAAGTATGGTCGCACGTTTTAGCAGTCCTGGATCACTTCGACCAGGAGACGGCGTCGTGGTCCATTCTGATTGAGGTCGACCAGCCCTCAAGCGGATCGTCTCTGAAAATTCGTTCTGCATAACCCCGCCTAGCCGACGAAGGTGCATCGCTATCCGTTGATGAGAATGCACACTTACGGCCTTCCACTGCCCAACGGATGGACACATAGAGTGCGGTCGCGGTCAGAATGTTCTTGACGTATAGATGTGAACCGCATCGAGGATCATATCCGGTGATTCGAAGGATCAAGGGCTAGAAGTAGCCAGTCTCGCCGTCATTCGAAGACGCTTACAGTGATCCGGAGAATCGCTTTGAACGGCGTCTTTTCCCCAGGCGAAATTCCTCTCAACATCCACGCCTTTTTACCGTCCAGAACGAACCGCGGGGGCGAGCGGGCTCCATTCTGCTTTGATCACCACACTCGGCAGGCTTTCACGCTCACCATTGGCTGTCCTGCTTTGCACGAGAACGCTTTCTGGAACTCCGGCATGTTCACGACTACGCCGTTGATCCGGTATTTCCCGGGCGAATGTGGATCGGTCAAGGTGTGCAGGCGCAGGCTCTCCGGGCGCTGATTCTCGCAAGCCCACTGCGCCAGTCCGATGAAGAAGCGCTGGTCCGGAGTGAATCCCTCCATGTCATGCAACTGCTGCGTTGCCGTTGCTGCCTTCCACGCAGCGTATGCGAGGATGGTTCCACCGAGGTCGGCGATGTCCTCTCCCTGCGTCAGCTTGCTGTTGATCTTCAAGTCGTCGATCACGGTGTACTGGCCGTACTGATCGACGATGCACTGGGCGCGCTTGGTAAATTGGTCCGCGTCTTCCTTCGTCCACCAGTCTTTCAAGTTGCCTTGCGCGTCGAACTGGCGTCCCTGATCGTCGAAGCCGTGAGTCAGTTCGTGGCCAATGGTCGAGCCGGTATTGCCGTAGTTCGGCGCGTCGTCCATCTTCGGATCGTAAAGTGGTGGCTGCAACACTCCCGCGGGGAAGTTGATGTCGTTCATCTGCGGGTTGTAGTAGGCGTTCACGGTCGGCGGCGTCATGCCCCACTCGGCGCGGTCAACGGGCCTTCCGATCTTTGCCAGCTGACGGTCTGACTCGAACACTGTCGCGCGCGTTTCGTTTCCGAGAAAATCGTCGCGCTTGATCTCGACCGAGCTGTAGTCGCGCCATTTATCCGGATAGCCCACCTTGTTCACGATGGTGTGCAGCTTTTCCAGCGCGTTTTTCTTGGTTTGCGGAGACATCCACGTCAGCTGCTCGATGTCCTGCTTCATCGCGTCTTCGATGTACTGCGTCATCTCCACGGTTGACTTCTTCATCTCCGGGCTGAACGCGCGGCGCACAAATTCCTGCCCAAGCGCTTCACCAAGTTGCTCATCCACCAGGCTTACGCAACGCTTCCAGCGCGGACGCAGTTGCTCGGCGCCGCGTAGCGTTTTGCCATAGAAGGCGAAGTTCTCGTCGACGAACTTGGAGGAGAGATACGGGGCATTGGCGTGGACAATGTGCCAGCGCAAGTACGTCTTCCAATCGTCCAAACTGACGGCATTCAGTTCCTTCTCGACCTCTTTATAGAAGTCGGGCTCCGTCACGTTGAAGACTTGAACGTTCGGCAGACCGGCCACCGTCAGGTAGGTGTTCCAGTCGAAGTTCGGTGTGAGCGCTTGCAGCTTGGCGCGATCCATCTTGTGGAACAGCTTGTAAGGGTCGCGTTTATCGACCAGCGTGAGGGTGGCTTTCGCCAGGTCGGTCTCGATCTCCATGATGCGAGCGGCTTCGGCCTTGGCGGCGGCGGGCGAGTCGCCAAGCAGCTCGAGCATCTTGGTTACGTGCGCCAGATATTGCGTGCGCTGCAAAACGGATTTCTCGTCGGTCTTCAGGTAGTAGTCGCGGTCTGGAAGGCCGAGGCCGCCCGAGTCGGCAAAGGCGATCACGTCATTGGAGTTCTCAAAGTCCTGATTCGAGCCAAAGTTGAACAGCAAGCCGTCGGTACGGTTTTCAAGCTGCTGTTTCGCGAGCAGCGGCGCCAGGTCTTTCTTTGACTTCATGGCGGCGATCGCATCGAGTTGCGGTTTCAAGGGCGATGCGCCGAGCTTCTCAACGGCAGCTTCGTCCATGCAGGCGGCAAAGTAGTCGCCGATCTTCTGCTGCGACAGAGTGCGGCCGCTGGTCTGTTTCGATAAATCGTCGAGAATTCCCCACAGGAACTGCTGATTGTCGTCGTAGAGCTTGCCGTAGACGCTCCACGAGGACTGGTCGGCGGGGATGGGATTCTTCTTCTGCCAGCCGCCACAGGAATAGGTATAGAAATCCACGCAGGGATCGACGGACTTATCCATGTCGTTCAAGTCGAGGCTGGGGGAATAAGGCAGTGCCTGCAAGCGGCTTGTCCGTGCGCTTCCGCAGGAGCGGCTTTTGCAGGCGTGGTCTGAGCTGCGGCAGAAAGACAGATCGCGAAGAAGAGAAGAAGTAGCTTACGCATCAGGCAAGTCTCCGGAACGAAACTGGCAGTGTAGCGGGAACAGGGCATGTTGAGCAAAGGGGTTGGGACAAACTGCGCTGAGATAGGTTCCATTCAAAGAACCGCTAGTCAGCCGACCACTCCCTAGGGCATAATTGATCGTGCACCCCTACTACCTGCACGATCCCAAAAAAACTAAAGAGCTGAGGGCAAGATGTCGGCAAAGTTCATCTTCGTGACCGGTGGTGTTGTGTCTTCTCTGGGTAAAGGTCTGGCGGCGGCTTCCATTGGCTGCCTGCTGGAAAGCCGTGGCCTGAAGGTCAACATGCAGAAGTTTGACCCGTATCTGAACGTCGATCCGGGCACCATGTCCCCGTTTCAGCACGGCGAAGTGTTCGTCACCGACGACGGCGCCGAAACCGACCTCGACCTCGGTCATTATGAGCGCTTCACCCACGCCAAGCTGACCCGCGACAATAACTGGACGACCGGCCGCATCTACGAGCAGATCATCACCAAGGAACGCCGCGGCGACTATCTCGGCAAAACCGTGCAGGTGATCCCGCACGTGACCAACGAGATCAAGGCTGCCATGAAGAAGGTAGCGGCGGAGGTCGACGTGGTGCTGGTCGAGATCGGCGGCACGGTCGGTGATATCGAGTCGCTGCCGTTTATCGAAGCGATCCGCCAGATGCGCCAGGAACTTGGCCGCGAGAACACGCTATTCGTGCACGTGACACTGGTGCCGTTTATCGCCGCGGCTGGCGAACTGAAGACGAAGCCGACCCAGCACTCGGTAAAAGAGTTGCTGAGCGTGGGAATTCAACCTGACATCCTGCTTTGCCGCACCGATCGTTTCCTGGCGAAGGACCTGAAGTCGAAGATCGCGCTCTTCTGCAACGTAGAAGAAGAGGCGGTGATCACGGCGAAGGATGTGGGATCGATTTACGAATGCCCGCTGATGTTCGCCAATGAAGGTGTGGACGACCTGGTGATGAAGTACCTGCACCTCCAGGCAAAGGACCGTGAAGTACAGAAGTGGGAAGACCTTGTCCATCGCGTCTACAACCCGAAAGACGAGGTCGTGATCGGCATCGTCGGCAAGTACGTGGAGTACGAAGATTCGTACAAGTCGCTGAAAGAAGCGCTGGTGCACGGCGCGCTCTCGCAGAACCTGAAGCTGAACCTGCAGTGGATTGAAGCCGAAGGACTGGAGACGAAGGAGCAAGGACGACAAGTCCTACGAGGCGCAACTCGAGGGCTACGACGGCATTCTCGTTCCCGGTGGATTCGGCAAGCGCGGCATCGCCGGCATGCTGAACGGCATCCGTTACGCGCGCGAGCATGGGGTTCCGTACTTTGGCATCTGCCTGGGAATGCAGACGGCCTGCATCGAGTATGCTCGCAACGTATGCGGCCTCGACGATGCGAACTCCAGCGAGTTCGATCCGGCGACGCCGCATCGCGTGATCTACAAATTGCGCGAACTGCGCGGCGTGGAAGAACTGGGCGGTACCATGCGCCTGGGCGCGTGGCCCTGCAAGATCGAGCCGAATACGTTGGCCGCGAAGGCCTACGGTTCGGTCGAAATCAGCGAGCGTCACCGGCATCGCTACGAATTCAATCGCGAATACGAAGAGACGCTGACTGCCGCTGGTTTGCGGATTACCGGTTCTTCGCCCGACGGAACCTATGTCGAGATCGTCGAGATTCCCGGGTCATCCGTATTTCCTCGGATGCCAGTTCCATCCTGAGTTCAAGTCGAAGCCACTCGAGCCGCATCCGCTGTTCACGGCGTTCATCAAGGCGAGCTATCAGAATCGCCTGAAGCGCCAGACGGAACACGAGAAGGAAGAAGTGGAGATGTTCCTGCGACCGGAGAAGGTGGGGAAGGCGTAAACGACTGTCATTCCGAGCGAGGATTGGGCGAATCATTCCCGATCCGAGTCGAGAGACCCTGTGTTTGCTTTTGACTGAACGCGAAACATTAAACTCGAAACGTGAAACTGTCTTTCCAAGTCGGCAACGTTGAGATCGGCGGCGGTCAGCTGTTCCTGATCGCCGGTCCGTGCGTCATTGAGAGCGAAGAGCACGCGCTCAAGATGGCGGAATGCATTGCCGGGGTCGCTAAAGCTCTTAAGATCCCTTACATCTTCAAAGCTTCGTACGACAAGGCGAACCGAACTTCGATCCAAAGCTTCCGTGGGCCTGGGATTGGAGAGGGCCTGCGCATCCTGCGCAAAATCGCGGACACAGTGCATGTTCCGGTGCTGACCGACATCCATGAAGCGGTGGACGTTCAGCGTGTGGCGGAAGTGGCCGACGTCCTGCAGATCCCCGCGTTTCTGTGCCGCCAGACTGACTCTGCTGGTTGCGGCCGGGAAATCCGGACGCGCGGTGAATATCAAGAAAGGCCAGTTCGTTTCGCCGTGGGACATGCGTCATGCGGTCGCCAAGGTTCGCGAGGCTGGCAACGACAAGGTCTTCCTCACCGAGCGGGGCGCTTCCTTCGGATACAACAATCTCGTCGTCGACATGCGCTCGCTGCCCATCATGCGCGAGTTCGCGCCGGTGGTCTTCGATGCGACGCATTCGGTGCAGATGCCTTCAGCCGCGGGCGCGGACGGAGTCGCCGTCTCCGGCGGGCAGCCGCAATTTATTCCCATGCTGTCGCGATCAGCTGTTGCCGCGGGGGTCGATGGCGTCTTCTTGGAAGTGCACGACAATCCCGCGCAAGCCAAGTCCGACGGAGCGAATGCTCTCGATCTGAAATTGTTGCGCGGTGTGCTCACCCAATTGTTGGCGGTCGACAAAGCTGTCCGCGAACAGCCTGCTCCACAAGAAACCGTCAACTGAGCTAAGCTACTGTCGCGATGATTCGACCTAGGCTGTCCGCTCTCCTCGTATTCTTCCTGCTGCTGGCTCTGCAATCTGGACTCGCCCAGCAAGCCGCTACTGCCGAATTATCAGGACTGGCGCAATGGAAAAGTGCGCTCGTCTCCGGTGATCAAGCGTCGCTCCAACAGCTCTACTCCCCCAATGCTCGATCGATTGACGCCGATGGCAAGCCGCAGGAGATCAGCGCGGAGACACAATTCTGGCAGGAGTTTCTCGCCAGAAAACCACACGATGTGCAGGTCCTGGTGCGCGGCACCAAGGAGCAGAACGGACTTCAGATGACGAGCCTGACTGTTTCCTTCAAAACTAATACCGCTGACGGCCTGCGGACCCGCTATGTGCTGGCGCAGCAAGCATGGGCAAAAGAAGGGAACGATTGGCGCATCGTCGCGGCCAAGCACACTGACGTGCTGAAGATGCCGCAGCCCACATCGCTCAATCCGAACTTGTACGCCAAGGGCGTCAACGCGCGAGAGGAAATCAAAGATGCAGTCGCACGCGCCGGTCGCGAGCACAAGCGCGTCATCCTGGTGTTCGGCGCGAACTGGTGTTACGACTGCCACGTACTCGACTTTGCGCTGCATAACTCGGATGCAGCGCCCGTAGCAGAGAAGAACTTCATTGTCGTGCACGTCGATATCGGAGATGACGGCAAGCTGAACTCGGACGTGGTCAGCGAATACAAGATCCCGTTGGATAAAGGTGTTCCGGCGTTGGCAGTACTGGGCGGCGACGGCAAGCTGCTCTACTCGCAACAGAATGGCGAGTTCGAAGCTGCGCGCTCGATGGATCCCGACGTCTTGATCGCGTTCCTGAACAGGTGGAAGCCGTAATCAGTTGTGAATCGCGGTAGGTGTCGACATCCCGTTCTCTGGCGGCAACGCAGGCGGTGAGCCTTCCTCGCGATCGGCATTGTTTCGACGCCAGAATTCGTCGAGGTCGACGCGAGTGCGCAGCAGCGCTCTCTTCAGGATTCTTGCCTTCAGGTCTTTTCCACTGGGACGCCGCAACAGCAGCTTGTCTTCTTCCACTCGGACTTCGACATCGCCTTGCTCTGTGAATTCCGCCGGAACGAACTGATTCCATGGTAGCGTCGCGCATTGTTGCGCGACGAACACCAGGTTCTCTACCAACACAGTCAGCGTCACGCAGTTCTTGCCATCAGCCTGAGACGGCCGAGCGTGCACGAGAATTCCTGTCCGGTATTGATCGGTGATGGCGGAAGCCGGTAAAACCGAGAGAGCCAGGAACACGATCAGAATCAAGCGCAACTTCATCCGAGAACTCCGCGAATCAGCACATCTGGCTTATCGGCAATTTGCCGTGGGTCTTCACCCGTGAATCTCTCTTACTAACGCTGGAACGAGCACATTTGATAGCATCGTGACTTCGTGAACCGCACAGGCGCTAATGTTGTTCGAGTTGAGGCAGAAGCTCTCCGCGAGCTTGCCGACCGGATCGCCGGTCCGATGGCGCAAGCTTTCGGGCAAGCCGTCGAGCTGTTGTATTGCTGTGCAGCGCGCGTCGTTGTCACCGGAATGGGCAAGAGCGGTCTGGTTGCGCGCAAGATCGCAGCTACTCTCAGTTCGACGGGAACGCCGTCACTCTTCTTGCATCCGGCTGAAGCAATTCATGGCGATCTTGGCATGATCGCGCGCGGCGATGTGGTGATCGCACTTTCTTACAGCGGCGAGACCGAAGAGCTGCTCACGCTGTTGCCGACGATCAAGCGGCTGGAAGTAAAGCTGATCGCGATGACAGGCGATCCTGTGTTTTCCGGCAATGGTCGCAAGCTTTCCACGCTGGCACAAGCTGCTGACGTCGTGCTCGATTGCTCGGTGGCGAAAGAAGCTTGCACACTCGGACTCGCGCCGACAGCGTCCACGACGACGATGCTCGCGCTTGGCGACGCGCTGGCAATGGCGCTGGCCGAACGGCGCGGCTTCAAGGAAGAGGACTTTGCCAGTCTTCATCCTGGCGGAAAGCTCGGCAAGAAGCTGGCGCGCGTCGAATCGCTAATGCACACTGGCGACGCAGTTCCGCGGGTAGCCGCGAACACGCACATGAACGACGTGATCTACGAGATGTCGCGCAAAGGGCTCGGAGTTACGGCCGTCGTGGATGGCGACAAGCTGCTCGGCGTCATCAGTGACGGCGATTTACGCCGCTTGCTCGAGCGCCGCGGCAAAGAAGTGATGGATCTAACCGCCGCGGAATGCATGACTCGCCAACCGAAAACAATCCGCTCCGGCGAATTCGCAACTGCCGCGTTGAACATCATGGAGCAGAAGCGAATTACATCGCTGGTTGTACTTGATGGTGAGGATCGCGTCGCCGGAATCGTGCACCTGCACGATCTGTGGGAAACGGAAATGTTTTGAAACAAGTGGTTAGTGGCTAGTTTGAGGCTCACGCTGCCCGCTGTGCCAACTGCTCCAAAATCTGTTTGCCCAGCTTCTGAAGCTCGCCGAAGTGCGTCTGATAATCGAGAAAAAGTCGATTGAGTTCGAGAGACTCTTCGGGCTTCAAGTGTGCGCGCAGCAGCATGTCGCGTACGTGCACCGGATTCGGAAGCACAGCTTCTTCGCGCATTTCTTCCAGGGCAGTCGTCGGATCGTAGTGATACATGGTTGGCTCCTGTTTTTCTTAGCGTCTCATGCGCGCCGGGCGATTGCAAAAGAACGTTTCGCGTTTCGCGGAATTAGGTCTTCGGCTTGACATCCAGATACCGGCAGGCCGCCAAGGCTAATTCGGAGGCGATCTTGCTGGAATCCGTAATCGTTAATTTTGGGCAATGAAAGAGCACCAGCTCGCGGATGGTCGCCAGCATCATTGTGATGGTCAGCTGGGCTGCAGTGTCCGGGTCGGGATGGCCAATCTGGTCGCGGCGCGAGAGAAGGATTCCAACGACGAGTTCGAAGGTGCGACGTCCGGCGCGTTCAATTTTCTGTCGAACCTTGGGGTCGGCCTGCTCGCGGGAGTAAAAGAACGTGGCGCGCATCAAGCCGGCGTCCTGCATAAAGGATCGCATCATGCCCTGCGCCATTCCATTCACGATGTCGGCGAGAGAAGCGTCCGGCGGAATCTGGTCGCCCATCTGGCTCAGGAATTCGTGCTTGTCGAGGAAGTATTGAAGGCAGATTTCGCGGAGCAGAGCGTCTTTATCAGAGAACCGGCGATATACGCTTCCGACAGAAAGCCCGGCGCGCTCTGCAATGCGAGGGATGGTAGCGGCTTCCAGTCCGTCCTGGTTCAGGATTTCCCGAGCCGCATCGATCAACCGGCGCATCGATTGCTGGCTGCGCGCCTGCTTGGGCGCATGAATGTCGACAGGAATAGTAGGAGCCATTCGTTCGGACTGAACCTGCGGACATTCTAGCTTGACCAAATGTAAATGTGAATTCACGTTTACAGTAGCGTGTTGATGTGGGGGACTTCTCACGTTTCGCGTTTCGCTAAACCGCTCCTGCGCATACGGTAGCGCTCGTCCCGCTCGAGGGCGAGCGGGCTCCGTCCTTCCCGAAATGGGAGGTCCGAGGGGGTACCCCTACCCCCACCTCGTCCCGCATTCTAAAGGACTTAGCGGCATGGGATAACGTTAGTCCCTACAAAACAAAGCACTTAGTCCGAGTGATCCGATAAAACAAAGGAGTTAGCGTCGGCCGGAGGCCGACAGCAGTCAGTAGTCAGTAGTCAGTTGAGTAATAAGACAAAAGCAAAAACAAAGACGTCCCGAACTCCAGTGCCTACCTCTATTGTGACAAATTCGAGGGGACCTACTGGACACTTTCGAGAACTTTATTTCTGCTGTTGAATGAGTCGTTTGGCGAGATTTCGGCGATTTTGGGCTGTTGACAAGTTCTTTCGCGGGCGAGGGCGCCCGCGCCACAGATGCGGACACCTCCCGCTGTGCCTACGGCTGTTGTGCGGGACCTATTTGCGGCGCCTTTACTGGCTTTGCCATGCCGAAGAAGACGGTCACCCCTTGTCCGCCGCAGCGGGTCGAGAGTTCCTCTGGCGGTACACCGAAACAGCTGTCGATATCCTGCCAGTTGTTCATGACCCAGACGTCGCCCGCAGGTCCGATTGCGAGGTCGGTCTGCATTTGCAAGCCTCCGCCCACGTAACCACCGGGGGGTGAAATCTGATCGCCTGTCTTCATGCCGGGAGGACAATTCTCGGTGCGCGCTCCACAGAGTTCGGTAATCGGACTGTTCGGAGCCGCAAAATTGGAAATCCAAACGTTGTCGTTGCCATCGATGGTTGCGGCCCAAGGCCCAGGGAGACCGCCACCCGTAAAAGGGGAACCCGGATACTGGCTACCATCCGGACGCAGCAGTGTGACGCTGCCGCCATCGCGCCCAGTCTGTTTGGCCATTGCACGAGTCAAGACTTCATCTCCGTTCCCGCCGGTTTTCAGTGCTTCGATCGCGTGTGCCACTACAAATTCACCTCGAATCGAGTTACCCAACCGGTTTGTAACCCACACGTTTCCTTGACTGTCGATGCCAAGTCCGCTTCCGCTCCAGCCGCTATTGAATTTTTCCACCTTGCTCGGGTCCGAGGCGGGGAACCTCGTTACATGACCACCAAAGCCATTTGTAACCCAAATGCGATCCTGCTTGTCGATACCGAGGTGGAACGGAGCCAGAAAGGACTTGCACGGTTCAACATCGCGGCCTTCGCAAACGATTCTTCCCTTGGTCCAATCACCCTTGGGGAAATAGAGGAGTTGGCTCTTGGTGATACCGAGCGCCCAAACATCGCCGTTCGGTGTGACGATGATTCCTTGCATCAGGCCGAGCTTTCCGTTGAAGGTGATGCCCTCGGGTGGCGTGAGGGGCTTGCCGTTCTTGTCGAAGACAGCGATGTTCTTGCCGCCATATCCGGCGAGCCAGGCATTGTCGTGAGAATCTACGGCTGCGCCGAAGGTACCACCCTGCATGCCCCCGCCCACGAAGCCGGTGGTTATCGGAGAAAGTGGTTTTCCATTTGGTGCGAACTTGGTGGCGTTGCCCTGCCACAATGTATCCTGCCCTTGCCAGCCTACCGTGAAGTTGTCGCCGACCCAGAGGTTCCCCTGGCTATCGAACATCGCTTTCCCACCTGCACGATATCCACCACCGTCAAACTTGAGCGGAAACACCCAGGCACTTGGTGAAAAAGTGAGGTATGGCATGAAGGGGACCGCACGCATGGTCTTTCCTTCAGGTACGGGATAGGCTTCCTGCAGCAGCCTGAACAGCCTTTCGGGCTGATACCAGGGATAACGAGCAACGGACTCAGCGGCGGCAAGTGTGTCAGTCGGTGCGCTTCCTTTCGGTGGCGTTGCGGCTGCAAAGAGTTTGCTGCACGCATCTGGGGTCACTTGCGTAACGCAACTGGATAACACGTCGGCGAGCGTTGCGAAGTTCGCCATGGTTGGTGTTTGGCCGCTATTCAGTGGGTCCTGAATAGTGTCGCCCCAACCGCCGGTTTGAAGATCCACGAAGTTCGGTACATTATCAGAGGCAATCTTGAGACCGAGCGGATAGCCTTGAATTACAGTGCCGTTGATGAATTGATTGATTGCCGACACCGACGCGATCGTGGTGAACTCGTCGACTGTCACATGTGCAGGGGGCTTGTTGCCGAGAACCGAAAGCAGCACAATCGCCGGGTTGTCGCCGGTCCCTTTGTGCGCTGTCGGCTGTCCGCCTTTAGCGACGATGTAGAAGATGTCTTCTGGACTCGCTGCTCCTGAGCTGTTCAAAGTAAATCGACCATCGTCACCCGTTTGAGTCTGCGCGAGTTGCTTTGGCGCGGACGGACTCGCCGACCACAGCGTAACCGCCGATCTGGCAATCGGTGCACCGGCGCCTGTTACTTGTCCATCGATGGTCTGTGCTGCCGTGAATAAGGACATGGCCAAGAGGAGGGCACAGACAACGATTGCGCTGATGAATAAGCGATGAGGCACGCGATTTACGATTCGTGGTTTACGGCTCATTTTCTTCTCCCGCGCCTGTCGCACTCAGACTTAATCACTTCTTTGGTGATTGTTGCTCCTGATCTAACTGCTTCAACTTTCGCTCGAGGATTTTCTTTTCCTCAGCTTTCGTTAGCTTGGGGAAAAGAAAGGCGAGCTGTAGGCGCATAGTCCAAGGCGAGCCGAACTGGGGATGGGTTGCGTTCCCGAAGAACTGTGCCTGGAGATTCACCGGTTGGTTTCCGAATTTCATGATTCGTCCAATCCCACCACCCAAGGGCACGGTCCAAACATTTCCACTCTTCGCTTCCCAATTGGCGGTAATGATCGGCTGCCATGCGAGATACCAGCCCTTCTTCAGGTTGTAGTTGATGAAGTACTGCAACAGCATCTGGTTCACGTCTTTCGTGGTGCTCTCGCCAATGGGCCCTGTGCAAGCGCCGCAAGGCAAGAGTTGCTCGGGAAACGGAAGCGTGCGACCGCTTCCCGCGAATGACCAAACGTTGTTGATCAAAATCCCTATGGTCCAGTGACCCGGCTGAACCAACCCGACCACCGACGGCCCAATGCTCCATTTACCTTGCCCCAGAGCATTGTCGGTTGCGGTTGGGAGAAGAAACGCAGGGCCGACACCCCAGATCAATTTCTTAGGTTTTGCCGGTGACAGGAAAAAAGTCGGATTCATATCGCCCAGCCCCAGCGTCCCCAGATGATTCAAAGGAGTGTTCACCGGGATAACGAGCGAAGCGATACTCGGCTGGTAGATGACTGGCGTGACGATGCGCATGATCAGATTCCAGTTCTTGCTCACGCGTACCGGTATTACGGGCTGTATGTTGAGAATATTCTGAGTGCGATCGTTGGGACCGATGTCGAAGTTCGTGTTGTTTTGAAGGGGCACACTGATGAGGCTCGCGACCGGATTCTGCACGGCCTTCGCTAGCGCTTTAGCTTGCTCTTCTTCGGACGCACTCTGGTCGGGCGCACTCTGATCAGCAGCAGCTTGCTTGCCTCGCGATGACGATTCGTTGGGTTGCGTTGTAGATTGGGCGGTCGCTAAGGTGGAAATCACAATGAGCCAAGCTGCAACCGCAGTAAACGCGAGTAGCTTTACAGGCCCGGCTCCGTGCACTCCTATTTCCTCCCATTGGTATATAGGCGGAAGGGAGCTTATCGATGAAAACTGGAGAGGCAAACTATCAAAACTTTTAGTTGCGACTCAAAAACCTTGCAGCGGAGCCGGCTCCAGAAGTGCTTCCTCAAGAGGGTGGGCAGAATTGCAGAACACAAAGATCAACCGCGGAATTAAGAGTGGCACTGGCGAGTCTTTGTCACAGACTTCTGGCGCGATCGTGGGCTAAATAGAGACACCCTGAAGTGCCTGCGAGGATCGAATGGGAAAGCCGAATGCGTCACTTAATGTTATCGAAGACTTCCTGGCCCAGAAGCGTATCGCGATGGTGGGAATGCCTCGCGAGCGCAACCACGACACAATGCTGTTGTTCCGGTTATTCGAGGAATTCTGCCGACGCGGACATGAAGTTCTGCCGGTGAATCCGAATGCCAGTGAGATATCAGGCCAGCACTGTTTTGCTCGGGTGCAGGACATTCAGCCTGCTCCAGACGTGGCGCTGCTACTGACGTCCCCAACCGTGACCAATTCCGTGGTGCGCGATTGTGCGGAAGCCGGCATCAAGCGCATATGGATGTATCGAGGCGGCGGCCAGGGGTCGGTCAGCGACGAAGCAATTGAATTCTGCCGGACTCACGGAATGGAGGTAGTGCCGGGACAGTGTCCCTTCATGTTCCTGCAACCCGTGCGCAGCTTCCACTGGTTTCACCGGTTCGTTTTCAAGATCAGTGGCCAGTACCCAAAGCAGATCAAGGCGGCATCGTAGCGATCCCCGCTCAAGCTTGGCGATCTCTCTTGCGAGCTAGATGGCGATTCCGCCGAGAATCACTCGCGTGAGCTGCGCGGGCAGATCGGTTGGCAAATCGACTTCGGCTTCGGCAAGAAGGGCCAGATAATACAGAAAAAGTGGGCCAGCAATCATGGCGGAAGCGAGTTCGGTCGACAGATCGGCGCGCAATTCTTTACGAAGGCGGGCTCGCTCTACAATGGCGCGGAGCTGTTCAATTCGGGGATTGAGTATATGTTCACGGTACAGAGCCAGGAGCTCAGGGTTGCCGCTGATTTCTCCCATTGTCCTCATGAGTGTCTTGGCGGTGGTTTTTGTGTCTCTTGATCCGATGGACCGGTTTAGCAGAGAGCGAATGTCGGATTCGAGGCTGCCGTGATCCTGGACGGTGGTTGCTTCCCGTAAAAGACGAAACACATCGGCTGCGACAGCGAGCTTGGAGTTCCAGCGCCGGTACAAGGAGACCTTGCTTACGCCGGCTCGGGCGGCGATAGACTCCATGCTCATGGCATGGTATCCGCGCTCGACGAATTCATGGAGAGCGGCCTCAACCAGAGCGCGATCCACCGACTCGCTAATGGGCCGTCCTCGCGAACGCGTGGATCGAGACTTTGCTTGGGCGTCGTCAACCTGCCGTGTAGTTCGCTTCTTCCTGCGGCTGGATGCGCTCCGATTCTTTGACTTCATTGTCCCGCTCGCCGGGCGGCTTGCTTGCGAGCGCTGAATGTCAAGATCGAGCCAGAAACTTCTGGCTGAAAGTCGGTAAAGCCCGAAGCGGTCAAGTATTGCTCCATCTCGGAAAGATTGAATACGTGAAGGCCATGCTTCCTGCGGAGCTGCTCACGAACCCGGCGAAACTTGAGGATACCTCCACGACCCTGCGTGAAAGTGAAGACGGAAAGGATTGCTCCTGGCTTCATGACGCGAGACATCTCGCTGAGCGCAATCAATGTATCAGCAAAGAGATGAAGCGATCCGCAACAGAGGGTTCCGTCAAAAAGACTGTCTTCGAACGGGAGGGCCTCGACCCTCGCACGGGCGAAATGCATGTTGGGAATGCCTTCCTTAGCAGTGCAAGCCATGCCTTGCCGGAGCATTCCCATGGATACGTCGATGCCGAAGACCTCTCTAGACTGGGAGGCAATCCGCCGCCCATAAGTACCCGGGCCACAAGCGATATCCAGGATGCGGCCGGTGGTCGATTGAATTTTCTCAGACACGATACGGATTAGTTGCGCGAGAGATGGGCTTTGAGATCCACCGTACATCCTTAAAACGATCGGATACCAGAGCCTGGTTTCGTAGATTCGGGCCATCCGGTTGATGAAGCGCATTCTCCTTAGGACAGGGTCTTGGCTTTGAGAAAGCTCTTCACGGAGGAAGTCAGGAATGCCGTTACGGATCGGGAAGGTCTGCACACAGTTGTGGCAAGAGAGAGCTTCTTTTTCCTGATGCAGGAGGCTTTTGCACGAGGGGCATGCGTAAATCTCGTATCCGCTGGGGATGCTTCGGTCGGTAATCTGCAAGGTCGACGCCATGATGTGATTCTCCGTCCGGATGAATTAGTGTACGATATCGTTCACTAATTCAATGTAGTCGGCTTTGGCAGCCACGTCAAGATGCGGTGAGTTGTTTGCCAGGATGTGGTGCGGTGACGCCTATCGTGCGACAACGATGATGTTTTACGATTGCAGGAGAACGCGGAATATCCCGCGGGCGAGGGCGCCCGCGCCACAGAATCTCAACTGCAGATCCCTCGCGAGCTAGAGCTCGCTCGTGATGACAAGAGCAAGGAGTCTCAGAGGGGGCAGCTCCACTGAGTTCTCCAGATCCTCGCGGGCGATGGCGCCCGCGCCACCATCCCCACACGGTACAATCAAGGATTCTGAATCAAGAGGAATTTCTACATGTATCGTTGGTCGCAATTATTTATTCCGACGCTGCGGGAGGCGCCTGCCGACGCAGAGGTCGCAAGTCATAAATATCTCGTGCGCGCGGGTTACATACGCCAGCTTGCTGCCGGTATCTACAGCTACCTGTTTCTGGGGCAGCGCGCGATTCTGAAGATCACCAACATCGTTCGCGAAGAGATGGACAAGATCGGACAGGAGTTCTACCTGCCGGCGCTGAATCCTCGTGAAGTGTGGGAGGCCAGCGGACGCTGGGAAGTGATGGGCGAGAACATGTTTCGCCTGAAGGATCGCAAAGGGGCCGATCTGTGCCTCGGCATGACGCATGAAGAGGTGATGACGGAGATCGCGCGCAAAGAGCTGCGCAGTTACAAGCAGCTACCGCAGATCTGGTACCAGATACAAACGAAGTTTCGCGATGAGCCGAGGCCGAAGTCGGGCTTGATGCGGGTGCGGCAGTTCACGATGAAGGATGCGTATTCGTTTGACATCGATGCGGACGGGCTGGACGTTTCTTACAACAAGCATGAGCAGACCTATCGGCGAATCTTCGATCGCTGTGGACTGAAGTACGTAGTGGTGGACGCGCATTCGGGCGCGATGGGCGGATCGAAGTCGCAGGAATTCATGGTCCACACCGACGCGGGCGAGGATCTGGTGGCGAGCTGCGCGAAGTGTGGGTATGCGGCGAATCTGGAGAAGGCAACGTCGAAGCTGGACGTGGTGGAAGAGCTGGTGGCGTCAGGCGATGGGAAGCCTGAGCTGGTGCACACGCCGAACGTGAAAACGATTGAAGATCTGTCGAAGTTCCTGACGCTCTCGCCCAAGAACAACATCAAGACGCTGGCCTACATGGCAGCGGTGCCGGGGAAGAACGGAGCGGAAATCCACGAGAAGCCGCTGGTGGCGTTCCTGCGCGGCGATCACATGCTGAATGAAGCGAAGCTGGCGGGCGCGGTGCCGGAAGCGCAGATTCGTCCGATGCGGGCGGAGGAGATTGAGGAGTTCTTCGGAACGCCTGCGGGATTCCTGGGGCCGATCGGTCTGAAGGGACGGAAGTTTCGCGGAGCGGAAGGAACGGTTCTGGTCGACACGGCACTGCAAGGCCGCAAGAACCTAGTTTCCGGAGCGAACAAGCAGGACTACCACCTGAAGAATGTCACGCCTGAAGTGGATTTCGAGCTGGATCAGTGGGTCGACCTGCGGAATGTGGAAGCCGGCGAAGGCTGTCCGAAATGCGATGAGCCGCTGACGGTGGCGAAGGCGGTGGAGATCGGGCACATCTTCAAGCTGGGATACAAGTATTCCGAGTCGATGGGCGCGAGGGTGCTGGACAAAGATGGCAAGGAAGTGACGCCGATCATGGGCAGCTATGGGATCGGGATCGAGCGAATCCTGACGGCGGCGATCGAACAGAATCACGACGAGCAGGGTTTCTGGCTACCGGTGGCGATTGCGCCGTTCGAGGTGGTGATCAGTCCGATTAATGTCCGCGAGCAGGCGCAGATGGAGACAGCGCTAAAGATCGCCGAGGAGCTGGCGGTGCGCGGAGTTGACGTAATCCTGGATGATCGGGATGAACGCCCGGGAGTGAAGTTTAAGGATGCGGATCTGGTGGGAATCCCCTTCAGAATCATTGTTGGCAAGAAGGTTACCGAAGATTTAGTAGAGCTCTTCGAACGCTCGACAGGGCAGAAACGCGATGTTAACATCGGCGCAATTTCAACCCAGTTGGAGGGTTTACTTTCTCACTCCGGGGCGTGAGTGTCCGGAGCGTCATGTATGCGATCCCTTAAAGCCCTGCTTGCTTTCGCTGTTTTTATTGGCCTGGTGTACGTTGCCTACCGAATCGTTCCTGTGTACATGAGCAGTTACCAGCTGCAGGATGCGATTGAGGAGGAAGCCAGGCTGGATGCTTATTCGAATAAGCCCGAGCAGGACATTAAAGATTCCATCTTCAAGAAGGCGCAATCGCTGGATATTCCGATCACGTCGGATCAGATCAAAGTGCAGCGGCAGGGTGCGGGGGTGTCGATCAGCACGGCGTACACCGTCCACATTGATCTTCCGGTGCATCCTCTGGATTTGTCATTCACGCCAAACAGCGCGAGCAGACGGGCTTTCTAAGAGTTTTTCCCGAGCGGAGCAGTTACTCTTCAACCGCATTGACCGGGTAGACGCGTTTGTTTCCAGTACCGCCTGTTTTCCTTTTCTGCTTGCTTTACAATAGCCATAGTCTCTGGCCTGGAAGAGGTTCCCCAAGAGGTTGCCAAGGATCCCTCGATCCTGAGGTAACGTCTGTGGCCGCTTCGTCGTCGAATTGAGGAGCGACATCTCTGCCTTTTAACTGTGGCTATTAAAGTAAAAATCCCGCGCGGTTCCCGGAAGTCCGTTAGTTCGAAACGGCAGTCCAAATTCTCAAAATCGCTGAAACTGTCGAATCCGCTGGTGAAAGCCGCGATCGGCGCGAGTCTGCTCCTGCTGGTTGTGTTTGCCGCCGTGTTCACCTACTACTGGGTGAAATACGACCGGATCGTGGAGAAGCGGATCCGCGGGCCTATTTTCAGTAACTCGGCGCGGATTTACGCACGACCACGATTGGTCTCGACGGGCGACCGAGTACAGGTCAGCGAGATTGCTTCCGACCTTCGCCGCGCAGGTTACTCGGACAAGACCGACTCGCCGGTGGGTACGTTCAAGGTGACGGAGAGTGCGATCCAAATCCAGCCCGGCCCGGCCTCATACCACAACGAGGACGGGGCGATGATCCGGGTGGTGAGCGGCAAGGTTCAGCAGATCATTGGTGGTGGATCCGAGGGTGGGCGTTCGCTGAGCGGATACGAACTGGAGCCGCCGCTGCTTACTGCGCTCGATACCGAGGAGCGCTCAAAGCGCCAGCTGGTGAAGTACAACGACATCCCCAAAGTGATGGTGGATGCGGTGCTGGCGATCGAGGATCGGCGTTTCTTCCAGCATGGCGGGATCAATTATTTCCGCCTGGTGGAAACCGTGTTTGTCGATCTGCGATCGGGCCATTTGAGCCAGGGCGGATCGACCATCACCATGCAAATGGCGCGGGGATTCTTCCTGACGCCGCAGAAGACCTTCAAACGCAAGCTGGTCGAAATGATGATCGCCACCGACCTGGAACATAAGCTCACGAAACAGGAGATCTTCGAGCTCTATGCGAACCAGGTGGATATGGGACAGCGCGGATCGTTCACCATCCACGGATTGGCGGAAGCGGCGAGAGCATATTTCAATAAGGATCTGCAGAGCGTCACACTGCCGGAAGCGGCCCTGCTGGCGGGGCTCATTCAGCGGCCCAGCTATCTGAATCCGTACCGGCACCCGGAGCGTGCGCTGGACCGGCGCAATCTGGTGCTGGAGTCGATGGTGGACACGGGCGCGATCACACGTGAGGAGGCCGATAAAGCGAAGGCGACACCTCTGAAGCTGGCTGCCCCCAATGTAGAAGCCAGTGATGCTCCTTATTTCGTAGACATGGTGAAGGACGCGCTGGTTGCGAAGTATGGCGAGCGCGAATTCAGCGACCAGGCCTACCGGGTTTACACGACTATTGATCCTGACGTGCAGCGTGCGGCCGCCGAGGCGGTGCAGGTGGGTATGGTCCAGGTGGATCAGCAGCTCACGAAGCTGCGCACGAAGCGCAAGAAGGTAGGCACGGGCAAGGAAGCGAAGTACGAGACAACGGTTGCTCCCGGACCGCAAGCGCAAGTCGCGATGATTGTGCTCGATCCGCATACGGGGGAAGTGCTGGCGCTGGTAGGCGGCCGGAATTATGGTCAGAGCCAGCTGAATCATGCGCTGGCGAAGCGGCCCACGGGGTCCATTTTTAAGCCATTTGTCTACGCGGCGGCCATGAACACGGCGCTGGCAGGCGGTCCGACGGTGTGGACTCCGGCATCGTTGCTCGACGACGAGCAGACGACCTTCCTGTTCGATAACCAGGTTTACGAGCCAAAGAATTATCACGAAGAGTACAAGGGCGAGGTTTCGGCCGAATACGCGCTGGCGCACTCGCTGAACAACGCGACGATCAAGCTGGCGGAAGCCGTTGGTTATGGAAACGTAGCGCAACTGGCGAAGGCGGCGGGGATCAAGTCCGTGCAAGCGACACCGGCGATGGCGTTGGGCGCTTACGATGCGACGCCACTGGATATGGCCGGAGCGTATACCGTGTTTGCCAATAACGGTAACCGAGTTTCGCCGCTGATGATCCGGGCGATTCACAACTCACAGGGAGAGCTGCTGCAGAGCTACACGGCTGATGTGGCGCCAGTGCTCGATCCCAAAGTGGCCTACGTTATGACCAGCATGATGGAAGGCGTGGTGAATACGGGAACGGGCTTCGTCGTCCGGCAGTTGGGGTTCACGGCTCCGGCGGCAGGCAAGACGGGAACGTCGCATGACGCCTGGTTCGCCGGGTACACCTCCAACCTGCTGTGCATTGTTTGGGTGGGCCTGGATGACTACAGCGACATACGCCTTTCGGGGACCGCGGCCGCTGCGCCGATCTGGGCTGAATTCATGAAGCGCGCGACCAACATCCAGGGCTATCGCGATGCGACGGACTTCAGGCAGCCTGACGGCGTGATCGATGTGCGGCTGGATAAGGTGACGAACCGGCTGGCCACTCCATCTTGTCCTGAGACGTATACAGTAGCCTTCATTGCGGGAACGGAACCCAGAGATACCTGCGAGCAGAATCCAGGCGAACACCAGGGAGTACTGGGAAAGATCTTCGGCTGGATGAATCCGAAGGCGCCTAGTCAATCGGTTTCGCCGAACCAGAATCAGCCCGGGCATCCGACGGTTCCCCCACCCACGAATGGTGCGACGGTTCAGGCTGCGGCTCCTCCCCCCACTCCGGCGAAGCAACCGGAGAAGAAAAAGGGCTTCTTTGGAAAGCTGGCTGGCGTTTTCAAGGGGGATGACGACAAGCAGGATCAGAGCTCCCAGCAGCCGCCGAATGGCAATCCTAAGTAGTCAGGCGCTGACTTATTTCTGTTTGCGGTGTCTAATGAGGCAAGAACCCGCTGCCTTGCCAGCCGGCTTTTGGGGTACCGGTCAGGGCCCGGGTCAGGGGGCGTCAGATGAAACGCTTTCTCGCTCTACCGTTCCTCGCACTGTCCTTCCTTTCACTCTTCGCGCTTGCTCAAGAGAATGCGGTGCAGGTAAATGCTCCCGTGACGCACAGAGCGCAGTCGCCGGACCCGAATGCGAGCGTCGCCGAGCTCGAATCGCAGGGCGATACTCTACGCGCTGAGAAGGCTTTTCTGGATGCGATGGACTTCTACCATGCCGCATTGAAGAAGGCGACAACTTCGACGGAAAAAGCGCAGATCTGGAACAAAATGGGGATCGCCGAGCTGCAAACTGGGCACTTCCCGGAGGCAAAGAAAGCCTTCGAGCGCGCGATGAAAGCCGACCCTGGTTTTGCGGAACCACACAACAATCTCGGTGTCGTCTACTACGAAGCGAAGAAGTACAACAAGGCGATCAAGAACTATGACAAGGCTCTCTCCCTTAAGGAGACGAATGCGTCGTTTCACAGCAACCTGGGATCGGCCTACTTCTCGAAGCAGGAGTTCGACCGGGCGTCGGAAGAATATAGCCGCGCCCTGCAGCTTGACCCCAATATCTTTCAGCACAGATCGCAAATCGGTATTGCCGCCCAGATGTCGTCTCCCGAGGATCGCGCGCACTACTCGTACGTGCTGGCGAGAATGTACGCAAAGGCAGGGATGATGGATCAGGCCCTCCTTTATCTTCGTCATGCGATGGAAGACGGTTACAAGGGCATCGACGATGTGTACAAGGAGAACGAGTTTACGGAACTGAGGAAAGACCCAAGGTTCAGTGAACTAATGTCACAACGTCCGCAGGCGATTGCTCAATAAGGGCGCATTGTAAAGGTTTGTAAAGCCCAGAACTTTTGCTGAGGTTTTGCGTCTATATCCTCAGCCTCCTGAAAGCGACAGTGAGTAAGGGGAAACGGTGAAACCCCCGCGCTATTCCTCAACGCCCCAAGCAAGCGCGGGGGTCTTTTTTTGAAGACAGCTAACAGCTAACAGCTAACAGCTCTCAGCTTTCAGCTTTCAGCTTTCAGCTTTCAGCTTTCAGCCAGTGGTTGGGTGGCTAGCAGCTGGTTGCCTCGAGATCAGCGAAGTCAACTTCGAACACCATCTTCAATTTGAGTTCGAGGCCTGGTCTGGAACTGACGGCCGAGAGCCGAAAGCCGACGGCTAAAAGCTAAGAGCTGGCCGCCGGCGAGCGCTGGCCGATGTATTCGGCGATGGCTGCTTCCAATTTTCCCTGCGAGCGCTCTCAGCTCTCAGCTTTCAGCCAGTGATTGGGTGGCTAGTAGCTGGTGCCCGAGATCAGCGAAGTCAAGTTCGAACACCATCTTCAATTTGAGTTCGACAGGGCTGGTCTGGAACTGACGGCCGAGAGCCGAAAGCCGACGGCTAAGGCTAAGAGCTGGCCGCCGGCGAGCGCTGGCCGATGTATTCGGCGATGGCTGCTTCCAATTTTCCCTGCGAGCGCAACACAAACTCCACTGCATCACGAACGGCTCCATGGCCGCCGTCGTGGTCGGTGATGTAGTGCGACTCGTCCTTCACTTCCTCGCGCGCATTGCGAACGGCGATTGCCAAACCACAATTCCGCATAACGGGAAGGTCGATGATGTCGTCGCCCACGTATGCGACTTGATCCGCCCGCAGGTTTTCTTTCTCAAGAATTTCGTGGAATACCGAAAGCTTATCAGCGATGCCCTGGTAGACGTGATTCAGCTTGAGGTCACGCGCGCGTAGCGCAACAGTTTCGGAGATACGCTTGGTGATGATGCCTGTTTTGAGGCCACCTAAGCGAGCGAGCGAAATGCCTGCGCCATCATGGGCATTGAATCCCTTGGCTTCGACGATGGTTTCGCTATGAATGGAATAGCCGCCGTCGTCGGCCCGCGAGGCAACGTGGTCGGCGGTGGCGCGAGGCGCAGTTGCAGGGGCAGGAAACAGGAAAATGGTGCCATCCGTCATGACACCGTCGACGTCAAAAAGGATGAGCTTGATCTTTTCCGCACGTTCTTTGGACATAAGAAAAGATTAACCACAAAGGGCACGAAGGTCACGAAGATAGATTTCTAGGAATCAAAACTGACCCGAGACAAAGTTTTCGATCGCGAGGTGAAGCAGCGCGCGGCAATTGCCACAGAGGAGCAACGTGCGGTCGCCATCGCGGCCGATTACGCCGATCCGCAAGCTTTCGCATTGGGCGCAGCCAGTGGTGGGATCGCTGGAATCCGGTTCAGAAAGATCGAAGGGCGTGGTCTGGTCGGAGCGGCCGGTCTTTTCGTTGTTGATTTCGAATGTGCTGCGGCAATCGGCGCAAACGTGATTGAAGCAGCACTTAGGCTCGCAAGAGTAGACAATCTCGCGGCCCTTGCAGTGAGGACAGGCAATGACATCTCTGAGCGGGGTGACCACCTGGAGATTTTATCGTGAGATGAATATCTCATGCCCGGGCCTGATTTCAAGTATGTCGAAATGGCGGTACAATCCGCGGAAGCAGTCTTCTGGTGGAGTCCCCTAGATGAAGTCTGGTCTGGCCTTGTTTTCCCTGATTGTTTTGAGTGTCCCGGGAGTGTTTGCGCAGTCGCAGGCGACTGCACCGGCTCAGACGCAAGAGGCTGCCAGTTCTTTATCTCCTGCCGGAGCGAATTCCTCGAAACAGGATTCCCACAAGAAGAAGAATGAGACGCCGGAGACGAAGGACGATGCAGCGGCAGCGCGCAACCAACAGGTGCTGGATCTACTAGAGCGGAGCCATGCTGCGAATGAGGAAGTTCAGCCGGACCAGAAGGCTGTACTTCTGGCGCGCCAGATCAGCATCGTTTCCCGACTGAATTCGGAAACCGCCGAGAAATGGGCGCAGGAGTTATTCCAGCTAGGCGAGGATCAGGCAGACGACCAGAAGCGGGCGCGTATGCAAGTAATGGCCATACAGATGGTGGCGCAGGGCGATCCAGAGTTCGGGCTCAAGCTGCTGCACCAGATCAAACCCGTGGCCGAGAGCGATGCCAGCGTCCTGTCCTCCGCCAATATGATCAGCACGGCGGCTGCCTCCGTATTTCAGGGGCTCGCGCGAGATAAGGGCGAATCGCAGCTGCCGCGATTGCGACAAGAAGCACTGCGGCTGGCGACTGAGAGTCAGTATCCCTATAGCGCAATGGCCGGTGTCGCCGTGGAGTTGCTCCGCGACCACAGGCGGAACGGTGCGGATTCCAACGAAGGCCAAGGCTCGGTCATGGAGTCGGTCTTCGACGAAGCTGTTTCCAACTACGAGCGAAGTGTGGCCACATGGTCTGGAAACTCAGATTTCGGGCGGATGATTCAGCGGATGGCTTACCAACTTCCGAGGGAGAAAGTCCGGCACGCGCTGGAAGCGTTCGTGAACAACGTGCAGACAACGCCGGCGCCTTCGGGATTGTGGGTGAAGGTAGACTCCGGAGCGGGCGCGACACAAATGAGCGATCCGGTGGAGGTTTCACTCTATCAATACATGTCACTGCTGAACGAGTTTGATCCGGAACTCGCCAAGCAAGTGACGGAAGCTCATCCGCGCTTGGCGCAGAATAATGCGGCGGTCGCGGGTTTTGGGCCTGGTAGCGCTTATGGGGCCGCGATGGCGGGTTCCGGACACGGTCCGGATGCGAACCAGGTCACGCGCCTGCGGGCGCAGGGCATGGCTAGCTGGAATCCTGATAATGCGCTGGCGCTGACGCAGAGCATCACCGATCCGAACATGCGCGCGGTCACCATGGGCAGTGTGGCCGAACGCGTTGCCGGCGACGATTCCAGCCGCGCGATGCAACTGCTCGACCAGGCGCAGAAGACGGCTGCGGATACCCAGGACCTGAAGACGGAGCTGCAACTGGTGGCTTCCCGGGCGCAAGTGGCGGAGGCGAGCAACAACGGCGCTATGCTGCGCGAGTCGTTACGGCGGGGCTTCGAGATTGGCGATCAACTGCTGCGCCAGGAGCAGGACAACAATCAAGGGCAGGTCTCCTGGTACATGCTGGGTTCGCTGGTGCAAACTGGAATCAAGAGTGATCCTGACCTGACGCTGGCCTACATCAATAGTTTTTCCCTCCCTTATGTGCGCGCGGAATTGCTTTTAGACGCCGCACAGTCGCTGCGTTTCGGAGACCTTCGCGCGTCGCGCGGGCGAGCCGTCAGAAGCGTAACGATAGCCAACTAATCTCGGCGATCGCGCCGACATAACGGATTCCTCCTCGACATCAAGATTCCTGAAGATGGGCCGGCAGGCTTACGTATCCCCTTTCTGTTCATGCAAATGCGCTGGCATCCCACCTGGTATACGGGATGCGCACCGAAGTCGGACGGAGGGTGATGCGAGCCATTCTGTAACCTGCTGAAAATCTTCAGTCACAATTTTGGATTAAATGTAACGCGCCTCGCCCAAGGCACATCCAACCCTACTCAGTATCGTGGGGAAACTCGCGGGATTAGCAGCAATTCAAAGGAGCGAGGCCAGGGAATGAATGCCATTCAGCAATGGGCGCCTGGGGGAATACTGGATCTTTCAGGGGCCAGAAATAGCTTAGCGCGGTGTTATACCGAAACTCGGAAGACGACCGGGTCGATCTGTCGTCCGCTATCGGCGGAGGACCAGATGGTACAGTCGATGCCGGATGCCAGTCCGGCGAAGTGGCACCAGGCGCATACCACGTGGTTTTTTGAGACCTTCCTCTTAATTCCTTACCTTCGCGATTACGAGCCCTTTCATCCGGATTTTCAGTATGTCTTCAATTCCTATTACAAGGGATTAGGGGCGCATCCGAATCGCGCATATCGCGGGCTGTTTTCGCGGCCATCACAGCAGCAAGTGCAGGACTATCGCGCGTATGTGGATCGGCACATGCTGGAACTGCTGAGCGCCGGCGATATCGCTACGTTTCGCGACGCGGTGGAACTCGGCGTCAACCATGAGCAGCAGCATCAGGAGTTGATTCTGACAGACATTAAGCATGCGTTCTGGAGCCAGCCATTGCGTCCGGCGTATACGCAGCCGACACCGTCGCCAGAGACGCGTGAGCGTGGCGTGAGCTGGTTCGGATTCGATGCGGGGCTGTACAAGATTGGGTATGAAGGCGACGCCTTTGCGTTCGATAACGAACGGCCGCGGCACCAGGTCTATTTGAACGAATTTCAGATCGCATCACGACTGGTAACGAACGCTGAGTACATGGCGTTTATGAATGACGATGGGTACCTGCGTCCGGAACTGTGGCTCTCCGACGGATGGGACACGATGAACACGCAAGCATGGCGCGCGCCGCTCTACTGGGAGCATCAGGGAGATGAGTGGATGACGTTCAGCGTGGCTGGCATGCAGAAGGTGAATCCGCGCGAACCAGTGTGCCATGTGAGCTTCTACGAAGCCGATGCGTACGCACGCTGGGCAAAGGCGCGACTTGTGACGGAAGCGGAATGGGAAGTGGTGGCAGCGAATGTTCCGAGGGATGGCAATTTTCTGGAAGGCGGGTACCTGCATCCAATTCCCGAGCCGGAGAGAGAGGGCGCGCCGCAGCAGATGTTTGGTGATGTATGGGAGTGGACGGCAAGTCCGTATGTGGGCTATCCGGGATTTAAACCCGCGTCAGGCGCTTTTGGTGAATACAACGGCAAGTTCATGGCAAACCAGATGGTGCTGCGCGGAGGCTCGTGTGTAACTCCGGTTTCGCACATGCGAGCAACCTACCGCAACTTCTTCCCGCCGCATACGCGGTGGCAATACTCCGGAATACGGCTGGCGAAATGAGCGCATACGAAAGAGCAGAACAAGCAGTTTCTCCCATTGCAGAAGATGTTCTTCCAGGGCTGACGAGAACGCCGAAGTCGCTTCCACCGAAGCTGTTCTACGATGCCGCAGGCTCGGAGCTATTCGAACTGATCACGGAGTTGCCGGAATACTATCTGACGCGCACCGAAGCTGGCATCCTCAAGCAGTTTTCGGGAGAGATGCTGGAAGCCGCCGGGGACGATATCACGCTGGTGGAGTTGGGCGCGGGTACGGCGACAAAGACACGTACGGTGATCCGCGAACTGCTGAAGCGGCAACAGCGCGTGAAGTTCTATCCGATTGATGTGTCGCGTTCGGCGCTGGAAGATGCGGCGCGCAGTTTGAACGGAGATTTTCCGGGACTGGAGATGCATCCGGTGATAGCGGACTATTGCGAAGGCCTGGATGGAATCGCGAATAGTTCCGGACGAAAGCTGGTGCTGTACCTGGGATCAAGCATCGGGAACTTTGAGCCCATGCAGGCTGGAGCGGTGTTGCATAGCGTCAGGAATTCTCTGCGCGCAGGAGATGCGCTGCTGCTGGGAACCGACCTGGTGAAGAGCGAAAGCGTGCTAGTCCCTGCATACGACGATGCTCAGGGAGTGACGGCACGGTTCAACAAAAACATGCTGGCGAGAATCAATCGCGAGCTAGGCGGCGATTTCGATTTGAACGCGTTCCAGCATGTGGCGATCTGGAATCCGAAGTGTTCGCGTATCGAGATCTACCTGGAGAGCACGCGCGACCAGACGGTAAGCATCGACGCGCTCGGACTGCGCGTGCACTTCGATCGTGGCGAGCGGATGCATACCGAGAACAGTTATAAGTTCACGCCGCACATGGTGCGCTCGATCCTGAACATGGGCGACTTCGAATTGGATCGGAGCTGGACCGATCGGAGAGAGTGGTTCGCGCTGCATTTGGCGAGAGCGAGGTAAGGCGATAGGTAATTTGCTAATCGGGTAATTGGGAATCGAGAATCTGAGATCACTATCCCACCTCTGCCAAGAGAGGGCAGAGATGGGGCACCCTCGACTTTTCTATTGCGGAAATTCCTGGCGAACGAATGCCAGTGCTTCCTCTTTGCTGCGCAATGTTCCTTCCAGTTGGCGGTCTTCCACGGCGGTCAAGATATCTTTGAAGCGCGGGCCAGGCTCGTAGCCTGCTGTGATCAGATCGCGGCCCGTGATCAGCGGCTGCGGGCGAATGTCTTCTGGCGGAGTTTCATTCAGCTTCTGCTTCGCGAAGTCGTAGAGATCGAGCTTGCCGTGACTGGCGAGGCAGTCGGCGCGATGCAGTGCCAGGTGCTCGTCGAATTTTGGCAGCCGCAGGAAGCGCTTGAGGGTTGATTCGCGCATCTTCTTTGTGTCTGCGAACTTCATGTGATTGTCGACGAGTGCGAGGATCTGCTCGGTTTCTTCGTTTGACATACGAAGCCGACGCGCGATGGCAGCGGTCATGCGCACTCCAACTTCCACATGCCCGTCGAAGCGGATACGATCCGGTGCGATGCGAAACGTAGGTGGCTTGCCGACGTCGTGCAACAACATTCCCCAGGCAAGAGTGGGTGAAGCTCCGGGTTCAAGTTGATCCAACAGCATCAGTGTGTGAATCCAGACGTCGCCTTCCGGATGATACTGCGGCGGCTGCTCGACGCCTTTCATGTTCTCAATCTCCGGCAGCAGTTCATGCAACAAGCCGGACTCGTCCAGCAGTTCGAAGGCACGGCGCGCGTGTCCCTCGGTAAGCATCTTGGTGAGTTCGTCGCGAATGCGCTCTCGGCTCACCTGGTGAATTTCAGACGCGAGTTCGTGAATGGCGGCGAAGGTTGCCGGATCGATCGTGTACTCGAAGCGAGCCGCGAAACGAATCGCGCGCAGCATGCGCAACTTGTCTTCGCGAAAGCGCCGTTCAGGATCGCCAATGGCGCGAATGAGTTTGCGGTCGAGGTCCTCGCGGCCGCCGACAAAGTCGAGGACGCGATCGCCATCAAGCGGATCCATGAGCAGGCCGTTGATGGTGAAATCGCGGCGCTGCACGTCTTCCCGCGGATCGGTGCTGTAGGTAACCTGGTTCGGATGGCGGCCATCGGAGTAGATGCCGTCATTGCGGAAGGTCGCAACTTCGATCGCTTTGTACTTGGCGGCTTCGGCGGGAGTCTCATCCGGGTGGGCCTCGGCGGCGTGTGCGAGATCGGCCCGAGTGAGATGGTCGACGGGAACGAGCACAACTCCGAACTGGGCGCCGACAGCGTAGGTTTCAGGGAAGATGCGCATGACTTGCTGCGGAGCAGCGTCGGTGGCGACATCGTAATCGGCGGGTTCGCGACCGAGTAGCAGGTCGCGCACGCATCCGCCAACCAGGTAAGCCTGGTGACCGTGCGCACGCAGGGTGCGAACAACCTCGATGGCAGCTTGCTTGACCACGAGTTAATGGTAATCGGGTAAATGGTAATCGGGTAATCGAAAGCGCGTTGGGCCTGAAGAGTTGTGGTGGTGATAGGGTTCCCTCGCTGCGCTCGGGATGACAGAATCCTGACCTGCGGCTCGGAAAAGGAGAGCACCCTGGGCGTAGTCCTAGTTCGGCTTCGCTGTGCGAGCGTAGGTCGAATACGACGGCAGGCATTGTAATCGCGAGAAGATTACAATCGTGGGCTCTCTGATGTTCGAAAGATATATGAGGCAGAAGAATGGCAAATATAGAAAAGCAGTTTCCCCGACTGAAGGAGTTTGCTACCCGCTATCGAGTTGAAAAAGGCAAAGGCTTCCGCTTGAAGGACTATGACCCCGTTGATACGGGAGGCTTACGGTCGGAGACCAAGAAAGAGGCACAAGACCTGCTGCAACGCGGGATCGAGTCGATGGCTGATCTACAGGACAAGCTCTACGCTGAGGATCGCAGGGGATTACTCCTGATCTTTCAGGCAATGGACGCGGCTGGCAAAGATGGAACGATCAAGCACGTGATGTCGGGCCTGAACCCGCAAGGCGTTCAAGTCTACTCGTTCAAAGGTCCATCGGCGGAGGAACTAGACCACGATTTTCTCTGGCGAACTTCCAAGTGCCTGCCGGAGCGCGGCCGTATTGGCATTTTTAACCGCTCGTATTACGAGGAAGTGCTAGTTGTGAAGGTGCATCCGGAATTTCTCCACTCCCAGAAATTACCGAAAGAGCTGATCACGAAACGCATATGGGAGGAGCGGTACGAAGACATCAACAACTTCGAAAAGTACCTTGCGAACAATGGAATGATCGTGCGGAAGTTTTTCCTGCATGTTTCCAAGAAGGAGCAGAAGAGGCGCTTTCTTTCCAGGCTCGATGATGAGCACAAGAACTGGAAGTTTTCGACTGCGGATCTCAAAGAACGAGGATTCTGGGGAGATTACCAGGATGCGTACGAGGAGATGATCCAGAACACCGCGAGCGAACATGCGCCCTGGTATGTAGTTCCGGCGGACAATAAGTGGTTTACGCGACTGGTCGTGGGCGCTGTAGTCGTGGACACGCTGATCAAGCTTGATCCGAGGTATCCAAAACTGGACAAGGCCAAACTCGCCGATCTGCAGAAGGCGAAGGAGACGCTGACGGGAGTGACGCCGGAAGAGCCGTAGGAAGAATTGGTAATTGCGAAATAGGTAATAGAAACCCCAGTCCCGTCAGCGGAAGTGTGGGCGGCAGAAAATACATGGATGGATTCCGCTTCGCTCCGCGAAGCGTCACCATGACTTTGTGGTTTTTTGGACGCGTCGGTGGTGACGACGACAAACGCGACTACTCGGTGCGCAAACCGGAAAGCAGCGCCAACTCGCGCCACTTCCAGTGGCAGTCGACGTCGATGAATCCGATTTCGCGGAGCCAGGTGAGTTGCGTGTGCAAATCGAGCAACTTGTTGGACGGATCTTCGGTGTCGGACGTGTAGCCGATCGCGGTCAGGAAACGCGTATGCAGATGTGGCGTTGGTGAAGCGACATGCTCGAGATTGCAGAAGACACCGCCGGGATTGAGGCGCGTGAAGATTTCGGCGTACAGTTCACGCTTCCGCGGATGAATGACATGATGAATTGCGAAGCTGGAGACGATGGCGTCGAAGGTCCCGAGTTCGGGAAGCGGTTCGCTCAGGTCATGTTCGACAACCTGGACGCGGGGATTGGGGGCGAAGCGGTGATGCAGACGGTCGAGCATCGTCGCAGAGAAGTCGAGCGCGACGGCTTCGGCGTGGGGGCGGTCGGCGAGAACGAGTGCGAGCAGGCGACCATCTCCGCTGCCGAGATCGAGGATGCGATTCGCACCGGACGGAATGAACTCCAGCAGCGTGCGCTCGCCTTCCATACGATGAGGAATGGTGTCGGCGCGGGACAGATAGTCGAGTGCGTGTTCAGACGAAGTCCAGAGATTGACACCTGCTGACATGGGTACTCCTCCGTAATTGTCTTGACGTTATCACTTATAATGTTTCAGTAAAACCAAAGAATTGCTTATGGCTATGTCTGCGTAGCGTGTGTCTCATAAGCATTTAGAATCGGGATGATGGCAGATACCTATATTCTCGGCATTGAAAGCTCGTGCGACGAGACATCGGCAGCGAGTGGTGCGATCGGGTGAGCAGGTGATCTCGAACGTGGTGTTATCGCAGATCGCTACCCATCAACCGTACGGAGGAGTTGTTCCGGAGCTGGCTTCGCGCGAACATCTGCGAAACATTGTGCCGGTGGTTCGCAAAGCGCTGGCGGATTCAGGCCATACATTCGAGTCGGTGGATGCGGTGGCGGTGACGCAAGGACCTGGATTGGCTGGTGCGCTGCTTGTCGGAATTTCTTATGCGAAGACGCTGGCGTGGGCGATGGAGAAGCCGCTGGTCGCGGTCAATCATCTCGAGGGGCATATTCACGCGGTGCTGCTGGAAGAGCGACAAAAAGGGAACCATGAATTGAAATTCCCAGTGCTGGCGCTGGTGGTTTCCGGCGGGCACACGCACCTATATCTCGCCGAACTGAAGGGCAAGAGTTGGACGTACAAGAACATTGGCCATACGCGCGACGATGCTGCCGGGGAGGCCTTCGATAAAGTTGCGAAGCTGCTCGGGCTTGGATATCCGGGCGGGCCGGTGATCGATAAGTTGGCGAAGCATGGCGATCGGGAAGCGGTGAAATTCAGCACGCCGCAGCTGAAACATCGCGATCGTAAGGATCATGGGAAGCCGGAACCGGATACGCCGCATTTTGATTTTTCCTACAGTGGAATTAAGACCTCGGTTCTGCGCTGGGTCGAAACTAACCAGATGCAGCCGGTGGTGGAAGAGCGGCGCAAGGCGTTGGCTGGGATTGCGAAGCCGAGTGTCGAGGACTTCCTACGGGTGACGGATCGGAAAACGCTCGATCTGGTGGCTTCGTTTCAGAATGCAGTGGTGGAAGATCTGGTGGGAAAGACGCTGGCGGCTGCGCTTGAGTACGGCGTGGAGACGTTACTGGTATCCGGTGGCGTGGCAGCGAACAGCCGCTTGCGCGAGCGCTTTGTGGAGCGATCCACACGGGAGGGCGTGCCTGTCTACTTCCCCTCGTTACGACTCTCGACAGACAATGCAGCGATGATTGCCGCTGCGGCCTATCCTAAGTTTCTGGCAGGACAGTTCGCGGATGAAGAGCTTTCCGCGGAGGCATCATTCCCGCTTGGCTAGATTTCGCTGGAGCGATAGGAGATCACGGCAAGGTGAGCTGAGAACTCAGGGAGTGCAGCGTTTTCTGTAGTTGTTCCACAATATCGATATCTTTGAAGATGATGTAATCCGCAGCGGTTTCTTCGACTGGGTGAGACGTCGACTTGTGCCCGGCGACGACGACAATCGGGATCGAAGCAGTCTTAGAATTTTGTTTCAGTATCCCGATCAATTCGATGCCGCCCATCTTGGGCATCATCAGGTCAGTGACAATAAGAGAAGGTTCGATCCGTTTCAGCAACTCCAAAGCTTCCAGACCGTCGCAGGCACTCTCGACGGTGAAGCCGTGTTGCTCCAGAAGCCGGCAGACGGTGTGCCGAATAAGAAGAGAATCATCAACTACTAGTGCGGTTGGCATTGTACCTTTCTGGCAAGCGCCAAGAGTCCCGGCCGCGCGAGCGGTCTGCGGCTGATTTGACGCTAACAGGGCATGTACTTCTGCGACAAGGTTACGGGCCACACGAATTGTTACCTTGGTGCGACCGAGAGGCAGTTCGCGGTCAACGTTCAACGTAAGTGATTGTGAGGGCTACTCTTCGGGATCGTCCGCGTGGGTCTCTTCAATGGCCATGTCTTTGAATTCGCTGGATTCGAAGACTTCGCCACACTCTTTGCATTCGACATATTCGACATCTTCTTCGCGGGCAACGATCTGCACACGGGGGTGCTTGCACACTGTCTGCATCTCGACTCTCTGAGGGGATCCGTTGGGGGGTGAAGGCTGGTTCTGACTCATACGGGGAACAGGTCACCCCACGAGGGGAGACCGTCCGGAGAATTCTCGGGGTATTCTAGCCCGGCTCGTTCGGATGTCAAGAGGATGATTGGTTCAGAGCTGAAATTGCGAGAGCAGCGGCGCTGGAGATAGAGGAACGTCGGTAACTTGTGGAACGGGTGGTGCCATGGTGAAGTCGTCAGACTGGGGAGAATGTCATGTCGAAGGCGACACGAACCATATTGACGATTTTGTTGCTTGCCTCGCTGTGCGCCGGACAGTCGGTGGCGGATGCCGCGAAGGCCCCGAAGAATAATGCGGCGGCGAGTCATGTATTCGGGGAAGACGACCTGGATTCGCTACGAGCCAAGGCGCACGCCTCCGGCAGCGGTGCGAACAATGATTTCTGCGATTCCGGATGCCAGGATGAAGTTCTCGGTATGCTGAGCCAGAAGGTCTCGAGAGAACAGGCGCAGTCGATTCTGACTGAAGGCCTAACCCTGGCGCGTGAAGATGGCGAATGGCAAGAACTGATCGGACGAGTGCAGACTGCCGTCTGTAACGAAAAGAAGAGCGGCTCGCTGGGAAGCGGCGATGCTGCCCTGCAACGGGAAGTTCTGCTGCGCGTTTCCCGGGAACAGAAGGAAATGGCCGATTTGCAGGACAAAGCCCTGAGGAGTGCAAGCCAGTCCGATGTCAATGAGCTTAAAGAACGGTCGGCAAAGCTGGTGGTGATTGGGGTAGGGGTAAAGCGAATGGCTTCTGGACAGGGTTGCAACGCGAACTAGGTTTCCTGTCTCCTGAAACTAAGCTTGGTGCCGAAGAAATTGATAATCTACGACCATTCGAATCGGGAATATATCCGACCAAATCAGGCCTCAATTTAAGCTATTGGGGCTCCAAGACTTACCTTCCACTGCCGATTAGGGCCTTTCCCTGAAAAGTGTTGCTTTCCCAGCCTGTCCGGCATCTAAACTACCGATGTACGACTGATTTGGTCGGCCTTTGCTGGTCCGGCCTGAGTTCCCGGCATGCTGAAACTGACAAAAAGAGCGGACTACGGGTTGATCGCCATGAAGTACCTGGCAGAGCGTGCCGAAGGACAGGCGTCCAGCGCCAAGGAGATTGCCGAGTCTAACGGGATCCCGACGGAATTGCTGGCGAAGATCCTGCAGAGGCTGGTCCGGGCGAAGCTGTTGACGTCGCAGCATGGGACCAACGGCGGGTATACGCTGTCGCGCGATCCGAGGACGATTTCGGCTTTCGATGTGATCAAGGCGATTGAAGGTCCGCTGTTCATCACTTCGTGCGTAACGCACAAGGGTGAATGCGAGCAGACGACGCGCTGCACGGTCCGCGAGCCGCTGCGGAAAGTGAGCCTGGGGATCGAAGAAGTTCTGTCGAAGTTGACGATTTGGGATTTGAAGCAGCCTGCAGGAGCGAACTGCAGTGAAATTACGGACCAACTGGTAACGCTGAACTCATAAGAGAAGTGGAGAAACTGCAATGAGCACGAATGGAAATGGCAACGGCCATCCTACAAATCTGACTCCTCCCCCGGGCGTGAAGCTTCCGATTTACATGGACAATCACGCGACGACGCCGCTGGATCCACGGGTGCTCGAGGCGATGATGCCGTACCTGACGAATGACTTCGGCAATGCGGCGAGCCGCAATCATCAATTCGGGTGGATCGCCGAAGAGGGCGTCGAACGCGGCCGCGATCAGGTGGCAAAGCTGATCGGCGCTACCTCGAAGGAGATCATTTTCACTTCGGGCGCGACCGAGAGCGACAATCTCGCGATCAAGGGTGTGGCGGAGATGTACCGCGAGAAGGGGAACCACATCATCACCGCGGTGACTGAGCACAAAGCGGTGCTCGACACCTGTAAGCGACTGGAGAAGTACGGGTACCGCGTGACCTATCTTCCGGTACAGAAGGATGGGCTGATCGACCTGGAAGATCTGAAGCGGGCGATTGACGATAAGACGATTCTGGTCACGATCATGGCCGCCAATAATGAAATTGGCGTGCTGCAGCCGATCCGCGAGATCGGGAAGATCTGTCGCGAGAAGGGTGTGCTGTTCCACACCGATGCGGTGCAAGCGGTAGGCAAGGTTCCGATCGACGTGAACAAGGACAATGTCGACATCGCTTCGATTTCCGGGCACAAGCTCTATGGTCCGAAAGGTGTGGGCGCACTCTATGTGCGTCGTAAGAATCCGCGTGTGCAACTGGCGGCGATCATCGATGGCGGCGGTCACGAGCGCGGCATGCGTTCGGGAACGTTGAACGTTCCGGGAATCGTTGGTCTGGGCGCGGCTTGTGAGATCGCAATGAAGGATATGCCCGAGGAGACGAAGAAGCTGCAAGGGCTGCGCGATCGCCTGAGAGACAAGATCATGAACAACCTCGATGAGGTGTACATCAACGGATCTTGGGAGCACCGGTTGCCGCACAACCTGAATATCAGCTTTGCCTACGTAGAAGGCGAGTCGCTGCTGATGGGGATCAATGACATTGCCGTCTCGAGTGGATCTGCTTGCACCTCTGCGACGCTGGAGCCATCTTATGTATTGAAGGCTCTGGGCACGGGAGATGACCTGGCACATAGCTCGATTCGCTTCGGTATCGGACGCTTCAACACCGAGGCGGAAGTCGATTACGTAGGCGAGCGGGTCGTAGAGACGGTGAAGCGTTTGCGCGAACTCTCACCACTGTATGAGATGGCAAAAGAGGGTGTGGATTTGAAGTCGGTGGTGTGGAGCGCGGAGTAGGGTGTTCGTCGATGGTCGTTCCCAGGTTAGTCCAGAAGAGGGCCGAACCTGGGGGACCGATCAAATGAGGATGGCAACGGCGTAAATCGCCGGAAGAAGTTTTGGAGAAGATGAAAAATGGCTTATAGCGATAAGGTGCTCGATCACTACACGAATCCGCGAAATGTGGGTTCAATGGACAAAAGCAGCACGAACGTAGGCACGGGGCTGGTGGGTGCGCCGGAATGCGGCGACGTGATGAAGCTGCAGATCAAGGTAAATCCCGAAACGCAGGTGATCGAAGACGCGAAGTTCAAGACGTTCGGCTGCGGATCGGCGATTGCTTCGTCTTCGTTGGCGACTGAATGGGTGAAGGGTCGCACGGTGGATGAAGCGCTCTCGATCAAGAACACCGATATCGTGAAGGAGCTTGCTTTGCCTCCGGTGAAGATTCACTGTTCGGTGCTGGCAGAGGACGCGATCCGCGCTGCGATCGGCGACTGGAAGAAGAAGAACGGCGTCGCGAAGACGGAAGAGGTTCCGGTCGAGGCGAAGGCCGGACACTAAGAATTGGGTCTGTCCCACCTCGGCAAAAGAAGCCGAGATGGGGCACCCTCGGAGTGTAGATCACTGCGGCACTGGCGTGATGGGACTAGAATGTCCGGTTGCGCGAGGTGGGCGTTGTGACGGAGAACATGGGAACAACAACGGCGAATCCGGCAACGAGTCAGACGGCGAAGGGAATCACCGTCACCGAGAAGGCGATTTCCCGCATCAAGTCGGCGATGGCGAAGGAAGGTATTTCGCCTACCGAGGGCGGCCTGCGCGTTGGAGTCCAGGGCGGTGGTTGCTCGGGACTGAGCTACAACATTCGCTTCGATTCGCAACCGCGCGAGCGAGATCGGATTTTTCAGTTCGGAGATGTGCGCGTATTCGTTGATCCGAAGTCGTTCATCTACCTTCATGGGATGATACTGGATTTCGAAGAGACGTTGATGCAGCAGGGATTCGTTTTCAAGAATCCGAATGCGCAAAAATCCTGCGGATGCGGAACGTCGTTCACGGCGTAGTTACCGCTGCGGCTAAAGCCGCTTTGAGTAGGAGCAGTTTTCAGCAGACCTGAAGGTCTGCTCCACCCAAGTCGATGATTCGAATTGCAGCCCGGCGGCTCCGGTGAAGACGCCTGCCGGGCTGAGTTGTGTAGGAAAGCAATGTCTGTGACGCAGAATCACTCACATACCGTGCAGATTGGAACACCCACTGGCGAGTCGTGCTGGTCGTGCGGCGATATGCGCGCGGCAGCGTTTTGCACTTCTTGTGGCAGGGTGCAACCGCCTGCGCCGACAGATTTCTTCTCGTTCTTTGGACTTCCGCGAAAGTTGAATGTCGAGCCGAGTGCGCTGGAAAAAGCGTTCTACCAGATGAGCCGCAAGCTGCATCCTGATGTGTACGCCACCGCGTCGGGAAGAGAGCAAGAGTGGAGTTTGCAGCAGAGCTCGCTGCTGAATGACGCCTATCGAACGCTGAAAGATCCGATTGCGCGAACGGAATATCTTCTGAAGTTAGAAGGGGTGGAGTTCGAGGGGCAATCGAAAGCCGCGACCGAACAAGCGCGCGAGACAGGAACGCAAAAGAAACAGGTAGTTCCTCCGGAGATGCTGGAGGAAGTCTTCGAGTTGAACATGCAACTGGAAGAAGCGCGCATGAACAAGAAGATGGGCGAAGTGGACGAGGCGCTCTCCGGTGAACTCGAAGAAACGAAAAAGACCTTGCAGGCACAGTACGACGGGCTGATGGAAGAGCTGAAGTCGTACTGGAACGAGTGGGATGCGCTGGAAAATCGCGCTGCTTCAAGTGATATCGATACGGTGCCCGATCAGGGGCGAACAGCGGTTCGCGACCGCATGGTGGATCTGCTGAACCGACGCTCGTATATCAGGAATCTGGTCAGGGATGTGAACGAGGTTTTGGAAAACCAGTAATTAGTAATTAGTAGTTAGCATTTAGTCGTCCAGTTTAGTGGTAACAGCCGGAAGCGCGCGGCGAAGGTGCTAATTACTAATTGCCAATTTCTAACTAATAAAGAGCTGATGTCAAACGAACGCGTATTAGGAATCGATCTCGGGACAACGAATTCGCTGGTGGCCTACATGGAAGCCGACCGTCCGGTTGTGATTCCGGGAGACGACGGGTCGAACCTGGTGCCTTCGGTGGTGGCGCTGGATCCGCAGGGGCAGATTATTGTTGGAAATGCGGCGCGCAAATTCCTGATCGAGACGGCGGATCACGCCGTGTATTCCGTGAAGCGTCTGATGGGCCGCGGTGTGGAAGACGTTCAGGAAGAGCTGAAGCTGTTTCCGTTCCGACTCGCAGAGGATCAGCAAGCCGGGGAAGTGCTGCGAATCAAACTGGGCGACAAAGACTTCACGCCGCCCGAGATTTCCGCCTTCATCCTGCGGCAACTGCGGCGCAACGCGGAACGCTATTTCGGCGCGCCGGTGAAGAAGGCTGTAATCACAGTACCCGCGTATTTCAACGATGCGCAGCGGCAAGCGACGAAAGATGCGGGACGCATTGCCGGACTGGAAGTGCTGCGGCTGGTGAATGAGCCAACGGCAGCGTCGCTGGCGTATGGGCTGGACCAGAAAAAGAACGGTACGGTTGCGGTATATGACCTGGGCGGCGGCACATTCGATATCTCAATTCTGAAGCTGCACGACGGTATCTTCGAAGTGATCGCCACGAATGGTGATACGCACCTGGGTGGCGATGACATCGATAATCTGCTGATCGCTATTGCGCTCGACGATATTGAAGGCGATCTGAAAATCGATATTCATCGGAATGCCGAAGTCGTACAGCAGGTGCGCAAGGCGGTAATCGAGGCGAAAATCGCGCTGTCTTCCAAAGAGTCGTTCGACCTGGAAGTGGAGCTGCCGGGCGGGAAGCATTATCAGAGGACGATTTCGCGGGCGCTCTTCGAGCAGATGGCGGAGCCCATTATCCAGCGAACCGTCGGTCCGGTGAAACAGGCGCTAAAAGACGCGCAGCTTCAGCCGGAGCAGATTGACGAAGTGGTGCTGGTGGGTGGCTCGACGCGCATACCGCGAGTTCGTCAGCTGGTGAAGGAGTTGTTCAAGCGCGAGCCGCATACGGAGTTGAATCCCGACGAAGTGGTCGCATTGGGTGCGGCAGTTCAGGCAAACATTCTTGGCGGCGGCTCGGAAGCGACGAAGGACATGTTGCTGCTCGACGTGACGCCGCTTTCGCTGGGTATCGAAGCACTGGGTGGCGTGGTGGCAAAGATTATCCATCGCAACTCGACTGTGCCGGCATCCGCGACGGAGCACTTTACGACCGGCGTGGAAGGCCAGACGAGTGTTGCGATTCACGTGCTGCAAGGCGAGCGAGAACTGGCGAAAGATAATCGGTCACTCGCGCGATTCGATCTGAAGGGGATTCCTCCAATGCCAGCGGGAATGCCGCGCATCGAAGTGCGATTCCTGATTGACGCGAACGGCATCCTGCACGTTTCGGCGCGCGAGCAGCGCAGCGGCAAGGAAGCGGAAATCTCGGTTCAGCCGAGCTACGGTCTCACGGACGAGCAGGTCGAGAACATGTTGCTCGAATCGTTCGACTACGCGGAAGACGATTTCCGGCAGCGGCAGGTGATCGAGGCGCGCAACGAGGCGAATACGATTCTGAGCGCGTTGGAAAAGGGACGCAGAGGTTCGGCGTGGGAACAACTCACCAGCGATGAGCGCGAGAAGATCGCGAAGCAACAGGCGGCGCTGGAAGCGGTGATGAAGGCCGATGACTATCAAGCGATCCGCAACGCGATTGATGCGCTGAATCAGGGCACGATGCGTTTGGCGGAACTGATGATGGATTCGGCGGTATCGAGCGCACTGAAGGGCAAGACATTCGATCAGGCGGACATGGGCGAAGGGCCGGCGGCGCCGCATCCATTTGCGCCGGCAGAATTCAAAAATTAAAGCAGAGGACGCAGAGGAAGTATGTCTGAAGAAACAAAAAGCACGGGAGCAGTGGCGGATGGAGCTCCCTTGGGAGCGAACACGGTTCGCGTGACCTTCCTGCCTGAAGGCAAGGTGGTTGAGTTCGAGCACGGCAAGCTGCCGTACAAAGACCATGGCAAGCCTGAATCGCTTCTCGATGTGGCGCTGAACAATGGGGTACGCCTTGACCATGCCTGCGGCGGGAACTGCGCGTGTACGACGTGCCACGTGTGGGTGAAGCAGGGATCGGAGCTCCTGAGCGAGATGGAAGACGACGAAGCGGACAAGCTCGATATGGCCGCCGATCTGCAGCTCAACTCGCGCCTAGGATGCCAGAGCGTGATTGAGAAGCCCGGCGACATCGTGGTTGAGATTCCGGCATGGAATCGCAATTACGTGAGCGAAGAACCGGGACATTGAGGCATCGGGTCAGTGAGTGATTTGGTAATTGAGTAATTGAAGACCGAAGAACCGAAAAACTGAAAGACCGTCGACTGATCGACTGAGAGACCAAGCATGGCCGAAGAGTTGCGCTGGGATGATGCGGAAGATATTGGCTTGAAGCTGGCGGATATGTATCCGGAACAGAATCCGCTGGAAGTGCGCTTTACCGACCTGCACAAGCTGATCACCGGCTTGCCGACGTTTGTTGATGATCCCGGGAAGTCGACCGAAGGCAAACTCGAATCCATCCAGATGGCCTGGTACGAGGAGTACCAGGATAGAACGCAGTAAGTTTTGTTCTCTGGCGCCGCCTCCTGGCGCCCCTCGCACAGGCGTGAACCTCGCTTCGACTAGCCAGACCCCGTCAACTCTGGCTAGGATGGTCCAAGCTGCTCACCACACATCCATGCATTCTTTCCTCGGCAATGTTGCTGTTGGCTTAATCGTCGCGTGCGGCTGCCTGGGCGCTGCGCAGACGGTAGCTCCTGAAGCAAAAGTCGCTTCACAATCCCGCGATCAAGACTGGCCAGTTTATGGTGGGACGCCGGAATCGACGCATTACTCGCGGCTGGCGCAGATCAACCGCTTGAATGTGGCGACTCTCAAAGTTGCGTGGATGTACGACTCGGGCGAGCCTGGCGGACTCCAGACAAGTCCGATCATCGTGGAAGGCGTTCTTTACGCGTACACACCGACACAAAAGGTGATTGCGCTCGACGCAGCCACGGGCAAGCTGCTCTGGAAATTCGACTCGGGCATCAACGGAACGCAACCGGTCCGTGGGCTCGCCTATTGGAGCGACGGAAAAGAGAAGCGCATTCTCGCCGGCGTGATGAATTTCATGTACGCGCTCGACGCGCGGACTGGCCAGCCGATTCCCGGCTTCGGCGAGAAGGGCCGGATCGATCTGCGTGAGGGGCTAGGACGCGATCCGCAAGAACAGTCTTTTGCCGTGACCACTCCGGCTGTCGTGTACAAAGACCTTTTTATTGTGGGAGGACGAGAGCCGGAGACGCTGCCGGCGCCTCCGGGAGACATTCGCGCGTATGACGTCCACAGCGGAAAGATGCGCTGGATCTTTCATACCATTCCGCATCCCGGCGAATTCGGTTATGAGACCTGGCCCAAGGATGCGTGGAAGACGAGCGGAGCGGCGAACAATTGGGCGGGCATGTCGGTCGATACCAAGCGCGGGATCATTTATGTTCCGACCGGGTCCGCAGCATTCGATTTCTATGGAGCCGATCGCGTGGGCGACGACCTGTTTGCCAATACACTTCTGGCGCTCAACATTGAAACTGGGCAACGGATCTGGCATTTCCAGGCGGTGAAGCACGACATCTGGGACCGGGATTTTCCATCGCCACCAATCTTGCTCACGGTTCGGCACGGCAGGAAAGCGATCGATGCCGTGGCTCAGCCGACGAAGCAGGGGTGGCTCTATTTGTTCGATCGGACGAATGGCAAGCCGCTGTTTCCGGTTGGGTATCAGGCATATCCGACTAGTGATGTTCCGGGAGAGATGGCTGCGAAAACTCAGCCGCTGCCAACGAAGCCTGCGCCTTTTGCGCGGCAACGGCTCACGGAAGATATGCTCACGAACCGAACGCCGGAAGCTCACCAGTGGGCAGTGGAGCAATTCAGGAAGTTCCGGAGCGATGGGCAGTTCGTTCCTTTCAGCGTTGGGAAAGAGACGGTTATTTTTCCGGGCTTTGATGGCGGCGCGGAGTGGGGCGGATCGGCGGTTGATCCCGCTACCGGTGTGCTTTACGTGAACGCCAACGATATCGCGTGGACCGCGAGCCTGGCCGAGAACACTGAACATGAATTGAACGGGCGCACGATTTATCAGGCTCAATGCAGCGTGTGCCACCGCGACAATCTGGCGGGTTCTCCTCCGGACTTTCCTTCTCTGATTGGGATCGGAACGCGCCTCAACTCGCAGGAGATCGCGAAGGTGATCAAGAGCGGTAAAGGACGCATGCCGCAGTTCAATCAAATACCCGATGACGAACTTTCGGTGCTGGTTGACTTCCTGGTCAAGGGCGAGAGCAAGGAACTCGCGAGCAAAGAACCAGCGGTGAGAATGAAGTATCGATTTACCGGGTATCACCGCTTTTATGATCCCGATGGATATCCGGCAGTGGTTCCGCCGTGGGGCACGCTGAATGCGATCGACCTGAACACCGGGAAGTATGTGTGGAAGATCCCGCTGGGTGAGTACCCGGCGTTGGCGAGCCAGGGCACGAAGAATACCGGGACCGAGAACTATGGAGGCCCCGTGGTCACGGCTGGTGGGCTGCTGTTCATCGGCGCGACAAACTTCGACAGGAAATTCCGGGCGTTCGACAAATCAACCGGTCAGCTCTTATGGGAAACGACACTGCCTTTCTCGGGAAATGCAACTCCAGCAACCTACGAAGTAAATGGCCGACAGTACGTGGTGATCGCCGCGGGAGGCGGTAAGGACCCCAAGTCCGGTTCGGGCGGCATCTATGTTGCTTTTTCCTTGCCCTAGCCAGCCGTTCCTTTTTGTCCAAGCCAGTTATCACGGATTGCAGAGTACGCATCCATGGTGATGTGTGCCATGGAGTTTGTGTGCTGCGCGATCGCGCCGCCCGTCCGCCATAAGGCTCACATAGGGAAGACGCGGTTCTCATGAGGGTCGAATGGTCCAGCTGACCGATAAGATTCCGGGAGCTTGCAAGCCTTCCTCATTGCGCTGGAAGTAGCGGGATTTTGGGGATAGGCTTATGCACGGCGTAGATAGCAGGCTCGGATTGCACAGCTGGCGAGTGCTTTCCATACCGATAGTTCTTTTCGCAGCGCTTGGGCTGGTATCGGCACAAGACGCGATTCAAGGGGAATTCCCACACAAAGTACACCGGACCTCGCGTTTATCCGACTCGCCCGTGGTGCGCAGGAACGTGGACCTGGTTCTCGTTCCAGTTACCGTGGTCGACAGATCCGAGAAGACCGTCGAGGGCCTACATCTCGAAGACTTCACTGTCCTCGATGAGAAGACGCCGCAGGCGATCAAGTATTTCTCCAGTGAAGATGCTCCGCTGTCATTGACGGTAGTGCTCGATGCGAGCGGGAGCATGGCGACGCAAATCAGAGCCGCACGGCAAGCGGTTTTCGACTTGTTCAAATCATCGAATCCGGAAGATGAATTTCGTGTGATTACCGTCAGCAGCAAGCCCACTAGCGTAGCCAGTATCGGTGCCTCGCTAGAGGAGGTTTGCGAAAGTCTGAACCAGGTAAAACCGAGCGGTTTCACGTCTCTGTGGGATGCGATCTACCTCGGTGTTTCCGAAATGAAAGACTCACAGTTTCGCCGGAAGGCCATGGTGGTGATTTCCGATGGAGGCGATAACCACAGTCGATACACCGAAAGCGAGATCAAGTCGATTCTCGAGGAGTCCGACACGCTGGTGTATGCAGTGGGACTATTCGATCCAAGGGCCAACCGATTCGAAGAGCGGTTGGGACCGCTTCGCCTCGATGAAGTAACCGGTGTGACCGGCGGGCGCGTTCTTCCGGTGCACAGCCCTCAAGAGATGAACGAAGCAATTCAGAAGATCAATCGTGAGTTAAGGAGCCAGTATGTGCTGGGTTACTCTCCTTCGGCGAATCCCGAATTGAAGGGTAAGTGGCACAAGCTGAAGGTGCACCTCAACCGCGAGCCGCAGAAGTCGAACCTGCGGGTTTATGCGCGGAAGGGCTATTACGCCGCCAGCGACTAGACGTTCACAACTCAGCCCGCACTATCTTATTTCAGCTCTCGGAAGAAACTGGCAGAGAATTTCCCGCGCCAACTTCTTTTGCGTGTCTCGGCTCGCTCGTCCCTGAACGTCCAGGTGGAAGAGCGCTGAGGGTCAGGATCACAGCCTGGAAGAAGAGAGCACCGGTGGTGTCGAGGAGAACGTCGCGAAAGACACCGGTGCGGTTCGGAAGGAAGCTCTGGTGAAACTCATCGAGCGAAGCCACCAGGAAGGTGCTGAGGATGGCAAGCGCGCTGGCGCGTGCGCACCAGATTCGGCGCAGCGCCTTCAGAAACTCGGGAGTGCGCATCGCGGGCTTGAGCCGGTCTTCAAGTTGAATGAGCGTGATCTCGCGCCAGCCGCGGTAAAGCAGAAAGCTCAGTATCCCGTAGCCGGTGAAGTGCCCGGTCTTGCGCATGATGTGATTGATGAAATCAACGTATTTGAGGGCGGAATGGCCGAAGATTGGACTGACAATCGCCGCCAGCCAGCTGCCGGTGTGGTCAGCGCCAAGGTATGGCGTTGATTCCAGCATGATGACGCCAATCCAAAAGATCGCGGGAAGCCAGGCAAGGATGAGCCGGGTCGAATTGCTACGTGCTTTCTTCAAAACAAGATGTCCCAAAGGCAATGATTTCCATTCAGTATAACGTTTGGATGCCGTCATCATGGGTGGTGCTTAGCGCGTCAACGAACTCTGGTAACCGGAATCCGCGAGGACGAAGCGTCCACACAAAAGCCGGTGAGGACGCCATCGGTACTCAGGGGATCCGCTACTCCACGTGGTAGTTGGGCGCCTCGCGGGTGATGACGACGTCGTGCACGTGGCTCTCGCGCATGCCTGCCCAGGTGATCCGGATGAACTTGGCTTTTTGCTGCAACTCGGGGATGGTTCCGCAACCGGTATAGCCCATTCCAGAGCGCAAGCCTCCGACGAGTTGGTGGACGATCATCGCCAGAGTTCCGCGATAGGGAACACGCCCTTCGATGCCTTCAGGAACCAGCTTGTTCAGGCGATTGCCGTTGGTGTCGCCGTCCTCGACAGAGATGTTCGCACCACCGTCGGCTTCTTCGGTGCTCTGGAAATAACGCTCGCCAGAGCCTTGGGCCATGGCGGACATCGATCCCATGCCGCGGTAGGACTTGAAGGAGCGTCCCTGATAAAGGATGGTTTCGCCCGGACTCTCGTCGGTGCCGGCGAACATCGATCCGGCCATGACGACATTGGCGCCAGCAGCGAGCGCCTTGGTGACATCGCCAGAGTACTTGATGCCGCCATCCGAGATGACGGGGACATTCGCGTCACGAGCGGCGCGATAGGCTTCGGCGATGGCAGTGATCTGCGGCACTCCGGCGCCGGTGACGACGCGAGTGGTGCAAATCGAGCCAGGACCGATGCCGACCTTCACAGCGTCGGCGCCGCACTTCACCAGCGCGCAGGCGCCGTCGAAGGTGCCAACGTTGCCGGCGATCAGATCAACCTCGGGAAGCTTCGACTTCACTAGAGAGACGGCATCGAGCACGCGGCTCTGATGGCCGTGGGCACTGTCGATGACGAGCACATCGACCTTGTTACGAACGAGTTCCTGCGCGCGCTCCAGGAAGTCGCCGGTGGCGCCGATCGCGGCAGCGCAACGGAGGCGTCCCTGAGTGTCTTTGGCGGCGTTGGGATACTTCAGCTTCTTCTGAATGTCTTTTACGGTGATCAGGCCTTTGAGGTTGTACTTGTCGTCCACAACGAGGAGCTTTTCGACGCGATGCTCGTGCAGGACTTTCTCGGCTTCTTCGAGCGTAGTGCCCACCGCCACGGTGATGAGGTTTTCCTTGGTCATCACCCTGGAAATCGGAATATCGGTACGAGTCTCAAAGCGCAGGTCGCGATTGGTGAGAATGCCGACCAGCTTCTTGTTCTTGGTGATCGGCACGCCCGAGATCCGATAGCGGCGCATGACTTCGAGAGCGTCGGCGACTTTCGCGTCGGGCGAGAGCGTGATGGGATCGACGATCATGCCGCTCTCGGAGCGCTTCACCTTGTCGACTTCGCTGGCCTGCTGATCGACCGTCATATTGCGATGGATGACGCCCATGCCGCCCTGCTGCGCGATGGCGATGGCCATGCGCGACTCGGTGACGGTGTCCATGGCGGCGGTCATGATGGGAACGTTGAGCGTGATGTTGCGGGTAAGCCTGGTTTGCGTATTCACATCGGCGGGGACAACGTCGGAGCCGGCGGGAAGCAGCAACACGTCGTCGAAAGTAAGCGCCTCTGGAACGGGAAAATGGATCATTGCAGCTCTTTCCTACACGAAGGGATGATGTTTCATTCTAAAGGTGAGTGGCGACGGGAGCAAATGGCCGGTCGACTATGGTAAGGGGAGGCCGCGCTCTTCCATCCACAGATGTGCCTGGCAGCGCACGCCATCAGCTTTCCGCATCCTAACTGCCAGCGTCGTGCTCTCCCGCCGCGATCGCAGAACTGCACTGCACGGGTCGTGTAGAGGGGGAGATGACTATCTCGCGTATATGGGATCTGCGGCGCGGCGACGCCGACGACAATCGCACAAGCCCTTACGGAGCTGGGTGGGGCCGCCTCCTCTTCTCGAGCGCATTGGAGTTCAGTTATCTCAAAGCGATCCTCGGGTTTCTGATCCTGATTGTCATTCCAGCGCTGCTCGTGGGAATTGCGCCGTCTATCGTGATTACCTATGGCCGGCACATGTTCGAATCGCTGGCGTCAGCCGGGCGCAATCCGACCGTATTTGCGCTTCTGTTTCTCGCATTTTTGATTGCACTCGCAGCCTTGATCGGGCGGCGGTTCCTATACTTGGCTCTCGATAACTACGCGCATCTTCATTACACCCTGGTGTTTCCAGTATTCGTGGCGATACGCGAAGTTTTCCGATCCATGGCCGAACGGCTTCCCGGGATGTCGAATACCCAGGAACATCTTTATCGCAGACGGCGGATCGGCACGGTTCTTGCGGCGCTGTTGCTCGGCGGCGCTGGATTTGCGCTGGCAATGTCGGTTGAGCTCTCTGTCGGACTTCAACTCGTTGATGTCGAGCGCGTGCGGCCGTGGGCGGTCCTGAAGGCCGCGCTGGGCAATGCGGCGCTGGTTCTGGGTTTTTCGACTGCCGCAGTAAGCCTGTTCTGGCTGTGGCGTGAACTCACGGTCAGCGCTCCGGTTCTCGACTGGACGCCAAGTCCGCCGGAAGCAGCAGCGCCCGTGATTCGCGTGGCGCATCTTTCGGACTTGCACGTGGTGGGCGAGCGCTACGGTTATCGCATGGAGACGGGAACGCACGGCCCGCAAGGCAACCAATGCGTGCGCGAGGCGCTGGCAAGGCTGGCCGCAGTCCACGCCGCCAATCCAATCGATCGCGTGCTCGTCACCGGCGACGTTACCGATGCCGGAGTGCGCGCGGAGTGGGCGGAGTTCATCGATGTTATCCAGCGGTTCCCCGAACTGCGCTCCCGTATGTCGCTGGTGCCGGGAAATCACGATACCAATATCGTGGATCGCACGAACACGGGACGGCCGGATCTCCCATGGAGTGTGGGCCAAGCGCTCCGCAAGCTGCGTTTCGTGCTGGCGCTGGATGAGGTGGAGGGCGATCGCGCTCATTTAGTCGACGGCAGATCGGGGGCGCTCGGGCCATCGCTGGCGCAGTATCTGCGCGAAGGTAACCGCGCAGAACTCTTACGCGCACTGGCAGAGCAGGGGAGTGTGCGTGGCCGGTGGGAGATGGTCGCCAAGGTCTGGGAGACGATCTTCCCGCTGGTCGAGCCCGCTACGCAGGATGACGAGTATGGGGTCATACTTCTGGATTCGAACGCCCGCAGCAATTTCTCGCTCACGAATGCAATTGGATTTGTAAGCCCGAAACAGTTGCGCGCTTTGAAGGCGGTGCTGCGAAGCAACCCGGGCCGTCCGTGGTTGATCCTGTTGCACCATCAAGTTGTGGAGTACCCAGTGCCGGGAATCCGCCTGAGCGACCGGATCGGCCTTGCGCTGATGAACGCGGCGGATGTTCTGGCGGCAATCACTCCCCATGCTTCGCGGACGATTGTCTTTCATGGCCATCGACACGTGGATTGGATCGGCAAGGCCGGCAACACGGTCCTGTGCTCTGCGCCGTCGGCGACTATGGGAGGAGAAATGGGCCGGCGCTTTATCGTCCACGAGTTCACGCTTAGTGCGAACGGAAGCATTCGGCTGATGGCAAGCGAACGCATCGAGATCTCGCAACCACCGGGAAGCGACGACTACCTCTTTCAGAAGGCGTCCTGAACAATTAACTCGTAGACGGCTTCGCCGTTACGCGGGAGCGGACGTCCCCATAGTCGTACAGTGCGGGCTTTGGCCTGGGGAGCGCGCCACTCGACTTCCACGTTGTCGAATGGCTCGGCCCAGCTGATCTGTTCGAGCACTCCATGGACGTCGATTTGTTTGCGCAATACCTGATCGAGAGACAGGCCAAGCAACTGCTGTGGATGTGCCAGTCCCATCTGTCGCGCAAAGGTAGTGTTCACGCGTCTGAGCGTGCCGCGTCCGTCGACGGTTGCGACTCCGAAAGGAAGCGTGTCGAGCATGGTGCGCCAGCGTCCGTTGATTTCGGTGAGACGGTCGTCGATGTTGAGTATGCGGCCTGCAATGGCGAGTCGAGCGCCAAGTTCATCCTGATTGAAGGGCTTCACCAGGCAATCGTCAGCGCCGGATTCGAGTGCGAGCAGGTGGTCCAGCCGATAGGAGTTTGGTACTAAGAGCAGCAGGTAGGTGTAGAACGTGTCATGTCGCGCCCGGAGGCGCTTGCAAATTTCAATGCCATTGAGCTCGGGTAAACGGAGATCGACGATGGCAAGGCGTGGAGCGTCCTTTTCCTGGAGGATGGACCACGATCGTTCGCCATTCACGGCAAGGATGGGCTCCAGTCCGCGGGCCGAGAGGGCGTTGCAAAGGAAACTCTGACACATCGGTTCGTGTTCAGCGACAAGAACTCTCATAGCAGCGCGACAGAGGGATCAAGATCATCTATCGGCAATCTGGTGAGGTCGTTCAGTGGTCTTGGGCCGATTTTCGGGATGCGCGTCAGGCCCCACCCTTACGCCAAAGGAGGGCTAGAGGGTGGGCCACCCGATGAATTCGAGATCAGCATAATTCGTGATATTCCCACTCGTTGCTTCGCACGAGTGGGGCACCCAACTTCTTGAATCCGACTTTTATCGCGCGAGCAGTTTTATTCGGATAATTTCGGCCTTCCGGAGAAGCCGCTGGCTTCACGCAGAGCGTCGGCATCCATCAGCTTGCCTCCCATCATTACGGTACGAGTGTTCCTGAGGTCACCGATCCGTTGCGAGGGATCGCCTTCGACGAGAACGAGGTCGGCAGACTTGCCGACGGTGATCGAACCAGTGCTCTTGTCGACGCCGACCAGATGTGCCGGAGCGATCGTCGCGGCCTCCAATGCTTCGGACGTGGTGAATCCGGCGGCCACATAAAGTTCAAGCTCGCGCACGAGTTCGAGTCCAGAGCCGTCGGTACCCGCAACGATTGGCACGCCGGCATTGTGCATCATGGTGACGAGCGCGGAGAGTTTCGCGAAACTCTTGCGATAGTCATCGCGAGTCAGATCTTTCGGCACGGCAAATCCGCCCTCACGGAAACCTCGTTCGGTCGCCGGAGGAAGCGTTCCGACATAGGGCGCGTAAGCAGGAGAGAGATCGCCGTTTTCAGGCACAAACAATCCTTCGGCAACAACCAGGGTTGGATCGCTGGTAATTTTGTGCGCGGCCATGGTGGCAACGAGATTCTTGATGGGCGGAGCGTTAAGGTCGACGTCCTTGGCGTAGCGGCCGGTGCCATTGAAACGGTTGATGCCGTTCGATGTGGCGACCACTGAGTCGGGCATGGCTTCCATCATGACGAAGTAAATATGGGTCAGTTCGTCATATCCGGCGGCGATTGCTTCGGAGGGACGCATGCCAGCGGGCACATGACCGTGGACGTGCAGGCCGAGTCGATGGGCTTCGGCGGCGGCGGGCGCGACCCACGCTGGATTGTAGCTACCGTAAAACTTGATGCCGGTGAAGCCTTCGGCTTTGGCCTTCTGCACAGCGCGTATCGCTTCCTCGGGCGATGTAACAACGGTGCCGAGTTGTGCGGTGTTCGGTCCCTTGCCATCGATCAATACCGAGGGATAAACCTTGGGCGAGAGCAGCTCGCCTTTGGCACGCCGGGCAGCACGAGCGAGCGTCAATGCGTTGTTGTTGCCAGGATCGCGGGCCGATGTAATTCCGAGAGCGAGCAGGAATGGGCCGGAGGAATCGTCCTGCACGTGCATGTGCGAGTCCCAGAGACCGGGGACGAGCGTTTTGCCGGCGCCATCGAAGATCTGTGCTCCAGCCGGTGCAGGTGTGGAACTGGCAGGTCCGACCTGGACAATCAATCCGTTGTCGACCACCACAGTTTGATCGTTTTCAAAGTGAGTGCCGTCGAGGAAAGCGCGGACATGGGTGAAGGCCACGGGACCCTGAGGCGTCTTCAGCAGCGCTTTGACGAGCGCTGGACTACGAGCAGCTAAGGCTGCATCCTGTGCGTGATCCAGCATCGTCAGGTAGCTTTCGTATCCCACGGGGAGTATCGATAGTCCACCGACGGAGCCGAAGAACTTGTTGTCTGCCGTCGTCCACACGGGAACGGGCGAAGGCGAGAGCCCACTGATCGCCCAGGCGGTCACTGTCTTCTTGCGCGAGCCCTCACCGACGACAACTTCTGTAAGGCGCTCGGCGCGTGCACGGCCGCCGGGTAGCAACGCGATCGATTTGTCCGGAGATGCCAGCAGAGTTTCGATCAGAAGTTGCGTGCTGCCGGAGGAGGTGCCACCTTGCGGGACATAGAACGCCGCGGAACCGTAATGGTGGGTGCCGGCGTCGACGGGACTCTTCCATGTAGCGGTGCCGTCGTGGATCTCGAATCTCTCCGCAGCGTTGCCCTGGGGAGTAACGCCGCGCACGATCATCGAAGACGGCATGCCATCGGCGCCAAGTTTTACGCTCTGATCGAGTTCCCAGACCTGTCCGCGCAGAAGAATGCTCTCGCGCGACATGCGGGCGCCACTGGTCGCGGTCCAGATCGATGCCTTGCCATTCGTACCGGAAGTCGACAGGATCGTGAAGACCTGAGCCCCGGCTGGCGGCTTAGCTAGCTGATCGGCTGGAACCTGAGCGTAGGTTCGCTGGCCGCTCAGAAACATCGCGGAAAAGACAATCAGCAATAGAGTTGTCAGCGTGGCTCTTCGGCCGACGCGTGAAGGTGAGCAAGATGTAGAGCGGCGGGATACCAACATGGATTCCTCGGTAGACATGATTCCACTACCCTAAGTCGCTAGCTCTGGGTGATGCCGGCAAGGTGTAGCTCCGCCATAGTAAAGGCACGGGGTTGTTTATCAGACGAAAAAAACAGGCTGGCAGGTAATCGTGGATGGGTCGCCAGTACTCAGGGATAGATCTCAACGATGTGGCGCTTCTCAGGCACAGGGACGACGTCGGAGACACGATCTGCGTGGACAAGAATGTCCGCGCCACACAGGCTCCTACGCTTCGGCGGCGGCGATGACCAGTTTCGGTTGCGGTGGTCGTTTCGGACGCAGCTTGCGACGGAGAGGCTCTTCGATTCCCAGGTAGACTGCGACAGAAACTGCGATAGCAATAAACACGCCCATCAGAATTTGCCAGATGAAGTAATGCTTGGGGTGCTGGAAGTCCGGCTGGAAAAACATGGGAAGCACCACGGAGTGCAGCAGGTAAAGACTGTAGCTCGCATCCCCGAGGAGAACCAGCGGCCGGAATTCAAGCACGCGAGACCATGCGGGGCGAAGTGCGATTCCATAAATGATAGCGGCGAATGCCGGAGCAAGCAGGCCGCTGTGGATCACCGGGTAGGGAATGTGCGAGCTGAAAGCCGCGACAGCGATAAACGCCACAAGGCCGCTGACGGCGAGAGGCGTTGCCCATTTCCGATGGATGGAGTTGCGCACGAAGAGGAATCCGCAGCAGGCACCCATCAGGAATTCTGGCAGGCGTAGCAGCGGGTTGAACTTGACGACATTCAGCCATGTAAGACCAAGCGAGTCGTCGTTGACGAAAGCCACGTGGTCTGGTTTCAGCAGCGTATATCCAACAGTAATCGTCAGGCTGAGCGCCCAGCAGATGAGGATCAACGACATCAAGGTCGAGTTGCGCTTTCGCATCAGAAGAACGATGAGCGCCGGGAAGACAAGATAGAAGAATGCTTCGACCGATAGGCTCCACGCTACGGAATTCCACGCGAGAGCCGCGCCCGGGATCCATGACTGCAGCAAGGCAGGGACCAGCAACGCCGACGCAAGAGGGTGATGCTTCGGCCAGACGAACATATCCATGTTCCCGCCGGACTGCATGGGCATAACAAAGAGGACGTAGATAAAGAAGGGCGCAGTGACGATCAGGGAGAACAAGTACGCGGGATAAATGCGGGCGAAACGCGCTTTCCAGAAGTTGCGCGCCGGAGTTTCTCGATTTGCATAGGTATAGACAAGAATGAATCCCGAAAGAACAAAGAAGAGGCTGACCCCCACGTAGCCTATGGAGGCGAAATTCTGGTACCACTGCGGTCCAGCCGCGACTTTGATGGCGTGGAGATGGAAGATCACGACGTGCAGGGCGGCGAAGAACCGGATTGAGGTAATAGCCGGCAGCCGGGGTCTGGAAGCGAGTAGTTCCATAGGTGGTTGTACGTAGCTTTAGACGGTTATGTTCCGGCCAGGTGAGCATTTCACGATAGTTACAACCTCCAGCAAAATCAGATACTTGAATCGCCCGAAGCAACCTTGCATCTAAACTGATACGCGGGCGAGTGCGGTTTGTGTTTTCCCCTATTCGGCGGTATCATCTAATAGTCTTAGCTGCTCGAACGCAGCGGCGAAGAGCGTAGACGCGGTGCTCTTTGCATTCCGGATGGCGGGCTGGTCCGGTATCCCCAGGTCAGCTTCGGCGAAGCAACCCAGTGGGCGCGAGCCCACTTTTTATTTGAGCGATACGCATCATTGAGTAGGTCCTTCTCGCCACGGGCGGCGGGGTCATCATTTAACAAGTACGTATGGCGCTAGATCTGGAGCAAGTCAGGAACATTGCGGAGAGGGTAACCGCGTCCAGCGGCCTGGAATTGGTGGAAGTGGAATTCCTGGGCAGCGGCAAGGCTCGCATGCTGCGCATCTTTATTGATAAGACTGGCGGCGTGACGCACGAGGATTGCGAGAACGTAAGCCGGGAAGTCAGCACGATCCTGGACATGGAAGATGCGGTACCGGGCGACTCGTACCTGTTGGAGGTTTCTTCTCCCGGGCTGGATCGCAAGCTGACGAAGCCGGCCGATTACGAGCGCTTCAAGGGCAGCTTGATCAAAGTCACGACGTACGAGCCGGTAGAGGGCAATCGAAGTTTTCGCGGACGGCTGGAAGGACTCGGAGATGGCAAGCTCACCATCGAAGTGGAAGCTGTCGGCAAGCAAAAGAAATCGAAGAAGAAGCAAGAGCAGGTTGCGGGGAGCAAAGTCACGATTGAGCTGAAGAACGTGGCCAAGGCGAACCTGGTGCCGGAAATTTAAGAGAGTTTGGAGTTTCACGTTTCGCGCTGAATGAAGTTGGGCGAAAGACAAGCGCAGGAAGATTCAGTAACGCGAAGCGGCAAGGAAGATCATGGCAAGCGAGCTTTATAACACGATAGACGCGATCAGCCGGGAAAAAGGGATCGATCCGCAGATTGTGGTGAGCGCGGTGGAAGATGCGATTGTTGTCGCGACGCGCAAATACTACAAGACGCAGGAGAACCTGCGCGCAGTGCTCGACAAGGACAGCGGACAGATCCGCGCATTCGCGGTCAAGACGATTGTGGAAGGTCCAGAGACTCTGCAAGATCCGCTGACGCAGATCTCGCTCGTGGATGCGCAGAAGATCGATGCCAATGCCGAAGTCGGTGGCGAAGTGCACATTCCGAAAGCTACCGATGTACTGGGCCGCATTGCAGCGCAATTAGCGAAGCAGGTCATCTTCCAGAAGGTGCGTGAAGCCGAGCGTGACACGGTCTACGGCGAGTACATCAATCGCGTAGGCGAAATCGTGAACGCCACGGTGAAGCGCGTGGAAGGTCAGGATTACATTTTCGACCTGGGCAAGGCAGAGTCGCGGATGCCGAAAAAAGAGCAGTCGCGATTGGAGTCGTTTGCGCCGGGCGAGCGCGTTCGCGTGGTAATCGTGCGAGTCGAAAAAGCGTCGAAGGGACCGCAGGTGGTCGTCTCGCGTGCGGCGCCGGAGCTGGTGCAGAATCTGTTCCAGACGGAAGTGCCGGAAATCTACGACGGCACGGTACAAATTCGCGCGACAGCGCGCGAGGCCGGAGAGCGCACGAAGATCGCAGTGATGTCGAAGGACAAAGACGTAGATCCTGTGGGCGCATGCGTCGGCATGAAGGGAATGCGCGTGCAGTCGATCATCCGCGAGCTACGCGGCGAAAAGATCGACATCATCGAGTATCACGAAGATCCGCAGACATTTGCGGAGAAGGCGTTGCAACCGGCAAAGGTCAGCCGGGTGACGGTGGTTGATCCAGGGCTGAAGCATCTGGAAGTGATCGTCGACGACAGCCAGCTCTCCCTGGCGATTGGCAAGAAGGGGCAGAACGTTCGCCTTGCCGCCAAGCTGCTGGGCTGGAAGATCGACATCAAGAGCGAAGAAGAAAAGCGCCAGGAAGTGGAACAGGCGATGTCGCAGCTGGTCACGAATGCAGCTACGCCGCTCGAGAACGTTCCGGATCTGGGCGAGGGCGTGATCGAGAAACTGAACGAGGCTGGTATCAGCTCGGTGGAAGCTTTGGCGGACATGACTCCGGAGCAGCTGGAAGCAATTCCGGGGATCGGTCCGAAGACGGTGGAAAAAATCAGTATTGCGGTCAATAATTACTTTTCCAGCCTCGAAGCCGGGGAAGGTGGCGGTCCCGATTTCCAGGGTCCCGAAGATCAGCCAGCCGGCGAACCAGGTGGTGAAGAACTAAACGTAGCTCCCGCGGAAGCCGGAGAAAATCCGGTGGACGGTGAGCCTGCGGGAGATCTGAAGGCGGACGATGCGGCCGGAGTACAAGCGGTTCCGCATACCGAAGCCGAAAACCTGCTCGAAAGCGAGCAGACGACCGAGGGCGTTACGGTGAGCAGCGTGGAAGACGCGCCGAATGCAGATGAGAGTGAAGTGACGACGCACGAGAAACATCCCGGGGAAGACGAAATCTCCCGGGAAAAGCAGTGATCGCAGTGGGCGCATTTCGCGAGGGGCGCGCCGGGCAACAGCAGCAAGAAAAACTTAACCGTGAGGTTGACATGAAGACTTAAGGGACATCACGGAGAGGAATTTAAGGGCGGAATGGATAAGATTCGAATTAACGATCTGGCAAGGGAGCTCGAAGTTAAAAGCAAAGCAATTCTCGATGTCCTGCCAGAAGTTGGCGTAACTGAGAAGAAAACTCACTCGAGCTCCATTAGTGTCGAGGAAGCCGAGAAGGTCAAAGGCCGTCTCAAAGGGCATTCCGACGGCAACGGTGGGTCCTCCAAGGCTCACACATCGCGGTCGCATGGCGAAGACGAACTGAAGCCGAAGTTCGATTTGTCACACATCTCGCGGCCGGGCGATGTTCTAAAAGCGATTCATCAGAAGACCGATGCACCTGCGGCGCCCGCGCGTCCCGCGGCAAAGCCGGCTGAACCAGTGAAGCCAGCGGTGGCCTACACGCCGCCAGCTCCGTCGGTGCAGAAGCCGGTTACACCTCCTCCAGCGCCTCCGAAGCCCGCGGTAGAAGCAGCTCCGGCTGCTCCCGCTGCACAAGAGCAGTCGCCAGTTGAGGCGAAGCCCGCAGCACCGGCCGAACCGACAGAAACAATTTCCGCGCAGCAAGCGCCCGCGGCTCCGCGTTTCATTACGCCGCAACCGCGCCAGGCGCCGCGCATTGTTGTGCCGACTCCGCCGCCCGCTGCAAAGACGGCTGAGCCACCGGCTCCGGTCGAGCAGGCGAAAACGGCGGAACCAACCGCTCCGGCACAGAGTGCTCAGCCTCAGGCTCCGGCGCCCTCAGCACCAGCGGCGCAACGTCCGGCACAAGGTGGACCAGGGCAGCCCGTGCGTCCGGTGCCTGGACAGCCGATTGGCCGACGACTCATTGTTCCGCAAACCGGCCCGCGCCCGGTGTATTTGGCGCCGCCGCAGCGACCAGCGGCTCCGGTAGCCAGTTCCCCAGGTACGCGTCCGCAAGGTGGACGTCCAGTTCCCGGCCAACCGATTTTCCAACGTCCACGTCCGCAGGGAGGTCCGGGCGGCGGCCCGATGGGCAATCGTCCGCCTCTGCGTCCGGGCGAGCGTCGTCCGATGCATCCGACGCGTTCAGCTCCTGCGGGAGCACGTCCGATGGGCGGTGCGGGTATTGGTGCGGTTCCTCCGCCTCCGACAGGACGGCCTGCGGGACGGCCCGCGCCTTCGCGGCGTCCAGGACAGCGCTATGTTCCGCGTGGGGTGAAGGAAGGCCCGATGAAGGGCTTTGTTCCGCCACCGCGCATGGTGATTTCGAACGAGCCTCTGCCGATCACGCGTACCATCACCATTACCGAAGGTATCAGCGTGAAGGATCTGGCCGAGAAGCTGGAAGTTCGCGCAAAAGACGTGATTGCTCGTCTGCTTGCGCGCGGCGTGTTTGCGACCATCAACCAGACACTCGATGCAGAACTGGCATCGGATATGTCGCGTCAGTTTGGCGCCGATACCAGCGTAATCACCTTCGAGCAACAGGCAGAAAAAGAGATGAGCCCCGAGGGCACGGGCGAAGAAGCCGCACAGGCTCTGGTTCCACGTTCGCCGGTGGTTACGATTATGGGCCACGTGGATCACGGAAAAACCAGCCTGCTCGATGCTATCCGCCACGCTTCGGTTGCAGAAGGCGAGGCTGGCGGCATCACGCAGCATATCGGCGCGTATAAAGTCACGATTACCGACAAAGAATCGCCGGCTTACGGACGGAAGATCGTGTTCCTCGATACGCCTGGTCACGAAGCCTTTACCCGCATGCGTTCGCGCGGAGCGAAGGTGACGGACATCGTTGTGCTGGTGGTTGCGGCCGATGACGGCGTTATGCCGCAGACGCTGGAAGCCATCGATCACGCACGCGCGGCGAATGTGCCGATCATTGTGGCGGTGAACAAGATTGATAAGCCGGAAGCGCTACCCGAGCGCGTTAAGAAACAGCTCGCGGATCGCGGTCTTATGCCGGAAGACTGGGGCGGTCAGACTGTATTCGTCGAAGTTTCGGCGAAGAAGAAGACCAATCTCAACCTGCTGATGGAAATGATCTGCCTGGTGGCGGATCTGCAAGACCTGAAAGCGAATCCGGAACGACCAGCGTCTGGCGTAGTGCTGGAAGCGAAACTCGATCGCGGCCGTGGACCAGTGGCAACCGTGCTCGTGCAGAACGGCACATTGAAGACTGGCGAATACTTCGTGGTCGGCAATGTGTTCGGACGCGTACGCGCCATGTTCGACGAGTGGAGCAATCCGCTCGACGAGGCTGGACCGTCAACTCCGGTCGAGATCCTCGGACTGGAAGGATTGCCGCAAGCCGGGGACAACTTCATCCAAGTTACGGATCGCGAGAAGGCAGTTGGGGTTTCCGAATACCGGACCCAAAAGGCTCGCGAAGCTACCTTGGCGAAGACTTCGCGTGTCTCGCTGGAAGGCCTGGCGGAGAAGATCAAGAACGAAGGCGTCAAAGAGCTTTCGATCATTCTCAAGGGCGACGTGCAGGGTTCAGTCGAAGTGCTGAACGACCTGCTGATGAAGCTCTCGAACGACCGGGTGAAGATCAAGGTACTACGCAGCGGCGTAGGCGCGATTAACGAAGGCGACGTGCTGCTGGCGTCGGCGTCAGAGGCGATCATCATCGGCTTCAACGTGCGTCCGGAGCGCATGGCGCAGGAACTGGCCGAGCAGGAAAAGGTCGATATCCGCCTGCACTCGATCATTTACGAACTGCAGGACGAGATCAAGAAAGCTATGACCGGCCTGCTGGAACCGGTGATCAAGGAAACATACCAGGGACGCGCGGAGGTACGCGATACGTTCCGCATCCCGAAGGTGGGCATGGTTGCTGGTTGCTACATTCAGGACGGGATCATCAAGCGCGACTCCGAAGTGCGACTCCTGCGCGATAACGTGCAGGTATTCAAAGGCAAGGTTGGATCGCTGCGGCGCTTTAAGGAAGACGCCTCAGAAGTCCGCAACGGAATGGAATGCGGTATCGCAATCGCCGGCTACGGTGATGTGAAAGTTGGGGATGTGATCGAGGCATTTCTGACCGAAAAGGTCGCGGCCGAGGCCATCGCCTAAGGAAATCGTGGCCAGCACTCAGTTGCCAGACGGCGGCTGAGTCTGGCCTTTATTTTTGTCGGCAGTCTTCGCCGGTCGTCGTTGGCCAAAGGAAAGACTACCGCGCCGCAATGATTGCGCACCTGACGTTAGAAATTCGCATTGAAGCGGCTGCCTCGCTGAAGGACAAGCGGCAGGTGGTACGCAGCGTGAAAGACAAGCTGCGCGCCAGGTTTAACGTCGCTGTGGCGGAACTGGATCAGACAAACCTGTGGCAGCGGGCGACCATTGGTGTCGTCAGTGTCTCCGGGTCGCGCGATTATCTTCAGGGTTTGATGGATAAAGTGGAGCGCGCAGCGATGCGCTTCGCAAATAATGCCGGGGGCGAGATTGTGGATTCGTACCTGGAAATTATGGATGGCGTAGCTGGTAGCGAGTAGTGAGATCGCGCCGAGGTTAGGCCAAAAAACGGCGCACAAACGATTATGGCGATCGATTAACGACTGTATGGAAAACAGAGCACAACAGCATCATCGGGAACGCCTGAGCGAGGCGCTGAAAGAAGAGATCGCGACAATTGTGGAAGGCGAATTGGGCGATCCCCGGATCGGGCTGGTTACGGTCACGGATGTGCGCCTTTCGCCCGACGGCAAGTCAGCCTATGTTCTGGTGTCAGTGACGGGCACCGACGAAGAGGCGAAAGAAAGCCTGAAGGGATTGGAAGCCGCCTCGGGTTATATCAAACACGAGATCGTGGATCGCCTCCGCCGGAGGCATGCGCCGGAACTGTTTTTCCGTCTGGACAGAGCGGAGCAGATTGAGTCTAGAATTGAAGAACTATTAAAGCGCTCAAAGAAGCGCGCCCGGTAGTCGAGTAAGGTCACGGAGCCCTCACCCCAGCAAGCCAAAAGCAGGCTTACCGGGGACCCCGGGCCGCGAAAGCGGACCTTGCAGGCGTTGCAGTAAAGAGCCAAGGTTCCAACAATGCTGCACCAAGTTCTGCAGGCGATTGAAACAAGAGATCGATTCGTTCTGACCTCTCACGCCCGTCCCGATGGTGACGCGGTGGGATCAGCGCTGGCTTGCTGCGGAATCCTGAACCGCATGGGCAAGCAGGCCGAAGTAGTGCTCTTCGATCCCGTTCCCCACATTTACAGCCGCCTTCCATTTTCCGATCGTGTGGTTCAGGCCGAATCGGTGAACGGCCGTTACGAGGCGGCGATCCTGCTGGAATGCGACAGCGTACAGCGTACGCGCCTCCACGGACTGGACCGTCAGTTTCTGATCAACATCGACCACCACGCCACGGGGAAGCCCTTCGCTAACGTGAATTGGATCGAACCGAGCGCCTGCGCTACTGCGGAGATGGTGTTCTGGCTCGCTAACCAGGCGAATGTAGAGATCACCCCTGAAATTGCGACGTGCCTTTATACGGCGATCCTCACTGACACGGGTTCATTCTGTTTTGTCGGCACCAACGAGAAGACGTTCGAACTGGCGAAGCAGTTGGTCGCGTATGGCGCTGATCCGGCACGAATCGCGCAGAACGTGTATTTCTCGCACGCGGCGTCCAAGATGCGACTGCTGGGAAGCGCGCTTTCGAATCTGCACCGGGAAGGCCGGCTCACGTGGATGTTCGTGACGCGCGAGCAGATGGACCGTGTGGAATCCGTCGATGAAGATTGCGAAGGGCTGGTGAACTACGCGCTGGCTATCGACGGTGTGGAAGTGGCCGTGTTCTTCCGTGAGATGGAAGACGGGCGCTGGCGGGTCAGTTTGCGGAGTAAGGGATCGATCGATGTGGCCGATGTTGCTGAGCAATTCGGTGGTGGCGGTCACACCTGCGCAAGCGGATTATCTCTGGACGGGCCCCTCTCGGTTGCTGTCGAAAGAGTGCTCGCGCAGTTTCGTATCATGGCTGAAACGAACACCGGCGTTCTCAAACGCAGCCAGTGGCCGCGGTGAAGTTCTCAGCGATTGGAATGTAACTTCCACCCGAACGGACCCAGTTCCTCATGGAACGCTCCGCTGACATATCCTTCCGCATACTTCATGGCGCCTTCCAGGGTCTGCTCGTCGTGCAATTCGAACAGGTTCGATTGACTTTTCTGATCGTAGATGGTCACGGTCCAGCGGCCATACAGATTGTAGGAAGCTATGAGCACCAGAGCGCGGTCTGGCAATTCCGCGACCCAACGGTCTCCAGGTTTGAAATCGGCAGCGGTTTCCATACGTGGCTGCATCAGTCCCGAAATTGTATCAGCCAGAAGCGGCAGGCTGCACGTGTGTTCCCGGTTCGTGGTGGTCAACCGTTACAATGGTCGGCGTTGCGGTTGTTTCGGAAAATCTGAGGAGCCTGAACGGCTTTGGGCCTAGACCACACAAAATCCAACATATTCCCGGCGAAGGATGCTGCCTGATGCACGACCAGGCATCGCAGGTGTCAAGCCAGCGGACAGCCATTATTGCTGAATCATTGACTTTGGCAATTTTCTGCGGGTTCCTCTTCTTTTATGGATTGGGCAGCTTCGGGCTGGTTGGCGCCGACGAGCCGCGGTACGCGCAGATCGCCCGAGAAATGCTGACGCGTCACGACTGGGTCACACCAGTCCTGAACGGTACTGCATGGCTGGAAAAACCCGTCCTTTATTACTGGGGCGCCATGCTTTCCTACAAAATTTTCGGCGTGAGCGACTGGGCCGCGCGCGTACCCTCGGCCGTAATGGCGACGTTGCTGGTATTTTCTGTGTACCTCTTTTTGAGGCGTTTCCGTCCGGGATCCCAACTGGATGGGGCACTGATGGTGGCGGCATCGGCGGCGGTGATCGGCTTTGCGCGGGCGGCTTCGACGGATATGCCGCTAGCGGCGATGCTCGGAATCTCACTGCTGTCTTGGTACGCATGGCTCGAAACCGATCAGAAGCGCTGGCTGGCGACCTCCTACTTCGCGCTGGCCTTGGCAACGTTGGCGAAGGGACCGGTAGCGCCATTTCTCGCCTTGCTGATCGTGGTGGTTTTCTGCGGCGCATTGCGCGATTTCAAAGTACTGGCGCGCATGCTCTGGCTGCCCGGAATCGCACTCTATCTCGTGGTAGTACTGCCCTGGTACGTCCTGGTGCAGATCCGTAATCCGCAATTCGTACGGTTCTTCTTCCTGGAGCACAACCTGGCGCGCTTCGGCACCAACATGTTCCAACACGCGCAACCCTTCTGGTACTTCATCCCGGTGCTGCTGGTCTCGGTCCTGCCATGGACGGTGCCGGCGAGTGTAGCGTTTGTCCGGGCGATCCGGAAGTTGGTGCAGGATCACCTGCAGAGCGGCGATACATTCGAGCTGTTCCTGTTGCTGTGGGGTGTATTGCCGGTCGTGTTCTTCTCGCTCTCGAAATCGAAATTGCCGGGATATATCCTGCCTTCCATTCCAGCATTTGGAATCCTGCTGGCCGATTATCTGAGCGAGAAGCTAAAACGCTCGCAACGAATCTCTCCGGTTGTGGTGATCGTACATTGCCTGCTGAACGGCACCATGTTGTCCGGAGCGCTGCTGGTTTGGTACTGGATTTCGCGCGTGCGTCCGATTCCCGGCGCTATCGTTGCGGCGGCCATCGTGGGCGGCGCGGTGGCGCTGGCGATGATTGCCGTCATCCTGCTGCGCGGGATTCCGACTCTTCGCCTGATGACGCTGGTGCCGGTGGTGATGGGGATGGCCTTCCTGATCAAGATGGGAGCGCCGGTAATGGATGCGCATCTGTCCGAGCGACAGCTGGCACAGGAGGTCCGCGCCATCGAGCCGACGCCGTCGACCATCGCGGTTTACGGTGTGAAGCGCGAAGTCCAGTACGGTCTGGATTTTTACCTGAATCGAGCAACCTACAATTACCAGGACAAGGCGCCCACAATCCCTCATATCCTGGTCGTTTCGCAAGGGAAGCTGCAGGAAGCGGAGAACATCATTCCGGGCTGGAAGGCGCTGCCGCTCGGTGAGTACAAGCCGCAAAAACTGGAGTTCTACTGGATGAGCCCAGTTCCAACGAACCCGAGCGGTCCGCAGTCGCCGGGTGGCGAGTAGCCGGTCGCTTTCTGTGACTCCTTGTCACATACTCGGGTGAGTCGTGCATTGCTCTTTCGTGTTCCCCCGTTGCCCTGCAAAGCGTTCGAAGCTTAGACTCCAAGTCTGCGTGCGAATGCTCCCCTAAGGGCACCGGGAACATCCAATCGAACGGGACTAGCATGGAAATCATCGATCTCAGGCATTTCACGTCGGCTGACCTGCGGCCTCTTCTGGAGGAAGAGACAGGGGTTTGGGCGGACGAGCTCGCCTGGGACTACAGTTCTTCGGCCGATATGATTCTGCGCTACGTGGACGCGCGCATTCTGCCTGGCTACGCCGCGGTGGAGCGCGGGCGACTGCACGGCTATGCTTTCTTCGTCTACGAAGGCAACAAGGGCGTGATCGGCGACTTGTATGTTGCGCACCAGCACGCCCCGAACGGCAAGGAGAGCCCGGTGGAGACCAAGCTAGTGACGCATGTGCTCGAGACTTTACAGGAATCGCCGGGAGTGCATCGCATCGAGGCGCAGCTGCTGCTGCATGAAACCGGGCGCGTGGCTGGCCCGTTTCAACACCAGGGATTCCAGCGCTATCCGCGGCTGTTCATGGAACTTCCCCTGGCTGGACATTCTGTATCTCCCAAGGTCAGCCCCGGAAAGGCATGTTCTTTCGATCTGCGGCGCTGGCAGGAGAGCGATTATCAGCACGCTGCGGCGCTTATCACCGCTTGCTATCGGGGACATATCGATTCGCAGATCAACGACCAATACCGGACGGTTCAGGGTGCGCTGCGTTTTCTGAATAACATCGTTCGCTTCCCGGGCTGTGGAGTGTTCGACACCAGTTCGTCGTTCGTGGCTGTCGATCGCGCCAGCCGCACTCCCATTGGGCTGATTCTCTGTTCGCGGGTGAAAGAGAATATCGGCCATGTGACACAGGTCTGTGTTCTACCCGAGCATCGCGGGAAAAAGATTGGGCTGGCATTGCTGGAAGCGAGCGCGGAAGACCTGCGCCGCCGCAACTTCAAAACCCTGTCTCTGACCGTGACCGAGGCGAACCAACGCGCCGTGGATCTCTATAAGCAGCTGGGGTTCTCCGTGGCGCGGGTGTTCGATGCGTTCGTGTGGGAAGGGTAGAAAGGCAGTAGCCAGTAGTCAGTGGCTAGTAGTCAGTAAAATCAAGATCCACTCCTTTGGCAGGATCAGGCCCGGGAGCCGGTGTTGTGATGTTAGTCACTGGCTGTTCCGCTGATGATCACAGAACAGTTCGGCGTAGAACACGGTGCACTGAGACTTACAACCCCATCCACTGAACCGAAGCCGCCGCAGCCCTGTTTTTTCTATCGTGTTGTGCATATAATCAGGGGCAGCAAGCAAGCTGTCCTCCCACTAATTGGAACTCGGAGTTTTTCGTGACCACGCCCGGAGCCAGACTCAAGGCTTTGCGTGAAAGTCTGGGCTACAAGCTGCGCGATGTGGAAATCGCCAGCGAGCGTATTGCCCAGAGGCGCAAAGAGGAAGAGTACGCCATCCCTATCAGCCGCCTCTCGGACTTTGAAACCAAGAGCCTCGTTCCCAGCCTGCACCGTCTGTATTCACTGGCGGTAATCTATCGTGTAACGATTAAACAGCTGCTGATCTGGTACGGCATCGACACGGAAAACTACTCGGCGGACCTGGCTCTGGCGCAGGCGCCGAAGACGCGCCCGGCCGCGCTGGAGCTGCAGGGCGACGTGCGTCTGCCGGTCAAACTCGACCCCAGCTTCGACCTGAAGAAGACGGTGAACCTGGGACGCATGGTGGAGAAGTGGGGCGTGGTTCCACTTTCGTATCTCGCGCCGCTGGCCAATGCCGACTTCACCTATGGCTACGTAGGCATCGACGACTACACCATGTATCCGCTGATCATGCCGGGGACATTCCTGCAGATCGACGAGTCGAAGAACCAGGTGCGGGACGGCTCGTGGCGGTCGGAATACGAGCGTCCCATCTACTTCGTGGAGACGCGGGACGAACACATCTGCTGCTGGTGCACGATCGAGAAGGGTGACCGCATCGTGCTGCAACCGCATCCGCTATCGCCGGTGGCGCCGCGCATCATGCGGCATCCGCAGGAGGCGGAGGTGATCGGGCAGGTGGTGGGAATGGCTATGCGGCTCGACGGGGTGGCACGGCCGCCGGCGCCGTCAGCGCAGAAAGCGCCTGCAAAACTGAACTGAAGTGACGGTGCGAACCTCCGCCGGTAACCGGAGGCACCAGCGCCTGTCCCAACTGCTGTAACTCTCTCACATACTCCTCAGCCTTTACCTGGTGCGTCTCCGCGGCCTGCTGTATCTCGTCCCACAACTGGGGCAGGGGCGTGCGCAACAGCGCCAGGAACTGGGACAGGTGTGCCTGTTCCAGGGTGGCGCCGGCGGCCTCGTCGCCATGCAGCCGTGCCAGTCCCCAATGGAAATAGCGGCCATTTTCTTCGCGTAGCTGGGCGAGGTATTCGAGCTTGCCGAGGGTGCCTGGTACCGAGTTCAGAGTGTTCTGTTCGAAGTCTTCGCGCGGGGTAGCAAACATACACAGATAGTAAACACCAATTCCGTGCGGAATGCACGATTGGCGAAATCTTGTTCCAAATTCAGGAATGAAAACAGGTTTTTGAAGTTCGTGACACCTCTCCGCTGATGCTGAGGGCCGTGCCCACTTGGCACTGGGAGGGTGTTATGAAAAAGATCGTATGCGGTTTTGTGTTTGGTTTGATGTTGATGGTATCGGGAGCGCAGGCATGGGCGGATGGTCCGATTCAGTTACCGGCTCCGAATCCAAGACTAGTTCAGAGTTGGAGCGACGGTCCGATCCAGTGCCCACCTCCGCCGAATCCAAAGCTCGAAAGCCTAGAACGGTAAGACCGCTTAAGAGACGTAACGGAAGATATGGGCTAACGGGTTTCGGTGTATTCTCTCGTTCAGCCCATGTCTTTCGGTCTCAAAGAGTATGTCATCGCGATCGTTCCGACGATTTTGCAAATCCTTATAATGTTCGTCGTCTTGCGACGCAGACTGTATCGGCAGTTGCCGTTCTTTCTCACTTACACTATTTATCAGGTCGTCTTGGCAAGCATAGGAATTGCACAGTACATCGTGAAGCCTTCCGAGAAGACCTATTTTTATACGTACTATTTTTTGCAGACGATTAGTCTTGTTCTTGCGTTCTGTGTGATCTACGAGGTGTTTGGTTTCGTGCTTCAGCCATATGATGCGTTTCGGCGCATTTGGAGGACGATGTTCTTGTGTTCAGCTGTTGCGTTGATCATGATCAGCGTCGCTTGGATTGCGTTCGGCTCCGGCGCTCCGACAGATCGCGTAAGCGAAACCATTAATTTAACGCTTCGTAGTTTGAGAGTCATCCAGGCAGGAATACTGCTGTTTTTATTTGCTGTTGCAAGGTCGCTTGGCCTGGGATGGAGGAGTTATGTCTTCGGCATTGCCTTGGGATATGGAATCTACGCGATAGTTGATTTAGTACTGGTGGCGATGCGGACTGAATACGGAAATGCAGTCTGGCATCTGCAGTCGCTGTTGTCTACAACAGCCTATGCGCTCACAGTAGTGATCTGGGCTTGGTATATTCTCCAGCCCCAAAGAGTTGCTCAGCCGGTGCGAGTGATCCCCTATAACGACATCGCGAAGTGGAACGACAAGTTGGAAGAATTACTGAAGCGGAAGGTCGCGTAGCCCCCCGCCCTATACAGGTGTAGAACTCCCCGAAATCGTAGACAGCGATCGTATGTGGTTTTGTGTTTGGTCCTCGGCGGATGATTACGACAGCAATCATTAACTGCAAGACCGTTGACGACATGAGGCCGGAGGAGGGCATGCGTGAGGGTCATCAGAGCGCACCTCGAAAGATTACTCCCATAGCGGGAATCTGGAGGATGCCCTATTCGGCCGGTGGCCCATTCAAGCCTTCTTCTGGCTTGAGTGGGACTAGCTCATGAGCCTAAGCTGAACGCGTGCCTTGGGGATTGAAGCGATTCCACGAATCCGGGCAAACTCACTTTGTGACTTTCTGTTGTTACCACCGCCATCCATCTCTGAACAGTCCGGCGACTCGCAGAGTTTTCGAGGATGTGTTGGAGCGCGTTCGCTGTGGTTATGGACTATCCGTGTACGGATATGTAGTGATGCCCGAGCACGTACATCTGCTGTTGAGCGAGCCTCAGCGGGAGACACTGGCCGTTGCGCTGAAATCACTGAAGCAAGGTGTGTCGCGCCGCTTGATCGGGAGTGCGGAGCACTTCTGGCAGAAGCGCTACTACGATTTCAATGTGCGTAGCTACCGGCAGTTTGTAGAGAAATTACGCTACATTCACCGCAATCCGGTGGCGCGGGGTTTGTGCGAGCGCCCGGAAGACTGGAAATGGAGCAGTTTTCGGCAATGGGCGACGGGATGTGAAGGTCGCGTCGAGATCGAATGCGAATGGACGGCTCGGGAGCGAGAACGCGCGCAGGGTCGGTTATGTCCAGCCGTGGAACTGCCCCACTCAAGCCAACTGAAGGCTTGAGTGGGCCACCAGCCTTTAGCGCATTGAGCTTCATCTTGATGTCCGTGATCTGGCTGAGATTCGTTGCGCAGCCAGTAGGTGTTGCGCAGTCGGTGCGAGTGATCCCGTATAACGATATCGCGAAGTGGAACGAGAAGTTGGAAGAGCTGCTAAAGCCCAAGTCCGCCACGAAAACCGACGTCGAAGAAGAAGAAAACGACGACCAGCCGGTTTCTAGATAATCCTGGCCAACTCATTTCGCGTCTAACGAGTGGACTTTAGGGCTTACCACGTGAAAATCCAGTCCCATAGCGGGAGTCGGGAAGACGCCCTATTTCGGCATTCCATTTTTCGGGACTAGAATTTTATTTTTTGAGTTGCACGGCAATTATCGGCGATCATTGGGGCTGTAAGATGTGGCCGGACAAAATCGATTTACGTTTCCGGCGCAGCTGGTTTGAAAGAATCAGAGTTGGAGTAACGGTTTGATAACGCTTGTAGCCGTAGTCGCGGTCATCGCAATTCTGTTTCTGTACTGGAATTTTCGCCGCGAGCGGATCCTGGTACGGAATCTCGAAGACCTGGCAGGACAGACTCAGCCTGTGGACTTCGCGGCCTTCAGCAATCTGCTGGACGCGAGCCAGGAGCAGTTTCTGAAACAAAGATTGTCGTCGAACGATTACCGGCAGCTGCGGCGCGCGCGACTGCAGGCTACGCTGGAATATGTAAAACGTCTGGCGCACAATGCGCAGGTGCTGATGCGGTTGGGCGAAGCGGCACGCCACAGTTCCGAGCCGGAGGTGGCGAAGGCCGCGCAGGTGCTGGTGAACAATGCGCTGCGCATGCGGCTGCTGGCCATGAGCGTCACCGTGAAGCTTTATGCAGAGCTGTGGGTGCCACAGTTTTCTGCTGAGCTGGAGCCGGTGGCGGATCGGTATCGTCAGTTGACCGAGGCGGCGGGATTGCTGGCGCGTCTGCAACAGCCGGCGTTTGCGGGAAGAGTGGCAGCGTTGTTGTAAGAAGTGATTAGTGGTTAGTGGCTAGTGGTTAGAAGATCGGGGCTGAAAGGGCCCCCTTTTCTTTTGTCGTTACTCCCACCCGTCGCCAAAAAATGGCGCGGGTGGGGCACCCAGCAGAAAATCCAAGGCAAAGGCCGCGGACAGGAAAGTCCGCGCCACACAAACAACACAATTGCTGCGCGATGTGAGACCAGCATTTAGTC